>NZ_JBFRXN010000001.1 GCF_040947875.1 Pseudomonas sp. MYb118 | reverse complement strand
CACCGGGTCCTTGCCCGCCGGGGCGGCGGCGTGCGCGGCCAGGGGCAACCAGCAGGCCAGCAACCAGCTTGCCCGCCAATTCATGGCTGGTACATCTCGGGCACGGCATAACGCAGGCCGTAGCGAGCGTAAATGGCTTGCACCAAGCCATCGAGGATCAGCGCCTCCAGCGCCTCTTCCACGGCGTAGGCCAATTGCCGATTGCTTTCATGCACGGCCATGCCGATCTCCCAGCGCTGCTTGCCCATGTTCGGGTAGGCGTTTTCCGCCAGGGCGATTTGCGGGTCGGCCGCTTCGTGCACCTGCCAGTCGATCTCGCCGCGCATGGCCATCACCGCATCGACTTCGCCGGCCTGCATCGCCGCGAACGCCTGGGGCACGCCCGGGTAGTGGCGGGTCTTGCCGGCGAGCATGCCGTTGAACACCGAGGTCAGGTAGAACGACGGCACGCTGTCGACTTCGACGCCAATGGGGTGCTCCTGAAACACCGCGACGCTGGCCACCGAGTCCAGGCGCCGGCGGTCATAGGCCACCTGCCATTGCTCGGTCTGGTACGGGCCGAACATCACCACATGCTCGTTTTCCAGTTCGCCGACGTCATTGCGCTTGCGCGCGTAGTCCTGGTCATAGGGCACGCGCATCATCAGGTCCGCCAATTGCTGGTTGTGCAACTGGCTGGCGCGCCAGATGTAGTCGCGCAGGTCGTCGTCGAGCTTCTCGCCGGGCGGCGCCCAGATCAACGCCAGGCGCACGCCGAGCTTGTCGGCCAGGGCGCTGGCGAGTTCGACGTCGACGCCCCTGGGCGTGCCGGCGTCTTCGAAACTGTAGGGAGCGAAGTCCTTGTAGACCGCCACCTTCAGCTCCCCGGCGGCGATCATCTGGTCATAGCTGCGAACCTGCGCCTGCACCGGGCAGCACAACAACACAGCGCTGAGCAACAACGCGAGCAGGCGCATGGATCAATTCTCGACGCGAACGCTGTCGAGGTAGGTGCGCACTGCCCACAGGGCTTCCTGGCTCAGGTAGTCGGCCATTTTCGGCATGTACACCCGCCCGTCGCGCACCGCACCGTGGCGCACGCGCTCGACGAACCACTCATCACCGGCGTCGTCGGCATCAAGCATGCGCAAGTCGGGGGCGATGCCGCCGGACTTGGCTTCCAGGCCATGGCAGGCCGCACAGTTCTGGTTGTAGGCCGACGAGCCGATTTCCACGGCCTTGTCGTGCTCGGGAGACTTGCGGTAAGGGTTGACCGAGGCCCAGCCATCAGCATCGACCTGTACGCCGGCGTCCTTGATCGGGGTCAGTCCCTTCGTCTCCACGGCCTGCGGACCACGTTGCCGTGGGCGAAGACCGAACCTGCACTGATAACGCCGGCCAGCAGGCCGGCAACGAGCAAGGCGTTGCGTTTAGTTGTCATTGTTATGCCCTCAGGATTGCACGCAAAAACCTCTTGGCAGAGGCTATGGCAGCCATCTTAGAAAGCACCCGCCGCCATCCCCATGCTGCTTTGGTGGTCGCGACTTAGTACCTTGGTAGTAGGGCTTGTGGGGCACACCCAAATCAGGTGCGCCCTGGGAACTCTTTCCCGGCAACGGCGGGACTTTTTCCGTATGCCAACGCCCCACCCGCAGCCCACCCTGTGCAGGCCAAAACCTCCACTGGGAACTGCAAACCATGACAATAAGATCGCTACCCGCCCTTTCCCCCCTGACCCTCGCCCTGGTATTGGCGGGCGTCTGGCCCTGAGCACTGCCAGCCATGGCGCCGATGCCAAGGCCGCCACCAGCCATAACGTGACCTGGGAAGACATTGCCAACGATCACCTGACCACCAAGGACGTGCTGCAATACGGCAGGGCACCAACTGCCCAGCGCTGGAGCCCGTGGCCCAGGTCAACGACAAGACCGTGTTCAAGCTGACCCCGGCCTGGTCCTACTCCTTCGTGCACGTCGAGAAGCCGCAGCGCCGGCCAGGAATCCCAGGCCATCGTCAGCGACGGTGTGGTGTACGTCACCGGTTCCTACTCGCGGGTGTTCGCCCTCGACGCCAAGACCGGCAAGCGCCTGTGGACCTACAACCACCGCCTGCCGGACAACATCCGTCCGTGCTGCGACGTGGTCAACCGAGGGGCGGCCATCTATGGCGACAAGATCTACTTCGGCACCCTGGATGCGCGGGTGATCGCGCTGGACAAGAACACCGGCAAGGTGGTGTGGAACAAGAAGTTCGGCGACCACGCCGCCGGCTACACCATGACCGGCGCCCCGGTGCTGATCAAGGACAAGACCAGCGGCAAGGTCCTGCTGATCCACGGCAGTTCCGGCGATGAGTTCGGCGTGGTCGGCCAGTTGTTCGCCCGCGACCCGGACACCGGCGACGAAGTATGGATGCGCCCATTCGTCGAGGGCCACATGGGCCGTCTCAATGGCAAGGACAGCACGCCGACCGGCGACGTCAAGGCGCCGTCCTGGCCGAACGATCCGACCACCGAAACCGGCAAGGTCGAAGCCTGGAGCCACGGCGGTGGCGCGCCCTGGCAGAGCGCCAGTTTCGACGCCGAGACCAACACCATCATCGTCGGCGCCGGCAACCCCGGCCCGTGGAACACCTGGGCGCGCACCTCCAAGGATGGCAACCCGCACGATTACGACAGCCTGTACACCTCAGGGCAAGTCGGCGTCGACCCGAGCACCGGCGAAGTGAAATGGTTCTACCAGCACACGCCGAACGATGCCTGGGACTTCTCCGGCAACAACGAGTTGGTGCTGTTCGACTACAAGGACAAGGACGGTAAGACCGTCAAGGCCACCGGCCACGCCGACCGCAACGGCTTCTTCTATGTGGTCGACCGCAACAACGGCAAGCTGCAGAACGCCTTCCCCTTCGTCGACAACATCACCTGGGCCAGCCACATCGACCTCAAGACCGGGCGCCCGGTGGAGAACGAAGGCCAGCGCCCGGCCAAGCCACTGCCCGGCGAAACCAAGGGCAAGCCGGTGGAAGTGTCGCCACCGTTTCTCGGCGGCAAGAACTGGAACCCCATGGCCTACAGCCAGGACACCGGGCTGTTCTACATCCCGGGCAACCAGTGGAAAGAGGAATACTGGACCGAGGAGGTCAACTACAAGAAGGGCTCGGCGTACCTGGGCATGGGCTTTCGCATCAAACGCATGTACGACGATCACGTCGGCACCCTGCGGGCGATGAACCCGACCACGGGCAAGGTGGTGTGGGAGCACAAGGAACACCTGCCGTTGTGGGCCGGCGTACTGGCGACCAAGGGCAACCTGGTGTTCACCGGCACCGGCGATGGCTTCTTCAAGGCCTTCGACGCGAAAACCGGACAGGAACTGTGGAAGTTCCAGACCGGCAGCGGCATCGTCTCGCCACCGATCACCTGGGAACAGGACGGCGAGCAATACATCGGCGTAACCGTCGGCTACGGCGGCGCGGTGCCGTTGTGGGGCGGCGACATGGCCGAACTGACCAAACCGGTGGCCCAGGGCGGGTCGTTCTGGGTGTTCAAGATTCCGAGCTGGGATAACAAGGTCGCGAAAAAATAACCCACTCCCCCGCTCGCTCCCTGACTGTCTTGCACTGTGTGGGAGCGAGCCTGCTCGCGATGGTCGTGAACGATTGCACGGGGCATCAGATACCCCGCGGCGGTCTTGAGTCCATCGCGAGCAGGCTCGCTCCCACAGGGTTGAGTCAGGGTGGCCTTTGCACAGAGATCCTGCGATGAACTACCTCCCCCTATTCCTGCTCCTGACCCTGTCCGTCGCCCACGCCACCGACGACGACAGCCCACCCACCGTCAACGGCTGCATCCTCGCCGAACACAGCCAATGCCCCGGTGCCAACCTGCGCGGCGCCGACCTGAGCAACCAGGACCTGCGCAACATGAACCTCAGCGGTGCCGACTTGCGCGGGGCCGACCTGCGCCATGCGCGACTGGACCTGGCCAACCTGGAAAAGGCCCAACTGCAAGGCGCCAACCTGTCCCGCGCCAGCCTGCAACAGAGCAATGCGCGCCTGGCGGATTTCACCGGAGCCAACCTGATGGCGATCCAGGGCTGGGGCCTGTTCGCCCAGGGCGCGCAGTTTCAGGACGCCAACCTCAGCGCCGCCTACCTGCAATTCGCCAGGTTGTCCGCTGGGCCAGACTGCACAACGCCAACCTGCGCGCCGCCGACCTGGAAATGACCTGGCTGAGCAAGGCCGACCTCAAGGGCGCCAACCTGGGCGATGCCAATCTGCAGGAAGCCAAGTTCGGCGAAAGCAACCTCGAACAGGCGAACCTCAGCGGCTCACGCCAGCATTATGCGAATTTCCAGGATGCGAATATGGAGGGGTGTGAGGGGTGTCCGAAAACCTGGGACAGGTAATCCGAATGCCCTGCCCCACCCCAATCCACTGTGGGAGCGAGCCTGCTCGCGATGGGGTCAGTACAGTCAACACTGATTGTTCTGGCCTCATCGCGAGCAGGCTCGCTCCACAGGTGTTCAATTTGCGGTCCTGACAAAGTCATCCCGCCTTTCTCACCACCCCCAGATCAATCCCCAAATGCACCAGCTCGGCATGGGAGCTGACCTGCAGCTTGCTCTTGAGCAGGGTCAGGTGATTGGACACGGTCTTGCTGCTGATGCTCAGTTGCTCGGCGATCTGCCGGGCCGGGGTGCCTTTGGCGAGCATGACGAAGATCTCCAGCTCGCGCTGGGTCATGCTTTGCAGGCGCGGGTCCTGCTGGTGCGGGTGGCAGGCCAGTTGGGTGGCCAGAGGCTGTTCGATGTAAACATGCCCGGCGAGGATGCGATGCACCGCCTCGACCAGCACCTGCGGCGCCGAGGTCTTGGTCAGGTAGCCCGAGGCCCCGGCGTCCAGGGCCTGGCGCACCAGCGGCAGCTCATCGTGCATGCTGAAAAACAGCACGCGCAGTTGCGGCAGGCGCTGGCGCAGGCGGCGGGTGGTTTCCAGGCCGCTGATGCCTGGCAGGCCGAAATCCATGATCACCAGGTTCGGCACGGCCTCCTGCACCCGCGCCAGCGCTTCCTCGCCGGTTGCCGCTTCGCGCACTTGCATGGCCGGCAGCAAGGCGCGCAACAGGCTGGCGTAGCCCTGGCGGACCACCGCATGGTCATCGACCAGCAGAATATTCATGACACCTCTCCAGGCATGTTCAAGACAGGCACGTTCAAGGCCAGCGCCCAACCGGCACCGGGTTGGCTGATGATGCGCAGTTCGCCGCCCAGGCTGCGCGCGCGTTCGAACATCGAGTACAGGCCGACACCCGGCCGCTGCGGTTGCTGTGCACCGCAACCGTTGTCGCGGATCAGCAGGCGCCAGTGCCGGCCCCGCTGGTGCAGGCGCACACTCACGGCGCTGGCGCCGGCATGCCGGGCGATGTTGGTCAGGGCTTCCTGCAACAGGCGATACAGGTGGGTCTTGGCCGGCGTCGATAACTCCGGCACCTGTACGCCGACCCGCAACCGACAGTCGATGCCCTGGCGCGTCTGCCATTGCTCCACCAGCAAGCCCAGGGCTTCGGCCAACGGCAGGTGTTGCAACACCACCGGATACAAATCGCGCACCAGCGCGCGGAAACCCTGCTGCAAATGTTCGCAGTTGTGTTCCAGTTCGCGCACGGTTTGCGCTACCACTGACGGCTGATCCGCTACCAGCGGTAACAGGCAGGCCTGGGCGCGGATGCCCGCCAGGTATTGGCCGAGGTCGTCGTGCAGGGTCTGCGCCAGGTGCGTGCGCTCCTGCTCCTGTAACGCCAGCAGGGTCTGGGTCAGTTGGGTGTTGTCAGCCCGGGCCTGTTCCAGGGCAGCGGTCATCTGGTTGAAGTGCATCGCCAGTTGCCGCGCCTCCGGCAGGCCCTGCGCCGGCAGGCGCACCTTGAGCTGGCCGGCGGACACCTGGCGCAAGGCGTGCAGCAGGTCGTCGAGCAAGCCCATGCCCCGGCGCACGGCCCAGCGGATGGTCAGCAGGCTGAGCAGCAACGCCAGCGCGCACAGGGCCAGCAGTTGTTGCAGGGAATCCCAGACCTCATCAATTTCGTCCCGTGGGTCGACGGCGATCTGCACGCGGCGGCCATCGGCCAGGTCCAGCACGCGCTCACTGTGGCGCGCCTCGGCGAACAACAGCCGGCCGAGCCAGGCGTCCAGGCCTGCCTGCGTTGGCAAGGTGGCTGCCTCGTCCGCCCCCAGCCAGCGCACCCGCACATGGCGCAGGCTGCGGGTCAGTCGCGGTTGCAGGCTGGCGGGGTCGCGCTCGGCGGTTTCGCTCAGGTAATGCACCACCGCCTCGGCCGATTGCAGCTCGCGCTCCACGTCCGCCAGCGCCTGATGCACCAGCAGCGCCATGCACGCCACGGTGACCAGGGTGAAAAACCCGCAGACCCACAGGTTGATCCGCCACAGCGCCGACATGTTCAGCGCCCCGGAAGCGCCGGCAAAACCGGCAACGGGGCCGGGCGTGGGCCGTGCAGTTTGTCGACGCCGATCAGGCTGAGGATCAACAGCAACGGCAGCAGTAACGCCTTGAGAATGCGCATGTTCAATCTCCTTGGGGGGTGATGGCCGTTAACACCATGCTAAAACCGCGCCGCCCGGCGTGTGTTACTACCTTGGTACTGCCCGCTTGGTACTTTCTGCATATTTCCTCACCCCGTTCGGCTTCCTATGCTGGCGCTACCTGTAACGGAGTGACTTATGCGCCAGCTAGCCCCTTACGCCCTGATCTACCTGCTCGCGATCGCCTGCGCCGCTGGCCTGGCCACCCGGAGCCAGGCCGCCGAAGCACCGTTGCAGGTGCGCATCGGCTACCTGGGTTATCGCCCTGATCCGGGCCCGCTGCTGTCCAACATCATCCCCGAGCCCAGCGACGCCGGGTTGCGCGGTGCCGAACTGGCGATCACCGACAGCAACAGCACCGGGCGCTTTCTCAATCACAGCTACAGCCTGGTCGCCGCCAGCGTCGACAGCCCCGAAGCCCTGCTCGACGCCGCCAAGGCCCAGCACGCCCAAGGCCTGCGCCTGTTCGTGATCAATGCCCCGGCCGCCAGCCTGCGCCAGCTCAGCGCCGCGCTGCCCGACAGCCTGCTGTTCAACGCCGGCAGCCCGGACGACGCCCTGCGCACCCGCGACTGCCTGCCCAACGTGCTGCACACCCTGCCAAGCCGGGCGATGCTCGCCGATGCGCTGGCGCAGTTCCTGGTGGTGCGCAAATGGCCAAAGGCGCTGCTGATCGTCGGCCCCACCGAGGACGACCAGGCCTACGCCGCCGCCCTGCGCCGCGCCGCCAAGCGCTTCGGCCTGCAACTGGTGGCGGAGAAGGCCTGGAGCTTCGACAACGACCAGCGCCGCAGCGCCCAGGCCGACATGCCGCTGTTCACCCAGACCGCCGAATACGATGTGGTGCTGGTGGCCGACGAACGCGGCGATTTTGGCGAATACGTGCCCTACCAGACCTGGTACCCGCGGCCGGTCGCCGGTACCCAGGGCCTGACCCCGGTGGGCTGGCACAAGACCGTCGAGACCTTTGGCGCGGCGCAATTGCAGAAACGCTTCGAAGCCCTGGCCGGGCGCTGGATGAACGACCGCGACTTCGCCGCGTGGATGGGCGTGCGCAGCATCGCCAGCGCGGTGAGCAAGTTGCGCCAGACCGACGCGATGGCCATCCGTGACCTGGAAATCAGCGATCAACTGCCCCTCGACGGGTTCAAGGGCCGCAAGCTCAGCTACCGCCCGTGGAACGGCGAACTGCGCCAGCCGATCCCCATCGTGCAGCCGCGGGCACTGGTCAGCACCTCGCCGCAGGACGGTTTCCTGCACCCCTTCAACGAAATGGACAGCCTGGGCTACGACAAGCCCGAGGTCAGCTGCCAATTCCCCTGACCGTTCTCCACAACCACAACAATAAGGAACATGCCATGCGCCGTACCCTGCTTTCCTGCGCCCTGCTCTTAGCCGCCGGGCACGCCGTGGCCAGCACCGCCTGGGTCTCCAACGAGAAGGACAACAACCTCAGCCTGATCGACATGCAGACCCTGCAGGTGATCGACACCCTGCCCGTCGGCCAGCGCCCGCGCGGCCTGCTGCTGTCCCACGACAACAAGCTGTTGTACATCTGCGCCAGCGACTCGGACCGGGTCCAGGTCATGGACGTGGCCACGCGCAAGATCATCAAGGAGCTGCCGTCCGGCAAGGACCCCGAGCAGTTCGCCCTGCACCCCAATAACCGCTGGCTGTACGTGTCCAACGAGGACGATGCACTGGTGACGGTGATCGACACCGAAACCTCGAAAGTGCTCGGCCAGATCAACGTCGGCGTCGAGCCCGAGGGCATGGCGGTCAGCCCCGACGGCAAATGGGCGGTGAACACCAGCGAAACCACCAACATGCTGCACTGGATCGACACCAGCACCCAGACCCTGGCCGACAGCACCCTGGTGGATCAACGCCCGCGCTTCGTCGAGTTCTCGCCTGACGGCTCCAAATTGTGGGCTTCGGCGGAAATCGGCGGCACGGTGACCATTCTCGATGTCGACAGCCGCAAGATCCTCAAGACCCTGAACTTCCAGATCAAGGGCGTGCACCCGGACAAGGTGCAGCCGGTGGGCGTCAAGCTCAGCGCCGACGGCAAGTACGCCTTCGTCGCGCTGGGCCCGGCCAACCATGTGGCGGTGGTCGACGCCAAAACCTTCGAAATCCTCGATTACCTGCTGGTGGGCCGGCGCGTCTGGCAGATGGCGTTCACCCCCGACCACAAGCAGTTGCTGGCCACCAACGGGGTCAGCGGCGATGTCTCGGTGATCGACGTCGACAGCCTCAAGGTGCTCAAGTCGGTGAAGGTCGGGCGTTATCCGTGGGGCGTGGTGGTGACGCCATGAACGCCCTGGAGGTCAGCGAGCTGAGCTTTGCCTACGGTGCGCGGCAGGCGCTGAACCAGGTGAGTTTCCAGCTGGCGCCGGGGCGATTCGCCGCGCTGTTGGGGCCCAACGGCGCGGGCAAGTCGACGCTGATCGCGCTGCTGACCCGGCTGTACGACCTGCAACGCGGCGACATCCGCGTCGGCGGCCATTCGCTGCGCGATGCACCGCGCCCGGCGCTGCGGCAACTGGGCGTGGTGTTCCAGCAAAGCACCCTGGACCTGGACTTGAGCGTCGAGCAGAACCTGCGTTATCACGCCGCCTTGCATGGCCTGTCGCGGCAACAGGGCGCGGCGCGGGTCGATGCCGAACTGGCGCGCCAGGCCTTGACCGAGCGCCGGCGCGAACGGGTGCGCGAACTCAACGGCGGGCATCGACGCCGGGTGGAAATCGCCCGCGCCCTGCTGCATGAGCCACGCCTGCTGCTGCTCGACGAAGCCAGCGTCGGCCTCGACCCCGCCAGCCGCCTGGCGCTCAACCAACATCTGCGCAGCCTGTGTGTCGAGCAACGCATCAGCGTGCTGTGGACCACCCATCTGCTGGATGAAGTACAGGCCAGCGACGACCTGCTGATCCTGCATCAGGGCCGTCTGGTCGCCAGCGGCCAGGCCGATGCGCTGAGCCTTGAGCACGGCGGCGACCTGGGCTCGGCCTTTACCCGCCTGACCACCTCGGGAGCCCGTCCATGAACGCTTACTGGCAATGCTTGCAAGGCATCGTGCTGCGCGAATGGCTGCGTTTCGTGTTGCAGCGCACGCGGTTTCTCAGTGCGCTGGTGCGCCCGCTCCTGTGGCTTCTGGTGTTCGCCGCCGGGTTTCGCGCAGCGCTCGGCATCGCCATCATCGAGCCGTACGACACCTACATCCCCTACGAGGTGTACATCATTCCGGGCCTGGCCTGCATGATCCTGCTGTTCAACGGCATGCAGGGCTCGCTGTCGATGGTCTACGACCGCGAGATGGGCAGCATGCGCGTACTGCTGACCAGCCCGCTGCCGCGCACCTTCCTGCTGTGCAGCAAGTTGCTGGCGACTTCGCTGATTTCGCTGTTGCAGGTGTACGCGTTCCTGGCGATTGCCTGGGTCTACGGTGTGCAGCCACCGGCCATGGGCCTGCTGATCGCGCTGCCGGCGCTGCTGCTGGTGGCGCTGATGCTCAGTGCGCTGGGCTTGCTGTTGTCCAATGCGATCCGCCAGTTGGAAAACTTCGCCGGGGTGATGAATTTCGTGATCTTCCCGCTGTTCTTCCTGTCCTCGGCGTTGTACCCGCTGTGGAAAATGCGCGAGGCGAGCGAGTGGCTGTACTGGCTGTGCGCGCTCAACCCGTTCAGCCACGCCGTGGAGCTGGTGCGGTTTGCCCTGTACGAACGCTTCAACCCCCTGGCACTGGCGGTGTGCGCCGGGCTCACCGTGGTGTTCGCCCTGCTCGCGGTGCTGACGTTCAATCCGCAGCATGCGGCGTTGCGTAAGGCCGGCTGACCACACACTCCCCCTGTAGGAGCGAGCTTGCTCGCGATCGCAGTCTGTCAGCTTGCACATGTGTCGACTGATACGCCGTCATCGCGAGCAAGCTCGCTCCTACAGGGGCGGCGGTGAAATCCGTGGGGAAACTACGACTTTAGTACTGGTTCGCCCTGTCTATCGTCGCATTCCCAACGCACCGCGACTGGCATGTAATGGGCTCATAACTATAAGGACCATCCCCATGCCGCGTGCCCGCCGCTGTCTGCTGCGCCCTTCTCTGGCCGTGTTGTCGCTGAGCCTGCTGCTGGGCGTCGCGCAGGCCGAGACCCCGCTGTTTTCCGAAGACGGCTATCGCATCGGCCTGTACCGCAGCCCGACGCCAGCCCAGGCGCAAGGCGCTACCCTGGTCGACACCCCCACCCTGCAGGCGCTGCTGGCCCAGACCCCGCCGCCGGTGCTGATCGACGTCTACAAGCGCCAATACCTGCAAGGGCGCTTCATCGAAGACCAGCCCCATGCCAACCTGCCCGGCAGTCACTGGCTGGCCAACACCGGCGACGGTGACCTGACGCCCGACTGGCAGGCCTACTTCAGCCGGCACCTGAAGCAGTTCACCGCAGGCGATGTGCGCCAGCCGCTGGTGTTCTACTGCCGCTCCGATTGCTGGCTGAGCTGGAACGCGGTCAAGCGTGCCGCCGCCATGGGCTACACGACCCTGTATTGGTACCGCGACGGCCTGGATGCGTGGCAAGCGGCGAACCTGCCCGTGAGCCCCGCCCAGCCGGAACCCTTCCCGTAGGCTTTACGCATGCGCGTTGTTGCCACACCATAACGAAAATAATGAGGTGAAAGGCTATGTACAAAATCCTGATTGCCGACGATCACCCGCTGTTTCGCGAAGCCATTCACAACGTCATCAGCGATGGTTTTCCGGGCAGCGAGGTCATGGAAACCGCCGACCTGGACAGCGCCCTGGCGCTGACCGAAGAGCATGACGACCTCGACCTGATCCTGCTCGACCTGAACATGCCCGGCATGCACGGCCTCAATGGCCTGATCAACCTGCGCAACGAGGCGCCGACCATTCCGGTGGTGATCGTTTCGGCCGAGCAGGACAAGCAGATCGTGTTGCAGGCCATCACCTATGGCGCTGTGGGTTTCATCACCAAATCCTCGCCCCGCCTGCAAATGACCGACGCCATCCAGCAGATCCTCAACGGCAACGTGTACCTGCCGCCGGACATCATCCGCACACAGAAAAACAGCGCCAGCCGGCGGATGAACGACACCCCGAGCTTCCCGCCCGAACTGCTCCAGGCGCTGACCCGTAAACAGCTGCTGGTATTGGAGCGCATGACCAAGGGCGAATCGAACAAACAGATCGCGTATACCCTGGAAATCGCCGAAACCACGGTAAAAGCGCATGTGTCGGCGATCCTGCGCAAGCTCAATGTGCACAACCGGGTGCAGGCGATCCTGAGTGCGGGGGATATTGATTTCGGCTCTTACCTGCGGCGTTAACACCGCCGCCCCCCCTGTAGGAGCGAGCTTGCTCGCGATGGTCGTTAACGATGACGCTGACTGCCTGACTGCCCGCGGTGCCTGGGCTACCATCGCGAGCAAGCTCGCTCCTACAGGGATTCATGTCCCCTGTAGGAGCGGGCTTGCCCGCGATGAGGCCCGCCAGGCACCGCGACGCTCAAGGCCGACCAAGCAAATGACTCATCGCCGTCTTCAGCTTCATCGGCCGCACCGGCTTGTGCATCAGGGTGTGCCCCAGCTCGCGGATCTGCACTTTCAATTCATTGCTGTAGTTGGCGGTGATCATCATCGCCGGGATCGCTGAGCCACGCCGCGCGTTGATCCGCGCCACCGCATCGACGCCATTCTGCTCGTCATCCAGGTGATAGTCGGCAATCAGCAAGTCGGCCTCGGCATGGTAATTGTCCACCTGGCGGGCCAGGTCCTGTTCCGACAAGGCCGTGACCACCTGGCATCCCCAGCCTTCCAGCAAGGTGCGCATGCCGGCACAGATGGCCGCGTCGTTGTCCAGCACCCAGACCCGCGCACCCCGCAGGCGTTCGAGCATCGGCTCGCTGATCAACGGCGAAGGCAACGCCTTGGGCGCCGTGGCGCTCAGGGGCACCTCGACGCTGAACACCGAGCCCCGGCCCGGCCACGAGCGCACGTGAATGCGGTGGCCGAGGATCCCGGCGATTTTCTCGACGATGGCCAGCCCCAGGCCCAGGCCACGGTCCTGGTCGGGCCGCTGCACTTCGCCGCGCTTGAACTCCTGGAAAATTTCCTCCAGGCGATCCTCGGCAATGCCCATGCCGCTGTCCCACACCTCGATCGACAGCTTCTGCGGATGCCGCCGGCAACCGAGCACCACTCGGCCGCTGTAGGTGTAGCGGATGGCATTGCTCAACAAATTGCGCAGGATCCGCGCCAGCAGCTGGATATCGCTGCGCACCAGCGCCGAACAGCGGATGAAATGCAGTTGCAGCCCTTCGCTGCGCGCCACCTGGGTGTATTCGGCGGCGAGGTTTTCCAGCAATTCGCTCAAGGCGAACGGCGCGATGTCAGCCTTGATCACCCCGGCATCGAGCTTGGAAATATCCACCAGGGTGCCCAGCAGGTTTTCCACATCATCCAGTGAATTGCTGACGTTGCGCACCAGAATCTGGTTGGGCAGCGGCTCGCCCCGCTCAAGCAAGGCGCTGGTGAACAGCCGCGCGGCGTTCAGCGGCTGCAGCAGGTCATGACTGACCGCCGCGAGGAATTTGGTTTTCGACAGGTTGGCCTGCTCGGCGTCCAGCTTGGCTTCGCGCAGGCGTGATTCGACGCGGCGGCGCTCGTCGATCTCCTTGAGCAACTGATCGTTGAGGGTGGTCAGTTCCGCCGTGCGCTCGCGCACCCGCAGTTCCAGATTCTGGTAGGCCTGGTGCAGCGCCTCGGCGGTGCGGCGGCGCTCGGTGATGTCGCGGATCAACACGAAGATCCCCACCACCTCGCCGCTGGCCAGCCGATTGGGCACATAGGAGCGCAGCATGTAGCGCTCCTGGTTGTTGATGTTGGTTTCGGCAAACTCGAACGTCACGCTTTCACCGGCCAGCGCCCGTGCCACATAAGCTTCCAGGCGCTGGTAATGCTGTTCGCTGTGCACCTCGCGCAGGCTCTGCCCGAGCATCACCCCGCGCGGCCAGCAGTACCATTCCTCGTAGACCTTGTTGGTGAATTCATAGACCAGGTCGGCGTTGAGGTAGGCGATCAACGCCGGTACGTGGTCGGTGATCAGGCGAATCCAGCGCTCGCTCTCGCTCAGGGCCTCGGCGTGCTGGTACCGCTCGGTGATGTCGGTGAAGGTGTTGACGAAACCGCCGGTGGGCAGCGGATGGGTGCGGATTTCCAGGACCCGGCCATCGTACAGGCGCTGTTCCAGTTCCTGCACCGGGCGGCCATTGCCGTCGCGGCTGGCCGGGGTCAGGAGGCTCAGTTCGCTGTCCGCGATCACCTCGGCGAACGGCCGATGGGCCGCCACCGGGGCCAGGCCGCTGAGTTCGAGGAAACGCCGGTTCCACAACTCCAGCACGCCCTCGGCATTGACCATCGCCACGCCCTGGGACAGGTTGTCGACTGCCCGTTGCAACAGGTGCGACTTCTGCGCCACCGCCTGTTCGCGGCGCATGGTCTCGCTGAGTTTGACGTCGGTGATGTCGGTGAGCAGGATCACCCGTCCGCCGTCCTGGGTCGGCCGTTCGCTCGCCTGCAGCCAGCGGCCATTGTGCAGGCGATACAGCAGGTTTTCGTCGGCCTGGCCGCGTGGTTCTTCGGTGAACAGGCCGGTGGCGAACATCAGGCGTTTGACTTCGCTCAAGCGCATGCCGGCGTTGATACGCACCCGGCTATGGCTCCAGAACGCCTTGAAGCGGCTGTTGAACAGCACGATGCGTTGCTCGGCATCGAACAGCACGAAGGCGTCGGAAATGCTCTCGATGGCGTCGATCAGGTGCTGGTGCGCGGTTTCCGCCCGCAGCCGCGCTTCGCTGAGCAGGCGATTGCCCGACTTGAGCTCGGCCATGGCCTGGTTCAGCGCATCGGTGCGTTCGCGTACCTGTTCGGCGAGCACCACCGAATGCTGGAACGCGCGATAAGGGTCGTTGCCGCGGGTCACGCCGGACTCGATGCGCTCGATCAGCGCGGCATTGATGCGCCGCAGCTTGCGGTTTTCATGTTCAAGGCTGGCGATCCGCGCCTGATCGCCGTCAATGTCGCCCAGGGGAACGGCCACGGGCAATGGCGACCCCGGTGAAGGTCTGGTTGATGTGCATGCCATTGAACTGTTCTCCGTAGGTGTTGAACCCCAGCACCCGTTGATCGCGCAGAAAACTGCCGATCTGTTCCAGGCTGCCGTCGGCCTCCAGCTCCAGCCGCCGCAGGAAGCAGTCGCAGCCGATGGTCAGGAGCAAATCGCCGAGGCGCGCCTGCAAGCCGTCGAACAGGTTTTGCAGGTTCGGCAGCATGGGGCCCGGGGTCATGACGGTGAGGACGATGCCGTTTTCCACGGCGCAGTAGAAACTCAGGCTCAGGTCCGCATGCACCTGCTGGATCGCCCGCACGTAGTATTGATCGTTGATCCGCACCGCCAGCGGGTGCGCGGCGAACACCCGGTGATCCAGCGTTGCCACCGGCACGCCGATGTGCCGGGCGTATTCCTCGGCGGCGGGCTCGGCGTTCAGCTCGAAGACCCGGCGCGAGGTGCTGTCGGCGCCGGTGACCACCAGCTTTTCCGCGCGCGGCAGGATGTGGTGGGTGGTGAACACTTCGAAATCCAGCCAGGTGTTGACCAGCACCACCACCGCAGCGCCGCTGTGGAATTCGCCGCCGAAATAGACATGGGTGTGGTGCAGGTAGTTGTCGTCGCCGGCCGAGCCACCGAAATGCGGGATGTCGCCCAGGGCCGCACTCAGCGCCGCCAGGACCATTTCCTCACGACTGGACAGGCCGTCGAGCAGGGTCAGAGCAAAGCTGTTGCCCTTGATCGGTGCCAGGGTATTGCTGCGACAGCCACTGACCAGACGCTCGACCATCTGCTGGGCGTCGATCAGGCTGAAGCGCTCCATTTCATCGATCAGCTCGGCGTCGATGGAAAAATGCCGATGGTCGAAACCCACCGCCGTCACGCAGTTGCGGCCATAGCCTTGCGGGGTGATTTCGCCGGCGCTGGTGCAGCCCACCAGGCGAATGCCGCCAAAGCTCTGCTGCAAGGCCTGGCCCAGGGCCTGCAAGTCGTACTCGGCGGAGCAGAAAAACAGCACGAAGCCCAGGTGCGGATGCAACAGCTGCCGCGCCAGCTCCTGCGCCACCTGCTGCGCATCGGTCGCCTGGGACATGGCGCTGACGATACCGTCGTTGTTCACCCCTTGCATCGTCGCCTCCCGCAGGCGCCTGTTGGTGGCTCGAGTGTACGAAGGCCGGGGGCTGCGCCGTATGCTACTTGGGTAGCGGTCTGGCGGTTCGATGGGATTAGGTGTGTGCGGATGAACCACACAAAACCGCTTTTCTGTGGGAGCGGGCTTGCTCGCGAAGGCGGTGTGTCAGTTGGCCCATATGTTGACTGACACACCGCCTTCGCGAGCAAGCCCGCTCCCACAGGGGTAGGTCTGTGGGGCTGGGAAAGGATTACCAAGTCAAGACTGCACCCTGCGCGAAGAATGGAAATTTTCAGCCGCCATAAACCAATGTGGGAGCGAGCCTGCTCGCGATGGCGCCGGGTCAGTCGCTTTCGAGTTGACTGATCCACCGCTATCGCGAGCAGGCTCGCTCCCACAGGGGGGGATGTCTCCCACAACGGGGATGTGTAGGCACAGAATTACCAGTTCAACACCGCACCCACCGCAAAGGTATCGGTGTCTTCGTTCTGCGCGCTGGTGTGATGCCCGTTGATTTCGAACTGGTTGTACTCGGCCACCAGCTTGAGGTTGTCGTTGACGTCATGGAACAGCGCAATACCGCGGGTCTCGTAGTCGGCGCCGGTGCCCACCGCGCCGTTGCCGTCATCCTTGGTCTTGCCGTAGGACAGGGCCACGCGGTTTTTGCCGAACTTGTACGAGCCCTGCAACAGGTAGCCATCGCTGTCGACGTTGCGCAGGGTCGGCTCGCCGGCGTTGTTGGTGAAGAACGGGTTGATGCCCTTGGCCTGGAACCCCGAGCCGGTCAGCGAGAAGCCGCCCATTTTCGCCTGCACGCCGTAACCGACGCCTTTGGAGGTCACCGACTGCACCGTCGAATCGGTATTGTCGGAAGTCTGGTAGCTGCCGTTGAGCCAGCTGTAGATCTTCGCCCCGCCGACATCGAACTGGTAGGTGATCTCGCTCTCGGTGCGCGGGTTTTCCTGGTAGGCCTTGCCGGTCGGGCTGCTGTCGTTGGTGTCCACCGGGTCCATGATGCCCACCGCCACGCGCAAGCCGTCCATCACCGGCGTGCGGTAGGTGATCTGCGAAGTCGGGAACGGATACGGGTAACCGCTGCCGATGTTGCCGAACGACACGCCGCCACCATCGACCAGGCCCAGGGTGTCGCTGACCTGGCCCACCCCTGGCAGCAACTCATCGAGCAGGATATTGGAACGGGCGAACAGGCCAAAGTCCTTGCCGATCAGCACTTCGCCCCACTCCGGGTTGGCCACGGTGCCGTAGAACTGGCGCACGTCGATGGCGGTGTCGGTGCCGTTGGTTTCGCTGTCGTTGATGGTCACCCAGAACGACGCCCGGGCGCCGAGCTTGAGGTCATCGACCAGCTTGCCCATGTTGAAGCCGATGTAGTTGGGCAGGAAGCCCATCTTCACCCGCGACTGGCGACGATCGTACTGCTCGCCGGCGCGGTCGACGTCGCTGTTGACGTAGAAGGCGTTGATGTAGCCGTCGGTGGAAAAGGTGGTCTGGTCCTTGTCGTACAGCATGATTTCGGCTTCGGCCAGGGTGCTCAGGCCAAGGCCCGACAGGCTGGCGATGAAGGCTGGCAAGTAACGACGCTTGAAGTTCTTATTGTTGTGCATGACGCGCTCCGCAGCGTGGGGACTGGATGTCGGAGGCGATTATCGAAAGGCGACCGGCGGCGTCATACGCTGCCTTGGAGGCGGTTTTCAGGTGCTTTGGACTGGCGGGCCGGGCGTGCCAAATGAGCCCGGCCACTTGGGCGTAGGACCGGGCCGCGACAGGGCCCGGAACTTAGGGCGTAAGACCGCCTAGCCCTGAGAACGAAACAGCATATAGGCCGCCACCACCAGGCACACGCTGGCGAAGCCCACCTGCAACGCCCGCGCAGGCACCCGGGCACACAGCTTGCGGCCGATGATCATGCCGACCACGCTGGCGGCGATGAAGGCGAAACCCAGGCCGTCGATGCGCACCCCGGCATGCAGCGCGCCGATCACGCCGATGGCGGAAATCAGGCTGATGACCATCAGCGAGGTGGCGACGATGCCGCGCATCTGCACATCGGTCAGTTGCTTGAACGCCGGGACGATCAGGAAGCCGCCGCCGACACCGAGCAGGCCGGAGACCACACCGGTGACCGCGCCTAGGGCCGCCAGGGTCGCGGTGCATTTGGCGGTCCAGGAGAAGCGCCCGGTCTGCTGGTCGAGCATGCAGTTTTTCTGCCCCCAGTTGGCGTGGCCGTGGTCGCTGGGGCCGTCATCGTGGCGCTCGCGGCGCAACATGCGCCAGGCCACCATGACCATCAGGCCGCTGAACAGGATCATCAGCACCCGTTCCGGCAACTGGTGGGCGAAGTAAATGCCGACCGGGGAAAACACCGCACCGAGCAAGGCGATCAACAGCGCCGCCCGGTAGCGCACCAGGCCATGGCGCAAGCCGTCAATGGCGCCGACCGCCGCCGCGCTGCCCACGGCGAACAGCGCCACCGGCGCCGCCTGGGTCATGCTCAGGCCCAATCCCAACACCAGGGCCGGAACGGCGAGGATGCCGCCCCCTGCCCCGGTCAACCCCAGAAGCAGGCCCATGACCACGCCAAACACGCTTGCCAGCAGCATAAAACACTCGAAATCCGCGAGAAGAGCCGGGAACGCCCGGTATCGTTGAGTGACAGGATAGAGCCCGCGCAGTTTTTTTCATCAAATGAATGGGCCGCACTGGCCAGCAACAGGAAAATGCCACTACCCTCATGGCCTACTCACCAAGAAGCGGCCACCATGCCTGCCCTGATCGAAGCCTTCCTCGACCCCGCGTCATCGACCTTCAGCTACGTCATTTATGAAGACGATGGCGGCCAGTGTGCGATTGTCGACCCGGTGCTCGACTACGACGCCGCTGCCGGGCGCACCGCCACCACCCAGGCGGACCGCATCGTCGCGTTCGTCAACGGCCACCGCCTGCAGGTGCAATGGTTGCTGGAAACCCACGCCCATGCCGATCACCTGTCCGCCGCGCCTTACCTGCGCAAGTTGCTCGGTGGGAAAATCGCCATCGGCCAGTCGATCAGCGCGGTGCAAGGCGTGTTCAAGGGCCTGTTCAACCTCGAAGCCGAATTTGCCGTGGATGGTTCGCAGTTCGATCACCTGTTCTCGCCGAACGAGTCGTTCCAGATCGGCAACCTGCACGCCATGGCCCTGCACGTGCCCGGCCACACCCCGGCGGACATGGCTTACCTGATCGGCAACGACATCATCCTGGTGGGCGATACCCTGTTCATGCCGGATGTCGGCACGGCGCGCTGCGATTTCCCCGGCGGCAACGCCAACCAGCTGTATGCCTCGATCCAGAAACTGCTCGCCTTCCCCGCCAGCGTGCGGCTGTACGTGTGTCACGACTACCCGCCCGAGGGTCGCGAACACCAATGGCTGACCACTGTCGGTGAGCAGCGCAAAAACAATATCCATGTGCACGACGGCATCAATGAAGCGGCGTTCGTCGAGATGCGCACCAAACGTGACGCCGGGCTGGGCATGCCGACCTTGTTGCTGCCGGCCATTCAGGTCAATGTGCGAGCAGGAAACCTGCCGCAGGCGGAAAACAACGGCGTGGTCTACCTGAAAATTCCGCTTAATGCCTTTTGAGCGGCATTGTCTGCGCCGCTCTAAGTGACTTTTCCCACCCCCGCCAGCGAAAGGAGTGAATTGAAGCCCGCGTCATCCACGCAGAGACTTGATTGGGCAAACAACCAATGGAGTTTTCGCAATATGGATATTCGTACCAACCACCGGGACATGACGGCGGACCAGAAGTCGCGGTTCATCAATGCCATCCTCAAACTGAAAACCGATGTCGACAGCGTTCTGCGGCCCGGCGAGCAGAGTCGCTACGACGACTTCGTGCAAATCCACAGGAACTCGATGGGACGTGGCAACCCGCTGACCCCCAATCCCCATTCCAGCCCGTTGTTTTACCCCTGGCACCGGGTGCTGCTGCGCCAGTTCGAATTGGCATTGCAATCCGCCGCCAGCGATACCGGCATTACGCTGCCCTATTGGAACTGGCAACTCACGGGCGCCGACAATCCTTTCACTTCGGACTTCATGGGGGGCAACGGCGACAGTTCGCAACAACAGCACGTGACCAGCGGCCCCTTCACCGTCGAAGGGGGTCGGTTCAGTGTGGCGGTGTGGAACACCGAGAACGGCGATATCAATTTGCGCCGTAACCTTGGCCAGGACGGCGGCCTGCCGCCGCCCGCGATGGTCATTGATGCGCTCAACAGCACCGTTTACTGGGAGGAACGCGCCGGATGGGAAAACGTCTCGGAAGCGCAATTGCACAACCCGGTACACGCCTGGATTGGCGGCAACATGACAGAGGCAGCCTCTCCCAACGATCCGATCTTTTTCCTGCACCACTGCTACCTCGACCTGCTATGGGAGCGCTGGAGGCAGCAGCACCGCGACGCACTACCGTTTTCCAGCCCGGCGGGCGCTGCCGGCCTGAACGAAGTGCTGGTCTTTCATCCGGGCAACGAACCGGCTCCGTGGACGCGAGCCTACACAGTACGCGATACCCTCGACACTCGGGCGCTCGACTACACCTACGCCTACGTCTGACGCTGACATTGATCAACTGCCCAGGGTCAAACCATTGGCTGGCAATGGCAGCGCGGTCTTGTAGCGCACCTGCTTGAGGGCAAAGCTGGAGCGGATGTTCGCCACGCCAGGCACCTTGGTGAGGAAGTCCATCATGAAGCGCTCCAGCGCCTGGATGCTCGGCACCAGTACGCGGATCAGGTAGTCCGGGTCGCCCGCCATCAGGTAGCACTCCATGACTTCCGGGCGATCGGAAATCGCTTCCTCGAAATGCTGCAGGGCCATTTCCACCTGCTTCTCCAGGCTGACGTGGATGAACACGTTGACGTGCAGCCCCAGCAGGTCGGCGTCTAGCAACGTCACCTGCTCACGAATCACTCCCAGTTCTTCCATGGCCTTGACCCGGTTGAAACACGGGGTGGGCGACAGATTGACCGAGCGCGCGAGGTCGGCGTTGGTGATGCGCGCATTCTCCTGAAGGCTGTTGAGAATGCCGATGTCGGTACGGTCCAGTTTACGCATGAGACAAAAACACCTGATTTTTATGTTTGTGCAGATTTTTTATCTGCAAATGATCGCCAACGCAACGAAACACAGATAAATATTCTCCTGCGCCGAGCCTATGATGTTTGTAGGACAAGATTTCCATCACCCATGGAATGAATGTCAGCTCACTACAAGAAATTCACAAGATCGAGCGTAGAAGCCATGACCCAAGCGTATGAACCGCTGCGTCTGCACGTCCCCGAACCCTCGGGCCGCCCAGGCTGCAAAACCGACTTCTCCTACCTGCGCCTGACTGACGCGGGTACGGTGCGCAAACCCGCCATTGACGTTGAACCTGCCGACACCGCCGACCTGGCCCGCGGCCTGATTCGCGTGCTCGACGATCAAGGCAATGCCTTGGGCCAATGGGCCGAAGACATTCCGGTGGAGATCCTGCGCAAAGGCATGCGCGCCATGCTCAAGACGCGCATCTACGACAACCGCATGGTGGTCGCCCAGCGCCAGAAGAAAATGTCGTTCTACATGCAGAGCCTTGGCGAGGAAGCCATCGGCAGCGCCCAGGCCCTGGCGCTGAACATCGACGACATGTGCTTCCCCACCTACCGCCAGCAGAGCATCCTGATGGCCCGTGAGGTGCCGCTCGAAGGCCTGATCTGCCAGTTGCTGTCCAACGAGAAGGACCCGCTCAAGGGTCGCCAGCTGCCGATCATGTATTCGATCAAGGACGCCGGCTTCTTCACCATTTCCGGCAACCTCGCCACCCAGTTCGTCCAGGCTGTCGGCTGGGGCATGGCCTCGGCGATCAAGGGCGACACCAGGATTGCCTCGGCCTGGATCGGCGACGGCGCCACCGCCGAGTCCGACTTCCACACCGCCCTGACCTTCGCCCACGTCTACCGCGCGCCGGTGATCCTCAACGTGGTCAACAACCAGTGGGCGATTTCCACCTTCCAGGCGATTGCCGGCGGTGAAGCCACCACCTTCGCCGGACGCGGCGTCGGCTGCGGCATCGCTTCGCTGCGGGTCGATGGCAACGACTTTGTCGCGGTGTACGCCGCCTCGCGCTGGGCCGCCGAACGGGCGCGCCGCAACCTCGGCCCGACCATGATCGAATGGGTCACCTACCGCGCCGGCCCGCACTCGACCTCGGACGATCCGTCCAAGTACCGCCCGGCCGACGACTGGAGCCACTTCCCGCTGGGCGATCCGATTGCCCGCCTCAAGCAGCACATGATCAAGATCGGCCACTGGTCCGAGGAAGAACACAGCGCCGTCAGCGCCGAACTGGAAGCCGAAGTGATCGCCGCGCAGAAAGCCGCCGAACAGTTCGGCACCCTGGCGGGCGGGCAGATTCCAAGCGCCGCGACCATGTTCGAAGACGTCTACAAAGAGATGCCGGAGCACTTGAAGCGCCAGCGTCAGCAGCTGGGGATCTGACATGAACGATCACAACAACAATATTGCGCTGGATACCGCCATGACCACGACCACCATGACCATGATCCAGGCCCTGCGCTCGGCCATGGATGTGATGCTTGAGCGTGACGACAATGTCGTGGTGTTCGGTCAGGACGTCGGCTACTTCGGCGGCGTGTTCCGTTGTACCGAAGGCCTGCAGAGCAAATACGGCACCTCGCGGGTGTTCGACGCGCCGATCTCCGAAAGCGGCATCGTCGGCACCGCCGTGGGCATGGGCGCCTACGGCCTGCGCCCGGTGGTGGAAATCCAGTTCGCCGACTACGTGTACCCAGCCTACGACCAGATCATTTCCGAAGCGGCGCGCCTGCGTTACCGCTCGGCCGGCGAGTTCACCGCGCCGCTGACCCTGCGCATGCCCTGCGGCGGCGGCATCTACGGCGGCCAGACCCACAGCCAGAGCATCGAGGCGCTGTTCACCCAGGTGTGTGGCCTGCGCACCGTGATGCCGTCCAACCCCTATGACGCCAAGGGCCTTTTGATCGCCTCCATCGAAAACGATGACCCGGTGATCTTCCTGGAGCCCAAGCGCCTATACAACGGCCCGTTCGATGGCCACCACGAACGCCCGGTCACCCCGTGGTCGAAACACCCCGCCGCCCAGGTACCGGACGGTTACTACACCGTACCGCTGGACGTGGCCGCCATCGCCCGCCCGGGCAAGGACGTGACCATCCTGACCTACGGCACCACGGTGTATGTGTCGCAAGTCGCCGCCGAAGAAAGCGGCGTCGATGCCGAAGTCATCGACCTGCGCAGCCTGTGGCCGCTGGACCTGGAAACCATCACCAAGTCGGTGAAGAAAACCGGCCGCTGCGTGATCGTCCACGAAGCGACCCGCACCTGCGGTTTTGGCGCCGAACTGGCAGCCCTGGTGCAGGAACACTGCTTCCACCACCTGGAAGCGCCGATCGAACGCGTCACCGGTTGGGACACCCCCTACCCGCACGCTCAAGAGTGGGCGTATTTCCCTGGCCCGTCCCGTGTGGTCGCGGCTTTGCATCGGGTCATGGAGGTCTGAATGGGCACGCACGTTATCAAGATGCCGGACATTGGCGAAGGCATTGCAGAAGTTGAGTTGTCGGTGTGGCACGTCAAGGTTGGCGACATGGTCGTCGAGGACCAGGTGCTGGCCGATGTGATGACCGACAAGGCGATGGTCGACATCCCTTCGCCGGTGCACGGCAAGGTGATTTCGCTGGGCGGCGTGCCGGGCGAAGTCATGGCGGTCGGCAGTGTGCTGATCAGCATCGAGGTCGAAGGCGCGGGCAACGTCAAGCATGCGCCCCAGCCTGAAGCGGTCAAGGAAGCTGCGGCGCCGGTGGTAGAAGCCAAAGTGGAAAGCAAGCCGGTTGCGGCGCCTGCACCTGTCGCAAAAGCGCCGGTGGCCCAGGGGCCGATGGTGGCACGCGAAGCGGATGAACGCCCGCTGGCCTCCCCGGCCGTGCGCAAACACGCGCTGGACCTCGGTATCCAGCTACGCCTGGTGCGCGGCAGCGGCCCGGCCGGCCGCGTGCTGCATGACGACCTCGAAGCCTATCTGGCACAGGGTCAGTCCAATGCATCGAGCGTCCCTGCCGCTTATGCGCAGCGCCATGACGAAGAACAGATCCCGGTGATCGGCATGCGCCGCAAGATCGCCCAGCGCATGCAGGACGCCACCCAGCGTGCCGCGCACTTCAGTTATGTCGAGGAAATCGACGTGACGGCCGTGGAAGAACTGCGCGCTCACCTGAACGAAAAACATGGTGCAACGCGTGGCAAGCTGACCTTGCTGCCGTTCCTGGTCCGCGCACTGGTCGTGGCCCTGCGCGATTTCCCGCAGATCAACGCCCGCTACGACGACGAAGCCCAGGTCATCACCCGTCTGGGTGCCGTGCACGTGGGCATCGCCACCCAGGCCGACATCGGCTTGATGGTGCCGGTGGTGCGTCACACCGAGGCCCGCAGCCTGTGGGACAACGCCAGTGAAATCGCCCGCCTGGCCAACGCCGCGCGCACCGGCAAAGCCAGCCGCGATGAGTTGTCCGGCTCGAGCATCACCCTGACCAGCCTTGGCGCGCTGGGCGGCATCGTCAGCACACCGGTGCTGAACCTGCCGGAAGTGGCGATCGTCGGCGTGAACAAGATCGTCGAACGGCCGATGGTAATCAAAGGCCAGGTGGTGATCCGCAAGATGATGAACCTCTCCAGCTCGTTCGATCACCGGGTGGTCGATGGCATGGATGCGGCGCAATTCATCCAGGCCGTTCGTGGCCTGCTCGAACAACCCGCTACCCTGTTCGTGGAGTAAGGCATGCAGACTTTGAACACCACGCTGCTGATCATCGGCGGCGGCCCCGGCGGTTATGTGACGGCGATTCGCGCCGGTCAACTGGGCATCCCGACCATTCTGGTCGAGGGCCAGGCGCTGGGCGGCACCTGCCTGAACATCGGCTGCATCCCTTCCAAGGCGCTGATCCACGTGGCCGAGCAGTTCCACCAGACCCACCAGCACAACCAGCACTCGGCGCTGGGCATCAGCGTCGGCGCGCCGAGCCTGGATATCGGCAAGAGCGTGGAATGGAAGGACGGCATCGTCGATCGCCTGACGACTGGCGTGGCAGCGTTGCTGAAGAAAAACAAGGTCCAGGTGATCCAGGGCTGGGCCAAGGTCATCGACGGCAAGACCGTTGAAGTCGGCGACCAGCGTATTCACTGCGAACACCTGGTACTGGCTACCGGTTCGAAGAGCGTCAACCTGCCGATGCTGCCGATTGGCGGGCCGATTATCTCCTCCACCGAGGCCCTGGCGCCGAAGTCGCTGCCCAAGCGCCTGGTGGTGGTCGGTGGCGGTTACATCGGCCTGGAGCTGGGGATTGCCTATCGCAAGCTCGGTGCCGAGGTCAGCGTAGTCGAGGCCCAGGAGCGCATCCTGCCAGCCTACGATGCCGAACTGACCCAGCCGGTGCATGAGGAACTGAAGAAGCTTGGCGTGAAGCTTTACTTGAAGCATAGCGTGCAAGGCTTTGATTCTAATAGTAATACCCTGCAAGTCAGCGACCCGAATGGCGACACCTTGAACCTGGAAACCGATCAGGTGCTGGTGGCGGTCGGACGCAAGCCGAACACCCAGGGCTGGAATCTGGAAGCGCTGAACCTGGAGATGAACGGCGCGTCGATCAAGGTCGACCACCGGTGCCAGACCAGCATGCGCAACGTCTACGCCATTGGTGACCTGAGCGGCGAACCGATGCTCGCGCACCGGGCCATGGCCCAGGGCGAGATGGTCGCCGAGCTGATCAGCGGCAAGACCCGCGAGTTCAGCCCCACCGCCATCGCTGCCGTGTGCTTCACCGACCCGGAGCTGGTGGTGGTCGGCAAGACCCCGGACCAGGTCAAGGCCGCGAGCCTTGACTGCATCGTGGCGAACTTCCCGTTCGCGGCCAATGGCCGGGCCATGACCCTGGAGTCGAAAAGCGGCTTCGTGCGAGTGGTCGCTCGTCGCGACAATCATCTGATTGTCGGCTGGCAGGCAGTGGGCGTGGGCGTTTCGGAGTTGTCGACCGCCTTCGCGCAAAGCCTGGAAATGGGCGCCCGCCTGGAAGACATCGCCGGCACCATCCACGCGCACCCGACCCTGGGCGAAGCGGTGCAGGAAGCGGCGCTGCGGGCGTTGGGGCATGCGTTGCACCTTTAGATCGGGGGCGCGGCCATCGCGGGCAAGCCCGCTCCTACAGCGGCAACGCATTCCCCTGTAGGAGCGAGCTTGTCGAGGCGTCGAACCGTCACGATCTTTTCAGGACGACGAGATTTTCTGCCCGTCATCCGATAGTCCGGGCTGCGAAACAACCCCGGAATGAAGTATTGTTGTGCCCATCCAAAAAACGTCAGAAGCCTTGAACCGTTTCGACGGTTGTTAAGTGATAGAGGGTGTCATGGGTAACGAAAGCATCAATTGGGACAAGTTGGGTTTTGACTATATCAAGACCGACAAGCGCTATCTGTCGTACTTTCGCAATGGCGAGTGGGACAAGGGCACCCTGACCGAAGATAACGTGCTGCACATCAGCGAAGGCTCCACCGCCCTGCACTACGGCCAGCAATGCTTCGAAGGCCTCAAGGCCTACCGTTGCAAGGACGGCTCGATCAACCTGTTCCGCCCGGACCAGAACGCCGCCCGCATGCAGCGCAGCTGCGCACGCCTGCTGATGCCGCACGTGTCCACCGAGCAGTTCGTCGAGGCCTGCAAGCAAGTGGTTCGCGCCAACGAGCGCTTCATCCCGCCTTACGGCACCGGCGGCGCGCTGTACCTGCGTCCGTTCGTGATCGGCGTGGGTGACAACATCGGCGTGCGTACCGCGCCGGAGTTCATCTTCTCGGTGTTCGCGATCCCGGTCGGCGCCTACTTCAAGGGCGGCCTGACCCCGCACAACTTCCAGATTTCCACCTTCGACCGCGCCGCGCCACAAGGCACCGGTGCTGCCAAAGTGGGTGGCAACTACGCCGCCAGCCTGATGCCAGGCTCCCAGGCCAAGAAAGCGCACTTCGCTGACGCCATCTACCTGGACCCACTGACCCACAAGAAGATCGAGGAAGTCGGTTCGGCCAACTTCTTCGGGATCACCCACGACAACAAGTTCGTCACCCCGAACTCGCCATCGGTCCTGCCAGGCATCACCCGCCTGTCGCTGATCGAACTGGCCAAGACCCGCCTGGGCCTGGAAGTGGTCGAAGGCGACGTGCTGATCGACAAGCTGTCGGACTTCAAGGAAGCCGGCGCCTGCGGTACCGCTGCGGTGATCACGCCGATCGGCGGCATCAGCTACAACGACCACCTGCACGTGTTCCACAGCGAAACCGAAGTCGGCCCGATCACCCAGAAGCTCTACAAAGAGCTGACCGGCGTGCAAACCGGCGACATCGAAGCGCCAGCGGGTTGGATCGTCAAGGTTTGACCTGACGCTACAAGAAAAAGCCCCCCATCGCGTTGGTGATGGGGGGCTTTTTTGTGTCTCCTGGAAACAGGGTCTCCCCACCCCTGTAGGAGCGGGCTTGCCCGCGATGGTAGCCCAGACACCGCAGGACATCAGGCAGCCAGCGTCATCGTTGGCCTCCATCGCGAGCAAGCTCGCTCCTACAGGGGGCCTGGTCGCTCACAGAATATGTGTCTACCCCCAAACCCTGTGGGAGCGGGCTTGCTCGCGATGGTAGCCCAGACACCGCAGGGCATCAGGTAGCCAGCGTCATCGTTGACCTCCATCGCGAGCAAGCTCGCTCCTACAGGGGACCTGGCCGTTCACAGAATATGTATCTACCGCAAAACCCTGTGGGAGCGGGCTTGCCCGCGATGGTAGCCCGACCACCGCAGGGCATCAGGCAGCCAGCGTTATCGTTGACCTCCATCGCGAGCAAGCTCGCTCCTACAGAGGCCGGGGCCGTTCACAGAATATGTATCTACCGCAAAATCCTGTGGGAGCGAGCCTGCTCGCGATGGTAGCCCAGACACCGCGGGGCATCAGGCTACCCACCTCATCACCCACGCCCCTCATGCACAATCCGCTTCCCCGCCCTGCCCTTGATTCCGCTCGCCTGGCCGTCCTGCTGCTTGCCGGTACGCGCTTGAGTGATCAAACCGGGAATCAGCGCACCTTCGGGCAGGTTCTTCCAGAACCGGGTCGGCAGATGGCCCTGCATGACCTTCGGGTTCAGCCGCGCCGGGTTGAAGATGTGGCTGTAGTAGGTCAACCACATGTCGCCGTGAGGATCGTCAACGTTCTGCGCCAGTTGCTGCCACTCCAGCGGGCACTCGCGCTGGTAGATCAGTTGCTCACCGTCGTAGTAAACCCCATCCCGAGGCGTAGCGATCAGCCAGCGGTGGCGGCCCATGCGGCCGATGAAATGTTCGCTGGCGCTGTGCAGGATGTCATGGGCCGGCTCATGCCACGCCACGTAATGCGGCCCGGGGTTTTCCGGCAAGGCGACGAAGCGCACAAATGCATGTAGATGATGAGATTCACGTCGTATCTGCTTGATTCTTCTCTGTAATTCACTGCCAAGCCGATCCCCCGCCATCATCGCCGTGCGGTCGCCATGGCTGACTCGCCACAGCACCTCGTACAACAGACTCCAGCGTTGATCACCGCGATAATGCGACGCCTGTTCCAACGTATCGAGCAACGTTCGCGGGATTCGCGCCTGAAACGGCCCCAGGTCCGCCGGCAAGGGTTCATCACTGGCGAACAGGTCTGCCACCTCTTCACGTGCCCAACTGGCCCGACTGGGGTCCACGCCATGGCTCAACAGCCAGCGCGCCTGCTGGCGCCAGGTGTCGAACAGGTCGGCGCAATCGAGGTGGATCATCCCCACAAACCCATTTGCTGCGGCTGCGGCCTGTCGCGCATCTGCTGGTACAACAGATCACTGGTGACCTCGGCCTGCTGCGGGTGGTAGTCGCTGGTGATGAAAAACGGTTTGGCCTTGGTCAGCACGCAACGCATGCGCGCCAGGTCTTCGTAACGAATCCGCCGTTGCCGGCGAAGCTCGACCAGTCGTTCGGTGGTGCGCAGGCCGATGCCGGGGATCCGCGCGATCAGCGTCGCCTCGGCACGATTGAGGTCCAGCGGAAACACCTCGCGGTTCGCCAGCGCCCAGGCCAGCTTCGGATCAATGTCCAGCGCCAGGTGTCCGGGGCCCTTGAACAACTCTCCGGCGCTGTACCCGTAACTGCGCAAGAGGAAATCCGCCTGGTACAAGCGGTGTTCGCGCATCAGTGGCGGCGCGGCCAGGGGCACGCTTTTCGGGCTGTTGGGAATCGGGCTGAAGGCCGAGTAATACACCCGGCGCAACTTGTAGTTGCCGTACAAAGCCTGGGCACTGTGAAGGATGGTGCTGTCGTCGGTCTCGTCCGCGCCGACGATCATCTGCGTGCTTTGCCCGGCCGGTGCGAATCTGGGCGCCCGGGGTTCGTTGAGCACGGTCTGCTCGCCGGTGTAGATGGTCTTCATCGCCTGGCGAATCGAGCCCAGCTGTTTTTCCGGGGCCAGGGTCTGCAGGCTGGCGTTGGTGGGCAACTCGATGTTCACGCTCAAGCGATCGGCATAACGCCCCGCTTCCTCGATCAACGCCGGATCGGCTTCGGGAATGGTCTTGAGGTGGATGTAGCCGCGAAACTCGTGCTCTTCGCGCAGCAGCTTCGCCACACGCACCAGTTGTTCCATGGTGTAGTCCGCCGAGCGGATGATCCCGGAACTGAGAAACAAGCCGCTGACGCAATTGCGCCGGTAGAAATCCAGAGTCAGCTTCACCACTTCTTCCGGGGTGAACCGCGCCCGGGGCACATCGCTGGAGCGGCGGTTGACGCAATACTGGCAGTCGTACAGGCAGAAGTTGGTCAGCAATACCTTCAACAACGACACGCAACGCCCATCCGGGGTATAGCTGTGACAAATGCCCATGCCATCGGTAGCCCCCAACCCGCTCTTGCCCTCGGAACTGCGCTTGGGCGCCCCGCTGCTGGCGCAGGAGGCGTCGTACTTGGCGGCGTCGGCGAGAATACTGAGCTTGTCGATGAGTTCCATGGGGCTGGCCTTTTACTGTGTAAACATACAGTATCCCGACACTCACGCGCGCACAAGCCATCAAGCAAACCCTTGGTCGGGCCGCAACGAACGCAAAAGCCTGATTCATTACATCAAGTCAAAGCTGTAATAACTTGAGCAACGTTTATCACCCGGATCTTTGTCCCTAGAGTCGCTGCAACAATCGTCAGCGAGGCAACCTCTATGTACACCCCACTGGACCAGGCCCTGAGTGCCTTTGCCCGAACCGAGCTGCTGCAAGGCCCGACGCCCATCCAGCGGGCCGAACGGCTGGAACGGCTTTTAGGCCTGGATACCCAGAAAATCGGTCTGTATCTCAAGCGTGACGACCACATGTCGCTGGGCGGTGGCGGCAACAAATTGCGCAAACTTGAGTTCCATCTCGGCGCCGCACAGCAGGCTGGGGTCGATACCGTCATTACGGTCGGGGGCCTCCAGTCCAACCATGCGCGCCTGACCGCTGCGGCCTGCGCCAGCCGGGGCATGGCCTGTGAATTGATACTGACGCGCTCGGTCCCCAAAGCCGATGTCGATTACGAACTCAACGGCAACGTATTGCTCGACCAATTGTTCGGCGCTCAGCTGCAGGTGCTCGCCGCAGGCACCGACGCGCTGGCCAACGCCGAAGCACGCGCTGCGCACCTGCGTGATTCAGGGCACCGGGTTTTGGTGATCCCCATGGGCGGTTCCACGCCCCTGGGCAGCCTCGGCTATGCCCGCTGCGCCGCAGAGATCGCAGGCCAGGAAAGCGAACTGGGCCTTACCTTCGACCAGATCGTCGTGCCAAACGGCAGCGCAGGCACCCACGCCGGCCTGGCTGCCGGTTTCCAGCTGCTGGAACGCGGTACTTCGATCGTCAAGTCCTACTCGGTGCTGTCGGACCGGCACCTGTCGGCGATCCGAACCCTGAACCTGACACTGGACACCCTGGCCTTGCTCGGCAGCCAGGCCAGACTGACGGACGCAGATATCGTCATCGACGGCAGCCAATTGGGCCAGGGCTACGGCCTGCCGACCCACGCCATGCAGGACGCCGTCCGCCTGATGGCCCGCGCCGAAGGCCTGCTGATCGACCCGGTCTACTCCGGCAAAGCCTTCGCCGGCCTGCTGGCCGACCTGCGCCAAGGGCGCTTCCGCCCCGGCGACAACGTGCTGTTCGTCATGACGGGCGGCACACCGGGGCTGTATGCCTATCGGGAAACGCTTCAGGCCTGAGCCTCAATCGTCCCGCGTCAGCACTTCCAGCAATTCAATCTCGAAAACCAGGTTGGAATTGGGCGTGATCTTGCCCATGGTGCGCTCGCCGTAGGCCAGGTGCGCCGGCACCCGTAATTTGCGTTTGCCGCCAACCTGCATGCCCATCAGGCCCTGGTCCCAGCCTTTGATGACCCGTCCGGTGCCGATCACGCATTGGAAAGGTTTGCCCCGGCTGTAGGAGGAATCGAATTCGGTGCCATCTTCCAGCCAGCCGCGGTACTGGGTGGTGATCAGCGCGCCCTTGACGGCGGCTTTGCCGCTGCCCGGCTCGATGTCGATGATTTGCAGTTCGTCGTTCATGTTTGCACTCGTTCACTGTCGCCCGGCTACGGGCGCGGACGCAGGTTTTCGCAGAATTTGTCGTCCATGGCAATCCATGGAACCGCGTGGTGTTTAACGCGATCCCATAAATGAGGAACTATCCTGCACAGTACCGGGAGTTTCTTTACTGGCTCTAGCTGCTTTGAGCCGGTGTGTGGTCTACCATAGGCGCAATTTCGCAATGATGGCCAGCCATGATGGCACCCCAATGAATTTCGTCTGGATCAGCGCAGTGCTTGGCGCAACGGTGGTCGTTCTGATCGCCGCGATGGTCTGGCGTGAGCGCTCGTTGCGCAGGCAATTGGCCGAACAGCAGGTGCGAATTGGCAGCTTGACCGAGCGGCAAACGGCCCTGGAGAAAGGCGACGCCGAACGCTACAAACGCAGCCAGTACTTTGCGCGTATCGGCACCTGGGACTGGGATGTCGACACCGAACGTCTGTATTGGTCCGACGCGATCTTTGGCATGTTCGGTTTCAAAATTGGCGAAGTCGTGCCTTCCTACGCGCTGTTTTGCAGTTGCGTACACCCTGAGGATCGCGAGCGGGTGCGCGCAGGCGAGTTGCGCTGCCTGGAAACCGGCGAAAACCATGATGAGGAATACCGGGTCGTCTGGCCGGACGGCACCATTCGCTGGCTGCGCGAAACCGGTAATGTGGTGAAGAACGCCCACGATGAAACCATCAAGATGATGGGCGTGGTGCGCGACATCACCGAGGAAAAAGCCTCCGCCAGCTACCTCAAGCACCTGGCCCATTTCGACCCGCTGACCGGGCTGCCCAATCGCCTGGTGCTCGAAGAACGGCTGTCCGATGCATTGGAACAGGCGCGCATCAGCGGTACTCGCGTGGCGCTGGTGTTCATCGACCTCAACGGTTTCAAGGCGATCAACGACCGTTACGGCCACGCCGCTGGCGACCGTGTGCTCGTCACCATGGCCACCCGCCTCAAGCGTATTCTGCGGGCCACCGACACCGTCGCGCGCATCGGTGGCGACGAATTCGTGGTGATCCTCCAGGGCTTGCCGGAGGGTGGCAATTTGCAGGATGAAGCCCGGGTGATCTGCCAGAAGATCTTCGTCGAGCTGTCGCCGCCCATCAACATCGGCAGTGACCACCGCCATATCGGCACCAGCCTGGGTGTGGCGATGTTCCCCGATCATGCGCCGAGCATGGATCGCCTGATCCATATTGCCGACCTGGCGATGTATGAGGCCAAGCGCAGTGGGAACAACCAGTATCGGTTGGGTGGGCAGGTGGTTGGGCATTGATGCCCTTGATTTTCTGGCGACTGGGATTACGCCATCGCGAGCAGGCTCGCTCCCACAAAATGCACCGCTGTCCCCTGTAGGAGCGAGCATGCTCGCGATGGAGGTCCAGACACCGCGGGGTATCAGTCAGCCAGCGTTATCGTCAACGACCTTCGCGAGCAAGCCCGCTCCCACAAAAGCAGGAGAGTATTGATCCGCTTCACGCATCAATCTATGCCAACAATGCACTTATCATATCGGTCCCCCTGCTCCACCATTCGCCCCAATAAGAACCGTGCGCCGCGTCCCTTTGGTGCACGTCATAACAGCGGTGGAGTACAGGTCAATGACTGCAGCAATCCCTTCCGGGCGTTCACGCGCCGGTGCCATTTTCCGAGTGACGTCGGGTAACTTCCTCGAACAGTTCGACTTCTTCCTTTTCGGTTTTTATGCCACGCAGATCGCTGCCGTGTTCTTCCCGGCCAGCAGCGAATTCGCCTCCCTGATGATGACTTTCGCGGTGTTCGGCGCCGGCTTCCTGATGCGTCCGCTCGGCGCGGTGGTGCTGGGTGCCTACATTGATGACGTGGGCCGGCGCAAAGGCCTGATCGTCACCCTGTCGATAATGGCCAGCGGCACGATACTGATTGTGCTGGTGCCCGGTTACGAAACCATCGGCTTGTTCGCCCCCGCCCTGGTGCTGATCGGCCGCCTGCTGCAAGGCTTCTCCGCCGGTGCAGAGCTGGGTGGCGTGTCGGTGTACCTGGCGGAAATCGCCACCCCTGGCAGAAAGGGCTTTTTCACCAGTTGGCAGTCCGGCAGCCAGCAAGTGGCGATTGTCGTCGCGGCAGCGCTGGGCTACGGCCTGAACCAGTGGATGGCACCGGCGGCGATTGCCGATTGGGGCTGGCGCATTCCGTTTTTCGTCGGCTGCATGATCGTGCCGTTCATTTTCCTGCTGCGCCGCAACCTGCAGGAAACCGAAGAGTTCGCCCAGCGTAAACACCGCCCAAGCATGCGCGAGGTATTTCGCACCCTGGCGCAGAACTGGACCATCGTGCTCGCCGGCATGCTGATGGTGGCACTGACCACCACCGCGTTCTACCTGATCACCGTGTATGCACCGACCTTCGGCAAGACCGTGCTGCACCTGAGCACTTCCGATGCCTTGCTGGTGACCCTGCTGGTGGGTGTGTCGAACTTCTGCTGGCTGCCGATTGGCGGCGCCCTGTCTGACCGCATCGGCCGCCGTCCGCTGCTGATCGCCATGGCCCTGCTGGCCCTGGCCACCACGTACCCGGCGCTGACCTACCTGGTCAACGCCCCGAGCTTCGCCCACATGCTGCTGGTGCTGCTGTGGCTGTCGTTCATCTACGGCCTGTACAACGGCGCAATGATCCCGGCGCTGACCGAAATCATGCCGGCCGAAGTGCGCGTGGCCGGTTTCTCCCTGGCCTACAGCCTGGCCACCGCGGTGTTCGGCGGTTTCACCCCGGCGGTGTCGACCTTCCTGATCCAGTACACCGGCGACAAGGCGGCACCTGGCTACTGGATGAGTTTTGGTGCGCTCTGCGCGCTGTGCGCGACGCTGTACCTCTACCGCCGCGCCAGCGGCCGCCTGCAACCGGCGATGTCCTGAGCCTGCCCCTTGGAGAACAATAAAATGAAAAAACTGTTCAACCTCGCCGCCCTCACACTGGCCGCCAGCCTGGGCCTGTGCAGCCTCGCCCAGGCCGAAGAAATCCGCGTGATGACCTCCGGTGGTTTCACCGCTGCCTATAAAGTCCTCGGGCCGAAATTCGCCGCGTCCACCGGCAACACCCTCGACACCGCTCTCGGTCCGTCGATGGGCAAGGCGCCGGAAGCGATCCCCAATCGCCTGGCCCGTGGCGAACAGGCCGATGTGGTGATCATGGTCGGTTACGCCCTCGACGAGCTGATCAAGCAAGGCAAGGTCGACCCGGCATCGCGCGTCGAACTGGCTGACTCGCGGATCGGCCTGGTGGTGCGCGAAGGCGCGCCGAAGCCGGACATCAGCTCGGTGGATGGCCTGAAAAAGACCCTGCTCGACGCTAAATCGGTGGCCTACTCCGACAGTGCCAGTGGCGTGTACATCGAAGACCAGCTGTTCAAGCGCCTGGGTATCGAGGATCAGCTCAAGCCCAAGTCGAAGATGATCCCGAAGATCCCCGTGGGTTCGGTGGTTGCCACGGGTGACTATCAACTGGGCTTCCAGCAGGTCAGCGAATTGCTGCCGGTGCCGGGTGTGAGTTTCGTGGCGAAGATTCCGGAATCGGTGCAGTCGGTCACCCGGTTTGCCGCCGGCATCCCGGTCGGCGCCCAGCACCCGGCGCAAGCCAAGGCGCTGCTCGACTACCTGGCGTCTTCCGCCGCACAAGCGGACGTGAAAGCCACCGGGCTGGATTCGGTCAGTCGCTGACTTCGACCTTCATTTCCACCACCAGGCGTTCCAGCTCCAACGCCGCCGGGGTCAGCGTACGACCCCGGCGCTTGATGATACCGACGCTGCGCATCACCTGCGGGTCGGTCAACGGCACCCGCGTCAGGATCGGATGATCCGCCGCCGGCATCGCCATCAGCGGCACCGCCGCCACCCCCAGCCCCGCTTCCACCAGGCCGATCATGGTCGTCACATGCCGGGTTTCGCAGATGCTCTGGCGCTGCGGCACGATCCCGGTCAAGGCTTGATCGAGCAGAAAACGATTGCCCGAGGTTTTATCCAGCGAAATGTAGTCCTGCTGGTAGAACTCGTCCCAGGTCACGCTGCTGCGCCCGGCCAGCGGATGATCGCGCCGACAAGCCACCACATACCCCTCCTGCACCAGCGGCTCGAAATCGACTTCGGCTTCCAGGGTGCCCATGAAGCTCAGGCCGAAATCCGCTTCGCCGTTGACCACCGCGCTCAAGACGTCGTGGGCGCTGGAGTCGAGGACCTTGACCTTGATGCGCGGAAACTGGCGGTGGTAGTGGGCCACGACCCGCGGCATGAAGTAGTACGCCGCTGACGGCACGCAGGCCACCGTGACATGACCGAGCCGGGTCGAGGCCACTTCGCTGATGCCCAACAGCGCCACGTCCAGGTCGTCGAGCAAGCGCTCGACACTGGGCATGAAGCCGCGACCGGCCTGGGTCAGGCTGACCTTGCGCGTGGTGCGCTCGAACAGCCGTACGCCCAGGGCATCTTCGAGCTTCTCGATGCGCCGGCTCAGGGCCGGTTGGGAGATGCGTACGGCGTCGGCGGCCTTGCGGAAACTGCCCTGCTCGACCACGGCACGAAAGGCTTGCAGGTCGTTGAGGTCGAAGTTGATGGCCATGCACGGGCTCGGGGCGTGGGAAAGATTGATCAGCTTATCCTATGAATGTAACTTTTTAATGCAAAATGTAACTGGATTTGTGTTGTTAGAGAGGCCGCCATCGCGGGCAAGCCCGCTCCTACAGGGGATTTGTGTCGTTGGAAGGCCTTCTGTGGGAGCGAGCCTGCTCGCGATAGCTTTTACTGACGCACACAGCCTCAACCTTTATCCTTGCGCCCCCCGCCACACCGAGTCCTGGAGTTTTCCCGATGCCCCATGAAGGCAACCTGTTGCAAGCCGCTGTCGTGTTCCTGTTCGCGGCGGTGCTCACCGTTCCCCTGGCCAAGCGCCTGCAACTGGGGGCGGTGCTGGGCTATCTGTTTGCCGGCGTGATCATCGGCCCGTCGGTGCTGGGGCTGATTGGCAACCCGCAGAGCGTGAGCCATATCTCCGAACTCGGGGTGGTGTTGCTGCTGTTCATCATCGGCCTGGAATTGTCGCCACGGCGTTTGTGGGTGATGCGCAAATCAGTGTTCGGCGTGGGCCTGGCGCAGGTGTTGCTGACCGGTTCGGTCATCGGTGTGGTCGCGCTGTTCCTGTTCGGCCAACCGCTCAACAGCGCCATCGTGCTGGGTCTGGGCCTGGCGTTGTCGTCCACCGCCTTCGGCCTGCAAAGCCTGGCCGAGCGCAAGGAGCTGACCAGCCCCCATGGCCGGCTGGCGTTTGCGATCCTGCTGTTCCAGGACATCGCCGCCATCCCGCTGATCGCCCTGGTGCCGATGTTGGCCGGCGGCGATCACACCACCAGCGCTTCCCAGGATTTGAACCACGCCCTGCAAGTGCTGGGCAGCATCGCCGTGGTGGTCATCGGCGGACGCTACCTGTTGCGTCCGGTATTCCGCGTGGTCGCACGCACCGGTTTGCCGGAAGTGTCCACGGCCACTGCCCTGCTGGTGGTGATCGGTACGGCATGGCTGATGGACCTGGTGGGCGTGTCGATGGCGCTGGGCGCCTTCCTCGCCGGCCTGCTGCTGGCGGACTCCGAGTATCGCCACGAACTGGAAGCGCAGATCGAGCCGTTCAAGGGTTTGCTGCTGGGCCTGTTTTTCATCAGCGTCGGCATGGGCGCCAACCTCGGGCTGCTGCTCAGTGCACCGATCACCGTGCTGGGCCTGACGCTGCTGTTGATTGCAATCAAGCTGCCGCTGCTGTTCGTGGTGGGCCGACTCGCGGGTGGCCTGGGCAAGGTCAGCGCGATTCGCCTGGGCATCGTGCTGGCGGCAGGTGGTGAATTCGCCTTCGTGGTGTTCAAGATCGGCCGCGATCAGGGCCTGTTCGAGCCGCGCCTGTACGACCTGCTGGTGCTGACGATCACCCTGTCCATGGCGCTGACACCGCTGTTGCTGCTGGTCTGCGCCCGGCTGGTCAGCCCGAAGGTGCAGCCGGTGGCGGTGCCGGAGAAATTCCGCGAAATCGACACCGACGAGCCTCGGGTGGTGATCGCCGGCATGGGCCGCATGGGCCAGATCATTGCGCGTATCCTGCGGGCGCAGAACATCAAGTTCGTCGCCCTCGACACCTCGGTGGAAACCATCGAACTGTCGCGCAGCTTCGGCGGCGTGCCGGTGTTCTACGGCGACCCGATGCGTCCGGAAATCCTCAGCGCGGCCAAGGTCGAGCAGGCGGAATACTTCATCATCGCCACCGATGACCCGGACGCCAACATCAAGACCGCCGAGGTCGTGCACCGCCTGTACCCGCACATCAAGATCATCGCCCGCGCCCGTAACCGCCAGCACGTGCACCGCCTGGTGGACCTGGGCGCCGAGGCGATCCGGGAAACCTTCTATTCGAGCCTGGAAATGAGCCGGCGCACCCTGGTCGGTCTCGGCCTGACCGAAGCCCAGGCGGATGCGCGAATCAAGCGTTTCAAGCATCACGACGAGCAGGTGCTGGAAGCGCAGCATGCGGTGTATGACGATGCGGCGAAGGTGTTGCAGACGGCGCAGGAAGCTCGGGCTGATCTGGCCAAGCTGTTTGAGTCGGATCAGCTTGAGGAGCAGGCCAGTAAGAATTGATGTGAGCTATAGGGCCCCATCGCGAGCAGGCTCGCTCCCACAATGGATCTCTTGTGGACATAGCATTTGTGCTCACCCAAAACCCACTGTGGGAGCGGGCTTGCTCGCGATGAACGATAACGCGGTCTAACTGATTAAAGGGACATGCTGATGGCAACCGACCAACCCGCCCCAGCCCTCAAGGAAATCTTCAACGCCGAGCGCCTCCAGCACATCGCCACCGAGATGAGCGCGGTCTACCCCGAATTCGACGCCCGCACCTTCCTGCGCATGGCCAACGACGGCCTGGCCGAACAGTCGATCATGCAGCGCATGGCCCGGGTCAGCGAGTGCCTGCACGCCACGCTGCCGTTGAGTTACGAAGCCTCGCTGGAGGTGTTGCGCGCCCTCGCCCCACGGCTGAACAGCGCCTTCGTCAGCGTCTCGCTGCCCCACTACGTCGCCACTTATGGCAGCAACGCCTTCGAGCCGTCGATGGCGGCGCTGAAGTACTTCACCACCTTCGGCTCCGCCGAGTTCGCCATTCGCCACTTCCTGCGCAGTGATTTCGAACGCACTCTGGCGGTGATGCACGACTGGTCACTGGACGCCAACGAACACGTACGCCGCCTGGCCAGCGAAGGTTGCCGCCCGCGCCTGCCGTGGTCGTTTCGCCTGGAGCGCATCCAGGCCGACCCGCGCCTGGCGGCGGTGATCCTCGACAACCTCAAGGCCGATGACAGCCTCTACGTGCGCAAGTCGGTGGCCAACCACCTCAACGACATCACCAAGGACCACCCCGACTGGGTGCTGGACCTGATCGAAGGCTGGTCGCTGGACAACAAGCACACCGCCTGGATCGCCCGACATGCACTGCGCAGCCTGATCAAGCAAGGCAACCAGCGCGCGCTGGCGATCATCGGTGCCAGCGGCAAGGCCGAGGTCGAGATCATCGGGGTGAACGTCACGCCGACGGTGATCGCGCTCGGCGAAAAGATCACCCTGTCGTTCACGGTCAAGTCCACGGTAGAGAGCAGCCAGCGCCTGGTGATCGACTACGCCATCGACTATGTCAAAGCCAATGGTGGGACGTCGGCGAAGGTGTTCAAGCTCAAGGCGCTGACCCTGCCGGGCGGCGCCAGCGAGACGGTCAGCCGCAGCCAGTCGATCAAGGAACTGACCACCCGCCGGCACTATGCCGGGCGGCATGCGGTGCATGTGCTGGTGAATGGGGAGCGGTTGGCGAGTAGTTACTTCGATATCTTGCCCTGAACACCGCTCCCCCTGTAGGAGCGAGCTTGCTCGCGATGGCGGTCTGTCATTCAAAACTGTGTCGACGGACCGGGCCTCATCGCGAGCAAGCTCGCTCCTACAGGGGAAGCGGTTATGCGCCTAGCAGCAGGCTCTGCTCACGCTCACACATCTGCACGATGTAATCCCACATCACCCGCAGCCGCACCGACTTGTGCAACTCGCGGCGGGTGCTGATCCAGTAACTGCGCTGGATGCTCTCCTCCGGAAACAACGGCACCAGTTCCGGATCGGCGCTGGCCATGTAGCACGGCAGCACGGCGATGCCCAGGCCCGCCCGCGCCGCCTGTTGCTGGGCGATCACGCTGGTGCTGTGGAAGACCACCTGCGGGTTGCGGCAGAAACTGTTGAGGAACATCAGTTCCTGGCTGAACAGCAGGTCGTCGACGTAGCCGATCCAGGCGTGCCGGCTGAGGTCTTCGCGGCTGTGCAGCGGCGGCGAGCGGTCGAGGTAAGCCTGGCTCGCGTACAACGCCAGGCGGTAGTCGGTGAGCTTGCGCGTGACCAGCATGTCGGCCGACGGGCGTTCGAGGTGGATGCTGATTTCCGCCTCACGGTTGAGGATGCTGACGAAGCGCGGCACCGCCACCAGCTCCACTTCCAGCCCCGGATAACGTTCGAACAGCCCGTTCATGCGGCTGGTGAGAAACATGATGCCCAGGCCTTCGGTCACGCCGACGCGGATCTTGCCCAGTGGCGCAGTCGATTGGCTGATCTCTTCCTGGGCCAGCAGCGCGACGTTCTCCATCGCCTCGGCATGCTTGAGCAGCGCCTCGCCGGCCGGTGTCAGCTCGTAGCCCTGGGCGTGCTGGACGAACAGCGCCGCGCCCAGACTTTTCTCGATGGCCTCGATATGCCGCGCCACGGTGGCGTGGGTGGTGTGCAAGCGGCGTGCGGCGGTGAGCAGGCGCCCGCTGCGCTGCAACTCGAGAAAAAACCGCAGGTCATTCCAGTCGAACATGAAGCGTTCCCCAGGCGGGTGGCTTGAACGCGCTGTTTAAAAACGCACAGCAGCTGCGCAAAAACTAACATTCTTTTGTCGAAAGCTAACAACTAGGATGACCGACAACAAGAACAACAACAGAGGTCAGGGATGCAGACTTCCCTTGATGAGTTCGACTACATCGTGGTCGGGGCCGGGCCGGCCGGTTGCCTGTTGGCCAATCGCCTGTCGACCAACCCGCAACATCGCGTGTTGTTGCTCGAAGCCGGCGGCCGCGACAACTACCCGTGGATTCACATCCCCGTGGGTTACCTGTTCTGCATCGGCAACCCGCGCACCGACTGGTGTTTCAAGACCGAAGCGCAAGCCGGCCTGCAAGGCCGCGCCCTCAGCTACCCGCGTGGCAAGGTGCTCGGTGGCTGTTCCTCGATCAACGGCATGATCTACATGCGTGGCCAGCGCGGCGACTACGACGGCTGGGCCGCCGAGGGCAATGCGGGTTGGGGCTGGGACGAAGTGCTGCCGCTGTTTCGCAAAACCGAAAACCACTTTGCCGGCGACTCGCCGTTCCACGGTGCCAGCGGCGAATGGCGCATCGAACGCCAGCGCCTGTCCTGGCCGATTCTCGATGCGTTCCGCAGCGCCGCCGAACAGAGCGGCATCGCCAGCATCGACGACTTCAACCAGGGCGACAACGAAGGTTGCGGGTACTTCCAGGTCAATCAGAAAGGCGGGGTGCGCTGGAATGCGGCCAAGGCTTTTCTCAAGCCGATCCGCCAGCGGCCCAATCTCACGGTACTGACTGAAGTCGAAGTCGACCGCGTCCTGCTGGAAAACGGCCGCGCCGCTGCAGTCAGTGCCCGCTGGCAGGGCCAACCAAAAAGCTTCAAGGCCCGCCAGGAAATCATCCTGTGCGCCGGTGCCGTCGGCTCGCCCGGCATCCTGCAACGCTCCGGCATCGGCCCGCGCCCTCTGCTGGAAAAACTCGGCATCGGTGTCGTGCATGAACTGCCGGGGGTTGGCGGCAACTTGCAGGATCACCTGCAACTGCGACTGATCTATCAACTGGAAAACGCCCGCACCCTGAACCAGATTGCCGGCAGCGTATGGGGCAAGATGGGCATGGGCCTGCGCTACCTGTATGACCGCAGCGGGCCCTTGTCGATGGCGCCGAGTCAGCTGGGCGCGTTTGCCCGCTCAGGGCCGGAGCAGACTTCGGCCAACCTTGAATACCACGTGCAGCCGCTGTCGCTGGAGCGTTTCGGCGAGCCTTTGCATGCCTTCCCCGCCTTCACCGCGTCGGTGTGCGACCTGCGTCCACAAAGCCGCGGGCGTATCGACATCCGTTCGGCCGACCCGCAGCAGGCGCCCTCGATCCAGCCCAACTACCTGAGCCACCCTGAGGACCTGCGTGTGGCGGCCGACGCCATCCGCCTGACCCGGCGCATCGTCTCGGCGCCCGCCCTGCACGCGTTCAAGCCGGTGGAATACCTGCCTGGCGAGAGTTTGCAGAGTGAGGAACAGCTGCACGAGGCGGCCGCGCGTATCGGCACGACGATATTCCATCCGGTGGGCACCTGCCGCATGGGCCATGACGCAGGCGCAGTGGTCGATGCGCAGCTCAAAGTCCACGGCATCCCCGGCCTGCGCATCGCCGACGCGTCGATCATGCCGCGCATCACCTCGGGCAACACCTGCTCGCCGACGTTGATGATTGCCGAGAAGGCGGCGCAGATGATTTTGGCGCCTGTAACACGAACCAACACCCCAACCGTGGAACTGGCCACGAACACCTGAACTCAATGTAAGCAACTGTGGGAGCGAGCCTGCTCGCGATAAACCCGAGAGCGCCGCAGGTTTCAGGGAGTCCGCGTCATCGTTCACGAACATCGCGAGCAGGCTCGCTCCCACAGAGGTCATATCAACATCGAGTAGAGAGCACACAGATCCAGGAACATCGACGATTGCGGCACCCGCCCACAAGGCAGGTGCCGACAGTGGAACAACAAAAACAATCACTGTGAGGGAACCGATATGTCAGAACATGTTCAGCCGCTCAACATCACGCGCAGCGCCGACATCGGCCGCGATACCCGCAAGGTCATCTTCGCCTCATCACTGGGGACGGTGTTCGAGTGGTACGACTTTTTCCTCTACGGTGCCCTCGCGGCCGTGATCAGCAAACAATTCTTCGCCGGGGTCAACGACACCACCGCGTTCATCTTCGCCCTGATGGCGTTTGCCGCCGGCTTCATCGTACGGCCGTTCGGTGCGCTGGTGTTCGGTCGACTGGGCGACATGATCGGGCGCAAGTACACGTTCCTCGCCACCATCGTGCTCATGGGGGTGGCGACCTTCTGCGTCGGCCTGCTGCCGACCTACGCCAGCATCGGCATCGCCGCACCGATCATCCTCGTGGTGCTGCGCATGCTCCAGGGCCTGGCCCTCGGCGGTGAATACGGCGGTGCAGCGACCTACGTCGCCGAGCACGCGCCCATCGACAAGCGCGGTTTCCACACCAGCTGGATTCAGTCCACCGCCACCCTCGGCCTGTTGTTGTCGTTGCTGGTGGTACTCGGCTGCCGCTATTTCACCGGTGATCAGTTCGAAGTCTGGGGCTGGCGCATCCCGTTCCTGTTTTCCATCGTGCTGCTGGGCATCTCCACCTGGATTCGCCTGAGCCTGCACGAGTCGCCCGCGTTCGTGAAAATGAAAGAGGAAGGCAAGGTGAGCAAGTCGCCGCTGCGTGACTCGTTCGGCAAATGGGAAAATCTCAAGGTCGTGTTGATCGCCCTGTTCAGCATCAACGCAGGGCAAGCCGTGACCTTCTACGCGGCGCAGTTCTACGTGCTGTTCTTCCTCACCCAGTTCCTGAAAATGGACCCGGCGCTGGCCAACAGCCTGTTGATCATCAGCGTGACCATCGGTGCGCCGTTCTTCATTTTCTTCGGCTGGCTGTCGGACAAGGTCGGGCGCAAGCCGGTGTTGATGCTCGGCCTGCTGCTGGCCACGGTGCTGTACTTCCCGATCTTCAAAACCCTGGCCCACTACGCCAACCCGGCCATCGACCAGGCCAGCCGCCAGGCGCCCATCACCGTGCTGGCCGACCCGGCCACCTGCACCTTCCAGTTCGACCCGGTGGGCAAGGCGAAATTCGACAGCCCCTGCGACAAGGTCAAGACCTTCCTGGTCAAACAGGGCCTGCCCTACAGCAGCGAAGCCGCACCGGCCGGCAGCAACGTGCAGATCAGCATCGGCGATGTGAAAATCGAAGGCTACGACGAAGCCGCCCTGCGTGGTGCGGTGACCCTGGCCGGCTACCCGTCGCAGGCCGACACCCAATCGATCAACAAGACCATGATCGTGGCGCTGATCGTCGCGCTGATCATCATCTCCGCCATGTGCTACGGCCCGCTGGCAGCGCTGATGGTCGAACTGTTCCCGACCCGCATCCGCTACACCTCGATGTCGCTGCCGTACCACATCGGCAATGGCTGGTTCGGCGGGTTCCTGCCAACGGTGTCGTTCGCGCTGGTGGTATACACCGGGGATATTTTCTACGGCCTGTGGTACCCGGTGCTGATCACGGCGGTGAGCCTGGTGGTGGGGATGCTCTGCCTGCGTGAAACGAAACAGGTGGATTTGAACAAGAACTGATTTGCAGGCAGCTCTTGCCCTATCCCTGTGGGAGCGAGCCTGCTCGCGATAGCGGTGTGTCAGTCACCCTTGGTATGCCTGACACACCGCTATCGCGAGCAGGCTCGCTCCCACAATAGATCAGGGGATGCCACTAATCGCAGCATTTTCGCTACTCTTGCACCATCGCCCCGCCCCCCACTCGCACGAGGCCCCATGATCATTTCATCCGCATCCGACTACCGCGAGGCAGCCCGTCGCAAACTCCCAAGGTTCCTGTTCGACTACATCGACGGCGGCGCGTACGCCGAGCACACGCTGCGGGCCAACAGCGCCGACCTCATGGACATCAGTCTGCGCCAGCGCATTCTCAAAAACGTCGAGTCGCTGAGCCTGGAAACCACCCTCTTCGATCAACCGCTGGCGATGCCGATTGTCCTGGCGCCGGTTGGCCTGACCGGCATGTTCGCCCGTCGCGGTGAAGTGCAGGCGGTCAAGGCCGCCCAGAACAAGGGCATCCCCCTGTGCCTGTCGACCGTTTCGGTGTGTTCGATCGAGGAAGTCACCCGCCAGACCGAGCAGACCATCTGGTTCCAGCTCTACGTGCTCAAGGACCGCGGCTTCATGCGCAATGCCCTGGAGCGGGCCAAGGCCGCCGGGGTGAAGAACCTGGTGTTCACCGTCGACATGCCCACCCCCGGTGCCCGTTATCGCGATGCTCACTCGGGCATGTCCGGGCCGTTCGCGTCCTCGCGCCGAATCCTGCAGGCCATGACGCGCCCCGACTGGGCGTTCAACGTCGGCGTGATGGGCCGCCCCCACGACCTGGGCAATATCTCCAAATACCTGGGCAAGGCCGTCACCCTGGAAGACTACATGGGCTGGCTGGCCAACAACTTCGACCCGTCGATCAGCTGGAGCGACCTGGAATGGATTCGCGACTTCTGGCAAGGGCCGATGATCATCAAGGGCATCCTCGACCCGCAGGATGCCCGTGACGCCGTGAGCTTCGGCGCCGACGGCATCGTCGTGTCCAACCACGGCGGCCGCCAGCTCGATGGCGTGCTGTCCACCACCAAGGCCTTGCCGCCGATCAAACAGGCGATTGGCGAAGACCTGACGGTGCTGGTCGACTCGGGTATCCGCTCGGGGCTGGACGTGGTGCGCATGCTCGCCCTGGGTGCCCAGGGCGTGTTGCTGGGGCGCTCGATGGCCTATGCGCTGGCGGCCGACGGCCAGCGCGGCGTGGAAAACATGCTGGACATCTTCGCCAAGGAAATGCGCGTGGCGATGACCTTGACCGGCGTCACCTCGATTGCCCAGATCGACCCCTCGACGCTGGTGCAGGCGGTGCGCGAACTCAAGGATTGATCAGCTGACGCCCTGCCATGCAGGGCGCTTCGCTCAACCGACGTCCGGAAGCAGCTCGAAGGTGACCTTGTCCGGATAGAACGCCACATAGTTCTTGATCTGCGCCACCGACACCTTGGGCTCTTCGTAGCTCCACACCGCATTCGCCGCTTCGTGCCCTTCGACCTTCAGGCTGAAATAGCTCGCATCGCCCTTGTACGGGCAATAACTGGTGTGGTCGGTGCGCACGTAATACTCATCCTCGATGTCTTCCCGTGGCAGGTAATACACCGGCGGATAGTTGGCTTCCAGCAACACCAGCGCCCGGGTGGACGCGGCCACTTCGACGCCGTGAAACTTCACCATCACGCAGCCCGGCTGCTCGGCGATGGTAATGACAGGACTGGGACCTGAGCTCTTCATGTAATGCATTCCTCGGCACGAAGTGGGACTTGGGCAGCAGCGGCAAAATCCAGACAACACCCTGTCAGGTATAACCCACATTTGGCTCCAGCGACGGCTTCGCAGCCGAACGGAATCGACAAAAGCGCGGCAACCCTCCATCCGTCAACTGGTACGGGTCACGCCCGATCATCGTCTACGATCATTAGCACCGTAGAAATCCCCGCTCCGCAGTCAGGCCGTCGTGGCGAGGGGGTCCGAGTCTCAGGCACCTGAGGATCACCCACATGCCGGCCAGCCGATTTTCCCTCGACAACAACCTCATCACCCTCGATGCCCGCCCCGATCGTCTCGACCTGCGCGATCGACTGTTCACGCCACGGGTGCAGTCGCTGCCACCCTCCTGGCCGGCCGACAAGGACATCGCCGCCGAACTGTCGGGCTACCTGGCCCGCGACATGGTGCTGTTCCAGGGCAAGGAAGGCGCCTGCACCGGCTTCGGCCTGGCGGCAGTGGTCAACTACCTGCTGTGGCGCCGCGACCGGGCGGCCATCAAGACCAGCCCGCGCCAGCTCTATCACCTGGCCAAGCTGTATGACGAATGGCCCGGCGAGGATTACTCGGGGTCGAGCTGCCGAGGCGCCTTGAAGGGCTGGCACAAACATGGCGTGTGCGCCGAAGAACTATGGCCCTACACCGTCAGGCCCGATGGCTCGGTCCCGGAATTCGAGGCGCCGGCCGAGAACTGGGCCGCCGACGCCGTGACCCGGCCGCTGGGCATCTACTACCGCGTGGAAAAGGACGACGTCACCGCGATGATGGCGGCGCTGTATGAAACCGGCGCGCTGTACGTCTCGGCCAATGTGCACCAGGGCTGGGCGTTGACGCGCCCGCCAGGCAAGAAAGGCCAGGCGGCGCTGTCGAGCATGACGCAACTGCCGGTGATCAAATGGTCGGCCAACATCCAGGGCGGCCATGCCTTTGCCTTGATCGGCTACAACAGCCAGGGCTTCATCGTGCAGAACTCCTGGTCCACCGACTGGGGGTTCTCGGGCTTCGCCATCCTGCCGTACGAGGACTGGCTGGCCAACGGCACCGATGCCTGGACCGTCGGTCTGGGCGTGCCGGTGGTGCATGGCGGGCTATCCCCGGAATGTCGGCCGTCGCGCAGCAAGGCCGATAGCCAGTCGGCGTTTCGCACGGCGCTGACGGTGTCCAGTGCCAAGCGCGAAGGCTTTTCGCTGTTCACCGCCAACGCCCGCGACGCCGAGCGCAAGGGACCGGCGCCGCTGACCAAGGACCAGGCGTATGGCTTGACCGTGGTCATGGAAAACAACGGCAGCATCGGCCCACGGCTGACCGATGTGCCCAACGTTCGCGCCGCGGTCAAACGGATCGTCTACGAATCCCCCAGGGCCTGGTACGACAAGCTGGACAAGGCGAACAAACCAGCGGCTTTGCGCATTGCGGTCATTGCCCATGGCGGGCTCAATTCCGAACAGGACTCCATCAACCGCATCTGCGCCATGGCGCCCTACTTCCTGGAAAACGGCATTTATCCGTTGTTCGTCACCTGGCGCACCGGCGCCCTGGAAACCCTGGTGTACATCCTTCAGGACGCCATGCCCGGCGTGTTCGGCGAAGGCGGCGGCATGTTCGGCGGTGGCGGCATCAACGACGTGTTGAAGCTGATCAAGGACAAGACCCTGGAAGGCCTGGACCGCACCATCGAAATGGCCACCAAGAAACCCGGCGGCGACCAGTGGAGCCAGATGAAACAGAACGCCGAGGCCGCCGCCTCCAGCGGATTCACGCCACGGGGCCTGGTGGAGATGGCCGACAACCTGAAGAACCTGGTCACCGACCTGGGACCGAAAAAAGTCCAGTTGCACTTGATTGGACACTCGGCCGGTTCCTTGATCAACGGCCACCTGATCCGCCTGCTATGGGCCCGAGGGCTGCCTACCGAAACCTCGACACTGCTGGCCCCGGCCTGCACCCTGGATTTCGCCAACCAGACCTACCGCAAGGTCATCGAGGCCGGCGGGCTGGCGCGCAAGGATTTCCACATCCACCTGATGTCGGACCAGCGCGAACAGGCCGATAACGTCATCAGCGTGTACCACAAGTCGCTGCTGTATCTGGTATCGCGCGCCTACGAAGAACTGCAACGCATGCCGCTGCTGGGCATGGCCACGGCCCTGGACGGCAGTTGCCAGGACTTCAGCGACCCGGACCTGGCGGTGTGGAACATCGCCGCCCGCAACATGACCGAGCAATGGAACCAGTTCTACTGGGGCGGCAACATTCCCAGCGGTTTTGCCAAGACCGGCAGCGGGCTGCCAGCCGCAGCGGCGCAGACCCTGCACATCTTCAACGATGCGAAGATGAACTACGGCGCGGGGGTCAAGGCCGATACGTCCCATGGCGGGTTCGACAATGACATCAACGTCATCACCACGACCCTGCTGACCATCCTGCGCCAGCCGGCGGGGACCAAGCTCACGCAGCCGGTGGTCAATTTAAATTATTGAAAACCCTATCCCTGTAGGAGCGAGCTTGCTCGCGATGGTAGACCAGACGACGCTGGCTGTCTGACGCCCCGCGTTATCGTTGACGACCATCGCGAGCAAGCTCGCTCCTACAGGTTTTGGGTCAAGTTTCGGTTGGCGTTCAGGTTGAAATTCGGGGCAGACACAAAAAACTGTACATCCATACAGATAAAGATTGCCCCCTCGCTCATCTCCCGCCATCCTGTGCATCTCCCGGCAGTTGATCAACGATGGTGGTTATGCGGCTGTACCTCTGTGAAAAACCGTCCCAGGCCAAGGACATTGCCGCCGTGCTCGGTGCCAGGCGCCGTGGCGACGGCTGCTGGCTGGGTACGGGGGTCACGGTCACCTGGTGCATCGGCCACCTGCTGGAAACCGCGCCACCGGATGCCTACGACACACGCTACAAGCGCTGGGTGCTGGCCGACCTGCCGATCATCCCCGACAAGTGGAAAATGACCGTCAAGCCGCGCACCGCCAGTCAGTACAAGGCCGTCAAGCGCCTGCTGGGCGAGGCCAGTGAACTGGTGATCGCCACCGACGCCGACCGCGAAGGCGAGATGATCGCCCGGGAACTGGTGGAGCATTGTCGCTACCGCGGGCCGATCCAGCGCCTGTGGCTGTCGGCACTCGACGACGCCTCGATCCGCAAGGCCCTGGCCGCCCTGAAGCCGGGGGCCGAGACCTTCAGCCTGTATCATTCGGCGCTGGGCCGCTCCCGGGCCGACTGGCTGATCGGCATGAACATGAGTCGCCTGTTCACCCTGCTCGGGCGTCAGTCCGGGTATCAGGGCGTTTTGCCGGTGGGTCGGGTACAGACCCCGACATTGCGCCTGGTGGTGGATCGCGATCGCAGCATCGCCGACTTCGTCCCCGTCGCCTACTGGGCCATCGACGTGCAACTGCGGCACGAACAGACCGCCTTCACCGCGCAATGGCGGGCGCCGGCCGATGCCTGCGACGACCAGGACCGCTGCCTCAACCAGGCCCTCGCGCAACAGGCGGCCGCGGCGCTGAGCGGTGCGGCGAGTGCCAGAGTGATCAAGCTGCGCACCGAGCGCCTGAAGGAAGTGGCGCCGCTGCCGTTCGATCTCGGCACGTTGCAGGAAGTCTGCTCGAAGAAACTCGGCCTCGGCGCCCAGGAAACCCTCGACATCGCCCAGGCGCTGTACGAAACCCACAAGGTCATCACCTACCCGCGTAGCGACTGCGGCTACCTGCCGCTCAGCCAGCACGGCGAAGCACCGGGCATCCTCGCCGCGCTGCGCCAGGCCGACCCGACGCTCGACGCGCTACGCGATCACCTGCAACCCCAGCGCCGCTCGCGGGCCTGGAATGACGCCAAGGTCAGCGCCCACCACGGCATCATCCCCACCGCCGCGGCGAAAAACATCGAGCGCCTGGCCGGCAAGCAGCGGGCGGTTTACACGCTGATCCGCGCGCGCTACCTGGCGCAGTTCCTGTCCGATCACGAATACGACCGCACCCAGGCCGACTTCGACTGCGCAGGTCAGGCCCTGCGTGCGGTCGGCAAGCAGATCGTCGAACCCGGGTGGAAACGCGCCCTGCCCGAAGCCCTGGCGCCGGCCAAGGGCCGCGAAGCGCCAGCACCGCAAACCCTGCCGCGGCTCAGCGAAGGCTGCGAGTGCGCCGTCGATGACGTCAAGCTCAAGGACCTCTGGACCCAACCGCCCAAGCCCTTCACCGAAGGCGACCTGATCAAGGCGATGAAGAACGTCGCCAAGTTGGTGCAGGACCCGGTACTCAAGCAGAAGCTCAAGGACACCACCGGCATTGGCACCGAAGCCACCCGCGCCTCGATCATCCAGGGCCTGCTCGACCGTGGCTACTTGGTCAAGCACGGCAAGGCCCTGTCCGCCACGCCGGCGGCGTTCAGCCTGATTGATGCGGTGCCGCGGGCGATTGCCGACCCTGGCACCACCGCGATCTGGGAGCAGGCGCTGGACATGGTGCAAAGCGGTGAAATGAGCCTGGAAGAATTCGTCACCAAGCAAGCCGCCTGGATGAGCAAGCAGGTGGCCCGCTGCGCCGGCCTGAACCTGACCATCAGCGGCCCGGCCAGCCCTGGCGGCCGCGCTGCCACGCCGTGGAAAAACAAGCGCAAGAGCGGCAAACGCAAGGCTGCCAGCGGCGCCAAACGCACGGCCAAACCGGCCAGCAAGGCCTGACACCCCCGCCCCGGCACCACTGTCCCTGAGTGGCGCCCTTCATTCCAAACAGCTTTGTCAGACAATATGTAGTGCTTGAAAATAATCACTACAAAACCGTTGACGGCTTCGATTTGCCCTTGCATGATGCAGCCATCTCCCCGATCGGGAGTAAGGCAACATGTTTGAGCAAGCTCGTCTGACCGCCGAGCTGTTTTTCCCGGATACACGCTGCCCACAAGGCAGATTGAAGAAGCTGACCTGGCCCGAACGTCCAGTACAAGGACGAGAAGCGCTGGCGATCAATCCTCATGAAGCTTGTGGCCGACCTTGAAACGTCGGTAGTGGCCTTAAGGTAATCGCTGCTTCTCTTCGTTGTGACGCTATCGCGTAGCAGTTATTCAACACGACTACATGCAACAGATGCGGGGCCCCGTCGAGTATGACGGACGAACGCTGACGTCCTGGTTTCGGTGCCAGGGATCAACTAACCGATGGGCTACTTGTATTTAGCGAATCAACTTTGAAAAAGATCACCAAATGGTCAAGGGGGCTTTAATGATGAACCTGAACAATCAACCAACCATCGACGAATTGGCGCGTATCTTCGCTGCGAAAAAAGACAGCCATGACAGCCATATCCTGTGGGTCAGCAAATCGGGCCAGGTTCAGATCGACTGCCTGGCGCCCCACGCCCATGAAGCCGAGTTCGACCAGAACCACGAGAACCTGGCGGCCCGCCTGAAGATGTACCGTCGCGGCCAGGGCTACGTCGGCAAGAAAGCCGCGGCCGACAAGGACTACATTGGCAGTGTCCTGCAGACACTTAAACAGGCTTGGGACTCGATGCAGAACAAGAACGAAGTTCAGGTGATTGACCGGTTTTATTAATTAAGTCGCTTAACTAAAAGGCCCCGCTCGATGATTCGAGCGGGGCCTTTTTATTTGATTAATGATTTACCTGTAGGAGCGAGCTTGCTCGCGATGGAGTATCAGGCACCGCTGAGTGTCAGGTAGCCAGCGTTATCGTTGACGACCATCGCGAGCAAGCTCGCTCCTACAGGTACGATGTGATCCTTGTGGGAGCGAGCCTGCTCGCGATGGAGGTTCAGGCACCGCTGAGTGTCAGGTAGCCAGCGTCATCGTTGACGACCATCGCGAGCAAGCTCGCTCCTACAGGTACGGTGTGATCCTTGTGGGAGCGAGCCTGCTCGCGATGGAGGTTCAGACACCGCTGAGTGTCAGGTAGCCAGCGTTATCGTTGGCCTCCATCGCGAGCAAGCTCGCTCCTACAGGTACGGTGTGATCCTTGTAGGAGCGAGCTTGCTCGCGATGCAGGTTCAGGCACCGCTGAGTGTCAGGTAGCCAGCGTCATCGTTGACGACCATCGCGAGCAAGCTCGCTCCTACAGGTACGGTGTGATCCTTGTGGGAGCGAGCCTGCTCGCGATGGAGGTTCAGGCACCGCTGTGTGTCAGGTAGCCAGCGTTATCGTTGGCCTCCATCGCGAGCAAGCTCGCTCCTACAGGTACGGTGTGATCCTTGTAGGAGCGAGCTTGCTCGCGATGCAGGTTCAGACACCGCGGGGTGTCAGGTAGCCAGCGTTATCGTTGGCGACCATCGCGAGCAAGCTCGTGTATGTGTGGCAAACACAGCTATCGTTAACGCCACGCGATGTCGTCCATTGGAGATGTGCAATGAGTATCAAGCTGATCGCTGCGCTGTTGCTGGTGGGAGCGGGCACGGCCCAGGCCAACAACGTTCAAGGGGTGCCCTCCTTCGCCGTGGAATGCCCCGGCAAGTTTCTCGTCCAGGCCGATCAGGACGGCCCGGTGCTGATCAACAGCAAGGAAGCCGAAACCCGCGCCCTCACCGACCGCAGCTTCGAAGCCAAGGGCTCGGGCATTACCCTGTCGATCGTGATCGCCGATGACGATTCGGTGGAGGTGTCATCGACCGGCAAGGCACCCAATGGCGTGTGCCAGTCGGTCGATGACTGATTGGCGCAGAAGACCGGCGCCTAGCGTTTGACCGACAGATCGACCTGGGTCATGCGACTGCGAATGGTGAACACACCGTCTCCGGAGAGAATGGCGCTGCGGGCGAACAGGCGCCCGCTCTCCCAGTTCGAAAGCCCCAGTTCCGGCTTGTTCAGCGCGTATTGGCCATCGACCCAGCGGGTAATGCCGTTGCCGACGAAGGGCGCGTTGACCGCGTTGTAGAAACGCTCATGGCTTGGCGCCGATTCGCTGATCAGCGACACGGTGAACTGCGGGCTGTAGCGATTGAACAAGGCGATGGCGCTGTCCAGGTCGTCGACGATCTTCAGGCTGACTTCCGGGGTTTCTTCCCACTCCCACTCGCGGCCCAACTGATCTTCCGGCAGCGCTTCGGCCATGGCCTCGCTCTGATAGCCTTCGGCGCGGCAGACGTCGACAGTGGCGTGACGCCATTCGAAAGGCAGGTGCGATTCGCTGCCTTCGACAATGTGCAACTTGCAACCTTCATCCCGTGCCGCGCCCGCCGCCTTCAAGGCCTCGAGAAACAGCGGCACCAGTTCGGCGGCGCGCTCGCGGTGGATCAGGCAGACGTTGAGGGTGTTGCAGACCTTGCGGTCCAGGGAATTGCGCACCACGGCGGCAAAGCGCGTGGCGTCGGCGTCCTTGTCGGCGATCAGCCAGGCGCCACCGGTGCCGTGCAGGCTGACCGCGGTGCCGGCCTGCTGGGCGATGCTGCCCAGTTGGCTGACGGCACGCCCCGAACCGCGGGCCACCGCCAGCGACAGGCGCCGGTCGGCGAACATCGCCCAGCCGGCCGCGTGGTTGACGCTTTCCACCAGCGACACCGCGCCCACCGGCAAACCGGCGGCGCTCAACGCCGGGTTCAAGGCGTGGGCGACGATCGCTTGCGCCGTGCCCAGGGCATCGCTGCCAATGCGCAGCACAGCGGTGTTGCCGGTGCGCAGCACACCCGCAGCGTCGGCGAACACATTGGGCCGGCCTTCGAAGACAAAGGCGACAATACCCAGCGGCGACACCACTTGCTCGACTTTCCAGCCGTCGTGCTCGACGCAACTGATCACCTTGCCACGGGACGCCTGCGCATCGCGCCAGGCACGCAGGCCGGCGATCATGTCGCGGCGCATGCGCTCATCGGCCAGCAGCCGTGTGGTCGAACGACCCCGCGACTTGGCCCACTCGATATCGGCAAGGTTGGCCGCCTCGATCAAATCCCAGCAATCCTGATCTTCCAGGCGCTGGGCGAACAGGTCGAAAAACTCGCTGATGGCCTCGTCCGAGACCGTCGACATGGCATTGAAGGCCGCTTCGGCGCGTTCGATGGCCACGGCGGCAGCCTTCTGGTCTGCCACGGGAATCAACAGCAACTCGCCGCTGACCTGCTCCACCAGCAGGTGGTCCCCGGGCTGGAAGCGCAAGGCCAGTTCGGGGCTGACCACGGTCACGCGGTTACCGGCGAAAGGGATTGGCGTACCAGCGACTAGACGTTCGAGCGCAAGAGACATGAAACGGATTCACCATGCAGGGAGCGGCCGGAAAATGTATAGGAAAATCCCCCTAGCGTCATTATCCGGCGGCCTGCGCTAACGGGATTGCAACCGCGCGTGCAGCAGTCCCTTGACCGTGCGCATCACCGTCGCATTCGCTTGCTCCATCTGCCCCACCTGGTTGAGGGTTTCTTCCAGCTCGCCGCGACCGTGGGCATCCAGCGCAGCCTGGCCGCTGCTGTGCACCAGTCGATGCGGCACTTCCACCCGGCGGAATTCGGCATCGCGTAGTTGATCCTGATTCTGATCACTGTAGTACCACTGGCCGAAAAGGCACTCGGTTTCGTCAGGCAGGGTCAGCGGTGCATGCGGCTTGGGGTTGAGCAGGCGGTCGTACACCGTGACTTTGAGCGTCAACTCCTGCAGGTTGGCCAGTTCGACATTGGACAGCAGGCTCGACTGGTCGATGTCGCGCTGCATCTGTTGTGCTTCACCGTACATCCCGGCCATGGCATCGGCCGTCTTGTCGATCACCGCGCCAAAGGCGTCGGAAACCTCGCTCTGTTGCGAAATCGCCTGTTTGGCCTGGCTGATTTCATCCTGGATGGCCGAGGTCTCCTTGACGATTTCGCGGGTCGCCTCGGCGGTTTTCTCCGCCAACAGACGGACTTCGCCGGCCACCACGGCAAACCCCCGCCCGGTATCCCCGGCGCGCGCGGCTTCGATGGCGGCGTTGAGTGCCAGCAGATTGGTCTTGCGGGCGATGTCGCTGATCAGGTCGACGATGCGGTCGATCTCGCTGGCGCGTCCCACCAGATGGGTGATGACACCTTCCAGCGCCTCCAGCCCCGCCGCCATGACCCGCGATTGTTCCTGCAGATGGCGGACTTGCTCGCGGTTGTCGACGGCGGCGCGCGCCACGGATTCAGCCCGTTCATGATTGAGCTTGAGGCGCTGGTTGAGCATCGAAAAGGATTCACTGACCGGCGTCAGCGAGTTGCCGCAGGTCAGCAGGTGCTGTGCCAGGCCCCGGAAAAAGTCCCGGTCGCGCAACTCGATCTCGCGGGCGGCCTGCAGGGCTTGAATCTCGCCCGACATCACGGATGTTTCCAGCGTCGGCACGGGTGCTTCGACGGTGTCCTCGGTGTTCTTGCTGCGCCAAGTGAAAATCATCGCCCATCCCCTCGCCCCGACGCACAGCGCCAAAGGCGGGGACGATACGAATGATCGGTGGCGCAGAGAAGATCCAATTTGACGGAAAACAAGAAGACCGCACAAATCCCAAACCATCTTCCCCTGTAGGAGCGAGCTTGCTCGCGATGGAAGACCAGACACCGCGGCCCTCCAGACACCCCACATCATCATTCACGACCATCGCGAGCAGGCTCGCTCCCACAGAAGAGCAAGATCAAAAACGAACGCTGATCCCCTGTAGGAGCGAGCTTGCTCGCGATGGAAGACCGAACACCGCGGTCCTCCAGACAGCCAGCGTCATCGTTAACGACCATCGCGAGCAAGCCCGCTCCCACAGAAGAGCAAGATCAAAAGCGAACGCTGATCCCCTGTAGGAGCGAGCTTGCTCGCGATGGAAGACCAGGCACCGCGGGCTTCCAGACAGCCAGCGTCATCGTTGACGACCATCGCGGGCAAGCCCGCTCCCACACTGCATGTATCGCAATGTGTACATCCCCACCTTCGACACACCTGCCCAACAAAACACCGGCCCCGCGACACATCGCAGATACACCCCATTGATGAAATGCACCCGTCGACTGGCTCAGCCAACCCAGACACTCAACTCACTCAATGCACGGAGTATCACCATGTTCAAGCTCTCGACCTCTTCCCTGACCCTCGGCCTGATCGTTGCTGGCGGCCTGGCCCTGGCCAATGTGGCGTCGGCTTCCGAATCCGAGGCGTTCAGCATGAAGCAGCTGGCCCACGGCTACAGCCAGGCCCAGGCGGACAGCAGTGAGAAACCGGCTGAAGGCAAATGCGGCGAAGGCAAGTGCGGCGCCGGCGAGTAACCCCTGCGCGGGGCCAGCCGGCCCCGCATCCCTGACTCAATGGAGACCCCATCCATGAACGCTGCAATCTCATCGGCCGTCAAAGGCCTGCACCTGAACCTCGATCGCGCTGGCGCCTGGCTCGCCCCCCTGACCTTGAGGCTGTTCATCGCCTGGGAGTTCTTCGAATCCGGCCTGGAAAAATGGAACGGCGAAAACTGGTTCGCCGACATCCAGGAACGTTTTCCGTTTCCGTTCGACCAATTGCCGGCCACGCTGAACTGGGAACTGTCGATGTGGGCAGAACTGATCTGCGCCCTCGCCATCCTGGTGGGCCTGGGTACACGCATCTCGGCGATCGTCCTGATCGTGGTCACGGTGGTGGCGACCGCGGCGGTGCACTGGCCGTCCGATTGGTCGACCTTGAGTGAACTTGCCCAGGGCTACGCCATCACTAACAAGGGTCACGGCAATTTCAAGCTGCCGCTGATCTACCTCGCCGCCATGCTCCCGCTGTTGCTGTCGGGTCCCGGCAAACTCAGCCTGGACACCCTGCTCGCCCGATATTTCTGGCGCCGCAACCGGCAGTGAAATGTTAACGTGGCAGCCTGTATGTTCCACCTCACTTGTGCAGTAGACAGGAGCCACCATGAGCGTGACCACCCAATGGATCGAGATCGACAGCGCCGACGGTAAATTCGGCGCTTACCTGGCCATTCCGCATACCCAGAAGGGTCCGGGGATTGTGCTGATCCAGGAAATTTTCGGTGTCAACGAACACATCCGCTCCGTCGCCGAGCAGTACGCTGCCGACGGTTACGTGGTGATCGTGCCGGACCTGTTCTGGCGCGAAGGCAAGCGTATCGAGCTGACCTACGACCAGGCCGGCTGGACTCGTGCCGTCGAACTGATGAACGCCACTGACATCGACAAGGCGCAGAAGGACATCGAGCTGGCCATCGACGCCTTGAAGGCCCTGCCGAACCATGAGGGCGGTGTCGCCTCCATCGGCTACTGCTTCGGCGGCCTGCTGTCGTACCACACCGCGGCCAACGGCCTGGTGGACGTGGCCATCGCCTATTACGGTGGCGGCATCCAGAATCAACTGGATCGCGCCGACAAGATCCAGGTCCCGCTGCTGCTGCATTTCGGCGAACGCGACAGCCATATCCCGCTGGAAGCCGTGGAAAAAATCGCCGAGCGTTTCGAGAACAACGAAAACATCGAGATCGTCGTTTATCCCGACGCCGAGCACGGTTTCAACTGCTCGCACCGCGACAGCTACAACCAGCGGGCGGCGGCTGAAGCTCATGGCAATTCGCTGATTTTCCTGGCGATGGATATGCCGTAAAAACCCTGTGGGAGCGAGCCTGCTCGCGATGATTTCAAGAACGCCGTTGTGTGTCAGGCAACCCGCGTTATCGTTGACAATTATCGCGAGCAGGCTCGCTCCCACATTGGATAGCGGGCCAGCCAGGAAAAACGAGGGTTATCGCGCTTCTCCTCCCTTGGGCTTGTAGAACAGAAACATCTCGGTCTCGCTGGTCTTGATGTATTTCTTCGCCCAGTCGGGCTTCACGTTACGGTCGTGAAAATACATCGCGCCCTTGGTGCGGTCGTTGAGTTGTTTGTTCAGCGCCTTGCGGGCGATTTCCTTGGCGATGGCGTATTGGGTTTCCTCCTGGACCGCGTCCGGGCGCCCGTCGCACCACCAGGAAAACTGGCAGTTCTTGTTTTCCGATCCCTGCTTGACCACCGCACAGACGGTGTCGGGAAACCCCTCATGCCCCAGGCGATTCATTACCACACTGGCGACCGCTTCCATGTCGGTGGTCGATTTGCCCTTGGCTTCCCAATAGATCGAACGTGCCAGGCACGTGATGGCATCGTCCAGCGGCGCCGCCCCGGCCGGGTCGACCGCCTGCGCTTCCGAGGTGGTGATGGCCTCGGACTTGGGCACCGGCAGGTCACTGTCCTTCTGCGCGGCCTTCTGCTCCAGCACCTCGGCCTTGTTCTCTGCTGCTTCCTTCTGTTGTTCCTGTTCAGTCGCCGATACCTGGCCGCTGAGTAGCGTGATTGCAATGCAAGCTGCCATCCAGATATATCGCATGATCAACCCTTCGAGATTAGACGGATTCAATCAACACAATGTCGGCACACAGCAGTCGTTCGGGCGACATGGCATGAGTGTAGTTGCCAATTGCCAGTGTGCTTGTGGGTGATCGGCAGCATTTCGCATGAAAAGACGTTGCACATACCGGGGTGTCATCGCGCATCATGTGCGCAGTCCGATCGAGGGAGATATCCATGGGTGTCCTGTCATCCGCTTTGCGTCTTGCCACGTTGTCCCTGAGCCTGCTGTTCGCCGCCAAGGCGCTGGCGGCCGACGAAAAACAACTGATCGACTCGATCAACGATTACCGCAGCCAGAACCAGCGCTGCGCCGGCCAGGTCTCCTCGGAACTGCCGCCGCTGGCAGGCGATCCGCGACTGGCCCTGTCTTCCAGCAGCATCGGCAACCTGCAGCAAGCCATGGTCAGCGCCGGTTACCCGATGAAGAACGTACAGGCGATCACCCTGTCCGGGCCACGGGATGCCGCGGCGGCGATGAAGGCGATCCAGGAGAGCTTTTGCCAGATTGTACTCGACCCGCAATTTGTCGACATCGGCGTCAGCCGCGATGAGCGCGACTGGCGCATCGTGGTCGCCCGCCCGCTGTTGAGCGCCCGCCTGGGCACTTCGCAGGCCGAGGGCCAGAAGCTGCTGGCTGAACTCAACGCCGCGCGCAGCCGGCCACACCAGTGCGGCACTCAGTCCTTCGCCGCCGCCCCTGCGCTGACCTGGAACCCGATACTGGCCACGGCCGCCGAAGAGCACTCGCGCTCGATGGCCAACAACAATTACTTCGACCACAAGGACCGCGATGGCCGCACGCCGGGTGACCGCGCGGAACTGGCGGGCTACAGCGGCCAGTTGGTGGGCGAGAATATCGCCGCCGGCCAGGACACCGTGTCCAGGGTGGTCGCTGGCTGGGTCGCCAGCCCCGGCCATTGTGCCAACCTGATGAATCCGCAGTACCAGGAGCTGGGCGCCGCCTACGCGGTGGACCCCAAGAGCGATTCGGGAATCTACTGGACGACGATGTTCGGTGCGGCGCAATGATCGTTCGCCCCAAACCCAACCTGATCAACATCCTCACGTCGCTCAAGGGTTCGATTTTCAAGAAGATCGTCGTGCGCTGCCTGATGGTCACGCTGCTGGCAGCGGCCATCGTGCTGGTGGAAACCCTGCAACCGAACTACTTCGCCAAGGTCAACGCCACGCCGTTCACGTTGCTGGGCCTGTCGCTGTCGATCTTCATGAGCTTTCGCAACAACGCCTGCTACGACCGCTGGTACGAAGCGCGCAAGGCCTGGGGCGACATCATGGTGGCGATCCGTTCGATGGTTCGCGAAACACAGATCATCAAGGACACCCCCCAACGCCAGACCCTCCTGCGCAACCTCTGCGGCTACACCCACGCATTGAATGCCCGGTTGCACGTCAAGAACGAGCTGCAAGCGGCTGGCAGTTGGCTGGAGCCGCGCCCGGACGAACAGGCGCCGGACATCAGCGGGCGCATTCTTGACCACGTCGGCCAGCAATGCTCGGCCCTCGCCGAGTCCGGTGCGATCAGTGAGTGGCGCTACACCAGCCTGGCCAACCACCTGACCAGCCTGACCCACGCGCAAGCGGTGTGCGAACGGATCAAGCACACGCCGTTGCCCTTCGCCTACACCTTGCTGCTGCACCGCACCACGTACCTGTTCTGCATCCTGCTGCCGTTCGCCATGGCCGAGTCCCTGGGCTGGCTGACGCCGCTGTTCACCGCCATCGTCAGCTACACCTTCTTCGGCCTGGACGCGATCGGTGATGAGCTGGAAGACCCGTTCGGCCGCGACGAAAACGACCTGCCGACCCAGTCGATGGTGCGCAACATCGAGCGCGAAGTGCTCACGGCCTTGGGCGAGACCGACCTGCCGCCGGTCCTCGAGCCCGTGGATTACGTGTTGAGCTGAATCACCTCGATGCCCAGCTTGCGATAGTCGCCGATATCGCCGGACGCCACGTGACGCTCGGTGATCAAGGTATGGATGCGGTTGCACGGCGCGACCACGAAGGGTTCGACGGCACCCAGTTTGTCCGCCGTGGTGACGGCGATCACCTGGGACGCGCTGTCGATCAGCGCCTGTTTCACCGGCATCTCGTCAAAATGCAGCGAGCTGATGCCCACCTCTGGATGGATCGCACAGACGCCGGTAAACAACAGGTCGGCCTTGATGCCCTGCAACAGGCGCACGGTTTCATGGCCGCTGACCGACATGGTCGCCAGGTTCAGTTGGCCACCAGCCAGAATCACTTTGATGCCAGGGTATTCGGCGAGGGTGATCGCGGTCATCGGCGATGTGGTGACGGCGGTAATGGCAATATCCGGGCGCAGCGAACGGGCGATCTGCAAGGTCGTGCTGCCCGAGTCGAACATCACGATCTGGCCATCCTCGACCTGGCGCGCCGCAAGTTGCGCCAGCTGGGTCTTGACCTCGTCGGTTTCGCTGACGCGGGTGAAATAATCCTTGCCGGTGTCCTTTGGCCGGGGCAACGCCCCACCGTGCACACGCTGGACCAGGCCGGCGGTGGCCAGCTCCGACAGGTCGCGGCGGATGGTGTCTTCGGAAACGGCGAAATGCTGACTCAGCTCACCGGACATGACTTTGCCGTCACGCTCGAGAATCAACAGGATTTTTTGCCGGCGCAGGTGCGGCAGATCGGCAGCGCAATGGACGTCTTGCATGTTTTTGCCTGAATGTGCGGGTTTGTGCGAGATTAGCCAAACCCTTTCTTCAAGGCAATCGCGGCGAGCCTCAGTTGCTTGCCACTTGCGCGCCGTTGCCCGAGGTCACCAGTGCCTTGAGCGACGCATCGAACTGCTCCAGCGCATTGACTTGCAGTGCGGTCTGCTGGGAGATCTGAGCGGCAATTTCCGGCGCGGCCTTGCCTTGCACCCACACCGACGGCATCTCCTGCGCCCGTGAACCTTCGGCCTTGCCGATGTATTGCAGGTCCGCATCGTAGAACTTGGCCATGAAGCGCGCTTCGACCTGGTTGTTGCGCTTGGACACCAGCCGGCTGTAGGTGTCCAGCATCACCACCACGTCGGGGCGGGCCTGCACCAAGGCATCGAGGTTGTCGTAGACGGTGACCGAAGCGAACTGTTTGTGCAACGAACCGAGTAGCCAGTTGATCGCCAGTTTTGGATCCGAGCTGCTGACGAACGCGCTGCTGATGCGCGAGTCCAGGGCCGGGTTGCTGGCACCCTTGAGGGCTACCGAGTGGTATTGCTCAAGGTATTCCAGGGTGTTGAGGGTGTTTTCGCTGTAGAGCACGCCCACCGACCGGGCCGCCTGCAAACTGGCGGTGCTGTCGGCGACCGGCGCGAAATGGCAGGCCGGCTCGGCAGCGCTGGCCGGCAGCGTGAACGCGGCAGTCAATACGGCAACAAGGGCAAGCCAGGCTGGAATTCTCATCGCACAGGTTCCTTCAAAGGCGAATTCGGTATGGGGTTATCTTCCTCTGTTGCCGGAAAAACAAAACTTGCGTTTATTGATGATGAACATTGATTAAACGAATGATTGAACCGCGATGATCGCAAAACGACGTTACGGATTATTTTCCGACGTACGACAGGTGTTTTTCTTGCTCCTTGCTAACCTTTCCCTCCGGGAAGCCGATGGATCTGCATCAGGAAAAGGAGCAACACAGATTGAGAAACAACCAGCCCGTCACGCAGCATGAAGTTGCCCTGGGACCTCAGCAGAAACTCATCTCGACCACCGACTCACAGGGCAACATCACCTACTGCAATGATGCCTTCGTCGAGATCAGCGGTTTCAACAGGTCAGACCTAATCGGCGCGCCGCAAAACATCGTGCGCCACCCCGATGTGCCCCCGGCGGTGTTCGCCCACATGTGGAGCGCGCTCAAGCAGGGCAAGCCCTGGATGGGAATCGTCAAGAACCGCGCACGCAATGGTGACCATTACTGGGTCAACGCGTACGTGACGCCGGTGTTCGACGGCAGCAGGATCGTCGGTTACGAATCGGTCCGGGTGAAACCGGATGCCGATCAGATCCGTCGCGCCGAAGTGCTCTACAAACGCATCAGCGAAGGCAAGGCGGTGCTGCCGGCCAGTGACAAATGGCTGCCCGCCCTGCTCGACTGGCTACCGCTGCTGGCAATGGGCGCGGTCGGTACACTGGGCGGCGCGCTGATCGGCACCACGCCGGCGCTCATCCTTGCCGTGGCGGTTTCGGCACCGCTGGCTGTGCTGGTTTCACGCCGGCGCAATCAGGGTGCACTGCACGTTCTGCAAATGAGCGAAGCCAGCACCTCTGACGCCTTGATCGCCAAAATGTACAGCGACGCCCGCGGCCCGCAGGCACGCCTGGAAACGGCTTTCGTCAGCCAGGCTTCGCGCCTGAAGACGTGCCTGACCCGCTTGCAGGACACCGCCGAACAACTCACTGGCCTGGCCGGCCGGTCCGATGGCCTGGCGGCCGACAGCTCCCGTGGGCTGGAGCGGCAGCGGGTCGAAACCGAGCAGGTCTCGACCGCCGTCAACCAGATGGCCGCCACCACCCTGGAAGTTGCCAGCCATGTCCAGCGCACGGCGGATGCCACACAAGAGGCCAACGTGCTGACCGGGCGCGGACGCGACGTGGCCCGTGACACCCGCGAAGCCATCCAGCGCCTGTCCGAGGTGGTGGGCGAGACCGGAGAAACGGTTGCCCAACTGGCCAGGGACAGCAATGAAATCGGCATGGTGGTCGATGTCATCAAAGGCATCGCCGATCAAACCAACCTGCTCGCCCTGAACGCCGCCATCGAGGCCGCGCGCGCGGGTGAAATGGGCCGCGGGTTTGCCGTGGTCGCCGATGAAGTACGGCAGTTGGCACAACGCACCACCGAGTCCACGGCGCAGATCCACAACCTGATTTCCAGGTTGCAGCATTCGTCGAACAACGCCGTGAAAATCATGGAAAGCGGACATCGCCAGGCCGAGGAAGGCGTGGCGCGGGTGCTCGAGGCGGACCAGGCGTTGGTAGGCATCAGCGAAGCCGTGGCGAACATCACCGAGATGACCACACAGATCGCTGCCGCGACCGAAGAACAAACCGCCGTGGCCGAGGAAATCAGCCGCAACATCACCACCATCGCCACCCTGGCCGATCAAACGTCGGAACAGGCCCGGCATTCGGCGGACCTGAGCAAGGAACTGACGCAAACGGCGGTGACCCAGTATTCGTTGGTGGAGCGATTCAACCGCTGAGTTCTGGCCCCCCGGAATCGGGTTGAATGTAATTCCTGTGGGAGCGAGCCTGCTCGCGATGGCGGAGCGTCAGGCAACCTGCGTTATGGTTGACGTCCATCGCGAGCAGGCTCGCTCCCACAGGTTCTAAACCACCCGCTCCATTGCATCCACGTCGTTTTTTTTCTTGCCTCGGTTCCAGAGCAGCACCAACATCCGCACGCCCTTGTTCCAGGCGTAAGCCACGCAAACGCCGCCGACGATGGCCAGTACCACCCCCAGCACCGGCTGTTCGGCAATGCGCTTGGCCACGGACCAGAACTGGAAGTGCGTCAGGTAGATGAACAACGTCGACGACGCGACCAGGGCCAGGCCCTTCGAGAGCAGGCCCGGTACGGCAATCGACTTGACCCAGATCAGCGCCAGGACACCCGGCACCGCAATGTCGATGTACTCCCGTGCGACCGACCCCTGTTGGTACAGGAACAGCAGGTCCTCCCCGCCCATCACGATGACCGCCACCGCACTGACGATCCACTTCTGCGCGCCGGAGTGGGCGTAATGAATCGCCATGCCAAGCACCATGATCGCCAGATAGTGTTGCGGCACCCGGTTGTACAGGTAGCTGGCGTCGAACAGCCAGGCACTGATCGCCAGATCCATCACGGCCAGGAGGCAGGCGGCGGTGACCAGGTGGCGAAACGGGTTGGCCATGATCACCTTCCTCACCCGCTCGAACGACAGGGCGAAGCCGATGAGCACGATCATCTGCACCAGCACTTCGATGTACCAGTAGGTGAACACGCCGATGACGCTCTCGGGAAACCAGTTGGACACCAGCAACAGCGTTTGCCAGTGGAATTTGTCGAACACCACCTGCACCAGCATGGCGTAGAGAATCGTCGGTACGGCGATGGCGGCGATGGATTTGCCCAGCGTGCGCGCGTTGCCGCGCTCGACGATGGCTTGCAGTTGAAAGCGCGCCAGGGCGATGCCCGAGACGATGAACAGCACTTTGGTCTCGCCCACGATCGGCCATTTGGCGAACACGTGAAGATGGCCGATGACGATGAACAGGATGGAGATCACCCGCAGCAGCACCGGCAATTCCATGGCCCGCAAGGAGAATATCGACGCTCGGGTCTTCTGCGTCAGCCCGCACAATTGGCGCACCGGCAGCATTTCCCAGCGATCCGGCAGATGGCCGATCAACCCTTCGAGCACCATGGAAGCCTGGACGAACGACAGCGAGTCCCCGCCCAACTCAACAAAGGACAGGTTGGCATCCAGATTCGGCACTTCAAGGATTTCCGACCAGGCCGCCACCAACTCCAGCCCCAGCGGCGACAGTTCCTCGTCGCTCGCCGGTGACGCCGCCTGGGGTTGCGCCATGGCTGGCAGCGCGCGCTTGTCGATCTTGCCGTTGGGCGTCAACGGCACCTTGTCGATGAACACGAACTGCGCCGGCACCATGTAGTCGGGCAACGCCTTGCCGAGGTGTTCGCGCAATTGCAGTGGTGAGACCTCGGCGCTGGCCACGCAATAGGCCACCAGGCGCTGGCTCGACTGTTCCGCCTGGGCCAGCACCACCGCCTGCTTGATTCGCGGATGGCGCGCGAGCACGCCTTCGATCTCGCTCAACTCGATGCGATGGCCGCGAATCTTCACCTGACTGTCGCCGCGGCCGAGGAACGTGACGCTGCCGTCGGCCCGGTATGCACCGAGATCGCCGGTCTTGTAGCAAATGTCCTGCTCGATCCGGGTAAACGGGTTGGGGACGAACTTGTCGCGGGTCAGCGCCGGATCGTTCCAATAGCCCAGGGACAGGTAAGGGCTGCGGATCAGGATCTCTCCCACCTCACCTTCGGCTGCCAGTTGACTGGACTCGTTCACCACCAGCAATTGTGCGCCGTCGATGCCTCGGCCGAGCGGGATCCGCTCATTGTCGGCGTGCGGATCGAGGCGATGGAAACCCATGGCCTGGGGCGTTTCGGTGGTGCCGTAGAAGTTGACACTGGCCGCATTGGGCGCGATCAGGCGAATCTGCTGGTAGAGCGTTTGGCTCAACGCATCACCGCCCCAGAAAAAATAGCGCAGGGCGTCGAAGGTCAGCCCTGCCAGTTTCGCCCCGGTTTCAATGAGTTTGCCCAGCGGTGGCGTGAGGTGAATGGCCGAAATCCGCTCGTCCTGTATCCAGGAGGCCAGTGCCAAGGGGTCGATGAGGCTCGACTGCGCCGGGCAGATGACGGTCGCACCGATGGACAAGGGTGTGAACACGTCACGGTAGACCGGGTCGTGGCCCAGGCCAGACAGCAGGGAAAAGCGGTCGTCGCGGGTGAAGCCGTGCTGCCGGACGTGCCATTCAATGAAATGCACCAACGGCGCATGGTGGGTCACCACCCCTTTCGGCTCACCGGTGCTGCCCGATGTAAAGGTGATGTAGGCCGCATGGGCCGGATTCACCTCCGGTAGATCCACAACAGCGCCGCCGAATGCCTGCAACGCTGCGTCGGGCAGTTCGGGAATACGGATGACCGGCGTTTCAAGCTGCAGATCCAGGTCGGCGTCGCCGCACAGCAGCACGAAGGCAGGCTCCAGCGTGCGAATGATCTGATCCACCCGCGCCGCCGGATAGGCGGCGTCGGCCACGGTGAAGGCCAGGCCGCCGCGCATCGCGCCCAGCATGGCGTAGACCAGCCCGGCACTGCGGCTGGCCACGATCACCACACGGTCGGAGGCGCTGGCGCCTTTTTCGATCAGCAACCCCGCCAGGCCACGGCTGATCGCCTCGAGCTGGCGATAGCTGCATTGTGCGCCAGGGGAAACGACTGCCATCGTCTCGGGTGTCTGCTGCGCCTGCTGGAGAAAGTCTGAAAAAATCGGCCGTTCAGCGCTGTATTCCAGGCCGAGTTCAGGGTTTGGGCGAAGATCGTGCATGTTCTTTTTCTGCTCCGCGTGATCCATACGAGGCCGACATTGCACCCCGAAAAGCCTGGGTAAACTGACGCGGAGTGTAGCCCAAGCCGAGCCGGGACAAACAGCTCGCTACGGGCTCAATCGGCGGTCACCTGTCGCCCGGCGACCGGTGCATGCACGGCCATCAATTCGCTGACCCAGTCGATGAACACCCGTAGCTTGAGGCTGATATGCCGATTGGGTGGAAAGGCGAGATAAAGAGGCATCGTCTCCAGGCTCCAGTCTTCGAACAACGGCACCAGTTCCCCGCTGGCCTCGAACTTTGCGGACATGTATCTGGGCAGCCAGAGAATGCCCAGACCCGCCAGGCCGGCGGCCAGAAAGGCGTTGCCATCGTCGACCGCCAAGGCGTAGCGCCCCTTGACCTGTACCCTTTCGTCCTGTTTGCGCAGGGCATACGGCACCGGTTTGCCGGTGCGCGCCCACAGGAAGCCGACCACGCGGTGTTCCGAGTCTTCCAGGTCCTGGGGATGCGTGGGTGTGCCGACCCGCGCCAGGTAGCTCGGGGCGGCAAAGATGCCCAACGGCAAATCCGCGACCTTGCGGGCCATCAGCGACTGATCCTTGAGCTCGCCGCCGCGCACCACGCAATCGACGTTTTCATCAATCATATCGACGATGCGGTCACTGACGCCCAGATCAATCTGGATGTCCGGGTAACGGGCGTAGAACCCAGGCAACGCCGGCACCAGGATCATGCTCGCCAACGGGCTCGGGACATCCACCCGCAACCGCCCGCGCGGCACTGCCGAGGCGGCGGACAGGCTGGTCTCGGCATCGTCCATGTCGGCCAGCAACTGGATCGCCCGCTCGTAGAACACCGCGCCATCGGCGGTGACGTTGACCTTGCGGGTAGTGCGGTTAAGCAGTTTGACCCGAAGCCGTGCCTCCAACTGCTGCACCAGTTGGGTCACGGTGGTTTTGCTCATGTGCAGGGTGTCGGCCGCCTTGGTAAAGCTGCCCGCCTCCACGACCCGCACGAATGCCTGCATCGCATCAAAACGGTCCATTACGGCCTCTCTTGTTCATCTGATTGTTTGGGATCTCCAAACAGTGAGCGCCAAGGTTGCTCGTTTATCGCCTGGGCGCAAGTCCCTAGAGTTCTTCTCAGGTTGATTCCAGTCGACCCCCGACCTTTGATGGAGACAGTCATGACACAACGCAACGTGGTTTTTCCGCCGGGCCGCCAGGCACTGTATGAGCGCTACCGCTATTCGCCGGCGGTCCGATCCAATGGCTTCCTGTTCGTTTCGGGCCAGGTGGGCAGCACCGAAGACGGTTCGCCCCTGGAAGACCTCGACGCACAGGTGAGGCTCGCATTCACCAACCTGAATGCCATCCTGGCAGCGGCCGGTGCCTCTTTCGATGATGTGGTCGACGTGACCGTGTTCATCGTTGACCCGGAGTCGCACTTCGAAAGAATCTGGGAGAACGTGGTGCCGCAGTTCTGGGGTAGCGCGCCCTTCCCGAACGTGACCTGCATCGGTGTCACCTGGCTGGCGGGTTTCCGTTTCGAGATCAAGGTGATCGCCAAGCTGCCGGAAGGCCACGGCGAGTGATTCGGCGTTAGAATCCGGGGCTCCGACAACCTTCAAGGATGCCCCGCCATGACCCGCCTCGACACATCCCTGCAAGACAGCGCCGCGCCCGAAGGCGTTTGTTACGGCTGCGGCGGCAGCAACCCGCACGGATTGCACATCAAGAGCCACTGGCATGAAGACGGCGTGCACGTCATCGCCGAACACCTGCCCGAGGCCAAGTATTGCGGCTGGCCGGACCTGGTCTATGGCGGCCTGATCGCGATGTTGGTGGACTGCCATTCCAACTGGACGGCGATGGCTTATCACTACCGCCAGGAAAACCGCGAAGTCGCCAGCCTGCCCCGCATCAACTGCGTCACCGGCAACCTGGGCATCAAGTTCATCAAACCGACGCCCATGGGCGTGCCGCTGACGTTGAAGGCGAAAGTGGAAGGTGAAACGGGGCGCAAGACCCGGGTCATCTGCGAGGTGTATGCCGGGGATGTGCTGACGGCGGTGGGGGATTCTGTTTTCGTACGAGTGGACGCCGAACAACTGGCCGCGCAGGCGCACGGCCGGTAAACACAAGACCTTGTGGGAGCGAGCCTGCTCGCGATGAGGCCGGCACATCCTGCATCAAGGGTGCCTGACACACCGCCATCGCGAGCAAGCCCGCTCCCACAGTTGATCTGGGTTGCTCACAACATTTGTGTGTACCTCGAAACCTGTAGGAGCGAGCTTGCTCGCGATGGCGTCGGCACATCCAGCATCAATGTGACTGAGCCACCGCTTTCGCGAGCATGCTCGCTCCTACAGTTCTTAGAGATCGGTGATTTCCTTGTGGCGCGGTACCAGCAGTTTCATCACGCTCCAGGCGACCAGGTACGCCAGCGCACAGATGGCGAACATGATCATGTAGCCGGTGTGGATGTCATTGACTGACTTGTAATAGTCGAACACCCAGCCACCGATCTTGGTCATCACCACGCCGCCCAGGCCACCGGCCAGGCCGCCGATGCCGACAACCGAAGCGACGGTCTTCTGCGGGAACATGTCGGAAACGGTGGTGAAGATGTTGCACGACCAGGCCTGGTGCGCGGAAGCGCCTACGCCGATCAGCAATACCGGCACCCAGTAGCTGATGTAACCCAATGGTTGCGCGAGCAACACCAGCAGCGGGAAGAACGCGATCACCAGCATGGCTTTCATGCGGCCGTCATACGGCGCATCGCCACGGGCCATGAAGTAGCTGGGGAACCAGCCGCCACCGATACTGCCGACCATGGTCATGCTGTACAGCACCGCCAGCGGGATGACGATGGCCGCGCCCTTCATGCCGTATTGCGCCGAAAGGTAAGTCGGCAGCCAGAACAGGAAGAACCACCACACACCGTCGGTCATGAATTTGCCGAAGGCAAAAGCCCAGGTCTGGCGATAGGTCAGCAGCTTGAACCACGACACCTTCTTCTGTGGCGCGTCGGTATCCGGGGTGACAATGCTCTGCGCGTCACTGCGGATGTAAGCCAGTTCCTCGGCCGACAGGCGCGTCTGGTTTTCCGGTTTGTCGTACAGGGCAATCCACGCCGCCACCCACACGAAGCCGAGCATGCCGATCACGATGAATGCCGCTTCCCAGCCCCACAGCGCGGCAATCAGCGGCACGCAGATGGGTGCCAGGACCGCGCCGACGTTGGCGCCCGAGTTGAAGATCCCGGTGGCGAAGGAGCGTTCCTTCTTGGGGAAATACTCAGCCGTGGCCTTGATGGCGATGGGGAAGTTACCCGCCTCACCAATGGCCAGCACTGCACGGGACAGCATGAAGCCGGCGATGGACACCGGGATCACCGCCAGGCCGAAGGCGCTGCACACCGCCGCGATACCCTCGCCCATCGGAACGGAGAACGCGTGCATCATCGCGCCAGTCGACCAGATGCCGATCGCGTAGACGTAGGCCTTCTTGGTGCCGATCTTGTCGACGAAACGCCCGGCGAACAGCATGGAAATGGCGTAGACGAACTGGAACACCGAGGCGATGTTGGCGTAATCGGTGTTGCTCCAGCCGAACTGCGTGGACAGGTCCGGTGCCAGCAGGCTGAGCACCTGGCGGTCCAGGTAGTTGACGGTGGTGGCGAAAAACAGCAGCGCACAGATGGTCCAGCGATATTTGCCGACCGCCTGGCCGACACGTTGCGCATTGATGGGCTCGTTCAGATTCATGGCATCACTTTTATTGTTGGAGTTGGGTGATGATCTCTCGGGGTCAATCGAGATCGGTGCTACACGCAGCACGCCGCTTGGCATGTCGCGTCAGACAAACAACAGGTGTGAATCAGGAGATTGGCGCGGCGGCCAGGGATAACGGGGATGGCGGTGACGAAGGTCGAGCGACCGGACCACGGGAAACGAGGTCGAGGGACGTGCGCAAGCAGGTAGCGTTCATGATGGGGCCCGGTTTTTTGTTATTGGGGGTTTGTAACATCATATGTCGTCGTACAACTGTGCCTTTTATAGCGACTCCCCTACCCCGCGTCAATCGGCAAAATAGCCGTTCGTCTTCACTTTTTAATTTGTTTGATCGCGGTCAAGCCTGACGCGCAAAGGCATTGCGCATGAGGGGCAGGAAGTGGAGCTGGCGTTCATTTGGTCGTACGACAACGCACGTCGCGTGCGCAGAGGGGAAAGTCGGCTGGCGAGAGCCGACTCGGGGAAGATCATTTGACCAGGCGTTTTTCCTTGGACGGCCGATAGCCGAAATACGAGCTGTAGCACTTGCTGAAATGGCTGGGTGACACGAACCCGCACGCCACCAGCACATCCACCTGGGACAGTTCGGTGTGTTGCAGCAACCTTCGTGCTTCGGTGATTCGCAGCTCCATGTAGTAGCGCTGTGGCGTGGTGCCCAGTTGCTCCTTGAACAGGCGCTCCAGCTGGCGACGGGAACGGCCCGCGTAGATCGCCAGTTGTTCCAGTTCCAGGGGCTCTTCGAGGTTGGCGTCCATCAACTTCACCACCTCGCGCAGCGGTGCGCTGACGCAAATGTTTTCCGTGGGCTTGATCCGTCGGTAACGCGATTCCTCGAACGCCAGGATGTCCTCGATGCCTTCGACCAGCGCCTTGTCGTGCAGGCCCTTGATCCAGTCCAGCGCCATATGGAAAGCCCCCGAGGGGCTGGACGCGGTCAGCCGGTCACGGTCGATGACGTAAGGTTCACTGGTGACGTGGGTAGCCTTGGCGATTTCCGCCAGGGCCGGTCGATGCTCCGGGTGAATGGCGCAACGATAACCGTCCAGCAGGCCGGCGATGCCCAGGAACCAGCCGCCATTCCACAGGCCGGCCAGGCTGATGCCTTGATCGGCGGCGAGTCGCAGCAAACTGGACAACTCGTCGCTGGCCTTGAGTTCAGTACGGTAGCCGCCGCAGATGACCAGCAGATCCAGCTCCTGGATCGCTGCCGCATCAATCCGCGCGTCCGGACGGATGACCAGCCCCAGGTCACTGACCACCTCGCCGTCGTGCAAGCCGAAGGTCCGCGAGGAAAACAGCTTGGGCCGCAACAGGTTGGCGGTGACGATGGTATCCAGCGCCTGGGTAAAGGCCGGCAGGGAAAAATGTTCGAGCAACAAAAAGCCGGTCCGGGTCAATTGAACAGGCTGGTTGGGGTTTTCGTTCAGGTAGCGAAGGTTCTTGCCCTTCATGCCTCCACTGAATTGGCGACGTTCGATCAAGATTCAGAGCACTCGTTAACGTTGGCGATCATGGAATCAGGATATCGCAAACTACGCACATTCGTTGCCCCCTGTGGGAGCGAGCACGTTCCTGCAGGGCCGCAAGAAGAACACCCACTCGCGTCCGATCCTTCTTTTCTCGAACACATTGAGCTCCACCAGCCCATTCAGCGCGGTCGACGCCGCGTTGTAGGAACAATCGAGATTTTGCTTCACATTGGCGGCCGTGAACTCCTTGGCCATCCCGCTCTTGGCGACCTGAAAAACGGCACGTTGCTTTTCGGTCAACTGGTGAAAGAACCCGGACTCCAGCAACCAGTTATCAAAACGATCGCTGTACGCCAGACTTTTCCGATAAGCCTGGGCGAAACCACCGACGGCCCGCAAAATCACCGAGCATTGGAAATCTATGAAGTACGTCAGGTCGAGGTCATCTGCCTCGCTGTTCAAATAGGAGCGCCCGTATTTCACCGGGGCATTGCGCAACAGAATGCTGATCGCGATGTAGCGGAAGGCCGAAAAGTCGTTTTTGAACATGAACCAGTAGAACAGCGCCCGCGCGACCCGGCCGTTACCGTCACGAAAGGGATGTTCATAGCCCAGCGCAAAATGCAGGGCGATCCCTTTAATCAAGGGATGAAGGTAATCCGCCTTTTCGATGTCGTTGTGAGACTGATTGATCCAGTCTGCCAGCCTGCGTAATCGAGACACCAGCCCGGCCGCCGGAGGCGGTACATGCACGGTATTACCCTCGCCGTCCTGGACCACGACGTTATCGTTGTCCCTGAACACTCCCGGCGAGTATTGCTCATCATCAATGCCCTCGACCCCCACTCGATGCATCGCTGAAATCAGCTCGGCGCTCAGGGCCTCGTCGCGCTTCTCCCAGGCGAAATTCATCATTTTGTAGTTACCGATCACCATCCGCTCGTCCGGCGTGCGCGGCAGGCGTTTGCGCTTGAGCATGTCCTTGGCCACCCGCGTGGTGGTCGCAGCGCCTTCGAGCTGACTGCTGCTGATGGCCTCGTCTTCGATCAGGTCATTGAGCAGGTAACTGAAATGTGCATGCTCGCCGATCTGGCTGGTCATGAACTCCAGCGCGGCCGTCGTCGCCTGACGGTCCACGGCAGAGATCGCTTTCTGCGCCAGCGGCGTGAGCAGATAGTGCCCCCACTGCAGAGGATCACCCAGCGGCAAAAGCCGAGTGTACTGCGCTACCCGCGCTTTCTTGACCAGCGCCCAGCACAGGTTCGCATCCAGACCAGGTGCCCAGCGGTAACGCAGTTCGTTGAACGGCCGGTAGCGCCTCTGGTCATCCAGTGGCACCAGCAGGGCCAGGTAATCGGCAAGGCGTTCCTTGTGTGGCGACTGTCCCAGCAGGTCGAACACGGGATCGTGTTGCCCTGTCAGCTTTGGCGGCTTTTTCATTGTTGCTGTCTCGAAACCTCATCAAACCGGGGCTCGAGTACAGCATTCGAGGGGGACTGACTCAATATCAGAGGTTTCTGAAACATTTGTAGGAGCGAGCTTGTCGAGTCGTCGCACCGTCGCGATGGAGGACCAGGCACCGCGGGCATTCAGTCAACCAGCGTTATCGTTGACGTCCATCGCGACGGCTCGACAAGCTCGCTCCTACAGAGGGGGGGAGATTGATTGAACCTCGCGGTTACCGGTGTTTTCGAATGACTATCGACGCAGCTCCCTTCCCTGGGCGAGGCGCCATTGTTGAGGATGCCCCGATGAACACCAGAGTTCTGCTTCTGCTCGCCAGCTTCAGCCCGGCGCTGGCCTTCGCTGAAGGGTGCGATGTGCTGACCCGCTCGCAAAGCCCTTCAGTACCCGCGGTAGAGTCCCACAGTTGTTATGAATACGAAGGCATGCCGGTAAATGCCATCGACTGGTCGTGCAGCAATGAAAGCAAGGACATGCTGACCAGCACCAAGAAGAAGGTCGCTCAGTGCGACGATCATTATCAGGCCCGTTGCGTCGCGACGCTGACGCAGGAGTCGCTGGCCAACCCGCATTCGACCAGCAAGGACAAGAATGCCAAATCGCCGAACATTCCCGATAACGCGCAGGTCACCACCTACTACTACGATGCCGAGCACCTGAGCCAGGTGAAGGTGGATTGCGAGTCGGGAGGTGGGCGCTGGGAAATGAAGTAGCCATGACCGCCCCCTGTAGGAGCGAGCTTGCTCGCGATAGCGGTGTGTCAGCCACCCTCGATATTGAATGTTCTGACGCCATCGCGGGCAAGCCCGCTCCCACAGGTTTCAGGTACACCCTGATGTCATACACCCACACAGGGAGTGGGGGCGGGTTCTGGGTCAGTGTTCCAGGCGTTCGCCCAGGGCTTCGGACATGCGCACCAGGTCGGCGAACGATTTGGCGTTCATCTTTTTCATGGCGTGGCCACGGTGGATTTTCACGGTGATTTCGCTGAGGTTCATCTGGCCGGCGATCTGTTTGTTCATCAGGCCTTTGACGGCCAGGGCCATGACTTCTTTTTCCCGCACGGTCAGCGATTGATAGTGGCTGTGCAGGTCGGAAAACTGCTGTTCGTTTTCCCGGCGTTTGACATCCGCCTGCAATGCCGCCGATACCGCGTCCAGCAGGTCCTGCTCGCGAAAGGGTTTGGCCAGGAAGTCCACCGCGCCGGCCTTCATCGCCTTGACCGACATTTCGATGTCGCCATGGCCGGTGATGAACACAATCGGAATATTGGCATTGCTGCTGGCCAACTGGCGCTGGAACTCCAGGCCACTGGCGCCTTGCAGCCGGACATCTAGCACCAGGCAACTGGCGTTGTCACCCTTGGGGCGGTCCTGGAACTCGGTCGTGGAGGCAAAGGTTTCGACCTGAATGCCGGCCGAGCGCAGAAGGTTGCTCAAGGCATTGCGCATGGACGCGTCATCATCCACCACAAACACCGTAGGGCTTTGATTGCCTTGCTTGTTGGAGGGTGGATTCCCGCTCATGCACAGCTCCCCGCTTGAGAAAAAGTGTAGTACGCCACTTTATCTCAGATTGAGCAGTACACAAACTTGCGTAAATCCATTGGAAATATGCGGACATTCACGCGATGAAGGACAGGTGCAGCGCCGAAACCAGCGACAGCCAGTAACGCGGGTAATGGAACAATGCCCTGATCTGCGCACTGCAACTTTTGCCGCTGATGCACCAGTTGCAGAAATGCTCACAGTTGTTGGAGAACACGCTGTATCGGCTCTCCCCTACCCTCGAGCGGGCACGGCTGACCACTTCATCATCCGAATATTCCCGGGCCTCCTGCACGATCCAGATGGACCGGCCATTGGCAAACTGTTCAAGACCGACCACTTCCACCGGCCCGGCCCTGAACGAACCGCTGAACCCGGAGTAATGAATGACCTCGCCGCCACCCAGGTAGATGCCGTGGTGCAAGTAAAAACCTCTGGGGCTGACCAGATGGCAACCGACCGGCAAGTTGTCAGCTTGCGCGTCGGTTTGCATCAGGTCCAGGCACCCACTCGTCAACTTCATGGCCAGCGTATTCACGATACATTCTCCGCAACCCTTGAAACGACTATATCGCTGGGGTTGCGGCACTACATTTGTACCTGTGACTACTTCAAACGACCATTCATATACCTCAGTGCAAACCTAAGTATTACGCCTCGACCTGTTCCACCGGCAGGGTGAACTGGACGACAGCGCCCCGCGGCGTATTGGCGCTGGCCCACAAGCGGCCACCATGTGCCTCGATAATCGAGCGGCAGATCGACAGCCCCATGCCCATGCCGGTCGGCTTGGTGCTGTAGAACGAGGCGAAAATCTGCTCGGTGTTGTCCGAAGAGAACCCCGGCCCCGAGTCGCTGACACAGACCAGCACGCTGCCGGCATCATTCAGTCGCGCGCTGATGTGCAACTGGCGCTCATCGTCACTCACGCCATTCATGGCTTCGAGGGCGTTCATGATCAGGTTGAGCAACACCTGTTGCAGCTCGACGCGGTCTCCGGTGATCGAAGGCAGCGCCTGCTCGATGTCGGTCAGCAGCGACGCGCCGTTCTTGCTGACCTGGCCACGGGTGAGTTCGATCATTTCGCCGATCGCCGCATGGATGTCCACCGGCCCCTTCTGCGGTGGCGCCTTGCGAATGTGTTGACGAATGCGCCCCAACACATCGGCCGCACGATTGGCGTCCTGGATCAGACTGCCCAGCACGGTGCGCACTTCGTCGATTTCCGGCGGTTGCAGGCTCATCCAGCGCAAGGCCGCGTCGGCATTGAGAATGGCGGCGGCGATCGGTTGATTGACTTCGTGGGCAATCGACGCCACCAGGTGCCCCATGGTCGCCACGCGGTTGGCATGGGCCAGTTCGGTCTGCACCTCGCGATAACGCCGCTCGCTGTCGCGGATTTTCTCTTCCGCCTGCTTGCGCTCGGTCAGGTCGAGGACGAAGGCCACGCCTTCCTTGGTATTGGCCTCGAACATGGCCAGGCCGACGATGACCGGCAGGCGCCCACCGTCCTTGGTGAAATATTCTTTTTCGTACGGTTGCGCATAACCGGTGCGCACCGCCTGGGCCAGATGTCGCTCGCTGATCTCGCGAAACTCCGGTGTGGTCAGGTCCCGCCAGCGCAACTGGCCCGAGGTCAGGTCTTCGCGTTCGTAACGCACCATGCGCAGGAACGCATCGTTGGCCTCGATGATGTCGCCATTGGCGTCCCACACCAGAATGCCGATGATGTTGGCATCCACCAGACGGCGGATCTTGCCTTCGCGCTCCGCGACCTCACGGTACAGACGAGCGTTTTCCAGGGAAATCGCCGCCTGCGAGGCCACCAGCTTGAGCACGGCAATGCGCGTGGGGCTGAATACCCGCGCGGCCAGGTTGTTTTCCAGGTAGAGCGCGCCGGTCAGCTTGGCCTGGTTCATCAGCGGCAGGCAGAGGATCGAGCGCGCATTGCGCTGGCGAATGTAAGGGTCGTCGGCGAACGCCGGTTCGGTCATCGCATCATCCAGCGATACGGTCTCGCCGGTACGCAACACATGGTAAAGCAGCGACTGGGGCAGTCGCGCCGATGTCATCGGTTCATCACCCAGCTGCATCGAGTCGCTGCCGGTGGTCACTTGCGCGGCGATGCGGTGCTCACCGGTGTCCGACAGGACCAGCACGCCCCGCTCCGCGCCGGCCTGCTCGATGGCCGTGCGCATGATCACGTCAATCAGCTTTTCCAGGACGATTTCACTCGACACTGCCTGGGAAACCTTGATCACGGTCGCCAGGTCGAGGTGTTCGACCGGCGCGACCATGGTCGTCGTCGGCCCGAGCGCCTGGGTTTCCGTACGCAGCGCCGGGTAGCGCGCCTCGAGCTGGCGCACCTTGCCGTCAGCGCCCCAGCGCAGGTAGCCGTAGCGGGCATCCTGCATGTACACACTGGCGACCTTGCCAAGCCCGCGAGCGGCGTAGAACCGCGCAGCCAGCTCGTTGGCCAGCGCTTCGATATGAATGAAGCCGCTTTTTTGCGCCGAGTGGATGGCCTGTTCGAACAGCAGCTCGGCCTCGATCATCCGCCCTTCGACACGGGCGATTTCGGCTTCGACCAAAGCGGCGCGGCTGGCGAAATTTTCCGGGCACTGTTGCGCCCAGGTGTTCAATTGCTGATGTGCGGCGGCCATGGCGCTCAGGTGCGGGGCGCGCTCACCGATTTCCAGACTGTCGCACCAGCGTGCCCGCGTCAGGGCGTCAAAGAAGTAGTACTCGGCCTCCTCGAAGAACAGGCTCATGGTCCAGAGCAACTGCCTGGCCTTGTCGGCCGCCTGCATGGCGGTGGGCAAATCGTCGGCCATGTAGCGGGCCTGGAGCTTGCGCACCCAGTACTTGCTCTCGGCCAGGGCCAGGTCCGGGTTGCTGGCGTAATGGGCCTCGATGCCTGTCTCGTTGAACTTGCTGTCATCGAGGCACCCGAAGACCGATGTCAGGCCTCGCAGCATGCGGATCAGCGCCGACTGTGTGCTCATGAAGCTGATCACCAGACCGAAACGCACCTTGCGTGCGTAGGACAACCCTCGCTTGGCCTCAGCCTGGACTTCGGACAATGGCTCGCCGGCAAACAACAAATCGGAAATCAGACTGTTACCGGCGTAGGCGCCATAGGGCAGATCACCGATTCGATTCGCCGCCACGAACGAACGGCGCAATAGATCACGGCACTCGCTGACGGGCTTCATCCAGCGCACGGCAAAAATCGAAAAACACAGGTAAGTACTCGCTTCGAAGCGCTTCAAACCCCGCTGTTCAACGAGCGCACAACCGAGCTGACCAAAACGGAACCCGGCTTGATAATCACCGAAACGCCGTCCCAGGACCCGGAAGGCATTGGCATAGTGCAAGCTCGCGGCATCACAGTTGCCACCTTCAAGGCACAGGCTGATCGCCTTGCAGATGACCAGGCATGTCAGGTTGGCATTGGTTTGCACCGCCGGCGGGAACAATTTGCCCAATGCGCTGACGGTCATCAACGAAGCGTCATCCTGCATCAAGGGCAAGTCGATCAGCGATTCGATTTCCCGGTTACCGAGCAACTTCCATATGCGTTCGTACTCTTCGCGTACTTCATCGTCGCTCGGGCTGGCCGACCACTCGATACCGACATGCCGCAGATAGTCGAGGCACACCGTGACCGCCGCATCGCTGCGATCCATCATCAGGTAGTCATCCACCTGCAGGCACACGACATTCGCCCGTTCAATCGTCGTCGTGGCGTGCTCCGACAGTGCTGAAAGGCGCTTTTCCGCGACCGACAATTGCCCGGTGAGCAGCTCGCATTCGGCCCGGTTCAGTTCCAGCGCGAAGATCAGATCGTGCAGGCGCTCCCAACAATCCTCGTCCAGCAACTGTGCGCCGGTGGTCAGGTAGTTGTGGGCCGAGGCGTAGGCTGTCGAAGCCTTGGCACGCTGGCCGGCCATCAGGTTGAACCTGGCGAGTTGCTCGCGTTCGTCCCGGTCGGTCAACAGCGCAGCGCCACGGTTGAGCTGGCCGACGATCTCGAAAATCGCCTCTTCACGTTCATGCTCGGGCGTCTGCGCCGCGAGCAAACGCCCGATGCGCAGATGCGCTTCGGGTCGCTCGGCCTTGGGAATCAGCGAATAGGCCGCTTCGTGAATGCGGTCGTGCATGAACCCGTAGGCACCTTCCAGGCGATGCACCAGTTCCTGGCGGATGGCCTCCCAGAACACCGCGCGCACCTGGGCCTTGGTCATGCCCAGCACGGTCGAAAGCGCCGCGGTTCCGGCCACGTTGCCCAGGCAGGCGAGTTGTTGCAGCGCGTGCTGGGTTTCCGGTGGCAGGCGGGTGAGCTTGCCGACCATCAGGTCGACAATGTTGTCGGTGTAGCCCTTGGCGTGGATGCGTTCGGCGCTCCAGCTCCACTGTCTGACCTGATGATCGAAGGTCAGCAGTTTTTCGTCGGCCAGGGTGTGCAGGAACTGAATGACGAAGAACGGATTGCCGGCGGTTTTTTCCAGCACCAGTTGCGCCAACGGCTCGATGTGCACGAGGTCGTCGTGCAGCGCATCGGCGATCAGCCGCTCGATGTGAACCTTGGCCAGGGGCGCCAGGGTGATTTCGTCGATCCGCCCACCGCTGTTGCGAATGGCCTGGAGCTTGCCGGTCAGCGAGTGGCCGACATTCACTTCGTTGCTGCGGTAGGCGCCCACCAGCAACAGGTGCTGCACGTCGGAGCTGGTCAGCAGGTCTTCCAGCAGATCGAGCGTCGCCGCGTCGATCCACTGCAAATCATCCAGAAACAGTGCCAGTGGATGCTCGGACCTGGCGAACACGCCGATAAAGCGTCGGAACACCAGGAGGAACCGTCGTTGCGCCTGCTGTGGCTCCAGGGCAGGCACCGGTGGCGGTTCACCGATGATCAGTTTCAGTTCCGGTATCAGGTCGGTCATCAGCCCCGCTTCGGCGTCCAGGGCACCTTGCAGCGCATCGCGCCACTGCGCCAGTTCGACGTCGTTCTTGCCCAGCAGCGTACGCACCAGGCTCTGGAACGCCTGCACCAGCGTGGCATAGGGAATGTCGCGCCGGTACTGGTCGAACTTGCCGGCGGCGAACAGACCACGGGGCGGCACCAGCGCCTTGTGCAGTTCATTGACGACGGACGACTTGCCGATCCCCGAATAACCGGTGACCAGCATCAGCTCCGGCGCGCCGCTGGCGATGCTGCGGTCGAACGCAGCGATCAGCGCGCTGACCTCCTGCTCGCGGCCGTAGAGTTTCTCGGGAATCATCAACCGGTCGGAGGTGCCCTGCTCGCCCAGCGCGAATGCATTGATGTGCCCCAGCGACTCCCAGTCGGCCAGGCATTGGCGCAGATCCTGTTCGACACTCGCGGCTGTCTGGTAACGCTCTTCGGCGGTCTTGGCCAACAATTTCATGACGATCCCGGACAGCACGTCGGGAACGGACTTGACCCGCTCGCTCGGCGACTGCGGCTTTTTCGCGATGTGGCAATGGACCCACTCGATCGGGTCAGAGGCCATGAAGGGCAACGAACCGGTGAGCATCTCGTAGAGCGTGACACCGAAGGAATACAGGTCGCTGCGCAAGTCGATCGAACGATTCATCCGCCCGGTCTGCTCGGGTGCCATATAAGCCAGCGTGCCGGCGATGGTTTCCAGCGCCTGGCGCTCGCGGGGCAGCCACGACGCCAGGCCGAACCCGGTCAGGCGAGCCCGGCCATCGGCGCAGTTGACCAGAATGTGCGACGGCTTGATGTCCTTGTGCACCAACCCGCGCTGATGGAGCTTGCCCAATGCCTGGGCAATGCTGATGGCCAGGCGCAGAAAGGTCGCCGTGGGCATGGGAGCATTCAACAATTGCAGCAGTGGCGTACCGCCGGTGTCCTCCAGCAGCAGATACATCTGGCCGTTTTCTCGCACCATCTCCAGCGGCCGCACGGCCCAGGCGCCATCGAGTTCATCCTTGAGGGCGAACTCGTGGGCGAAACGACCGAGGCACGCCGGCAGCGGTTGCTCGGCAGTCGGCCGCGCCACCAGCACCGGACGGCCGCCCTGCGCCGCCGAGCCCGGCTCTCGAGAGAACGTGCGCTCGCCATCGTTCCACAGTATCTGCATGTCGTTATCCATCGGATGGGGAACAAGAGGTCGGCTTGCAACGGCCGCGCATGACGGTCATGCGGTTATTGTTTTTTTCGGCGGAGCCGTCAGGGAGTTGTGCCATTGAGACTAGCCGTTAAATGAGAAGATAACCCATCCACGGCAAAAAAATAATCATTCCACAGGCGTTTCCAGCACGACAACGACGCTTAGGTCTTAGCCGATCATACATAGGTATACTTTTACCCCCACCCACTTCGCGTATGTTGTAATCACGATAGAAAACTTCATGAGCACACTTGATGAACCAGGACTCGAACACCGCCAGGATGATTGTTGCAATCGTCGATGATGACGATTCAGTGCGGATGGCGCTTGATAATCTGTTGCGTTCCATGGGCTACAAAATCAAGACTTACTGCAGTGCGCTGGCCTTTCTGGATTCGAACGACCCCGCTCACACCGACTGCCTGATTTCCGACATTCAGATGCCCGGAATGAGCGGCCTTGAGCTGCATCAACATCTGCTCGAAATGGGCCATCGGATTCCCACGATCTTCATCACGGCATACCCCGAAAACCTTCCCCAGGCGATCAGCGAGTCGCCGACGCTGATCGCCTATCTGCCTAAACCCTGTGAAACCAACAAACTTCTGAGCTATATCGAAACGGCCCTCCATCAGCACCGTTGAATGTATTGCCCATGCTGTTTTAAACCTTCGTATATCCCCATGCCACTGACGTATGGTTTTTCTGAACCGACGTAGAACTGCGCCATGGGCGGTCCGCCAATACTATGAATTTACAGCAGACAACCTGCTGCACTCATAACAAGCCTGAACTAGCGGCCTGCGTTGATTACGCCATGAAAGTTGCGGATAGATTGACAGCAACTGATTGAACAGCCGTCGGGCAGAGGAAAAATTTCATCGGAAATTTTGCCCCAAATACCGGAGACCGACCCATGACCTTGCACCTGGATACCAATCCCCAAGCCCTTGAACCCACCACCGCATTCAACCCGGGCACTGCCGGTTTCGAAGAGCTGGTGCCTTCTCGCTATGCGCTGCGCGTTGGCGAGATCGACGTGCTGGTAGTCAGCGATGGCGTGCTGCCGCTGCCGACCTCGACCATGTCCACCAACGTCGACCCACAAACCCGTCGCGAGTGGTTCGAGAGCATCTTCGTCGGTCCTGACGCATTCGATTGGGCACTGAACGTGCTGGTCATCCGCACCGGTAACCAGACCATCCTGGTAGACGCCGGCCTGGGTGGCCAATTCCCCGGGTTTCCACGGGCAGGCCAGCTTCCCAAGCGCCTGGAAAACGCCGGTATCGACCTGGGCTCCGTGACCGACATCATCATCACCCACATGCACATGGACCATATCGGCGGCTTGCTGGTCGATGACGTGAAGAAGCGCCTGAGTCCTGATGTGCGCATCCATGTGACGGCGACTGAAGTCGCGTTCTGGGAATCGCCGGACTTCGAACACACCGACATGCCGTCGCCGGTGCCGGATGTCCTGCGTGCCACCGCCAACCAGTTCATCAACGATTACCGCGGCAACGTGCGCACGTTCGACGACGAGTACGAAGTGGCACCGGGCGTGGTGGCCAAACTCACGGGCGGCCATACCCCAGGGCACTGCGTGGTCTACGTGAACTCCGCGGGCGAAAAACTGACCTTCGCCGGTGACGCACTGTTCCCCGTCGCCTTCGAACACCCGGAATGGCACAACGGCTTCGAACATGATCCGGAGGAATCGGTCCGGGTTCGCGTGCGCCTGATGCAGGAAGCCGCCGCGAGCGGCGAGCTGTTCGTGGCGACCCACCTGCCGTTCCCGTCCGTTGGCCGCGTGGCCATCGACGGCAACGCGTTCCGCTGGATTGCAGCGTTCTGGGATTACTGATCCGCCCCGCGAGAAAAAACGCCCCGGCCCTGTGGTCGGGGCGTTTTCGTTTCGGCAATCAACACCCTGCCTGTCCCCCGCCCCTGTAGGAGCGAGCTTGCTCGCGATGGTCTCAAAAACACCGCAGGGTGTCAGGCATCCAGCGTCATCGTTGGCGACCATCGCGAGCAGGCTCGCTCCCACAGTTACCTGCATTCCCCAACTCCCCCATTCGCCCATGTCCCTGTAGGAGCGAGCTTGCTCGCGATGGTCTCAAAAACACCGCAGGGTATCAGGCATCCAGCGTCATCGTTGGCGACCATCGCGAGCAGGCTCGCTCCCACAGTTACCTGCATTCCCCCACTCCACCATTTCGCCCATCTCCCTGTAGGAGCGAGCATGCTCGCGATGGTCTCAAGAACACCGCGGGGTGTCAGGTGCCCAGCGTTATCGTTGGCGACCATCGCGAGCAAGCTCGCTCCTACAGGAGAATGGGGGGAATGGGCGGATGGATAATCCTGGACAAAAAAAAGCCCCACATCCGATCAGGTGTGGGGCAAGGGAATTGGTTGGTTGCGGCCAACCAAAGGAGCTCGGGGCAAACGTTTACAGCTTGAATCAGATGCAGTCCTGGGCGGCGCGGCCAAAACTCGATGGCAGGAAGTTCGAGGCCAGCAGGTGCCGCTCGTAGATGAACACCTTGCCGCCATTACCGGCCTTGTAGGCCTCGACCACGTTGTCCGCGGAAATCTTGCTCGGCACGACGATCCGGTAGCTGCGCTGAGTCTGGGAGACCGTTGGGTGCAATGAATCACCCTGCAGTTTCGGCACAACGCAATCGGCGTATTCGGCCGGGGTCTTGCTGGTCTGCAAGGTCAGCGTCGGGTCATTGGGTGCCGAAGCACATCCAGCGAGCGTAGCGAGCGAGGCAACCGCCATGGCAGTAAAAAATAAACGACGCATCGGTCTCATCCTGAAAAAAAGGTTCGCTTGATCATTGAGGAAGCGGCGCCATGAGCGGGGTTAGCCGGATGATTCAAGGCAACTTCGTGATCTGCATTCGATGGAGGTGATTGTCCGGTGATTGCCGGCAAAGTGGAACTTGCGTTTGGTGATGGTCACTATTACCTCTAACAATAGTTGCCGAGGGTCGATGACTTCGCTGATGCACTAGCCGGCTGCCGCGGCGTTCAGGACATCCTGCACGCGGCTCATCAGTTGCTGACCGCTGAAAGGCTTCCTGAAGTAGCCGGCAGCGCCCAGTTCACGGGCCTTGAACTCGGTGGTTTCGCGCTGACAGGCGGTGATGAAGATCACTGGCAGACGTCGACCGCGCGCCTGCAATGCCTCGTACATCTGAAAGCCGGTCATGCCGGGCATGCGCACATCCGAAATCAGGCAAGCCGTTGATTCAGCAACGCTACATGCCAGATAGTCCTCGGCACAGGCGTAGGTCCTGGCGCTGTAGCCCATTGACCGAACCAGGCTGTCCAGCGAGGTACGAACGGTGTCGTCATCATCGACGATCGAAATGATTGGTGCGTTTGACAATTAGCTCAACCTTCAATGATTGGGGGCTATCTGACATGGCCCCGCCTGCTTGAAGACTGTCATCCGTCCCCACTGCTTACAACATACATATGTATAGATCGGGGTATCTAACAACCCATCGCTACAGCGGCCTAAAACAGTGTTAGAGCCTCTGCTTAATCGCCATTAATACCTAAGTGTGAGTAACTCATACAAAGATACCTGCGAGAAAACCCTACGCATAAGTGACGCAACTGTTCAGTCCTTTACTATTTAGTCAGTTCCGGCAATACCCAATTCCTGCAGTTTTATACGCTCGCTAACATGAATAGTGCATCGACCTGCCCGGGATATTCATGGAAGAGCCTACCGTCCACATAGGGTGAATATGATGAAGACTCAAGATCTCGGCCTGGCCATCGCTTTTCTTGCGGCAACGGGTTTGATCGCAGGGCACGCTGTCGCCGGCGAAACCTGCGTTGAACCGAATGTCGTTGCCGGGCGGGAGAACAATGCTCACGAAGACACCCAGCCACCGGAACAGCAATATCGCCCACGATCGGCACCTACCCGTATCGCTGAAGGAGGCGCGGATCGCCTCAGCGAACGCCGCGTTGCCGAAGGTGGTTCCGACCGCCTGATCGAACGCCGTGTCGCCGAAGGCGGCTCGGATCGCCTGATCGAACGCCGCGTCGCCGAAGGTGGCTCCGACCGCCTGATCGAACGCCGTGTCGCCGAAGGTGGCTCCGACCGCCTGATCGAACGCCGTGTCGCCGAAGGTGGCTCCGACCGCCTGATCGAACGTCGCGTTGCCGAAGGCGGGTCGGATCGCCTGATCGAACGTCGTGTCGCCGAAGGCGGTTCCGACCGCCTGATCGAACGCCGTGTCGCCGAAGGTGGCTCCGACCGCCTCATCGAACGCCGTGTCGCCGAAGGCGGGTCGGATCGCTTGATCGAACGCCGCGTTGCCGAAGGCGGGTCGGATCGCCTGATCGAACGCCGTGTCGCCGAAGGCGGGTCGGATCGCCTGATCGAACGTCGCGTTGCCGAAGGCGGGTCGGATCGCCTGATCGAACGTCGCGTTGCCGAAGGCGGGTCGGATCGGTTGATGGAACGCCGTGTCGCCGAAGGCGGGTCGGATCGCCTGATCGAACGTCGCGTTGCCGAAGGCGGGTCGGATCGGTTGATGGAACGCCGTGTCGCCGAAGGCGGGTCGGATCGCCTGATCGAACGTCGCGTTGCCGAAGGCGGGTCGGATCGCCTCATCGAACGCCGCGTCGCCGAAGGTGGCTCCGACCGCCTGATCGAACGCCGTGTCGCCGAAGGGGGCTCCGACCGCCTGATCGAACGCCGCGTTGCCGAAGGTGGCTCCGACCGCCTGATCGAACGCCGCGTTGCCGAAGGTGGCTCCGACCGCCTGATCGAGCGCCGTGTCGCCGAAGGTGGCTCCGACCGCCTCATCGAACGCCGTGTCGCCGAAGGTGGTTCCGACCGCCTGATCGAACGCCGCGTCGCAGCCCTGGGCACAGGTTACGACTCGCCCATGTATATCAACACGCACTTCAACATGGACTGACCGACCCGGTTTACTGCTCCATCAAGACCCGCACCCGATTTGGTTTCTCCTGGCCAGAATGGGTTTTAGCGCTCTTTCCCCAAAGAGCGCTTTTTTTATCAAGAACATGGCTCGTCGATTTTTCTGATCGTTTGGTCCAATCAAGTACGGAAGGCGACAACATGATGCTCACCCGACTGTGCAAGCGTATTCTGGCATCAGACCGGCTGGCGTTCAGCGCCTCTTTTTTGGCGGCCATTACCATTTCATCCATCAACCTGATGCTCGACTCGGATCTGGCCCATGCGGTGCTCTACATCACTTTGCTATTCGTCTCGGCGCATATCTTTTCGATTCGGGTAGTGTTGTACGTAGCGCTTCTCTGTTTCGTGCTGGTCACCGGCGATTTTATCTTCGAATACGTTATCCAGAAGACAGGCAGTATTGCCGGCTACATTCGGTGCGTCGTCTCGTTGCTGACCATCACCCTGCTGACCCTGCGCGGCAAATGGTCGACCGATGAGCTGCGGCGCAATCAGGCGTTTCTCACCAGCGCACAGCGCCTGAGCCGGACCGGCAGCATCGGCTGGCGCTTCGAGCATGGCCAATGCAAGGAAATTCGCTGGTCGGATGAAGCCTTCCGCATCTATGGCTACCCCCAGGACATCGAGCCCTCCTGGGCGTTGATGACGGCCCGCCTGCACCCTGACGACCGCTTGCAGGCTGACGATCTGTTCGCCCGACTCGCCGCCGGGGCATTGGACATCGAGTTGGAACAACGCCTGATCATGCCGGACGGCAGCCTGCGTTACGCGCAGATGGTGATCAATGCCATCAACCCCGGCAGTTGCCCCAAGTGCCGTGAATACGTGGCCGCGTTGATGGACATCACCTGCGAGCGCAAGGCCGAACAGGCGTTGTTCGATTCCCAGGCGCAACTGGCCCACGTCACCCGCACGACGTCACTGGGCGAGCTTGCCGCCTCCATCGCCCATGAAGTCAACCAGCCGCTGGCGGCGATCGTCTCCAGCGGCGAATCCTGCCTGCGCTGGATGGACCGTGAACCACCCGACCTACACGAGGCAAAACTGTCCGTGCAGCGGATCATTCAGAGCTCGCAGCGAGCCAATGAGGTCATCGCCTGCATCCGCGCACTGTCGAAAAAGTGCCTGCCCCATCGCCAGGAACAGGTGTTCGACAGCATCGTCACCGACACCCTGCTGCTGATCCAGCACGAGATGAACCAGAAGCACATCAGGCAGCACCTGGCGCTGGACACCGGCCAGGCCCGTATCAATGGCGACCGCGTGCAATTGCAGCAGGTGATCATCAACCTGGTGATGAACGCCTGCCAGGCCATGGGCACTTCGAGTGACGGTAACCGCTCGCTGGACATTCGCACCTGGGTGGAACGCAACGAAGTGCTGATCAAGATCGAAGACAGCGGCAAGGGGATCGAAGAAACCCAACTGTCTTGTTTGTTCAGCCCGTTCTATACCACCCGCGATGAAGGCCTGGGCATGGGCTTGTCCATTTGTCGCTCGATCATCGAGTTCCACGAAGGCCGGATCTGGGCCACGAGCATCAAAGGCCAGGGTGCCGCGTTCACGTTCGCCCTGCCCTTGCTCCCGCCCGCGGTCGACGCGAGAACGTGCAGCGGTCAGGCCAACGCGCTGCAATCTTTACCCAGCCTGAGCTTCGGATGAAAATGGCAGTCGACGCTCGACATGCCAGATAACCACCCCCACACCAATGCCTTGCGATCACCGAGCACGCCGTCATGAACATTCTCACCAGCCTCACCGACCACCCCACCGTCGCCCTCTCCCACCCGCGCACCGTGGTTTTCCTGGCTTATCCGCAGATGGGCCTGCTGGACCTGACCGGTGCGCAAACGGTGTTCTGGGCCGCCTCCAAAGCCATGGCCACACGCGGTCTGCCCGGCTATACCGTGCACACGGCCAGCCTGGAGGGTGGGTTGATTGCCACGGCCGAAGGCCTGTCGGTACACACCGCGTCGCTGCAAGACTTCACGGACAGCGCGGTGGACACCCTGATCGTACCGGGCGCGCCGGACATTCGCCGGGCCATGCTCGATGAGGTCGCGCTGGTCAATTGGCTGCGCCAGGCAGCGGCGAACGCCAGGCGCACCGCTTCGGTGTGCAGCGGTACATTCCTGATGGCCCAGGCGGGCTTGCTCGACGGCTTGCGCGCCGCCACGCACTGGGCGATGTGCGACCTGCTCAAGAGCGGCTTTCCAACGATCGAGGTCGACATTGACGCGATCTTCATCCAGCAAGGCGCGGTGTGGACGTCAGCCGGCGTGAGCACCGGTATCGACATGTCGCTGGCGCTGGTCGAGGCCGATTGCGGTCGCGAGGTGGCGCTGGAAGTGGCCCGGGAGCTGGTGGTGTACCTCAAGCGCCCCGGTGGCCAGGCGCAATTCAGTCATTTGCTGCAATCGCAAATGGACGACGGTGGCAGCTTTGACGACTTGCACCTGTGGATCAGCGCGAACCTGGGCGACGCCAACCTGACCGTCGAATCCCTCGCCCGCCAGGCGCAGATGAGCCCGCGAAACTTTTCCCGGGTCTACAAGCGCAAGGTCGGACGCACCCCGGCCAAGGCCCTGGAGATGTTTCGCATGGAGGCGGCGCGCAGGATGCTCGAGGACTCCGAGCGCAACATTGATCAGATCGCACAGCTGTGCGGCTTTGGTGATGAGGAGCGCATGCGCTACACCTTCCACCGCCATCTGTCGATTTCGCCGCGCGAGTACCGCAGCCGGTTTTCACGCTGACGGCAGGCGCTTTTTCTGCAACCAGCCGAGAAAACCGCTGCGTTTGGTGTGCACCGGTTTTTTCGCCACCACCGATTCACGGATTTCTTCGCGCTGGTGCACCAGATTGTCCAGGGCGATGTGCAGGTCATTGCTGTGTTCCAGTTGCGCACCCAGCAGGCTGCGCTCGATGCGGAACAACCGCCCGCTGGTCAGGCTGCGGAACTCGCCGCGCGAACGCCCTTCGGCCAGGATGCCCTCCTCACCCAGCACTTCGCCGGGCCCCATGCGCCCGGCTTCGATAAAGCGCTCACCGTCGTGGATCGACACCGAGACCACCCCGGTACTGATGATCATCAGGCAATCGGACACCGCGTCGAACGCCAGCAGGACTTCGTTGGCCTGGTAGTCCACGGCGGTCATGTGGTCGGCCAGGCGGTCGCGATCCTCAAGGCTCAGCGAGCGGAACACCCGCACATCTTCCAGCAGGCGGCGCGGCCGATTCCACGTCTGAACGTCGGGCAGCACGCTCCAACTGACGCCCGCCGCCTCGAGATGACGATGGGCAAGGTCGAACATCAGGTTACGCACTTCGGTCTTGTGCGACAGCGACTCGATGAACCCCTTGAGTTCGTATTCGTTGTATTCCAGGTGCGAGCTTTTCACCGAGACCTTGGGCGTGAACCCGGGCAGCAAGGCGCGGGTGCCTCGCAGGGCTTTTTCCAATGCATCAATGGCCTTGCGCGGACGGACAGTGCTGGGAATCGCCATCACTACACTGACGCCATAGGCATTGCCGGGGCGACTGAGGTTGAGGATCTTGGCTTTGGCCGCCAGCGAATTGGGGACAACGGCCATGCTGCCCAGTTTGGTCAGCATGTGCGTTGAGCGCCAGTCGATTTCCACCACCCGGCCCTCGACGCCATCAATGACGATCCAGTCATCCACTTCGTAGGGTTTGGTGGTGTTGAGCACGATGCCGGAGAACACGTCGCTCAAGGTACTTTGCAACGCCAGACCGACAACGATCGCCATCACCCCGGAAGTCGCCAGCAGCCCCTTGACCGGCAATTGCAGGACATACGCCGCCGCGCCGACGATCGCCATGAGGAAAATCGCCGCGCCGATCACATCGTGCAGCAAACGCGCGGTATGGCCGCCGCGCGAGGTCAGGCCATTGCCGAGCACCACCGTCAATGTCCGAGCGGCGAACAACCACCAGGCGATGCCGATCATCGTCGCCATCAGGTTGAGGATCGCGTCATCGGGCCACAACGGCGGCTGCAACGGGCTGATGCCGGCGGCCGTCAGCACCCAGGAAAATGCCACGAACACGGCGATGCGCGAAAACATGCGCACGACCGGGCGGTCGATGCCCAGCACGCGCCAGAGCGACAGGTCGAGCAGCATCAGCGCCGCACCGATGATCAGGGGGTGGGCCTGGAAGAAATTCAGCATGGTGTGTTACCGGCCATTGACGCCCGATCAGGCAACGGATGAAAGTGTGTTTTCGACCGGCAGCGACCGCCGCCCCCCTGCTTCCTGTTCGGCCAGGAACGCGCTGCAACGTGAGCGCAGCCAGCGCTCGGCCGGATCGTTGTGCGTCGCCCCGCGCCAGACCATCGACAGTTCCTGCTGCGGCAGGTCCAGCGGCGCGAATTCGGCGCGCAGTCCGTCGATCATGGCCATGGAGCGGGCCACGTAGTCAGGGACAATGGCGATCATGTCGCTGTCGGCCAGGAGCACCGGCAACGCGCTGAACTGTGGCACCGTCAGCACCACTTTGCGCTGGCGGTCGATATGGCTCAAGGTGCTATCCACTTCATCTATAACGTTGCCCATTGAGGAGACCACCGCGTTAGGGCGCCGGCAGAACTCGTCGAGGTCCAGCTCCCCGGGCTGCGAATCGGCGCGCAGCAGCATCGGGCGAATCGGGCGCAGCCCCTTGCGCCGCGCATTGGCGGGCAGGTCCAGGGTATGGCTGATGCCCAGGGAAATTTCCCCCGAGGTCAACAGTTGCGACATCTGCCAGTGGTCCGCGCGGCGCACCACCAGGGTCATGTTCGGTGCTTCCACCCGCAAACGCCGCAGCAAAGAAGGAAACAGCGCGTACTCGACATCATCCGACAGGCCGACATGGAACGTCGCCTCACTGGTCTCGGGATTGAACGCCTGACAACGACTCAGGGCCGCCGCGATGCCATCGAGGGCCGGCGCCAGGTTGGAAAAAATCTCTTCGGCCCGTGACGTCGGCTCCATCACCCGACCGGAGCGGATGAACAGCGGATCGTCGAACATCTGGCGCAAACGCCCCAGTGCACTGCTGATGGTCGGTTGACCGAGGAAAAGCTTCTCGCCGACACGGCTGACATTACGCTCGTGCATCATCGACTCGAAGACCACCAGCAGATTGATGTCAGCACGACGCAGGTCATTTCTGTTCATCATGGAAACCGCCCGGCGATGAGGCCTCAGAAGTTGGAAGGTTGGCGTGCCATCTCGCCCCCTTTCAATAATCCGGAGCAACGATGCGCGGTGTATGAGCAGGTTATGCCGTTGACCGGCAAACGTATGTCGTACCTGAGGTCAACGCGCTCATCCATGGGTTTGGCGTTTCATACCTGAGTATGGGAGCGATGTACTGGCGCCCCCGTCGACAGGTGAATATGGCCGTTTTTCAGGGATTTATGTCCTATCGGATGAGAACCGTTGCTTTGTAGGATATCTCCCGATGCTCCGTCCCCCCGCTATCAGATGTGCAGGGTCATAATGAAAAACAATCGGTCTGCGAGCACGCGCAAAGCGTTGCCCTTTTTTTTCAACCTCTTTGCCCGAACACCACGCAGCCCGAACCTTGTCGATGCCGTGATCGCCATCAGCCCCAGTCCATGGATCAATGCCCTCGGGTGGTTGATCGGGCTGGTGGTGGCCTGCGGGATCGTGGTGATCAACTCTGAAACCCACAACGACCTTGCCCCGACGATCCTGTACATCACCCTGCTGCTGATGGCCGCCAATCTGTTCTCGATCAACGTGGTGATCTCCATCGCCCTGATGTGCATCCTGCTGCTCACCGCCACCTATCTGATCAACGGTGGCTATCACCACTGGGAGTCGACCACCGGTTTTTTCCGCTGCCTGACGGCGTTGTCGGCCATCACCTTTCTGGCCCTGCGCAGCAAATATGCGGCCGAGCGCCTGCACCACAACGAGTTGTACCTGCTGGGCGCCCAGCGCTTGAGCCAGACCGGCAGCATCGGTTTTCGCGCGGATGGCAAAGCGATTTCCTGGTCTGAGGAAGCGTCGCGGATTTTCGAGTACCCGCAGAATGAATTGCCAACGGTCGAAATGGTGCGGGCGCGGACTCACCCCGACGATGTACACCTGGTCCACGAAGTGTTCGCCAAGGCGGCGACCCGCTCCGAGCTGATCGAGGTCAAGCATCGCCTGCTGTTTCCCGACGGGCGCATCAAGTACGTGCATATGATTGCCAGCCCGCTGTTCGAACAGCACGGGCGTTGCGACTACATCGGTGCGCTGATGGACATTACCGCGAGCAAGGAAGCCGAGCTGGCGCTGTTCTGCGCGCACACGCAACTGGCGCATGTCACCCGGGTGACTTCGCTGGGCGAGCTGGCGGCCTCGATTGCCCACGAAGTGAATCAACCGCTGACAGCGATCACCAGCAGCAGCGAAGCCTGTCGACGCTGGCTCAACCGGCCGCAGCCCGACTTGCCCGAAGCCCTGCAATCGCTCGACCGGATCCTTGCCAGCGCCTGCCGGGCGAGCGACGTCATCAGTGGCATCAAGGCGCTGTCACGCAAGAGTGATCCACGGCGCCAGCGTGAGTCGATAAACGACATCGTCAGCGAGACCCTGTGCCTGGTGCAGCAGGAGCTGGCGCATCATCAGATCACCTTGAAAGTCGAGCTGCTGGCGCAATCGGACGAGGTCAACGTGGACCGGGTCCAATTGCAGCAGGTGATCATTAATCTGATCATCAATGCCTGCCACGCCATGGACGGCGCCGAAACGCGCGACCGGGTGATGTACGTGCGCACCTGGGTGGTGGGAGGCGCGGCGGTGGTGGAAGTGGCGGACCAGGGTTCGGGCATTGCCGCCGATGTCCTGCCCTCCCTGTTCACGCCGTTTTTCACCACCAAGGCGAACGGCCTGGGCATGGGCCTGTCGATCTGCCGCTCGATCATCAATTTTCACGACGGCCAGATCTGGGCCACCAGCGCCGTCGGCCGCGGTACCTCGTTCAAATTCTCGCTGCCGGTGGCAAGCACCGCTGCGCGCACACCTGACGAACAACCGTCTGTTTAAGGATCACGCACTCTATGGAAGCTCCATGAACGAACAGCACCCCATGAACAAAATCGTCAATCAAGAGCCCCTGGTGTACATCGTCGATGATGACGCCCCCCTGCGCGAGGCGCTCGGCAGTCTGCTGCGCTCGATCGGCTTGCAGGTGGAGCTGTTTGGCAATGTCGCCGAGTTCATGAGTTTCACCCGGCCCGACATTCCCAGCTGCCTGGTGCTGGATGTGCGGTTGCAGGGCACCAGCGGCCTGGACTTCCAGCATGAACTGCTGGCGGCCAACATCAATCTGCCCATTGTGTTCATGACCGGGCACGGCGATATCGCCATGACCGTGCGGGCAATGAAGGCCGGCGCCGTGGATTTCCTGGCCAAGCCGTTTCGGGAGCAGGACCTGATCGACGCGGTGTCCGCCGCCCATGCCCGCGACAAGCAGCGTCGCGAGTCCGATCGGGGCAATGAAGAACTGCGCAGCCGCTACGCCACCCTCACGCCCAGGGAGCAGACCGTCATGGCGCTGGCGGCATCCGGGTTGATGAACAAGCAGATTGCCGGGGAAATCGGTTTGAGCGAAATCACGGTCAAGATCCATCGCGGCCAGGCCATGCGCAAGATGTTCGCGCGCTCCTTCGCCGACCTGGTACGCATGGCCCAGGCACTGGGTGTCGACCAGCCCCAGTGAGCCCGCGCCCACCAGCGCTCATACTTTGGTATATCCGCCTCACACCAAGGCGTGCCGGCACTGACCCTATGTAGAAGTGTTCTGGGGACGTGTGCTCGATAGCATCTTCCTACAGCGAATCGAACCGTTTCGCGGTTGCTCATGAGAGTCATCCGAAACGCGGTCACGCTTGAACAGACAACCCGTTAAACGTTCGTATTTCTTCAGGAGTCTTCCGATGAAGCAGCAAATTCTAGTTATTGGCGCAGGGTTTGGTGGAGTCTGGAGCGCATTGAGCGCCGCCCGTCTGTTGGACAAGCATGATCGCAACGACGTGGAGATTACCCTCCTGGCTCCACAGGCCGAGCTGCGCATCCGTCCACGCTTCTACGAGCCCGATGTGCACACCATGAAGGCGGATCTGAACGACCTGTTCGCGGCCGTGGGCATCAAATTCGTCAAGGGCAGCGCCGAGAACATCGACACCGCCAAGAAGCAGGTCAGCTACAGCGACGTCTACGGCACCAACGGTGTGCTGAGCTATGACCGCCTGGTGCTGGCCGCCGGCAGTAAACTGAACCGTCCGGCTGCACTGCCGGGCGTCGTCGAACACGCTTTCGACGTCGACGAAATCGAAGCGGCCGCTCGTCTCGAAGCGCATATCAAGGCGTTGAAGGATCTGCCCAATACACCGGCACGCAACACCGTGGTCGTCTGCGGCGGTGGCTTCACCGGTATCGAGACCGCCACCGAAATGCCGGCCCGCCTGCGCGCCGCGCTGGGCGACGATGCGCCGATCCGTGTGATCGTGGTCGATCGTGCACCGACCCCGGGGGCCTCGCTGGGCGCCGGTATCGGTCCATCGCTGATCGAAGCCTCGAATGAACTGGGCGTCGAGTGGGTGCTCAACGCTTCGGTCGCTGCGGTGGATGCCAATGGCGTGACCCTGGGTGACGGTCAGCACATCGAGTCGAACACCGTGATCTGGACCGTCGGCTTCCGCGCCAGCCCGCTGACCGAACAAGTGGCGGGTACCCGTGACCCACAAGGTCGCCTGCACGTTGACGGCAACCTCAAAGTGCTCGGCCATGCCGACGTCTACGCCGCCGGCGACACCGCCTACGCCGCCACCGATGACAAGGGCAACTTTGCCGCCATGTCCTGCCAGCACGCGATCTCCCTGGGTCGTTATGCCGGTAACAACGTCGCCGCGGACCTGCTGGGTGTCGCACCGACCCCTTACAGCCAGCCCAAGTACGTGACGTGCCTGGACCTGGGCGCCTGGGGCGCAGTGTTCACCGAAGGCTGGGACCGTGAGCTGAAGCTGGTGAAGAAAGAAGCCAAGGAGCTCAAGACCCAGATCAACACCGTGTGGATCTACCCACCGGCCGCTGATCGCGCCGCTGCCCTGGCCGCTGCCGACCCGCTGATTCCAGTGGCCTGAGTCGCCTGCCTGGCAATGCCCGCGGTACGGATCGTACCGTGCCGCGGGCCTGCAATACGTTTCAAGACACCTGCGTCGGGATGATCGACATGTATGTATTTTTCGAAAGTCCCCATCGCGTGTTGAAATTGTCTCACCTGCTGCTGATTGGCGGGCTGGTCATGTTGATCACGGGTATTTTCCTGGCTTATGGCTTTGATGCCTACCTCAACCTGCCACAGCTGATCGGCGCCCACGCCCTGACGATCCTCGGCCCGACCGCGATCAAGCTGGGGTATGTGATGCGGTTACTGGCGTTCAATCGGCTGCGACTCGACCAAAGCGTCGCGACCGGCTGAAGCCACACTTCCCAAAAGCCCGCCACTTGTTTTTCTGGCGGGCTTTTTTTTGTCTCTCGGGTGGGGGAGAACTGTGGGGGCTCGCGGTGTCTGGGCTGTTTTTTCGCGAGCAAGCTCGCTCCTACAGGGATCTGCGCTGTCCTCTGTGGGAGCGAGCCTGCTCGCGATGGGCGTTAACGATGACGCGGGTGGTCTGGATGCCTGCGGTGCCTGGGCCATTTTTCGCGGGCAAGCCCGCTCCCACAGGGGGGAATGCGGTCCTCTGTGGGAGCGGGCTTGCTCGCGATGGACGTTAACGATGACGCGGGGTGTCTGGATGGCTGCGGTGCATCGGCCATTTTTTCGCGGGCAAGCCCGCTCCCACAGGGGAATGCGGTTCTCTGTGGGAGCGGGCTTGCTCGCGATGGGCGTTAACGATGACGCGGGGTGTCTGGATGGCTGCGGTGCATCGGCCATTTTTTCGCGAGCAAGCTCGCTCCTACAGGGGGGCGCGTTTATTCTGGGGGAGTCCTTTTGCAGCGGATTTTGCCATGAGTTCTCCTGAGTCCATTCTTTTGCAAAGCTGGCAGCACAACGCGCAGGCCTGGATCGAGGCGGTTCGTGGTGGCGCTATCGACAGTCGGGTTCAGGTGACTGATCGGGCGATTCTGCTGGCCATTCTGGGTCGGCAGCCCGAGCGAGTGCTGGATCTGGGTTGCGGTGAAGGCTGGTTGTTGCGGGTGCTGGCCGAGCGCGGCATCACGGCGGTCGGTGTGGATGGGGATGCGACGCTGGTCCAGGCTGCCCGGGCCGCCGGTGCGGCGACGGTGCATCTGGCGACGTATGAGCAGTTGGTGGAAGCCGCGGTGGATATCGGCCGCGACTACGAGTTGATCTGCGCCAATTTCGCCCTGCTCCACCAGGACATCATTCCGCTGCTCGCGGCCATGCACGCCCTGCTCGCCCCCGCTGGCGCGCTGGTGATCCAGACGCTGCACCCGTGGGTGGCCGCCGCTGGCGATTATCAGGATGGCTGGCGCGAAGAAACCTTCGCGGGTTTCAAGGGCCAGTGGCAGCCCATGCCATGGTACATGCGCACCCTGTCCAGCTGGATCAATGCGCTGGACATGGCCGGTCTGAGGCTGACCGGCCTGCAGGAGCCACAACACCCGCAAAGCGCCATGCCGCAATCGTTGCTGCTGGTCGCCGAGCAGCAACGATGAGCGTCATCGCGCCCTGCGTGCCTTAGCTGCGCACGAAGGCCAGCAGGTCGGCGTTCAGCCGTTCCTTGTGGGTATCGGTGATGCCGTGAGGCGCCCCTTCGTAGACGATCAGCTTGGCGTTCTTGATCCGCTCCGCCGAAGCACGGCCGCCAACATTGATCGGCACGATCTGGTCGTCGTCACCGTGGATGATCAGCGTCGGCACGTCGAACTTCGCCAGGTCCTGGGTGAAGTCGGTCTCGGAGAACGCCTTGATGCTGTCGTAGGTGTTCTTGTGACCACCGCGCATGCCCTGCAACCACCAGGCCTGAATCACCCCTTGTGACGGCGTGGCACCCGGACGGTTGTAACCGAAGAACGGCCCGCTCGGAATGTCGAGGAACAACTGCGAGCGGTTGGCCAGCAGCCCGGCACGAATTTCATCGAACACCGACACCGGCACCCCGCCAGGATTGGCATCGGTCTTGACCATCAGCGGTGGCACTGCCGAAATGAGCCCGGCTTTCTTCACCCGCGCGGTGCCGTGACGGCCGATGTAGCGCGCCACCTCGCCACCACCGGTGGAGAACCCGAACAAGGTCGCGTCCCGCACATCCAGATGCTCGAGCAACTGCGCCAGGTCATCGGCGTAATGGTCCATGTCGTTGCCGTCCCAGGGCTGGCTGGAGCGGCCATGACCGCGACGGTCGTGGGCGATGCAGCGGCAGCCATTGGCGGCCAGGTGATACATCTGCGACTCCCAGCTGTCGGCATCCAGTGGCCAGCCATGGCTGAACACCACGACCGGGCCCGAGCCCCAATCCTTGTAATAGATTTCTACGCCGTCTTTGGTGGTGAAGGTACTCATGATCCTGTGCACTCCTGAGTTTTTCCGAGGGACCGCGGTTTCAACAGCATGGGTAATTCGATCACGGCGGACTACGTAAATCCGGCACGCTGGAACATCGCAGGAATAAATGACACTCCTGTGTCTGCGGTCGGCGAATTTGCCTGTTTTACGTAGTGCCGCCATCGAGTTTGGAGAGAGTCTTGATCACCTGACAAAGCCCGATAGCAGGTTGCGATGAAAAAGCTTGCGCCGCCGTGTCCAGATTCCGTACCCACCACCACGCGCGTCCGTTGGCAGCGGATCCAGCGTCGAGCCAACATCGCCAGGGTCCTGGAACTGCTGCAAGGCTACGACGAACAGCCGATGCGCCTGTCCGAGCTGTGCCGCCAGGCCGGTGTCAGCGAGCGCACATTGCGCTCGATTTTCCAGGAGGTGTTCGGCGTCGGCCCCAATCGCTACCTGCACATTCGCCGCCTGCACCGGGTACGCGCAGCCCTGTCGATCGCCAGCCCCGATACCGAGACGGTCAACCGGATCGCCCTGCGTTTCGGCTTTTCCGATCAGGGCCGCATGGCGGCCGACTACCATCGCTTGTTCGGCGAATACCCCAGCGCCACCCTGATGCGTTCGCTGTTCTGAGCGGCGGCGTTCAAGCCTGCACCCGCGTTTTCGCGGCCTTCAGCGATTGCGCTGGCAACTGACCGAAATACTGGCGGTACAGGCTGGCGAACCGGCCGAAGTCCCACACACCAAAACGCGCACAAATGCTGGTGACAGTCTCCTGCGGGCCGGCGTGGCGAATGGCGCAGCGGATGCCATGCAGGCGGCGGATCATCAGGTAGCGGTGCGGGCTCATGCCCAGGTATTCGTTGAAGACATTGCGCACCGTGCGTTCCGAAGCGCAGGTGGCCTGGCAGATGTCCTCGATGTAGACCGAGCGGGTCTCCAGGGCGTCGAGCAACTCCAGCGCCCGCCGCAGGATCTCCTTGTGGTCGCGATGATGACGCGGCGCGGCGTGCAGCGGATCAATGGGCAAGAGCAGGCGAAACACCAGGTCCATCACTTCCCGGCGCGCGGCCTCTTCGCCCATTTCACCGTGCAGGCCGTCCGGTTCATGGGCCTCGATGTGGAACAGACGGCGCGCGAGCCACAACAGCGGGCCGAGATTGCGCTGGGCATTGCTGACCATGTTGCGGTGCAGCACGGAAAAATCGAATTCGTCTTCACGCACCGCCGCCCAGCCCAGCACCTGTTCGCAGGACATCGCGACCGTCAGCCAGCTGGCCGGGCTTTTCGCGTTGATGTGGAACATGGCGTTGGGCACCATCCAGCCGATCCGTCGGCGATTGAAGGCTTGCCCGTCAACCGCCGTGGACTCATGCCCCGTCAGCGGCACGAAGATATTGAAGTAACCGGGCAGGCCGATGCCGGTGTACACGGTGCCGGCACCTTCGCGGCCGCTCATCAGGGCCACGCCGTTCAGATCGACCACGTTGAGTTGCCAGTCGCGCTGCTGACGGGTACGCAATACGTAGCGGCCCTGTACGCCGTACAAGGCTTCCTCGAATTCATCGAACTCCGGGCAGACCAGCTGCATCGGCGCACCTCCCCGAACAGTCGCAGGCAGCCTCCGTGCCGGATGAGTCCAGGCCAGTGAGCATAGACCACGGATTTGGCAGGTCGATGAACGGCTGTGACCGTCCATCGCCTGCCGCTGCCATGGCTCAGCGCTCCAGGTACTCGGAGGTGGAGATCACCGGCGCATAGCCGAAGCTCAGTGCCGCCATGAATGCGGCGTGCACCTGGGCAGCAGGCACCTTGACGCCATTGAATTCGAGGTCAAGGGTCGCGCAGGCATCGTGCAGGACTGTGGTGGTGTAGCCGAAATCCACCGAGGCGCGCGTCATGCCGTCCACACACATGTGGCTCATGTTGCCGACCACCACCACTTCATTGATCTGATGCCGGTCGAGGATGGCCTTGAGTTCGGTTTCCCGGAACGAGTTGATGTAGTGCTTGAGCACCACCGGCTCATCCGCGCGGTTCTTCGCGCTGTCGTGGATTTGCGCGCCTTCGCTGCCGGGACGGAAAAACGGCGCGTTGTCATCCTTGAATTCGTGGCGGATATGCACCACCAGATCGCCCCGCTCGCGAAATCGGTCAATCACCCGCGCCGCCTGCGCGGCGGCGGCCTCGACGTTGGACAGGGTCCATCTGCCCCCCGGGAAATAGTCATTCTGGATGTCCACGACCACCAGTGCCCTGTTGCTCGAACCATTGCTCATGATCTTGCTCCCGCTGAGGTTGTCGATGAGGCGTTCGCTGGCCAGGCCCCCGGCTCAGCTGCGCCCCGGATTCAATTGCTGGTCAGGGCTGGCTCCGGCAAATCCAGGCCCAATGCCCTGGCCACGCCCGCACCGTAGGCCGGGTCGGCCTTGGCACAATTGGCGATGTGTCGATGTTTGATCATCGGCGGTGCATCGCCCATTGCCCGGGCGGTGTTGTCGAACAGCGCCTGTTGTTGCGCCGGCGTCATCAGGCGGAACAGGTTGCCGGGCTGCTCGTAGTGATCCTCGATGACGCTCTGGTCCCAATGGCCGGCGTCGCCTTCAAGGGGCAACGGCGGCTCGTGCAAGTGCCGATGGTCCTGCCACTCGCCGAAGCTGTTGGGGTAATACGACAGGGTCGAGCCCTGGTTGCCGTCGGTGCGCATGGCGCCGTCGCGGTGATAGCTGTGGAACGGGCAACGCGGCGCATTGACCGGAATATGGTTGAAGTTCACCCCGAGGCGATAGCGCTGGGCGTCGCCATAGGAAAACAACCGCGCCTGGAGCATCTTGTCCGGCGAAAAGCCCACGCCTGGCACCACGTTGGCCGGCGAGAACGCGGCCTGTTCGACTTCGGCGAAATGGTTGTCCGGGTTGCGATCGAGTTGCAGGATGCCGACTTCCTCCAGCGGGTACTCGGCATGGGGCCAGACTTTGGTGAGGTCGAAGGGATTGTGCCGATGGGTGCGGGCCTGGTCCTCGGTCATGGTCTGGATGCACAGCTTCCAGCTGGGAAAATCCTGGCGTTCGATGCTTTCGTAGAGATCGCGGAGATGGCTCTCTCGGTCCTGGCCCACCACCTGTGCCGCATCGGCGTCGCTCAGGTTGCTGATCGGCTGCTGGCAGACGAAGTGAAACTTGGTCCAGACCCGCTGGTTGTCGGCATTGATCAGGCTGAAGGTGTGGCTGCCGAAACCGTGCATGTGCCGGTAACTGCCGGGGATACCCCGGTCACTCATGACGATGGTCACCTGATGCAATGCTTCGGGTAACAGCGTCCAGAAATCCCAGTTGTTGGTCGCCGAACGCAGCCCGGTGCGCGGATCGCGCTTGACCACATGGTTGAGGTCGGGAAAGCGCAACGGGTCGCGGAAGAAAAACACCGGGGTGTTATTGCCGACGATGTCCCAGTTGCCTTCGTCGGTGTACAGCTTGACGGCGAAGCCACGGATGTCCCGTTCGGCATCGGCGGCACCGCGCTCGCCGGCCACCGTGGAAAAACGGACGAAAGCCGGGGTCTGCTTGCCCACTTCGGCAAACAGGCTGGCCTTGCAATAACGACGGATGTCGGCGGTGACGGTAAAGGTGCCATAGGCGCCGGCCCCTTTGGCATGCATGCGGCGCTCGGGAATCACTTCCCGGTCAAAATGCGCGAGTTTTTCCAGCAGCCAGATATCCTGCAACAGCGCCGGCCCACGCGGACCGGCGGTCTGACTGTTGAGGTTGTCGACCACCGGCGCACCGGTGGCGTGGGTGAGGTGTTTGTCGTTCATCAGGGCGACCTCTCAGTGCATGACCGAACGCATGATCGGTAAATGCCCTGCCCCGGACTACGTAAAAACGGCAAATTGTCGGCGCTCCTCGCTCCTCTCATCTGTAGGAGCGAGCATGCTCGCGATGGACGCCAACGATAACGCTGAACACCTGACACTCTGTGGTGCTCTGGAAACCATCGCGAGCAGGCTCGCTCCCACAATGGACCAATGTGAGATCCCCTCTGTGGGAGCGGGCTTGCTCGCGAAGGGGCCATGTCAGTCACCTTTGATGTGTCTGATGCACCGCTTTCGCGAGCAAGCCCGCTCCCACAATGGGCCGATGTGAACACAGAATTCAAATCGGTCAGAGCCACTCCCTGTGGGAGCGAGCCTGCTCGCGATGGGGCCGTGTCAGTCACCTTTGATTTGCCTGATGCACCGCTTTCGCGAGCAAGCCCGCTCCCACAATGGGCCGATGTGAACTCAGAATTTAGATCGGTCAAATCGCTCCCACAGTTTCATGCACCGCCTCCCAGCTTCGCCAACGTCCCTGCCCCGCTGTCCCAGCCACCGCCCAGTGCCTTGTAGATCGCGACGATCGCCCGGTACTGGTCGGTTTCGCCCAGTGCCTGTGCGTCTTCGGCGTTGAGTCGTTCACGCTGGGCATCGAGCAGCACCAGATAGTCCACGGTGCCTTCCTTGTACTGCAAGGCTGCGAGGTCGGCGGCGGCGCGGCTGGATTCGCTCTGGCGGATCAGCGACAGCAGGCGCTGCTGGCGTTTGCCGTAGTCGCTGAAGGCATTTTCCGATTCCTCCAGTGCCAGCAACACGTGCTGCTCGTACGTAGCCAGCGCGCCTTCGGCGTTGGCGTCGGCACCGCGAATGCGTGCCCGGACGCTGCCCAGGTCAAACGCTGCCCAGCTGATGTTCGGCCCCAGCGCCCAGGCCCTGGCTGCGCTGGAACCGATCTGCGAACCGCGACCGGCGGTGAACCCCAGGAAACCGCTGAGGCTGACCCGTGGGAACAGGTCCGCAGTGGCGACACCGATGTCGGCGGTGGCAGCCGCCAGCCTGCGTTCGGCGGCAAGGATGTCTGGTCGGCGGCGCAGCAGTTGGCCTGGATCACCGATAGGCAGTGCCTTGGCGATGGCAGGCAGGTCTGCGGGGCTCAACGACACGCTCAGGCTGTCCGGGCGCTCGCCCAACAGCGTGGCGATACGGTTTTTTTGCCGCACCTGCTCGGCCTGCAACTGTGGCACCGTCGCCTCGACCGCCGCCAGTCGCGCATCGGCGCGCACGACGTCCAGCTCATTGCCGGCACCGGCATCGCGCAGACTGACGGTCACGGTGCGCGAGTCCTGCTGATTTTTCAGGTTGGCCAGGGCGATCTTTTCGCGCAACTGGGCGCCGCGTAGCTGGCCGTAGGCGTCCACCAGTTCGGCGATCATCGTCACCCGCAATTGGTACAAGTCGGCCGCAGCGGCGTCTTGCTGGGCATCGCTGGACTCCAGTTGACGCTGGATGCGGCCAAACAGATCGACTTCCCAGGCCATGTCCAGGCCCAGGTCATACCGCTCCTGATTGACCCGGCTCTCGGTCTGGCCAGGCACTTGCCCCCGGCCCTGATGGCTGCTGGCGCGACTGGTGATCACCGGCAGGTTGTCATTGCTGATGTCATCGCGAATTGCCCGCGCGGCCTTCCAGCGGGCAAACGCCACACGCAGGTCTCGGTTGCCTTGCAGGGATCGGCTCACCAATTGGTTGAGCGTGGGGTCGTCGAACTGCTGCCACCACACCGTTTCGAACCGCGTTTGATCGTATTGCGCGGTTTTGGCGAACTGGAGGTTGGCCGGCTCGGTATCCGGCGTTTTGTAGTCCGGGCCCACGGTACAGGCAGCGAGTGCCACCACCAGCAGAGCGGGCAGAAAGAGCTTGAGGTTGTTCATCAGTGTGCCTCCGGATTCAGGGCGTTGGCCGGGTCGAGTCGGCGAGTCTTGCGCGCGTTTTTGCGCTCGATGTAGCGACGGATCAAGACGAAGAACACCGGCGTCAGCAGCAAACCGAAGAACGTCACGCCGAGCATTCCGGAGAACACGGCCACCCCCATCGCCCGGCGCATTTCCGAACCGGCTCCGGTGGATGTCACCAGTGGAATGACGCCCATGATGAACGCGAAGGAGGTCATCAGAATCGGCCGCAGGCGCATGCGGCAGGCCTCCAGCACCGCGTCCAGCGGTGACAGGCCCTGCTCCTGTTTGTCCTTGGCGAACTCCACGATCAGGATCGCGTTCTTGCAGGCCAGCCCCACCAGGACGATCAGCCCGATCTGGGTAAAGATGTTGTTGTCGCCCTTGGAAATGATCACCCCGGCAATGGCCGACAGCAGCGTCATCGGCACGATCAGGATCACCGCCAGCGGCAGGCTCCAGCTTTCATACAGTGCCGCCAGCACCAGGAACGCCAGCAGCACACAGAGCGGGAACACCAGCAACGCGGTGTTGCCGGACAGGATCTGTTGGTAGGTCAGGTCGGTCCATTCGTAGGTCATGCCGTTGGGCAGTTCTTCCTTGAGCAGCTTCTCGATGGCCGCCTGCGCCTGGCCGGAACTGTAGCCCGGCGCCGCACTGCCATTGATTTCAGCGGTGACGAAGCCGTTGTAGTGCGAAACCCGGTCCGGCCCCGAGGTCGGGCTGATCTTGACGAACGTCGCCAGCGGGATCATCTCCCCACGGTCATTGCGCACCTTCAACTGGCCGATCTGTTCCGGTTCCTGGCGGAACTGCTGCTCGGCCTGCACATTGACCTGATACGTACGACCGAAACGGTTGAAGTCGTTGGCGTACAACGAACCGAGGTACACCTGCAGAGTGTCGAAGATGTCGTTGATCGCCACGCCATGGGTCTTGGCTTTCTCACGATCAATGGCGGCCTCCACCTGCGGCACGTTGACCGTGTAGCTGGTGAACAGGTTGGCCAGTTCCGGCACGCTGCGACTCTTGCCGATGATGTTCATGGTTTCCTTGTACAGCTCGTCGTAACCCAGGTTGCCACGGTCTTCGATCTGCAACCGGAAACCGCCGATGGTGCCCAGGCCTTGCACCGGCGGAGGCGGAAACACGGCGGTGTAGGCGTCCTGGATGCCACCGAACTTGGCATTCAGCGAGGCAGAGATCGCCCCGGCGGACAGGCTCGGGTCCTTGCGCTCATCGAACGGCCGCAAGCCGATGAAGGCGATGCCGGCGTTGGGGCTGTTGGTGAAGCCGTTGATCGACAGGCCGGGGAACGCCACGGCACTGTCGAAGCCCGGCTCGTTCATGGCGATGGTGCTCATGCGGCGAATCACCGACTCGGTGCGATCCAAGCTGGCGGCGTCGGGCAACTGCGCGAAAGTCACCAGGTACTTCTTGTCCTGGGTGGGCACAAAACCGGTGGGGGTGGTGCTGAAGCCCATGTAGGTCAGCGCGATCAGCCCGGCATAGATCAACAGCGCGACACTGCTGCCGCGGATGATCTTGCCCACGGCAATCACGTAACCATGGCTGGCCTTGTCGAAGAAGCGGTTGAAGGGTTTGAACAACCAGCCGCCCAGCAGGCGATCGAGCACTTTGGAAAAGCGGTCCTTGGGTGCGCTGTGGGCCTTGAGCAATACCGCCGCCAGCGCCGGCGACAAGGTCAGCGAGTTGAACGCCGAGATCACCGTCGAGATGGCAATGGTCAACGCGAACTGCTTGTAGAACTGCCCGGTCAGGCCGGAAATGAACGCTGCCGGTACGAACACCGCGCAGAGCACCAGCGCCGTGGCGATGATCGGCCCGGTCACCTCGCCCATGGCCTTCTGTGTGGCCTCGGCCGGTTCCAGCCCGGACTCGATGTTGCGCTCGACGTTCTCCACCACCACGATCGCGTCATCGACCACGATGCCGATGGCCAGCACCAGGCCGAACAGTGACAACGCGTTGAGCGAGAAACCGAACAGGTGCATCACCGCAAAGGTGCCGATCAGCGACACCGGCACCGCCACCAGCGGAATGATCGACGCGCGCCAGGTCTGCAGGAACAGGATCACCACCAGCACCACCAGCACCAGTGCTTCGAACAGCGTGTGCACCACCGCCTCGATGGAGCTGCGCACGAAGATCGTCGGGTCATAGACGATTTCGTAGTCCATGCCTTCCGGGAAGTTCTTTTTCAGCTCGGCCATCTTCGCCCGCACCTGGTCGGAGATGTCGATGGCGTTCGAGCCCGGACGCTGGAAGATCGGCATCGCCACCGCTTCCTGGTTATTGAGCAAAGCGCGCAAGGCGTATTGATTGGAACCCAGCTCGATGCGGGCGATGTCTTTCAGGCGGGTGATTTCGCCGTTCGGGCCGCTGCGGATGATGACGTTTTCGAATTCCTCTTCGCTGACCAGCCGTCCCTGGGAGTTGATCGACATCTGGAAGCTCGTGGCATTCGGTGCCGGCGGCGAGCCCAGCTGCCCTGCCGCGACCTGACGGTTCTGCTCGCGCACCGCGTTGACCACGTCGGTGGCGGTCAGGTTGCGCGAGGCCGTCTTGTTCGGGTCGAGCCAGATGCGCAGCGAGTAGTCGCCGATGCCGAACATCTTCACATCGCCGATGCCGTTCAGGCGCGCCAGTTCGTCCTTCACATTGAGGATGGCGTAGTTGGACAGGTAGAGCATGTCGTAGCGTTTGTCCGGCGACACCAGGTGCACCAGCAACGTCAGCTCGGGCGAGGCCTTGTCCACGGTGATACCGATGCGCGTGACTTCCTCGGGCAACTTCGGCTCGGTGCGGGTCACGCGGTTCTGCACCTGGACCTGGGCGTTGTCCAGGTCAGTGCCCAGGGCGAAGGTCACCGTCAGGGTCAATCGACCATCGGCAGTGGACTGCGAGGACATGTACAACATGTTCTCGACCCCGGTGATTGCCTGCTCCAGCGGCGCGGCGACGGTTTCACCGATGACCTTGGGGTTGGCGCCGGGATAGTTGGCGTGCACCACCACGGTCGGTGGCACCACCTCCGGGTATTCGCTGATCGGCAATTGAAACAGCGAGATCGCGCCGGCGATCAGAATCAACAACGACAGCACGGCGGCGAAGATCGGGCGCGTGATAAAGAACCGGGAGAACTTCATGTCGGGGCTCCTTATCCGCGAGGCGCAGCGGCAGATTCGGCTTTCACCAGGGCGGGTGCCTGACCGGCGACCGGCTGATTGCCGGCCTCGATGGCCTGACGCTGACGCGCCAGGGTCGCGACGGTTTCCGGGCTGGCCATCGGCGCGTCCTGGACCTCGACGACGGCACCGGGGCGCACGCGCTGCAGGCCATTGATGATGATGCGGTCATCCTTGTGCAGGCCGCTGCGCACGATGCGTAACCCTTCGAGCTTCGGCCCCAGCTCGACACTGCGATAAACCGCCTTGCGCTCCTGATCGACCACCAGCACGAACTTCTTGCCCAGGTCGGTGCCGACGGCTTCGTCCTTGATCAACAGACCGGGATAGGCGGCGCTGCCCACCAGCTTCAGGCGCGCATACAGGCCCGGGGTGTATTGGCCGTCCGCGTTGTCGAACACCGCGCGGCCACGGATGGTGCCGGTTTTCGGGTTGACCTGGTTGTCGACGAAGTTCATCCGGCCCAGGTGGCTGTTGCCCTCCTCGTTCGACAGGCCCATGTACACCGGCGTGGTCTGCCCGCGTTGACCCTGGCGGGAAAGCTGGTGGTACTTGAGAAACAGGCGTTCGTCAGCGTCGAAATAGGCATAGACCTTGTCGGTGGACACCACGCTGGTGAGGGGCGTGGTGTCGGCGGTGACGAGGTTGCCGGCGGTGATTTCCGCGCGGCTGACCCGGCCGGAAATCGGCGCGGTGACGCGGGTGAAACTCAGGTTCAGGCGGGCCAGGTCCAACTGCGCCTGGATGGCATCGACCCCGGCCCTGGCTTCCTGGGCGGTGGTGGTGCGGGTGTCGGCCAGCTCGGCGGAAATCGCGTTGCTGCTCAACAGACGCTGACCGCGCTGGGCTTCATTGCCGGTGCGCACCAGGGTCGCACGGGCCTGCTGCAACTGCGCCTCGATGCGATGCACTTCGTGTTCGAAGGGTCGCGGGTCGATCTGGAACAGCAGATCGCCCTTCTTCACCAGCGCACCGTCGGTGAACGCCACGCGCTCGATCTGACCGGAAACCCGCGGGCGGATCTCGACGGTTTCCGGCGCTTCCAGGCGCGCGGTGACTTCGTCCCATTCGGTGATGGGCTGCTCGAGCACCTGCGCCACGGTGACATGCGGTGCACCCGGCGCCTGGGCGGTATCGGGTGTGCGTTCGCACGCGGCCAGCAGGGTCAATGCCAACGCAGCGAGGGGGTAACGCAAGGGTTTGAGTGACTGTTCCATGGGGTGGGTCCGCCAGACGGTTGAAGAGTTTCCGGATTCTCGAACTCGCGCGCGATGGCGACGAATCGAATGGAGTGAACGTGGACATCATCATTAATGATGGCTGTCATGTTTAAGGTCAAAAAAAGGGATCAGACGCGTTTGCAGGCCAGCACCGTGCACACTGAGTCCAGTACCGGCCCCAGGATCTGCGCAGCCTTCAAGGCCCGCGCGGTGGGCACCATGCGGTGGCCGATGCGCTCGAACAACGGGTCGTCAAACAGCTTGCGCAAGCGCACCAGCGCCCCGCTCACGGCGGGCTGGCCCAGCGACAGCCTGGCGGCGGCGCGGGAGACGTTGCACTCCTGGATCAGTGCTTCGAACACCACCAGCAGGTTCAGATCGACGCTGCGCAGGTCATTACGGTTCATGGGTCCGGTCCACGTTGAGATTTATGACTTGAGCCACAGGCTCGGGATCCGCCAGACTTGCGCCGATACGCACAAAGCCGTTGCAACGACTTTATATGACGAGCATCATCAATACCAGCTTTCCGGCAAAGCTTTTTCCAGGCACCGCCGACCTGGCCACAGGAGCAGTCTCATGAAAGTCACGAAAGACCAGGCCGCCGCGAACAAGGAAGCGATCCTCAGCGCCGCGTCCCGCCTGTATCGGGAGAAAGGCATCGACGGCATTGGCATCGGTGAACTGTCGCGCTCCGTGGGCCTGACCCACGGCGGTTTTTACGGACAGTTTCCAGGCGGCAAGGAACAGCTGGCCGCAGAAGCCGTCAGTCGCACCTTCGAGACCAATATCCAGGACTGGCGCGACGCCCGGTCCATTCCCGAACTGATCAAGGGCTACCTGACCCAGGCGCATCTGGACAACTGGACCCAGGGTTGCCCCATTCCGGCCCTGGGCGCCGATGTGGCCCGGGCCGGCGGCACCGTCAGCGGTTCGTTCACCCGGGGTGTGGAGGAATTGATCGACACGCTGATGCCGCTGGTCGAAGGCGAAACCCACGACGAGAAACTTCAGGAAGCGCTGCGCATCCTGTCAGCGATCACCGGCGCCATCCTGATCGCCAGGGCGCTGAACAACCGGACACTGGCCGGACAGTTCCTCGACTCGGTGATCAATGGCTGGCCCGTCGTCGCGCACGAAGAGCCGGCGTGAACGCTCACAGGGTCTTTTCAAAGTAGACCCGATCAAAGCCGTCCTCCGAGCGCCGCGCGATCTCGACGTATCCGAGTCGCGGATAAATCGCCAGATTGGCGCTCATTTTCGCGTTGGTGTAGAGCTGCACACTGGCCAGCCCCAGGCGCAGCGCCGCCGCCTCGCAACATCGCACCAGCGCCTTGCCGATGCCCTTGCCCTGCCCGGCCGCTGACACCGCGACGTTTTCCAGCAGCATGTGCCGGCCCTCGGCGTAGAACACGATGAAGCCTTGCAACTCGTCTTGCTCGCTGGCGGCGACGTAGACCTGGCCGGCGGCGATCTGCGCGCGGTAGTCAGCCAGCATCGGTGCAGGCTTGCGGCCGATCAGCTCGACGTATTGCCGATAAGCCTGTTCGGCGCAAGCGCGTATGGCAGCTTCATCGCTGGCGACAGCTGGGCGGATCCGGGGCAATTCACTCATGGCGACTCCTGATGAACCTGCGTCTGCGGCCAATCACGCCGCCGAGCCAGGCAAAAAAACAAAATTACCATGTGTTTCCTTCGTCCCTCCCTACGTCGCAGTTTTTCACTGCCTTTTCCCGCACGTCTGGAGTTTTCTCAATGCCCTCGCCCAAATCCTTGCCCGCCGCGCTGCTGGGCCTGGCGCTCGTGTGTCCGACCCTGGTCGAAGCCCAGGGCCTGGAACTGGGCGAAGTGCTGATTGGCGCGGAAGGTCCGGACAGCGAAGAGCAATCCATCGCAGACGCCAAGGCCCGATTGGCCGAAGTGCCCGGCGGCACCAACGTGGTGGACATGCGTCGCCCGCTGCAAGGTCGCGTGGCCAGCAACCAGGATGTGCTGGCCTATCAGCCGGGTGTGTACGCGCAATCAGCGGGTAACGAGGGGGTGAAGATTTCCATCCGTGGCTCGGGCATCAACCGCGCGCCGGGCGCCCACGCCTCAGGGTTGTACACGATGCTCGACGGCCTGCCGCTGACCGGCCCCGGCGGCACGCCCTACGAATTGCTCGAACCGCTGTGGGTCGATCACGTGGAAGTGCTGCGTGGCGCCAACGGCTTCGATCGCGGCGCCCTGGCGCTGGGCGGGGCCATCGACTACGTCAGCCACACCGGCTACACCGCACCGCGCCTGCAAGTGCGCTACGCCATGGGCAGCCACGGCTACCAACAGCGCCAGGTCAGCTCCGGCCAGGTGCTGGGCAACTTCGACTACTACCTGTCGCTGACCGATTCGAATGCCGACGGTTATCAGGATCACACCGCCAGCGAGAGCCAGGGTGTCGTCGCCAACTTCGGTTATCGCTTCAACCCGAACCTGGAAACGCGCTTCTATTTCCGCTACCGGCAGACCGACAACGACCTCGCCGGACGGGTCACCAAGCACTCGATCGAACACGACCCACGGGCGGCCAACCCCGCCTACGTTTCGCGCGACGACAGCCGCAAGCAGCCGGGCAGCACCTTCATTGGCAACAAGACCACGTTCTACCTCGATGACGATTCGAGCATCGAGACCGGCCTGGTCTATCACGACTACCCGATGGACCTGCGCGAAGGCCCCAACCGCCTGAAAGTGGCGTACACCGACGTCAGCGGCACGTTCGACTACAAGCGCCGCGATACCCTGTGGGGCCTGCAAAGCCGCAGCACCCTGGGCCTGCGCGTGACCAAGCACCTGCCCAACGCCGGCGCCAGCGAGCTGGTGCGCATCCCCGGCGGCAACACGGCCGGCTATGCGCCAGGCACGCACATGCGCAACTTCACCTACCAGGGCTCGGACACCGTGTTGCACGTGGGCAATGACCTGGAAATCGCCGACGACCTGTGGCTGACCACCGGCCTGGCCGCCATCTACACCCGTCGTGAAAGCGCCGTGACCTACCCCGACGGTGGCGGCAAGACCAGCCTGGGTGACTGGGACTACGCCCCGCGCCTGGGCCTGCGCTACCAGGTGACACCGGACCTGCAAGTATTCGGCAACCTCAGCCGCTCGGTCGAAGGGCCGCACCCGTGGTCGCTGATCTACAGCGCCAACCAGCGCTTCCCCGCCGGCAGCGGCCCCGCCACCGGCACCCAGCGCGACCCGGTAGAATTGCAAAACCAGACCGCCACCACCCTGGAACTCGGCGGCCGTGGCGACAGCGCCATGGGTCAATGGACCCTTGCCTGGTACTACTCGCAAGTGCGCCACGAATTGCTGTCGGTGTTGCCGGACGCCAACGCCACCACGCCCTACGAACTCAACGCCAGCCCCACGGTGCACCAGGGTGTGGAAGCCAGCCTGCACAGCCGTTTGTGGACGCGTGACGATGGCGGCGAGCTGAGCCTGCGCCAGAGCTACACCTTCAGCGATTTCCATTACCGCGACGACGAGCGTTTCGGCGACAACCGCCTGCCCGGCCTGCCGATGCACTACTACCAGGGCGAATTGCGCTACGACTGGCCGCAAGGCTTCTTTGCCGCCGTCAACACGCAGTGGGCGTCCAAGGTCGCGGTGGATTACGCCAACAGCTACTACGCCGATCCATACGCCATCTTCGGCGCCACCCTGGGCTACAACGCGCCCAAGGATGACTGGCAGACCTGGCTGGACATCCGCAACCTGACCGACAAACGCTACGCCGCCACGGTGACGCCGGGCTACGACGACAAGGGCGTGGACGTCGCCCGCTCCACGCCGGGCGAAGGCCTGGCGGCCTACGTCGGGGTGTCGTGGAGCTGGCGTTGACCGGCCAGCAGACTCAGTCGCCGACTACCAACGAACGCCCGCTGGCCAGGTACTTGTCCATTTCCGCGGGCGGCACCATGCCGCCGCCGGTGGCCCAGATCAGGTGCGTGGCGTTGTCCATCACCTGAGCACTCAGGCCCATGCGCTGGCGGTAACCCTGCTGCTCCTGCAACACCCGGGCGAACCCCGGCGCGCCGGCCAGTGCCGACGGCTCCAGGGCAATGCCCTCGGTCGATTGCATCAGGTACAGCAAGGCGAACATCTCGTCATCGCCCAGGGTGTAGTAGCCGTCGAGCATGCGCTGCATCGAACGCCCGACGAACCCTGAAGGCCGGCCCACTGCCAGGCCATCCGCCGCCGTCTGGTTGCTGATGCCGAAATCCTGCACCGCCAGCTCGTCGTGCAACCCGGTGTAGACGCCCATCAACATGCAGGGCGACTGGGTCGGCTCGGCAAAGATGCAATGCACGTGGTCGCCGAACGCCAGCTTCAAGCCAAACGCGATCCCGCCGGGGCCACCGCCGACACCGCAGGGCAAGTAGACGAACAACGGATGCGCGGCATCCACCGTGATCCCACGCTGCTCGAACTGCGCCTTGAGGCGTTCTCCCGCCACGGCGTAACCGAGGAACAGGGTGGTGGAGTTCTCGTCATCAATGAAATGACAGGCCGGGTCGGCCTGCGCCTCTGCCCTGCCCTGTTCCACCGCCTGACCGTAGTCGCCGGCGTACTCGATGACGCTCACGCCATGGGCACGCAGCTTGTCCTTCTTCCACTGGCGGGCATCGGCCGACATGTGCACCGTGGTCGCAAACCCCAGGCGCGCACTGGCGATGCCGATGGACAGGCCGAGGTTGCCGGTGGAACCGACGGCAATCTTATGCGAGGCGAACAACGCCTGGCACTCAGGCTCGGCGAGCTTGCGGTAGTCATCGGCGATATCCAGCAAGCCGTGACGCAGCGCCAGTTGCTCGGCGTGAAACAGCACCTCGTAGATCCCGCCCCGCGCCTTGACTGAGCCGGAGATCGGCAAATGGCTGTCTTTCTTCAGCAGCAGCTTGACCGGTTGGCTGACGTCGTAGCGCTCACGCAAAGCCTGGGCAAACTCCGGCACCGCCAGCAGCTGCGACTCGATGATGCCGTTGCTCGCCGCCACCTCCGGGAAGGCCTGGGCGAGGAACGGTGCAAAGCGCTGCAACCGGGCGCTGGCGTCGGCGACGTCGGCGGCGCCCAGCACGATGTCGTCCAGCGCGGTGGCAAGGGGCGCAATCGCCGGGTTGAACCAGCTGACCGGCTTGAGTTCGAGCAACGACGCCATCAGGGGAAATTCACGTTTCCAGCTTTTCAGGTCTTTCTGGTAAACCTTGGTGATCATCTCGGTGCCTCGACAGGTTCAGACGGCGGACAGGCCAGCGCTGCTGCTGACGCCATGGGCCAGCGGCGGATGGGTCACCGGCGTGTGCAGGTCGACGGCGCTGTTAAGCAGCGCGCCGATGTCCGGCAGCGGGCGGCGCAACTCGGCGCTTTGCTCGCAATGGCTTTCCAGGGCACGGGCGGCCATCAGCAGTTCCAGGTCGCCGCGGAACTTGCCGATGACCTGCATGCCGAACGGCATGCCCAGGTGATCGACGCCCAGGGGCATGGACAGCGCCGGGTTGGTGGCCAGGGTCACCACGTAGGTCAGCGCCAGCCAGCGGTAGTAGTTTTCCAGCTCCACGCCGTTGATGTGGGTGAGGTATGGCTGCTCCCAGGCAAACGCCGAGACCGGCGTGGTCGGCGACAGGATCAGGTCGTACTGGCTGAACAATTGCTGGAAGCGGCGGAAGATGCGGGTCTGCTCGGCGCCGGCCCACACGCAGTCCTTGAGCGACATTTTGGCGCCCATTTCATAGTTGGCCCGTGGGTTCGGCCCCAGTGCATCCGGGTCTTTCTCGTAAGCGGCCTGCAGGCTGCCGACGAACGCCTCGGCGCGCACCACGTCGAAACAGCGGTGCGCGTGCTGCATGTCGACCTGCACTTCTTCGCACACGGCGAACACGCCCTTGAGGGCCGCGATCTTGTTGCGGAACACCTGGCGGATATCGTCATCGACGTCGCACACACCGAAGTCCTCGGTGTAACCGACCCGCAGCTTGGACAGGTCCACGCCGCCGCTGATCGCGCCGGGCATGCTGAACTCGTAACTCAGTGGGTCGGTGGCGGCGATGCCGGCGGTCGCTGCCAGTTGCAGCCAGGTATCGTCGACATTGCGCCCCATCGGGCCGACCACGGAAATCGGCGTCCAGCCCAGCAATTTGCGCTCGCTGGGCACCAGGCCCGGCGAAGTGCGCAGGCCGACGATGCCGCACTTGGCGGCCGGGATGCGCAGCGAACCACCGGTGTCCGAGCCGCTGCACAACGGCACCATGTCCGCTGCCAGTGCGGCCGCCGCGCCGCCGGAAGAACCACCGGCATTCAGGCGCGGGTTGAACGGGTTGCCAGTCGCGCCCCAGACCGGGTTGCGGGTATTGGCCCCGGCACCCATTTCCGGCACGTTGGTTTTACCCACTACCACGGCGCCCGCCGCACGCAAACGGCGCACCAGTTCGTTGTCCTTGGCCGGCACGTTGCCGCGAAACAGTGGCGAGCCATAGGTGGTCAGCACGCCTTCGGTTTCTTCCAGGTCCTTGATGCCAATCGGCAGGCCGCTGAGCAAACCGCGGGGCTGGCCTTTCATGATTGCCTGCTCCACCGCCACGGCTTCATCGCGGGCACGCTCAAACGATGTGGCGCAAAACGCGTTGATCTTCGGGTTCAACTGTTCGATGCGCGCAATGCAGGCATCGAGCAGCTCGACAGGAGAAATGACGCGAGTGTCCATCAACTGCTTGAGTTCGACGGCGCTTTTTTCGACCAGCTCATTGTGCGTTTGCATAAGGGTTCTCAACCAGGATTCCGGGGCCAATATAAAAATGCGCCCGAGCGCCAACAACCGACATTTTTAGAAGGCAGCGATGCCTTTTAAACATGCCGGGTGCACACGTTCGCTCAGTGCAATTGATGGGTGTCTGGCAGTACGCACTTCATGTATTGGATGAAGGCTTGCAGGTGCTCCGATAACGGCCGCTTGGCCATCGTCTGGATCTCGATGGAGCGCTCGCTGCCGCACATTTCCGGCACGGTCAGGGCCACCAGTTGGCCCTGGCGCAAACGCTCACGCACGAACACTTCGCCGCAGAAGGTCACCGCCGCCCCCGACATGCAGAACGTCAGCAAGGCTTCCAGGTGATCGCTGTCGAGCACGCTTTTGTAATTGAGCCCCTCGCGGCTGCAATACACGTTCAGCAGCTGGCGGATGGTGGTGTCCGGCCCGGGCAGCGCCAGCGGGTGGCGTACCACATCCTTGAGCGGCTGGCTGCCACTGGCGGCCAGCGGGTGATGGGGCGCCACCACCGCGAGGATCGGTGCCGGCTGGCTGAACATCACGCTGATGTCCTTGGCGACCCCGAGGCTGAAGGAAAAGCCGATGTCCACTTCTGCCTCGCGGACCATGCGCGTCACTTCCAGCGCCGAAGCGACCACGATGCGAAAACTGCTCGACGCGCCGCTGTTGCGAAAGCCGACGATGGCGCCCGGCAAGCATTGCGAGGCAAACCCTTCGGTGCAGGCAATGCTAATCAACGACTCGGATTGCTCGCGCAACGCACCGATTTCCTGGCTGACCTGCTCGGCGTCGAGCAAGGTCCGCCTGGCATAGGCGGCCAGCAATTCGCCGGCCGGGCTCAGGCTGACGCCGCGGGACTGGCGCTCGAACAGCACCGCCCCCAGTTCGCTTTCGAGGCGGCTGATCTGCCGGCTCACCGCCGACGGCACCACGTGCAGGCGGGCAGCGGCTTCGCTGATGGAACCGCTGTTGACCACTTGCAGGAAGTAGCGCACGGCGGTTTCACTCAAGGTTCGAGCGCTCATGGGTATAGATGTCCCTGTCCGGTGAGCGGTCGAGCTTACTGCATTGCCATCTGGCTTGCCGAGGAGTCGGGCCATGGACTGTCTCCCGTGTCGATCAGGCTTCGTGGGCGTTGGCTAGTTGCACCGCGCGAATCTTGCTGGCGCTCAGCGTCATGCTGATCAGGGTGGCCACCGCCGTGGCGCCGATCAGGAACAGGAACGCCGAGTTGTACGTCTCGTAGTAGGACACCAGGAAACCGATGACCATGGGCGAAACGAAACCGGCCAGTTGCCCGCCGAAGTTGACCATGCCGATGCCGGTGCCCACCAGGCGCTGCGAGAGGATCTTGGTCGGCAAGGCGAAGGCCGCGGCGAACACGAACGACTTGAAGAAGTAGACCACGGCCTGGTACGCGATGACCTGGGTGGTGGTCTGCGCGGTGTACATGCCGTAGAGGAAGATCCCGGTGAGGATGCAGCTACCCATCATCAGGTACTTTTCCCGGCCGTCGAAGTATTTGACCATCAGCCAGCCGCCCATCGCCGTGGCAATCGCTGCGCTGATGAATGGCAGCGGCACCAGCAGGCCCACGGTTTTCAGGTCCAGGCCACGGGCGGTCAGCAGGTACATCGGCATCCAGGCATCCAGGCCCTTGTTGACCAGACCGAGTGCAAACCAGATGGCGACGATCTTCCACAGCAGGGGCATGCGCAGCAGTTCGCGGGTGCGGGCCTTGCCGGCCGAGCCACCGTTTTCCAGCTGATAGTTGCCATAGGCTTCAGGGCGTTTGACCACCACGGCGTAGATCACCGCGAAAATGATCCCGGCCACACCGATGGCGAGGAACACGTCACGCCAGCCCAGCCAGAGGATCAGCGGTGCGATGATCAGCGGAGCGATGAAGCTGCCGGTGTAATTGGAGGAAATCATCAGGCTGGCCATTTTCGGCCGGTCCTTGCGGGCATAGATCTCCGCCACGCCCTTGATCGCCGAGGACGGATAACTGCCCTCGCCCAGGCCGAATAGAAAGCGGATCACCAGCAACGATGCCAGCGACCAGGCCAGGCCCGTCATCAGGGTGAACACCGACCAGAGGGCGATGGACACGATCACCACTTTCTTCGCGCCGAAGCGATCCGACAACCAGCCGCCGGGAATCTGCATGGCGGCGTAACCCAGGTAAAACGCACTGAGCACCACGCCCAGTTCGGCGGGCCCCAGGTTGAAATCCTTGCCGATGTGCGACAACGCCAGGGAGATGGCCGAGCGGTCGATGTAGGAGATGACGTAACCGAGGTACAACAAAACAAAGACAACGAGAGGACTGTGCAGCGCTTTTTTAATTTTCATTGTTAGCCGCCTGTTCTATGGCTGGATGATTCGTGACCTCATCCTAGGAGCAGCAAAAACAGCGAACAAGTGACGGTTTTAGAGCCAAGCCTTCGCAAAAAATCAAAGCACGGCGACGGTGCAAAGGCCCCGATAAGGGGCGCTATGCGGGCCAGTGAACAGGCGGGTTGCGCACCGATCGAGGGCAATCTGGCCGCCTCGAATCGCCGCAACCGCTCTAGCCTGCGGGTGAAAAAAACAAGGTGGGACCGCCCCGCTCAGCTTTCAGTCGAGGTCGCCACGTCTTCGGCGCCTTGCTCCGCCAGCTTCAAGCGGTCAGCCTTGCTGATGTACTTGGGCTTTTTCGGCGCCAGCTTGGCATTGGCCTTCTTGGCGTGGGCCTCCAGCAGTTGCTTGATTTTCTTGCGGCGGTTCATGTTTTTTACTCAGGTCTTCAAGGTAGGAAACAAGCGGGCGAACCCGCATTGTCCCGCGTTATTGCACCTTGCACAGCCCCTTTCCGAAAACATCCTTGGCTTTCTCATTGGGCCAGCCGGGAAATTGCAGGTTCTCGGACAGGTCGGTGATCGCCACGTTGGCCAGGAACGGGTGGGCTTTCTTGACGTCGGCGACCGCCCTGGCAAAGTCATCGCGGTTGGCCAGGCACATGGTCAGCGCGTTGCCATGGAAGCTGCCGATGTAGACCGCGTCCCCAGGCTTGACGGTGAACAGCAGCGGCTTTTTCAGATCGACGCTCATGCCGTCATAAAAACGGTAGAACCAGTGGGTGACTTCATAGGTGCCGGCCGGCACTTCATAGACGAAGCTGTTGCCCATGATGTTGCGGCTGTCCTGGACTTCGTTGTTCTGGTCCAGCGTGGTCAGCGCGATGCGCGTGGCGGTCGCCTGGGGATTGGGATCCTGATACTTGAGCATCACGTGCAGGCCGTGGGGCTGGGTGAGAAAACCCTCCGACACGTAGCCGACAATGATGGCTTTCTGCGGGTTGATGGGTTTGTTCTCGTCGGCCCGCTCGATCATGTTGGAGGGGCTGACGCAGCCACCCAATGACAGTAGCGCGACGAGCGCCAGTATCCACTTGTTCATCCGTTGTTTCCCTGTGGTGATGTTGCGTATGCTTTTGATCAATCGTTGGTCATGAACATGGTGGTCTGCTGACCTTCCTGTACCACGACGCGCCGGATGATCGAATTCATCTCGACGTAGCCCCAGATGAAGTAGGCCCCGGCAGGCACCGCATCGAACCTGAACTCGCCAGTGCTGGTGCTGAACGTGCGGCGGGTAAGCTTGTCAATCCGCGGGTCCATCTGGTCAGTCAGGCGGATGCCGGCACGCTCGGCCGCCTGGCGTTTTTCCGTGTACGGCGTGGCGGGCCACATCAACATGTTGCTGCCGTTGCCGGGCACCACTCGCCCGCGGCGATCGGTGAAATACAGCTTGCCGGAAATCGAGCCGACACCTGCGCTGGCCTGCGTGGCCATCAGTTGCGCGTATTCGGCTTCGGGCATCGGGGAGATGGGTTTTTCCGAGGGGGTGCTGGCGCAACCGGCCAGGGTCAGGGCCAGCCAGAAAGCGCTAAAGCGGCGTACAGCCATTGGTAACTCCATGTATCGCTCAAATATCGTGCTGGGCTCAGCGGGCGAGATGATACAGGGCTGCGTGGAGAAACCAACCGGCAGGTGAAAGCTTTTTGCCATCATCGCCGGCGCGGTTGTTTATTGCGGTGCCTTCACAACGGTCAAGGCATCACCCATGGCCTCCGCCAGGTATTGATGCGACTTCAAGCGTGCCTGAGGGTCGTAGATCCGGCAGTCGATCATCAGCTCGTCGACCTGAGTCTGCTCGACGAAGTCACGTACCCAGCGGCCCACAACCTCTTTGTCCCCCGCCACCGTGCACGCCATGACCTGGTTGAGCACAGCCGCCTCCTGGGCCGACAGGCTTTCGACATAGCCTTCGCGCGGCTTGGGCAACAACCCCGTTCGACCGACGTGCAGGTCGGTCATCCACTGGCGATGCGAACTGGCATGGTAGTCCGCCTCGGCGCTGGTATCGGCGACGAAGACGTTGGCACCTGCCATGACATAGGGTTTGTCGAGAACCTGCGAAGGCCGGAAGTGCTTGCGATAATGCTCGATGGCTTGCGGCAGGTAGCGCGGCGCGAAGTGCGAAGCAAAGGCGTAAGGCAGACCCAGGGCCGCCGCCAGTTCAGCGCCGTACAGGCTCGACCCCAGAATCCACAACGGCACATCGTGTTGGCCGGGCGTGCCACGTACGGGACGCCGGCGGTTGTCGGCCAGATAATCCGCCACTTCGATCACGTCCTGGGCAAAGTCGCGTTCCGGAGCGCCACGACGCAGGGCCTGGATGGTCGGGCCGCCCGTGCCGGGAGCGCGCCCCATGCCCAGGTCGATTCGCCCCGGATACAGGGTATCGAGGGTGCCGAACTGCTCGGCGACCACCAAGGGCGAATGGTTGGGCAGCATGATCCCGCCCGCACCGACCCGGATCGTTGAAGTGGCAGAGGCCAGGTGACTGATGATCAGCGAAGTCGCCGCCGAGCCGATGCCCGGCATGTCGTGGTGCTCGGCAATCCAGTAACGGCTGTAGCCGTGTTGCTCGACATGCTGCGCCAGCTGGCGCGACTCATCGATGGCATCGGACAAGGTCTTCTCCTCGCCAATCATGACGAGGTCCAGCACAGATAAAGCGGTCATATCCTCTCCCGGTTCAATCAGGTGGCGGCCCAAACGGGCGACGGCAGCGCTGCGACGCAATTCGCCGTAAACGTTGCGCGAAGTCTGATTGAGTCCAGGAGAGAGAAAAACCACTGCGCGGGACCGTGACCAGGTCCAGCTATTCCCCAATCAGATCAGCCGGGCGTGAACGCTTCCCACGGCACACCCGATTGCCAGCGCTCGACCAGCAAGTCGATGAAGGCACGGGTGCGCGGAGACAGATGACGCTTGCTGGGATACAGCAGGCGAATCGGATCTGGGGCAGGACGGTAAGGCTGCAGCACCTCGACCAGGCGACCGGATTGCAGGTCGGCGCCGGTAATGTAGGTGGGCAGGTGAATCAGCCCGAAACCGGACAGCGCGGCGTCGCGCAAACCTTCCGAATTGTCCATGTGCAGGCGTCCCGGCCCTTCGAAAAACTGCGGCCCCTGCGGCAACTGGAACTGCCAGGGCTTGGCCTGTTGCCCGCCCATGAAAAACAGGGTGTCGTGCCCGGCCAGGTCGCCGGGTACCTGCGGGATGCCGCGCCGTTGCAGGTACTCCGGGGAAGCGCAGGTGGCGAATTGCTGCCAGCCGATGGTGCGCGACACGATCAACGAGTCTTCCTTGACGCCGCCAATGCGGATGGCCATGTCGACGCTGTCCTCGACCAGATCGACATAACGGTCAGTGAACGAGATGTCCGCGCGCAACTGCGGCCACTCCTTCAAGAACGCCTCCACCAGCGGCAGGACATGACGCTGGCCGAAGGACAGTGGCGCGGTCAGGCGCAGGGTGCCGGTGGGCGTGCCCTTGCGCAGCGCCATGGTCGCGTCCACTTCGTCCAGGTCTTCGAGGATCTGGCTCCAGCGTTCGTACACCACAAAGCCTTCGTCGGTCAGGCTGAGTTTGCGCGTGGTGCGATTCAACAGACGCAAGCCCACGCGGCTCTCCAGGCGCACGATGCTTTTGCCGACCGCCGAGCGCGTGAGCCCCAGGGATGCCGCCGCGGCGGTAAAACTCCCCGTTTTCACGGCGGCCAGGAAGGCGCTGATGTCACCGAGTCGGTTGGGTTCCATGGTGCCTGACTGCCCTCTTCTCTTTACAGCTGTGAAATGCCGGCCGGCATCCTGACAAGCCAGGGCCGCGAACGCCAGCGCTGACTCGGGAATGACACGACTGAATCTGGGGAATCCGTTTCCCTAATGTAACCGGTAAGGTGCGCACCTGAATTTATAGCGCATCCAATCCATCCGAAACCAGGTATTGCCATGACACTCGACACATTATTCACCCCCCTGACGATTGGCCCCTTGACCGTGCCCAATCGCATTTTCATGGCGCCGCTCACCCGCCTGCGCAGTACCGAACCGGGTGACGTGCCCACCGCAATGATGGCCGAGTATTACCAGCAGCGCGCCAGTGCCGGGCTGATCATTGCCGAGGCCACGCAGATTTCCTTCCAGGCCAAGGGCTATTCCGGCTCGCCGGGCATTCACACGCCGCAGCAGATCGAAGGCTGGAAAGCCGTCAATGCTGGCATCCACGCGGCTGGCGGTCACAGTGCCATCCAGGTCTGGCACACCGGGCGTATCTCCCATGTGTCGCTGCAACCGGATCAACAGGCACCGGTCGCGCCTTCGGCGATTTCGGCCCAGACCCGTACGACCATTCGCGATGAGAACGGCGAAGTGACCCGGGTCGACACCTCCATGCCTCGTGCGTTGGCCATCCCGGAGATCCAGCAGATCGTCGCTGACTTCGCCCAGGCCGCCGTGAACGCGCAGGAAGCGGGCTTCGACTTCATCGAACTGCACGCGGCCCACGGCTATCTGCTGCATCAGTTCCTCTCGCCGGGTTCCAATACCCGCACCGACGCCTACGGTGGCAGCGTGGAAAACCGCGCACGCATCGTCCTCGAGACCGTGGACGCGACCATCGCCCAATGGAGCGCTGACCGGGTCGGCATCCGTATTTTCCCGCTCGGCCCGTTGAACGGCGTCGACAATGGCGAGGATCAGGAAGAAGCAGCCCTGTACCTGATCAAGGAACTGGCCAAGCGTAACCTGGCCTATCTGCATATCTCGGAACCGGACTGGGCAGGTGGCAAGTCCTACAGCGACGCGTTCCGTGTCGCGATCCGCCAGGCCTTCCCTGGCGTGATCATCGCTGCGGGCGCCTACACCCCGGAGAAGGCACAAGACCTGATCAGTCGAGGGCTGATCGACGCCGTCGCGTTTGGCCGCAGTTACATCGCCAACCCTGACCTGGTCGAGCGCCTGCGCTTGAGCGCACCGCTGAACGAGCACTTGCCGCAGTACGATTACGCCAACGGCCCACGGGGTTACACGGATTATCCGCTGCTCGCCTCAAGCTGATTCGCCCAAGGGTGCCGATCAGTTGAGCTGACGTCCCTCATCCAGAAAAGCGACGACCTTGGCCAGCACCGTTTCCGGGTATTCGCGATGAGGGACATGCCCGCAATCGTTCAGGGTTTGCAGGCTTTTACGGGCGCTGACCTTCGCCGCCATGCGCTCCAGATGAGCCAACGAACCGTACTCATCCCGGTCCCCATGCAGGGCCAGCATCGGGCTGCGGATCCGCGATAACTGGGCGTCCAGCGTCCAGTCGCTGAAGGCCTCCGACAGCCAGGTGTCGACCCAGGCCTTGAGCACCCAGTCGGCCTTGTCACCGTGATATTTGTGCAATCGCTCGATCTGCCCTGGCTCGGCGAATTGCCGATCGGCCTGGCGGATACCTTCCAGCGTCAGCGCTTCGACGAAGGTTTGCGCCGACTCGGTGATGACCCCTTCGCAGCGCTGCGGATAAGCCGCCGCACAGCCAATCGCCATGCCGGCGCCAACGCTGTGGCCCAGCACCACGAAGCGGTTCAGATCGAAGTGCCGGCAAACCGCGTCGAAACTGCCCAGCGCTTCATCCTCGACGAAGGTCAGCGGCAGCTTGCTCGAACAGGCCGATGAACGTCCGAAACCCACGCGGTCATAGGCAATCACCGTGCGCCCGGTCGCCTGTGCCAGCCGCTCGGGAAAATCGCGCCACAGCGCCACGCAGCCGAGGGAATCATGCAGCAGGACGATGGCGGTCCCCTGCGCTTCGTGTGGGGTCCAGGACTGCGCGAACACCTGTGCGTTGGCGCTATCAATCCAGTGTTGTTCAGTGGCAATGGGCAGCATCGACCGGCTCCGTTGACGTATCTGCGACACCGCATCATGCCACGGCGACTAACCCTAAAGCAGAACTTGCGTTTCGGCATGCCCGGGATTATTTCTAGCAATACTTGCGCGCCGCCCCTGCGGATGCACAGACAATAAAACCAGGATTTGCCGAGGACCTCTGCTTGAGAACGTTTGACTTGATCCGTGACGCCGTCTTGCCCCAATACCGTGATCGGGTGGCCGAGTACCTGGTCGACTACGAAACCATTCTGGTCAGCGACCGTTCTGCCGATCCCGAGCTGGTGCGGGCGACCGCCAATCAATTGCGCGGCTACCTGCGCGGCTTGAACACCACGCGGGTGTTGGGGATGGCAGACTGGGAGGAACTGGATCGCCGGGTCTTGAACACCTGGCTCGAATGACCGCAGCAGGCCGATGCCTGCCGCAGCCCTCCGTAGCCGTCAGTCGTAGAACGGCGCCACTTGCGTGCGACTGCCGACAAAAAAGCTGTCAGCCACCAGTCGCAGCGGTTGCAGATCCAGGTCGCTGGCCTTGTCGCCAATCAACTGCTGGAAGTGCCGGTACACCGCCGCGTACTCACCCTCCTGCGACACGACCTGGCGCTCACCGTCGATGCTTAACAGCGCACCGCCGTTATCCAGGCGCAAGGTGCCTTCGGTGCAGCGAATCTCGATGCTCCACAGTTCGTCGTGGCCGTGGTCGAAGTCGAATTCGGCGCGAACATCGAGCTGGCGCGCGTCAGACATTTTGATGGATGCGGCAATCGGCGACTGGCAGTTGTCCGGCACGCGCAACTCGGCAGACTCGACGAACAGCGGCAACGGCAGCAGATGCGTGACGATCGACAGGGCATTGATGCCCGGATCGAACACGCCCAGTCCGCCCGGTTGCCAGATCCAGGCCTGGCCGGGGTGCCATTTGCGTACGTCTTCCTTCCAGTCGATCTGCACGCTTTGCAGGGTGCGGCTGGCCAGCCAGTCACGGGCGGCCTCGATGCCGGGGGCGTAGCGCGAATGCCAGGCGAACAAGGCGCTGACACCCTGCTGTCTGGCCTGATCGACCAATGCCATGGCCTCACCCAACGTGGCGCAGGGCGGTTTTTCCACCAGCACGTGTTTGCCGGCGGCGAGCGCCTGTTGCACCAGGGCGAAGCGGCCTTGCGGCGGCGTGCAGAAGGCGATTGCATCGACGGGCGGGCCGTTTTCCAGCAGTTCCCCCAGGGACTTGAAGTTCTCCACCCCGGCGCAGGGCTGCCCCTGAGTGGCGACGGACACCAGCTGGAATGCGGGATTGGCCTTGATCGCCGGCACGTGTTGATCCTGGGCAATCTTGCCGTAACCCACCAGACCGAGACGAATCGGTTGCATTCGATGAACTCCTTGTTGTTTGTCTTGTTTGGATCGGCGAACGGGCACGATACGTCTGTCTCGCGGGGAAGTCATCGCTGGCGTGCCGGGTTTTGCACAAAAGCGCGATGAGTGCCGTCTTGCCGACTTGACAGGCGCTGGCAACTGCTAAGCTTTGGGCTCAGTGGTCGCATTACGACATCACAGAATCCGTGGCGGGGAAAGGGAGTAGCGGGAATGACGGTAATCACCACTGACGACAAGCATCGCCTTGCCTTGGTTGACGCCCTGCGCTGTTTCGCCGCCTTTTGGGTGGTGCTGTTTCACTTGTCCGAAGGTACTCACATCCCCACCCTGCTCGCTGCCCTGCCGCAATGGGTGAAGCTGGCCGTGTTCGATGCCGGACATCTGGGCGTGCCGATCTTTTTCGTGCTGAGCGGCATTGTCATGGCGACCACCACGGCGCGTGTGACCATGAACAATGCCAACGCCGCCAACTTCGTCGCCCGCCGCCTCGTGCGCCTGGCGCCGCCCTACTACGCCGCCATCGCCCTGGGGGTGGCGGTGATCGCCGCCAAGCGCCTGCTCGGCCAGCCTGACATCGAGATTCCGGGGGCTTCGAGCATTCTTGCGCACACGCTGTTCCTGCAGGATTTCCTCGGTATCCGCAACATCATCACGGTGTTCTGGACCCTGTGTATCGAGGTGCAGTTCTACATCGCCTTTGCCCTGCTGATGTGGCTGGCGGATCAGGCCGCCGGCAGCGAGCTGTTCTCCAGCCGCAACCATTTCATCTGGGCGAGCGCGTTGCTGGCGCTGCTCTGGCCCACCGAAATCATTCACTCGATCGGCTGGAAAGGCGGGTTCATTGGGTTCTGGTACAGCTTCATGACCGGTGTGTTGTGCGCCCAGACCTTGTCGGGCACGGCGCAGAGTCGCTATATCGCCATGGGGTACAGCGCCGTGGTGCTGTTGATCGGCGTGCTCGGTGATGATTCGTTTGCCATGGCGGCGGGGTTGACCGGTCTGTCGTTCTGCCTGCTGCTCAATCGGTCGGTTACCCTGGGTTTTCTGACCAGCTATCCGGTGCAGAAGATGGCACTGATTTCCTACAGCCTGTACTTGTTCCATTCCCCGGTGACCGGGACGTTCATGCGTGTTTACCGGCGCTTCATGCCCGAGGGTTTGGCCTCGGACATCCTGGCGACGGTGCTGATCATCGTCTGCTGTATCGTCACGGCCGCCATCGCCTACCTCCTGTTCGAGCGCCCCGCCATCGCCTGGAGCCGGCGCATCAAATTCAAACGCACCGACACCCCGGTACCGGCCCCCCTATAGGAGCGAGTTTACTCGCGATCAAATTCACAGGTACCGGGGGCATCCAGACAGCCCGCGTCATCGTTGAAGACCATCGCGGGCAAGCCCGCTCCCACAGAGAGGATCTCTGGCGGACTTATATTCTGTGTTCACATTGGCTCATTGTGGGAGCGGGCTTGCCCGCGAAAGCGGTGCATCAGCCACATCAACGGTGACTGACACGGCCCCTTCGCGAGCAAGCCCGCTCCCACAGAGGGAATCTCAGGCGGACTTACATTCTGTGTTCACACAGGCCCATTGTGGGAGCGAGCCTGCTCGCGATCAGTTTCACAGACACCGCGGGCATCCAGACAGCCCTGCGTCATCGTTGAAGACCATCGCGAGCAGGCTCGCTCCCACAGAGTGGACCTCAGGTGGATTCACATTCTGTGTTCACATCAGTCCCACAGAGGGGATCTCAGGCGGACTTACATTCTGTGCTCACATTGGCCCATTGTGGGAGCGAGCCTGCTCGCGATCAGTTTCACAGGCACCGCGGGCATTCAGACAGCCTTGCTTCATCGTTGACGACCATCGCGAGCAGGCTCGCTCCCACAGTGGGGGGGATCACTCCGTGACGATCCTCACCCGGTGGCAGTCCGTCGGGCCGAGTTTGCGGCCGTTGGCTGAGCGCACTTCGATTGGCATGACCGGCTGGTTCTGTTCGTCATCGAGCAGCAGGGAGCGCGTTTCGCCGGGGGCGAACAGGAAGCGTTCGCCCCATTGGCGCAAGCTGACGACGATCGGGAAAACTTCCCGCCCCTTTTCCGTCAGGACGTATTCCTTGTAGGCGCTGCCGTCCGACGCCGGTCGTACCTCGAACACCCCCACTTCAACCAGCGCTTTCAACCGCGCAGTGAGGATGTTCCTGGCCACCCCCAGATTCTTCTGGAATTCGCTGAACCGGCGGATGTCGTCGAACGCATCGCGGATGATCATCAGCGACCAGCGATCACCAATGACTTCCAGCGTCCTGGCCACCGGGCACTCGCTGGCTTGCGGTGAGGTGTCTTCCACCATCGCTCTCTCCTCGCACAAATGTAGTTGCATTTTGAAACCTGATCCAGCACCCTGCCAATCAAGTTTTGAATTGAAACCAGTTTAACCGACGGAGCCGCACATGACAGCTCATACCGCCCTCCGACCCGCCAATTCGTCTGTGGGGCTTTCGCCATCACTGACCCTGCTGTTTTCCATGACCTGTGCGCTCGCGGTCGCCAACGTCTACTTCGCACAGCCCCTGCTCGACACCATGGCCCAGGACCTGAAGGTCGAGCCGTCGCGGATCGGCATGGTGGTGACCGCGACCCAGGTGGGTTATGCCTTGGGCCTGTTGTTCATCGTGCCATTGGGCGACCTGCTCGACCGCAAGCGGCTGGTTCTGATGCAAGTGCTGCTATCGGCGGTGGCGCTGACGCTGGTCGGCTCGGCCACACAATGGTTGCTGCTGTTGGCCGCGATGATCGCGGTCGGCCTGCTCGCCGTGGTGGTGCAGGTGCTGGTGGCTTATGCCGCCGTGCTGGCGACACCCGCACAACGTGGGCAGGCGGTGGGCACCGTCACCAGCGGCATTGTCCTGGGCATCCTGATGGCCCGGTTCACCTCCGGGCTGATCGCCGATCTTGCCGGTTGGCGCGCGGTGTATTTCGTTTCATCCGGGCTGATGCTGGTGCTTGCGGTGGTGCTCTACAACAGGACCCCCAACGCTGCGATCCCGCAGGGCAAACACAGCTACCCGTCGCTGATCCGCTCGCTGTTCATGCTGTTTCTGAGCGAACAGACCCTGCGGATCAGAGGCCTGTTCGCCCTGTTCATCTTCGCCGCCTTCTCGGTGCTGTGGACCGCGATGGTCCTGCCCTTGAGCGCCCCGCCGCTGTCGCTTTCGCACACCGCCATCGGCCTGTTCGGCCTGGCCGGCATTGCAGGTGCCCTGGCCGCCAGACGATCCGGCCGCTGGGCCGATCAAGGTTACGGGCAGCGGGTGACCGGACTGTCGTTGGCGCTCCTGACCCTGTCCTGGCTGCCCATCGCCTTCGCCGAAACGTCGCTGCTCGCGCTGATTGTCGGGGTGATCCTGCTCGACTTCGCCGTGCAAGCGGTACACGTCACCAACCAGAGCCTGATTTTCGCCGCACGCCCCGACGCCCAGAGCCGCATGGTGGGCGCCTACATGTGCTGTTACTCGGTGGGCAGTACGCTCGGCGCCGCTGCCGCGACCCAGGCGTATGCAATGTGGGGCTGGCCGGCCGTCAGCCTGCTCGGCGCCCTGATCAGTGCCAGCGCGCTGGGACTCTGGTGTTTCACCTCTTCGACAACCGCTCAAGGACCTTCAGCATGAAGACACGGCACCTGCTGCTCGCCATCTCGATCACCGCCATCTGGGGCCTGAACTTCTCGGTGATCAAACTGGGCCTGAGCACCGTCGACCCGCTGATCCTCGCTGGCCTGCGCTTCACCCTCTGCGCCCTGCCGGCAATCCTGTTCATCGGCAAACCCGATGTGCAATGGCGCTACATCATCGGCTACGGGCTGGTGTTCGGCATCGGCCTGTGGGGCGTGGTCAACCTGGGGATCAAGGCCGGTCTCTCCGCGGGCATCGCCTCGCTGGTGCTGCAGTTCAGTGCGTTTTTCACCATCCTGCTCGGCGCGTGGGTGTTCAAGGAAAAGGTCTCGCGCTCGCAACTGGCGGGCATGGCAATCGCACTGGGCGGCCTGTTGAGCATCCTCTCCATCGTCGATGGCACCGTCACCGCCGCCGGGCTGATCCTGGTGCTGCTGGGCGCACTGGCCTGGAGTGCCGCCAACATCATCAACAAGAAAGCCCGCACCACCCAGGTGTTCGCCTTCCTGGTGTGGTCCAGCGCGTTCTCGCCGATCCCGCTGTTTGCACTGGAGTACGCGGTGAATGGCTCGGCGGGCTACAGCGCACTGCTGCACCAACTGGACTACCGCGCCGTGTTGTCGATCCTGTTCCAGGTGTACCCCAACACGCTGTTCGGTTACTGGGTGTGGAATTCACTGCTCAAGCAATACCCGGTGTCCACCGTCGCGCCGCTGTCGTTGCTGGTGCCGGTGTTCGGCCTGCTGGGCTCGGTGATGATTTTTGACGAGCATTTGTCGTTGAACAAAGTCATCGCCGTGGTGCTCATCGTCGCCGGGCTTGGGGTTGGCCTGTATGGGCAGCGCCTGCTGGGTGCGGTGCGCAAGCGCTGGAGCCGTTGCGCGGCGTGATGCCGCAGCAACGAGCGAAAGGAACAAGGGACCGGAGTCCCTTTTTCCCCAGGCCTCAAATCACCCCTCGAGCCTTGTACGAAACGATCTGCTCCTCGCTGTAGCCCAACTCACTCAACACACTGGCGCTGTGTTGTCCCAGGCTTGGCGAGGGTTGTTCATCGACCATCTCGGTGTAGGGCATGTGCAGGGGATGCTTCACATAGCAATTACCCGATTGCGCCGGCACTTCGACGATCATCCCGCGGTGCTGCACCTGCGGGTCGGCGATGGCTTCGGCCACGGTGTTGATCGGGCTGCACGGCACGTCCGCTGCTTGCAGGGTCTTGAGCCAATGTTCGCGGCCGTAATCGGTCAATCGGGTTTTCATCAAGGGCTCAAGGTGCGCATGGTTCTGCGCCCGCAGCGGGCCGTCGCGCAGCAGCGGGTCGTCGATCCACACTGCGCGATCCATGGCCACGCACATGCGCTGCCACTGTTCTTCGGTGTCCACACAAATGGCAATCGGCTCATCCGCCGTCGGGAAGGCCTGGAACGGTGCAATCAGGGCATGGCGACTGCCGAGGCGCTTGGGCACGTCACCGACTTGCAGATACCGCGCGACGGCGTTTTCCATCATCGCCAACTGGCAATCGAGCATCGAGATGTCGATGAACGCGCCGGTGCCGCCGTTGCGCTCCTTGTCGACCAAGGCCGCCAGCACGCCCACTGTGGTGAACAGGCCCGAGCCGATGTCACCCAGGGAAATCCCCACTCGCGCCGGCGGCCCGAACTCTTCACCGGTGATGCTCATCATGCCGGACATGGCCTGGGCCACCACGTCGAACGACGGCAGATGCTTGTACGGCCCGTCCTGGCCAAACCCGGAGATGGACGCATAGACCACGCCCGGGTTGTATTCACGGACGGCTTCATAACCGAAGCCCAGGCGCTCCATGGCGCCGGCGCGGTTGTTTTCCACGAACACGTCGGCGGTCGACAACAATTGGCGCAGCACCGCCTTACCCTCTTCATCCTTCAGGTTGAGGGTCAGGCTGCGCTTGTTGCGGTTAACGCTGTTGAAATACACGCTGCCATCATCCTTGAACGGTGCGACACCGCGGGTGTAATCGCCGCCATTGGGCCGTTCGACCTTGATCACTTCGGCGCCCAGGCTGGCCAGCAACCAGGTGGCATAGGGACCGGCCAGCATATGCGTGGCGTCGATCACGCGTATGCCATTGAGCGGGCCTTTATTGGAGTTTTGCGTTTTCGTGGACATGACTTCACCCCGCCGGGCAAAAAAGATCACCCGGGCACATTAGGTAGTTGAGTTAGAGAACCAGGTTCCCTGTGTTATGAATCCATCGAGCCGAGTGCGTTAGCGCCCTTGCCAGGCAGGCGCACGCTTTTGCTGAAAGGCCGAAACGCCTTCGCGGAAATCCCCGGACTGGTAGCAGCCCAGCAGCACGTCTTCATCCTGGACATTGGCCACCTGCGCATCGCGCAGACGCCGCAGCACCGTCTTGGTCGCCCACAACGTCAGCGGCGCCAATTGCGTCAATTGTTCGGAAACCCGCTCGGCGGCGGCCTCCAACTGATCCTCCTCGACCAGCTCGCGAAAGGCACCGCTGGCCATCAAGCCGGGCGCATCCACCAGCCGTGCGCTGAACACCATTTCCTTGGTCATCGCCGGGCCGAACAGGTCGATCAGGCGCTGATAATTCAACGCGCTCAGACAGTTGCCGACCGTTCGGGCGATGGGGAAACCGAAGCGCGCCGAAGGACTGATCAGGCGCACGTCGCAGGCCGCGGCGATCAAGGCGCCGCCGCCGACACAAGGCCCGGCAATCGCCGCCAGCGTGGGAAACTTCAGCGCTTCGAGGGCGGCGATCAGGGTTTCGCTGTGGCCTTCGAGCTCGAGAAACTCGGCCTCGGTTTTGGCATCTTCCAACGCACCGAAATCGGCGCCCGCCATGAACGAAGGCCGCTTGCCGGTCGCCCCGGTCAGCACCAGCGCCTTGACCGAGTCGTCCCGGGCCAGGTCGAGAAAGATCCCGGTCAGGGTTTCTTCCATGGCCGGCGACATCGCGTTGAGCGCATCGGGCCGATTGAAAATCACCCATTCGACGCAGCCCCGGCGTTGTCGAACGATCTCTGTGGTTTCACTCACTTTCATCACTGCACCTTGTTCTTGTACCTGACATTTGAATGTGGCGGCGCCTTCAACTGGTGACGCGGCTGCCCGGTTGCAGCAGGTGGCAGTCGTCTTGCGGCAGTTGCAACAACACCACCTGCCCCACCTGATAGTCGATATGCGGCGGGGTGAACGCCCGCACCGTGGCGCCGTTGCCGATGTCCACCAGCACGTCGCAGTACTCACCCAGATACGCCGTGCGCAACACCGTGCCAGGCAAGACGTTGTCCGCGCCCTGCCCCGGCCCGACCACCCGGACTTTCGAAGGACGGATGCACAGGGTGACCTCGTCGCCAGGTTTGACCCCGCTGCGATCGACGCCCTTCAACGCTTGTTCGCCGAACTGCGCGGTTCCACCGGGCGTCATGCGTGCGGGAATCACGTTGTTGCTGCCGATGAAGGCGGCCACAAAAGCGTTCGCCGGTCGCTCGAAGATCTCCCGGGGCGAGCCCAGTTGCTGGACGCTGCCGCCGTTCATGACCGCCACCTGGTTGGCCGTGACCAGCGCCTCGCCCTGGTCGTGGGTCACGTACACCGTGGTCAAGCCGAGCAGGTCGTGCACGCGGCGGATTTCGAAGCGCATTTCTTCCCGCAGGTGCGCATCGAGGTTGGACAGCGGCTCGTCGAGCAAGAGGATGCTCGGCTCGACGATCAGCGCCCGCGCCAGGGCTACACGTTGCTGCTGGCCGCCGGACAATTCGGACGGATAGCGGTCGGCCAGGTGATCGAGGTGCACGGTCTTCAGGGCTTTCTTCAGCTTCTGCTCCAGCTCCGCGCGCGGCACCTTGCGGATCTGCAAACCGAAGGCAACGTTCTCGGCCACGGTCTTGTGCGGCCACACCGCGTAGTTCTGGAACACCAGGGAAATGTCCCGGCGCTCGGGGGGCACCACGCCCTGGGGACTGGAGATCACCCGGTCGTTGACGCGGATCTCGCCACCGCTGGGGGTTTCGAAACCGGCCAGCAGTTGCAGGGTGGTCGACTTGCCGCAACCGGAAGGGCCGAGCAAGGCCAGCAGCGTGCCGTCCTCGACCGTCAGGTCGATGCCCTTGAGCGCCTGGAACTGGCCGAAGCTTTTTTGCAGGTTGCGAATGTGGATCTGGCTCATTGGGCAGCTCCTGGTTGGGTACTGGTGAGCCCAGTACTTGCGCGTTTGTGTTTGGCCAGCTTGACGTTCAGCAGTTGCGCGAGCGCCACCACCAGCATGGTCACCACCAGCAGCAACACGCTGGCCGCAGCCACCGCTTCGTAGTTGCCGCCGTCCTTGTAATTGTAAATCAGCGTGGTCATGACGTTGGTGCTCGGGGTGATCAGGAACACCGCCACCGACAGTTCGCGCATCACCGGAATGAACACCAGCAGCCAGCCGGAGATCAGCCCCGAGCGCATCAGCGGTGCGGTGATGCTGGTGAAGGTTTTCGCCTCGCTCGCCCCCAGGATCCGCGCCACCCGCTCAAGGTCAGGGCTGATGCCTTTGAGGATCGCCCCGCCATGGGAATAGGCAATCGGCAGGAACGTGGCGACGAACGCTGCGACGATGATCGCCGAGGTGCCATACAGGCTCAGCGGCGGCTGCGTGTAGGCGGCGAAGAAGCCCACCGACAACACGATCCCCGGAATGATGATCGGCAGGTTGGTCAGGCCGGCGATCAGGGTCGTGCCCGCCACCAGCCGACGCTCGACGATGTAGGCGATCACCGCACCGAGCAGCACACAGATCGTCGCCGCGCCCGCGGCATAGGACAACGAGTTGAGGATCGCCGCCTGGGTTTCGCCGTTTTCCAGGATCGCCCAGCGGTACCAGTGGAAGGTCAGGTTGGCGAGCGACGGCCCCTGGCCCCAGGCCTTGGACAGCGACACCACAATCAGCGCGAAGTACGGCAGCAGCACCGCCGTCACCGGCACGATCAAGGCGAACGCCAGCCCGCCCCAGCGCCAGCCCTTGAGGTCGATGCGCCGGCCTGCGCGGCTCTTGCCGCCGATCATGACGAAGCGTTTGCGCCCCAGGATCTTCCGGCGCACCCAGAACAAGCCGCCGGTCAACAGCAACAACGGCATGCAGTAGGCCGCCGCCATGTACAGCTCAGGCGGGAACAACTGATAGAACTCGGCCAGTTTGGTGGTCACCACCGCCGTGCCCGAAGGCGTCAGCAGGAAGGCCGGCACCCCGAACAACGTCATGCCCTGGATGAACGACAGGATGAAACCGACGATCACTGCTGGCATGACCATCGGGATGGTCACGCTGAACATCGTACGCAGCACCCCGGCACCGAGGGTCGTCGCCGCATCCTCGAGTTCCACCGCCATGTCATCCAGGGCACTGGCGACGATGGTGAAGGTGTACGGCACGGTGTAGATCGCACAGACGAAGATCGCGCCCCCCATCGAGTAGATGTTCAGCAGCGGTTGCGTGCTGTCGAACAGGTAGCGATACAGCGAGTTGAGCCAACCGGCATTCGGTGCGGCCAACAGGATCCAGCCCAGCGCACCGATGAACGACGGCGTGACGAACGCGCCGAGGGTCAACATGCGGATCAGCCCGCGCCCCGGCATGTTGGTGCGAGCCACCAGCCAGGCCAGCGGCACACCGAGCAGGGTCGAGAACAGCGCCGTGGAAAACGCCAGGATGATCGAGTTGCCCAGCGGCGCCAGCATGCCCTTGGCGGTCACCAGCCGTGCGTAGTTGTTCAGCGTCCACTGCTGTGTCGCGTCATCGTGCAGGCTGTTGTAGACAATCCAGCCCACCGGTTGCGCGACCAGCGCAAACAGGCACAACAGCACCAGCGAGACCACGGTCCAGCGCACCCAGGGTCGGTGTCGCCGGATGCCGGCCCTGGAGGCGGCCGGCGATGAATCTATTGCAAAAACGCCCATGAAGGGTCACTCCTGAATCTGACGACGGTCAATCTGCAGGCCGAAGCCTGCATGGGTTCAACCAATGATTTCTTTCCATTTGGCGATACCCTCGGCCACTTCTGCCGCCAGGTCTTCCGGTGGGTTGCGGTACCACTGGATCTGATCCAGGCTGCGGCCTTCGGCCCAGGGCACATCGGTGCGCAGGGTCGGCCAGAAGTTGGCGGCCAGGATCTGCGAGACCTCCAGGTCGTAGAGGAAATCGGAGAACAGCTTGGCCGCATTCGGGTGGGGCGCCTTGAGCGGAATGGCGTTGAGCCCCAGGTTGAGAATGGTGCCGTCAGTTGGTGGCTGCACATTGATGGGGTTGCCCGCCGCCCTTTGCGTCAGCGAGAAACTGAACGGCGCACCCAGGCCCACCAGACGTTCGCCGGAGAGAATGTCGGTGACGGTATCGACGTTCGACTGGCCGACCTTCGGGTTGAGCTTGCTCAGCTCCTTGAGGTAGTTGTCGCCGTATTTCTTGCGCATCGCCACCAGCCAGGAGGCCACGTCACCGGAAAACGCCGGGCTGCCCACGGTCAGCTTGTTGGCCCACTGGCCGTCGAGTGCCGCCTCCCAGGTGGCCGGGGCCGAGGTGACCTTGTCCGACTGGAAGTTCAGGCACGTCAGGCTGATGGCGCCGACCTGGTACATGTCGTCCTTGTCCAGGCCCTGGAATTCGCTCGGCAGGAACTCGGTGCCGGCCGGTTTGTAGGGCAACAGCGCGCCGATTTTCTTCAGTTCCAGGTAATGCAGGATGTTGGTGCTGCCCAGCGAGTCGCAGTTGGGCGCGTTGTTCTGCAACTCCAGGCGCAAGCGCGTGTAGATGGTCTGCGAGGCCTGGCGCAGCAGGTTGACCTTGATGCCCGGATAACGCTTGATGAAGGCGTCGCGAATGGCTTCGATGGTCTTCTGCTCGTACGAGCCCCAGTACAGGTTGAGCGCCCCTTCTTTGCGGGCGGCTTCATACAGCGATGAGTCGGCGGCAAATGAAGGCCGGATCAAGCCTCCCGCCATCAAGCCCACGCCGGCGATACCGCTGGCCTGCAAAAATTTGCGCCGTGTAAATTCGACCATCTTGAGACTCCTTCGCGTTCAGTGACTGCGATATTTTTAATGGTTATGTGGAATCGGCAGGATCAGTAGTCGCCCGTGGTCGCCCCGCCATCGACGATCAGCACTTGCCCGGTCATGTAACTGGCATCGTTGGACGCCAGGAAAGCCACGACTGCAGCAATTTCCGAAGGTTGTGCCGGTCGCCCCAAGGGCATTCTGGAAATCCATTTCTCCTTTATCCCCTCCGGCACGCTGGCCAGAATCGGTGTTTCAACAATGCCCGGTGCAATGGCGTTGACCAGTACACCATGACGCGCCGCCTCGAGCGCCACGGTGTGGGTCAAGCCCACCACCCCGGCCTTGGCACTCGAATAGTTTGCTTGACCGAACGTACCGAAAATCGCCGTGGAAGCGATATTGATAATTCGCCCCCAGCCCTTCCCGTTCATGGCTGCCAGGCCAAACTGGCAACCCAGCCAGGAGCCCTTGAGGTTGACATCGATGACCGACTGCCACTCTTCGTCACTCATCTTGACCAGTGAACGATCGCGAACGATCCCGGCCACGTTGACCACGATGTCCAGCGCTTCGAAGCCTTGCGGCAGCTCCGCCACAGCGGCCTGCCAACTGGCGCGGCTGGAGACGTCGAGGCTGACCGCGCAGGCCTGGTGCCCCTGCGCAACCAAGGCTTGGGCCAGGGTCTGCGCACCCGGCCCCAGATCGGCGATCACCACTTTTGCGCCGTCTTCGGCCAGACGCTGGCAGATAGCCGAACCAATGCCACCGGCACCGCCCGTGACCAACGCCACATGGCCCTGCAAACGCCCGGTCATGATGACTGCCCTCCCCGGCACGCCACAGCGAAGACATCTTCGCCTTCCTGCACCAGCTCATCGTTCTGATTGAGCAGGCGCATCGACACCCTGGCAATGCCCCGGGCCGGATTGGACTGGCTGCGCCGCAGCTCCTGCACCTGGGCCACGTAATGCAGGGTGTCGCCGGCGAACACCGGCCCCGCGAAACGGCGGCGGGTCTCCATGAAGGCCAGGATCGCCCAGTCATCAATGCTCGAACGCAGGCCGGTGCTCATCGAGTGCGCCAGCATGCCGTGGGCGATGCGCCGCCCGAACAGGTTCTGTTGCGCGGTCTGTTCATCCATGTGCAGCGGGTTGAAATCCCCGGTCAGCCCTGCGAACAACACGATATGGGTTTCCGTCAGGGTAATGCGTGAAGACGTGATCGACTGGTCAGCCGCCAGGTCGTCGAAATACAGCGTTGCACTCATGAGTGGCTCCGAGCCTGGAACACAGGCAATGAGGTGGAAGAATCCAGGGCGGCGAACGCAACCATTACCGGCATGCCGATCGAAATGTCCTCGACGGCCACATCGCGCAGTTGCGACAACATCAGCGGCCCCTCTTCGAGCTCGATCACGGCGCAGACGTAAGGTGCATCCAGGCGCGTGTGCCCGCGATGAATCACCGTGTAGCTGAACACCGTACCGCGCCCGGACACCTGCACCCATTCTGGGGCAACGTCGAGGTCGTCGACGCAATGGGCCCTGGGGTACCACTGCCAGGCGCCGGAAACCGGGTTGCGCTGGATCAGCAGGCGTTGTTGCTGGTTGGCGTCCCACCAGGTGGCGGAGAGGTTGTCGCGCGTCACGGAACTGAAAGTGGCCATGCACAAGTCCTCAAACGGTCAGTATCAGGGTGGCGGCGGCGCAGAACGTGCCGCCCAGGCCATGCACGAGGGCCACTTCGGCGCCCTCGACCTGCACGCCCGGCCCTTCGTTGCGCAACTGGCGCACCCCCTCGATCAGGGCGAGCAGCCCACGCTTGCCGGGGTGATTCGACGCCAGCCCGCCGCCATCGGTATTGCACGGCAACGACCCGCCGATTTTCAGGTGGCCATCGGCGACAAAACGACCGCTCTCGCCCCGCGGGCAAAAGCCCAGGTCTTCCAGCGCCAGCAGCGGCGTGATAGTGAAGGCGTCGTAGAGTTGCGCGACGTCCACGTCCGCCTGCGTCAGCCCCGCCATCTCGAAAGCCCGCGGCCCGGTGCGCGCCGCCGGCGTGATCAATTCACGGGACATCTGGCTGATCTGCGTACGCTGGGTGGCCATGCCGAAGCCCGCGAGGTACACCGGTTTCTGCCGGCAATCCTGCGCCCGCTCGCGGCTGGTCATGACAATCGCGCCACCGCCATCGGTGACCACGCAGCAATCCAGGCGATGCAGGGGCGAGGCGATCATTGACGAACTCAGCACGTCATCGACGCTGATCGGCTTGCTGCCAAGAAACGCGTCCGGGTTGCCAGCCGCGTGCTGGCGGAAGGTCACGGCCACCTCGGCCAGTTGTTCGGGGGTTGTGCCATACAGGTGCATGTGGCGCTGGGCGTACAGGGCGTAGGTGGAAATCAGCGTCGGCGCAAACGGCAGCTCGAATTGTCCGGGCCCGGCGGGCAGCACGAAGGGGTCGAAGGACGGCGTGTCCAGCGGCCACCAACGCGGCGACGCGGCGTAACTGATCACCACCACATCCACCAACCCGGCGGCGATGGCAGTGGCCGCATGAGCGGCGTGAACCAGGTACGAGCAACCGCCCACATCGGTGCTGTCGAACCAGCGCGGCTCGATGCCCAGGTACTCGGCCATCTCGGTCACGCTGTTGACGCCACCGCCTTCGGCCCAGTCGCCGGATGCGACGCACAGGCCGTCGACGTCCTTCAAAGTCAGACCGGCCTGGCTCAGCGCGGCATGAATGCACTCCACCTGAATGGCGAATGGATGCACGCCCTGGGCGTCTCTTCGCGGTGATTCATAGGCGCCGACGATGGCGGCGCGTCCGGAAATATTCAACGTGTGCTCCTGAGTTCGAAAACCGTGGCATCAAGTTCCGTTATCCGAACGCCCTCCAACAAGCAGTTAGAACAGGCGTCATTGGTGCATTGAATGCACCGATACCTGGCATGGGCCTTGCTGTAGCCAAAGGATCCGAGTACCCAGGAAACAACCATGAATCGACGCCTTCCCCCGCTGCTCGCCGTGCGCGCTTTCGAAGGGTTCAGCCGCTGGGGCAGCGTGCGTCAATGTGCCGAGGAACTGGCGGTGTCGCACACGGTGATCTCGCGCCACATCCAGAACCTGGAGAGCGCCGTAGGCACCAAATTGGTGAGGAAATCCGGGCGCGGGCTGGAGATGACGCGCGAAGGCCAGCGCTACGCCGCGCAACTGCGCCGGGCGCTGGACATCATTGCCGACGCCAGCAGTGACCTGCGCCAGGGCGAAGACGCCCTGCACGTCTGCTGCATGGCGGGCCTGGCGTCGCGGCGCCTGCTGGGGCGCCTGGGCGAACTGGAAGAGGCCCTGAACGGCCGCGAACTGACCCTGGAACCCACCAGCACTCGCCCCGACTTCAACCGCAACGAGGCCGATGCCGAGATCGTCTACCTCGAAGAACTCAACCTGGGCGATGAACTGTGCGCCGAACTGTTCGCCCGCCCGCTGATCCGCGCGGTGGCCAGCCCCGCCTTCTGCAATCGCTACCCCGAGGTGCTGTCTGCCGAAGATCTGATCGGCCTGCCGCTGATCCACGAACGCAATACCCAGCGCTGGTCGCAGTGGCTGAGCATCGCCGGTGTCACCGATCTACCCAGGCTGCGCGGCCCGCGCCTGTGGCACGGACACCTGACCCTCGAAGCAGCCTGCATGGGCCAGGGCATCGCCCTGGTCAGCGAGCTGCTGGCCGACGAAAAAATCGCCGCCGGCGAGCTGGTCGAAGTACTGCCGATGACCATCCGCCTGGGCGGCTATTACTTCATCGCCCCCACCCGAAAATGGAACGACCCGGCCATCGTCCGACTGCGCAACTGGCTGCACTCGGTATTCCCCGGCGAATTGGAAAAAGGCGACAAAAACGCACCAGTAGAGCGCTCGCCCAGCGAGATGGCACCGCATTGAAGCCCATGTTGCAAGCAATGGAGACCCGACGTTGAACACCCCACCGACAACCACCAAACCCCATGAACTGGCCGTCGTCAAAGACCAGTGGATCGACCTCTACGGCCACATGAACATGGCGTACTACGTGCAACTGCTCGACGAACTGGGCCACCGCATCCTCGACCGCTTTGGCCTGGGCGAAGGTTACACACGGGAACACAACTGCGGATTGTTCACCGTGGAAGCCAACGTCAAGTACATCAAGGAAGTCCGCGCCGGCGACCCGTTGCGGGTGGAGCTGACGCCGGTGAGTTTCGACGACAAGCGCCTGGTGACCCGGGTGGATCTTTATCATGATGAACTGAATTACTTGAGCGCGAGCATGGTGCAGACGGCGCTGCATGTGGATCTTGGGACGCGCAGGGTGAGGCCGTTTTCGGAGGTTGCGTTGGGGAGGTTGAGGGGGTTGAAGGAGGAATTTGCAGTGAATGGGTGGTGATGGAAACTGCGCTGGCCTGTACGCTCGGCTCTCGTGACCGCCATCATCTACTAATCTGGCGTGAATGGCTGGGCACTACGAGGTGACCATGACACAACCAGGCAAGACCGACTTGATCAGCGATGACGGCACTGGGCATGACGCAGAGATGGCTGTCGACCACCAAGTGCTTGCTGTTAACGGCATTAACCTCAGCATTTACAGCGCTGGCCCTGCTGACGGCCGACCGCTCTGGCTGCTGCATGGCTTTCCCGAGTGCTGGTATTCATGGCGGCACCAGATCGAGCCGTTGGCTCGTCATGGTTATCGTGTGCTTGTGCCTGAAATGCGTGGCTACGGCCAGAGCAGTGCCCCAAGCGAACCTGAAGCCTATGACCTGATTACCTTGTGCGGTGACATCCAGGCGGCAATGGACGCCCTCGGTCACACCGAGGCAGGTGTGATCAGTCACGACTGGGGGGCGGGACTGGCTTGGTACCTGACGTTACTGGAGCCGCAACGGGTCAAGGCGCTCGTCACCATGTCGGTCCCTTTCGGAGGGCGCCCTAAACGACCTGCCATCGACATCATGCGTGAAGCCAATGCAGACCGCTTCAACTACATCGTCTATTTCCAGGACGTGGGCGTTGCAGAAGCGGAGTTGGACGCAGACATTACCCGCAGTCTTCAGCTACTGCTCGGCGGTACGGGAGAGATGTTCCTGCAAGACAAGCCGGCCGATGCTCGCCTTTTCGATGGAATGCCAGAGCCGCAGGGCCTTCCCTCCTGGTGCACGGAGAAGGAGTTCAGTGTCTACCGGCGCACCCTGTCCCGAGGTTTTCGTGGCCCGTTGAACTGGTACAGGAACTTCGGTCGCACCTGGCAGCGCACAGAAGCGCTGGCTGGCCAGTCCATCGTCCCGCCGACACTTTTCCTGCTTGGCGATAACGATCTGGTCGGCAAGCTGGAAAGCCATACGATCAAGCGAATGAACCAGGTGGTTCCGCGATTGGAACATCATGTGCTGGAGAACTGCGGTCACTGGATTCAAAACGAGCGACCAAACGAAGTGAACGCACTGCTTGATGACTTTCTCGGTCGCCACTACAAGGCATGAGTCAACCTCTAAAACGTCGACGGTGCTCTATCCGATACCACCGACGCCCCCATCGGACTGAACCCGAACGCCGCCAACCCCTGCGCGGTTTGCGGACTTTGCAGCAACCGAATCAAAGCCTCAGCGCCCTCGCCTCGCTGAGCATGAGTGGCCACGGCCGCAGCGATGACATTCACCCGCTGCACCTCATCCGGCAGTGGCCCGACGATCTCGATGCCAGGGACCGCCAACAACTCGCTCATCTGCTGCAAACCAACCTGCGCCTGACCGTTACGCAATGCCTGGCCAACCAGTGCCGGCGCCTCGATCAGCACCGTCTTCTCGCGCAATGGCTCAGCGATGCCCAGTGCCGGAAATAGCGAGTTGGCCGCATAAACCCCACTGACCCCGCTGGAAATCGCCACGGACTTTGCCGCCAGCAACGTACGCCGCAGGCCTTCGGTCGTAGCGATATCCGGTTTGGCAGCACCGCCCTGCACCGCCAGCCCCAGCTTCGACGTCGCCAGGTCTCGAAGGGTCTCGGGTCGTACGTGACCCTGCTCGACCTGCGCATCCAGAGCCTCGCGGATCATCACGACAAGATCCGCCCTCTCGCCGTTCCTGAGGCGCACAGGCAGCGCATCCGGCGCATTGCCGTAAGAGGCGCCCCAGGAAAACACCAACCGCTCGCCGCTCACCGCTTCAAACCCGGGCGCCACCTTTTCCAATAGCGGCTTGAGCGCCGTCGAGGCCAACACGTGCAACTCTGCGGCACGGGAACTGCCTGCCACGCCAAGTATGGCGAAGGAGCCCACCGCCACGGCCGCCAGCAGACGCTTCACTCGTCGCATCTGCACAACCCTCATTCGACTGTGGCTCGCAGCGCCTTGACCACCGCCTCGCCCAGCGCGGTTGCCGACGCCGGGTTCTGGCCGGTGATCAGTCGCCCATCGACCACCACCCGGCTCTCGAAAACCGGAGCTTCTTCAAACGTCGCGCCAGCGTTTTTCAGCGCACCTTCAAGCTCGAAAGGCACGATCCTGTCGTACTGACGGGCGATTTCCTCCTCAGCCGTGAAGCCCGTGAGGCGGCGCCCCTCGATCAGCTGGCGACCGTTGCCGAGTTTGACATCGAGCAACCCGGCCGGGCCGTGGCAAACCGCGCTGACGACGCCATCGTTCTCATAGATGCGGCGCACGATACCGCTCAGTTCAGGGTTGTTGACGAAGTCCCACATGGGACCATGACCGCCCACCAGCAACACCGCGCCGTAGCGGGACGGGTCGACGTCGGCGAGCTTGAGGGTGCTCCCCAACTTGTTCCGGTGCTGCGGGTTGGTCCAGAACTTCCGGCTGGCTTCATCTTTCAGGTCGAAACCGTCGAAAGGTGCCAAGCCGCCTTTGGGGCTGGCCAGATCAAAATCGACACCGGCCTCGTCGAACACTTCGACCGGGTGAGTGAGTTCGGGAAACCAGAATCCCCCGACCAGCTTCTCGGTTTTCTTGTCCAGGCTCGAGACAACGATAAGGACCTTCGCGCTTTTCAGACTCTGCTCAGCGAACGCCGTCGAAGGCCCCGCCACGCATGCGAAGAGCGCAGCGCAAACACCGACGATTTGTTGGGTAAAAGACATGTCACTTCCTTGGGTGATGAACGACAGGGCGAACTCTAGCCGTGCCGCTGGAAGTGAAAAACGGGCCTGGCCCGAATGCACTATTTAGTAAAAACACCTAATAACGCGAAATTACCCGTAGGTAATCGAGTAATCTGAGGACTTGCCACACACACCAACACAGCAACGGGACGCGCATGAACCACCCTCCAAGTTTCGATGGACTGCCCGAGTTCCTGGCCGTTGCCAATCGCTTGAGCGTCAGTAAAGCCGCCCTCGACCTGGGCAAGACCGCGGGCTCGGTCAGCCAGGCCCTGCAACGGCTGGAACAACGCCTGGGCATCGCACTGTTCCATCGCACCACGCGCAGAATGTCCCTGACCGAAGCCGGCCATGCCCTGCTGGAAAAGATTGCACCCGCCGCGACAGCCATCGCCACCGGCCTCGAAGACGCCGCCCAATCCGCCCAAGCCCCCTCCGGCACCCTGCGCCTGATCGTCGAACGCCTGGCGCTGCCGCACGTCATCGAACCGGTGTTGCCCGCCTTCCGAAAGGCCTGGCCGAACCTGAAAGTTGAAATCACCGTCAGCAACCGCCACGAACACTTCGTCTCCGAAGGCTATGACGCGGGCATCTTGATCGGCTCCTACATCGCCCAGGACATGATCGCCGTGCGACTGTGCAAACCCTACCAATGGGCGGTTTTCGGCTCACCGGCGTACTTCAAGGCACACGGCAAACCGCAGACGACCCTGGACCTGATACAGCACGAATGCATTCGCTTTCGCCGGCCTGAAAAAGGCGATGTTTATCGTTGGGAGTTCCTGGAGAACGGCTCGACCGTGCGGATAGATCCGGCGGGGGCTATTACGGTCAATGACGGTGAGCTGATGCGTAGCCTTGCGGTGAAGGGTGTGGGGCTTATCTACTCGTCGACTTTTCACACCTCGCGCGAGTTGGCGGCGGGTACGCTGGAGGCTGCGTTGCTTGACTGTTCGCCTAGTAGTGATGGGTTGTTTTTGTATTTTTCGAAAGCGGCGAGGAATCAGCCTAAGCTGCGGGCGTTTATTGAGATGTGTAATAGTGTGCTGAGGTTTTGATTCTGGTGCGGTTAGAGGGTGGTGATTGCTTTTGGTTGATTGCGGTCCCTCCGAATGGCAGCAACCGGCCAAAAGCAGAAGTTACATTAAGAGCTGCTCTTGGCCGATATTTGATAGAGTGGTGGATGCCACCTGCAAACCCTCAACAATCGCATGCCCTCCACGCCTCGCATTATCTATTTTTCAACGCACGCGATTCAGCGCCTACGCCCTCGCTACGCGACTTCTAATAGGCCATTGGTCGCTTTCACATGACTCACCACTGCTTCAGTGATTTGAGGAATACTCCACCCTTCGGCATTAATAATGGTGCTACCTGGATAATGGGTTTGTATGTGCAACACATGGTCATGCAGACATACAAACAACACATCATTATTTTTTAGGCGTGCTTTGAGCTCTATCAAATATTCAGGTGCAGCCTCCGACCCCACCACCATTACACGCGGAGAAGCAAAATTCGCCATTGCAGGACGGTCAATTACGGCTACTGAACGGTTTGACGTGCGAATTGCTTCCAACCAAAAACCGTCTATTAATGATTCAACCAAAGTGAATTGGTTCGTGTCGAAGATAATATCCACAAGCTTTGGGAACCAGGCAACATAGCCGATGGCGGATGGTTTTAGCTCTTCAGTTGTAAAACAGGCCCGAACCAATTCCTCAGCTAGTTCAGTAAGTTTTTTATCAACATACATCAACTTTGAAACCAGCTCATCGTATTCATGCTTTTGTACCGGGTGAATCAGATGCAGTATCTCAACAGGATCAACATGACCGTTACCTCGGCTCGGTTTCAGATCAAAGCCGGTCGCGACATAGGATCTGCGGAGCATCTGCAATTGCTCATCTGAAATCTGACTGAGCGTAATGATCAGGAAACGTCTGCTCTTCCCTTGCACCTCTCCACGACCAATGGCCGAAGCCAGGCGCCCATAGTACTTGGCCTTCTCATTTTCCATATCTGCCATGCAACCTGACAGCAAAGCGGTGTAATCATCAGCTGTCAGGTGCTCCGTGACCTCTGGAGTGACCTCCCCAGCAAAGACGCTTTGGATGAATTCCTGGTAACGTTTTTCAGACCGGCGCTCCATCTGCGCAGCCGCTTGCTTACTAAGCAGCTGCAATCCTTCATAGCCCGCTGTAAGCAAACCTCCTCCGGGAAGCAATCCAATTCCAGCCTTTGCTGCGATGGAGATCAGCTCAGTGAGGGGGTGTTCGGTGTCCTTCGTCATTCCACTTCTCCAGTTGTATGGCTAAGCGCGGCGTCTGCTGCTTTAGGTGCACGTAAAGCGGAACCTGTGCGCAGCCCCTCCCTCGAATCAGGCCCAATCTCTCGCGCAGCAAGCTTTTTGTCAGGATGCCCTAAAGTGGGCGCTCTGACCTGCTATCCGTGAAAGGTCGTGAAACTGACTTGAAATGCTGCCATTATGCTATCATCTAGAGTTTGCAGCTGGCGCCAAGCGTTCAGCATTTCTAGCCACTACGGACGAACTTAACATGGATGATCGCGTTTCAACTTCACCTCAAACGCTCCCTGAAGCAGAGGCCCCGAAACCTGAGGTGAAATCGCTTGTTGTGCTGAACGCATGTGCCGCAAAATTTTTCAAGAAAACGCTTGGCGGCCTGACGTTCTACGATAGCAACAAGGGAAGCAACTGGGACCTGAAATCCCCAGTATGCGTTGATTTCGTCAATTTTATCGGTAAAAAGTTTTCTAAGAGCGGGAGGATCTACGGATACGTGGACCCGGGTATGCTCTCAGCTGCTGCTAACTTTTCAAAATATTCCAGCGATCTGAAATTCGAAGCTTTCGTTAATGGTGTCATGAGTCAACTGTGCGATGAGGCAAACGACCCGGCTCGTCGCTCGCTAAGTGAAGGCTATGTAGTATTTTCACATTACCAAGACCACCGACAAGTGGACCACCTATTAATTGTAATGCTGGGTAAAAAAGCTGGCTATGACTTTGACAATGACAGCAATCTAAATCCGAAGGGCACAGAAAGCCTGAACCTTCAGGACTTCCGCCAAGCTGCGTGCATGGATTTGACAGAATTCAGAAAAGGCTTCCCGCAGAATACGGGTGATTCCTACCTTTACTTTATCAAAGGGAATTCAAAGAGCGAGTTCTTCACCGCTGCTTTGGGCTGCTCAGACTCCATTCCCGGAAAGGTGTGTGTCGACAATTTAAAAAACGCGCTAGGTGCGTATTTCCAAGAAGATGCAAGTTCCCTGACACCAACAGAACGACGCACAATCCATAAGCGCGTCATTGAATACATTGAAAATAAAGCAGGCGAACGCATACACCTGTCAGAAATTCAGCACGTCATCAACAAATGCCTTAAAGAAAACTCGTCTCACCACGGCGGCCTCATCAAATTCATCTCAGAAAACTCTGAACGCTTCAAAGTTAGCGAAGAATTCCAGCCCTCCAGTGTCGCCGCTAAGAGCATAGCTTATGTTGATCTCAAGCTTCCATCAGGGGAATTTGCGGGCCGATTCAAGCTGGATGCCGTAGCCGTCGGCAAAAGTGATGCAGACCTAAGCGTCGACAAGGATTTCGTATATCTGAAGGTCAAGCTCCCAATTGAGGTATCAAACCAGCTGAGAAGCATTAACGCTGACAATCCGTCTTTGGACTCCAAAGATGTTTGAACGCATCTCGCTGTATGATGACCAGCTCATCCTAAACGCGCAATCGCTCGATATGGTAGAGGTGCATGCGTTTCTCAAAACCTACGGTTGTCATACCCCCGAAAATTTGGACCTGATTGGCAGCGATCTTTATCTTTGGGAGTCCTCAGCTTGGAATAACGGCTACGTACCTTTCTTTCCTAGCGCCGAAGCTATGTGGCACGCAGTACGTACCCGCAAAAAAAGACCTGAACATGTCTTTATTATCGGAATGGATGACGTTCAGCAGAAATCCGTTTCCCGGTTGCTAGACCTGTATTTTTTGCTTAGAGAAGCCCTCAAAACGCTCTGTCATAGCGAAGGTGATGACCAGCAAGTCCACAAGTATATTTTCTTCAGTTCGAAAGAATCACTCCTCACAAAACTTGAAATTTCCTACCTGATGACCTGCGATGAACTGTTGGCCATCGACGCGAGCGAGAAAGATTTAAAAGACGCTCAGACGATGCATTCGGCGGTGATGGCCGATGAAGATATTCATTGCGAAGAGCGTCGTCACGTCATGCGCGAGTCGCTTACAGACTTCTTGAAGGATGAGAAAGATTTCAACATTCGCTTGATAATGGCATCCACTTCGAAATTCTACAAAAAGTACAATGAGCGCTACAAAGTCTATGTAAGTAAGTTTTCCGTTAATAAAATCTTGACTGAAATCGAAAGTGATTGCGTTAATTTTTTGGGAAAGTTGCAAGAGGCTATCATGGCACAGCAAACAAAAGCGTTTGCAGTGCCAGGTGGTATCGTAGCGGCTGGAGCTATTCTAAAGCCAGCTACGACTGCGTGGGATTACCTGGTAATATTGGTGGGGCTGATTATCTCGACTTGGATGATCGTTTCTTTGAACCGAAGTGTCGTCAGCCATATCAACCTTCTGACAGAAGAGTTTGAACGCTCCACCAAAAAGTACGACGATATCGTTGTAGGCGTCGAAGAAATCCAGGAAAAAATCGAGGAGTCTCGCAAAAAGCTTTTGGCGTCCTCTAAGTCGGCTAAGTCCAAGCTTAGACTCCTGACCAGGGTGTGCCGCTTAGTATTTGTACTGGTAAGTACAATCCTGCTCAAGCGTTTCTTAGAGACTAATTAACCGGGCATTGAAATTGCTTTAATTAAAGATCAGGCGTGAATTTATTAGTTATCCGCTCAGGCTTTAAGGCTCATAGAGAGTTATATATAAGCTTAAGGAGTCGCTCGTGATTCAAGAAGTTATGGCGCATTTTAACAGTGGTTGGGCCGCAGCTGCTGCACTCGTGGGTATGTTGTTCTTCTTGCCAACAAGAGCCATCAAGCTAATTCATTTGTATGACAGCCTCTTGGCGCGTCGGCAATATAAAATTCTAAAAGAGCTTCGCGCCGCTGAAAGCCCTCATTCTCCTTATGCGCAGTATCTCGATGATGCCATCTATCTCGAAAGCTTTCGTATCGCCAGTGGTGTCAGAGCAGATCGTACTAAAGCTGATTTCCTGATCCGCTTAGCCCGAACTGCTCATTGGAATAACTGGCAGATTCGCCAGATCGCCCGTTTTTTGTGGGTCACGCCGGAGCAGCCTCGTTTAACACTCCGTATTACCGCGCACGAGACCACGGCGGCATGGTTCGTATGCGTGGTCGGCTTTTTATTTATGGGAGTCGGATGTATCACTGGTCTGGCGATCATGTTGAAGGGCGGGAACTTCAGTGCTTTCCTAGCAGGTGCGGGTGTTGAGGTGATGTTCATTTTTGGCGCTGCCTTGATCATGTCTCCCTACAATAGCTACCGCGCCGCGCGCCGTTTCCAGCAGTATTTGGAAACCAATCCTGAGCTCCTCGATGAGCTTGCAACAAAATCCGCCGGCCTACGACGCAAGAGCTCAGTTCCTGAGGTTGAGGATGCCGGTGATGCATAGGATACGAATATTTCACTCGATGTAAGCAGGCTCGCTTGATTGCAGCGGTTGCGGTCACGGGTGAGCATCCATTTTGGTGCCCTCGCCCTGTGTTCGCTGGATCGCTTGACCATAGGAGTAGTGCAGACAACCTATCCTCGTATAGCGAGAATGCAAGCTGGATAGCGGGTGCCCGTTGGAAAATGTGTTTAGAACCTCGCCAAGGATGATTCAGAGGCGTACAGATCACCCGAAAAGTAGGCTTGACAAAAGCTTGCACCCTAATAAGATGGCATCCTCTTTACGCGCTTTAGGAGCTTTCGAGCTCTAGTCCGGTGTATAGCCAGACTCTAATTTATTGAACGGTATTAGTTGCGACGAAGGCTCGCGTGGGCTTCACTCGTCGCACTCGTACCTCGCACTCCTCGCAAAGCCCACGCGAGCCTTCGCCGCTATATCTTTGGTAAAGAGAACCTCCTGGAGACGCAAACAAGTGCCATGGACTAGGGTTGACTAAAGTGACTTTAAAGTTCGATGATAAAAGGCTCGAGTCACTAGCGTATATTTCTCTCGAAAATTCCCGAGTTGTCCTGTCTCATCCAATTCTTTTTCTCTGCGGCGGCCAAGTCGACGTTAAATCGCCTGCGCCGATTTCTGTTAGAGGCGCGCTTGTTTAGTATCTGCATAAAGCCGAATGTCATCTGGCTGAGAGCATCACTCTTGCTGAAGACTTTAAAGACTGGATTCATGATTCTGTTTATAAAGATCTCTTGGCTTTTGAGAGTGACATTGCGCACATATCATCCCTGATAGTTATAATTCTCGAGAGTCCAGGCGCGCTAGCTGAGCTTGGTCTGTTCGTAAAAAATAAAGCACTAAAAAATAAAATACTGGTTTTTGTAAGACAAGATCATTATGAAGAAAGCTCGTTCATAAGGCTCGGACCGTTAAGATATCTACAAAGCGTAAAGGAAAGTAGCGTTTGCTCATACCCATGGGATAACGATGATCTTGTGGGAAGCCTTTCCACGTCACTAGAAGAAATGAGGGAGGATATTTTAGGCGCGATATCTAACCGAGATGGCTCAGAGGCATTCAATATTAAGAATGAAGGACATATCGCCTTTGTAATCTATGAAGTAGTAAAAGTTTTCAGGGCTTTAAAGCTAATGGAAATCGAAACCTATCTTCAGGCCATTGATATCAATCTTTCAAGAGACAAGATCAAAAGACTTCTTTTTCTTCTTGGAAAGTTTAATCTGATTGACAGCTCAAAGCGAGGGCATGTCGAGTACTATTACATTACTCTCGATGTAGTCATGGTGGAGTTTGCGGGTAAATTTGAACCGACCAAAGTAAAGCTTGCAGCTCAGCAGTATTATGCAACTAATGATGGCGAGACAAAAAGAATGCATGTTATTCAGTCAGCCTACGCTAAATCCGTTCCCGAGCCAGTAGTCTTACCAGCAGGGGTGGACTGATGCTAATTCTAGAAGAGCTGGCAAGCAAATTAATGATTAGCACAGCGGAATTAGTAAGCTTTGTGAATACCGCGCCCTATTCAATACAAGGTATATAAAATCCCTAAAAGGAACGGACGAGGGGTAAGAACTATTGCGCAACCTACAGAGGTACTAAAAGTTATGCAGCGCATGGTTCTCGACAGCTACTTGAAAGGGCTTCCAGTCCATGATTGCGCCACAGCATATAGAGACGGAATAAGTATCAAGGAGAACGCAACCGAGCATCTGAATAGCAAATATCTTCTAAAGATGGATTTTTCAGATTTTTTCCCTTCTATAAGCCCGAGCGACCTTATTTCACACTTAGAGAGACACAGAGGAAGTGTTGTTCGAGAAGATGCATATGCAGTAAAAAAGATTTTTTTCTGGACCATAAAAAAAGATCCTTTGCTCAAACTTAGTATTGGGGCGCCATCATCACCTTTTATATCGAACACTTTGATGTATGAATTTGATTGCAAAATTTCTGATGAGTGCACTCACTTAGGTGTCAGATATACTAGGTATGCCGACGACCTTACATTTACCACTAATACTCGAGGCGCTTTGTTCGGGCTTCCCGACATAGTTAATAAGGTCTGCACCGAGATCGCGTACCCAAAATTAAAAATAAACCCAGAAAAGACTATTTTCTCATCAAAAGGTAATAACCGTCATATTACAGGACTTGTACTAACAAATGACAATAAAATATCGTTAGGCCGGGAGAGGAAAAGATACTTCAGATCATTAATTCATAAATATTCTCTTGGGGAATTATCCAGTGAAGATACCTACGCACTCAAAGGGAGGCTGGCATTCGCAAAACATGTCGAACCAACATTTTATAATTCCGTTATTCAAAAGTACGGCGCAGAACTAATCGCTTCCATCATGGTATTTCAAATTTCAAAATAGAACATCTTTCTCAAAATTTTACTTATACATCAACCATCCTCTGCGATAGCCCCTACTCGCTAAAAATTAATATTACAGGCCGCAACATCACCGCGCCAGCATGAACCATAAACATTACCTTCGACTACGGACTGGTGCTACCGACTTAACCCATGAAAACGGTCGCTAATGTGGGAGTTGCCCTATGGCTTCTTAGACTGAAACCACGCGGTCACATAGTTTGCGCCGATCGCACCAACTATGGCTGGAAACATAATGGCCCACAGCGAGTTATTACGTTGGGCGTGCTCAATCATTTCCTCTGTCATTCCCCCTTTGCCTTTTAGAAAGCTAAATATCGAAGAAAGCTCCGTCATCATACCTAAAACCAAAGTAGCCTCAAAAATCAAAATAATGCCAGTTAAAAGCGAGGTGAACCTCCAAGGTTCATGCCCTTTAACCAGCGTAAGTATAAAGAATGCTGGAGCCACCCCCATTACCACTCCAAATATCAGTGGAAAATCTTCCATCTAAAACCTCTACATGCGGAATTATTTAATCAATGATAAATCTTAGGAATATTCACTACCTCATATCTTTCGTCTAGTGGACAGTTCCTAATGAATGTCAGCTTTCGGCCCTTACTGGAGGAAGGCGAAAGTCTATACTGGGCTTCACCCCTAAGAAACACTTGACATAAAATCTTTCTACTAAGTCGCATTTGGCATCACCATAACCAACAAATCATTGAACACGATCCGGCCTCCCAAAGGGATTTTCACGGTTCAGTAGTCCGCGACGCAATATCTACGCCCTGAACTCGAATTGTTCTCAGAAAACACTCCCTGAAAGCTACAACGCCTTGCGTCGTTGCCTACAGATACGCAAGAATCCGCCGGCTTGTGCGTTTTGGGAGTGGGTTTTATCGTTCTCCGGTCACTGAAAAAAACAGCGATCGGGTTTGGTAGCCCGCCTCTCACATGACGCATAGCATCACCAAATGCAGATGCCTCTTCGGCATCTTCGACGGTGGCCATGCGCAGGGCGCCTAAAGGCGCGCCGGATTTTCCATGTGGGCCGGTCTACCAACCTTCGTATGGCCGCCACCCTTCGTTTGGTAGCGAACGGTGATGGCTCCTCTACCCATATGGAGATCTATCTATGCCCAAGCCAACACTCAATCCCCAAGAAATCGACCCAACCTCCCCCTCCGAAAGCATCGGTCACACCTCGAGCGAACGTGGCGTCACTTATGGAGGTGGCTTATGAGCGACGATCCTAGGTTGACGACCATCGGCCTCACCCCTTTTCACTACTGCAATAACGAACCGCTATTCCGAGTAAACCGTGGCGTGCCCATTGTGGATGCCCTGGAGCAAGTGTCAGATTTGCTGTTCCTGGCGAAATTATTGACCGTCGACGCGGCGTACTCCAGGGACAGCGACCGTCATGCATGGGCGGCACATCATTTAACGTCAATGAGCAAAGCGGTGATCGATGATGTTCAGAAGGTGCTGAGCAGGTGGCCACCGATGAAAACTGCCGGCTAGCAAGCGGACGCGATGCCCCGATGTCGCTTCATTCGCCAAAAAAAAGGGCAACTGAGAGGCTGCCCTTTTTCGTTTGAATCCCTGTGTTGGTGCTTTTCGAAGATGGGATGAAAAGGTCTCACCTTCCAACGATGTAAGTGGTTTGGGCATTGAACAGCTCTGCCCGCAAGCTGCCTGTGCAGACGTGGTATGGGAACCATGCCGCTTCTGCGCAGGGAGCCGACTAGGCCGAAGGCCGCGTCAGTGCCGTAGGCCCAGATCAGCATGCCTTTATCGCCGTTCCCAGGCCGGTGGGGCAACGCAGAACCACCGAATGGGGCGTCACTGCCGCCGCAGTGACGCCCCCCTCCGCGCCCCAGAGATTGCGGGCATATCCTGAATCCTAAAAAGTGGGGCGCGCATGATGATGCCCCCTTACACTGACATGGCAAAAACCAAAGACGACCGGTTCGAGCGTCGTCACTCCAACAGCGTAGGCTCCTGCGAGCGCAGGTCCATTAGGATGGAGCCATCCAGGTATGCAAGGTTCCAACAGCATACCGACCCCTACCCATGGGGCGGAGCCACTACTGTCCATCGGATTTATTCCATCATGCTCATGCAGCGTCCAAGGCCGCAGCTTTGTGCAATGCACCGAACTGCCTCCACCTGACTATCACATCCACTTCTTGGAGAACTCATCGACGCTAAAAGCTCGTTCATCCCGTTACACCTCCGCCCCCGCCTTCCACCAGGAAGCAAGTCGGAGCTCTCAGTCGAGACTCTAGTGATTCCTGAACACTATGCCCCTGCCCTTATGGGATCTCGCTTAGCGAGTTGGCAACAACACTTACCAATGATTTTTCAGGAAATTGAAAAAATTAGCAGCCGTCCTGACCGTCAACTATCGGCCAAAAGCGGCCCGTTAAAGCGTCCAATAGATAGGGGCGGCTCAGTGGTCCAGTCATGACTATCGGTGATACAGATAGCGCGCCTTACAATGCTTTAGCCCATTCATGCTTGCTTTCGGTAATATTCCGGATATCTCAGGATTGCCGAAGGTTAAGAAATGGACGTCATCCGGATGTCGTTATCGCTGCACGACCTTGGTCTCGCCTATCGCAAGGCTAAGGTTGACCTCTACTACTCAACCAACCCGTCGCTGTTCGACATTGCTAACTATGAAGACGACCTGAGCAAAAACCTCACTCGCCTGAAGGATAAGATCGAAGCGGTGAACGAGGATTGGGTAAAAGACCCTGCATTCCTCGGCACTTGGACGCTGGCACCAAAAGAAATTCAGATTGTGAAAGGAAAGCAGGATCAAAGTCTGATCTTTGCCTCACCGGAAGCCGAGTGGCTAAGCGCGACTAAGGTCGGTAACCATCCCACTGCCGTATTCCGCCTCATGGCCCGCTGCAGCATCGACTTTCATGTGCTGTCATCACTATGGATGATGGAAGTCGGCGATCTCTTCGACAAGCAGCTCAGCAGCAACGTCTTCGGCAGCCGTCTACGCCGCAACCGGCACGATGAGATCAACACGTGGGCCCTTGGATCATTCAAGCCCTATCTGAGACCCTTCCGTGAATGGCGCGATGTTGGCATCAAGGCGATGCGCACAGCGCTCAGCGAGAAGAAAAAAGTACTGGCACTCACAGCCGATGTAAGCAGTTTCTATCACGAGTTAAGCCCCGGCTTTATGGTCGACGATAGCTTCCTCAAACTAGCCGAAATTGAACTGAACGAATCGCAGTCCAAACTGAACCGCCTGTTCATTGCCGCATTGTTGGCCTGGGCACAACAAACGCCGCTACGAAAAGGTTTACCTGTAGGTTTGCCTGCATCTGCTGTGGTCGCAAACGCGGCGCTAATCAGGCTCGACCAGTTCATCGAGCAACAAGTAGTGCCACTCTATTACGGTCGTTATGTGGACGACATTCTGCTGGTTATGGAAAACGCGAGCGATATCAAAACCACTGAGCAGTTTTGGGAGTGGATCTTCAGTCGTGACGGCGGCAAGGACCTGCTCAAAAAAGATAACGGCAGCATCCTCTTCAAGCCTAAATACCTCAAAGAAGACCGCATCGCTTTTGAAAACGGCAAAAACAAGCTATTCATCCTTGCAGGGGATGCAGGTACTGCTCTGGTCAACGCCATTTCTGAACAGATTAACCAACGTGCAAGCGAATGGCGCGCGTTACCCGACCTGCCGAATTCACCCAACACCGTGGCTACGGATTTGCTCAAAGCTACCAACCTTGCAGGAGAGCAAGCAGACAATCTGCGAAAGGCTGATGCACTGACGCTGCACCGCGCCGGTTTTGCCCTTAGCCTCCGCGACTACGAAGCCTTCGAACGCGACATCCCCCCAAAGGATTGGCAAGCACACCGCCATGCCTTTTTCGCCGCAGTCATCGAGCATTTGCTCACCCCAATTAAGTTTTTCGAACTGGCTCAATACCTCCCGCGCATCATCCGCATGGCAACCGCCTGTGAAGATTTTGAATACCTAGAAAAAATCATCAATGCACTGGGTGGCCTGATCAATAAAGTAGAGAGCGACTGTACTCTGGCGATCAAAAGCCTTGCTGCAGCCAACGTGCCAGCAGAAGCCCGACATTTATGGAAGCGATCCATCTGGGAAGTGACAGCGCAGAGCATCGTCTCTGCGTTTCCGCCTCGCCTTAGCAAATCGGGGACTACCGCCTGGAAGAACCAAATGACCGGTCATATGGAGAGCCTTGCCTTCGTCATCTGGAATAACTTCCTGGACAGGCCAACGAACATCACCAGCCAGCACATACAGAAGATTCAAGCTCGGCTGTTCAGCTTCGATCTCGCCCATATCCCCTTTCGCTTTACAGGCCTGCCTCAGGAAATGGTCAGCCAGCGCGGAATTCCACTCCGTAAAAACCTCACAACTTTTGACGCAGAAGAGCTATTGCCTGACGAGATGACCGACGGCATCGCCACACTGGCGAACTGGCTCAGGCTTAAACGCGGCCCCCCAACTGGACTAACCTTCGCCACTCGCCCATTCAGCCTCAATGAGCTCTACCTCATCGCTCCGACTCCTTTTGCAGCCTCCAGCCGCCAAACACTAGGGTTGGTGGTGCAAGCACTGCGAGGTTTTGAGCTGACTGCGCACAAGATGCCACACCTCGACAAAAAGCAGGTTTTGCATATCCCGGACGGAAACCCCAAAGCCAAACAGACCATCGCTGTGGCCAGTTTGGAAACCAAAGATGAAAGCTTTACCGCCGCCATCATGGGGTTGCCCGACCCGGACAGCCTGCACCGTTACCAACGCATCAATCGTCTGATCAACGAACTTATCTCTCGGCCTGACGGCGCTGGTTACTTGATCCTCCCGGAAGTCTCTCTACCGCCCCAATGGTTTATGCGTATCGCCGACAAGCTAAAGGGCCGTGGCATATCTTTGATCACCGGGGTGGAGTACCTCCACGCGCCGAGAAAATATGTGCGCCACCAGGTTTGGGCTTCGTTAACGCACGACGGTCTTGGGTTCCCTTCGCTGATGCTCTATCGACAGGATAAACAGCGTCCAGCATTCCATGAGGAGCAAGAACTCTTTCGCCTAGCAGGCGTGCAGATGCAGCCGACTCAAGAGCAAAAGTGGCAAAAGCCTCCGGTAATCCAGCATGGTGATTTCCGCTTTGCCATCATGATCTGCAGCGAGCTGACCAATATTCGTTATCGTGCGGCTCTACGCGGTCAGGTCGACGCACTGTTTGTTCCAGAGTGGAACAGCGACACTGACACATTCAACGCACTGGTGGAGTCTGCCGCCCTGGATGTTCATGCTTACATCATCCAGTGCAACAACCGCCGCTTCGGTGATAGCCGTATCCGCGCACCTTACAAGGAGCGCTGGAAGCGCGACATATTACGAGTCAAGGGAGGTAACCACGACTACTGCATTACAGGAGAAATCGACGTACTGAGCCTCCGCCAGTTCCAGTCCAGCCACCGCTCGCCAGCCTCAGGTTTCAAGCCTGTACCAGATGGCTTCAACGAGGACATGGCATCGGATCGGAGAGTATTACCCAAAGGTGCCTAGACCTGGCTCGATCAAGCAGGGGTACTGTTTTTCATCCGTGCCGATCTAAAATCGCGCCGAGTTGCCCGGGCACCTCTGAACCTCATATCGGTCAGCAGTGCCTAGCGCAAATACGTCCGCTTTTGGCCGATTGCTGCCGTTCGCGACCAACGGCAATCGACCAAACCAAAACGGGTATCCCCCGTCAAGCCACCAACCCAACCCGCCCAACCCCCGCAAACTCAACCTCCACCCGCCCCCCACCCTTCGCCCAATAAATCCCCGTCCAACTACCACAAGCCACCGAATCCCCAGCCCGCAAAGGACTACCCAACGCCGCCGCATGCCGAGCCAACCAAGGCAACGAACTCAACGGATCACCAAATGGATGACTACCAACCCCGCTGAACTCGACCACCCCATCCACCCGCAACACCACCGACTGCTTCGACCAATCCGGCAAATCCACCAGTCTCTGCGGTTCACCCAGCACCAACCCACGATTGAGCTGCTGATCCGCCAACCGAAGCAACGGCCCAGCCTGATCCCCCTGCAACCAGCGGGTGCCACACAGTTCGATACCAGGCATCCACGCATCAACCGCCTTACGAGCAGTGTCCAGGTCCGTGTTCGGGTCAAGGTCGCGGGACAGCCGCACAATCAGTTCACCTTCAATCCCACAACCAAAGGCATCCCCCGGCGGCACCTGCCACCCCGAAGGGTGCACCGCCCCTGCCGGTACGCCCGCCGCGCTGATCATCCCGCCTGGAGCACCGCCCAGTTTCCAGGCCGTTGGCGGCCCGTCGGCAAACCAGCCAAGCGCCTCCGCCACCTCTCGCTGCACGGCGTAAGCTTCGGCTTCGTTGGCCAGTTCAACGGTGGGCAACGGTTGCTGGCGCCCCTCCTGCCAGGCCCGAATCAGGCTCGCCGCCACCCTCGCGACCGTACTCACAGTGGCAACTCGGTTTTGCGTCGACGCAACTGCGCAGGCGCCGGACGTTCGCACGGCAGGAAGCGGCCGCGCCCCCTCTCCCCGCGCGGCTCGCCGTCCCACACCACTTCTCCGCGGGACAGGGTCATGGCCGGCCAGGCGCTCAGGGTCATGCCTTCGTACGGCGTGTAGTCGACGTTGTGGTGCAGCTTTTCGTTGCTCAGGTGCACCGGCTCGCCTTCGTTCCAGATCACCAGGTCGGCATCGGCGCCGATGGCGATGCTGCCCTTGCGCGGGTACAGCCCGTACAGTTTGGCGGCGTTGGTGGAGGTCAGCGCGACGAAGGCTTGCGGGGTGATGCGTCCGCTGCGTACGCCTTCGGACCAGAGCAGGGCCATGCGGGTTTCGACACCGGGTATGCCGTTGGCGACCCGGTCGAACGACACGCTTTCGCCGTGGGCCTTCTTGCCGTCCGGGCCGTCGAAGCGAAACGGCGCGTGGTCGGACGAGAAGATTTCGAACGAGCCATTCTCCAGGCCATCCCAGATCACTTGCTGGTTGGCGGCGTCGCGCGGCGGCGGGCTGCAGATGCATTTGGCGCCTTCGAAGCTGTCGTCGCAGCCCAGCGAGTCGGCGGTGAGGAACAGGTATTGCGGGCAGGTTTCGGCGTAGACCTTGAGGCCCTGGCTCTGGGCCCAGCGAATCTGCTCCACGGCCTCGCGACCGGACACGTGCACGATCAGGATTGGCACGTCCACCAGTTCGGCCAGGGCGATGGCGCGGTGGGTGGCCTCGCGCTCCACCAGCATGGGTCGCGACGCCGCGTGGTAGCGCGGCGCCGTCAGCCCGGCGGCCAGCAGTCGCTCGGTCAGCCAGGCGATGCAATCGCTGTTTTCGGCGTGGAGCATGACCATGGCGCCCTCGCGCCGGGCCACCGACAGGGTCTCGAGTATCTCGCGGTCGCCCAGTTTCAGCGCGTCGTAGGTCATGTAGATCTTGAACGATGTGTAACCCTCGGCGATCAAGGCCGGCAGTTCTTCACGCAGCACCTGCGGGGTGGGGTCGGTGACGATCAGGTGGAAGGCATAGTCGATCACCGGCTTGTTCCCCGCCCGGCGATGGTAGTCATCGACCGCCGCGCGCAGGCTCTCGCCCTTCTGCTGGCAGGCGAACGGAATGACCGTGGTGGTGCCGCCGCAGGCCGCCGAGACCGTGCCACTGAAAAAGTCGTCGGCCATCACCGAGCCGTCGCCGGTCGGCTGGTCGAAGTGCACGTGGCTGTCGATGCCGCCGGGGGTGACGTGCCGGCCGGCCGCGTCGATTTCCCGCTGACCGGGCGCCAGGTCGATGCCCAGGGCGACGATGCGCCCGTCACGAATGCCGATGTCGCTGGTGAAGGTGTCCGCCGCGGTGACCACGCGGGCGTTGCGAATCACCGTGTCAAAAGCTTGCATAGCCGATCTCTTCCAGAAGTGAGCGGCCACAGCCGCTCAGGCGCCGGGTGACGGCGCCATGGTTAAAAACGTGCCTGAGGGCTGCGGTAAGGGGGTCGAGGCTGGCTCAGTGAGCCATGACCTCGTCCAGTGCCTGTTCGAGGGTGCTGACCGTGCGCTCGATGTTGTTGAGTTTCTCCAGCCCGAACAGGCCGAGTCGGAAGGTCTGGAAGTCGGCCGGCTCGTCGCATTGCAGCGGCACGCCGGCGGCGATCTGCAAGCCCTGGTCGGCAAATTTGCGGCCGTTCTTGATGTCGGCATCGTCGGTGTAGCTCACTACGACGCCTGGGGCCTGGAAGCCGGCGGCGGCGACGCTCTTGATGCCTTTGCCGGTCAACAGGGCGCGCACCCGGTCGCCGAGGGTTTGTTGCTCCTGGCGGACCTTGTCGAAGCCGTAGGCCTGGGTTTCTTTCATCACCTCGTTGAACCGCGCGAGAGCGTCGCTGGGCATGGTCGCGTGGTAGGCATGCCCGCCCTGCTCGTAGGCCTGCATGATCTGCAGCCACTTTTTCAGGTCGCAGGCGAAGCTGCTGCTCTGCGTGTGCTCGATGCGCTCCAGGGCCAGGGCACTGAGCATGACCAGGGCGCAGCACGGGGAAGCGCTCCAGCCTTTTTGCGGTGCGCTGATCAGCAGGTCGACGGCGCATTTGTGCATATCGACCCAGATCGCGCCGGAGGCGATGCAGTCCAGCACGAACAGGCCGCCGACCGCGTGCACGGCGTCGCCGATGGCGCGCAGGTAGTCGTCGGGCAGGAGGATCCCCGATGAGGTTTCAACGTGGGGGGCGAAGACCACCTGCGGCTTGTGCGCGGCAATGGCGGCCAGCACTTCATCCAGCGGCGGTGGCGCGTAGGCCGCCTGGCGCCCGGCTTCGACCGGGCGGGCCTTGAGCACCGTGGTGGCCGCCGGGATGTTGCCCATGTCGAGGATCTGACTCCAGCGGTAACTGAACCAGCCGTTGCGGATCACCAGGCACGGCTGGCCGGTGGCGAACTGTCGCGCCACCGCCTCCATGCCGAACGTGCCGCTGCCCGGCACCACCGCGACGCCTTCGGCGTTGTACACCTGTTTGAGGGTCGCGGAGATGTTGTTCATCACGCCTTGGAAGGACTGCGACATGTGGTTGAGAGACCGGTCGGTGTAGACCACCGAGTACTCGACCAGCCCTTCAGGATCAATACTGGGATAGAGCTTTGACATGGTGTGACTCCTTTGGCAGGGATGTCAGGGGGAGCGGCGGCTGGCTGTTCCCCTGAAACCATTTACCCTAGCGCAGAACAGCGACTTGAGCGCCAGGCAATCAGCTGCGTTCCAGCCAGGCACGGGCGATTTCTTCGCGGGTGGCGAACCAGACACCGCCATGCTGCCTGGCGTATTCGATGAACTGCTTGATCGCCCGGACGCGGCCAGGACGGCCAACCATGCGTGGATGCAGCCCAATCGACATCATGCGCGGCCCTTCCGCCGACTCCTCATACAGGACCTCGAAGCTTTCCTTCATGTACTCGAAGAAGTCCGAGGCCTGCGACAGACCCGGCGAGTTCCAGTAGCGGAAATCATTGACGTCCGCGGTGTACGGCACCACCAGGTGGCGCTTGCCCTCGACTTCGACGAAGTACGGAACATCGTCGTTGTAGGCGTCGGAGTCGTAGAGAAAACCGCCTTCTTGCGCCACCAGGCGGCGGGTGTTGACGCTGGCGCCATAGCGGCAATACCAGCCCACCGGACGCTTGCCGCAGGTGCGTTCGAACGACTCGATGGCCAGGCGCATGTGCTCGCGTTCTTGCTCTTCGCTCAGGCGAAACACTTCTTCCCAGCGATAGCCGTGACTGCAAATCTCGTGGCCACCGGCAACCGCAGCGCGGGCAACGTCGGGGTTCTGCTCGAAGGCGAGCGCGCAGGCATGGAACGTGGCACGCACCGCTTGCTGGTCGAGAATGTCGAGGATGCGCCAGATCCCGACCCGGGAACCGTATTCGTACATCGACTCCATCGCCAGGTTGCGCGTGCCGTCAGGTATCGAATAGCTGCCCCATTCGGTCATCGACTCCTGGTCCGGGTCGCCCATGGCGAGCGAGCGCTCGGAGCCTTCTTCGTAGTTGATCACCAGGCTGATCGCCAGGCGTGCGCCATTCGGCCAGGTGCCTTGCGGACGTTGTCTACCGTAACCGACTAAATCGCGTGCAGGTGAAACCATCGGGATGTTCTCCTGAAGTGACGGATTAAAAAGTTGAGGTGCGAAGATCGCGGCTTAGCAGTCGATCTCTTTCAGCCGGTCATGACTGAAGGTGCTGTCTGATTGCCATTCGCTGAAGGCCAGCCCCATCGCCAGGGTCTGCGCAATGCAGAACGACGCGGTGAGCGAGCGAAAGCCCAGCAGTTCGGCGTCGTTGACCTCGATCACCGTGTCGGCCATCTGCCCGATGGGGCTCAGCACACTGTCGGTGATCGCCACCAGCGTCACGCCGGCCTGGCGCGCCTGGCGACAGGCTTCGACCGTGTCATGGGCGTAGGGTGGAAAGCTGACGGCGATCAGCAGGTCATCCTCGGCAATGGCGCTGACCTGCTCCGGCAACGTGCCGCCGCCGCCGCTGATGTGCACGGCGCGCCGGCCCACCCGGCTCAACGCGTAGCTCAGGTAAGCCGCCACCGGGAAAGCGCGGCGCATGCCGATCACGAAGGTCGTGCGCGCTTCCTGCAAATGCGCGATGGCGGCTTCGATGTTGGCCTGCTGGTCGCCTTCGGCCAGGTGTTCCAGGGAGACGATGTTGGCCTGGCTGAACTCGCGCAGAATGGCGCCGACATCGCTCGGGTCCTCGAGCAGGGTTTCGCCGCCATAGTGGCGAATGCGTTCGCTGTGGGTGTCGGCCACCTGTTGCAGCGGTGCACGAAACAGCCGCTGCAAATCCTTGAAACCCGCAAAGCCCAGGGCCTGGGCCAGCCGAATGTAGGCGGCGGGCGCGATGTTGGAGCGCTTGCCCAGTTCGGCAACCGTGCTGAGGGCGATCTCATGCGGGTTGTCGATCAGAAATCGGGCGGCATCGCGCAGGCGACCGGTCAGTTGCTCGTGCTGGGCCGTGATGCAGTCGCGCAGCTCGGCGAGGGTTTCAGGTAAGGCCATGATGAAGGCTCGTCAAATTGAAGTAGGTGCGCCTGTCAACGCAACGCGTTGATGGCTTGATCCAGCGCCATTATGAGGCGGTCGACTTCCTCCAGCGTGTTGTAATGCGCCAGGGACACCCGCACTACCCCGCCATACTGGGCCAACCCGAGGGCTTCGATAAGGCGCCGGGCATAGAAGTCACCAAAACGAATGCCGATCCGGTGTTCATCGACCCGGCGCACGATCGCCTCCGACTGCACGCCCTCGACCACGAAGCTGATCGTTGGCACGCGATTACGGGTTGTCGCCTTGCCAATGATGCGCACGCCTTCACGCTCACGCAAAAAGGCCAGCAGGCGCTCGGCAAGCAAGTCTTCCTGCACCTCGAAGGCATCGAACGCCGCCTGCATGCACTCGCGCTCACTGCCCTGAGCGCCGAGCCGGGTACTGATGTCGAGCAGGTAGTCGGTAATGCCGATGCAACCGAAGGACAACTCGTAGTTGACGTTGCCCGGTTGCAATTTGTACGGCACCACGTCCTGGCCGATGAAGAAGTGGTTGAGGCTCGGCAGTTCCAGCAACAGCTCGCGACGCCCCCAGAGCACGGCGAAGTGCGGGCCGAAGGTTTTGTAGAAACTGTAGACGTAGAAATCGGCACCGCTGGCCTGGACATCCACCAGGCGGTGCGGCGCATAGGCAACGGCGTCGACGCACAGCTTGGCGCCCACGGCATGGACACGGCGCGCCACCTCGGCGACCGGGTTTACCGAACCGAGAATGTTCGAGGTGTGGGTCATGGCCACGTAGCGGGTCTTGTCGTTGAGCAACACCTGCAGGTCATCCAGTTCCAGCTCGCAGCTGTCGAGATTGACCTGCCACACGCGCAGGGTCGCACCGCGGCTTTCGCACAGTTTGACCCACGGGCCGATGTTGGCCTCGTGATCGCAGTTGGTGACGATGATTTCATCGCCGGGGCCGATCGACGGGGCGATGGCGCGGCAGAGGATTTGCAGCAGGTGGGTGGTCGAGCCGCCCATGATCACTTCTTCGGGGTGCGCGGCATTGATCAACTGCATGACCGAGTGACGCGCCTGCATCACCCGCTCGCCAGCGACCACCGAAGGCCCGTACGAGGCGCCGAGCTGCACGCTGTTGTTCAGCAGGTAAGTGCAGATGCGCTCAGCCACGGTGTTGAGGACCATCGAGCCACCGGCGTTATCCATGTAGGCATAACCATCGGCCAGAGCCGGGAACTGCTTGCGAACATAATTGATATCGAGAGGATTCACGCGACTTTCTCCAGCCTGGGGTCAGTGGTGCAAGATGGCCTGAAGGAACGCTTTCGTGCGAGGTTCCTTGGGCGCCGTGAAAAAGGGTTCGGGGATGTTCTGTTCGACGATGCGCCCGCTTTCCATGAAGATCACCCGGTCGGCGACACGACGGGCAAAGCCCATTTCGTGGGTCACCACAACCATCGTCACCCCGGAGCGCGCCAGGTTCTGCATGACATCCAGCACTTCGCCGACCATTTCCGGGTCGAGTGCCGAGGTTGGCTCGTCGAACAGGATGGCGCGAGGTTCCATGGCCATGGTGCGGGCAATCGCCACACGCTGCTGCTGGCCGCCAGACAACTGGCTGGGGTACTTGTGGGCGTGATCGCCCATGCCGACCTTGACCAACAACTCCTTGGCCCTGGCGTGGGCATCACGCCGACTCAGCCCGCGAACACGGATGGGCGCCAGCGACACGTTGTCCAGCACCGTCAGATGCGGGTAGAGGTTGAAGCCCTGGAACACCATACCCACTTCACTGCGGATGGCGCTCAGTCGCGGGCCGTTTTCAACGCGCTCGCCGGCCACGCGGATATCGCCCTTCTGGTAGTCCTCCAGCAGGTTAATGCAGCGGATCAAGGTCGATTTGCCCGAGCCGGACGGGCCGAGGATAACCACCACCTCGCCCTCTTCCACCTGCAGGTTGATGTCGCTCAACGCCTTGAAGTTGCCGTAGTACTTGTCGAGTTTTTCGATGTCGATCAAGGTGCTCATGCGGTTTTTCCTCCGGAGGCATTACGCCGCTCGACCCAGCTGACCATCTGCACCAACGGCAACAGCAGCAACAGGTACAGCAAGGCCGCCCCTACCAACGGCGTCGGGTTGGCCGCCAGTGCCTGGGCCTGGGTGGCCTGCTTGAGCAGGTCAGGCATCGCCACCACCGAGGCCAGCGCGGTGTCCTTCATCACGTTGATGCAGTTGCTGGTCATGGGCGGCATGACGATGCGAATGGCCTGCGGCAACACGACGTCGCGCATGGTGTTGAAGAAGCTCATGCCCTGGGAGGCCGAGGCCTCGAACTGGCCACGGGGAATGGCCTCGATGCCGGAACGGAAGATCTCCGCACTGTAGGCGCAGGACACCAGCGACAGCGCACTGGCCGCGGCGGCAAAGGACGACAGGCGAATGCCGACAAAAGGCAGCGCGTAGTAGATCAGGACCAGCAACACCAGCAAGGGAATGGAACGCATGATGTCGATGTAGATACGTGCCAGCGCCCGCACCGGTGCGTAGGAATACAAGCGCAACAATGCCAGCAACAGCCCGCCCACCAGGCCCAGGGCAATGCTCACTATCCCGAGCAGGATGGTCACGCCCAGACCGCGCATCATCAACGGAAGCGAATCGACGAGCACGTTCCAGTTAAAGAATGTCTGCAAAAGATCCATGGGGTACCTCGGTCAATACAAGTGGCGGGCAGTGGTCGCCACTTGACGCAGGTTCGGCAAGGCTTACTTGAGGACGGCGGTCACTTTCATGGTGCTCGAATCCTTGTCCGCTTCGCTGCCGAACCACTCCTTGTGGATCTTGCCGAGGGTGCCGTCTTCTTTCATCTTGCTGATGATGTCGTCGACCTGGTCGCTCATGGCCCAGCCCTTGGCGTGCATCAGCGAGTAGCGCTCGCCGGTGGGAATGCGCGCAACGATGGAATATTGCGGCTTGTCCTTGATGTAGTAGAGCACCGCCGGAATGTCGCTGAGGTAGCCGTCGATACGCCCCGAACCCAGGTCGAGCATGGCCGGGGACAACCCTTCGTAACGGGAAACGTCGGCGAACTTGTACTCGTCCTTGTGCTGGCCGATCCACATGTCGCCGGTCGAGCCAGTGTCTACGCCCACCACCTTGCCGTTCATGTCGGCCAGGCTCTTGACCTTGGAAGTGGTCAACGCGGTGAGGGACTGGTCACTGTCGAAGTAAGGCTGGGCGAAGGCGACCGACTCCAGACGCTTGGGCGTGATGGTGATCGAGGAAATGGCGATATCGACACGTTTGGACTGCACGGCACTGAACAGGCCGTTGAAGGGAATATTGACGAACTCGACGGATTTGCCGGCGCGCTTGGCCACTTCCTTGACCACATCGACTTCGAAGCCGACGAACTCGCCCTTGGCGTTCTGGAACTCCCAGGGCACGTTGCCGACGTTGGCGCCCACGGTCCAGTCAGCAGACCAGGCGGGCAGTGAAACGGCGGCCGTCATGAACAATCCCAACATCACTTTCGCTTTCATGTTTGCTCCCGATTGTTTGTTTTTTTTAGGTGCTAACAGCGGTTGATCGCGTACAACGTGAGGTCGAGATTAATGCAGTGAAATATTTATTTCAATAGATTATTGGAGTGAATTATTTACTCCATTGCGACCTTCATTTTTCCCGGGAAATCACTGCCTCCCCCACTTGATTGACCAAGGTCATCACCTGCCCCCGTAAAAGAACAGACCCTGAAGGCATAGGCGAAACACGCGTTTCGCCCGTCGCCGACGTTCAAATCAAAGGATCTGGTTCTTGACGATGACTATTCCAATACCCCCCATACGTACGCTGTGCTTCGCGCTGCTCGCCACCCTCGCCAGTGCCCATGCCCTGGCCAGCGACAGCCCCAACAACGCCATTGCCCCGCAGATCATCGACGACCTGCCCGCCGCCTACACCGCCGACCTCGACCCCGCTACCCGCCAACAGATCGAACGCGGCCGCTATGTCGCCCGGCTGGGTGATTGCGTGGCCTGTCACACCGCCAGCGACAAGACCAGGCCCATGGCCGGTGGGCTGGCGCTGGAAACGCCGTTTGGTGTGTTGTATTCGACCAACATCACGCCGGACACCGAAACCGGCATCGGCCGTTACTCGTTCGAGCAATTCGACCGGGCCATGCGCAAGGGCGTCGCGGCCGATGGGCACAACCTGTACCCGGCGATGCCCTACCCGTCCTACGCCAAAATCACCGCCGATGACATGCAGGCGCTGTATGCCTACCTGATGCAAGGGGTCAAACCGGTGCACCAGGAGAACCGGCCGGTGGAGATGGGTTTCCCGTTCAACCAGCGCTGGGGCCTGGCGCTGTGGAACTGGGTGTTCCTCGACGATCAGCTGTTCACGCCGATTGCCGAGCAGACCGAGCAGTGGAACCGCGGCGCGTATATCGTCCAGGGGCTTGGGCACTGCGGCGCCTGTCATACGCCGCGGGGCATCGGTTTCCAGGAAAAAACCCTGACGGAAACCGGCAAGTTCGGCAGCTACTTCCTCGCCGGTGAAACGGTGGAAGGCTGGCGGGCGCTCAGCCTGCGCAACCTGTGGACGCCGCAGGAGACCGCCGAGATGCTCAAGACCGGCAGCAACCGCCATGGCACGGTGTCCGGCAACATGGTCGACGTGGTGCAGCACAGTACCCAGTACATGGCTGACAGCGATCTTGAGGCCGTGGGCGTGTACCTGAAATCGCTGCCCTGCTCGGAGCACGACAAACCCATGCAGGTCGCCCAGGGCCCGAACCCCGGGATCACGCCGGCCTTTACCCCGGTCAACCTGCTAACTTCGCGTGGAGGCCTGGGTTATCAGCAGTTCTGCAGCGATTGCCATCGCGCGGACGGCGCCGGCGTCACGGGTGTGTTCCCACCGCTGGCGGGCAACCCGGTGCTGCGCTCGGCAGACCCTTCCACCCTTGTCCACATCACCCTCACCGGCTGGCGCTCGGCGCAGACTACCCACAATGCCCGGGGCCTGACCATGCCGTCGTTTGCGCGCCTGGGCGACCAGGAGATCGCCGACATCCTCAACTTCATGCGCAACGCCTGGGGCCGTCCGGTCGCCCGGGACATTTCGCCGGCCGTGGTGGCGGACATGCGCAAGCGCCTGGATGTCAGGCAACTGGACAACTCGACCTTCGACACCCCGCGCCTGGCCAGCCTGCTCAAGGAGCCCAATGCCGAGCAACTGGTGCTGGGGGCGCAGCTCAACGCCAACACCCGCGACATGCTGCCCGCAAATGTCGGCAATGCGCTCAATTGCGCCAGTTGCCACCTCAACGCTGGCACCGTGGCTAACGGTTCGCCTTATGTCGGCGTGTCGGCGTTCTTCCCCAGCTATGCGCCGCGTGCGGGCCGGGTGATCAGCCTGGAAGACCGGATCAACGGCTGCTTCCTGCGCTCGATGAATGGCAAGCCCTTGCCGGTGGAGTCCGTGGAGATGAAAGCCATGGTGGCGTACTTCGACTGGATGAAGCGCGAAACCAAGCCCGCCGACAAGGTCGAAGGCCGCGGCGTCGGCAAGATCGACCCGAGCATCGTGCCTGACCTTGCGAACGGCGAGAAAATCTATGCCGTGCAATGCGCGTTGTGCCACGGCAAGGATGGCGAAGGCATCAAAAACGCCAAGGGCAATTGGGTGTATCCGCCGTTGTGGGGCGAGCAGTCCTTCAACCTCGGCGCCGGCATGGCGCGCACCTACACCGCCGCGGCGTTCGTCAAACAGAACATGCCGATCGCCTTCCATGACCGCTTCCCGCTGGGCCAGGGCGGCCTGACGGACCAGGAAGCGGTGGATGTGGCCGAGTACTTCAGCCATAAACCGCGGCCGGATTTCGCCGGCAAACGCAAGGACTGGCCCAAGGACAAGAAGCCGGTAGACGCCCGCTACTGAGCCTTGGCCCTACGCCCGCGCCTCGTTCTGATACTGGCGCGGGCACTTGTTGAAACGGGCGCGGAATTCGCGGGAAAAGTGCGCGCCGTCGGAGAACCCGCAATCCATGGCGATCTGGGTGATGCTGCTCTGGCTGTTCACCAGCAGCCACGCGCCGTACTCGACCCGCAGCGAACGCTGAAACTCCATGGGTGACAGCCCCAGCGACTGCTGGAACGCCCGGGTCAACTGGCGCCGGCCGAGCCCGACATAGCGGGCGATGGCGTCGAGCGTCGGCAGGCTGTCCATGCGTTGTTCAATGTAGTGCGCGGCCTGGCGCACGCGCTCATCCTTGATGCTTTCCAGGTTGGCGTAGAAATGCGCCTGCGGTTGGCGCCCCTGGCGAATGCCCTGCAACATCATGTGCCGCACCGCCTGCTGGGCCTTTTCCCGACCGCAATGGCGGGCCACCAGGTACAGCGCCAGGTCGATGGCGGCGGTGGAGCCGGCGCAGGTGATCAGGTCGCCTTCGTCGATGAACAGGTGATCGACCGCCGCCGGGGTCTTGGGGAACCGCGTGCGAAACGCGTCCAGCACGTTCCAGTGCACACACACCGAACGACTGCCCACCACACCGGCCTGTGCCAGGGCGAAGGTGCCGGTGCAGATGCCGAGCAGGCGCGTGCGGCTCTTGGCCACGCGCTGCAACCAGTCGCGCAGGTGCGTGGGCATGCTGCTGTTGAGGTAATCGTTGCCGCCGCAGATGGCCACGTAATCGAACGCGTCCAGGTCCTCCGCCAGGCCGCCGGACACCTCAAGGGTGATGCCCGCGCTTGAAGTTCGCGGCAAGCCGTCGACACTCATCACCTGCCAGGTCGTATGAATCTGCCGGCTGCCACCGCCCAGGTCACCGGCCAGGCGCAACACGTCGATGAATCCGGAAAACGCCGCCAGGGTGAATTGATCCAGCAGGACAAAGCCGATGGATAACTGCGGGCGAGCGCTCCCGCCACCGTGGGCAACGGCGGACGGTTGGCAATCGGGAGTGACCTGCGTCATTTTTTGCATGACCTAACTATTCAACTTTAAGACCCCGCAGTGCAAGCGCTCGAATCGGCGAAACGAGCAAGATGCAGACAAGGGGAACAGTCCAATAACAACCCTAGGGGACACACGATGAAACTGAAGACAGCTCAGACAATCAGCGCCGCTCTATTGGTTACAGGCTGCATCGCCGCGCCGGCCGCCCTGGCCGACTCGCAAAAACTCACGGTGGCGTTGTACGGCGGTAACTGGGGTGATGCGTTCCTCAAATGTGTTGCAGAACCTTTCACGAAGGCCACCGGGATCGCCGTCGCCTCCGAGGTCGGCACCTCCACGGTGACCCTGGCCAAGCTGCAACAACAGAAAAACAGCCCGACCATCGACGTCGCCTGGATGGACGGCGGCATCAGCGAAATGGCCTATGACGCCGGCGTGGTCGCCGACCTCGACCCGGCCGCCATTCCCAACCTGAACAACGTGCAGGACAAGGGTATCTACCGCAACGCCGGGCACACCTTCGCCGTCAGCAGCGGTTACTACTCGTTGGGCCTGACCTACAACACCAAGGATGTGAAGGAAGCGCCCACCAGTTGGAAGGACCTGTGGAACCCCGAGTACGCCGGCGCCATCGCCCTGCCCTCGCCCGCCAACTCGTCCGGTGTGCCCTTCGTGTTTTTCATGGCCGATGTCTGGGGCATCGACCGCGCCAATCTGGAGCAGGTCTACACCAAGCTCGGCGCCCTCGATACCGCCCTGTTCTTCGACAGCTCGGGCGCCGCCACCAATGCCTTCCAGAGCGGCGAAGCGATCATCGGCGCGCACTTCAACGTCGGTGCCTGGGACCTGATCGACAAAGGCGCCCCCATCGGTTTCACCATTCCCAAGGAAGGCGTCTGGGCCACTGACGCGCGCCTGCACCTGATCAAGGGCGCGAAAAACAGCAAGGCCGGCGAGCAGTTCATCAACACCGCACTGACCAAAGAGGCGGCCTCGTGCCTGGCCAGCAAGTTGTACCTGGGCCCGGCGGTGAAGGATGTGCAAGTGGCGCAAGACGTGGCGCGCAAGCTGCCGTGGGGCGTGGACGGTTCGATCGACAGCCTGCGCCTGTTCGACTGGAGCCAGATCAACGCCGAGCGTGCCAGCGTCACCAACGACTGGAACCGCAAAGTCACCGCCAAGTAACCGATGGGGTCTGCAATGTCAGTATTGTTGAGCATCGACCGCGTCTGTAAGCACTTCGGTCCCTTCAAGGCGCTGGACAGCATCCAGCTGGACATCCAGCAGGGCGAATTCATCGTCCTGCTGGGCCCCAGCGGCTGTGGCAAGACCACGCTGCTGCGTTCGATCGCCGGGTTCATGCAGCCCGATTCGGGCACGATCGCCATCGACGGCCAGGACGTCAGTCGCCTGCCGCCCTACCGTCGGCCGCTGAACACGGTGTTCCAGAACTACGCGCTGTTTCCGCACATGACCGTGCTGGAGAACATTGCCTACGGCCCGCGGCGCCAGGGTGTCGGGCGCAACGAAGCGAAGAGCCAGGCCCGCGAAGCCCTGGCCATGGTTGGCCTGGAGGCCCTGGAAGATCGCTTCCCCCGTGGCATGTCCGGCGGGCAACAGCAGCGCGTGGCCCTGGCCCGTGCCATCGTCAACCAGCCGAAATTGCTGCTGCTCGACGAACCGCTGTCGGCGCTGGACATGAAGTTGCGCAAGCGCATGCAGCTGGAACTCAAGCACTTGCAGGCCAAGCTGGGGATCGCCTTCATCTTCGTCACCCACGACCAGGAAGAAGCGATGACCATCGCTGACCGCATCGTGGTGATGAATGCCGGGCGCATCGAGCAGGTAGGCAGCAGCGGCGAGATCTACAGCAAACCGGCTTCGCGCTTCGTCGCCGACTTCATCGGCGAAGCCAACCTGATCGGCTACGAGGCCCGCGACAGTGGCGAGATTCGCCTGGCGGTGGCGCACACACCGTTCCTGCACATGGCGAAGAATCTGATGCCCAAGGGCACGGCGGTGCTGCGCCCGGAGCATGTGCAAGTGCTCGACGCGTCGAGCCCGGCCAGCGCCAGCCGCAGTGAAATGCACGGCACGGTGACGGATGTGATCAGCGTCGGCAGCCACACCATGGTCCACTCGATGATCGACGGCCAACCGGTGGTAGCGCGGACCATGGGCCTGCCGCGGGCCGACCTGCTGGCCGGCAGTGCCGTGCGCCTGGGCTTCGATCCGGCGCACCTGCACCTGATCGGGGAATCGGTATGAAACGCACCGCACTCGCGCCGTCGCTGATGCTGTTCGGCGCCCTGGCGTTCTTCACCGCGTTCTTTCTTGCGCCCTTCGCGGTGGTGATCTTCGCCAGCCTGACCAGCAGCGCCGACCAGAGCTTCACCCTGGAGCACTACGTCAAGGTGCTGGGCGACCAGTATCACTGGGACGTGATCCTGGTGACGTTCCGCATCGCCGCCCTGACCACGCTGATTTCGCTGCTGCTTGGTTACCCGCTGGCGTGGTACCTGGTGCGCGTCGTCAAGTGGCGGGCGTGGCGCCGGGCCTGCGTGATCCTGCTGGTGGTGCCGATGTTCACCAGCAACATCGTGCGCTCGTTCGGCTGGATGGTGCTGCTGGGGCGCAAGGGCCTGGTCAACGAAAGCCTGATGGACGTCGGCCTGATCGACTCGCCGATCCGCTTTCTCGGCACGGAGCTGGGCATTCTGATCGGCATGGTCTACATCCTGCTGCCGTTCATCGTGCTGGCCGCCGGCAATGCCCTGGCGCAGGTCGATCCGGCCTATGAACAGGCCTCGGACGATCTTGGTGCGAGCCCGCGGGCGACGTTTTTCCATGTGGTGTTACCGCTGACCATGCCCGGCATCATTTCCGGCTCGATCATGGTCTTCACCCTGGCGGCGAGTGCCTACGTGACCCCGGCGCTGTTGTCCGGCGGGCGCATCTCGGTGCTGTCGATGCTGATTTTCCAGCAATACAGCTCGGTGTTCGATTTCAACTACGGCGGCGCGCTGAGCGTGGTGCTGCTGATCTTCACCCTGGTCATGGTCGGGATCGCCGGCCGCGTGGGCAGCATTCGAGGGAGCAACCCATGATCACGTCAATCCTGGTCAGGCTGGTGGCCTGGTCCGTGCTCGGCTACATGCTGCTGCCGCTGGTGGTCATCCTCGGCGTCTCGGTCACCGCCACCTCGTTCCTGGCATTCCCGCCCCAGGGCTGGACGCTGGACTGGTACGCGAAGATGCTCAGCGACCCGAGCTACGTGGCGTCCTTCGCCACCAGCACCATCCTGGCGCTGGCCGCAACCTTCGTCGCGGTGCTGCTCAGCGTGCCGGCGGCGCTGGCCATGGCCCGCTACGAGTTTCGCGGCAAGGGCACGATCCTCGCGGCACTGACTTCGCCGCTGGTGTTCCCGCACATCGTGCTGGGCGCGGCACTGTTGCAGTTCGGCGGCTACTTCGGCCTGACCCGCAGCTTCCTCGCCCTGCTGATCGGCCACACCATCATCATCTCGCCGTTCGTGTTGCGCTCGGTGCTGTCGATGCTGACGCCGGAGCAACGGGCCCTCGAAGAGGCATCGAGTGACCTGGGCGGTACACCCTGGACCACGTTCTTCCTGGTGACCCTGCCGCAGATCCGGCCGGGGCTGGTGACCGGGTCGATCTTCGCCTTCATCTCGTCGTGGATCAACGTCGAGCTGTCGATCTTCAACACCACGCCGGACCTCAACACCATCCCGGTGAAGCTGTTCAACTACGTGCAATACACGGTCGATCCGACCATCGCCGCCGCCTCGGGCGCGACCATCCTGGTCGTAGTGGTCGCCGTGATCATCCTCGACCTGTGTATCGGTCTGGACCTGTTGTCCGAGCGCAAATAGCCAAGCCACACAACCGCGACACCCCAACAACACACCCAACCTCATACGTCCCGAAAAACCAGGAGTGCACTCATGCGCATGCAAGATACGTTCGATGTCATCTACACCCATACCGAAGGCGAACCTTTGTGCATCGTCCACAGCGGTATTCCCTACCCGGCCGGTTCCAGCATCCTGGCCAAGCGGGCCTTCGTCGAGCAGAACTACGACTGGCTGCGCAAGGCCCTGATGCAGGAGCCGCGCGGGCACAAGGACATGTTCGGCGTGTTCCTCACCCCGCCGTCCAGCAGCGAATACGACGCCGGCCTGATCTACATGGACGGCAGCGTCTACTCGCACATGTGCGGCCACGGCACCATCGCCGTGAGCATGGCCATGGTCGCCCTGGGCCTGGTGCCACGCGGCAAGGACGGCATCACCAAGATCCGCTTTGAAACCACTGCCGGGCTGGTGGTATCGGAAGTGAAGTCCGAAGGCGACAAGGTGCTGTGGACCCGCTTCGAAAACGTGCCGGCCTATGTGGCGGCGCAGGACATCCCGATCCAGTTGCCGGGTTACGGCGACCTCAAGGCCGACCTGGTCTGGGGCGGCAACTACTTCGGCATCGTCGACCTGAGCCGCAGCGACCTGCGCATCAGCCCGGACAACGGCAGCGAACTGTCGCGCATGGGCTTGATTGCGCGGGAGCAGATCAACAAGCAGCTGAAGATCCAGCACCCGACCGAGGCGCATATCAACGACCTCAACTTCATCACCTTCTGGCACCCGGCGACCATCGAGGGCGCGTTCTACAAGAACGTCCATGTGTTCAGCGCCGGGCAGTTGGACCGCTCTCCTGGCGGCACGGGCACCAGCGCGATGATGGCGATGTTCGAGGCGCGCGGGAAACTGGGGTTGAATCAGCCGATCCTGTCCGAGGGGTTGTTGGGCAGTGGCACGTTCGAGGGTTGCCTGCTAGGTGAAGTGGATCTCAACGGCACCCGCGCGGTGCGTCCGACGGTGAAAGGCACGGCGAGTATCCTGGGGACGGCGCGGTGGGTGATTGACCGGGATGATCCGGTGGGTGCGGGGTTTGTCATCAAATAAATGACCGGCCCACACACCCCCTGTAGGAGCGAGCTTGCTCGCGATGGCGGTGTATCAGGTTCGCAGATGGTGACTGACACTCCGCCATCGCGAGCAAGCTCGCTCCTACAGGGGCCGGTGTTTCAATGAAGAAATGGCGGACACCGGTTGCCCGGTGCCCGCCATTGGTTTTTACAACTTGGGCTTTGACCTCAAGCCGCAAAGCCGCCATCAATCAACAGATCGCCGCCGGTTACGTACGATGCTTCGGGGCCGGCGAGGTAGGCGACCATTGCCGCGATTTCATCGGCTTTGCCGTGGCGACGGATGGCCATCAGGTCGTGCATGGTCGCGCCGAATTCTGCGCTTTCCGGGTTCATGTCGGTGTCCACCGGGCCGGGTGCCACGTTGTTGACCGTGATGCCGCGTGGGCCCAGGTCCCGTGCCATGCCCTTGACCAGGCCGATCAGTGCCGACTTGCTCATGGCGTAGGTCGCGCCGCCGGCGAATGGCATGCGCTGGCCGTTGGTGCTGCCGATGTTGATGATGCGCCCGCCTTCTTTCATGTGTTTTGCTGCGGCCTGCGAGGCGACGAAGACGCCGCGGACGTTGACGGCCAGGGTGCGGTCGAAGTCTTCCAGGGAGAAGCCTTCCACGGAGCCGGTGATCAGTACGCCGGCGCTGTTGACCAGGATGTCCAGGCGGCCGAACTGTTCGGCTACGCTGTCGATGGCGCGGGTCAGGCTGACCGGGTCGGCGGCGTCCGCCTTGATGGCGATGGCCTGGCCGCCGCTGGCCTTGATTTCCTCGACCAGGGCTTCAGCGGCGATGGCCGAGGCGAAGTAGCCGATGGCGACCGTGGCACCTTCACGGGCCAGGCGGCGGGCGGTGGCGGCGCCGATACCGCGGGAACCGCCGTTGATGAAAGCGACTTTACCGTTGAGTGGAGTGTTCATGGTGTTTTCCTTTTGGGGAGTGGGTTGGTGTGAACACATGATGGTCGCCGGCACCTGGTCGCGGTAGTCGCAAAAATGCGTGCTCAGTTTCAACCAAAGGTATAAAGTGCGGACATGAATACCGAACTCAGCAGTTACCTCGACGCCTTCATCTGCGCCGCCGACGAAGGCAGTTTCTCGGCCGCCGCGCGGCGCATGGGGTTGACCCCGGCCGCCGTCAGCAAAAGCGTGGGCCAGCTGGAAGCGCGGCTCGGCGTGCGCCTGTTCCAGCGCAGCACCCGCAGCCTCGCGCTGACCTCCGAAGGTGAACGCCTGTATGGCCAGGTGCGCCTGCCGTGGAGCGAGATCGGCGACGCGCTGACCGACCTGCGCCAGGGCGCTGGCAAACCGGCGGGCACGCTCAAGGTTTCGCTGGCCTACACCGTTGGCCGCGAGTACTTCGTGCCGCTGCTGAATGAGTTCGTGCGCCGTTATCCGGACGTGGTGCCCGACCTGCATTTCGATAACCGCCAGGTCGACCTGATCAACGAGGGTTTCGACGTGGCCATCGGCGGTGGCATCGAGCTGACCGACGCCCTGATCGCCCGCGAACTGGCGCGGGTGCGCATCGTGCTGGCTGCGGCGCCTTCGTACCTGAAGGACCACCCCGCGCCTACGCATCCGCAGGAACTGACTCGCCATCGCGGCCTGCTGCGCCGCTCACTGAGTACCGGACGCCTGCTGCCCTGGAGCCTGAAAAATGCCGCTGGTGAACAAGTGGTGGCCGGCGTGCGGCCGGTGATGGTGCTGGACGACCCGGAAGCCATCGCCCGCGCAACGGCGACCGGCATGGGCATCGCCCTGCTGCCGATACCCCATGCCCTGCCTTTTCTGGAACGCGGCGAACTGGTGCGCGTACTGCCGGAGTGGTACGCCGAAGCGGCGCCGCTGTCGATCTACTACACCAGCCGCAAATTGCTGCCGGCCAAGGTGCGGGTGTTCGTCGATTACATCGTCGAAGAATTCCGCGCCAGCGGCAATGCGGCGCGGTTTCAGCAGCAATGAGCCTTACTGATCGAACAGACCCGGATGCCGCAAGCTGACGATCGTCACCGGCAAGAACGCAACCGCCGCCGTACCGGCAATGATCAGCACCGCCGCCGTCACGCCCAGGTGGTCCCCGGCAAACCCGTACAGCACCGGCGCCAGGGCCCCGGCGCCGATGGTGCCGGTGTAGAACACCGAGTAGCTTTTCTCCAGGGTGGCCGAGTCCACCACATCGGTGACCGCGCCGTACAACACCGACGAGGTGCCGTTGAGCACTACCCCGAGGAACGGCAAGGCAATCATCGCCCACGCCAGCGGCGCCATCAGCACCACGGCGATCAAGGCCGCCGTCAGCAGTTCGGTGAGCAGGATGGTTCTGGCGCTGCCCAGCACATCGGCGAACCAGCCGCAGCAGAACTTGCCGACCGCCCCGCCGATGAACACCAGCGTCAGGGCGAAACCGGTCTGCGCCAGCGAGCCGCCCTGGGCCTTGATGATGAAGGGCAGGAAGGTGAGAAAGCCCATGCGTACCGCGCTGTCCAGCACCGCCGTCGACAACAGGGCCTGGAAGCCGCGCCCCAAGGCCTTGCTCTTCGCGCTGTCATGCACGGGCGCCTTGGCAGCCTTGGCCACTTTGGAAGGATCCGGTGTGACGACATTCCTCACCAGCGTCCAGATCAGCAACGCGGCCAGCAAGCCGACACCGGCGCACACCATCACCACGCTGTGGTAGGTGCCGTAGGTCAGCAGCGCCGCCGCCACGGCCGGCAACACCGACTTGCCGATATCGCCCGCGAAGTTGTACAGCCCCAGGGGCCGTTTGGCGGCGCTGCCATAGGCGCGGGCAACCATGGCCGAGGCGATGGGATGTTGCACGCTGGCGCCGATGCCGGCAATCACCAGCGCGCCACCCAGGGCCAGCGCACTGCCGGCCAGCCCCGCGAGAAACCAGCCGAGCGCGGTCACCAGCGTCGAGATCACCAGCAGGTGCGCCGGGCGGACCTTTGCCGACAAGGTCGCCGCCGGGATCTGCAAGGTCGCCAGGGTCAAGGCGTAGGCGCTGCGCAGCACACTCAGCCACACGTAGCTGAGGGCGAACATGTCCTGCCAGACCGGAAGAAACACGTACACCAGATCGCTCAGGCCATCGTGGGCCGCATGGGCGGTACAGGCCGCGACCAGGGTGTTTTTCTTCGTGGTACGTTGCGTATCGGCAACGCCGGAGGCAGGAACGGTGGAGGCCATGGGTTCATGTCGCGCAAGAGTGAAGGTACATTGTGTCTGGATGTAACGCCTGCCGGTTAATGAAAGGATTTGATGCCCCATGAGATTGTTTGCAAGGCCAGACCATGGCCATTAGGAAATTCCCCTCGATGACCGCGTTGCGCGGCTTCGAAGCCTGCGCGCGGCACCTGAACTTTTCCCAGGCGGCGCTGGAATTGCACATCACCCAGAGCGCGATCAGCCATCAGATCAAGCAGCTGGAAGAGGTCATGGGCGCGCAGTTCTTCGATCGCAATGCCGGGGCGATGACGCTGACCAAGGCCGGTGCCGAGTTGCTGCCGACGGTGCGCAGTTTTCTCAAGGACATCAACGCCCTCGCCGGCCGTTTCGAACGCGATGCCCAAGGCCAGTCGATGGTCGAGCTGTTCGTGCACGATTCCTTCGCCAACACCTGGCTGATCCCGCGCCTGCCGAGGTTTCATGCGGCCCATCCGGACATTCGCATTCAGCTCAACACCCACGAATTTTCCCGCTTCGACCACCCTGCCGGACAGGCCGCCATCCGCCTGGGCGAGGACCACGCGGCGTGGCCGGGGCTGTACTCGGAGTTCATCCTGCCGGAGAAAATCTTCCCGGTGTGCAGCCCAGCGCTGATCGCCCGCCTGGGGCTGCCCGACAGCGTGGCGGACGTGCTGCGGTACCCGATCATCCTGCGCTGGCGCAGCCTGCTCAATGGCGAGATGGTTTCCACGCCGTCGTGGGATTACTGGCTGGAGAAAAACCAACTCACTGCGTTGCCGTTCGACTGCTCGCTCACCGTTCCCCATTCCAGCATGGCCGTGCTGGCTGCCATACGTGGCCTGGGCGTGGCCATGGCGCGCACCTCGCACATCTCCGATGAACTGCAAACCGGAGTCCTGCAAAAGCTGGTCGATGAAGAAATGGATTGCGGCACCGGGTATCACTTCCTCTGCGCACCGGGCAAGGAGCACACGCCGGAGATCCGCAGGATCCTGGAATGGTTTCGCAGCGAGAGCCTGCAACCGACGCATCAGTGATGGCAGTGTGCCGTGCCGTACGCATAAGCTCATTCCAACACGATATTTAGAGCCCGATCCGGACCCTGCCTAGAATCGGGCTCTTTTGTCAGTGGATCCAAGACACGATGTCGCGCCTTACCCCCCTCGATCGCCAGCACCTCGAACCCGCCACCGCCCACACCCTCGACCGCCTGCTGACCGACTACGGTCCCTATGCCAGCCTGCTCGGTGCCTTCGCCCATCGCCCTCCGGCGCTGGAGCATTTGTTCGGTTACCTGGTGCAGTCCAAGCGCGATGCGCTGATCTCGCCGCGGCACCTGGAAATCGCCTTGCTCACAGCGTCCAAGGCCCACGCCTGCCACTACTGCATCGTCCTGCACGAACCGAAACTGGCGGCCCAGGGCATCAGCCAGGAAGCCATCGAACACCTGCTCGACGAGCACGTGCCGGGGCTGGATGAACAGGACCTGCTGGTGCGCGACTACGCCCGCCTCGTCACCTTGACCCCGGACCGCATCGGCGACGACGTGCACCGCCGCTTGCGCGAGTACTACAGCGAGGAACAGGTGGTGGAGCTGACCATTCGCATCGCCCTGTGCAGTTTCTTCAAGCGTTTCAACGAAGCCCTCGAAGTGCCCAACGAAGACATCGTCGCCGCTGAACTGCACACGGCGGCGGCGGTATGACCGCCAAGCTGGCGATCAGTCACCTGCGCAAATCCTTCGACACCGACGGCCAGCTCGTGCCGGTGCTGGACGATATCAACCTGCAGGTCCAGGCCGGCGAATTCGTCAGCATCATCGGCCCGTCGGGCTGCGGCAAGTCGACCTTGTTCAACATCCTCGCCGGCCTGCTCGAACACGACAGCGGACGCATCGCCCTGGATGGCCACGAGGTGCCGCACCTGCGCGGCCGGGTCGGCTACATGCTGCAACGTGACCTGTTGATGCCCTGGCGCACGGTGCTGGAAAACGTGATCGTCGGCCTGGAAGTCCAGGGCGTGGCGCGCAGCGAATCCATCGACCGCGCTCGCGAATATCTGCAGGACTTCGGTCTGCTGCCCTTCCAGAACAGCTACCCCAAGGCACTGTCCGGTGGCATGCGCCAGCGCGTGGCATTGGCCCGCACCCTGCTGCCCGATCCGGACATCCTGTTGCTGGACGAGCCCTTCTCGGCGCTGGACTACCAGACGCGCCTGTACCTGGAAGCCATGCTGGTGGACACCGCCAGCCAACAGGGCAAGACGGTGGTGCTGGTGACCCACGACATTGATGAAGCCATCGCCCTGTCACAACGCATCTATGTGCTCAGCGCCCGCCCGGGCCGGGTCAAGAGCGAACAACGCATCGACCTGCAAACCCGTTCCCCCCTGGAGGCGCGACACGACCCGCGCTTTGCCGGTTACTTCGACCTGCTGTGTCGAGAGCTGGACATCCAGACTGCCGTCAGGAAACAGGCCTCATGAACACCACCTCTTCAACCGCCACACTGGCGACTCAAGCGACTGCGCAAAACAGCCGACGCCGCCTGCCGGTCAGCCTGGTGCAATTGGCGATCTTGCTGTTGATCGTCGGGGCCTGGGAGTACGGCGTGCGCGCCGGGTTCATCTCCGCATTCCTGTTCGGCTCGCCCAGCGGCACCGCATTGGCCGGCTGGAAGTTGATACAGTCCGGGGAGTTGTGGGAGCACGCCTACTACACCTTGTGGGCGTCCATCATCGGCTTCGTCGCCGGCACCGTGCTGGGCACCGTACCGGGTTTGCTGTTGTGGTACTCGCCCTATGTGGCGCGGGTGATCGAGCCGTTCCTGGTGGCGATCAACAGCGTGCCGAAAATTGCTTTCGCGCCGCTGGTGATTCTCTGGTTCGGCACCGGCCTGGTGTCGAAGATCGCCCTGTCGATCTCGCTGACCTCGATCGTCGCCCTGCTCGCGGCGTTCCAGGCGGCCAAGGACACCGACCCGGACCTGCAAAAAATGCTCATCTCGCTGGGCGCCAGCAAATGGCAGATCTTCGCCAAGGTGGTGGTGCCCTCCGCCCTGCCCTACGTGATCAGCACCTTTCGCATCAACATCGGCTTCGCCCTGGTGGGCACCGTGGTCGGCGAGTTCATCTCGTCCAGCTACGGCATCGGCCATGTGATTTTCGTCGCTTCCTCGCTCTACGACCTCAACACCGTGTGGGTCGGCATCTTCAGCCTGATGGCGCTGGGCTTTGTGCTGTATGCCGGCGTCGAGCTGGCCGAACGCAAACTGCTGCGCTGGAAAGACCAGACCTACGCCACGAACTTCAAACTCTAGGAAATCCCATGTTCTTGTCTCGTTCCATTCGTTTGGCCGGCTTCGCCCTGGCCGCTTCGCTGTCCGTGGGCGCTGTGGCCCAGGAACAAACCGTGGTTTCGGCCGCGTTCAAGTCGGTGTTCTACCTGCCGGTGTATTTCGCCGAGGAGCATGGCTACTTCAAGGACGAAGGCCTCGATGTGCGCATCGACGTGGCGTCGTCCTCGACCAACGCGCTGGCGGCGGTGATCGCCCGCAGTGCCGACTTCTCGCTGCATGGCCCCGAGTGGACCGCCATTTCCTTCAGCCGCGGCGCACCGGTGAAGATCGTCGGCGGCACCCTCAACCGCCTCGGCGTGTGGCTGACCTGCAAGGCCGACGTGAGCTTCAACGGCTTCGCCAGCCTGGCCGGCAAGACCATCTCCACCGGCACCATGCCCACCACCAGCACCTCGGCCTTCCTGCGCCTGGCGCAACAAGCGGGCCTGGATACCAAGAAAGACCTGAACATTTTGCAGGTGCCGATGGGCAACGAAATCGGCCCGCTCAGCTCCGGCCAGGCCGATTGCGCCGTGCTCTACGAACCGGGCGCGTCGCAGGCCGAGGCGCAGGGTTACAAGGTGGTGGCCGCCTTCTCGAAACAGATGGGGCCTTACACCTTCTCGGCGATCTCCACGCGCAAGGACATTGATCCGCAGGTCTCGCGCAAGTTTGTCAGCGGCATTGATCGGGCGCTCAAGACCATTCACAAGGATCCCGAAGCGGCGGTTGCCAGTGGCCTGAAGTTGTTCCCCAACCTCGACCCGGCGGTGGTGCGTGCTTCGGTGCTGCGCCTGATCAATGACGGAGTGTTCGCCGACTCGGTGGCCATCGAGCCCAAGGCCTTGCAGGATGCGTTGGCAACGCAGGTGGACCTGGGGAATCTGGAGCGGATTCCCGAGGACACAAGCTGGATTGATTTGCGCTGAACACTGCCCCCCTGTAGGAGCGAGCTTGCTCGCGATGACGGTGTGTCTGTTACGGTTACTAACCTGACACACCGCTATCGCGAGCAAGCTCGCTCCTACAGGCTTTGCGTCGATCCACCATCGCGCGGCGTGCCCAGGCCACTGTGGGAGCGGGCTTGCTCGCGATGGTCGTCAACGATAACGCGGGACGCCTGAATGCCCGCGGTGTCTGGGCTACCATCGCGAGCAAGCTCGCTCCTACAGGGGATTGTGGGCAGCGGGAAATTCAAATTGGTGTGGATTCGGCCGATACAGGGAATGCCCCGACTTGGGCCATCGCAGAAAGGACGCCTGATGCTGCACGCTTTCAGCCACAAGAAATCCAGGCTCTATCGCCGCTATCTGGGCCATAGGGATGAAACCACCGAACAACGGGTGGCCGAGGAAGATGAGATCACGTCGACGCTGATGGGCCCGCTGGCCTTTCTGTCGCCTGCGGCGATCGCCACTTTCTGGGGCGCGGTGGTGCGCCATCGCAATCCCGAGCATGCCTTCCCCACCGGCGCGCCCACCCATGCCGAAATGGAGTTCTGGCCACGTAGCGGTCGCATCGAGCCGGACCTTCTGGTGACGCTGACCTGGGGCGCGCAAACGCAGATTTTGCTGGTGGAATTCAAATGGCGAGCCCCCTTGAGCGGTGACGATCAGTTGCACATTCAATGGGAAAAGTATCTCGACAAGCACCGGCGGGATCATGCCCTTCATCTGTTTATCGGCCTGGATACCAGCGCCGCCAGCAATGCCCTGAATCACCGCGACTGCTGGAAAGGCAAGCTGATCATGCGCTCGTGGTTTGACATCCTCGACGCCATCGCCGCTATCCCCACGGGTCCCGGACTTGAGCTGCAACGCTGGATCGACCAGGTCCGCAAGTGCTTGAAGCTCATGGCCGTGGAACCCTTCAATGGCTTCGAAAAAAACCTGACAAAGCCAAAGCTTCCCAGCGTTTGCGATCATGTGTTTTTCGCTCACCCCCTGCCGCCCCAATCTTGAGAGTGCATTGCCAATGAGTGAAACCGGCCAAGCCATCACCGCCTCCATCGCGTTCGTCTCCCAAGTGGCCAAGGAATGCGAAGCGCTGGCGAAACTGATCAAGCAAGAGATCAGCCAGCTGTTCAGCCACGGACCAATGGACACCGTCTACACACCCGGCCAGTGGTGCAGCAGCTACAGGACCGACACCAGCGGCTGGATTTACAGCGATGTCGCCTGGACCTTGCCGCTCACACCGACACGCAAACGCAAGCCGACGGCGCACCTCGCGTTCCAGATGAGTTTTCTCTGCAATAACCTCGAGGGAGGCCTGAGCCCGGAGCCCCTGCTTCATATCAACCTGTGGGATGTCCCGACCAACGTAAGGTCCGAGGACTTCATGGGCTTCAAAATGTCCGGGCTGGCGCCCGCCACCATGACCCGACTGAGAGACGGCACCGCGCGCCTTTTTCGGTGGGAAGCGGAAAACGGCGCAGCAGACCACTGGACGTTCAGCTTGCCGCTTGCGCACATCAACAAAGCGGATGATGTCCGCGAACAGATCTGCACGTTCATCAGCCTGCTGTTGGCCGACGTGGATGCGGGTGAAGCTGCGCTCGAAGACGCACCGAGCGTTGTACGCTGGTCGGTGCTGGAAGAGACCTATGAAGATCGAAACGATTACTACCGGGTCGTTCTATAGCTCGACTGATCGTCCCCGCACCCTGATGGACACCAGCATGCGCACTTGATGGCGCAACGCTATCAATTGATAATCGCGCTCCCTCTTCTCACGCAAGGATATGCCGTGAAAAAGCTCTACCTCGCCCTGCCCGTCTGCGCATTGCTGTTGCAAGGCTGCGGTGTGACCATGACCCGCTACGAACCCAACTTTCAGAATGTCCAGCAGCTCAAGCAAAACGCGCCGTTGCAACCGGTACGCGATGCGCAGGTGAATGCTGATTCTGGCCAGGGTTCTCTGATGGTTCGCCTGAATCCGATTTCTTCGCCCGAGGGCAGTGTGCCGTTGCACATTCAGGCCGCGATCAGCGATGAGCTGCGTCACGCCGGGTTGCTTGACCCTCGTGCCGAACGGCAGTTGCAGATCCAGCTGGTCAAGAGCCAGCTCAACACCGGCGTGATCACCGGCCATGGTGAACTGGCTGCACGCTTCACCCTGCGCAAGGGTGACCAGGTGTTGTATGAAACCACCAAAGACGTGCAGCGTGATTGGGACAGCAGCTTCTTCGGACCGATCGCCATTCCTGCGGCGGCGAACAATTACAACCCGATGGTGCAGGCGCTGCTCAAGAGCCTATACAGCGACCCGCAGTTCGTTCAGGCACTCAAGTAAGCAAAAAGAAAGAGCCGCAAAAGCGGCTCTTGTCTGTTCGATGTCAGCCGCGAGGAATGCGGGCATCGACAGCGGAATACTTCATGCGGTTGCTGTCGACCCAGTTCTTCAGCAGCGCATTGACCTGACGGCTGAAGGTATCGGTGACAGCCGCTTTGGGCGTATTGCCCGCGAGCGGCAGGAACCAGATGCCCATCCAGGTATTCACCGCATCGTGGTTACTGGTTTTGCCCAATGACTGGCCACGGTCGTCCAGGGTTTCCAGGCTCATGGTGTATTGGTCGGTCGCCAGCGCAGGGATGATCGTGAGGGTCAGGCCACTGATGAACGCCAGCGCCATCTGCCCGCCACCCGGTGCGTGGTTGTACACCTTCAACCGAAGGCTGTAGTCACCTGGCTGCTTGTCGAACTCGTCGAAGCTGACACGACCGAAAAGACCGGACTCGTTGAACGCGCGCTTGAGGTCGGGCTTGAGCATCTCCCGCGCCTGTGGAACCTCGTTGGCCTGAGCGTTGCCGGGGTCGCCCTGGTAGAAATCGAAATCCACATAGACGTTGGGCTTGTTCGCGTAGCTGGCCATCGAGGGCAGATCGACCCGCGCCACTTCATCCTTGGTGAAGCTTGCGCATCCACCGAGACTCAATGCCAGGGCAAACGCCATGGCTTTTCCAAATTGCATATCGACTTCCTTGCTGATTCAAGAGCGCAGTCACGTTGGCTGCGGGGGCTGATTCTAGAGCGAATTCAGTAGAAGCAAAAGGCCATCAGCCAGTGATTCGACACACAGCCCCCTATGAAGCAGTATCGTCTGCTGCGCTTTTCAGCGCGCAACCTCTCTATCTGCGTCAGTAAGCCGCTGCGGCTGCCATCCGTTGACTCTCCCGTTAAGGGCACACTCTATGCGACCCGATCCCTCAAATGCTTTCCGGTAAAACCACACTCGGCCACTCACACATGTAATTGAAGAACCGCTCACTCAGCCCGCAGGTACGCAGGTACTCGGCGGTGACCGGCAGTTGCGGGCTTTCGTATTGCGGGTTGGCCCTGACCTGGCGCGGAAAATCGGTCTTGAGAATGCCCGCCCTGCCGATCAGCACGAAGTCGCACCCCTCTTCCAGCAGTTGCGCCGCTCGCTGCGCGCTCATGACCCGGCCCGCCGTGCCGACCCGCACGCCGCGACGGCGCAGGTTGGTGAAAATGCTGAGCATGGCCTGCCCCTTGAATGTTCCTTCCTGGACGATCTGGGCAGAGTCCCACAGGGCAAGGTCGAGGTAGTCGATCAGCTCGCGGTCGAAAAAGTCGGCGGCGATTTCCCGCAATTCGTCGAGTTGCAGGCCGTAGCGTTCGACAGACAGGCGCCAGCCGATCTGAAATTGGGGACCGCAGACGCGCCTGATGCCTTCGATCACCTCGACGGTCAAACGTGCACGGTTCTCGACGCTGCCGCCAAACCGGTCGGTGCGGTCATTGAGCAGCGGGGACATGAACTCAGAGAGAATCCAGCCAAAGGCACCATGCAGGGCGACGCCGTCGAATCCCGCCAGCTCTGCCCTCCTGGCGGCAGCGACGAAGCTGTCGCGAATGCGCTCCACCTCTTCGGTGGTCAAGGCCTTGATACCCGGCAAGGTGGATGCGGAAGCCGGCGCGGGCACACCGCCGAATTGCGCTCGGGCACGGTGACCGGCGTGGTGCAGTTGCACCGCCGATAATCCGCCGCCGCGGCGAATCGCGGCGGCCATCTGGCTCAGGCCACGCAGATGGTGATCGCTGTGGATCCCCAATTGACGTTCGAAGGCGATGCCACTGGATTCCACCGTCGTGGCGCAGGTTTGAATCAGCCCATAGCCGCCCTGGGCCACCTGTTCGATCCATTGTTGATCGAACTCGGAGGCGCAACCATCGCGCTCGCTTTGTTGATTGGTCAGCGGGGCCAGCATGAAGCGGTTGCTCATCGCCGGGCCATGCAGCAGCGAGAGCGGTTTGAACAGGTCTGAAACAGCCATGAATGATCTCCGGATAGCACACTGAAGCCATCCTCGGACAAATGCATGGATGTAGAGAATCTCTTGAAAACGCAATTGATTATTGCAGATAATGAAATTACCCAGCCGAACATCGGCCCGCTGGAAGATGCCTCGAAAATCTTCCGGCCGCAGTCTTCAACAGCGCGCTCATGCCCGCTAAGATGCGCGCCCTGAGTTGCCCGCTGCACAATTCCAATAAAGCCCATGCCAGCAACGATGCCTATCTGTTTGATCACTGAGGTCGTTATGTCTGTGCAATTGCTGTCCATGGCGCTGGCTCCGCTATTGGGTTTGTTCATCATGAGCATCAGCAGCGCGCTGATGTCGTCGCTGACGACGCTGCGCCTGGATGCCATGGGCTTCTCCGCGACGATGGTGGGGGTGGTGTCGTCGGCGTATTTCATCGGCCTGACGTTGGGGTCGGTGTTCAACGAGCGGCTGATTTCGCGCATCGGCCATATTCGGGCCTACAGCTGCTTTGCCGCGCTGATCGCGGTGACCATTTCCCTGCAAGGGCTGTGCAGCGACCCGTGGATCTGGTCGGCCCTGCGCCTGATCAACGGCTGGGCCATCGTCGGTGTGTACCTGGTGGTGGAAAGCTGGCTGCTGCTGGTGGCCGAACCAAAAATTCGCGGGCGCCTGCTGGCGCTGTACATGATCGCGCTCTACAGCGCCGGCCTGCTCGGCCAGTTGAGCCTGGGCACGGTGATGGGGGCTGGCGAAGCGGTGCCGTTTACCATTGCGGCCATGCTGGCATCGCTGTCGCTGGTGCCGATCGTCATGCTGCCCAAGGTCACGCCGCTGGTGGAGCGCGCCGAACCGTTGCACCCGGGCAAGTTGCTGAAAATCACCCCGACGGGCGTCATGGGCTGTTTTGGTTCCGGTGTGGCCATCGCGGCGGTGTACACCCTACTGCCGCTGTACCTGCAGAAAGTCGGGCTGAACGTGACTGAGGTCGGGCACATGATGGCGGCGGTGATTTTCGGCGCCATGGTCCTGCAATACCCGGTCGGACGCTGGTCGGACCGCAAGGACCGCCAGAGCGTGCTGATCATCCTGGCCGCCGCCTGCGCCGTGCTATCGGTCACTGCCGTGTTGTTGCCACCTTCGGGTTGGCCGATGTTGCTGGTGATGTTCCTGCTCGGTGGCGGTGTGTTCGCCGTATACCCGGTGGCGGTCAGCCACGCCGCCGACAGCGCGCCGGACGGAGCGCTGGTGCGCATGATCCAGGGCCTGCTGCTGATCAACTCGCTGGGCTCTGCGGTCAGCCCGATGGCCATTTCCCCGGTCATGACCTGGGGCGGGCCGTCGGGGCTGTTCTGGGCGTTTGCGGTGATCAACCTGGCGATGGTGGCATTCTTCGTCTGGCGTCGTCGCGAGCACCCGGTGCCAGTGGCTTCGGCGCCGTTTGCCGCGGCGGCGCAGTATTCGGCGACGGGCGTCGAATTGCGCATGACCGAAGACCTTGCGCAGGCGGTGCAGGCTCACGAGGCCGAAGACGACCTGGCCAAGGCCGGTTGAGTGATGTCGGGCTGGCGGGTTGCATCACGCCAGCCCGACAGCCCGGTGAGGACTGTTCAGTCCCGAAAACAGCGGACGGGTTTATAGCTTGTAGCCGCCACTTGCCTCAATGATCTGAGCCGTCACCCATCGGCTTTCATCGCCCGCCAGATACGCCACGAGTGCGGCGATGTCGCCGGTCTCTCCGAAGCGGCCCAGTGCGGTGTCGGCCTCGATCATTTTCACCATGTCGGCGTTTTCACGCACGGCCGCGTTCATATCTGTTCGTACCCAGCCCGGCGCCACGGCATTCACCGTGATGCCGTAGGGGCCCAGTTCCTGGGCAAGCGCGTGGGTCAGGTTATTGATACTGGCTTTGGCCATTGAATAGATTGGCACTGCCGACATGGCCCGCGAGCCAGCACCGGAGGTGATGTTGATGATTCGCCCGTTATCGCGCAGACGACTGAGCGCCGCTTGAACAACGAAAAACGGCGCTCGGGCGTGGACCGCAAAAATGGCATCCCAGTTGTCCGGGGTTGCGTCGCGGAAACTGCCCCAGCCGGAATTCCCGGCATTGTTGACGAGAATGTCGAGCGCTTTACTGCCGTTTCGGTCGCTGAGCTCTCGGTCCAGCTGTTCGAACAATGCCGGTATGGCCTGCACATCAGCCAGATCAGCCTGTAGCGCGAAGGCGCTGCCTCCGGCACTCCGGATTCCCTCGACCACCTCATCGGCGGCGGACTTGTTGGCGTTATAGGTCAAAGCGACCGTTGCGCCTTCTCGCGCCAGGCGCTCTGCTATCGACCGACCGATTCCCCGCGATCCACCTGTGACCAGGGCGGTTTTTTCCAAAAGCGATTGTGGCATCTGAAACTCCCTAAAAACTCGAATGCTGGTTGGGGTGAGCAGGCGCTTCAGGCCATTCGCTCGCGCACGATGGGTCCTGGAATCGCCTCGACAATCGAGACACCCAGCCGAATCAAGTCGGCATCGCCGTTGTATTCGTGCTCGGCAATGTGGTGCAGCAGAACGCCAAGCTGCTCCAGTTGGCGGGCGGCCTGCAAAGAACCCGCATTGATCGGCGTGAAGCCTGCGTCTTCAATCAAACGGCGTACGACCTGGCCGGCCTCCTGGTCATTCGTCGCGTAGAAAACGTTGGGCCTGGATGGCGAGGACGACCAGGCCGCCTCCTCCAGCACCGGCGCAGCCAACAGGCTGAATGCCTTGACCACCCGTGCGCGCGGCAGGCGTTGTTGCAGATACTCGGCGGTCGAGTTGTCACGCATGAAGGCGTGGTCATGGAAGTGCACAAAGTTGTCAGTGACGCCGAGCGGATTCATGGTCTCGATCACGATCTTGCCGTCGAGCGCGCTGCCCACCGCGTCAATCACGGCGTCTGCCCGGGGCCAATAGACCGAGAACAACACAGCGTCGCCAAACTGAGCCGCCTGTTCAAAACTGCCCAGGCTGGCGCGGTCACCCAGTTCGGCAAGCAACGGCGCAATCTTGCGATCCTCGCCATCCTTGGCGAGCACCAACTGATGATCGGCAGCAGCCCAGGCCCGCGCGAGCCGGCTGCCAACGTTACCGGTGTTCAGTATTCCTATCTTCATTACAGCCTCTCTTTCTCACAGTGAAAGACATCACTGTAGGGAGGCATGAAAAATAGATAAATAGCATGGATAACGACAGACTGTTGTCCTTGAAGACATCAATTTCACTGCACGAGTAAAACCGGCGCCCCCTCAAGATCACCGGACGCCAGCCAGGCTGGCGTACGGTGTAGAGGTCTCAGCCCTGGACAGTGTTTGCGCTGGCCAGCTCAAGAAACAGGGCAATGTGGATGGGTGGAAGACCTTCCAGCGTCCCGCCGATAGGCGATGGGCTCTTGGTAGTGCTGATCAACTGACGAGCCTGCTCCGGCGACATCGGTTTGCCCCGTTGACGGTAGACATTTTTCGCCTCTTCCTCGGTCAGGCCATCGGGAACGGCAGGCGCATAAGGCCAGAAGTAGATCGGCGTGTTGGGTTCGATACGCCAGCTGTCAGCGAGTGAACCGGCATCGACCACGTTGTATCCGACAGTCTCGATGAAACGCGTGACGGTTTCCTTCGCCGCGGTGTCGTCACCCGCGATCGGCAAGGTCGTACGTTCGGCATCCCCCTTGGGACGAGCGTTGTATTGCATGTGGATCCAGCCGATGTTGTGGATGCCCTTTACCACCTTCGCACCTTTGAGGTGTTGCTGGACCAGTTCGCTCGACGTCAATTGACCGTGATCGAGATCGGCCCGACGAAAATCGCCCATTCCCGGGTAGTAATTGGTTTGATCGAGCACCACCTTGCCGACGAACTGGTCGGCCGGCAGGGTTTTGAAGTTCGCCAGCGGAATGGCCAATGAAACGATATCGCTGGCGGCGATCGCCTCCGCCACCGAGCCTGCACGGGCAAGAGGGCCCAGTTCCTGTACCAACCCGGAAAGGGATTCAGGGCCGCGAGAATTGCTGATCACGACGTTGTAGCCTGCTGCAACCGCCAGATGAGCGACTGCCTTGCCCACCAGGCCGGAGCCGATAATGCCGATGGTTTGGGTCATCTTGAATCTTCCTTCTATGGCAATTCGGCGGTAGTGCGCCGAGAGACGTTCAGCACCACGTGGTGCCTGGGGCGCACTGTAGATTCGCTCGGTCGATTGATAAATGGAGTCCAAAGTCACAGACTGTTGTCCATGAACACATCAATTGATTTACCGGAAATGAGAGTCTTCGCCGCCGTCGTCACCGATGGCTCTTTCACGACGGCAGCGGACCGACTTGGCACGGATAAGGCTCGAGTCAGCCGCATCGTGCGCCGCATGGAAGAAAAGCTCGGCGCACAATTGCTCATCCGCTCCACGCGCCGGCTGAGCGTGACGGAAGTCGGACGCGACTACTTCGAACGCGCCATGTGCATCCTGACTGCCGCCGAGGCCGCTGAAGCGGCCGTGGCGCAGCAATCCAGGGAGCCGAAAGGGCTGCTTAAAATCACCGCCGGTTCTGAGTTCGGCACCATGGTCGTGGACCGCTGGATCGCCGCATTCCTGCGCCAGGCCCCGAAGGTGACGGTGGAGGCGGAATACACCAACCGTTTGGTCGACATCATTCATGAAGGCTTCGATGTTGCCATTCGCGTCGGCACACTCGAGGATTCAGGACTTTCGGCGCGCAAGCTGGGCGAGGTGTCCTACGGGCTGTACGCGACCCCTGATTACTTGAAGCGAGGGCCTGGGATTACTGCTGTCAGCGATCTGAAGCAGCACGACCTGATCATGAAGACAACGCGCGGCCGCTCAAACTGGAGCCTGGTGAACGGCGCGAACCTGGAGAAAGTCACGGCCACCCCGCGCTGTGCCGTCAACAGCACGATCGCGGCGAAGAATCTCGCGCTCGAAGGCCTGGGAATCGCGCAATTGCCTCGTTTCATGGCTGAGCCGTATGTGGCCGACGGCAGGTTATCCTGCGTGCTGCCCGGGTGGGCGGAGGTCCCTGCCCCCGTCCACGCCGTCTTCGCTTCGAGCCGCTACATGGACCCCAAAGTGCGCAGCTTCGTGGACTTGAGCTTGAGCGCGTTCAAGGGTGGCGACGCTTGAGCGCCCCGGTTAACCACCCTCGTCTCATCACCGCATCAGTCATTGCAGTCACAACGCGCGACTTGACCCGATGCGGTGCCAATGCGTGTGGCGAAAGGCTCAATCAAGCATTGCGGGAAGACCCTTTCATCACGCCGTAAAAGAACAGCACCACCAGAAACAACGGTGTGCCATTCACCCATCCTGACTCACTCCCGGTCAGCAGTCCGTAATTCTCGTAGATCAGATACACCGCGCACCCCAGCCCCAGCAGTGCCACCAACGGGCTGATCAGGACCTTGAGGTAGCGGCGATCACCAACTTTGTTGAAATGGGCAACGACCGCGAGCGAAATGAATGCCTGGAGACCGATGAGCCCCAGCGTTGCCAACGCCAGCGTGACCGGGAAAAGGAAAACGAACGCGTCGTAGCCCAACAACGTCGGGATGGCAATGCAGGCTGCAACCAACACGGTGACCAGAAGGCTCGCGTTGGCCGGGGAGTTTCTCCGGGGATGGATGTTCGACAGCACCTTCGGCAAATGTTGATCCTTGGCCAGGACATGCACGTAGCGAGTTGCCGCATTGTGCAGGGACAACAAACAGGCAAAGTTGCTCGTACACAACATGATCGAAACAAGGGTTGCCGTTGTGGCGCCCAGGCGCGTCGAGAACAGGTTGATGATCAGTTCGCCTTGAGCCGTTGCCGCTTCGCCCTTGATCGCCCCTGCCCCGATACCACCGACGATCAGCCAGATGATTACAAAGTAGGCGACTGCCACCAATGCCACCGCGAGACGCGTGGCACCCGGGATGGATTTTTCCGGCCGCCGGGCTTCCATTGCATAGAGCGCCGCAGACTCGACACCCAGGAACGCAGCCAGTGCGACCATCAGCCCGACGCCCATGCCAGGCGCCGTTACGGCTTGCATTGATACCGCCTCAACGGGAAAAGCCGAGAGTCCCTTGTCCATGAAAATGGAGATACCCAGCAAAAACAGCATGAAGAACTCTGCCAGCACCAATGGCACCAGGATCTTCGCGGCACAATCAATATTCGCCCGCCCCAGGTAGGACGTCAGCGCCATGAACACCACCGTCCATGTCGTCCAGCCAAGGTCCACGCCAAAGGTTTTCAGGGTCAAATGGGTGTAGTAGCCGGACACAATCGCCAGGGCAATGGTAATTGCCAGATAGGAGGCCAGTGCCACCCAGGCTGCTCCCACACCGACTCGGGGCCCGAACACCACCGACAGGTATTTGTAGAATGCGCCGGCGCCTGGAATGGCCCTGATCAACTCGCCATAGCCCATCGAAAAGCAGACCATCAGGATTCCCGCCACCAGAAATGTGCCGGCGAGCCCCGGACCATTACCGAGCTGGAACCCGATGGGGGCGGCCGTGAGAACGGCGCCCAGGGGTGCTGCGGCGGCAATCACCAGCAAGGCAATCTGCCAGGTGCCCAGATTGCCTGTGAGTTTTTCGCTCGTTGAAGGCGCGTTTTCATGCAGGGATTCGGCTAGCTCTGTCATCACAAAAGCTCCACTCTTTTATTTTTATGATTTGTGCAATGGGGTCGATGTCGTAGCGTCCCTGCTGAAACCGCAACGTTTCTTACATGCCGATGCTGACCGTTTCGGGAAGTGTGCTGGCACCGTCGATGACGATTTGCGCACCGTTGATGTAACTGGACTCGTCGGAGGCGAGAAACGCCGATAACTCACCGATTTCATCGGGCCTGCCGAGGCGTTTCATGGGGATGGCCGTGGCCAGCTCATCGAGCACCGACTTCGGATCTTGCGGATTGACCTGCCTGGCGACCTGTTCGGCCATCGGCGTCCAGATAAAGCCCGGGCAAATGGCGTTGACCCGAATGTGATGGGGGGCCATCTCCACCGCCAAGGCTTTGGTAAAGCCGATCAGCGCGGACTTGGACAAGGCATAGGCCACCTCTCCCGGGTCGGCAGTCATGTCACCGGTGACCGATGACATGACGACCACGGTCCCCCCGCCGGAGTCGATCATGTGCGGCAGAACCGCCCGTGCGCTATGCCAGGCACCTTTGACGTTGACGTCGATGTGCAGATCGAGATCGGCGTCGCTGGAGTCGAGAAACTTCGCAAGACGGCAAACGCCCGCATTGCAGACCAGCGCGTTCAACTGGCCAAAACGCTTCATGCCGGTTTCGGCGATCAGGCGCATGGACTGCGGATCGGTCACATCACCGACTTGCGCAAGCACTTGAACGCCGTAGGTGTTCTGGATTTCGGCCGCCACCTGATGAATGGATTCGTCAAGATCAACCAGGATCAAGTTGGCCCCGTACTTGGCGTAAATACTGGCGTGGGATTTACCCATTCCTTTTGAAGCCCCGGTAATCAACGCCACTTTGCCGTGTAACTTACTCATGTTGCCCTCCGGTTTTTTTGAACAAAGCGATCCCGTCATACGCAGGTCGTTACACCCGGCACGCTGTTTAAAAATTGGGTTTTCAAGTCATGGCGACAGTACGATGATTTCTCAGGGTGTCGGACGGCCGTTCACCAAACAGGTGTTTGTAGTAGACGCTGAACATGCCCATGTGCCAGAAGCCCCACTTTGCGGCCACTTCACTCACCCGGATCGGCCTGGCACTGGACACCAGCTCCGCCCTGACGCCGTTCAAACGGATGTAGCGCAGATAAGTTACGGGGCTGATACCCAGGACTTTATTGAAGGCGTAGTGCAACGAACGATGACTGGTGCGCAGCCCTTCGCATAAATCGGTCACCGTCAGCGCTTCACTTTTTCTCGAAAGAATATAATCGCGCGCACTGTCTACCACGTGACGATGGATGAACTGCTCGGCATGAGAGCGCTTGGACACGGGCAAGTCCGCGGTCATGCCAAGGAGTAACTGCATGATGTCGAAGGTCAGTTGTTTTCTGGCTGGCGCCGACTCGAGAATGAGAGGGTTGGTCTCGACGGCACGAAAGAAACTGTCGAACCGATCTCTGAAAGCCGCGCATTTTTCGGGTGCCAGCGCACTGACTTCGCGGGTCTGTGCGATCAGGTTTTTTTCGTCGAACTCATCGTCCAGGGAATAAGTCCTGAACGCTGCAACATCGACGGATGCACCATAGATATCGGAATAACCCGGCGTCTTGAATTTGAGCTCGGCATCCGGCCGCAGAAAGAACACTGAATCAATGCAATCGAGCGCTTGGCCACACCAGTAACCGTGACCACGCAATGCGATGGGAATGCCCAGGGCAAACTTGCCAGGCAGGGTCTGCCCATGCTGATCCACGGCCTGATTGATCACCTCGCGGAAGATCTGCACCACCCCCACGGAAATCTCGGTCACCGAACCTGCGAATCGCCCGGGGCTGATCTGCAGATATTGTTGCTGCCAGTCCGATAAAGAGTTCGCCAACACGCTGGCGTCGCACACGGAAACGCTCTGTAAACCTGCTGGGTGAGGTTTTTGCTGGACCGACATCGCGCTCATGGCCTGTCTCCCGGACGCATCAGTTTTTTCTTATTATTCGAAACGGCGTGTGCAACGCCGATCAAGCCTGCATCTCGCGTCCCATGCTCGATGGCTACGGTTTAAATCTACACGATGCTTGCGGGACCGGGGGCGAGATGCCCGAGATTGCGCATTTTCTTGATAGCCCCGTGACCACGGGCGGTGATTCAGCGCAGCAGTTGCGCAAGTTTTTGCGCAGCGTGTCTGGCCTGTGCCCGAGTCAACGCGGCAAAACCGAGCACGAACGCAGGCGCCAGGTTGATCTCACGACAGGAATGGCGAAGAGGCTGAAGGGTCAATCCAAACTTGCGCGCGCCGTCGATCAGGGCGTCTTCATCCTGATCCGGTAACAGCCACAGCACAAAATGAAAACCCGCGTGCTCGCCACTGACTCGATAACGCCCGGGCGCTTGCGCCTTGAGGGTTTCGAGCACGATGTCACGCAACGTCAGATACTCCTGCCGGGAACGGCGCATATGCCGCAGAAAACCGGGCCTACTCATGTAATGCGCCAGCCCCAACTGTTCCGACACGCCCACACTGCGCCCGACGGTATGCCACAAGGCGAGGATGCGCTGGTGCAGTTCCGGCGGCGCCAGCAGGTAGCCCAGCCGCAGGTTGGAAAACAGCGCCTGGTTGAAGCTCCCGCAGTAGACGACACGCTGCATCGAGTCGATGGATTTCAGCGCGGGCAGCGGCGCACTCTGGTAGTTGAACTCACTGTCGTAGTCGTCCTCGATGATCCAGGCGCTCTGGCGCTGGGCCCAGTCCAGAAGTTCAAGGCGTCGCGTGGCGGACATGATCACGCCCAGCGGTGACTGATGGGCAGGCGTCACGTAGGCCAGACGGCACTCGATTGAATCGGGCAGGTCGCGCAAATCCAGCCCTTCGTGATCAATGGGAACGTGCACCAGGTTGGCACCCGCCTCCTCGAAAATCCGGTGGGCGGCGGGATAGCCAGGGTCCTCGACACACACGTAATCGCCGGGTTGGAGCACAGCACGCGCCACCAGGTCGATGCCATGGCGAATGCCGTTGGTGATGAGCAACTGACCGGCATGGCAGTCGATACCGCGATGGAGGCGCAGATAGCTGGCGATCTGTTCACGCAGGGCCAGCGTCCCTTGCGGCTCGACACGACACATCTGCTCGGGCGTCATCGCCGCCATCGCCCGTTGCAGATGCGCCGCCCATTCAGCCGGGACGATCAGTCGCGGATTGGCCAGGCGCGCGACGAAAGGCACGCCCACCTGCGCCTGATGTGCGGGTGGCGGTCGCTGGGGCACGTCGTGCATTTTGGCCGGCTGCGTGTCATGTGACGTCCGATTATCGTTGATTGCCCTCTGGTAGCTGTCGGGGATGACTGCGCACACATGGCTGCCGGAGCCTACCTTGCGCACGATGTATCCCTCCAGTTGCAAGCGCTCAAAAACGCTTTCCACGGTACCGCGCGCAATCCCCCAACGTTGCGCGAGTGCCCGGGTAGACGGCAATCGTTGCGCGCCTTGTAACAGGCCATTGAGGATCGCATCACGCAAGGTGTGATAGGCGCGCTCCTGCTTCGTCGCACCGCCCGTTTGCGCTGGCAACGGCAGATCAACACCGGACGTGTATTTACCCTTGCTCATAATGGTCCATACCAATTCGCTGCAAATGGCCCTGCTCGGTAATCCACTTTACACGGAAAATGGCCACTTCCCACCGACCGGATTGACCACGAGCCCAGCATGTCTCTGACCGACTATTCACTCTTCGCGCTGATTGCGGCCGTCCAGGTGGGTTCACCAGGACCGTCTACCATTTTTCTGATCAACAACGCGCTGGTCTATGGCGCCAAACGTGCCATCTGGATTCTCACCGGCGACCTGGCTGCGATTGCGATACTCGCCAGTTGTTCACTGCTGGGCATCGACGCCTTGCTGCTGGCCAACCCACGCGTCTTCACGCTGGTCAAAATCGCCGGTGCTGCTTACCTGCTGTGGCTGGGTTTGCAGCAACTGCGGCTGGCGAGCAGCAACCGAGTCAACACCGCACAGGCGGTGCCGCGCGAACCCCTGCCGACGCTCTGGGGCAAATCGTTCATGGTCGGCATCAGCAATCCCAAGGCGATTCTGTTTTTCTCGTCCTTGTTGCCGCAATTTGTCGGCAACCCGAAAGACTCGAACCTGGGTGCCCTGCTCTCACTGATCCTGCTGTTCGTATTGATCAAACTCCTGGTGTCGAGCGCTTACGCCGTGACGGCGAAAACCATGGCGACCAGACTGGCCAGGCCAGGAGCGGCAGTCTGGGGCAAACGCATGACCGGCGGCGTACTGATGATTTTCGGCACACTGATGGTGGTCAATGCTTTCGAGTAACCACCGTGTGCACACGCAGGCCATCAGAATGCCCACTTTGATCAATCCGCAACGTGGCGCCGATGATGGCTGGGTTTCAGCAGCGGTGTAGTGCCCAACATCACCACACTGACCCCGACCATCAGCCACAAGGGCAGGTTGAAGCCGCCGGTCAGATCACGCAGGTAACCCATCAATAGAGGTCCGGCTGCCGCGATGACGTAGCTGAACAGCAACACGAACGCGTTCCAGGCATTCGCTTGTTCGGCGTTTTCGGTGTTGTCCAGAGGCAAGGTCAAGGCCAGCGTGAAGGCTCCTCCCGTGCCGAACGCGATCAACGGCACCGAGACCATGGGCATTGCATCGGGATCCAGGGCCAGTGTCAGAGTGCCGAGCAGAGCGATGGCGGAACTGACGGCCAACGCCACGCGGCGATCTTCGTTACGGCTGAGCACCCCGAACAACGGATTGGAGATCATGAATGCCAGGGTGAAACCGGCCAGGATCAACCCGGCGCAAGTGGTCGACCTGCCGAACTCGACATACATCGGTGCCGTCCATGAAATGAAGGCATAGAAAATGATGTTGTTGCAGGCGAAGAACAGTGCGATCAGCCAGGCCGTCGGGATACGCACGGGCATCGGATAGCTGATCGCTGCCGTTGCTCCCCGGCCATCCGCGGTGCCCTGGCGCCTGATGTAAAACCAGGCGGCGATGGCGATGATCACGGGCAACATCCAAAAACTCGCGCCCAGCCGCCAACTTGCCGCAGCCGTGGTAATCGGGCCCGTAGCGGCAGCGGCTATCGTGCTGCCCAGCGCCAGTGCCGTGGCATACAGGCTCATCAGCAACGCTGCGTGTTTCGGATAACCACCTTTGACGAATCCCGCCAGCAACGCCCCCGCCACCGCAATACCGGCGCCGATCCCGACGGTGGTCAGAAACAGAACGCCGATCGACCCGGCAACAGCGCGCAGCCCGGTCGCCGCGAACAGCACGACCAGCGCACCGAGGATGACCGCGTCACGGCCAAACCGCCGCGCCAGCCAAGGTGTCGGCAGCGCCATCAAGCCCATCAGCAACGTCGGAATGGCCGTCAGAAGCGATGCCTGCGTGTGGGACAGGCCAAAGTCCTCGATGATTCCTGGCAACAAGGGGCCGACCGAGACGATGGCGGGCCGCAGCGTCAACGCCACCAGCACGATGCAGATTATCGCCATCCACAGCGACGGCGGGTTGTGCGGTGGGCTCGCAGGCCTGCAAGGACGTACAGGCGGCGTTGTTTCAGCAGCCGACACGGGCTCGGCGAGCGGAACCTTCGAAGTCACCAACATAGTTGCATTCTCCAGCGCAGGCCGGACGTGCGACGGGCGCAGTCCGGCCGACAGGTCCGCGATCAGCCCGCGTAGGTCGGGTAATCAGTGAAGCCCGCCGCAGTCCCGCCATACAGTGAGGAAGGGTTCAGCGGATTGAGCGGCCAGCCGTTGACGATCCGCGCCGGCAGATCGGGGTTGGCGATGAAGGGCCGGCCAAAAGCGACAAGGTCGGCCAGGCCCGCTTCGACCAGGCGAGCACCCCGCTCTGCCGTATAGCGGCCCGCGTAGATGATGCGGCCACTGAACGTGTCGCGGACATCGCGGCGAAATGACTCGGGCAAGTCGGGCGCGTTGTCCCAGTCGGCTTCGGCGATCGACACGTAGGCAATGCCGGATGCCTCGAGCACCTTGATCGCTTCGATGTAGGTTTCATGCGGATCCTGCTCGACCAGGCCGATGTACACGCGATCCTGATCGGTGCTGGTGAACAGCGGCGTGAAGCGCACGCCCAGGCGATCGGGACCGACCACCGCCACCACCGCCTCGACGACTTCGCGCAGGAATCGCAGGCGGTTGTGCAGCGAACCACCGTACTCGTCATCCCGCTGGTTGGCATGCTCGGAAATGAACTGGTTGATCAGGTAGCCATTGGCGGCATGGATCTCGACGCCGTCGAAACCTGCCTCGATCGCATTGCTCGCCGCACGAGCATACAGGGCGACCAGTTCCTTGATCTCGGCCACGGTCAGGGCGCGAGGCATGGAGGGTGCGACCAGTTCACCGGTGCCGACACCGGTCTCGATAAAGGCTTTGGCATTGGTGGCCTGGATCGCGGATGGCGCTACCGGTGCCGCGCCGTCTGGCTGCAAGCCATGATGCGAGATGCGTCCCACGTGCCAGAGCTGAGCGAAGATCACACCGTGCTCGGCATGCACGGCGTCGGTGACTTTGCGCCAGCCCTCGATCTGCGCCTGGGTGTAGATCCCCGGGGTCCAGGCATAACCCTGGCCGCGAGGTTCGATCTGTGTTCCCTCGCTGACCATGAAGCCTGCCGAGGCGCGCTGACAGTAATAGACCGACATCAGGTCAGACGCGATATCGCCCGGCTGCGCGCTGCGCTGGCGAGTCAGCGGCGGGAAGACAATCCGGTTTTTCAGTGTGACGCCACCCAGTTCTACCGGGGTAAACAGTGCTTGATGTTGCATGCGATCAACTCCCAATCAAGTGAATACAAAAAGGCCTGGCCGCCTGCACGGGGCAGGCCTGCGAAGGCATCCGAAAATGCGCGGCCCCATGGGAGGCCGCGCTTGGCGTCACTTCTTGATCAGCACGGTTTTCGGGTTGGTGAACAACAGTCGGCCTTCATGGCCACCTTCGGTGCCCACTCCGGATTGCTTGTGGCCGCCGAACGGAATGTCCACGCCCTGGGTGTGCATCTCGTTGACCCACACCATGCCCGTCTCCAGGCGATTGGCCACCGCCACCGCTGCCTGGGTATCGCGGCCCCAGACCGAGCCCCCCAGGCCGAACGGGCTGTCGTTGGCGCGTTCGATCACATCATCGACGTCGTCGTAAACGATGATCGGAACGATCGGCCCGAACTGTTCTTCCTGGACGATCTTCGAGTGCTCCGGCGGGTTATCCACCACGGTCACAGGGATGAAGTAGCCCGACTGGCTCTCGTCCACCTCCCCTCCCAGGACGATCTTCTGACCATTGGCCTTGATGTCGTCGAGGAAGGTGCGAACCTTGTCGAACTGCATTTTGTTTTGCACCGGGCCGACCGTGACGCTGGGGTCAAGGCCGTCACCGAGCTTCTGCTGGCGGGCGTAATCAACGAATGCCGAGACGAACTCGCTGTGGAACGAGCGGTGGATGTACAGGCGCTTGATGCCCACACACCATTGACCCGAGTTACCGATCGCGCCCCAGAACAATTGCGCGATTGCTGCCTTCCAGTCGGCATCGGGCAGGACGATTGCCGCGTCGTTGCCGCCCATTTCCAGAGTCAGGCGCTTGACGGTGCCGGCAGCCGAACGGATGACATGCTTGCCGGTCTCCGTGGAGCCCGTGAAGCTGATCTTGGCGATATCCGGATGGGCCGTCATTTGCGGTCCCAACTCGTTACCACCGGAGACGACCGACAGCACGCCGGCGGGGAATACCGACTGCGCAATCTGCCCGAAGCGCAGCGTGGTCAGCGGCGTGAACGGCGATGGCTTGATCACCATGGTGTTGCCGGTGAGCAACGCCGGGGCGACTTTCCAGAGCGCCAGCAGCACCGGGAAATTCCAGGGCGTGATCGCGCCAACCACGCCCAACGGGGTGTGATGCAACTCGACGATGTGGCTGTCGGTGTCCTCAAGGATCTCGACAGGAATGCGCCGTGCGGCAATCTGGCGGATCCAGGAAATGGCCTGGTCGACTTCCGGTTGCGCGCCGGACTTCAGCGGTTTGCCTTGCTCCAGGGTGAGCAGGCGAGCGAGTTCCTCGCGATGGACTTCGAGCGCATCGGCATAGTCATCCAGATACTTCTGGCGCTGATCGTAAGTCAGCACGGACCACGTCTTGAAGGCTGACTTGGCTGCAGCGACTGCCTCGTCGAGTTGCTCGGCAGTGGCCGCCGGAGCACGAGCGAACTCGGCGCCCGTGGCCGGGTTCATCACCGCGAAAGAATCGCTGGTTTCCAGCAACTTTCCGGCAACACTGATGTAATAAGGACCTTCAAAGAGACTGCTCGACAATACGCGGGGCGATACACTGTTCATGACATCATCTCCAGTAAACAAAACAATAAACAGGTTATTTAAATGAGCGCTTGAACAGCGCTCGAACTTTCATTGGGCAACACTGATCCGTCCAGCCAAATAGACTGACGAACGGGCAGACTATCCAGCAGGATGTTATCGAGTTGATTGACGCGTAATCAGACGGCTAATGACGCCGTTACAGGCAGAGCATTAAGTTACAACAACAGTTTCAAAAGTACTTTCGCAACACCTTCGGAACTTGCCGGGTTTTGCCCGGTGACCAACAAGCCGTCTTCAATAACAAACGGTTGCCAGTCAGCGCCTTTTTCATAGTGTCCGCCGAGTGCCTGGAACTCATCCTCGATGAGAAACGGCACCACCTCGGTCAGACCTACGCCCGCCTCTTCGGAGTTCGCGAAGCCGGTTACGCGACGACCCTTGATCAACGGCTCTCCCGAGGCGGCCTTGACATGGCGCAATGCACCCGGCGCGTGGCAGACAAAGCCGATGGGTTTGCGGGCACGCTCGAATGCTTCAATCAGCGTGATCGAGGTGCGTGACTTTGCCAGGTCCCACAACGGGCCATGTCCACCGGGGTAGAAAACCGCGTCGAAATCGGCGGCGTTGACTTCGCCCAGTTTTACCGTATTGGCCAGAGCCTGTTGGGCTGCGGGGTCCGCCGAAAAGCGGCGGGTGTAATCCGTCTGGAAATCCGGCAGGTCACTGACAGGATCCAGCGGCGGTTGACCACCAGCGGGTGATGCCAGCACGACATCTGCGCCCGCATCCTTGAAGGTGTAGTACGGCGCCGCGAACTCTTCGAGCCAGAACCCGGTTTTCCTGCCGGTGTTGCCCAGTTGATCGTGTGAAGTCAGAACCATCAGTACTTTCATTTTTCGTTCCTCTGTAGACGTGAGTTTTAACGGGGTAGCGTGTCTTGCAGTACCGTTCGAGTCAGCGCCATGGCTTCGTCGAATGACGTCGATGTACGGGTGATTTTTGCCATGACGCTGGCCCCCAGCCACAGTGCGTACAACCGCAACGCCACCTGCTTCGGGTTGTCCTCCAGCGTCAGTGAACCGTCCTCGATGCCACGCTGCAGCGAGGCGCAGATCACCTCGATGATTCGTGAAGTGCCTCGATCGAGTGCCAGCCTCATGGGCTCCGAGAGATCGGCGACTTCTGCGCCCAGTTTGACCGCCAGACATTTTCCCGCATCGGTCTGCAGCGTCTGGTTATCAATCCAGCATTGCCAATAACTCAGCAACTTCTGTTGTTCCGATCTATCTGCCGCGTTGAAAAGCTTTTCCATACCCTGAAGATAACCATCGAAGTAGTTATCCAACAGCGCGACACCAAAGGCATCCTTTGAACCGAAGTAGTGATAAAAAGAGCCCTTTGGAACTTCGGCAGCCTGAAGCACTTCATTCAAGCCAACGGCGGAAAACCCTTTATTACTTACAATCAATTGCGCGGCATGCAGAATCGTCTGCTTTACGCTCTTGGTTTCATTCATATTCAAGTCCAACCGAATCAGTAGACCAGTCGTCTAATCCGTTGGAGTGGATATTAGGAGCCGCCCAAAACATCCACAATGTCAAATCCGCAAGGATTCCGGACATGGATCCGACATTGACCGGATTTCGCGGAACGCACGTTGCCGTTTACCCCACCAACGCCGACAATCGCTTTCACGTCGCCGCCGTCCCGGAGTGTTTTCATGCATAGCGTTGCATTGGTCGTTTATCCGAATTTCCAGTCACTGAGTCTGTCCCTGGGTTCGGTGTTCGAGTGCGCGAACCTGTTTCGAGGCGAGCCGGCCTATGAGTTTCACCTGGTGTCGGAGACGGGCGGAGCGGTCATGTGTTCTCAGGGGTTCTCCGTGAACACCACGCCCATGAGAGCCGAGGGTTACGACACCGTGATCGTCAGCGGCTATCTGGAGTACCACTTGCCGGAAACCCATCTTCAGGAATTCGTTAAAGCGGCATCGGCGCAGTCAAGACGTGTCGTGGCGCTGTGCACCGGTGTGTTCGTCCTCGCCGAGGCGGGCTTGCTGGAAGGAAAACGCGCGGCGACACACTGGCTGCACGCACCGGCGTTCAAGAAGCGCTACCCGGAAATTCCCATGGAGGAAGACAAGTTGTTTCTGGTCGATGGCCAGATATGGACCGGGGCCGGGATGACCGCCGGTGTGGACCTTGCACTGGCCATGGTCGAGAACGATCTGGGCAGCGACCTTGCCCGCAGGGTCGCGCGCAAGCTGGTCATCTATCAGCGCCGGGGCAGCGAGCAATCGCAATTGTCGGCATTGCTGGAACTGGACCCCAAATCCGACCGGGTGCAATTGGCGATGGCCTATGCGCGAGAGAATTTGACTGATGATCTTTCGGTCGAGGCGCTCGCCGCTGTCGCTCGGCTCAGCCCACGCCAGTTCAGCCGGGTGTTCCGTGAGGAGACCGGGCAAACGCCGGCCAAGGCCATCGAAAGCCTGCGGGTCGAGGCGGCCCGCATCATGATGGAAACCAGTCGCCATCCCATTGAGGTGATCGCACGGGAGTCAGGGTTCGGTGATCGGGAACGGATGCGCCAGGCGTTTCTGCGGGCGTTCGGACAACCGCCGCAAGCCATGCAGAATGCGCTTTTCAACGTGGGGTAAAGCGATTGCTGCCCCTCCCTGCCGGGCAGCAACCGCGTGTGGGTATCGGTCGGTTATCAGATACCCAGGCCACCGGCCATGTCGATGGCGCCACCGGTGATGTAACCGCCATTCGGCCCGGCGAGGAAGCAGACCGTGGCCGACACCTCTTCCAGCGTGGCGATGCGGCGGATCGGATGCATATCCAGAACGGCGTCAGGCACCTCATCACCCAGTACACCGGTCATCATGTCGGTCGGCATGATGCCGGGCTGGAGAACGCTGACTGCGATATTGCGCGGCCCCAGGTCCCGGGCAACCCCCTTTGCGTATCCCGCGATCGCCGCCTTGGTGCCTGAGTAGTCGGCGGCCCCCGAGAAGGGAACGCGACCGCCCATCAATGAGCCGATGAAGATGATCCGCCCGCCATCCGTCAGCACTCGGGAAGCGGCACGCGTGGTCGCCACGGCGCCCAATACGTTGACTTGCCACTGGCGATCGAGATTGACGGTGTCCAGGTTGGGGTCATCGACCGTCTGGCCTTGCACCGCGATGGCCGCATTATTGATGAGGATGTCGAGCTTGCCGAAATGAGCGATGACTTCTTCAACCAACGGTCTGGCAGCGGACAAATCGGCCTGATCGCTTCTGATCGCCACCGCGCGAACCCCTTTCGCCTTCAATTGCTCGACGACGGCTTCTGCTTTCCCGGCGGACGCCACATAACTGATGGCAACGTCAGCGCCCTGTTCGGCCAGCGCCTGTGCAATGGCCGCACCGAGCCCCCTTGAGCCGCCAGTGACCAACGCCACCTTGCCTGCCAATGTCTTGTGCATCAACGAATCCTCTTCATTCAGGACGAGAGCGTCCGGTTCTTGTGGTTTATTCGTAACGGCCATTACGCTAACGAACGTTATGGAATTAACCCGCACCTGTCAAGCACCGGGGAAATGCTTCAGCTCTGGGTATTTCGCCGGGCGCTGGCGAGGTTGGATGCCAGCTCCAACCGGGTCTGTCGCTCTTGTTTCCAGGCTGGCTGGCCGGGAGCGTTGCGCCAGGATTCGCTGAGGGGGCTGTGATCGACCGCATCGAAACCGAATTGGTCGTACAGGCGAGTCACCAGGGCCACCGCCTCCGGAAAATCACTGGAAACCGCCAATGCCAGACGGTCGGGAACACCGCCTGCCATTCCCCAGGTGAGAATGCGCGGTGCCTGGATGTGAGTGAATGCCTTGACCACTCTGGAGGCCGGCAGCTGTTCCTGGCGCAGTTCGTGGACGGTCTTCTCGCCCGAGTCGACCATTGGAAAATGGCCATCGCGCCAGGTCATGTAGTTGTTCGTATCAATCACGATTTTCCCCGCCAGCGCGGCCACGGGCATGTCATTGATCAACTTCAGGGGAACCGCGATCACGACGAAATCTCCGGCCCTGGCAGCGCCCTCCGCCGTTGCGGCCCTGGCTGCCGGCCCCAGCGCTTGAACAAGCTCGCTCAAGGTGTCCGGGCTTCGCGAGTTGGCGATCACTACGTGGTAACCCTGAGCGATAGCCGCGCGCGCGAGGTGTGTACCGACCTCTCCCGCGCCGATGATGCCGATGGTTGTCATAGCGTTTGTTCCTCGATGTTCGGGGTTGATCTTGAAGAAGGCAGGTATGCGTACTGATCGTTACGCATAACGATCGTTATGCAATAGAGCGTGACCCGTCAAATGGTTTAATATCGGTCATTACGAAAAAACCGAGGCGGTTCGATGGGAAGGCAACGAGAGTTCGACGTGGAACAAGCGCTGGATGCCGCACTGTGTGTGTTCTGGCGCAAGGGCTATGAAGGCGCGTCGTACACCGACCTGACGCAAGCGACCGGTGTCGAACGCCCGGCACTCTATTCCGCGTTTGGCAACAAGGAAGCGTTGTTCCGCCGGGCGCTGGAACGCTACTACGAGCACTACCTGGACTTCTTTCCCGCAGCGCTGGAGTTGCCGACTGCGCGGGAAGTCGTCGAACGCATCCTGCGCGCGTCAGTCGAGCTCAATACACGTTATGCCGATCGCACGGGCTGCCTGGGAATCCACGGCGCACTGGCAGGCTCGGATGATGCCGCGCCTATCCAACACGCCCTGATCGAGGCGCGTGCAGACGGCGAGAAGTCGCTACGTGAACGCCTCGAACGAGCCCGCGACGATGGCGACCTGCCGCAGACGGTGAACTGCGCCGTGCTCGCCGCTCTCGTGCTGGCCGTGCTGCATGGCATGGCCGTACAGGCCAAGGCCGGATTCAGTCGGGAGGTGCTGGACTCGGTGGTCGAGCAGTTCCTGTCGACCTGGCCATCGGCCTGACACGGCGTATCCACGCAGAAGCGGGAGAAGCACTGGCGGGCACGCAGACTTGCGACAAAGAAACAGCCACGTCGTTATTGAGCCGATCGAGCAAAAGAATGACTCTCCAGAGCATGGGGAGAATCAGACCGCGTCCCTAGACTGGTGGCCGACCTAGCGACTTCTCGCTATGTCGCCCCTTCGAAGCGTTCGACATCACCAGCCCAGTGCGGTCTGGCAATGGACGAGCCGACGAAGATCCCAACCACCTTTCAGGCGCTCATTCACCATGGCTCAAGATCACTCGCAATCCAGAACCGTCCGCGTTGCGGCCGTCCAGTACGCACCGGACCTGAACAGCACCGAAGGAACGCTGCAACGGGTCCTCGGCGCGGTCGCCGAAGCCGCCGCCAAGGGAGCCCAACTCATCGTCTTCCCGGAGGCGTTCATTCCCTACTACCCGTACTATTCCGCGGTGCTGCCTCCAGCCGCCATGGGCGCCGAACAAAACCGGCTCTACGCCAATGCCGTTCGCGTACCGGGCCCGGTGACCGAAGCGCTCAGCGAGGCTGCGCGCCGCCATCGGATCGTCCTGGCAGTCGGTGTTACCGAGCGCGACCACGGCACGCTCTACAACACGCAACTGATTTTCGACGTGGATGGCTCGCTCATCCAGAAACACCGCAAGATCTCGCCGGCTCCCCATGAGCGTCTGGTGTGGGGCGAAGGCGACGGCACCAGTATCAAGGTCGTGGAAAGCACTGTCGGACGCCTGGGTGCCCTGACGTGCTGGGAGCACTACAACCCGCTGGCGCGTTTCTCGCTCATAGCTCAACATGAGGAAATTCACATTTCCACGTACATTGGCTCGATCTTTGGCCCGGTGTTCAGCAATCAGACCGAAACCCAGCTGTTGAACCATGCCCTGGAAAGCGGCTGCTTTGTGGTGAACGCCACGGCTTGGCTGACCGATGAACAGCGTGCCAGTATCGTCGGCGATACGGGAATGCAGAAGGTACTGACCGGGGGTTGCATGACGGCAATCATCGGTCCGGATGGTCAGCATGTGGTGGCGCCGCTGACCGAAGGTGAAGGCATCCTGATCGCCGATCTGGATTTCTCCGAAATCACCAACTCGAAGCGCATCAGGGATTCGGTGGGTCACTATTCGCGCCCCGATCTGTTCAGCCTTGCGGTGCATAGCAAGCCGACACCGCATCTGCGCGGTGTCAGCAGCTGCGGCGCCGCCAGCAGGGAGAACGTCGAGGCGGCGCAAGTGCCCGCCACTGCCGAAACAGAGGCCTGAACGCTGGCCGCACTGGCGTGTGTGTTCACGCACGCCGGTGCGGCACAGGCCGTTCGACGATAAACGATTGGGTGAACCCATGTTGCTTGCTCAAGATGCACTCAGCCAGCTGCTCCTGCTGCATCCGGTACGGGCAGAGTTGAACACACGCTGCAGTTTCCGTGCGCCATGGAGAATGGAACACCCGCTGGCGACAGCAACCGTCGCCCCTTATCACCTGGTGGTCGAGGGCACGGCGATGGTCGATATCGAGGGCCACGACACCCTCGCGCTGCACGCCGGCGACATGCTGGTCTTTCCCCGCGGCCACGCCCATCTCCTGTATACGCCTGATTGCGACGATCGAACGCCGCTGTACACGATGTACCGCGAGACGCCTCTGGCACGGCTGGCCAACGAATCCGGGGGACCGGCGACCGACATTCTGTGCGGGCAATTCCACTTCGACGCCGCAGGCTCGCGCACCCTCGTCGACGCGCTGCCGGACGTTGTGTTGATCCGCACCGCCGGTCGCTCCGAGTTTGTCGGGCTGCAGGCCCTGGTGCAGTTGTTGAGAGATGAAACCAACGAGCCTCGCCCCGGTGCCAGTGCGGTCGTATCGCACCTTGCGTCGGCACTGTTGTTGCTCTTGCTGCGCGCCTGGCTGGAACAGGCACACACGGTGCCGGGCCTGTTTTCGTTACTCGCCGAGCCTAAACTCAATCGCGCGCTGCACCGGATGCTGGTCGAGCCAGGCAAAGCCTGGACACTCGAAGACCTGGCACAGCAGTGCGGCATGTCTCGCGCCACGTTCGTACGTGCGTTCCGCACTGTCGCCGGCACGACACCGGCAGAGCTGCTTCTCTCGATACGCATGACCCAGGCGGCCCAATGCCTGGAGCGAACCCATCGCAGCATTGGCGACATCGGCGAAAGCGTGGGCTACCAGTCGGAAGCGGCCTTCAACCGGGCGTTCAAGCGCCACTACCAAATGGGGCCGGGGCTTTTTCGGCGCGCACGCATGGCCGAGCGCAGCAGCCGGGCAAACAAACAACAACCCTGAGCACCCGCCTGCCTGGCCAGTGTGCGATCAAACGCTTGTGACGCTGACAAAAACAGGCTCACTGCTGAGCAGTCGAATGCCCTCAGGACCGCTTTCCAGCAGGCGTCGCTCCTGTTCAGCCACAAAAAACTCCAACTCGAACCCCTCGGTTTCAGTGAATCGAGAGGCAATCTCCCGAACCGCGCTCGCCGCATTCGGCGTGTTGGAATCAAAATGCCCCAATAGCTTGCCGTGTCGTCGAATGACCAGTCTGTGAGTGTGCATGGCGTGTGTCCCTGTATTGAATGAATTGAGTTCAGTCAGCCTTCGAGGCAGAGGGCCAGTAATGGGAATCGGGCGTGCTGCGCGCACCGAAAATCGCCTGCCCGACCCGCACCACCGTGGCGCCTTCCTCGATGGCAATTTCGTAATCGCCCGACATCCCCATCGATAACTCATCGAGCGTCATACCGCCCGGAAGGTCCTGGCGCAGTTGGTCGCGCAGCTCACGCAGCCGCTTGAAGCAGCAGCGAACCTGCGCGGGCTCCGCCGACAGCACGGCCAGGGTCATCAAGCCGCGCACGCGCAGCGCAGGAAACGCCGGCAGCTCGCGCAGGAACGCCGCGACGTCTTCGGGGCGCAGCCCGTATTTGCTGTCCTCGCCCGATGTATTGACCTGGACGAACACATCCAGCGACCTGCCCGCCTCCTGTAGATGGCGATCCAACACCGCCGCCAGGCGCAGGCTGTCGAGCGCCTGGAACTCGTTGGCAAACTGCGCCACCCCCTTGGCCTTGTTGGTTTGCAGGTGACCGATCACCGACCAGCGCAACGCCGTCAGGTCGCTCATGGCCTGCCACTTCCTGCTGGCTTCCTGGACCTTGTTCTCGCCGAGCAGGTTGCACCCGGCGGCATGGGCCAGGCGTATGCGCGCCTCGTCCACGGTCTTGCTCACCGGCAGCAGGCGCACGCTGTGCTTGTCACGCCCGACACGGGCGCAGGCCGCCTCGATGCGGGCGTTGACCGTGGCCAGGTTGCGCCGGAAATCTTCGACGGTCTCGGCAACCGGCCACAAGCCATGCTGGTCATGGCGGGTCTGGGTGATGGAATCGGCACTGCGCTCGTTCATGTCAGTTTCTCCTGATCATCCGCAGCGGAGCCTGCGTCGCTTGCTCATATCCAAGCGCTTTCATCTCCGCTACACTTTGTCTGTGTCTAAATAAATATTGGCATAGGACAATGATCAAAATCAAAGGAAAATCTGCCCAGGAGATCGCCGACTGCATTCGCGCCCTGGTGCAGAACGGTGAACTCGCGCCCGGTGCGTCGTTACCACCGGTGCGGGAACTGGCCGAAGAGATCAATGTGAATCGCAATACGGTTGCGGCGGCGTACCAGCGTCTGGTGACAGCCGGCATCGCCCTGACCCAGGGCCGCCACGGCACGACCATCTGCCAGGCGCCCCAGGCCGGCGAACAGGAAGGCTTGAGCAGCGGCACGGCGCTGATCGACCTGGCCGATGGCAACCCCAATCCGCTGTGGCTGCCCTCGGTGGCGTCGCTGCTGGCCGGCGCGCTTCCCCGCCCGTATCTGTACGGCGACGACACCGTCCTTCCCGAGCTTCGCGCGCTGGGGCAACAATGGCTGGCCGCTGACTGCCCTGCCCTGCCCAGCATTGAACTGACCCATGGCGCGGTCGATGCCATCGAGCGCCTGGCGGCTGCGCTGCTGGTTCCGGGGGATGGCGTGGCAATCGAAGACCCCGGGTTTCTCGGCACGATCAATGCGCTGCGCCTTGGCGGCATGCGCACCCTCGGTGTCGAGATCGACCGGCACGGCATGACCCCTGCTTCGCTGGAGGCAGCGCTGGTGAAAGGCGCAAGGGCGGTGCTGATCACCCCGCGCGCCCACAACCCGTCGGGTTGCAGCCTGTCCAGCAAGCGGGCGCAGCAGCTGAAAAAGGTATTGGCCCGATTCCCCGAGGTGGCGGTGATCGTCGACGACCACTTCGGCCTGCTCAATGAAACGCCCTACTACTCGGTCATCCCCGCCAATACCCCACGCTGGGCGCTGGTGCGCTCGGTATCCAAAGGGCTCGGGCCGGATCTGCGGGTGGCGTTTGTCGGTTGTGACAACGACACCGCCGCGCGCCTGCGCACGCGGCTCACCTCGGGCATGAGCTGGGTCAGCCACATACTTCAGGCGGCGGTGATCACGGGCCTGACGTCCGCCGAATCGCTGGCCCGAATGGAGGAAGCCCGCGTCGGTTACGCACGCCTGCGCAATGAGCTGTGCACGGAACTGGCCCAGGCAGGAGTCGCCACCACCGCACCTGAAGGCGGGTTCAACGTCTGGATCGCATTGCCCAGGGATGCCAAGGACGTGGCCTATGAACTGGCGAAAAAAGGCTGGTTGGTGCGCCTGGGTACGGCCTTCGACATCGAGGGGTATTCGCGGGCAATCCGGGTCACCGTTTCGCACCTGAAGAACGATCAGGCAAAAGCATTCGCGCAGGATCTGCAAGCCTGCCTCTGACTGGAGAAAGAAAATTGAACGTACATTTCGTGGTCCATGAAGCCTTCGAATCGCCGGGCGCCTATGAAACCTGGGTCCAGAGCCGCGGTCATCAGGCCAGCTATTCGCGCGTTTACTTGCATGAGGCGCTGCCCGAAAACCTGGATGATATCGACTTGCTGGTCGTCCTCGGTGGCCCGCAAGGTCCTTCGACCACCCTCGAAGAATGCCCGCACTTCGATGCAGCGGCCGAATGCGCACTGATCGCCAGGGCCGTGGCCGCGAACAAGGCGGTGGTAGGTGTCTGTCTGGGCGCTCAATTGATGGGTGAGGCACTGGGTGGGAAATGCGTCCATAGCCCGGAAGCGGAAATCGGCAACTTCCCGATCACCTTGACCGAGGCCGGCAAGGCCAACGCCAAATTCGCTGATTTCGGCGACACCCTTGAGGTCGGCCATTGGCACAACGACATGCCCGGCCTGACCGCCGACGCCAAAATCCTCGCCGCCAGCGAAGGCTGCCCGCGGCAGATCATCGAGTACGGCAAGCTGGTGTACGGCTTCCAATGCCACATGGAGTTCACCCCCGAGGTCATCGAGCTGCTGATTGGGGCGTCCGGGGAGGATCTGGTGAAACTCTCGCAACGACGCTTCGTGCAACAGCCGCCGACCTTGCGGGCGAATGGCTACACGGCGATGAACCAGAAGCTGTTTGGCTTCCTCGATGCGCTGGTCAGCGACTACAAGGCAACGCGCTAGCGGCGTGCTTGAGCGCCTGCCGCCGAAACGGCAGGCGCGATTGCAGACGGCAGCTGATTAGAACGTCGTGCGCAAACCGACCTGAACGCTGCGCCCCTCGGCGGGTGCGATATCGCGCAGGATCGAACTGGCATAGCGCACGGTCTGGTTGGTCAGGTTCTGTGCATCGACGAACGCCAGCCATTTGCTCTGGCCGACATCAAAGTGGTAGCCGACATTGGCCCCCAGCGTGGTGTAGCCGTCGGTGCTGCTTTCGTTGGCCGGAACCCGGTGCTGCGAACTCGCATGCTCGACGTCGATCCGTGCCTGCCAGCGATCGAGGTTCCACACCAACCCGCTGTTCAGCCTCAGCGGTGCGATACGCGGCAGGTCCTCGCCGGTGTCCAGGTTCTTGGCGCGGGTGTAGTCGCCCGAAAGCTCCAGGGCAAATTGTCCATAGGCGCCCTCGCCGAGCGCCCAGCGATCCTGGGCTTCGATACCGCTGAAACGTGCCCTCACCCCCGTGTAGGCATATTCGGGGATACCGTCAGCATCCTCCTCGCCTTCTTCGTTCAACGTCCGGCCAGTGCCGAGCAGGCCGATGTAGTTGGAGAAGTGGCTGTAGAAGACGCCCACGCTGCCCTTGTGCGTGCCATTGTCAAAGCGCAATGCCAGATCGCTGGAAACTGCTTTTTCCTTGGAAAGCCCGGCATCGCCGACTTCGAATGTGCCCGTCGCGACGTGCGCACCATTGGCATACAACTCATAGAACGTTGGCGCGCGCTCGGTGTACCCCAGGGTAGCCGCAATCGACCAGATCGGCGTGAGCGTATACACCGCGCCCGACGACAGGCTGCCCGCGGTAAAACTGCTGGACCGATCGGCGCCGACGAAACGCTCGTTGCCCTTGGCGTCCGGGTCGACACGGGTATGCTCGAGGCGCCCGCCCAGGCTCAACAACAGTTTGTCGGTGGCTTGCAGTTCTTCCAGCACGAACAGGGCCCCGGCATCGGTATCCGTTTGTGGCACGAATGCCTCTTCGCCCAGCGCCGAGAACTCGTTGCGGCTGACCTGCACGCCGACCACGCCATTCAACGGACCGAGCGGCTGGTGGCGAGCTTCCACCCGCGCTTCGTAGCCCTTGTTCTTGAAGGTCGTACCGACCTCGCCGTCCTCGATTTCGCGGTGCTCGTAATCGGTGTATCCGGCGTCGAGCTTGATCGAACTGAACGGCCCGTCCAGGTTGCGAATTTCCGAGGCGAACGCATAGTGATCCTGCTGCATGCGGATACGCACATCGTCCTCGGCCGGTGAGCCATAGTTGGAGTCATAGTTGCTGTACGACAGCCCGGCGTAACCATCATCCCAGGTGTAGGAGCCACCCACGGCACCGCCGTCCTGGCGCCCGTCGCTGTTGGCCAGTCGGTGCTTGCGCCCCTCGTCATCCCCGGCCCGCTCACGGCTGGTCCTGGCGTAACCGGGGATTTTCAGGTCATTGAATTCACGGGCACTGGCATCCAGGTGCAAGGCAAATGCACCGTCGCCGGCCTCGAGCTTGCCGGCGCTGCTGCGGGTGGTGTCGGCACCGCCGTAGCGCAACTCTCCCGCGCCGTGAATGCCTTCGATCGCCTCGGTCGGGATGCGGTTATCGAAGGTATTGACCACCCCACCGATGGCGCTCCCCCCATACAGCAGGGCCGCGGGGCCACGCACGATTTCGATTCGATCGACGTTGACCGGGTCCAGCGGCACCGCGTGGTCATAAGACAGCGAGGAAGCATCCAGTGCCCCCACACCATTGCGCAGGATGCGAATGCGATCGCCATCCAGCCCGCGAATGATCGGACGACTCGAACCCGGGCCGAAGTAGCTGGACGATACGCCAGGCTGTTTGTTCAGGGTTTCGCCCAGGCTGCCTCTGGTTTGCAGGGTCAATTCGTCACCGCTGAGCACCGTCGAAGGGGATGCGAGGGACTGACTTCCGAGCGGGTTGCCCGTGACGACTTGCGGTTGCAGCTCCAGAGGTTCAGCGGCAAACACGGGCGAAGCCATGAGCAACGCAGCAGCCAAAGGCGTCAGGCGTCGGTAACTCGGCGAACAGCGGGAAGGCATTTGATGACTCCAAAGGATGATGAACGAAAATTTATGTTACATAATAACATTTCCTTCAGTCATCAAAATTCGTCCTTTTTTTTGCTTGTGCTGCTCAAGAACAGGCATTTGAGGGCGGCATGGATTGTTCAGATCCCCGAACACTCAATTCAATTTCCCCACCTATATCCCCTGCCAAGCCGTCGCTAGAGTTTGCCCAGACACTTTCGCCATCACTGCGAACGCCCTGAATCTCAAGGAGGCAACGATGAGCAACAGCCCTCTGGAAAACCAGCCCGCCGGCTACCTGCCCGCCAAGGTCTGGAGCCCGAAGACCGCGTACGGCGGCCAGTTCGCCAGCATCAACCGGCCGGTCTCCGGCGCGCGCTTCGAACAGCCCTTGCCGGTCGGCAAACACCCCTTGCAGCTCTACTCCCAAGGCACGCCCAACGGACAGAAGATCACCATCCTGCTGGAAGAATTGCTGGCCGCCGGGCACACCGGGGCCGAGTACGATGCCTGGCTGATCGACATCTTCAAGGGCGATCAATTCGGCAGTGGTTTCGTCGAGATCAACCCCAACTCGAAGATTCCGGCACTGGTCGATCACTCGGCAGCGCCCGCCATTGAGCTGTTCGAGAGCGGTTCGATCATGGTCTACCTGGCCGAGCGTTTCGGCGCGTTCCTGCCCACCGCTCCCCAGGCACGGGCGCAGACGTTCAACTGGCTGATGTGGCAGATGGGGTCGGCACCGTTCGTGGGGGGTGGCCTGGGCCATTTCTACGCGTATGCGCCGATCAAGATCGAGTACGCGATCGACCGCTACACCATGGAAACCAAGCGCCAGTTGCATGTGCTGGACACGCACCTGGCCAGCCACGAATTCCTCGCCGGCGAGCAATACACCATCGCCGACATGGCGGTGTGGCCGTGGTACCCCGGCAGCCTCTACGGCGTGTATGGCACCCACGAGTTCCTCGAGGTGGAGAACTACACCCACCTGCTGCGTTGGTACAAAACGATCGCCGCGCGCCCGGCCGTGGCGCGGGGGCGGATCGTCAACCGCACCTCGGGCGCGCCCGGCGAGTTCCTGCGCGAACGCCACGCCGCCACAGATTTTGACCTGTTGTCCTGAGAGAGGAAGTACCCATGAAGTTGTATTTTTCGCCCGGTTCCTGCGGGCTGTCGCCACAAATCGCCCTGCGCGAAGCCGGGCTGGCCTTCGACCTGATCAAGGTGGATTTCAATACCAAGCAGACCGTCGAAGGCGACTATTTCGAGGTGACGCCGAAGGGCTTTGTCCCGGCCCTGAAACTCGATGACGGCCAGGTCCTGACGGAAGGCGCGGTCATCCTGCAATGGATCGCCGACAAGTTCCCGGAGCGCAATCTGCTGCCAGCCTCGGGCACCCGCGAACGCTACAAGGCGCTGGAGTGGCTGAACTACATCGCCACCGATCTGCACAAGGGCATGGCGGTGATGTTTTCATCGTTCATCGACGACGCCTCGAAGCGGCATTTTGCACAGGGCAACCTGGCCGAACGCTTCCAATACATCGAAGAACATCTGGCGGGCAATGACTACCTGCTGGGCGAGAAATTCTCCCTGGCCGATGGCTACCTGTACAACGTCCTGTCCTGGCCGCCACGGGTGAACATCGACATTTCCCACTACAGCGCCATCCAGACGTTCATGGCGCGCATGGAACGCCGTCCCAGCGTCCACGCCGCCATCGAAGCCGAACAATCGTTCGCCTGATCGACGCAGCGCGGCAGGTATCTGCCTGCCGCGCACCGGCTAAGCCAGGGTCGGGTGATGGGCAAACAGCTGCGTGACCCATTCGACAAACACCCGCACCTTGGCCGACAGGTAGCGGTTTTCCGGGTACACCACGTGGATCGGCAGCGGCTCATTGGTCCAGTCACCCAGCACCGACACCAGCCGCCCGTCCTCGATCATCGGCGCCATCAGGAAGTCGGCCATCTGCACGATGCCCAGTCCATTAAGCCCCGCCGCCGTGTAGGCATAACTGTCGCTCAAGGCGATATGGCTGGCCAGGGTCACCTGGACGCGCTCGCCGTCCCGGGTGAAATACCAGTCGAACATCTTCCCCGTACGCGATGCGAAGTAATTGACGCAGCGATGCTGCACCAGATCGTTGGGGTGCCGGGGTACGCCGTGGCGCTCCAGATAGGCTGGTGAGGCACAGGTCACGTAACCCATGGCGCCGACGCGGCGCGCGATCAGCCGCGAATCGGGCAAGCGACGGTCGCCGCGAATGGCGCAATCCACACCCTCTTCCACCAGATCCACCTGACGGTCGCTGCAACCCAGCTCCAGGCGAATGTCGGGGTAGCGCGCAAAAAAATCCGGCAGCGCCGGGATGATCACCGCGCTGGCCAGGCCGGTCGGCGCGTCGACACGCAGGCGACCGGAGGGACTCAGGCGGGTCTGCGACAGCGAATCCTCGGCATCGCGCACCTGCGACAGGATCATCACGCAGCGTGCGTAGTACGCCGCGCCGTCAGCCGTGACGCTGACATGGCGGGTGCTGCGATTGAGCAGCTTGACCGCCAATGAGGTTTCCAGCGACTGGATCAAGGTGGACACCGTCGCCTTGGGCAACTTCATGTGCTCGGCCGCACGGGTGAACCCGCCGGCATCCACCACCTGCACGAACACTTCCATCGCCAGGAATTTATTCAACACGGTTCCTCCTCGATATCACAGGCTCCCTCGGACCACGAAACTTTGCCATCCACGCATGTGATTGATAAAGCGCTCACTCATGCCGCCCGAGCGTAAATACTGCGCCGTCACCGGAAGTTTCGGGCTGTCGTAGTGCGGATTGGCCTGAACCTGCAGCGGAAAATCGCGCTGCAGAATGCCGGCACGGCCAATCAGGACGAAATCGCAGCCCTCCTCCAGCAGCTGCGCCGCACGCTGGGCGCCCATGATCTTGCCTGCCGTCCCCAGCTTCACGCCACCCCGGTCAAGGCGGGTGAAAACGCTGAGCATGCTCTGCCCCTTGAACGTCCCGTCCTGAACGATCTGCGCCGAATCCCACAGTGCCAGATCAAGGTAGTCGATCAGTTCGCGCTGAAGGATATCGGCGGTGACCTCGCGCAGTTCCTCCAGGAGCAGCCCATAACGCTCGACCGACAGGCGCCAACCGATCTGGAACGCCGGACCACAGCGCCTGCGGATGCCTTCGATCACCTCCAGGGTGAGGCGAGCGCGGTTTTCCAGGCTGCCGCCATATTTGTCCGTGCGGTCGTTGAACAGCGGCGACAGGAACTCCGAGAGAATCCAGCCGAACGCACCATGGATAGCGACACCATCGAAGCCGGCCTGCTCCGCGCGCACTGCACCGGCGATGAAGTTGTCACGAATGCGCTCGACTTCTTCGGTGGTCAACGCCCGCACGCCCGGTACCGTGTAGTGGGAAGCCGGTGCGGGAATGCCGCCAATCAGCGGATTGGCGCGGTGCCCGGCATGGTGCAATTGCACCGCAGATAAACCACCGCCCTGGCGAATCGCCGACGCCATGGCAGTCAGGCCCGCCAGGTGTTCATCACAGAAAATGCCCAACTGCCGTTCGAAGCCTATGCCGCTGGCCTCGACGTGGGTGGCACAGGTCTGGATCAAGCCGTAGCCGCCTTGTGCCAGTTGCTCGATCCAGTGCTGGTCGAATTCGGACGCACGTCCATCGTGTTCGCTTTGCTGATTGGTCAGCGGTGCGAGCATGAAACGGTTGCGCATGGCTGGGCCATGCAGCAGCTCCAGGGGTTTGAACAGATCGGAAACGGACATGGAACACCTCCAGATGACGAGATCAATGCGATACGGCCAGCGCCTCGGCGCCAGCAACCTCCCAGCCTCCGCCGAGCGCGCGCACCAGGTCCACGGTCGCCCGCGCACGGGCGCCTTCGGACTGGATCAGTGACTGGCGACTGCGCAGCAGCGTGCGCTGGGCATCGACCACCTCCAGGTAATCGACATCCCCTTCGTCGAACCTCGCCTGGGCCGACTGGGCGACCCGTGCCGACGAGTCCTGCGCGCCACGCTGGTGAACGATGCGCTGGTCGAGGGTGCGCAGCGAGGCCAGTGAGTCCTCGACCTCGCGAAAGGCCTGGAGCACCGTCTTGCGGTACTCAGCCACGCGCTGTTCGTAGACGGTGCGGGCGCGGCTGATGTCGGCCTTGCGCCGCCCGCCATCGAACACCGGCAAACTCAGCGCGGTTCCCACCAGCGGGCCCAGCAGGAAGGTGCGCTGGGACCAGTCGGCCAGGTGGCCCAGGTCGTTGGATTCGTAACCCAGGGCGCCGGTCAGCGACAGTGAGGGGAAGAAGGCAGCCTTGGCCACGCCGATCCGCGCATTCTCGGCGGCCATCGCCCGTTCGGCGGCGGCGATATCCGGCCGGCGTTCAAGCAGCGTCGAAGGCACGCCTGGGGGAAGCTTGACCGTGACACTTTCCAGCGGTCTGGCCTCGAGCGAAAACGCTGCCGGCGGCTTGCCCAGCAAGGTCGCCAATGCGTGGGAGGTCAACGCCAATTGCTGCGCCACCGCCAACTGTTCAGCCCGAGCGGAAAACAGCTCGGTCCTGGCCTGATCGACCACATGACTGGGCACCGCGCCGTCACCCAGCTTGCGCTCCAGCAACGACGCTGCGTCTTCTCTGAGCTTTACGGTTTCCTGCAACAGACGCTGCTCACCTTCCAGCTGCCGCAGGCTGAAGTAGGTCGTGGCCACGTCGGCCTGGACGAGCAGCAGCATTTGATGCGCCAGCGCCTGTTGCTGCGCGGCATCGGCCCGCGCGGCGGCAACACTTGCCGACACGCGGCCGAACAGGTCGACTTCGTAGGCGACCGTGGCCTGGGCACGCCACAGGGTTTGCGTGGTGCCGGGGACACCATCGCCCTCGCCGTCGGCCGCCGCTGAGGTGCGCTGACGGGTCGGGCCGAAGCCCGCATTCACGTCCGGCCAACGCGCCGATTCGCTGCGCGACGTCAAGGCACGCGCCTGCTTTAAGCGGGCCATGGCCAGGCTGACATCGGGGTTGGCCGCCAGTGCCTGCTCTTCCAGGCGCATGAGCACCGGGTCGCCCAATACCGTCCACCACGGCGAAGGTTTCTGCTGGTCCGCCGGTTCTGCCGGCTGCCAACGGCCGATGGCTTCGCTGGCTTGCAAGGGTTCGATGGCACGTTCATCGGCTTCGACAAACTGTGCCGGCAACGCCATATCAGGTCGTTGCTCAACGGGCGTCAGCGAGCAGCCCGACAACAGCCACGCAGCGATTGCCACGGCGATTGCATTGAGCGACAGGCGCATTGGGGTCTGACCGGTCATACCTGGCCCTCCGACGATTCAACAGCATGAGGCGCGAGCGAGGGTGCGTCGTGATGCGTGGCGGAGTGCAGCGCCCGGGCACCGCTCAACTTGCGCACCACCACGTAGAACAGCGGCGTCAGGAACAAACCGAACAGCGTCACGCCGATCATGCCGAAGAACACCGAGATGCCCATGGCCTGGCGCATTTCCGCCCCGGCACCGGTGGAGGCCACCAGCGGAATCACGCCCATGATGAAGGCCATCGAAGTCATCAGGATCGGCCGCAGGCGCAGGCGACAGGCCTCGATCACCGCTGCCACCGTGGACTTGCCCGCCATCTCCAGTTCCCGGGCGAACTCGACGATCAGGATGGCGTTTTTCGACGCCAGGCCGACGAGCACGATGAGGCCGATCTGGGTGAAGATGTTGTTGTCGCCCTGGGTCAGCCAGACCCCGAGCAGCGCGGAAAAGATGCTCATCGGAATGATCAGAATGATCGCCAGTGGCAGCGTCAGGCTCTCGTACTGGGCCGCCAGCACGAAGAACACCAGCAGCACGCACAGCGGCAGGATCCACACGGCCGTATTGCCGGCGATGATTTGCTGGTAGGTCAGGTCCGTCCACTCGTAGCTCATGCCGGCAGGCAGGGTTTGTGCGGCGATGCGCTGGATCGTCGCCATCGCCTGGTCCGACGAGTAGCCGGGCGCCGGGCTGCCGCTGACATCCGCTGCGGTGAAACCGTTGTAACGCACCACCTGGTCCGGGCCGTAGGTCTGGCTGATCGTCGCCACAGAGGCGATCGGCACCATCTGCCCCGACTCGCTGCGCACGTGCAGTTGGCCGATGTCGTCCGGCTTGGAGCGGAACTCACTGTCGGCCTGCATGCGCACCTGATACACGCGACCAAGGAAGTTGAAGTCGTTGACGTAGTAAGAGCCCAGGAACGCTTGCAGGGTGTTGAGGACCGCCGGCGTGTCCACGCCCAGTTGCTGCGCCCTGGCCCGGTCGATGTCGACTTTCAGTTGCGGCACGTTGACCGTGTAAGTGGAGAACAGCGGTCCGAGTTCCGGTGCCTCGGACGCCTTCTTGATGAACGCCTGGGTCGCGCGGTACAGCTCTTCGTATCCGGCGTCCGCGCGATCTTCGATCTGCAGCTTGAAGCCGCCCAGGGTGCCCAGGCCATACACCGGTGGCGGCGGGAAAATACCGGTGAAGGCATGACCGATGCTGGCAAACTCACGGGCCAGGTCGGCCGCCACCTGGTTGGCACTGATGCCCTTGCGTTCGTTGAACGGCTTGAGCAGGACAAAACTCAGCGCCGTGCTCGAACTCTTGGTCACGGCGTTGATCGACAGGCCGCTGTAGCTCGAAGTGCCCATCACGGCCGGATGCCTGAGGGCGATCTCGTTCATCCGGTTCATGGTCGCTTCGGTGCGATCCAGGGTCGAACCCTCGGGCAACTGCGCCAGGCTGACCAGGTATTCTTTGTCCTGGGCCGGCACGAAACCGCCCGGCACATGCCCGGTGAGCCACCAGGTCGCCGCCAGCAATCCTGCGTACACCACCAGCATGCCGCCTTTGTGCCTGATGAGTTTGCCGATACCCGAACCGTACCCTTCGGAGGCACGCCCGAACGCGCGATTGAAGCGCTCGAAGAATCCTCCGAACAACTTTTGCGTCACTCGGGTCACCGCGTCGGGTGCATCGCCATGGCCCTTGAGCAGCAAGGCCGAGAGCGCTGGCGAGAGTGTCAGCGAGTTGACTGCCGAGATCAGCGTGGAGATGGCGATCGTCACCGCGAACTGCTTGTAGAACTCCCCGGTCAAGCCGCTGAGAAACGCCAGCGGCAGGAACACGGCGGACAGTGTCAGGGCGATGGCGATGATCGGGCCGCTGACTTCGCGCATGGCCTGGTAGGTCGCCTCACGCGGGTTCAGGCCTCGGGCGATGTTGCGCTCGACGTTCTCGACGACCACGATGGCATCGTCGACCACGATACCGATGGCCACCACCAGGCCGAACAACGACAGGGTGTTGATCGAGTAGCCCGCCAGCAGCAGGAAGGTGAACGTACCGATGATCGAAATCGGCACCGCCAGCAGTGGAATGATCGACGCGCGCCAGGTCTGCAGGAACAGGAACACCACCAGCACCACCAGCGCCACGGACTCCAGCAAGGTTTCGATGACCGCATCAATGCCGTTCTGCACCGCACGGCTGGGCTCGTAGACCACGCGATAAACCAGATCTTCGGGGAAGTCCTGCTCCAGTTCCTGCATGGCGCGATGCACCTCGCGTGAGATCTCCAGCGAGTTGGCGCCCGGCGCCTCCTGCACGGTGACCGCCACGGCGGGTGCGTTATCCAGGGTGGCGCGGATGCCATAGTCTTCGGCGCCCAGCTCCACGCGGGCCACGTCACCCAGGCGCGTGATCGCGCCACGGGCGTCGGACTTGATGACGATGCCCTTGAACTCTTCCGGCGTCTTGAGGCGGCCATCGGCGTTGATGTTGAGCTGGAAGGCGGTATCTGCCGGCGTCGGCGCACTGCCGATGGTCCCCACCGCGGCCTGGATGTTCTGGCGACGGATCGCGCTGGCCACATCACTGGCGCTCAGCCCGCGCTCGGCCAGGGCGGCCGGGTCCAGCCAGACGCGCATGGCGTAACCGCCCGGCCCCCAGATCGACACCTCCCCGACCCCGGAAATCCGCGCGAGGCGATCCTTCACATGCAGGATCGCGTAGTTGCTGACGTAGTTGTTGTCATAGGTGCCCTTGGGCGAAACCATGTGCACGGCGATGGTAATGATCGGCGAGTTCTTGATGGCCGTGACGCCCAGGCGCTGCACGTCTTCCGGCAGGCGCGCCTGGGCCTGCGAGACGCGGGTCTGCACGAATTGCTGCGCGCGGTCCGGGTCGGTGCCGAGCTTGAAGGTCACCGTCAGGTAGAGGTGGCCATCGCCGCTGGCCTTGGAGTCCATGTAGAGCATGTCTTGCACGCCGTTGATCGACTGCTCCAGCGGCGCTGCAACGGTCTCGGCGATGGTCTTGGCGTTGGCGCCGGGGTACTGCGCATGCACCACCACCGACGGTGGAATGACCTGCGGGTATTCCGAAACCGGCATGTTGAACGCCGAGACGATCCCCGCAAGCAGGATCAGCGCGGAAATCACACAGGCGAAGATCGGCCGGTCGATGAAAAACTTCGAGATGTTCACGAGCGACCTCCCGGTACCGCACTGGCCTGGGTCTGGGCAGCATCGACGGCGACCGCCTCGACGGCGGCGCCGGGGGCCGCGCGGAACGCGCCGTCGACGATGACCCTGGCGCCCGGTTCGATACCGCTGCGCACCACCCGCTGCTGACCCTGCAGCGTGCCGAGTTCGACGAAACGTCGCTCGACCTTGTTCTCGGCGTTGACCACCAGCACGTACTTGCGGTCCTGATCGGTGCCGATCACGGTTTCCTCGACCGTCACCGCCTCATAGGGCACGCCGCCTTGCAGACGAATGCGCGCCTGCAGGCCCGGGAGCATTTCCGGGCGAACCTGATCAATCCGGGCGCGCACGCGCACCGTTCCCGAACGGGTGTCCATCTGGTTGTCGAGCGCTTCGAGGGTGGCCTTGTAAGGAAAGGCGTTGTCATTGGCCAGGCCGACATTGATCAGCGGTTGCGCCCCGGCGCGCAGGGCTGGCGCGATGATCCGCAGGTAACTTTGTTCGTCGAGGTTGAAGGAGGCATAGAGCTTGTCGTCGGAAACGATCCGGCTCAAGGCAGCGGCATCCCCACCGGCACCCACGACGTTGCCGGCGGTGATTTCCGCGCGGGAGATGCGCCCGGCAATCGGTGCACGCACCTGGGTATAACCGAGCTGCAATTGCGCGTGCGCCAGCGCGGCCTGCGCGCCCGTCACCGCGGCACCTGCTTCGCGGGCGGCATTGTCCAGCGCATCGAACTCGCGACGTGAAATGGCATTGGCGTCGAGCAAGCGCCGCGCGCGTGCCTGCTCGACGCCGGCCAGGCGCTTCTGCTCTTCGATCACCGTCAGGTTGGCCTGTGCCTGGCGCACCTGGGTCTCGTAGGTCGCCGGGTCGATGGTGAACAGCAACTCGCCCTGGCGCACATGCTGGCCGGCCTTGAAGTGCACCGTCAGCAGCGTTCCCGCAACCCTGGGCCGAACGTCGACAACCTCGACGGCTTCCAGGCGCCCGGTGTAGTCCTGTGTATCGGCGACCGAACGCTTCAATGCCGGTTGGTATTTGACGACAGGTAACGGGGCTGTGGCTTCGGCGTGTACGGACGAGCCACTGCTCAAAAACACGCTGCCTGCGCCGAGCGCCGTGATCGCTGTCGCAAGGATCGCTATGTGTGGTTTCTTCAAGGGTTTCATGGAGGTGTGCTTGGCGAAGTGGATTTGCTTTCAGTCTGAGCACGCCGCACAGGGACATCTAGGTCGAAACCTGGGTAACTTTATTGCCTGATTTGGAATTATCGGTTGATTACATCCAGCGGTTAACTTGGGTGTAGAGTGTCCAACACGTAAGGCAGGCGCAAACTTATTGCTGCCGATGCAATAAATTACTGGCAAGGAGGTAGGCAGTGGATCGTCTTCAGTCGATGCAGATCTTTTCCCGCGTTGTCGAAATGCACAGCTTCAGTCGGGCCGCGGAAAGCCTGTCCCTGCCACCGTCGCGGGTCACCCGCGCGGTCAAGGAGCTGGAAGCGTTCCTCGGGGTGTGTCTGCTGCGGCGCACCACGCGGCACATCAGCCTGACGCCCGACGGCACGCTGTACTACGACCATTGCCGACGGCTGCTGGCGGACATCGAAGCCGTCGAGTCCGGCTTCCCGGGCTCCGCCGGACAACCCCGCGGGCGCCTGCGGGTCGACATGACGCTGTCACTCGCGCGCCTGGTGGTGTTGCCTTCGATCAAGGATTTCCAGGCGCGTTTTCCCGATGTCGAACTGACCTTGACCATGGCCGACCGCACGGTCGAGCTGATCCAGGAAGGCATCGACTGCGTGATCCGCACCGGCATCCCCGAAGATTCGCCGACACTGGTCGCCAAGCGTGTCGGTGCCTTTGACTGGGTCACCTGCGCCTCCCCCGAATACCTGGCCGAGCATGGCACGCCGCAAACCCTGGAAGACCTGGCGGACCATCACGCAGTGGGTTACCTGTCCAGCCGCACCGCCCGCTCGCTGGAGTGGCATTACGTGGTCGACGGCGAAGACCGCTGCGTGCGCATGCGCGAACGCCTGATCGTCAACGACACCGATGCGTACGTCGCCTGTGCCCTCGAAGGCCTGGGCCTGATCCGCGCAGGCAGCTACATGGTGCGCCGTCACCTGCTCAGCGGCCGGCTCAAGCCGGTGCTCACCGACTACTGCTCGCCGGCCGTTCCGCTGTCGGTCCTGTACCCGAAAAACCGCCACCTTTCACCCACCGTGCGGGCGTTCGTCGATTGGGTGGGCGACGTCATACGCACCGCGGAACCGAGCTGGCGCCTGGACGCGCACGCGTTGCCTTGAGCGCTCACACGGCGGTTGTTTCACTCGCTGGAATTGTTAATTGCCGATTCAGCGGATTGTCTCCCACAGCCAAAACATCAACCATCACCCTCATTGCCAGCGATGGACGACAGCGGAGAAATGAAGGTGAAGAAGGTACTGATGCTACTCGCCAATGGCGTTGAACCCATGGAGATGGCGGCGTTTACCGATGTTCTGGGTTGGGCGGACCTGCTGGGCGATGAAAAGGTCGAACTGGTCATGGCCGCACTGCGACCGGAAATCACCTCGACCTTCGGCCTGGTCATTCGCCCCAACCGACTGCTCGCTCACCTGGACCTCGATGAGTTCGATGCACTGGCGTTGCCCGGCGGCTTCGAACCCAGCGGCTTTTACGAAGAAGCCTTGAGCGAGCCCTTCCTGGCCACCATCCGCCATTTCGTCGATGCCGACAAAATCATCGCCAGTGTCTGCGTGTCCTCGTTGTGCCTGGGCCGCGCCGGGGTATTGCTGAACCGCAACGCCACGATCTATCACCAGATTGGCGGGCGCAGGAAGCAACAACTGATCGAGACCGGGGCGCGCTTCATTGATCAGCCACTGGTACTCGATGGAAAAATCATTACCTCCAGCGGCCCGGGCACCGCGTCGGAAGTGGCCTTTTTGCTGGTGGAACTGCTGACCAGCCAAAACAATGCGCAGAACATTCGCACCATCATGCGCTTCCCTACCCCTGATGCGCAGTGGTACGCCACGCCCCAGGTGAGCTAGCCCAACCGGTTTACCCACCTCACGAACGCCCAGCGTCGTGAGGTGCTTCACGCCCGCCTCCAATCCAACACGACTGGCACGCCATCGACTGCGCGGCATTCGGATGCGCGGCTTTTCCGTTCCCCCCACACCAGAGGATTTGCAATGGACACCCTGCTCAACGGTATCGACGTCGCAGCGCTCAAAGGTTTCGCCCAGGACCTGTCGCAGGACAACTCGAAACGGTTCGCCCGCTTCAACGTGAAAACCAGATGGGAACATCAAACCCGCAGTGTCGCCACCGTCAGCCGCTATCACTTGAGCGGCACCGATCACCCTCGTCATTTTGAAATCGCGGCCGACGAACCCTTCGAACTGCTGGGGCAGAACACTGCGCCCAACCCTCAGGAGTTGCTGATGGCCGCACTGAACGCGTGCCTCTCGGTGGGCTATGCGGTGAACGCCGCGGCCATGGGTATCAAGCTGCTCAGCCTCGAGATCGAGACCGATGGCGAGTTGAACCTGCTGGGCTTTCTGGGCCTGGACGACAAGGTCAACCCAGGTTACGACGAGGTCAGCTACGTAGTGCGCATCGACACCGACGCAACGCCTGAGCGCGTGCAGGAATTGCACCGCGTGGTGACCAAAACCTCTGTGAATTACGCCAACTTCTCCAAACCCATTCGCATGTTGCCCACGCTGGAAATCATCAATCGCCCCGGCGTTTGACACGGATCTGAAGGAGGTTTTATGCCCACGTTATTCGACCCCATCACGCTCGGTGCGCTGCACGCCGCCAATCGCACGATCATGGCGCCGCTGACCCGCGCCCGTGCCACCCGCAACCATGTACCCACCGCGATCATGGCCGACTACTACGCGCAACGCGCCTCGGCCGGCCTGATCATCAGCGAGGCTACCGGCATTTCCCGCCAGGGGGTTGGCTGGCCCTATGCGCCGGGGATCTGGTCCGAAGAGCAGGTGCAGGCATGGAAACCGGTCACGCAGGCGGTACACGCTCAGGGCGGTGTGATCGTCGCGCAACTGTGGCACATGGGCCGTATGGCACACTCGGCGGTCACCGGCATTGAGCCGGTGTCGTCCAGCGCCACCACCATGCCGGGTGAAGCGCACACCTACGACGGCAAGCAACCTTTCGAGGTGGCCAGGCCGTTGGCGGCCGATGAGTTTCCCGGCCTGATCGCCGATTATGTGCAGGCCGCCAGAAACGCCATGGCCGCCGGATTCGATGGCGTGCAGATCCATGCCGCCAATGGTCAATTGATCGACCAGTTCCTGCGCGACCAAAGCAACCGGCGCACCGATGACTACGGTGGCAGCATCGACAACCGCCTGCGCCTGTTGCAACAGATCACGCAGGCCGTGGCCGCCGCCATCGGCGCCGACCGAACCGCCGTGCGCCTGTCGCCCAATGGCGAGAGTTATGGCGTGGACGACAGCAACCCGGCCCCGCTGTTCGCCCAGGCGGCGGACATGCTCGACGCCATTGGCATTGCCTTCCTGGAACTGCGCGAGCCCGGCCCGAACGGCACCTTCGGCGCGTCCGACGTACCCCGCCTGTCACCGCTGATCCGCCAGCACTTCAAGGGCCCATTGGTGCTCAACAGCGACTACGACCTGGTCCGCGCCAAAGCCGACCTCGACAGCGGGCTGGCCGACGCGATCAGCTTCGGCCGCCCTTTCCTGGCCAACCCCGACCTGGTCAAACGCTTCAGGACCGGCGCGACGCTGAACCAGGACCAAATGGAGACCTACTACAGCCAGGAAGCCGTGGGTTATACCGATTATCCGGTGTTGACGGAGGGTTGAGACAGCGCGTCGGTGCAGATCAACGCGCTGCACCGACGCGCTCTCAGGGGGGTGGTATTCAGAGCCTACGTCTGATCCCGCCCCCGCTGCGACCCGTTACGCAACACCGACTGCATCCCCGGTGTCACCTCCACCGCACCACCAAAGTTCGCCTCATTCACCTCGGCCTTCTTGCGCGAACGGCGCGAATCATAGGCCTGGCGCCGTTCCACCCAGCGCCGCAGCGCCAGCAGCAAGGCACTGACGAAACCGTACATCACCGTGACGATAAACGCCGATTGCAACAGCGACTGCGGGGCGAAGCTGGAGATCTGCTGGGAGCGACGCAGCAATTCTTCGTAGGGGATGATGTAGCCCAGCGAGGTGTCCTGGACGATCGCCAGCACCGCACTGACCAGTGCCGGCAGCATCAGCTTCAATGCCTGTGGTAACACCACCCACACCATCGCCTGGTGATCGCGCATGCCGATGGACAGCGCCGCCTCTTTCTGGCCGCGGCCCAGCGAGAGAATGCCGGCCCGCACGATTTCTGCCGTCATCGCACTGTGGTGCAGCACCATGCCGAAGATCAGGTAGCCCAGGGCCGACCAGTGCAGGCCAATCGACGGCAACAGGATCACCGTGAACAGGATCAGCAACAGCAGCGGCACCGCGCGGAAACAGCCGATGTAGCTGGCGGCCAACGTGCGTAACCAAACCCGTTCCGACAACCGCGCCAGCGCCAAGGGCACCGCCAGGCTGAAGGCCAACACCGTGCTGATCACCGCCGCCAGCAAGGTCGCCATCAGGCCGTCGAAGAGGAACTTCAAGGTGCCCGGGTGCAGGAAGATTTTCCAGCGATGGGCATCGAACTGCCCGCTGGCGTCCAGGCGGTGCCCTACCGCATAGGCCAGGCACAGCAGCAGGAGCACGCCAATCACCGAAATGATCCGGTTGCGCCGCCGGGCGATCGGGCCCGGTGGTTCGTACAGCAGATTGTCCGGGCTCATCGCAGCACCGCCATTTTTTGCTCGAGAAAGCGGAAGAACAGGCCCGCAGGAAGGGTCAGCAGGAAGTACGCGACCATGGCACCGAGGAACGTCGGCACCGCCAGTGCCGTGTCGAAGTTGATCTTCTGCGCCGTGTAGGTGATGTCCGCCACGCCGATCGCCGCGCCGATGGCCGACGCCTTGATCTGGATGATGAACAAGTTGCCCAGCGGCGCGATCACCGACTGCACCGCCTGCGGCAGCACCACTTCAGCGAGGATCTGGTCGAAGCGCATGCCGATGCTGCGCGCCGCTTCGATCTGCCCGAGGGGCACGGTGTTGATACCGGCCCGCACCACTTCGCAGATCCACGCGGCGCTGTACAAGCCCAGCACCAGCACCGTGGAGGTGAACAGCGAGTACATGAAACCGAGCTTGGGCAGGCCGAAGGTGAACAGCAGCAACAGCGCCAGCAACGGCATCATGCGCATCAGTTCGACGTAGCTGCTGGCAAACCAGCGAAAGGGTGCCCAGGGGCTCACCCGCATGATCGCCAGCAGCAGCCCGAGCACGATCGCAATGGCGAAGGACAGCAGGGTCAGCTGGATGCTGACACCGATGCCCCCCAGGAAGCGTTCGATATAAGACATCAGGTTCGCCTCGGCCGCGCGTTACTGTTCGATCACCGGCACCTGCGGTGCGCCGAGCCCGTCTTGCAGATCCTTGCCGTACATTTCCTTCCACTGGCCATTCTCGATGGACGCGCTCAGCTGGCTGTTGAGCCAGTCACGCCACACCGTGTCTTCCTTGATGACCGCAATGCCGTAGGGCTCTTCGGTGAACGGCGCGCCAACCACGCGCAATTGTCCCGGCTGGCGCATCGACTCGCCGACCAGCGTCGCGCCGTCGTCGACATAGGCGTCGAAGCGCTTGTCGATCAACCCTTCGACACAGGCCGACGCATCGCTGAAGGTGACGATCTTGGCGGTTGGCGCCAGTGGCTTGAGGTTGCGCTCCACGGTGGTACCGCTGAGCACGCACACCGTCTTGCCATCGAGGTCGGCGGTCTTGTTGATCGACTTGTCGTCGGCGCGCACCAGCGAATCCTGGCCGGCGAGGTAATACGGGCCGGCAAAACCGATGACCTTCTTGCGCTCGTCGGTGACGGTCATGGTGGCGATGACCATGTCCACGCGCTTGTTCTCCACCAGCGGAATGCGGTTTTCCGGGGTGGTGCTGACCCACTCGATATTGTCTTCGGAGCCGGTGAGTTTTTTCGCCAGCATGCGCGCCAGGTCGGCCTCGAAGCCTTCGACTTCACCGGTCATGGGGTTGCGCGAAGAAAACATCAGGGTGTTGAGCGAGCTGCCCACCACCAGCTTGCCGCGCTTCTGGATCTTGGCCATGGTCGAGTCGGCCGGAAACTGCTCAGTGGTAGAGGCCGAAGCGAACGAGGCGAAAAGGCAGGAAGCCAGCAGGGAGATACCGAAGGAAGCGATTCGTGGTGAGCGCATGATTGTGATCTCTTGTTATTGTGTTTTCAGTTGAGTGGATCAGTGTGCAAGGACCTTTGACAGAAACTCGCGGGCACGCTCCGAACGCGGCGCGCTGAAGAAGGTTTCCGGCGGCGCACTTTCGACGATCCGCCCGGCATCCATGAAAATGATGCGGTCGGCGGCAGACCGCGCAAACCCCATCTCGTGGGTGACCACGACCATGGTCATGCCGCTGCGGGCCAGGTCGACCATGACCTTGAGCACCTCGTTGACCATTTCCGGGTCCAGCGCCGAGGTCGGCTCGTCGAACAACATCACACTGGGTTTCATCGCCAGGGAGCGGGCCAACGCCACCCGTTGCTGCTGGCCGCCCGACAGCTCGACCGGATAGGACTTGCCCTTGTGCCCCAGGCCCACCTGTTCGAGCAGCTTCTGCGCCCAGGCATCGGCCTCGGCGCCACGCATGCCGAGCACCTTGCGCGGCCCCATCGCGACGTTCTGCAACGCGGTGCGATGGGAGAACAGGTTGAAACTCTGAAACACCATGCCGACTTTCGCGCGCATCTTCGCCAGCGCCCCGCCCTCTTCCGGCAGGCGTTCGCCGTGCAGGAAGATGTCGCCATCGGTGATGGTTTCCAGGCGGTTGATGCAGCGGCACAGGGTCGACTTGCCCGAACCGGACGGGCCGATGATCACCACCACCTCCCCCGGCTGAACCTCCAGATCTACATCGAACAGCACCTGCTGACTGCCGAAGTACTTGTTGACGGCACGCAGTGAAATGGCCGGCGTTTGTGGTTGTTGTGCTTGAGCCGTTTGCATGGTTGTGGTCTGCCTTATGGATCTTGTAGGTGGCGGCGCCCCGGACTAGACGAACTTCAATTGCACCGTGGCCTGCAACTGGCCGGCGCGCGAACCGTTATAACTCTTGATCACCGGATCGGCCCAGGGCGTCAGCAACGCATTGTCGCCGCCTTCCAGCACGCCCAATTGCTTGAGCACGGCGATGGTCACGGCGAACACACTGGGGAAATCACCGTCGCTGACCTTGACTGCCACGCCCAGGCCACGGCTGCGGATGCCGACCGTCTGCACGCCATCGGCGCCGGTCTTCGCCACCCAGTCGCCATTCGACGCCAGGGTGATACCGAGGTCTGCACGGCCAGTGCCCGAGACCATTTCCGGGTGGCTGCGCATGGCCTCGAACAGGCGCGTGAGGATCGGGTCGAGGCTGGCATCGCCACCGCCTTCACCGCTGGCCAGGCGCGCCCACAACAGGGCCAGACGCGACAACGGCATGCCCAGGTTCGGCGCGTTGCAGCCGTCGATGCCGGCCCACATCTGATCCGCCGCCACGCCGGACAGCTTCGCCACCGTGCGCTGGACGTCTTGTTGCAAGGCGTGCTCGGGGGACAGGTAACTTTCGCTGGGCAAGCCGTGCAGGCGGCAGTAGGCGAGAAAGCCGCTGTGCTTGCCGGAACAGTTATGGTGGCGCTGGTCGTAGTGAAAACCCTGGGGTGGCAGGTTGTCGGCGCTGTAGAAATCCGGCAGGTGGCAACCACAGCCGAGGTCGGTGCAGCCCCGCTGGATTTTCGCCAGCATGCCGCTCACGGCTTCCACGTGCCGGGCTTCACCCGAGTGGCTGGCGCACATCACCGCCACCTGTTCGTCAGAGAAGCCGAAGTGCTCGACCCCGCCGTCGCGCACGAACGGGATGGCCTGGAACGGCTTCAAGGTCGAGCGGGAAAACATCATCGAGCCGGGGTCGCCGGCATAGGCCAGCAGGACGCCGTCATTGTCGACGACCGCCACCGAGCCCCAGTGGATACGCTCCACATGATCGTTTCGGGTGGCAATGGCCAAGGGAACGTGTGCGGGAAAATCCATGGTGTTCTCGATGCTCCAAAGATTGCCTCGCAGGTCACGCCGGCGAGGCGAATACGTGTCGGTTGGATGAACGACGTGCGCACTTCGATCGAAAATGAGTCTATATTCTGGCAAATAACGATGGAACATCGCCAAACAGAATTCGGTTTTGCACCCAGCGCAAAGGCACACATGACATCCGAAACCGCACGTATCGACCATCTCGGGGTGATGAGAGCACTGGTCAAAGTGGTCGAACTGGGCACCTTTTCCGCCGCGGCGCGGGAGATGCACGTTTCCCCGTCCACCCTGACCCGCATGATCAGCACCCTGGAAAAGTCCTTGGGCACCACCCTTCTGCACCGCACCACGCACATCGTCGCCCTCACCGAAGCCGGGCAGATCTACCATGCACGGGCGCAGTCGATGATCGCCGACCTGGACGACACCCTGCGCGTGGTGAGCGATCTCAACCAGGCCCCCAGCGGCCCGCTGAAACTGGTGTCGCCGGTGGCCTTCGGCCGGCGCTTCCTGGCTCCGCTGATCGCGCCCTTTTTGCAGATGTACCCGGGCATCCAGATGGATCTGCGCCTGACCGACAACCACAACGACATGATCGTCGGCGGCTTCGACCTCGATATCCATGAAGGCGAGAATCACCTGGAAAACCTGATCGCCTACCCGATCTGCCGCAACGACTCGTTGCTCTGCGCCAGCCCTGCTTATCTGGCCCGCCACGGCCATCCCGCCAGCCCCACGGAACTCAGCGCGCACAACTGCCTGATCTACCTGCACCCCGACGCCGACCCCCATTGGTATTTCACCAAAGACGAGGTCAAGCATTCGATTTTCCCCAAGGGCAACCTGCAATCGGACAACTCCGAGCTGTTGCTGGAGGCTGCTTGTGGCGGCCTGGGCATCGCCGAATTCGAGATCTGGCTGGTGCGCGACCTGCTGCTCAGCGGGCAATTGCAGATCGTGTTGCCGGAGTATCGCTTCGTCAATTCGCTGACCGGCCAGCAGATCTACATGGCCTACCTGCCCAATCGACGGTACTCGACCAAGGTGCGGGTATTGCGCGATTTTCTCGAGGAATGCTTGCAGGGCATCGGCGATTTGCCCGAAGAGTTGTTCAGGCGCCAGCCGTAGATTCGCCCCTACTGTTCACGATTCGTGAACCAACACTGCACAGATGCGCAATTGCTCTACACCACAGCAAGAATAAGCTGGACCTGCACGCCGAACCCGGCGCCACGCTTATAAAAATTGCACGTGAGTGATTGCCCATGAGTCGCCCCCGGACCCTCTACGAAAAACACATCGACTCCCACACCGTCTGCACGCTGGACGATCAGGGTCATGTCCTGTTGTACATCGACCGCCAGGTCGCCAACGAGTACACCAGCCCCCAGGCTTTCAGTGGCCTGCGCGAAGCCAATCGCCAGGTCTGGCGCCCTTCCAGCACCCTGGCCGTGGTCGACCACGTCAACCCCACGGCGCCCGAGCGCATCGCGGCCATGCCGGATGCCGGCGGCACCTTGCAGGTCAATTATTTCCAGGAAAACTGCCGTGACTTCGGCATCGAACTGTTCGATGTGCTCGACAAGCGCCAGGGTATCGAACACGTCGTGGCCCCCGAGCAAGGCTTCATCCTGCCGGGCATGGTGATCGCCGCCGGCGACAGCCACACCACCACCTACGGTGCACTGGGCGCGTTCGGTTTCGGCATCGGCACCTCCGAGATCGAACACCTGCTGGCGACCCAGACGCTGGTGTACAAGCGCCTGAAAAGCATGCGGGTCACCGTGCGCGGCGAGCTCGGGCCCGGGCTGGTGTCCAAGGACATCATCATGGCGCTGATCCGCCGCATTGGTGCTTCCGGCGCCACGGGCTACGCCATCGAATTCGCCGGGCCGACCATCGCGACGCTGAGCGTCGAAGCCCGCATGACCATCTGCAACATGGCCGTCGAGGCCGGCGCCCGGGGTGCGTTCATGGCGCCCGACGACAAGGTCTACGCCTACCTCGCCGACAAGCCGCGTGCCCCGCAGGGCGCGCTGTGGCAGCAGGCCGTGGCGCAGTGGCGCGAACTGTTCAGCGATCCCGGCGCCAGCTTCGACCAGGACATCGAACTGGACATCGGCGACTTGCAACCCATGGTCACCTGGGGCACCAGCCCCGACCAGGCCGTCGCCATCGGCGAGCGAGTGCCAGACCCCATGCAGGAACCCGACCTGATCCGTCGTCACGATCTGCAACGCGCCTTGCGCTACATGGGCCTGGAGGCCGGCCGCCCGGTCGCCGACATCCGCATCAGCCATGCCTTCATCGGTTCGTGCACCAATGCCCGCATCGAAGACCTGCGCGACGCCGCCCGCATCGTGCAGGGCCGCAAGGTCGCCAACGGCGTGCGCGCGATGATCGTGCCGGGCTCCACACAGGTGCGCGAACAAGCGCAGGCCGAGGGCCTGGCCCAGCTGTTCATCGACGCCGGCTTCGAATGGCGCCAGTCCGGCTGTTCGATGTGCCTGGCCATGAACGACGACGTGCTCGCCCCCGGCGACCGCTGTGCGTCGAGCACCAACCGCAACTTCGAAGGCCGCCAGGGCGCCGGTGCGCGCACCCACCTGATGAGCCCCGCCATGGTCGCCGCCGCCGCACTGGCCGGCCATCTGGTGGATGTCCGTACCCTGGGCGAGGAGGCCTGAGCATGCAACCGTTCATTCGCGAAAGCGGCATTGGCGCCCCCCTGCTGGCCGCCAACATCGACACCGATGTGATCATGCCCAAGCAGTTCCTCAAGGGCATCGACCGCAGCGGCCTGGACCGCGGGGCGTTTTTCGACCTGCGCTTCCTGGCCGATGGCAGCCCCAACCCGGACTTCGTGCTTAACCAAACGCCCTGGAACCAGACCCGCTTCCTGGTCACCGGGCCGAACTTCGGTTGCGGTTCCAGTCGCGAGCACGCGGTCTGGGGCCTGAAGCAACTGGGCATCCGCGCCCTGATCGGCACCAGCTTCGCCGGCATCTTCTTCGACAACTGCCAGCGCAACGGCGTGCTGCTGATCCAGCTGGACGAGGCCGACCATCAGGAAATCGCCACCCTGGTCACCCAGGCTGAACGGGCCCACCTGACCATCGACCTGCAGCAGCGCCAGATCCAGCTGGACGACCAGCGCAGCATCGCCTTCAGCATCGACGACTTGCGCCGCCAGGCCCTGCTGCAAGGCCTCGACGCCATCGGCAGCACCTTGCTGCGCACCGAACAGATCCGCGCCTTCGAACAACGTCACCTGCAAGCGAACCCCTGGCTGGCCTGAGCCGGGCTGAACGACCGGGCCACGAGCAGGCCCGGTGCATCCTCCTACAACAATAATTCCAGGAGTCACACCATGAACAACTCCATTGAGCAAACGGCCGCTTGCGACGCGGCCCCGACGTCTGGCGCAAGGCGCCTGCTGCGGTCGTTCGCGACCTACGAAATCGGCGTCATCCCCCTGCCCTATTTCATCGCCATCGCCGTCATCGTGTTCTGTTCGGCGCATTTCGGTTACCTGCCCAAGACCATGATCGGCGGCCTGGCCGTGATCATGACCATGGGCGTGTTCTTCGGCCAACTGGGGCAGCGCCTGCCGCTGTTCCGCGACATCGGCGGCGGTGCCATCCTGTGCCTCCTGCTGCCTTCGGTACTGGTGTTCCACGGTTTCTTCGGCAGCACCACGCTCGATGCCACGCGCATGCTGATGAAGGACGCGAACTTTTTGTACTTCGTCATCGCCAGCCTGGTGGTGGGCAGCATCCTGGGCATGAACCGCTTCATCCTGGTCCAGGGCATGATCCGCATGTTCGTGCCGCTGGTGCTCGGCACCCTGGCCGCCGTGGTCGCCGGGTTGCTGGTGGGCCTGCTGTTCGGCTACTCGGTGTACCACACGTTCTTCTTCATCATCGTGCCGATCATTGGCGGCGGCATCGGCGAAGGCATCCTGCCGTTGTCGCTGGCCTACGCGCACATCCTCGGCGGCAGCCCCGAGCAGTACGTCGCGCAACTGGTGCCGGCGGCCGTGGTGGGCAACATCGTCGCGATCATCTGCGCCGGCGCCCTGGCGCGCCTGGCCGTGAAGAAGCCTAAGCTTAACGGCGACGGCATGCTGATCCGCGCCCGTGAGGAGAACGACAAGTTCAAGGAGAGCGAGGACCACGGCGCCATCGACTTCCGCTACATGGGCGCCGGCGTCCTGCTGATCTGCAGCTTCTTCATCCTCGGCGGACTGCTGGAAAAGCTGGTGCACATTCCGGGGCCGGTGATGATGATCGTGGTGGCCGTGCTGTTCAAATACCTGCGCGTGCTGCCGGACCGCCTGGAAAAGGGCAGCAAGCAGTTCTACAAGTTGATTTCCACCGCCTTCATCTGGCCGGTGATGATCGGCCTGGGCATGCTCTATGTGCCGCTGGACAGCGTGATGAGCGTGTTCTCGCTCGGCTACGTTCTGGTGTGCACCACGGTGGTGGTCGCCATGACCCTGGCGGGCTTCCTGATTGGCAATCTGCTGAAGATGTACCCCATCGAATCGGCCATCGTCACCTGCTGCCACAGCGGCCTGGGCGGCACCGGTGACGTGGCGATCCTCTCCGCCGCCAATCGCATGGGGCTGATGCCATTCGCGCAGATCTCCACGCGCCTGGGCGGCGCCGCTACGGTGATCGCAGCCAGCGTGCTGCTTGGCATTTTCGCCTGAGCCATTGCAACCGTTCAGGGCCCTGGACGGTTGCTCACTCGGCCAATGCCTGGAAGTGATCCTGCAAAAATTCGACGCACACCCGCAGCTTGGCCGAATCGGCCAGGCGTGTCGGGTACACGGCCCAGATGTTGGCGCTCTGGGTGTAGTCGTGCAGCACCCGCACCAGCTTGCCGGCATTGAGCAACGGCTTCACGTCCCAGTACGAACGCAGCAGGATGCCGCGACCGCTCAATGCCCACTGCAACACAATCTCGCCATTGTTCGACGACAACGGGCCGTTGACCCGCACGCTTTCATCACGCCCATCGCGCTGCAAATGCCAGACGCCGAACGGGTTATTGCGCTCCTTGATCACCAGGCAGTCGTGCGTGCTCAGGTCCTTGAGGCTCTGCGGCGTGCCACGGCTGGCCAGGTACTCGGGCGTCGCACACAACACTCGGTGGTTGTCGGTCAGCTTGCGGGCCCGGTGCTGCGCCGGCAGGTCATCGCCGATGCGAATCTCCAGGTCGAAACCCTCGGCCACGATGTCTACCACGCGATCAAACACATCCAGGCGCACCTCGAGCCCGGAAAACCGCGACGACAGCAACGCCACGGCGGGTGCCACATGGTTGCGGCCAAAACCGAAGCTGCTGCAAATGTGCAGCAGGCCGCTGGGCTCCTGGCGCACGTCGGTCAGTTCACCGACAAAGTTGTCCAGGTCATCGAGAATGCGCACGGCCCAGCGATGCGCGCGCTCGCCGGCATCGGTCAGCGCGATGTTGCGCGTGGTGCGGTGCATCAGCCGTGCGCCCAGCACCTCCTCCAGCACACGAATGCGCTTGCTGACATAGGCCGGCGACAGGCCAAGCTCCTCGGAAGCCGCGACGAAGCTGCTTTTGCGGATGACGGTGAGAAACACCCGCAGGTCTTCGGGCAACGGTGATTCTTTACGAGGCGTGTTCATAGTCAAGGCTCAGCGCTTGGATGTTTCACAATTTGAAGATGATCCCGGCCCGAATGCAACCCGGCACCGGCCATTTTCGCAACGCGTAGCGGGCGAATTGATGAGTGGTTTTCATAAGCCCTTGCCGATTACCCCTCTGTTTCGAACCGCCGCATTGGCTTAATTTTTCCTCACCTGTTTTGCAGCGGCCACACAGGCCCCGGCTGCAACCACCCTGGCGACTGGTTCGCTCTCCCGAAGGAACATGCCATGCAAAAGCGCACACTTGGAAACAGTTCACTTGAAGTCTCCGCCCTGGGCCTTGGCTGCATGGGACTCAGCCACGGTTATGGCCCGGCCACCGACACCCAACAGTCGGTGTCACTGATTCGCCATGCCTTCGACCTGGGTGTCACCTTCTTCGACACCGCCGAGGTCTACGGCCCCTACCTCAACGAAGAGGTGGTCGGCCAGGCGCTGGCGCCGGTGCGCGATCAGGTGGTGATCGCCACCAAGTTCGGTTTTACCTTCGGTGCCGACAACAAGCAGCAGATTCTCAACAGCCGTCCCGAGCACATTCGTGTTGCCGTCGAAGGCTCACTGCGCCGATTGAAAACCGACTACATCGACCTGCTCTATCAACACCGCGTCGATCCCAACGTCCCGATTGAAGACGTGGCGGGCGCGGTCAAGGCGCTCATCGACGAGGGCAAGGTCAAGCACTTCGGTCTCTCCGAGGCCGGCGCGCAGACCATCCGCCGCGCGCACGCGGTTCAACCGGTCACCGCGCTGCAAAGCGAATACTCGTTGTGGTGGCGAGAGCCCGAGCTGGAGATTTTCCCGACGCTCCGGGAGCTGGGCATCGGCTTCGTGCCGTTCAGCCCGCTGGGCAAAGGTTTTCTCACGGGCGCCATCGCCGCCGACGCCGCGTTTGGCAGCGATGACTTTCGCAGCATCGTCCCGCGCTTCAGCCCCGAGGCGCTGCAAGCCAACCAGGACCTGATCAGCCGGCTGCGCGAAATCGCCGCGCAAAAGGCCGTCACCCCCGCGCAGATCGCCCTGGCCTGGCTGCTCGCGCAAGCGCCCTGCATCGTGCCTATTCCGGGCACGACCAAGCTCGATCGCCTCAAGGAAAACATCGGCAGCACCGAGGTGACCCTGAGCAGCGCCGACTTGCAGTCCATCGCCACCGCCCTGGCGCAGATCACGGTGCACGGCGACCGCTACCCCGAGTCCCTCAAGGCCCGTGTCGGGCGCTAGGAGATCGGTGATGAGCCAGGATCACGATCCGTTGCGACGCACCGTCGTTGCCGCTCTGGCAAGCGCCCCGCTGCTGGCCCTCGCCGGCACGGACAGCCGCGACGTCGAAGCGCCTCGCAGCGGTTCGCGCACGCTGGTGGCGTACTTCTCTCGCTCGGGTAATACCCGAGTGATCGCCGGCCTGATCCAGCGTGGCCTGGGGGCAGACCTGTTCGAAATACGTCCGGCTACGCCTTATCCCGAGGACTACCTGCAAACCGTCGAACAAGCCCGCAACGAGCGCGACAGCGGTTTCGAGCCGGCGCTGGAAAGCGACGTACGCGATCTGTCCGACTACGACACCGTGTTTCTCGGCTTCCCCATCTGGGGCGAAACCATGCCCCCGGTCGTGCGCACGTTTCTTTCAACACACGACCTGAGCGGCAAGACCATCATCCCGTTCAACACCCATGGGGGTTACGGCCTGGGAAACAGCCGCGCGGTGCTCAACCGTCATGCACCCGCAGCGAAAGTGCAAGAAGGCCTGGTCATGCAAGGCGAGCAGGAGCGCAAAACCATGGAGTACGTGAATGAATGGCTGAGCGAGGGTCACTTCGCAAGCTGACCGCGTGACGCCTCGCTGTTCATCGGGAAGTACCGGATACCCACGACACAAGCTCGTCAGGCGAAGTACCCGCCCATCGACAAAACCAGGAATCAAATCGCAGGGAGACCCCAGGCATGACGATCACCCAACCCTTACTGATCCTCGCCACGATCAGCACGCTGGCCGCCTGCGCTGCTCACTCCACAGACGCGGGTGATACAGTCGCGCCCTTGCAGATCCAGGCGCAAGGCAGCTTCGCCGCCGGCGGGACAATGACCACTGCGCCGGGCCAATTCGACCCGCGTCAACCCATGGTCCCGGCCGGTCAGACCTACCATGGCGATCACGCCTACGCGTTCTACCAGGTGCCTGTCGGTGCGCGCAGATTGCCCATTGTCATGTGGCACGGCGCGGGCCAGTTTTCCAAGACCTGGGAGACCACCGCCGATGGCCGCGAAGGCTTCCAGAACATCTTCCTGCGACGCCACTACGGCGTTTACCTGATCGACCAGCCACGACGGGGCGACGCGGGTCGCAGCATGGTCGAGGCCACCGTCAAACCCACACCGGACGAACAACTGTGGTTCAACCAGTTCCGGATCGGCTTGTGGCCCCACTACTTCGACAACGCGCAAGTGGCTCGGGATGCGCAAACCCGCGAGCAGTTCTTTCGCGCCATGACGCCCAACACCGGCCCGTTCGACATGGGTGTGGTGTCCGATGGCGTATCCGCGGTGTTCAACCGAATCGGCCCCGGCATCCTGTTCACCCACTCACAAGGCGGCGGGCCCGGTTGGCTCACCGCCATCAAGAACGACAAGGTCAAGGCGATCGTCGCGTTCGAGCCCGGCAGCAGCTTCGTGTTTCCGGCAGGGGAAGTGCCCGCGCCCATTCCCAGCGCATTCGACACGGTGCAGGGAACATCGGTGCCGATGGAGCAGTTCAAGGCACTGACCCGCATCCCCATCCTGGTGCTCTATGGCGACAACATTCCCGAGCAGGCCACCGACCTCCCCGCCCAGGACAGCTGGCGCGCCCGCCTGGCGATGGCGAGGTTGTGGCGCGACACCGTGAACAGACATGGCGGTGACGTGCGGCTCATTCATTTGCCGGAAATAGGCATCAAGGGCAATACGCACTTCCCCATGTCTGATCTGAACAACGTCCAGATCGCCGATCTGGTGTCCGGATTTCTCACCGAGAAACATCTGGACTGACGCAATCACACCTGAACCCAGTGGAAATTCCCATGAGAAAGACAGTACTCAAAGCCACCTTGATGGCGGCCATGGTGGGCGGCTCGGCAGAGAGCGGCGCCGCGGACTACAAAAAGAATCCGTTCACGCTGGTGTACGACGGGGCCATCACCCGCAACGACGCCGGCAAGGTGAACATTCATCCGGTCAGCTATCAATTGAACGGCCTGAAAATCGCCGCCAACGTGTACACCCCGGCAGGCTACGACGGGACAAAGGTCTACCCGACCATCGTCGTCGCCCACCCGAACGGCGGCGTCAAAGAACAGGTTGCCGGCCTCTACGCACAACGCCTGGCCGAAGAAGGCTACATCACCATCACCGCCGACGCGGCCTACCAGGGCGCGAGCGAAGGACAACCGCGCAGCGTCGACAAACCGGCCAACCGCATCGAGGATATCCACGGCATGGCGGATTTCATCACGCAATACAGCGGGGTGGATAGGTCACGCCTGGGCTTGCTCGGTATCTGTGGCGGCGGTGGTTACTCGCTGGCCGCCGCTGAAACCGACAAGCGCTTCAAGACCGTGGCAACCATCAGTATGTTCAACTCCGGGCGGGTTCGCCGCAATGGCTACGCCGACTCGCAACTGGACACCGTCCAGGACCGGCTCAAGCAAGCCGCCGAGGCGCGTGCCGAGGAAGCCGCCGGTGGTGAAGTTCGCTACTCCGGGGACGCCAACCTGAGCGATGAGCAGATCGCCAAGCTGCCGTTCGCCCTCTATCGCCAGGGCTACGAGTACTACTGGAAAACCCACGCACACCCCAACTCGACCTTCAAGTACACCACCAGCAGCCTGCTCGACCTGATGCGGTTCGACGCCACGAACCAGATCGAACTGATCCAGCAGCCCCTGCTGATGATCGCCGGCACCCAGGCCGACAGCCTGTACATGACCGAGGACGCCTTCGCCAAGGCCACCGGCACCCAGGACAAGGAGCTGTTCCGGATCGAAGGCGCCACCCATATCGAAACCTACTGGGTGCCCAAGTACGTCGACGCCGCGATGGGCAAGCTCAAGACGTTCTACCAAAGAACGCTGTGAGGCCCGCGGATACGCCAGCAGCGGCATTCAACCACCCCAATCGCTACGGGACATGATTAGATGGGCCAATAGCTCAAGCCTTCATGAGAGGATCTCATCAATGTCCCGTGCCAATCTCAACGACCTGCAAGCCTTCGTGGTCATCGCCCGCGAAGGCAGCTTCACCCGCGCGGCGGCTCAGCTTGGCGTTTCGCAATCGGCCCTGAGCCACACCATGCGCAGCCTGGAAACGCGCCTGGGTGTGCGCTTGCTCACGCGCACCACGCGCAGCGTGTCCCCCACCGAGGCCGGCCAACGCCTGTATCAATCCATGGCGCCACGCTTCGACGAGATCGACCAGGAACTGGCCGCGGTCACCGAGTTTCGCGACACACCCGCCGGCAACATCAGGATTTCCGCGTCGGAGCATGCGGCCAACAACATCCTCTGGCCCAAGCTGCTGAAAGTGCTGCCCGACTACCCGGACATCAAGGTTGAGATCACCGTCGACTACGCCCTCTCGGACATCGTCGCGCAACGTTATGACGCCGGGGTGCGCCTGGGCGACCAGGTGGCCAAGGACATGATCGCGGTGCCTATCGGGCCACGCTTGCAGATGGCCGTCGTGGCATCGCCCGAGTACTTTCGCAAAAAACCTCACCCGATGACGCCAAGCGACCTGTCGGCGCATAACTGCATCAACCTGCGCTTGCCGACCCACGGTAGCCTGCTGCAATGGGATTTCGAAAAGGGCGGCCACGAACTCAAGGCCCGCGTCGAGGGCCAATGGACCTTCAACAGCAGCGTGCCGATCCTGCGTGCCGCCGTGGCCGGTTGCGGCCTGGCGTTCCTGCCGGAAGACATGGTGGCTGGCGATCTGGCTGCGGGCCGCCTTATTCGTGTGCTGGAAGACTGGTGCCAACCCTTTGCTGGCTACCACCTGTACTACCCCAATCGGCGTGAGCAGTCGTCGGCGCTGGGCGTGGTCATTGATGCGTTGCGCTATTGAAGCTTGCCTCTATGCAGCAACAGGCATTCGGACACCCGGCCCCCGGCGTGTCATGAATAGCCAAACGCCTGTCGTCAAATGAAAAGCCCCCGCAGTCCGGGGGCTTTTTAATGTCACGACTGAAAAACCTCCGGCGCCCACTCTTGCGTGGAAGCCGGACAGGAGAATAACAATATGAAACCCGTGAACAGCCTGCTCGCCGCCCTGCCGTTGCTGGCATTGGGCTTCAATGCCCATACCGCCGTCTCCAGCCAGGAAGCGGCCCGACTGGGCACCAGCCTGACCTGGGTCGGCGCGGAAAAGGCCGGCAATGCCGACGGCTCCATCCCGCCCTACAACGGTGGGCTGACCACGGCCCCGGCCGGTTTCAAGGCGGACGACGGCATGCGCCCCGACCCCTTTGCCCATGAACTACCGGTGCTGGTGATCAACGGCAGGAACGTCGACGCCTACAAGGACCTGCTGACCGCCACCACCGTGGAGTTGGCCCGACGCTATCCGGGGTTTCGCCTGGATGTCTACCCGACGCACCGCACGGCGTCGCTGCCCCAGGCGATCCTCGACAACAGTCGCCGCAACGCCACCGCCGCCCGCTCCCTGGACAACGGCACCGCCATCGACAACGTGCTGCCCGGCGTGCCCTTCCCCATCCCACAATCCGGCGCCGAGGCGATGTGGAATTTCCTGTTGCGCTACCAGGGCGTCAACATTCATTCGCGCTACGACTCCTGGAACGTCGACGCCGCGGGTGTGGCGAGCCTGGCGGTCAGCGGCGAGGCGTTCGTGTCGTTTCCGATCTACGAGAACCTGTCCAAGCCGTTCAACAACTCGGACATCTACCACCAGTTGAAGCTGTCCTACACTGGCCCCGCACGCCGGGCCGGCGAGTCGATCATGCTCAAGAACGCCAGCAACCCGGTGCAATACCCCGGCCGCGCCTGGCAGTACCTGCCTGGCCAGCGGCGGGTCAAGCAGATCTCGATCCTCGCCTACGACACGCCGAACCCCGGCACCGCCCGGGCGCTGGAACTGTACGACTGGACCCTGGTGGGCAAGCAGGAAATGATCGTGCCCTACAACACCTACAAGCTGACCTACGCGCGCAACGCCAAGTCGCTGACGACGCCGAACTTCATTTCGCCGGACTTCGTACGCTGGGAAAAACACCGGGTGTACGTGGTCGAAGGCAAGCTCAAGGCCGGTGCCCGGCACATCTACCAGAAACGCCGCTTCTACCTGGACGAGGACACCTGGGCCGCCCTCGCCTCCGACCAGTACGACGCCGACGGCCAGCTCTATCGCGGCTCCTTCGCATTCTTCAGCCAGAGCTACGACCGCCAGGTGCCGGACGCCACACCGTTCATGACCTATGACCTGACGCGCCGCACCTACAACATCAACGGCGTGGTAGGTCCCCATGGCGGCATCCGCTACATCGAACCGCTGTCGACGGCGCAATGGGTGCCGGAAGCCATGGCCGGCACGGGCATTCGCTAGGCCTGGGCCTTGCTCTTCTTTTTGTTGATGGCCTTCAGGCGCGCCGTGGCCTTCTGCACGGCCGCCATTTTTTCCGGGCGCTTCATGCCGCGCCATTTGCGGATCTCTTCGCGGGTGCGCCCGCAGCTCACGCACAGTTCGCTGTTCAACTGGCACAGCGAGACGCAGGGGTTTTCAATGTCCTTGGCCACGGCGCCCCTCCTTGCGCAGGCGTGAGTCGATGCGCGCCGCCCAGTCGCCACCGTGCTGGGTATCGCAACGCTGCTGCGAGTCGACTTCGACATGGCGGGCGATGTCTTTCACGCTGATGCCGATCTCATCGAAGGCTGCCAGGGTGAGTGCGTGCATGTGCGCCTTGGCCTGCCCGGCGACGGCCTGGTCCAGGTGGCTGTCGCGGTCGAACACCCAGGTGACAATCAGGCTTTCCGGGAAGCGCGCGTAATCGACCCGGTGGGTCAGCCACTCGAACCCGACCATCTCGCTTTTTGCCGCCTCGCAGGCAGTGGTCAGCGCACGCGCCAGTTCGCGCTCGATGGTGGAGTGTTTTCGCTTTGGTGTAGCCATGACAGAGGTGTTCGCCAAGTAAAAGACATGAGCCACAGCATACCTCGAGCAGACACGCTCAGGCAGGTTCGCCCCCGGGTCTGCATTTGGGGTGGTGATTGATGCGTTTGCAACATTGATCCATCGCCGTTGGATGGACGACCTTAGCTCGCCCGTTCCAGCGCCGAAAACAGGCTGACGAATTCCCGCGACAGCTTGTGCCGTGGCGCCAGGTGGATCATTGGCACCGAGGCTTCATGGGACTCGCGCATCTTCACCGTGCTGCTCAGGTAATCCGGCAACACCGGCAAGCCTTCGGCCACCAGCTCGTTGATCAGCGTGCGGTGCAGGCTGGCGCGCGGCTCGAACTGGTTGACCACCACCCCTTCCACGATCAGCTCTTCATTGTGATCGGCGCGCAGCTCGGCCACCTGGGCGATGACGCTGTACAGCGCCTGGCGGGAAAACTTGTCGCAATCGAACGGGATCAGCACGCGGTTGGCGGCGATCAAGGCGCTGTAGGTGTAGAAGTTCAGCGACGGCGGCGTGTCGATGTAGATGCGCTCGTAATCCTCGGACAACGCCACCAGCAAGCGGCGCAGTTTGTTGATCTTGAACTTGGACTCGAGCTTGGATTGCAGGTCGGCCAGTTCGCGGCTGGCGGTGACCAGGTGCAGGTTGTCGTAGCGGGTGTCGGTGATCGCCACGTGATTTTTCTTGCTCGCGGGGCCGCTGGACAGGGTCTGCTTGAAGAAGTCGGCAATGCCCATCGGGATGTCGTCGCCGGTCAAGCCGGTGAGGTAATGGGTGGAATTGGCCTGCGGATCGAGGTCCACCAGCAGCGTCCTGTAACCCTCGGCCGCACTGACTGCCGCCAGATTGCAGGCAATACTCGACTTGCCCACCCCACCCTTTTGATTGAACACCACACGACGCATGAGATTACTTCCCTGAAAGAAAACTCCTACGATCATAGGAATGAAACATTTCAGTAATATTTCTACGCGACATTTTTATTGCATTTTTAAGACAGATATTCATTCCCCCCCTGTAGGAGCGAGCTTGCTCGCGATGGTCGTCAACGATGACGCGGGATGCCTGAATGCCCGCGGTGCCTGCGCCTATCGCGAGCAAGCTCGCTCCTACAAGGGATCGCGTATCGCCTTTGATCTCGACCTTCTGTGGGAGCGAGCCTGCTCGCGATGGTCGTTAACGATGACGCAGACTGCCTGACACACAGCGGTGCCTGGGCCACCATCGCGAGCAGGCTCGCTCCCACAAGGACACCACTAAACCTGTAGGAGCGAGCATGCTCGCGATGGTCGTTAACGATGACGTGGGATGCCTGATACACAGCGGTGCCTGAGCCACCATCGCGAGCAAGCTCGCTCCTACAGGGATCGGTAGCTGGCATAATCACGCTTGGTTCATAACGGGTGCGCATGAATGACCAGCGAAAGCTACGACCAACTGGCGATCTTCTCGGCCGTGGCCCAGGAGCGCAGCTTCACTCGCGCCGCTGCCCGGCTGGGCATGTCGCAACCGGCGTTGAGCCGGGCCATGCGCCAACTGGAAGATCGGCTGGGCGTGCGCCTGCTCGCGCGCACCACCCGCAGCGTGTCGCCCACCGAAGCCGGCGAGCATCTGCTCAAAGTGATCGCCCCGCGCTTTGAAGAGATCGACACCGAACTGGCCCTGCTCAGCGAGTTCCGCGACAGACCGGCCGGCAAGTTGCGCATCACCGCAGGCGAGCATTCGGCAATCAAAGTGTTGCACCCCGTGCTCGCGAAACTGCTGCCCGAGCATCCCGACCTGAACATCGAAATCATCGTCGACTACGGCTTCACCGATATCGTCGCCCAGGGCTTCGACGCCGGCGTACGCCTGGGTCCGCAGGTGGCCAAGGACATGATTGCCATGCGCATCGGCCCCGACATGCGCATGGCGGTGGTCGGTTCACCCGACTATTTCTCCCGCTATCCGCAGCCCGTCATCCCCAACGACCTGACGGCCCACAACTGCATCACCCTGCGCATGCCGACCCACGGCGGGCTCTACGTCTGGGAGTTCGAGAAAAACGGGCAAGAGTTGAATGTGCGGGTCGAAGGCCAACTGGTGTTCAACAACATCGCCATGCGCCTGGAAGCAGCGCTGCAGGGCCTGGGCCTGGCCTACATGCCCGAGGACCTGGTGCAGGAACACGTGGCACAGGGCCGGTTGATCCGCGTGCTCGAGGACTGGTGCGAACCGTTCTCTGGCTACCACCTCTATTATCCGAGCCGGCGCCAGAGTTCTCCGGCCTTCAACCTGTTGCGCGAAACCCTGCGTTATGACGGTTGATTGGCCTGCACCGTGTCCAGCGCCTCACCCGCGCGTTTGGCAGCAGCCTCATCGCCCTGCCCGGCCAGCAACTGGATCAACTGGCGCAACTGCGCAGGGGTCAAGCCGACCCGCAGGCTGGCGGCCATGTGCGAACGCAGTTGTGATTCCACGCCAGGGGTGACCGCGAGTGCGGCGACGGTCGCCAGCTCGCGGCTCTGCCAGTCCAGGTTGTCGCGCTCGAAAATGTCGCCGAACAGGTGCGTCTGCAGGTACTGGTTGATCACCGGGACGAAATCGAACAGCGGCCCCTGCACCGGTGCGCCAGCGATACGCGTCTGATTGGCCTTGCCCGCCGCCAGCAGTTCGTTGCCGGTGGGAATGACACGACTCGGCTCACGGCCCGGCTCGTCCTGGACACCGTTCTGCTTGCGGGCCTCGACCACTTTCATCAATTCGCCAAGGGCATTGAGGCTGCGCGGGAAACCGCTGTAGGCGTAGAGCTGCACCAGGATTTCCTTGGCTTCGCTGACGCTCAGGCCGGCATCCAGGCCTTTGTTCAACGCCGTGTTCAAGGCCGGCATGTTGCTGGTGGCCATCGCGGCGGCGATCAGCGGGATGCTTTGCTGTTTGGCCGACAGGGTTTGCGAAACCGCTGGTGGTGCGGCAACAGGCGCTTGCGTACCGCGCGCGTTGTATTGCTCATCACTGACTTTCTCCAGCCACTCGGCGTTCTTGCCGTCCACCGTGCCGGTGATTGCCAGATGGGTCATGCCGCTTGACGGTGCTGCACCGTGCCAGTGTTTGACGCCGGGTGGGCAGACGATCACGTCACCGGGGTGGATTTCCTGCACCGGTTTGCCCCATTCCTGGATCAACCCTACGCCGGATGTCACCACCAGGCGTTGCCCCGCTGGGTGGGTATGCCAGGCCGAACGCGCACCCGGTTCGAAATTGACGTAGGCACCGGAGGCATTGATTGCATCACTGGTGGGGAACAATGGCTCGACCCGGACCCGCCCGGTGAACCATTGCTCAGGCCCGGCTACCGATGCCTGGGAGCCCGCGCGGGAGATCTGCTGTTCGGGGCGGCGTGGGTCGTTGGCGTTGTCTGAGCCGGCAGCGTCGGCAAAAGGGGCTGCGGCGCACACCGCGAGACCGATCAGGGTGTTTTTCATGAAGGGTGTCCTTTCGATTCGGATGATCTGAGGGAAAACTACCCTTCGCGGATTGATAGATAAACAGTGCCAATCGTATAGCACTGATACCACCGACGCATAAATACCCCATCTGCCTGACACAAAGCGATGCCCTCCAACAGGGGGAATGCGGGCATCTGTGGGAGCGAGCCTGCTCGCGATGGTCGTCAACGATGACGCCGGTTGCCTGACACCCCGCGGTGCTTGGGCCTCCATCGCGAGCAGGCTCGCTCCCACAAGGACACCACCAAACCTGTAGGAGCGAGCTTGCTCGCGATGGGTCGTTAACGATGACGTGGGAAGCCTGACACACCGCGGTGCCTGGGCCTTCATCGCGAGCAAGCTCGCTCCTACAGGGGACGGTGGGGCCGGTGCCGGTGTCGATATCAGGCACCGGGGTGCCGCGCTCAGGCCACTGGATTGTCGGACAATCCGCGTAAGGTGGCGCTGTTTTGCACCGAACACCACACCGCGATGATGGGTTTGTCAGTAACCACCGCGTCTGGAGAGCGCCGTTTCGCCCAGGGCAGCCGCCTGCCCCCCGTCAGCCCGCTTAAACGTCGTTCACCAGAGAAGAAAAATAAAATGATTAGCCCGAACTCGAGTGGCCAATTGGCGCAGGGCTTCAAGCCTCGTCACGTCACCATGTTGTCTATCGCCGGGATCATCGGCGCCGGTTTATTCGTAGGCTCGGGACATGCCATTGCGGCAGCGGGCCCGGCGGTGTTGCTGGCCTATCTGTTCTCGGGCCTGTTGGTCGTGCTGGTGATGCGCATGCTCGGCGAGATGGCCGTGGCCAACCCCGACACCGGTTCGTTCTCCACCTACGCCGACCAGGCCATCGGCCGCTGGGCCGGCTTCACCATCGGCTGGCTCTACTGGTGGTTCTGGGTGCTGGTCATCCCCATCGAAGCCCTCGCCGCCGGGCATGTGTTGAACCAGTGGTTTCCCCAGGTCGACGCCTGGTTGTTCGCCCTGGGCTCGATCATTGCGCTGGTGATCACCAACCTCTTCAGCGTCTCCAAATACGGTGAATTCGAATTCTGGTTCGCCATGGCCAAGGTCGTGGCGATCATCGGTTTCATCGGTGTCGGTTTTGCCGTGTTGATGGGCTGGGTGCCCGATCGCGAAGTCAGTGGCCTGAGCGGCCTGATGGCGGCACACGGCGGTTTTGCTCCCAACGGCTTGTCAGCAGTGGTGGGCGCCTTCATCACCATCATGTTCAGTTTCATCGGCACGGAAGCGGTGACCATCGCCGCCGCCGAATCCAGTGATCCGGCACGCAACATCGCCAAGGCCACCCGTTCGGTGATGTGGCGCATCGGCGTGTTCTACCTGCTGTCGATCTTCGTGGTCATCTCCGTGGTACCGTGGAACGACCCGCTGCTGGCCTCCGTGGGTTCCTACCAGCGCGCCCTGGAAATCATGAACATCCCCCACGCCAAGTTCATGGTTGACGTGGTGGTGCTGATCGCCGTAGCCAGTTGCATGAACTCCTCGATCTACATCGCCTCGCGCATGCTTTATTCGCTGGGTCGGCGCGGCGATGCGCCGGCGGTGCTGAAGGCCACTTCCAGCGAAGGCGTACCGCGCGCCGCCGTCATCGCCAGCACCGTGCTAGGTGCGGCGATCACCGTGTGGAGTTACTTCATGCCCGCCGGCCTGTTCGAATTCCTGCTGGCCAGTTCCGGCGCGATTGCCTTGCTGGTGTACCTGGCCATCGCCGTTTCGCAGTTGCGCATGCGACGGATGCTGCGCCGGCAGAACGTCGAGCTGACCTTTCGCATGTGGCTGTTCCCCTGGCTGACCTGGCTGGTGATCCTGTTCATCTGCACGGCGCTGGCGGTGATGATGGTTTCCCCGCAACACCGCACCGAAGTAACCACCACCATTGGCCTGGCGCTGGCGATCTCGTTCATCGGCCTGATCACCTCGCGGCAATCGGCGCAGCCTGCCCGGGCGACGTCTGCAGGATGACGCCCATGTCCTCACTCGACGGCAAACCGACCCAGTCGGTCGGTTTCCTGCTGCTGGATCGGTTCACCCTGATTTCCCTGTCCTGCGCCATCGAACCCCTGCGCATGGCCAATCAGCTGACTGGAAAACAACTCTACCGCTGGCACACCTTCAGCCCCGGCGGCAAACAGGTGTGGGCCAGCGACGGCGTGCCGATCACCCCCGATGCCTCGTGGGACGAAGCGTGCCGCAGCGATTCAGGGCTGGCCGACACCCTCATCGTCTGCGGCGGTGTGGGTATCCAGGGCGCGATCACCCGCGAGCACACCACCTGGCTCAAGACCCTGGCCCGTCAGTCGCGCAGGCTGGGGGGCATTTGCACCGGCAGTTGGGCGCTGGCCCAGGCCGGCCTGCTCGATGGCTACGAATGCAGCGTGCACTGGGAATGCCTGGCGGCCATGCAGGAAGCCTTCCCCCGCGTCGGCGTGAGCGCCAGGCTGTTCACCCTCGACCGCAACCGCTTCACCAGCTCCGGCGGCACCGCGCCCATGGACATGATGCTGCACCTGATCGGTCGCGATCATGGCCGTGAGTTGTCGGCGGCCATCTCGGAGATGTTCGTCTACGAGCGCATCCGCAACGAACAGGACCACCAGCGCGTACCGCTCAAGCACGTACTGGGCACCCATCAGCCCAAGTTGCAGGAAATCGTCGCGCTGATGGAGGCCAACCTCGAAGAACCCATCGACCTCGACCACCTCGCCGAATACGTCGACCTGTCACGCCGGCAACTGGAGCGTCTGTTCCAGAAATACCTGCAATGCACACCGTCTCGTTACTACCTGCGCTTGCGCCTGATTCGGGCACGGCAACTGCTCAAGCAGACGTCGATGCCGATGATCGAACTGGCGACGGTCTGCGGTTTTGTCTCCACGCCGCACTTTTCCAAATGCTACCGCGAGCACTTCGGCGTGCCGCCCAGCGACGAGCGTGCGGGCTCACCGATGGGGCGCAAACGGGTGACCACCCTGCCGGCGCCCACCCCGGTGACCGCGCTCGACCATGCGCGCAATGAGTCGACGTTTGCCAGTGTGCGGATGGGCCGCTGATCGCGCGCCCTCACCGCCTCAACAACAGGATGAAGAACACCCCGCCAAGCGCCGCCGTGGCAATGCCAATGGGCAAATCCTCGGGGGCGATCAGCGTGCGCGCCGCGACGTCAACCCACACCAGGAATATCGCGCCGAGCAACGCGCTCACCGGGATCAACCGACCGTTCTCTGCACCGACCAACGCCCGTGCCATGTGCGGCACCATCAGGCCGACAAAGCCGATGGCACCCGACAGCGACACCAGCACGCCGGTCAGCAATGACGTGCAGATGAACACCTGCACCCTCAGGCGCCGTCCACTGAAGCCGAGGCTGACAGCGGTCTGTTCGCCACTCATCAGCGCATTCAGCCCGCGCGCCATCACGCGCAAGGCGACCAGCCCCAGCAGCACACAGATCGCTGGCACCCAGATGACGTTCCAACGCGCAGAGCCCAGGCCGCCGAGCATCCAGAACACCACCGAAGCTGCCGCGTGCTGATCGCCGGTGTACAGCAGCAGGTTGACCATCGCCATCAGCACGAATGACACCGCCACCCCGGCCAGCAGCAACCGGTCGCTGTCCAGGCGTCCACCGCGGCGAGCCACGGTGATCACCAGCAGCATGCTGCCCGCCGCACCGAGAAACGCCGCCAGCGGCAGACTGAACACGCCAAGAAACTCGCCCAGATAAAGGATCACCAGCACGGCCCCGAGCGCCGCACCGGAGCTGATGCCCAGCAGATGCGGATCGGCCAGGGGATTTCGGGTGACCGCTTGCAACGCCGTGCCCACCAGCGCCAGGCCGGCGCCGACCAAGGCGCCCAACAGCACCCGTGGCGCGCGAATCAGCCAGACGATGTGCGCCTGGTTCTGCGTCCATGACACCGGCACCTCCAGGCCCAGACGCTCAGCGACGATACCCGCCACCTTGCCCAACGGCACCCCTGCCGGCCCGAACGCCAGGGCCATGACGCACGACAACAGCAGAGCTGCGCTCAAGCCCACGATCAGCCAGCGGTAGCCGCCTGGGCCACGCACCCTGATCACGGCGCACGCCGCTCGAACAATTCGGGGTACAGGCCCGCCGCGATCTTCTCGATGGCCAGGGCGTTTTCAACCGCGGGCGTGACTTCCAGATAAGTCAGCACGATGAAGCGCTGCTCGCGAATGGCGCGCACATCCTTCAGCGCCGGCTGGTTGAGCAGGAAATCACGTTTCTGCTGCCAGCTACGCGGACCGTAATCGACAATGACGATGACCTCGGGGTCACGCTCGACCACACTTTCCCAGTTCACTTGCGTCCAGCTGGCGGACACATCGTCCATCACGTTGCGGCCACCGGCGCTTTCGATCAGCGCCTGGGGCATGCCCAGGCGTCCGGAAGTGGTCGGGCGATCTTCGCCGCTGTCGTACAAAAACACTGTTGGCGTGTGCTGCGCTTGCGCCACGGTCTGGCGTACCGAGTCGATGCGGCTGCGCATCTGTTCGACCTGCTTTTGCGCGGAGGCTTCGACCGAGAAAATCCGCCCCAGATTGCTCAGGTCGCGAAACAGGTCGTCGAGGCTGGCGCGCTTCTGCTGCATGATCCAGGAACAGGATTCGCTCAGCTCGTACACCGCAATGCCGAACGGCGCGAGGGTACTCGGCGTCACCGGGCCGCCCACGTGCATGCCGTAATTCCAGCCGGCGAAGAATAGTTCGGTGTCGGCGCTCAGCAGGGTTTCGATGGACGGGTAACGATTGGCCAGTTGCGGCACACCTTGCAGCGCCGTATCGACCCACGGATCGCGGTGTTTGCTTTTAGTGAAACCTGTGTAGCCGACAATCCGCTCACGCAGGCCAAGGTGCAGGAGCATCGCACTCATGTTGACGTCGTGCACCACCACCCGCTGCGGCGCCTTGGCGAAGGTGACGTCGCGATCACAACTGCGGATCGTCAAAGGGTATTCACTGGCCAGGCCAGGCAGCGCGAACGCCACCAGCAGCAGGCCGATCAGGTAACGGACATTCATCATCGGGTGATCCAGGTAATACGTGGATAAGGGTGCAACGGATGCCGGTCGACCAGCGCCTGGACGCCAAACACCTGCTCCAGGACAGCGCTCGTCAGCACTTGATCCGGCGTGCCGCTGGCAACGATCCGGCCGCCATCGACGACATACAGCCGGTCGCAGAAGGCGGCGGCCAGGTTGAGGTCATGGAAGCTGGCGAGAATGCTCAGGCCCAGGCCGCGCAAGTGCTGCAACAACTCCAGTTGATAACGTGGGTCGAGGTGGTTGGTTGGCTCGTCGAGGATCAGCAGTTGCGGCTCTTGAACCAGGGCACGGGCCAGCAGCACACGCTGCTTCTCGCCGCCGGACAGTGTCGCGAAGGCATGCTCGGCGCAGCTTGCCAGGCCGACTTGATCCAGCGCCCGGGCGATCAGTCGGGCATCGTGCGGCGTGTCGCCGTCGAACAGGCCCTTGTGTGGCGTGCGTCCCATGCTCACCACATCGCGTACGCTCAAGCCGAACTCCTGGGGAAACTCCTGCAACACCACGGCGATGCGTTGCGCGCACCAGCGTGCCGGGCGTTGCCAGACATCGTCGCCGTCCAGGCGCACCTGCCCTTCATCCGGCTCGGTCGAGCGATAGGCGCAGCGCAGCAGGCTGGTCTTGCCGCTACCATTGGGCCCGATCAGGCCGACGAACTCACCCTGCCCCACGTGCAGGCCCACCTCGCGCAGCAACCAGCGCGAGTCGATACGCCAGGCCAGGCCTTCGATGTCGAGCTTCGTCATGGGCGTGCCTCCAGAGTGCACCGGCCCAGGGCCGGTGCAATCGCATCAGAAGTTGTAGTCAGCCGTGACGAAGAACGAGCGCGGCTCGCCCAGGTACCACTGCCGTCCGTTGTTGCCGCTGGTGGTGGCGTACTGGCGATCGAACAGGTTGTTCAGTTGCACGCCCAGGGTCAGGTCCTTCTGCACATGCCAGTCGAAGTTGGCATCGACCACCGTGTAGCTCGGCACCTCGATCGTGTTGGCGTTGTCGCCATAACGGCTGTCGACATAACGCGCCCCGGCGCCGGCACTGAACAGATCACCGAAGTCCTTGCTCAGCCACAGGTTGGCGGAACGGCGCGGCACGTTGACCGGCTGGTTGCCCTTGAAATCGCTGCTGCCACTGACAAAGTCGTCGTACTCGGCGCGCACCCAGGCGGCGTTGGCGGACAGTTGCACGTCGTAGGGCAGGCGCAGTTCGAGCGTCGCCTCGATGCCGTCCGACGACTGCTGGCCCACCTGTTGTTGCACGGTCGGGTTGAGAGGATCGGTGCTCAGCAGCTTCTTCTTGACGATGTGATAGGCGGCCAACGTCCATTCGCCACGGCCTTCCGGCAGCAATTGCTTGATGCCGACTTCGGTCTGCTTGGCCGTGCTCAGGTCCCACTGTTGCTGCGCCGCGCTGAGAGTCAGCAGGTTGCTCACGCCTTCGGTACTGGTGGCGTACTGGCCGTACACCGACAGGTCTTCGGTCAGGGCGAACACCAGGCCCGCACGCCAGTTGTCGCCGGACAGGCTGCGATCACTGCGGGTACCGGCCAGCAGGTCGTCGCGGTCGAGGTGCACCTGATCGCGGCGCGCACCGGTAATCAACGACAGTTGCTCGGTCAACTGCGTGCGGTTCTCGGCGAACAGCGAGAACTGCTTGGCCTGGTTGGCTTCGCGGGAGCGGTAAGGATCGGTGCTGACGTACTCGCCACCGCCCGAGCCGGACAGCGGCACGGTATCGGTGTAGACGTTGCCGAAATCGTGTTTGCGCACGAAGCGGATCGAATTGTAATCGGCGCCGACCACGGTCTGGCTGTCCAGGCCGAACAGCGAATGCTTGAGGGTGAACGACTGACGATCGCCGATCTGTTCCTGGGTCTGCTTGATGCTGATGAAGCTGCTGCGCCGCACCTGATCACCTGGCAGCCAGGTGTAGGTTTCGGCATTGCGCCAGCGCCTTTGCGTCTTGAGGAAATACAGCTGGTTGCTGGCGCTCAGGTTGTCGCTGATCACCCAGTCGGTCACCAGGCGCGTGGACTGGTCGTTGTAATGCACCGTGGCGTTATCGACGTTGTAGTTGTGATCGCGCAGGTGCTCGCTGAAGTGGCCATTGACCAGTGGCGTACCGAAATACTGCTGCGGGTCCTGGTCGCCGTAGTCGTGGCTGAAGGTGAAGCTCAGGTCATCGCTGGCCTGCCAGCGCAGCGAACCACTGATGGCGATGCTTTCGGAGTCGCCGCGATCGACCCAGCCATTGCTGGCCAGTTGATTGAGGTTCAGGCGATAACTCAGGGTGTCGGTCAGCGAGCCGCCGCTGTCCAGCGCGGCTTGACGGCGGTCATCGGAACCGTAGCCCAGGCGCACATGATTACGCACTTCGCCCTCGAACGGTTTCTTCGGCACCACGTTCACCACGGCGCCGGTCGCGCCCTCGCCGTACAGCACCGAAGCCGGGCCGCGCAGGATGTCGATGCGCTCGACCGACCAGGTGTCCACCGGGAACGTCACGGTGCCGGCACCGACGTACAGGCGTGTGCCGTCATAGAGTTGCATGGTCGAACTGTGCCCGGTGAAACCCCGCGCCGACAACGCCGTGCCGCCGTTGCCAGGGGTGCCGATGTTGGTGATGCCCGGGGAGCGGGTGACCGCATCCTGCACGGTCGCGTTGTTGCGCTTGAGGATCTGCTCGGAGCTGATGCTGGTCACGCTGGCCGGGGTTTCCAGCGGCGTCAGGTTGAGGCGCGAGCCACTGGTACTCGGCGTCAACAGGTCCGGTGGGGGTGTTTGCTCGGCGGTACCGGTAATCGCGGTAGCGGGCAGCGCCAGGGATTTGTCTTCGTCCGCCGCCAGGGTTGGAGCAGAGAGAAACACGCACGGGACAAGGCTTGCACGCAGCCAGGTGCCTTGCAGGGAATGGATCAGGGAATTACGGGACATGTCGTTCCACTTGAAGCAGGAATGAATGAATCCCGGAGGGAATAACGCATAGGGAATCGCAGGCGAGCGCGCCCACGGAACCGGCCTGCGCCCGCCCACCGCGGGTTTGCCAAACGATGCTTCAGGCCGGTCTCCGGGCTCGCGAGGGTCATGAACCATTCACCTTCCCATGCCGAGGCACAGTGGTCTGTCGAATGCTTCGCTCGCATACCGTTGCGGGGGCAGCGCCGGACTGATCATCGAAAAAATGACGAACCGGCTTCCCGTTTCACCCCATGCACGGCGGCATGGGACACCTGAAACAGGCGCGCAGGGGACCATTAAAATGACATCAGGTCAAGGAATCGACCGGGATTTTCTGGCGGTTCTTGATTTCAGACATGGCGCATGAGCACGCGGCCTGTATTGCCAGTTACCTGGTGTGGCGGCATACCGGGATTTATCACGCTCAACGGGTGAGCGTTTTCCGAGGATGTTCGGCTTTCGGAGGTGAAGAAACTTCGGGGGCGGGAGTGATCGTTGAGCTCTGCCGGTGGAGCGCTTTTTTGTGCTGTGCTTCAGGGCCTCATCGCGAGCAGGCTCGCTCCCACAATGGTTTGTGTTGATTCAAAGATATCAATCACACAACAAATCCACTGTGGGAGCGAGCCTGCTCGCGATGGGGCCCGCAAGAACAACTCACCCCTCAATCAGAACCCCATACTGAAACTCACCGTCATCGCATGGTCCTTGCTCTCGCTCGACAACTGCCCCGAATAACCAATCCCCAACTTCCCGCTTTCGCTGATCCGGAAATCCACCCCCGCTTCAACCACCGCGGCATCCTTGGCAATCGGTACCCCCTGGGTGCTGAACGAGGCGCCGCCGTCAATGAAGGTCAGGTCGGCATCAGGTTTGGTGTCGCCGAAGGCATGGCGCCAGCCTATCGAAGCACGCGGCGTGAACTCGCCGCCGCTGTCGAGCTTGATCACCTTGCCCGCACGCAGGCCCACGGTGGAGAACGTGATGTCCTGGTCGGCATCGGCCTTCAGTCGCCCTACCCCGCCTTTTTCCTTGGCGGTGTCGCTGTCGTAGTTGACATAGGAGAGACCGGCGAACGGTTCCAGGGCGATACCACCGGCTTCGATGGCATAACCGACTTCACCGAAGACCTGAGCGCTGCGGGCATCGTAGTGGGCTTTCAGGCGGTCGTTATAGGCGCCGACGCTGACGTCGCGCTTGCTCTCGATGTCATGCCAGCTATAGGCCGCACCGAGGCGCACGGCCAGGGCGTCGAACTGTGAGCTGAGATACGCGGCCAGGTGGTAGCTCTCCACCGTGGCATCGGAGCGGCGGTCGCTGGCGTCGATGTCGCTACGGGTGTAACCGGCGGCCATGCCGACGCGCCATTGATCATCGAGCTGCTTGTCGGTGCCGAGCATGAAACCGCTGAGGTTGCGGTCCAGGCTGGCGCTGTTGCTGTCGCCGTCGGACTCGCCCCAGGCTCCAAGTGCACGGGCCCAGCCGACCATCTCGCCGTGACAACCGCTGCTGCTCAGCTGGTTGTCACTGGGTGCCAGCGCGCGGCGCGGGTCGTCTGCGCGAGAGCACGACGGCTGGCGCATACGGTCGTTGACCGCGTCGCGAATGTAGCGCGAGTCCTCGAGGATCGTGCTCGCGGTACTGGCGTGGATTTCCCCGGACAGACTGTCGTAGGCCGCGCGGGCACTGGCGGTGTCGAGGTTGAGGATTTCATTGCGCAGGGTGTCCCCGGCGGGACCATTGCGCAACAGGGCCGAGGCCACGCGGCGCTGGTTGCCGGTGACGGCGACATCCTCGAAGGTGTTGTCGTTACGGCTGACGGCCAGGGTCACCTGATTGGCGTCGTACAGCAAGGACGCGTCGTAGAACGCGTAATCCGGCAGATCGGTGGTGGCAAAGGTGCCGTTGATACCGCCGCCCGCCGTGATCAGCGAGTACACGGCATTGTCGGTGAACGGCGCCAGGCTGTTGACTTGCAGGCCGCCGCCGAGCGTGGCACTGCCGCCAATCACCAACGGCGTGGCGCCGGGCGAGCTGACCGTCAGTGCCAGCACACCATCGCTGGCGTTGGTCAGATTGCCGGTTACGCCAAGGTTTCCGGCCTGGGCGCCGGACGCGACCACACCGTGGTTGACCACCGAGCCGACACTGCCGTTACCGCTGAGACCCGCGCCATTGGCCACGGTCACAGGCGCCGCCAGCGTCGCCGAAGCGTCAGGACTGCCGACCTGCAACACGCCCTGCTCCACCGCCACCGTGCCGCCGAACGGCTGGTTACCGGTCAACAACAGGGTGCCGTTGCCGCGCTTGGCCAGGGTGCCGGCGCCGCTGAGCAGGCCATTGAACTGACCGTCGATATTCTGCTGGAACACCAGCAGCGCATTGTCGAGGATGTTGCCTTGCAGGCTGCTGCTGTTACCGATCAGCGTACCGCCACTGACCGTGGTACCACCGCTGTAGGTGTTAGCGCCGCTCAAGACCAGCGTACCGCTGTCGAGTTTTTCGATACCGCCGCTGCCCACCAGCGGGGCGGCGATTTCCGTACTCACATCGGCGTTGACCCGCACCGCCGCCAGGCTGCCATCCGCAGCGTTGACCGGGGTCAGGCTACCGCCAGCACCTGGCACCAGGCTGTAGCCACTGTCGAGAAATTGCAGGCCGGTGAAGTTCTGGTTGCCCACCACCGTGACCGTGCCGCCGCCCAATCCGCCAAAGATCGCGAACCGGCCGCTGGAGCCCTGGGCCACGGTACCGGTTGGGTCGGTCCAGTTGGTGTCGGGTCCCCATTCGCCGCTGCCGCCCTCGATGGTGCCGTCCGGATTGGTCTTGCCGCCGTTCCAGAACTGCACCTCGCCCGGTGCGCTTTGCACCAACAGGTTGACCTGATTGGCCAGCGCCGTTTGCAGGGTCAGGTTACCGATGGGCACGGGCAGGCTGCCGTAGGCCAGGCCATTGTCGGTGAGCGTGCCGCCGTAGCGGAACAGTTGATAGACCCCGGTGCCGAAACCACCGGCATCGCTGACGTTCAGCGTACCGTCCAGGGTCAGGTCACCCGCGACATCGACCACAGTGGTGGAACTGGCCGCCGAGCCGAGGCTGAAGTCCAGGTCGGTGCCCGCGGCCAACGCCAGCGAACCGACCGACAACGGCGTCGCGCCACCGCCGCCGAGCAGCGTCGAGCCATTGGCCATTTGCACCGCCCCACCCACCTGGCCGCTGCCACCCAGGCTCGCGCCACTGGCCACCGTTACGTTGGCACTGTTCAGGCTGCCATCGACCCGCAGCACGCCAGCCTGCACATCGGTGTTGCCGGTCAGGCCGTTGGCCCCGGTCAGCAGCAGTTCGCCCGTACCGGTCTTGCTCAAGCTGCCGGCACCAGTCAGGTTGCCGCTGTAGGTGCCGTCGCTGTTCTGCTCGAAGACCAGCGCCGCGTTGTTGACGATGGCCCCTTGCAGGCTGCTGGTATCGCCACGGGTGACACCACCGTTGAGTGTGGTGCCGCCGCTGTAGGTGTTGGCACCGCTGAGCAGCAGCTCACCGTTGCCGTCTTTCACCAGGCTGCCGCTGCCGGTGATTGCGCCGAGCAGCGTGGTGTCCTGAGTGCCGGCCAGGGTCAGTTGCGCATCCAGGCCGATGGCATTGGCCAGTTGCAGGGTGGTGCTGCTGTCGAGGGTCGCATCGCCCAGCACACTCAGGGCGCTGCTATTGAGCGCGCTGTTGTTGCCCAGGATCAGCGTGCCGTCGTAGAGCTGGGTACCGCCGCTGTACGTATTGTTGCCATTCAGGGTCAGGCTGGAAGCGCCGCTCTTGATCAGGCTACCCGCTCCGCTGACCACGCCGTTCAGGGTCATGTCGCTGGAGCCGGCGACGGTGAGCCCGCCGTTGAGGACCACGTCATTGGCCAGGCTGACACTGGTGTTGCTGTCCAGCGCGGTGCCGTCGGCGGCAGTCAGCACGCCGGTGCCCAGCGCGGCATTGTTGCCCACCACCAGGGTGCCACCGTTGAGCGCCGTGCCGCCGGTGTAGCCATTGGCGGCGTTGAGCACCAGGGTGCCGGTGTCGTATTTGCCCAGGGTGCCAACGCCGTTGAGCGCCACATCAATGGTCGCGGTGACGTTCGGATCGACCCGCACGGAGGCGTTGCCCAAGGCACCATCGACCAGGTTGAGAGAACCGGCGTTGCCGTTCTGCAGGCTGTAGCCATCGGTGACGAATTGCAGGCCGGTGATGTTTTGCGCGCCATCGACCGTCACGGTTCCCGCCGTGCCCTGGAACACCGCGAAGTTGTTGACCCACCCCTGATTGAGCGTGCCATCGACGTTGGTCCAGTTGCTGTTGCCAGCGCCCCAGGTGCCGCTGCCGCCCGCGATCGAGCCATCGCCGATCTGTTGCGCACCGTCCCAGAACTGCACGGTGACCCCCGGTGCGGTGACCAGCAGGTTGATCTGGTTGCCGATGTTGGTTTGCAGTTGCAGGTCGCCCGGGGTCACGCTGCCCGGCACAGCGCCGATCAGCAGGCCGTTGTCGGTCAGGCCACCGCTGTAGTCGATGATCCGGTAGACGCCGGTGCCAAAGCCGCCGAGGTCGCTGACGTTGAGGGTGCCGTCAAGGGTCAGGTTGCCGTCGACGTTCACCAGCGCAGCGCCACCGCCCAGCACCGGTGCACCGAGGCCGACGTCCAGGTTCGAGCCACTGTCGAGCACCAGCGAACCGACTGACAACGCATTGCCGGTGGCCAGCGCCAGATGCCCGCCATCGGCCACGGTGACCGCGCCGCCCAGCGTGCCATTGCCGCCCAGGGTGCCGCCGTTGTTGACCGAGACATTGGCGCTGTCCAGCGAACCGTTGACCAGCAGCGAACCGGCGTTGACGTTGGTGTCGCCGTTCAAGGTATTGAGACCGGTCAGGGTCAGCGTCCCGCTACCGAGTTTGGTCAGGCCGCCGCTGCCACTGAGGCTGCCGTCGAACGTGCTGCTCAGGTTGGTGCCCCCCAGGCTCAACGTGCTGCCAGCACCGACATTGGCGTTGCCGCTGCCGGTCAGGCTGGCGAGGCTGCCCGAGGCGCCGAGATTGAGCGCCGTGCCACTGCCCAGATTGACGCTGGCGCCGTTGCCCAGTGCCGCGTTGCTGGTGGTGGTCAGGCTGCCGCCCTGCACATCGAAGGTGCCGCTGAAGCTGTTGTTGCCGGCCAGCGTCAGGTCGGCCAGGCCATTCTTGGTCAGCGTACCCGCCCCGTCGATCACGCCGTCCAGGGTCAGGTTGCTGTTACCGGCCACGTTCAGGTTGGCGTTGACGTTGACGTCGTTGGCCAGCACCAGCGGTGCGTTGTTATCGAGGGTCGCGGCACCGGCCACGGTCAATGCGCCGGTGCCCAGCGCGGCGGCCGAACCGAGGGTCAGGGTGCCGGCATTCAGGGTCGTTCCGCCCTGATAGCTGTTGGCGCCGTTGAGGGTCAGGTTGGATGCGCCGTTTTTCACCAGCGCTCCGCTGCCGCTGACCACACCGCCGAGGGTCAGGTCGCTGCTGCCGACCTGGGTCAGGTTGGCATTGAGCAACACGTTGTTGGCCAGGGTTTGCCCGCCCGTGCTGTCCAGGGCCGAGGCGCCGGCGACAGTGAGGTCGCCCAGACCCAGGGCGGTATTGCTGGCAACGGTCAGGGTGCCGGCGTTCAAGGTGGTACCGCCCAGGTAATTGTTATTGCCGCCCAGGGTCAGGTTGGCCGCGCCGTTCTTGCTCAGGCTGCCGACGCCGCTGAGGGTACCGGCGAGCGCCAGGTCGTTGCTGCCGAGGATGCCGAGGTTGCCCGCCAGGTTGATGCCGTTGGCGACTGTCAGCGCCGTGCTGGCATCCAGCGTGGTGCCATTGGCCGCATTCAACGTGGCCGAGCCCAATGCTGCATTCGAGGCCAGGATCAACCCGCCGGCATTGAGTGCCACCGGACCGAGGAAGGTATTGTTGCCGCCCAGAGTCAGGTTGGCCGTGCCGTTCTTGATCAGCCCGCCGGTGCCGCCGATCACGCCACCCAGGGTCAGCGCGTTGCTGCCGACCACGGTCAGATTGCCGTTAAGGGTCACGTCATTGGCCAGGGTCACCGCCGTGTTGCTGTCCAGTTGCGTGCCGACGCTGGTGGTCAGCCGGCCCGAGCCCAGCGCGCTGTCGTTGCCCACCACCAGCTTGCCGCCTTCGAGTTGCGTGCCACCGGTGTAGGTATTGGCACCATTGAGCACCAGGGTGCCGCTGTCGAGTTTGTTCAGGGTGCCCGCGCCATCAATGTTGACACCGATCGTCGCGGTCACGCCGGGATCGACCCGCACGGCGGTGGTGCCGCCGCTGCCGTTGACCGCCGTCAATTGTCCCGCCGTGCCGCCTGCCAGGTTGTAGCCGTCGGTCATGAACTGCAGGCCGGTGAACAGTTGCGTACCGTCCACCGTCACCGTGCCCGCCGTGCCCTGGAACACCGCGAAGTCGCCGGCCCAGGCGCGGTTGATCGCGCCGTTGGCATCGGTCCAGTTACTGCTCGCCGAGGTCCAGGTGCCGCTGCCGCCATCCACCGAGCCATTCGGGATGGTCTGGCTGCCATCCCAGTAGCGGATGTTGGAGTCGGCCCCCGAGACTTCGAGGTTGATCTGATTGGCGATGCCGGTCTGTACCACCAGATCGCCGAGGGCAAAGCCGGCCGGCGCGCTAGCGACATCCAGCCCCAGATTGGTCAGGGTGCCGGTGTAGTTGAACAGGCGATAAACCCCGACGCCAAAACCGCCGGCATCGGTGACGTTGAGATTGCCGTCGAGGGTCAGGTTGCCGCCGACGTTCATCAGCGACGTGGCCGACGGCGTACCGAGACGCACATCGACATTGCTGCCCGCTCCCAGCACCAGCGACCCGGCGGACAAGGTATTGCCGGACGCCAGCGCCAGATGCCCGCCGTTGTTGACGTTCAACGCCCCTGCCAGCGCACCGGCCCCGGTGAGGGTCCCGCCGCTGTTGACGTTGACCTGGTTGCTGCCCAGGGAACCGGCGAGATTGAGAGTGCCGCCGTTGACCGTGGTGTTGCCGGTGATGCTGTTGGTTTCGGTAAGGTACAGGGTGCCGGTGCCGACCTTGACCAGGTTGCCGTCACCACTGACATTGCCGTCGAAGGTGCTGTCGCTGTCGACCCCGCCGATGGTCAACGTGGTACCGAGGCCTGTCTGCACGCTACCGCCGCCGCGCAGGGCGTCGAGGCTGGCATCGCTGCCGAGATTGAGCCCGGCACCGGCGGCGATGTTGACCCCGGAGGTGTTGCCCAATGCATTGCTGTTGCCAGTGGTGACGGTGCCGCCGACGATGTTCAGCGCGCCGGTGAAGGTGTTGCTGCCGGCCAGGGTCAGGTCCGCAAGGCCGCTTTTGGTCAGGCCGCCAGCGCCGCCGATCACCCCGCCGAGGGTCAGGTCGTTGCTACCGGCCACGGTCAGCCCGCTGTTGAGGGTGATGTCGTTGCCGACCGTCAGCGCTGCATTGTTGTCCAGGGTCGCCGCGCCCTCGACGGCCAGCGCACCGCTGCCCAACGCACCGCCGTTGCCGAGGGTCAGGGTGCCGGCGTTGAGCGTGGTGCCGCCCTGATAGGTGTTGGCGCCATTGAGGGTCAGGTTGGCCGCGCCATTCTTGATCAACGAACCGCTGCCGCTGACCACGCCGCCCAGGCCCAGGTCTTGGGTGCCGCCAACGGTCAGCACGGCGTTGAGGCCGACGTTGTTGTTCAGGTTGACCAGCGGCGAGTTGCTGTCCAGCGTCGCTGCGCCCGCCACGGCCAGGGCGCCCGACCCCAGTGCCTGGCTGCTGCCGACGGTCAACGTACCGGCGTTCAACGTGGTGCCACCCAGGTAGCCGTTGGTGCCATTGAGGATCAGGTTGGCCGCGCCGTTCTTCACCAGGCTGCCGGCGCCGTTGACCGGCCCGGTCAGGGTCAGGTCATTGCTGCCACCGACGTTCAGTGCCCCGGCCAGGTTCAGTGCGTTACCCAGGCTGATCGCCGAACTGGTATCCAGCGAAGTATTGGCGGCGGCGTTGAGCGCACCACTGCCCAGCGCCGAATTGCTGCCGACGATCAGCTTGCCGGCGTTCAAGGCGGTATTGCCCGTGTAGGTATTCAAGCCATTGAGGATCAGGTCGGCCGCGCCGTTTTTGCTCAGGCCGCCACTGCCGGCCACTACGCCGTCGAGGGTCAGCGCGTTGCTGCCGCCCAGCGTGAGGTTACCGGCCAAATTGAGATTATTGGCCAGGGCCACGGCGGCACTGGCGTCGAGGGTGGTGCCGGCGGCCGCATTCAAGGCGCCAGTCCCCAGAGCGGTGTTGGAGCCGACGATCAGCGACCCCGCGTTGAGCGCGGTGTTGCCGCTGTAGCTGTTGTTGCCGGTGAGGGTCAGGCTCGACGCGCCGGTCTTGATCAGTCCGCCGCTGCCGGCGATCACGCCATTGAGGGCCAGTGGGTTGGCACCGCCGACGGTGAGCAGCGCGTTGAGGTTGATCGCATTGCCCAGCGCCAGGTTGGCGCTGTTGGCCAGGGTACCCGCCCCCGCCACGGTCAAGGCACCGGTGCCCAGCGCTGCGTTGTTGCCCAGGGTCAGGGTGCCGGCATTCAGGGTGGTCCCGCCCTGATAGCTGTTGGCGCCGTTGAGGGTCAGGTTGCTGGCGCCGTTCTTGATCAACTGGCCGATGCCGCTGACCACGCCGCCCAGGGTCAGGTCATTGCTGGCACCGACGCTCAGGGCGTTGTTGAGGATCACGTTGTTGGTCAACGCCAGGGCGCTGCTGGTGTCGAGGGTCGCGGCGCCACCGACGGTCAGGTTGCCCGTGCCCAAAGCGGCGGCGTTGCCCAAGGTCAGGGTGCCGGCGTTGAGGGTGGTGCCGGCCAGGTAAGTATTGGCGCCATTGAGGACCAGGTTGGCAGCGCCGTTCTTGGTCAAGCCGCCCGCACCGCTGACCACATTGCCCAGGGTAAGGTTGGCCGAGCCGCCGATGTTCAGGTTGCCGCCCAGGGTCACGGCGTTGCCCAGGGTCACCGCCGTGCTGGCGTCCAGCGTGGTCCCGGCGGCGGCATTCAAGGTGCCCGTGCTCAAGGCGTTGTTGGCTGCGACGATCAGTGTGCCGGCATTGAGCGCGGTGTTGCCGCTGTAGCTGTTGTTGCCGCCCAGGGTCAGGGCCGCAGTGCCGTTCTTGATCAGGTCGCCGGTGCCACTGATCAGGCCATTGAGCGCCAGGGCCTGGGTGCCACCGAGGGTCAGGTTGCCGGCAATATTAATGGCGTTGGCCAGCGACACCCCGGCAATGGAATCCAGCGTGGTGCCGGCGGCGGTGTTCAAGGCACCGCTGCCCAGCGCCGTGTTGCTGCCGACGAACAGCGTGCCGGCGTTGAGCGCGGTGGCGCCGCTGTGGCTGTTGTTGCCGCTGAGGGTCAGGCTGGCATTGCCGGTCTTGGTGATGCCGCCCGCACCGGACAACGCGCCACCCAGGGTCAGGGCGTTGCTGCCGAGCACGTTGAGGTTACCGGTCAGCGCAATGTTGTTGGCCAGACTGACGTTGGCCGTGCTGTCCAGGCTGGTGCCACTGGCGGTGTTCAGCACCCCGCTGCCCAGTGCCGTGTTGCTGCCGACGCGCAAGGTGCCGGCGCTCAAGGTGGTGGGGCCGCTGTAGCCGCTGTTGGCACCGCTGAGCGTCAGGCTGCCGCTGCCGGTCTTGGTCAGGCCGCCGGCACCGCTGATTGCCCCGGCCAGGGTCAACGCACCTGCGCTATTGGTGATCAGGGTGTTGTTGAGGGTCAGGGCGTTATTCAGTGCGAGGGTGCCGGGCGCGAGCAAGGTGGTCGCACCGCCCACCGTGATGCCTCCCGTGCCGAAGGCCTGATTGTTGCCCGCCTGCACATTGCCGCCGTTGAGGATAGTCCCGCCGCTGTAGGTGTTGGCGCCTGTGAGGTTCAACTGGCCGCTATTGGATTTGATCAACCCGCCACTGCCCGAAATCACGCCGGTCAGGCTCAGATCATTGGACCCCGTCAGCGTCAGGCCACCGCTGCCCAGGCTGATCAGATTGGCCAGACTCAACCCTGGGAGGGTCGGCTGAATCGTCCCGCCGTTCGCGGTCAGCACGCCGCTGCCGAACGTGGCATTGCTGCCGAACTGCGCCAGCCCGCCGTTGAGCGTGGTGCTGCCACTGACCAGAGGCCCCTGCAAGGTCCAGGTGCCGCTGTTGAGAATCAGGTTATTGAAATTGATATAGCTGGCGCTCGAAGCGATGCCGGTCCCGGATGTACCGCCGCCGACGCCCAGGCTGTTTTGCAATACCAGCGAGTTATTGCCGCCCGCGCCACCGTCGATCTTCCCGGTCGGCGCGAAGGTCAGGTTGACGTTGAGCAGCCCGCCCAGCCCCACGTCGACCTGCAGGCCATCACCCACGCCGACGCTGGAGCCGGTGACGGCGGTGAAGGTGTTCGTGCTGTTGACCCCCATCGACACGCCACCGAGGATCGTCCCGCTGTTGAAGAACGTATTACCGGCATTGGAACGCTCGAACGCCACCCGGCCCTGGATGGTGCCGGTGTTGACCATGTTCACCTGCGAGCCGCCCCACACCGCCACCACTGGCGTATCCGACAGCGGCACCAGCGCAAGCGACAAGCCGCTGGAACTGATGACACCGTTGTTGGTGATGTTGGTGACCCCGGTCGCGCCATTGTTGATCCCCAGCGCCGCGCCACCGACGCTGGTCAGGTTCAGCCCCAACAGCGCACCGGTGCCGCGCATGATGCCACTGGCGTTATTGACCACATTCACCACACTCGGCGCACCAGTACCGATGAACGCGCCGCCACTGAGCACCGACAGCAGGCCGAGAATCGCCGGGTCGAGGGTCCCCGAGTTGTTCAGCGTGATATTCACCCCGGACAGCGCCAGCACCTTGCCGCCGAGGGAAGCATTCATCTGCGTGCCAGGCTCGACGTTGACCGTGAGATTGTTGGCCGGACTGGCAAATTCATTGGTGAACAACCCGGGGTTGCCGGTGCAGGTGACCGTCGAACCCACCGTGGCGCACGCGGCCATCACCTCAGGGCTTGCAGCCCCCAACCAGAGCCCGACGCTCAGGCACATCGAAAGGGAAAGTGGGGACAGACGCGAGACGAATGCACTACCGAACGTTGCCTCCACGAGACACTCCTTGTGTGGCAGAACCACTGCAAAGGGCGCGCAGCAATATCGGTGATGTTGAAGCTGGATAAGAAACTGCTACGACCCGAAAACCGTTTCTTGTGGACCCACCGTAAAGGAGGGTGGCTGATGGGGCACGCGTTAAATAGCGCTAATACTTTCGTGAGAAAGTGCTCTAGGCTGAGCATTTTCGGGGGGCAGACGGGGGAAAGTGCGTTTAAAAAAGAGGTTTGATCACCGGTTGCTTTTGGGTGAAAACCGCTATTTGTGGAAGGCAGCGTTTGGACCATTCTGGCGGCGAACACCTGCTTGAATGCTTCGGGCTACCCTACCCTTCGTTTGCCGGGCGCCATCCAGATTCCGGGATATTGCATGAAAACTGTCGACGCAAACCGCTTGAAGATCTGGCAGGCATTTTCAGAGTTTTTTCTCGCCTGATACCAAAAGCCCCGCTGTCGCGGGGCTCAACACAAATGAAAGCACGAGGTCAGAACAACTCGACTGGCTTCTTGGCTTGCTGAACAAGCTTGTTTTCGTCCAGTTTCGGGAAAGAAAACTTGATGATGATGCTGGACTCGTCACCCTCACCAGAGACGATCAAATCGGCACCCCTGGTGTTGGCAGGCGCTGAACTCATCAGACTATGGACGTTGGTGGCCCCCTTGGCCGGGGTGAGCCCTTCAACGAAGGAATAGGTCAAATCGTTGGAGGCCAACGCAACATTCTCATAGTTCGTGAGTTTGGCTGTGTATTCATCCTTGTTTTTTACTTTACCCGCCAACTCAATGAGATCCAGCATGGATTTCCCGTCAGCGAGCGACACCAGAGTAAATGTCTTTGCAAGAGCGCCAACAGCGCGACCGAACAGGTCACGGTCATAGGGTGCAAACAGCGAAACCAACATCAGTTTTTCACCACTGAACACCAGGGCTGCTGTGAACTTCTGATCCAGAAAATCCACATCGTCCAGGCAGCGTGCAGTAGCCCCTATGTCAGCTGAACAGTCGTAGTAGCCTGCTGCCTCGGTGTACTTGGCAATCGGCGTGTCGTACGCATATTTTTTGAACAGATTGTCTTCAGCCACCGCATTCTGCATACCGGTCAACATCCCCATGGCGGCCAGCGCTACAGCAAGAACTTTCTTTGACATGGATTCCCTTCCTGAAATGAGCATTGAGATTGATAGCTAGATGCTATCAGTCAAGATATGCACCGCTCAATCCCGGCATGTCATTTGCTATTGGACGGAGGGAGGCAGAGCCGGCAATACATTCGGAAACGTCGCAGGCAATCGCTCATGCTCGCGAGGGGCGAATCGCGCAATCTCAAGGCTTGCGCATTCAAGATCGAGAGCCGGCGTTCGCGACTTGTGGCTCTCGGCCAGAAGCGGACATCGTCTAATGGAAGCCTTCGGACTAAAAGAAAGGACTTTGTCTTAAAAAGTCGATAGGCTCATGTACTTGTTATCAGTAAAAATCCAGGCGAAGGGACATGGCACTGTCTAAAGGCGATCTCATAAAACTAATCAGCGCTGACCAAGCAAAAATAGTTTTAACTGATTGGATTAACTCTCGAGAGGCAGCGCCAGGAGATATCGCTTTGGTGGAAGAAATCTATATCTGAGAGGATGGGCAGATCGTTCGTCTTCGGTGCGAATACCGTCCGGGTTTTCTAGAGTGGGGAACGGTGTTTTATGAGGCAGGGTTGACTTATGAGTTTCTTCCTCCCCCGTTGACGTCACCACTTAAATTTTTGCCTCCGACAATTACTGCTTCCCCCAAGAGCTGCTTATGGAACCTAGTTCACCCGAAAGCAAATCAAAACGAATAGTTCTAACAGTGGTAGTATTTTTGCTTTTTGGCGCATGGCTTTATTATGTAGGCTGGGCTTCTAAAATTTCAGCAAGAACAATTTTGATGCCTGAGATCCCCGAATGGAGTACATACCTGTTGATCAGCTCCATTACTGGGCTTACCGCTGCAATTCGAACACTCTACAAGCGGCCTGGGCGCAAGACAGCAATACAGGCTCTAAACTCTTTTGCTGGATGGTTCTGCTTAGGGTTTATTCTATCTCTAAATGGTTATGCCACCGCGGCCTATCTTTTACCTGGCGAGATTGTTAGTTATAAATCTTCATATGAGCTGAGATACCCCGGACCTTCCAGGGGGAAATTTGGTCGTTGCGAGGCAGGTCTATGGATCGAAGATAAAAGTACAAACCGCTGGATTGAGCTTTGCACGAACAAAATGGATTTGGAAAAAAATATGCAACAGGGAATGCAGCTCGTATGGGTGAGTGCCCGCACGAATAAAATAGGTAGCTACATTATGAACTATACTTTTATCTATAATTAAACCCACCAGAACAAAATCTTACTTTCGTGAGCAATAAATTTAGCGGAAGTTATTATTTGACACCAAGAACAGCAAGAGCTTGATACTCGATGGCGTACTCTGGGCACTCTGCTCGGGTGCTGCGCGGCGAGATATGCCGGAACGTTTCGGCCGACTCGTGGCCGATTGCTGCCCGTCACGAAGGGCAGGAACCGGCCAGAAGCTGCCTCTCATTTCGCTAGAAATGAGCAGGAGAAGATCGCATTTATGACTGAGGAATAGTGCAGGTCAGGAGGATCATTTCTTCATTGTGAGCCGTAGTCGCTGCCATTCATTCCAGCAATCCTCAGCAACCAAGTCCCGGAAACCACGATCCTTCTCCATACCTAGGGCGACGTCGAATGGAACTGCAACGCATGTCGCTTGATCACGGATTTTGAGCGCCTCAGACTCTGTAAGTGGAGAGCCTTTGTTCGTTTCGGCGTTTTGCAACGCTACCGAAAGAGCCGGAATGAACACCACGCAAAGCTGTTCCGTCATCTGTTGCTAGCCTCAATTGTGCGGGAAGGCCGAAAGATTACTCCGGTTGCTTAATTATAGCTATTGGCCACGAGCATCCATTGCCTGACGTCAGCTATGGGTCGAAAACGGACCGGACGCGATGTCCGCTCATGGCCAGAAGCGGCCGTTCAAAAGAGGCAGCAATCAACCTTTTCAGTCATTCCCCAACACCGAGGTACATTTTCAGCCAACTGAGCGAATGATTGGAATCGCCGGTCAGGCTTGGATCTGGTGGAACAATTTTTCCAGAAAAACATCGCCTGCCGCTGTGTCTGAGAGCAAGTAATACCCGCCCCAAATGTCCCAGCCAGCTGCGAGGTTGAACTCAGCACAGTGGTAACTTTGATGTATTTGTTCACTCAGGCCTATTACTGGTGATCCCACCCGCTGGAACCCGTGGAGCGTGGTCAAGTCGTCAGATAGTGAAAGCCAACTAGAGTCTGACGACTCGCTGAAGTTGATTGTCAGATGCCCATTAGCTGCTGTATTGAGAGTGGGGTTCATCTACTGCCATCTAAGGTTTGGAGTGAAGGGGCGCATAAACGGGGCTGCGGGTGCGTTGTTTAGGTGCCTCATCATGCTTGAGAGCGTTTTATTTCATACGCTAGCTGCCAGGCTTTGCTGCTCAATTCCATGAATTTTTCGTTCAGTTCAACATGACCCGGCTTCCAAGTAAAAACGCCATTATTATGGCTTTGACCAAGAACTAGATCATTTAGTGAGCCCATTCCGCCATAAGCTGACAATAGGTATTCAATCCCTGAAAAATCACTGCCTACCAATCGTGCTCTCGCTCGTCGCATCCAATTGCTCCAGTGAGTATTTCCATCGCTTTCAAGCATAGCTGCTAGCTGATCGAGGATGAAAATCAGCTCTTCAGTTTTTGGTCCCATTAATCAAAATTACCCAAAATGAAGCGTGGCATAAAAAGGATGTTCAGTTGGGACGTATCTGTTGCCCACGGCCACATAAGCTACTGCTTCCCCGCTCGGGTTTCCACCGGCTGCTTCTGGCCGATAGCCGCCCTGGCGAGCCAACAGCCCGCGCATCAAGATGTCCTGGCAGCTCAGAACCGTGCCGACTTCAATCAGGGAAAATTGCCCCCAATGGACATTCAACAAGTCACGCACCTCCCGCCACAAATTTCTACCCTTGAGAAAGAGGCTGTCGCAGAAGGTTTCAAGTTTCTCACCCGACTGACTTCGGAATGGCATTCAGGCAGCAATCGCTTCGATGCACCAGGCGAATGTCTGATATCTGCGTACCAGGACCAGCACCTAGTGGGTATCGGAGGTCTGTCTGTCGATCCCTTCACGCATGTTCGTACGGGAAGGCTGAGACGGGTTTATGTCTCACCTGCTTCGCGGGGACAACAGGTTGGCAGGAGACTCGTTAGCGCCTTGCTTGCCCACGCCGCCTTGCACTTTGAAAGTGTGCGTCTTTACACCGACACCGCTGAAGGGAGCACTTTTTACCTGCGCTGCGGCTTCACCTTGACTGAAGACGCTCATGCGACGCACATCGCGCAGCTCAAAAACCTCCAGCTCTGTTAACTATCGGCCTATTCATGGCGTTCGCGAATGACAGCTATTGGCCTGCAGCAGGTTTGCCTTTGCCTCAATTTGAGAGGACAGCGCCCGCATCTCGAACAAGCTGACGCCATTCCGGCCCGCTAATCAGTCCCTCTCTTTGTATCACCGCAGCCCTCCTCAGCAATTCGTGATATTGATCCTCCAACCATCATCCATCAGGCCAGCCATGCAGTGCGCCCTTCTGCGTTCTTGTCGGTACTCGGCCAATCACATATGATATTAAGTCTCATTTGCGAAATCTTTGTGGCAGCTCATGGCATCCGTCGATACCGCTCAGCTCACTGCTCTTTATGAACAGCAACACCGCTGGTTACGTAGCTGGCTGTATCGGCAATTGAGCTGCTCACACCGCGCTGCTGATTTGATGCAGGACACCTTCATGCGCTTGCTGGTCAGTAACGAGGCGATTGAAGTCCGCCAGCCTCGGCCTTTTCTGGCCAAGGTGGCGCGCAGCGTCCTGTCCAACCACTATCGCCGCGCACGCCTGGAAAAAGCCTATCTGGATGCACTCCAGACGGAAGACCAAAGCGTGCTGCCGGATCTGGCCACTCAGCTGATTATTTTCGAGACGCTGGTTCGGCTCGACGAAGCGCTATGCGAGCTGGATGTCGCCGTCAAAAAGGCATTCCTGTGGTCGCAACTGGATGGGCTCAGCCATGGCGACATTGCCGAGCGGCTGGGTATTTCAATCGCTACCGTCAAACGCCATATCATCAAGGCGGGTGCGCGATGCATGTTGGTGACGGAATCGCTGCAATGACGATCAGCGCAAGCGCCTTTCCCCGCGAATCATCGCTGTCGCCGAAAATGTGCGAGGAGGCGATGGAGTGGTGGCTCGAGATGCAGGAGGCCAATTTCGATTCGCCGGCGCAGGCCGCCTTTATGGCATGGCGCAGTGAACACCCTCTGCATGAGCTGGCCTGGGAAAAAGCCTTGGCCCTGGGCGAGCAGCTCGATTCATTGCGCACCCGAGGTGATCCGAACCTCGCCCGCCGGGCCCTGTTGCTCCCTTCCGATGAAGGGCTGAGCAGGCGTCGAGCAATCAAGGGCCTGGCCTTGCTGCTGGTGGCAGGCACCGGCGCCTGGGTGGGGCGAGACAGCGAAATGGTGTCGCGGATCACGGCCGACTACACCACGGGTGTGGGCGAGCAGAAACGCGTTGCGCTGGCCTCGGGCCTGTCGCTCGAACTCAATACCCGCAGTGCGATAAAGGCTCGTATGGCGGACCAGCGCTGGCACCTGCGATTACTCAGCGGCGAGGTCTTGATCGACACGGCCTTGAACCCGGCTCCATTGATCAATACCGCGCAGGTTCGGGTGCAGGCGTCTTCGGCGCGTTTCACGATGCGGCAGTTTGACAATGGCTCAACCCAGTTGGCGGTCTATCGTGGCTCGCTTGAAGTCATCCCGACTCAAGCCAGTAACCGGACCGCCCTGCAAGCCGGACAACTGGCTCGTTTCGGACCGCTGGGGATGCTCGATCAGCGTGCGGTGCAAGCCTCCGCGCCGGCCTGGACCGAAGGCATGATCGTCGCCAACGGCCAACCGCTGCAGGCTTTCCTCGATGAACTTGGCCGCTATCGTCACGGACATCTTGGCTGCGATGCGGCATTGGCCAACCTGCAAGTGTGGGGCACTTACCCGCTGGCAGACAGTGATCGAATCATCAATGCCGTCGCCCAGACACTGAACCTGGATGTCCAGCGTTTCACTCGCCTGTGGGTCAACTTGCGCCCCGCGTCAGCCAACGTTTGAAGTTTTTTCGTTCTCGATGAGCCGTTTTGGTTTTTGGCGAGACTCATAGGCCATACATCAAAAATCATCGGGAAACTTCACATGCATCACCGCAGTGTTTCGTCGTACTCCGCCACCTCGCTCGTCACCACCCTGGGGTGCGCCGCAGCGGTTGTGATCGCCACTTCATCGCCCGTGTGGGCCGCCGCCGACAGCCGCGTGCAACACTTTGAAATTGCCCCGGCGCCACTGGGCACTGCGCTCAATCAACTGGGCCAGCAGGCCCATTTGCTGTTGTCGTTTCCCAATGACTTGATTGCCGGCCAGAACAGCCCCGGCTTGAGTGGCGACTACACGGTCGACGCTGCTTTACAGGCGCTGCTTGAGGGCAGCCAGCTCATCGCGGTTCGCCAGCCGGATGGGCGTTACACCCTGCAGCCAGCGCCGGCCTCCACGGATCTGGAGCTTCAGGCCATTTCCATTTCCGGCAAAGCGCCCGGGTCGACGACAGAGGGCACCGGGCTCTACACCACCTATTCATCCAGCAGCTCGACCCGCCTGAACCTGACACCCCAGCAAACCCCGCAATCGCTGACGGTCATGACCCGCCAGCGCCTGGATGACCAGCGCCTGACCAACCTCAGCGACACCCTCGATGCGACACCGGGCATCATCGTATTGCGCGACGGGCTGGGTGCCGAATCCGACGGTTACTTCTCGCGCGGCTTCGAGATTCAGAACTTTGAAATCAATGGTGTGCCCACCGTCAAGCGCATGGACAATTACACCCAGAGCATGGCCATGTATGACCGTGTGGAGGTGGTGCGCGGTGCGACCGGCCTGATCAGCGGCCTGGGCAGTCCTTCAGCGACGATCAACCTGATCCGCAAGCGTCCGACCGCCGAAGCTCAGGCCAGCGTCTGGGCCGAAGCCGGTAATTGGGACCGCTACGGGACCGGCTTTGATGTCTCCGGCCCGCTGACCGAAACCGGCAACGTACGCGGTCGCCTGGTCGCCGACTTCAAGACCGAGCAGTCCTGGGTCGACCGTTACAAGCAGGACTCGCAACTGATCTACGGCATTACCGAGTTTGACCTGACTGAAGACACCCTGCTGACCATGGGCTTCAGTTATCAACGTACGGACGTTGATTCGCCCATGCGCTCCGGCCTGCCGACCCGCTTCACCGACGGCTCTCGCACCAACCTCAAACGCTCGCTCAATTCGGCTCAGACCTGGTCATACAACGACCATGAACAAACCAGCTTTTTCACCTCGATCGAACAGCAGTTCGCCAATGGCTGGAGCGGGAAGATCGAACTGAGCCACTCCGAAAACAAGTTCGACGAGGTCTTCAACTACGTCAACGGCAGCCTCAACCCTGATGGTAGCGGCACCACTCAGTTGCCTGTGCGCTTCTCCGGTATCCCGCGCCAGAACAACATCGACGCCTACCTGACCGGCCCGTTCGGCCTGTTGGGGCGTGAGCACGAGCTGATCGCCGGTGTGACCCTGTCCAACTACTACGAGAACGTTCCAGCCTACGGCGGCTGGAAATATGACTATTCCGGCTCTCCGGCCGGCGCGATCGACAACCTGTTGAACTGGAACGGCGACTCCGCGAAACCGGAATTCAACGTCACAGGCAAATCCACCACCGACGAAACCCAATATTCCGCCTATCTTGCTACGCGCCTGCATGCCACGGACAATCTGAGTATCTTGTTGGGTAGCCGCCTGGTTGACTGGCATCGCGACATCGAAGATAAGCCGTATGGCGCAGCGCAAACCAAGACCAAGGAATCGGAAACCGGCGTCTACATTCCTTATGCCGGCGTGGTCTACGACGTCAACGACACCTGGTCGCTGTATGCCAGCTATACGAAAATCTTCAACCCGCAGTCGTCCTGGGTTCGCGACATCAACAACAAACCCCTGGACCCCATGGAAGGCACCGGCTACGAAGTCGGCATCAAGGGGAGCCACTTCGACGGCAAGCTGAACTCCAGCGTTGCACTGTTCAAGATCGAGCAAGACAACCTGGCGATCTGGATCGATACCCCAGGTGGCAACACCTATAAGTCCGAACAAGGCACCACCACCAAAGGTGCTGAGTTCACGCTGGATGGCGAACTGGCCGAAGGCTGGCAGGCCTCCGCCGGCTATGCCTACGCGGTCAGCACCGACGCTGACGACCAACGTATCGTTACTACCCTGCCCCGCCACAGTCTCAAGACCTTCACCAGTTATCGCCTGCCGGGGGTCCTGGATAAGGTCACCATTGGCGGCGGTGTGAACTGGCAGAGTAAAACCGGTGCCGACCTGCACACCTTCACTCAGGGCAGCTACGCCGTCACAAACCTCTTGGCTCGCTACGACTTCAACCAACATCTGAGTGCGTCGGTCAATTTGAACAACGTGTTTGACCGCGATTACCTCAGCTATGCGGGCGACCACGGAATGTACGGTGCTCCAAGAAACATTATGACGGGTATCAAGTACAACTTCTGACGTTCGCACGCTCCGTGGTGAACCAGGGCCATCGGTTTCAATCCAGTATTTACGACCGCAAAAGCAAGGGTAATTTACACTGCGAGAGATCGATGGCCAGGGAGAATGCGCCTCCAGGAGCGACGCTTGGTTTCGCTTTTTTTTGAGGCAGACAAGGATCGAAATCTGCCGCTACTGAGCGGCAGCTTTGGGTCGAAAGCTGCCTTCTGTGAGCGACTGCTCATGGCCGATTTCTGCCTTTCCCTACCGCCTGAAATCAACCCAGAGAACACGTCAGTCGTTGGGAAAGCCGTTTGTAACTCGTGAGCGTTGAAATGTGAGCAAGGCCTCAAGTGGCGATGCGAAAGCTAATCCCGAAGCCATGACCTCACCAGTTCGCGCAATCACATCAAGAGTCTCGTCTTTAAACGTAATGACCCAATGTCTAGCATTTGAATAGGGGCGGCTGACGGTTTCTTCTGAGCCAATAAGTTCGTTGAACGAGTAAGGCTGAAGGCCGGCAAGCACATAGGGGTGGCGTCCTAACCCCTCGTCCCCTATAGGCATGAGACGATGATCAATGAGCCCGGAAAATCGCACAATCGCAAGGCTTTCGTTTAAAGCCTGGAAGTAAGCGAGCCAAAGGTTGCCCGACTCAACCAGAAGAGCGGGTGATTCAGGGATGCCTAACTCGGGAGCAACGGCCCAGATTGAGGACTTGGCTCTATTCATGACTTCTCAAAAGCCTTGGAAAAGAAGTGGACGATACCATTGCGGCGCAATGACCGCTTCTGACTGTTAGCTACCGATCGACACGATCCAACGTCTACTCTCGCGACATTCCTTCAATGCTGCGCGACGCGCTGCGCCGCTGACGATGGAGATAACCGAGAACGCTGTCCACGGCCTCCTCCTCCGCGATATCCAGGTAATGCGAAGGCTCGCGTATCCAGCTCTCCATGATCCCGCGCACCATGGCCGGGATCGTTTTTGCAGCTCTCTGCACGTCGATCCCTTTTACCGCATGCCCCCAATGATCAAGGCCACGGCTGAACAACTGGATGCCCTCCTCCAGGTATTCAGCCTTGACCTCTGGTATAGGCAAAAGCAGTTCCTGTTGACCGAGTATCCAGGCGACGTGCTGGTTGTCGCGCAAGTGCTTGAGCCTGCCGCGAATCAAAAGGCGCACGGCCCCCTCGAGTGAACATCCGGACGCATCGCGCATCGCGTTGCCAATGTTGGTAAACATTTCAGCCTTCTGTTCACGTATGAGCGTGAGTAACACGGCCTCCTTGTTCGGGAAGTACTGATAAAACGTGCCGATACTCGTACCGGCGCGTTCTGCGATCGCATTGGTGTTGAAATCGTCCAGTTCAGATGCCGAGAGAAGCTGAGTAGCGCTCTGCAAAATCGCGACATGGGTTGCCCGCGCTCGGGCTTGCTGCGGCATTTTGCGGGGCTCGAGAGAGGTCGTGGGCATCGAAGGGACGGCTCCTTGGAATGCGAGTAAACAGGGGGTATTCGATAAAATAAGCTTATCAGGTCGCGGCCCAACCCGTGCGCCGCCCATGCTGATGGACCTGATCTGCCATGCCGACACTTATTCACGAACTGCTACTGAGCCCCGCATTCGAGCTGATGGCTCGCATCATCCTGACGTCGTTCTTTTGGGTGGCGGGAGTGTTCGGCATCGTCAAGTTCAACCTGATGGTGCAGACCATCAAAGGCTATGGGCTTCCAGCACCAAAGTTGATCGTGATGCTGATGGTGACGACAGAGCTGGCAGGCTCAGCCCTCCTGATCACCAATGCTGCCGATCTGGGATGGTTAGGCGCCGGCGCCCTGGGTGTTTTCACGCTGTTATCCATTCCGCTCGGGCATGCGTTCTGGAAGCTTGAGCCGCCGAAGAAAATGGAGGAGTTTCAGATTGCCCTCGAACACGTAGGCATCATTGGCGGGCTGATGTGCGCTGCCGCGCTAACCGTTTGACTGAGTGTGTATTCCCAGGAGTTGCGGGAGACCACATAAATGACAACCTTGGACGTCGAGGTGTTCGCGACGATTGCTGAAAGCGGCAGCCTCTCGGGGGCTGCTCGACGACCAGGGCTGTCCCCCATGACCGTTTCACGGCGGCTGGCCTCCCTTGAGAATGAGCTGCAAGTTCGATTGGTGCACCGCACCACGCGCTCGATTTCGCTCACGCCTGAAGGGGACGTTTTCCTACCAGTTGCCAAGACGCTGATTGGCGCGAGCGAGGCGGCGAAAGTCACTTTGAAGGCGAACACAGGAACGGCCAGCGGTGTACTGAAAGTGACGGCTCTGACGGTGTTCGGCCAGGCCGTCATCATGCCGCTCATCCCACAAATACTGGCCGAACATCCTGCTCTGCAAGTAGATCTTCACCTCTCCGACAGCATCGTAGACATCGTCAGCCTGGGCATCGACGTAGCAATCCGCATCGCGAGCCTGCGCGATTCCGCTTTAGTGGCTCGTTCGCTGACGCCCAATCCCCGCGTTCTGTGCGCAAGCCCCGCTTACCTGGTGCGGCATGGCGTGCCGACCTTCATTCTCTGTTAGCCAACCAACACGGGAGCTGCTAGAGCTCCCGTATATGGATGTGAACGTGGGTGTGAACATTCTTTATCAGGATTACCGCCCTTCGAGTTTTTTCACCACTTCGTCGGTAGTCATCACACCGTTGGCGATATAGCGAAAGTTGACCAACGCGCTACCGTATCCGTCGCCGTCAGGCAGCTTCGGTCCGGCCACCGCGTCACGCACGACGATGACTTCAAAGCCCCGTTCGAGGAACTCGCGAAGGTGCGACTCAACACACAGGTTGGAGGCCATGCCGGCCAGGACGATTTTGTCGATGCGCTGTTTGCGCAATTGCAGCATCAGGTCGTTGCTTTGCGGTCCGTACAACTTGTGTGGTGAGGCGATGATGGTCTTGCCGTCTTCGATGAAGGGCTTGAACTCCTGCATGAAATCGGCCCCCGAGTTACGGAACCCATCGAGCGTCAAGGCACCTTTGCGATCGAACAGCCCGAGCTTGTGCTGGACGGACTCTGCTGGCGCCTCAAACTCCCATTTGTGATCGTGGGGATAGTAGTAGTGGGGTGAGATGGCTACGGTTGCTCCGGCCTGCTTGAACGCTTTGAACAGTTGGCTCAGGTGCGGCACCAGTTTTTGCTCGGTGACACTCTGACCGAAGACCGCCCAGCCGGCACCGTCTTTACTCATGAAGTCGATCTGCGGGTCGATCACCACCAAAGCGGTGCGACTGGAATCCCACTCGAAAGTGGAGGCCGGGAGCGCCGGCTTGACCGGGTCAGCGTACGGGTCTTCGACGGCGTGGCCCATGCCGGGGGCCATCAGTAATGCGGCCAGCAACGGGGCGCAGGCGAAAAATTTACCGGGACGAATGTTGAAGGTCATTTGCAAGTCCTCATGCATGTTTGGGTGCATTCAAGGTACGTCGCGAGGTCCCGGCGCAATGGACATTTTTCCTTGGCTTTCGGACAAGAAGCGCGGCACCTGGCGTGTGCCAGCGGCATGACAACTGTGATGACCTTAGAGGTGGCAACCGCGTACCATGACGCCATCACTCGGACTTCGGGCGTTTCGTTCATGCAGCGTCATATCTGTTTTCTGGTTTACTCAGGCTTTGTCCTGCTTGATCTGAGCGGCCCGCTCGAAGCCTTCAGTAACGCCAATCTTGGACGCCCCTCCAGCTATCGATTCACCATTGCCTCACTGGAGGGAGGATTGATCGATGCGTCGAGTGGGCTGCAAATTGCAACTGAAGCGATACAGGCTGTCGAGCGCTTCGATACGCTCATCATCGTCGGCGCGCCAACCGCGCCGATCGATGACAGGATGCCCTCATTGGCCGCGATCATACGGCAGATATCCGCGAACTCACGTCGCACGGCGAGTGTGTGTACGGGCGCCTTTTTGCTTGCCGAGAGCGGTCTGCTCGATGGCCGCGTGGCCACCACCCACTGGAACTATGCGCCGCAGTTGCAAGCGCGATACCCGTTGCTGCAGGTCAATGGCGACAGAATCTGGACCGAAGACGGCAATGTCTGGACGTCCGCGGGCATGTCGGCGGGTATCGATATGACCCTGGCCATGATTGAGCAAGACCTGGGCAAGGAAGTGTCGCGGTCCGTCGCGCGCATGCTGGTGGTTTATTATCAGCGGCCAGGGGGGCAGTACCAGTTTTCTTCGTTGCTGGACTTTGACCCGGGCTCGGACCGAATCCGTGCGGTGCTCACGTATGCGCGCGATCACCTGCATGAAGATTTGCCCGTTGAACGTCTGGCCGACGTTGCCAATATGAGCGTGCGCCAGTTTAGCCGCGTATTTGCTGCGGCTATTGGAGTGACGCCCTCCAAAGCGGTCGAACGTCTACGTATTGAATCGGCACGGCCGTTGGTTGAGGACAGCAACCAGCCGTTCGAGGGGATAGCCAGGCGCTGCGGATTCGGCGATGCCGATCACATGCTTCGCAGTTTCATGCGTGTGGTCGGACGCACGCCACAAGAGCTGCGGCGCAGTAGCCGGCAGGCAAAACTCGATGGTTCCAGGGTATGAGTCAGGCGCAATGCCCGGGCACCGATTAATGCGTGAAAGCTCCAACATCGCGCATCTGACTAGGCGGCACCTTATAAAAACGCGCCCATACCCGACGCAATTGACGCGCCGAACCAAAACCGGCGCGCTCGGCCACAGTCTCAATATCAAGCTGCGAGCCGCTTATCAACTCTCGGGCCAATGCCACGCGCATGCGATTGATGTATTCCGAGACGCTCATACCGGTATGAGCGTTGAACAGCCTGGAAAGATTGCGTGAACTCGCTCCTATGACATGCGCCAGTATCTCGACCGACCATTCTCGCGTTGGCTCAGCAACAATGGCATCTTGTGCGCGATGTACAGTGGGATGGATATGACTACGGCCTTCGAGCCAAGGTGAAAGCTGCGGATCGGCACCGGCACGGCGCAGATAGACAACGAGGTATCGAGCAACCGCAAGCGCAACGCAATGGCCGGTATGCTGAGTCACGATATGCAGCATCAAATCAATGCCTGCCGTGATACCAGCGCTGGTGAGCCGCTCGCCATCCTCCACGTAGAGCCGATTTTCCTTCACCTGAGCCAAGGGAGCAGCGCTGGAGAGTTCGGCGACGCACAAATGATGCGTCGTGCAGTCGTGCCCGTCCAGGAGGCCGGCCCGTGCGGCTACAAGAGCCCCAGAACAAATTGATACCAAGCGAATGCCCGGTTTGATGATCCTTCTGAGCCAATCGGTAATTGCGGCTTCGTGGGTGGCGGAATCTGCCTCTTCCCCAGGCCCATCGCATGTGTTGTCAAGAAGATAGGAGGTGCTGTCCAGTATTTGCTCAGATGTCCCGGGCAGTACCACCAGGGCGCCGCTGGGCAAGTGATCGGGCAGCGGTTCGATGCCATCTATACCCAACCCGATCGAACTCTTGACCGAAGGTCGCGCCCCAACGTAGCGCACCCGGTAGTGCACGGCATCCTGCTCGAGATTAGCCTTTCGAAGCACCTCGATAGGCCCTGCTATATCAAGCAGCAGGACACTCGGTGGTACAACGACGATGACCTCGATCAAAACCGGATGCCGCGCACCGTTACTCATGCGACTGCTGTGCCTCCTGGGCTCGGCAATGCCTCTGCCGCCCCCGCCAGTGCCTCCTTGACGGTGGCAACTCTTACGAAGCGACCACTCAGCACCAGTTTGGTACGGGCATGCAGTTCGTCAGCGCTCCATTCACGACCGGCCTCGTCGGTCATTGGGAAAGTCAATGTCGCCTCGCTGACGAAATCGACGTTGTAGCCCAAGTCGTAAGCGTGTCGCGCGGTGGTTTCACAGCACTGTTCTGTGCGGATACCCGAGATGATGACCCGGCGAATGCCGTGAGTATTCAGCCACACGTCGAGTCCCGAACCCACCAGTGCACTGTGACGGGGCTTCTTGAAGATTGCGTCGGGCGCAATGTTGAGCGGCTCCATGGTTTTGACGAGGCCGGATGCCTCGGAGAACGGTCCTGTGCCCTCCGCATGGAAGACCTGAAGTACAGGAATGCCTGCGGCTTTCGCGCCGTCTATCAACGGTTGCAGGTGAGAGAGGAAGGTCGGCAAGCTATCTTCGTTCCAGTATGGAGCAGCGCGAAACGACTCTTGTACGTCGATGACAATGAGTGCAGTTTTCTGGGCGGACATTATGGCATTCCTCAGCGGTTTAGGAGGTTACGAGGTTAGCCATGCTGCACAGTGCCAGAAATGCCTGAGGCAGACGAAATCAGGACATTTCACGCCAATCAATAGTAGGCGAAATCAACGATACGGTCAGGCCAGCCGATGGGTACCTTCCGCAAAAGTCAGCAATCTTCAGCCCGAAGAGGATGTTGAAGCTCGTCATCGTGAATCGGTTTAACGGGCAACAGTTCATAGGTCAAATCTGCCTCATGAAATATGGCGCCCCATACGTGAAAGCCTGGGCGAGACTCGCATTCCAAACGGACGATGAGCCCGGACTCGCTACTGAAGGTTTCCTTGACGACTGCGATATCCCCTGGCGCCGCATCACGAGAGTTTATCCAGTCAACATACGATGCCTTCGCAATATCGACGTGGATCAGTTTTATGAAGTCGCCTATGGAGAGCGTCATAGCTGTTTTTAATACCTCATACCGGTCAGGTAAAAACCTCGTTCGCGTGACGGTTTCCATTCGATAACCGCCAACTAACACCCACCATTAACACACCTCAATCCCCCAAGTCCCCCTCGATCACGATCATTTCCCGCCGCGCGGCCCTTAACGCAAAAGCCTTCGCCTCCACGTAAGCCGGGTCGTCATAACAGGCTTTCGCCAAGGCATAGCTGGGAAACTCAACAGCAACCACACGACTGCTGGTATGCGACTCCAGCAACGCCGCCGGGTCCAGGGCTTTCAGTTTCGCGCCGTATTGCTCGGCGATCGGCCCCCACAAGCGCCCATATTCCTGCTGGGCGGCCGCGTCGGTGACGGTCGATCCGAAAATGATCCAGTAACCTTTCATGGTGGTTTCCTTTTTTGTTATTCGAGAAGGTGCGCGCCAGGATCGGTCGCCAGGCGTGGCAACACTGTATACCCGGTGTTTTCAAGGATTCCATCAAGGATCGGCCAAAGAATGTGATTCCTGGCGAGGTACGGCGCACGTGGTGTCGATTCGAATTGCCAGGCGCCAGTGCTCGAAGCCCACCAAACCCAGTGGTTGGGTGCCATGCCGGGTGATCATCACCACAGCATCGGCCGTTCATGGCGGCGGGCTTCGTGCGTTTCAAAGCGGTGATCCCTCTAATGCAAGGCGCAGGGGATCATTCTTCTGCCGTTTGCCGTAACACCCCTCCTTCATCGTCAGCCAGTTGCTCGGCAGGCACTGGCGCGTTGGGATGCATCGAATGTGAAGCACTTCTTCCCACTGCCTGGATGTATCCGGAATCGCCTTCCTCGACATCGGCTACTGGAGCCGAGACGGTCAGGGCCTGGGCGGCAGAAGGTTCGCTCACGTTGGGCTGTTTTGCTGCGTCAGCGAGCGCCGTCATGCAGGCTACAGCCAGTAGCGCTGCGGTCATGGCGCTTATCAGGTTGGTGCTCATTGTCGTACGCCTCCGTGCAGAGTCGCACGTGACAGTTTGAACCTCGAAGCGCAAACGGGAGGTTCAGGCGACCGGCGGAGCGATTCCACCGATCAGCGGGCGCTGAAGGCCGTTCTGGCTATCCGGTTCTGTCATCCGCCCCTTGGAATCGGCCAGGCCGCCCTCATAACAAGGGCCATACCCACCGCTCCCGAGAGGAACGACAGATCATGACCAGCCAAACACAAACCGCCATCCTTGCCGGCGGCTGCTTCTGGGGCATGCAGGACCTGCTGCGCCGCTACCCTGGCGTGCTGAACACACGCGTCGGCTACAGCGGCGGCGATGTGCCCAACGCCACTTACCGCAACCACGGCACCCACGCCGAAGCCATCGAGATCGTCTTCGACCCGGCGGTGATCAGCTATCGGCAGATTCTCGAGTTCTTCTTCCAGATCCACGACCCGAGCACCCCCAACCGTCAGGGCAACGACCTGGGCCCCAGCTATCGCTCGGCGATCTACTACTTGAATGAGGAGCAGCGCGACATCGCCGAAGACACCGCCGCCGACGTCGATGCCTCGAAGTTGTGGCCAGGTCGGGTGGTGACTGAAATCGAACCGGCGGGGCCATTCTGGGAAGCGGAGCCTGAACATCAGGATTATCTGGAGCGCATTCCCAATGGCTACACCTGCCATTTCATCCGGCCGAACTGGAAGTTGCCCAAGCGCGACCGATAGTCCCATTTACCTGACCCCCATCCCGTGAGTAGAATGAGAGTAATTATCAATCATGTACTTTCGGGATGGCGATGCGCAGCGACGATTCACTGGCTACTGCCGATCTGGGGCTGCTCTATCGCACCCACCACTCGTGGTTACACGGTTGGCTCAGCCGCCGCATTGGCTGTCGCGAAAACGCCGCCGACCTGGCGCAAGACACCTTCGTGCGCGTGCTCAAATCCCGTCAATCAAGCCCCCTGCGTGAACCCCGCGCTTATCTGAGCAGCATCGCCCGCGGGCTGATGATCGACCAGTATCGTCGCCGCGAACTCGAACGCGCCTATCTGGAGAGCATCGCGCTGCTGCCGGAGCAGGAGGTGCCCTCGGCAGAAAGCCGGCTGATGATTCTTGATGCGCTCGAGCGCATCGACCGCATGCTCGACCAGCTCAAACCGAGGGTTCGCCAGGCATTTCTGTTTGCCCAGCTCGACGGTTTGACCTGCGCCAAAATCGCCGAGAACCTCGGTGTTTCCCGCGCCACCGTGGAGCGCGACCTGGCCCAGGCCCTGCAACACTGCTATCGCTTGCGTTATGTCGAGGCCTGAGTCGCAAGCGCTGGACCCGGCCGTGGTCGACCAGGCGATCCAGTGGCTGGTGCGTCTGCGCTTCAATCAGGCCGATGAGCAGGCCCGGCGCGCATTCGAGCACTGGCTGCAACAACGCCCGGAACATGGCTTGGCGTGGCAACGGGTGGCCACGCTGGGGGATGATTTCGCCGGTATTCCCGCGCAATTGGCCAGGCAAACCCTCAACGGTACCCAGCGCGGCCTGCGTCGCCGCGAAAGCCTCAAACTGTTGGGCGTGCTGGCCACGGTGGGCGCTGCAGCCTGGCTCGGTCGGGATTACACACCGCTGCCGGCCCTGATGGCACAGCAGCACAGTGACACCGGCGAACGACGCCGCTTCGAGCTCGACGACGGCAGCCTGGTCCAGCTCAACAGCGACAGTGCCGTCGACAGCGATTTCGACGCCCGGCGGCGCCTGATCATTCTGCGCCGCGGGGAAATCATCGTGAATGTCGGCGCCGATCAGCGCCCCTTCTGGGTGCAGACACGCAACGGCATGATCCGCGCCCAGAGCACCCGTCTGCTGGCGCACGAGCGTGACGACGGCACCCTGCTGGCGGTTCAGGGTGGCGCGGCCACGGTCTTCCCCGGAGACAGGCAACCCCCTGACAGCGCCAGCCTCGGTGTCCAGGCCACGAAGCCGCTGCTGTTCACCTCAAGCGGCCCCCGTAAGTTAACGGATAACGGCCTGGACGTCTGGAGCTGGGGTGACGGGGTGATCAGCGCGCGCAACATGCGCCTCGGTGATTTTATCGCCGAGTTGTCACGCTATCGCCCCGGCGTATTGCGCTGCGCCGACGAGGTGGCAGACCTTCGGGTTTCCGGTACCTATCAGCTCGCCGACAACGATCAGGTGCTGGCCCTGGTCGCGCAATCCCTGCGCCTGCGCATTGATTACCGGACCCGTTACTGGGTGACGTTGAGCGCCCACGGCTGAGTTCGTTCGCTTGTCTGCAAAAAATAATGAGGTGATTTCTCATTCTCGTTCGACCTGTAAGGAAGGCCGCAAAACAGGCCAGTCAGCCAATAACCTTCCACGGAGCGAGAAAATGAGTTTGTCCCCGGTTTCACAGCGCCATCCATTAAATCGTGCCTTACAGGTCGCGATGCTGGGCCTGATCGTCAGCAGCTATACACTGCCCTCGCAGGCCGCTTCTTCGAGCGCTGCTCCGAGCAATCAGCTCCAGCAATGGAACATCGCGGCCGGTCCGCTGGCACCGGCGCTCGACCGCTTTGCGCGTGAGGCCGGCATCAGCCTTTCCTTCGATGCGGCAAGCGTGGCGAACCGCACCACTCAAGGGGTGAACGGCGCGCTCGACACCCAGACTGCGCTGTCGTCTTTGTTGCAGGGCAGCGAATTGCAGGCCGAGCAACAAGGCCCGAATGCCTACCTGCTGGTGCCAGCCCCTGCCCCGCTCGACCTCGGCGCAGGTGACAGCGAGAACTACCGCCTCGCGCCGCTGATCATCAACGCCAAGGTCAAGGTCAGTGCCGACGACGACGTCAACTCGGTGGTCGCCAAGGAACTCTGGGTCGGCGGCAAGGTGGCAACCAGCATTCTCAACACCCCCGCCTCCGTGTCGGTGGTGACCCGCAAGGAAATGGAACAACGCAGCGTCAGCACCACCGAAGAGGCGTTGCAATACACGCCGGGCGTGATCAGCGATTTTTATGGCACGGACGACCGCAACGACTACTTCCAGATCCGCGGCTTCCAGGCCACCACCTACCGTGACGGCCTGACCCTGAGTTCGATGCGCGGCGTGCGTGAAGATCCGTTCACCTATGAGCGCATCGAAATTCTGCGTGGCGCCAACTCCACCCTATTTGGCCCGGCCGACCCAGGTGGCTCGGTGAACTTCGTGACCAAACAGCCGCGTTTCGAGAAATTCGGTCAGGGCTATGTGACCTACGGTTCCTTCAACCATGTCGAGACGGGCATCGACGTGGGCGACGCGCTCAACGACGAAAAAACCCTGGCCGGCCGCTTTACCGCCAAAGGGCAGAACAGCGATCGCGAGTACGATCACTCCCAGGACGATAACCAGTTGTTCATGGGTGGCCTGACCTGGGCGCCCACGGACTTCACCTCGGCCACCGTGGTGCTGGATTACCTGAAAACCGAAAGTTCGCCCAACAGCGGTGGTTATCCGCTGGACAAGGAATACGACCGCAGCAAGTTTTATGGCGAGCCCAGCTATAACTTCCACGATGTCGAACGCACCAGCCTCAGCGGCAACGTCACCCATGACTTCGACAACGGTTTCGTGCTGCGCAGCAACATGCGTTACAGCACGCTGACCGATGACTTTGGCTACGTGTACCTCAGCGACAGTGCATCGCGTGTCGGCACCACGCTTGACCGCTATCAGTTCGGCACGGACACCGAAGCCGACCAGTTCAACGGCAACCTGATGCTGCAATACGATGCCCGCTTCGAGAACATCGACAGCAGCAGCCTGGTGGGCGTGGAGTATCTCGATTCGACGACCAAGCAAAGCTCGATCTACAGCCCAACGACCTCGATTGACCTCGCCAACCCGGTATTCACTGGCGTTTCACGCTCCATCGCACCGTATGCTGTCGACAAGCGAGACGCGAAAACCAAGGCGGTATTCCTTCAGCAGAACCTGTCGTTCTACGAGCGCTTCATCCTCACCGGCGGCGTGCGCAACGACTCCATGGACCTGACCAGCAAAGGCTTGCAAACCAACGAAAAGGACAACTTCTCGGAAACCTCTTACCGCGGCGCGCTGACCTACATCGTCAACGATGAGGTGTCCACCTACGTGAGCATGGTGGAATCGGTGTCGCCGCCCCAGGTTGGCGTAACACCGCAGACCGGCAAGCAATACGAAATCGGCGTGAAGTACTCGCCCATGAGCATGGACGCGCTGTTCTCGGCAGCCGTGTATGACCTGACCCAGGAAAACGTCACCATCGCCGTGGTACTGCCGAGCGGCATCATCGAGCAGCAGACCGTGGGCGAGTCGCGGGTGCGCGGCCTGGACCTCGAGGCCAAGGCGCAGGTCACGCAGAACCTCAGCCTGATTGGCGGCTACTCCTACATGGAGTCCGACGTTTTACGCGGTTCATTGCGCAACGGCAGCTCCCTCAAGGGCAACGAGTTCGCCACGGCACCCAAGCACTCCGCCTCGCTGTGGAGCTACTACGATGTGCCTGGCACCGACGTGAGCGTCGGCCTGGGCGCGCGTTACGTCGGCGCTTACTACTTCGATGCTGCCAACACCGACAAGAGCGATGGCACCACGCTGTTCGACGCCGCCTTCAACTACAAGATCGCCAAGGGCACCGACCTGGCTGTGAACGTCAGCAACCTGCTCGACGAGCAACACGTGGTCGGCTCCGGTACGGCGAACTTCTACAACCCGGGTCGCGAGATTACTGCCAAGTTGAGTTACAACTGGTAAGCCGACGTGTAAGCCTTTCCCCTGTGAGTAGTGCCCATACGACGGGCACTACTACCCTTTCGCCTCCTCCAGCGGCCTTTTCAAGCTCCCACCTCGCACGATGACTTAATACTGGCAACGTGCCACAATTACCCTCTGCCTGGCATCCCAGGGATATTTTTTGCAACGGCCTGCCACTTTTCAGGACCGCTGATCTGGCTTAAAAAACAGGGAGTTGGCAACGTTGATGCCTCAGCAGGATGTACTCGCACCCATGACTCGGACCCACAAAATCACATCGCTGATCACCCGCGGCATGGCCGGACTCGGCGTTGTACTCAGTGGGTTATGGGCATTGATCACCTACGCCGTACCCGACCCAAGCGCATTCGGTTTCACCTTCATCAGCTGGAAAAGTGTGGTGTTGGTAGTCGGTACCTTTTTATTTTTGAGCTCCGTTTCCATCGGCTGGCAAATCCGTAACCTCACGCCAATCCTCAGAGGAACGCTTCAGTTCTTCATGCTGATCATTCTTTCACTCGGCTTCTTTATCCTGGGCACCGAATACGCCAAGCCTTCTTTCGAATTCGCCAAGCTGCAATCAAAAGTCGTCGAAAACGAAGGCACCAACCTGCTCGGCAAACGGTTAGAAGTATTGGATAACGTGCGCATCGAATTGCTCGATTGCGAAAACATAGGTCGCTTGCCGACCTGCACTTTCGAGTTGACCAACCTGAATATTGATCGAGGTTTTCGGTTTAACGATGGCACCTTCCTGTTCGACGAGACGGGCGGCCCACTCAAACTCGAGTCGGTACGCGTCGGTCAGGTGGATGACGCTTATTACAGGGCGTTCCAATTGGTCAGGAACGTGCCGACACGGGTGACACTGAAATTTCAACAAAGCAGCAGCAAGCTGAACAAGGCCCCAGCTATCAAGCTCAGTTTCCGGGATAACAACGATGAGTCACTGATGCTGAAATTCAGCGATGTGACGTTGAATTAAACAAGGAACAACGATGCTTCGTCACATCTTCATCGCAGCTGTCGCCGTGTTCATCACCGCCTGCGCCAGCATTGAGCATAAGACGCCAGAGGCGAGGCAAAAGATCAAACACGATCTGAAATTGGAAGAGGTCGTCGATACATCGACTATGAGTTTCAGTTGGCACAGGATCCCTGGGCGTTCTGCTGCGCTGAAGTACACCCCTGGCATAGGCATCCTCACTCAAAAGAGCTTGTTGCTGGTGGATTATGAAAATGGCAAATATGTGCAAAAAGGCATGCTTACCACTCAAGATGTGAGCTGCATCAGCGATGGTAATGGGCAAACCTTCACGGTATTTACAAAGCAACTTGCCATATCGCTGATCCCTTACCTGGAAGGCCCCGCGAACAACCCGTCGTTCCGAACCAAAGTGATCAAGCTGCTGACGGACAACGGTCAACCCTTCCTGCAGGGCGAATCAGCGGCATTCATTCGTAAAACCGGAGGTCAGGAGTACACGGTCAGTAGTCTCCAAGTAGGCGCAAACACATTGCCAATCGCAGTGGGAAGTGACGCATACGAGACCTACATTCCTTGTCCGAGTTCTGAACACGCGGCTCAGTGACGGCTATTCCATTCCCCTCATCGTAGCACCCGCTCTATAGCGGGCACCGCCAACCTCGACATCAATACTCAAGCTGCTCGGTACCGTCGAAAATCTACTCAAGGCAAGTTTCCGGTGTCGCGGGCAAACTGCCTAAAAATGCGTCGATCTGTCGACGTCCTCGCAAGTGCATCGTCGGCACCTGTGGGCCAATGGCTTGCCGCACCCTGTCAATACCGGGGCGGTAGTCACGGTCAAAATTCCAGACGAATTTCAGGAAGGTCAGGAACGCTCGATCGAGCTTTTCCGTGCAACCTGCTGCAAGATCGGAACGCGGACGGTTCATGACACTGCGGATGATCACTCGGGTGAAACAGGTCAGCCGCGGCGTATCGAGCCAAATGATCAGGTCGGCCCGTGGCAGGCGCAGATCGAAAGTGCGCCTTGCATAGTTGCCTTCGCAAACCCAGGTATTCGCCGCAACCGCTTCGCTGACGCGCGCGCGAAACTGCTCGGCGTCCGGCTCGACCCAGCCTGGCTCCCAAAAAAGCCTGTCCAGATGCACCACGGGTAGCCCGAGGCGTTTGCCCAGGGCGCGGGCGAGCGTGGATTTTCCACTACCGGCATTGCCCAAAATTACAATCCGTTGCATGACCGTCCAGTCCCGAGAAAAGCCGGCCATTGTGCGGTTTTTTGATCGCCAGTCAAAGACTGATGGGAGCAGCCCCAGGCAAATGAATGTATTGTGCCGTGGCGTGATCAGCACAATTGACCTCTATCAACCTTCCGGCCTGACATGAAACTCACTGTCGCATCCAGCCTGATAACCCACTCCCAAGGAAGCATCGCCGCGGCTTATCCGGTTCTTGAGGCTCACGAAATCTCGGGCATCGTCGTGGTGATCTACGACTACATGGTGTTCCCAAAGGATGCTCCGGCGAGAAACCTGTTTGGTTACTCGGTCACCACAGGGGAGCAGCTCTGGCGTGTCGCAGATGTTGCCCTTGGCGGCACTGGCGCCTATACGCAGCTCATCAGCGAGGAGCCGCTGGTGGTGGGCAATTTTTCGGGGTTTGATTGTCGAGTGGATGTCCGCACCGGCAGTGTCATCAGCAAAATCTTTCGCAAGTGACGCAATTCCAGCCAGCGACCTGTGGTCGTTGGCTGGAACGATTGGCGTTCTTACGCCGTCGCCACCTTGACCGCTCTGGACCGGCTGGCAAACACCAGCACCATCAGCAGCCCCAGCGCCGCCATCGCGGCGCCCGCCAGGGAGATCGCCGGGTAACCCAGGCCTGCGTTGATCACTGCACCGCCCAGCGCCGCACCAATCGCATTGCCGAAGTTGAACGCGCCGATGTTCACCGCCGAGGCCAGGTTAGGCGCGTCCTTGGCGGCTTCCATCACGCGCATTTGCAGCGGCGGCACCAAGGCGAAGCTGGCGATGCCCCAGACCAGGATGCTCACGGCGGCAGCCAGTGGCCAACGCATCAGGACGGTGAAGGCCAGCAGCACTGCGATCAGCACGCTCAGCGAGACGATCAGGGTGCGGTCGATCGAGCGGTCTGCCGCCTTGCCACCCCACATGTTGCCCAAGGTCAGCCCCACGCCGAACAGCACCAGCATGGCAGTGATGAAGGTCGTGGACGCGTGGGTTTCACTGCTGAGAATCGGCGCAATGTAGGTGAAGACGGTGAACATCGCACCCGAACCGACGACGGTCAACGCCAGCGCCGCCAGTACCGGGCCGCGGCCCAACACACGAATCTCGGCGAGCACCCCGCCGCTTTTCGGCAGAGGCAGGTTGGGCAAGGCGAACCACAACGCGACCATGGTGATCACGCCCAATCCGGCGATGCCCCAGAACGCGGTGCGCCAGCCGAGCATTTCCCCCATCCAGGCGGCCAGCGGCACACCGCCAATGGTTGCCAGGGTCAGGCCCATGAACATCGCGGCCACCGCTCCGGCGCGTTTGTCCGGCGCGACCACGCTGGCGGCGACGATGGAGCCGACGCCAAAGAACGCGCCGTGGTTGAGCGAGGTGACGACGCGGGCGATCAGCAGGCTGTAGTAATCGGTGGCCATGGCGGACATCAGGTTACCCAGGGTGAAGATCGCCATCAGCCCGATCAGCAGCTGGCGCCGGGGAATCTTGCCGGTGGTCAGGGTCATCAGGGGCGCGCCGAGCAGCACCCCCAGGGCATAGGCGCTGACCAGAAGGCCGGCGGCAGGAATGGAAACGCCCAGATCGGCAGCGATGCCGGGCAACATGCCCATCGGGGCGAATTCAGTGACACCGATGCCGAAGGCGCCGGTGGCGAGTGCTACAAGGGGTGGATTTATACGCATGGCAAGGTCCTCATTTATGCGGCAAAGGTTACAATGTGTTTCCCAAGGCCAGAAGACGGCCTTTTCGGCAAACACCTTTGCGCAAGAGGCACAAATGGACTTCAACGGCAGATCCGGTGAAATGACCGTGTACGTCACAGTGGCCGAGCAAGGCAGCCTGTCAGCGGCAGCCCGTGTGCTGGGGCTGACCCCCTCGGCCGTCAGCCGGGTCATCACGCGCACCGAACAGCGCCTCGGCACCCGCCTGCTGCTGCGCACGACCCGGGCGCTGACCTTCACCGCCGAGGGCGAGGCGTACTTGCGCGGCGCCCGGCGCATCCTCGCAGACATGGCGGAAGTCGAGGAAGCCATCGCCGACCAGGGCGTGCCCCAGGGCCGCTTGCGCGTGAGCGCCGCCCTCGGCCACGGGCGCATGGCCGTCGTGCCGCTGGTGACGGCGTTCACTGCCCGCTACCCGAACATCGTGGTCGACCTCACCCTCGGCGACGAAGTGGTCGACATCCTCGCCGGCCAGGCCGACGTGGCGGTGCGCTTCGGTCACCTGCCCGACAGCCCGCTGACGGCGCGGCGGATCGGCGAAACCGGCCAGGTGGTGGTGGCCTCCCCGGCCTATCTGCAACGTCACGGCACCCCGCAGGAACCGCAAGACCTGCTGCACCACAACTGCCTGCGCTTCAACTTCCGCCGCGCCCAGCCCGACTGGCCCTTCGCTCGCAACGGCGAGGCGTTGTCCCTGAAGATCAACGGCAGCATCGCCTGCAGCAGCGGCGAAGCGCTGGCGCAGATGGCCTGCCTGGGCGCCGGCATTGCGCGCATCGGCCGGTTCACGGTGGAGGAAGAACTGCAACGCGGCGAGCTGGTGGCCTTGCTCGAAGACTGGAACCCCGGCGACCGCGAACCGATTCACGTGGTGTTCGTCGGCGGCGCCGCCATACCGGCGCGGGTGCGGGTGTTCGTCGATTTCCTGGTGGAGCACCACCGGATGCACACGACTCAGGCTTGATCTTTGCCGCAGGGGTGGCCAGGTGCGGACATTACCCCGTCAACTTGCTACCCTGCGCCGAGGTTCTTTCAAGGCAGATATATGGACATCCCGCCTCGCTTCATCATTCATCAGACGCGTCACTGGATCATCAACCACCGCATGGACAGCGCCCTGCCCGGCTACCTGATGCTCAGTGCCCGGCAGATGACCAACAACCTGGCGCAACTGCCGCCGGAGGCACTCGCCGAACTGGGTGTACTGCAGGCACAGATCCAGGCGGTCCTCGAAGATCATTTGCAGCCCAAACGACTGTACATCGGCCGTTTCGGGCATGACGCCGGTCACTCCACCCACTTTCATTTCGTCCCCATCCATCAATGGGTGGAAACGCTGTTCTGGAGTGACGAGCGGTACAGGCTGCTGCAAACCTTCGGCTCGACCCACAGTCCACAGCCCGCGACCGATGGTGCCGAACTGCTGCTGTATGTGTGGCGAGAGTTCTGTGAGCGACCTGACCCGCCGCAGGTGACGGGCGTATCGGTGGACGAGGTGATCCCTGCGCTGCGCGAACGATGGGACGCTCGTGTTTGCCGGTGAACGACGCCACCCATTCACGTTTCAAAACCGCAAAGCCTTCGATAAATGGCAGAATTCCCTCACTTGACCCTTCAGGAGGCCCCTAATGCTTCGTGTGTTTGAACGAAGACTCGACCCTTTTCCACCCGATGAACTGCCACCGCCCCCGGTCGGGCTGGCGCGGTTTCTGTGGGCCTGCACCCGCGGCGCTCGCGGTTATATCCTGGCGTTCGCCCTGCTCAGTGCCAGTGTGTCGATCTATGAGGCCTGGTTGTTTGCCTTCCTCGGGCAAGTCGTCGACCTGCTGGCCACCTGGAAAACCGGCGGCGAAGTGAGCGGCGAGGAAACCCGCGTGCTGTGGGGTATCGGCATCGTCCTGATCACCAGCATCGGGCTGGTGGCACTGCGCACCATGGTTCAGCACCAGATCCTGGCGATCAACCTGCCACTGCGGCTGCGCTGGGATTTCCACCGGTTGATGCTGCGCCAGAGCCTGTCGTTCTTCTCCGATGAGTTCTCCGGCCGGGTCACCACCAAGGTGATGCAGACGGCGCTGGCGGTCCGCGAGGTGCTGTTCACCCTTATCGAAATCCTACCCGGCATTGGCGTTTACTTCATCGCGATCATCGCCCTGGCCGGCGGCTTCGCTCTGAAGCTGATGCTGCCGTTCGTGATCTGGGTCGCGATGTTCGGGCTGGCGATGCTGTATTTCGTGCCGCGCCTGGGCAAGGTCGGCCAGGAACAGGCCCATGCGCGGTCGTCCATGACCGGGCGCGTTTCGGACGCCTACACCAACATCACCACGGTGAAACTGTTCTCGCACTCCAAGCGTGAGGCGCATTTCGCCCGCGCGGCCATGGAAGATTTCAAGCAGACCGGTTTTCGCCAGATGCGCCTGGTCAGCCAGTTCGAGATCGTCAACCAGGCGCTGGTGGTCGGGTTGATCATGGGCGCCGGCGGTTATGCCTTGTGGCTCTGGCACCTGGGCGAAGTCGGCGCCGGTGCCGTGGCGGCGATTACCGCCATGGCCTTGCGCATCAACGGCATGTCGCACTGGATCATGTGGCAGATGACCTCGCTGTTCGAAAGCATCGGCACCGTGCAGGATGGCATGGCCACCCTGACCCAGGGCCCCAAGGTGCAGGATGCGCCGGACGCCGGAGTGCTGGTGCCGTCAGGCGGCGCCGTGAGCTTCGACAACGTGCGTTTCAACTACAACGGCGAACGCCAGGTGCTCGATGGCCTGAGCCTGCACATCCGCCCGGGCGAGAAAATCGGCCTGGTGGGCCGTTCCGGTGCCGGCAAATCCACGCTGATCAACCTGCTGCTGCGCTTCTACGATGTGGACAGCGGCGAGATTCGCATCGACGGGCAGAACATTGCCAAGGTCACCCAGGACAGCCTGCGCAGCACCATCGGCATGGTCACCCAGGACACGTCGCTGCTGCACCGCTCCATTCGCGACAACATCGCCTACGGTCGCCCGGACGCCACCGACGAACAGATCCGCCGGGCTGCCTTCAACGCCCAGGCCGACGGTTTCATCAACCAACTGACCGACCCGCAAGGCCACAGCGGTTACGACACCCTGGTGGGTGAACGCGGAATCAAGCTGTCCGGCGGCCAGCGCCAACGGATCGCCATCGCCCGGGTGATGCTCAAGAATGCGCCGATCCTGCTGCTGGACGAAGCCACCAGCGCCCTCGACTCGGAAGTCGAAGTGGCCATCCAGGAAAGCCTCGACGAAATGATGCAAGGCAAGACCGTGATCGCCATCGCCCACCGCCTGTCGACCATCGCGGCGATGGATCGCCTGATCGTCATGGACGAAGGCCGCATCATCGAACAAGGCACCCACGCCGAACTGCTGGCGAAAAACGGCGGCACCTATGCACGGTTGTGGCAACACCAGAGTGGCGGGTTCCTGGGTGAGGATCAGGGGGTGGTTGAGGCGGTGGAGTGAGGCACTAACGCGGCCCCCTGATGTCCTGCGGTGTTTTCGAACCCATCGCGAGCAGGCTCGCTCCCACAGGTAAACACCAATCCCCTGTAGGAGCGAGCTTGCTCGCGATGGTCGTTAACGATGACGCGGGAAGCCTGATACATCGCGGGGTACTTGAATGCATCGCGAGCAAGCTCGCTCCTACAGGGGGAATGCGATCTTCTGTGGGAGCGAGCCTGCTCGCGATGGTCGCCAACGATGACGCGGGAGGCCTGACACCCCGCGGTGTTCTCGGGCCCATCGCGAGCAAGCTCGCTCCTACAGGTTCAGGTGAGTAGATGGATCAACCGAGGTTCGATCTCCGTCGCATCGACTTCCAGCAGCGCCAACGTCACCGGCAACTTGAACCGCCGCCGCCCTGCACTGCCGGGGTTGATAAACAACCGCTCGCCTCGCCATTCAATCAGCGGCTTGTGGGAATGCCCGGTGATCACCAGCCTCACCTCCTCCTCAAGCGCCACCGGCACATCGGCAATGTCGTGCACCAGCAGCGCCTGCCAGCCATCCAGCTCGAAACGCAAAAGATCCGGCAGCCCCACCGCCCAGGCCGCCTCCAGGTCATTGTTCCCGCGCACGACGGTCAACGGCGCAATGGCCTGCAGTTGATCGAGAATCTCCCGGCTCCCGATATCCCCCGCATGGACGATCCGCTCACACCCCTGCAAAGCCGCAGCGGCTTCGGGCCGCAACAATCCATGGGTATCGGAAATCACACCAACCTTCATCTTCCCCTCCTGTAGGAGCGAATTCATTCGCGATGGTCGTCAACGATAACACTGGAAACCAGACCCTGCGCCGTATCCCGCTCACCGCCAGCCCTCGTCGCCCAAACCAGCACGAGTATCCCCAACACCACCGCCAGCAGCGCCAGAAACAACACCACCCCCTGCACCCCCAACTTTGTCGCCAACAGTGCCACCGACAACCCGGCCAACGGCTGCGACAGGTTGTTGAGCAAGGTCATCACCCCGACTGTCTTGCCGAAATCCTGCTTGGGAATCACCTGCTGGCGAATCGTGCGCATGTACACGTTGAACATCTTGTCGAAGCCAACGATCAGCAGAAACCCCAGCACATACACCCCCAGGTTCGGGCTCAGCGCACATATCAGGCCACCCGCGGCGATCATCGAATACCCGACGCCACCCATCACCCGCAGGGGCAGCACCACCCGCGCGAGGAAGAACAGGATCACGATGGTCACTCCTGCCCCGGCCGCCTGCAACACCGCGTAATCGTCCTTGCCGGCACTGAATTGGCCGATCACCATGGCCGCCGAGGTGGCCAGGGCTCCCCCGACGATCAGGTTGACGCCAACAGCCAGAGTGATGATCCTTTGCAACGCCCGATGCTGGCGGATATGTCCGAAGGCGATCCGCAGCGGCTGCAGCCAGATGTCCTGATGCTGATCGAACACCTCCAGGGTGATGCCGCTGTAACGTTGCCACACCCGCATGCCCAGATCGGCCAGCAGGAACAACCCGGCGACCCACGCCACCACCCAGTGCCAGGCCCACAGCTCCAGCAACAGCGCCGCCAGCAGCGGCCCGAGCACCAGCCCGGTCTGGTCGGCGATCTGTGAGTAGGACAAGGTTCGGGTGTAGCTGTACTGCTGGAAGATATGCGGCATCAACACTTCACGGGCCATGATGCCCTGGGTGGTCAACACCCCGCACAGCGCCGACAGCACCACCAGCCAGGCGATACCGCCGAATATCAGGTACAAAACCACCGCCACGCCACACAGCAGGGCCCGATAGACCTGGCTGATGTGTAGAATCCGCGTGGGCGAAAACTTGTCACACAACGCCCCGCAGAGCGGAAACGCAAGAAAGCGCGGCAGCGATTCGACGAAAAACGCCAGCCCTGCCCAGGACGCGCTTTCCGTGGTCTGGAACACCACCAATGGCACGATGAACAGCAGGATCTGGTCCGCCAGCCTCGACAGGAACAGCGAAGCGAAAAATGCCAGGTAATCCTTGCGCATGGTGACGTCCTGTCGGCGGTGATTCAGTGGGGTATCAATCAAAGGATGAAAACGAGCGACCGATGAAGCGATTTTATGTTGTTACACATGGACAGGCACAACATCACCTGGATCACGTCGTGGGTGGCTGGTTCGATTCCAGGCTGACCGCCAAGGGCATTGAACAGGCCCGTCATCTGGCGAGGTTTTTTCCCACCCTGCAGTTGCCCGAACGCACTGCAATCTACTCCTCTGATCTGCTGCGGTGTAGAGAGACGGCAGAAATAGTGGCTGATGCCCTGGGAATCGAGACGGTCTTCGACGAACAACTGCGCGAGATGTCGTTCGGCAGCCATGAGGGGATGGACCAGGCGCGGCACAACGGGATCATGACCCCAGCCGCCGAAAGCCCTGACGGTCGAATGGATCATGCCATCTGCGAAGGCGCTGAAACCCGCCGGCAGTTCGCCACTCGCCTGGCCGACTTCGTCCAGGGCCTGGATTCCGAGCTTGAATGCGCCGTGATCGTTACCCACGGGTTTGCCGCGAGCTTCCTGATCAGTGCGCTACAGCGAGTGCCGGTCGAGAGCATGGGGTTTGTCTCGTTCAAGATGTCGCCGGGCGGCGTGTCCGAACTGGTCGAGGATGACCTGTTCAAGAATGTCACCCTGACCAGGTTGAATATCGCTGTGCCTGTAATGGGTGCCTAAGATGATGCGGGAAGCCATCGCGAGCAGGCTCGCTCCCACACGGACAACACTGTACCTGTAGGAGCGAGCTTGCTCGCGATGGACGTCAACGATAACGCGGGAAGCCTGATGCCCCGCGGTGGCCGAGAGACCATCGCGAGCATGCTCGCTCCTACAGGTACGGCGCCGTACCTGTAGGAGCGAATTCATTCGCGATGGACGTCAACGATGACGCGGAAAGCCTGATGCCCCGCGGCGGCCGAGAGACCATCGCGAGCAAGCTCGCTCCTACAGGGGAATTCGGGCATCTGTGGGAGCGAGCCTGCTCGCGATGGAGGTCAACGATGACGTGGGAGGTCTGGTGCCCCGCGGTGGCCGGGAGACCATCGCGGGCAAGCCCGCTCCTACAGTCAGTAGGTCACGCCAAACACGGCCTTCAATTCCTCGACGGCCGCGTCGCTCAGCGGTGCCGGGCGGGGTTGGGTCATGAGCCACAGGCGTGCGGTTTCTTCCAGCTCTTCCAGGACATGGCTGGCTTTGGAAATCGAACTTTCCCATACCACCGGGCCCAGGCGTTCGAGCATCACCGCCCGCACCTGATCGGCCAGCAGCGCGACTTGATCGGCGACGCCCTGCGCCCCCGGTCGATCGTAGCCGATGAGGGGCACGCGCCCCACCTTCATGACCTGATAGGGCGTGATCGGCGGCAGAATGTTATCCGCACTCCAGACACCCGCCAGGGTCAGTGCCACCAGATGCGTCGAATGCGTGTGCACGACGCCTTTGGCGCTGGGGTTGCGGTCGTAGATCTTGCGATGCAAGGCCAGGGTTTTCGACGGTTTATCCCCGCTGCTCCACGATCCGTCCGCCAGGACCTTGGCGATGCGTGCCGGATCCAGATGCCCCAACGAAGCATCGGTCGGCGTGATCAACCAACCGTCCTCCAGCCTGGCGCTGATGTTCCCCGCAGTGCCCACCGTGTAACCACGCTCATACAGGCTGCGCCCCACCGTGCAGATTTCTTCACGCAGTGCGTTCTCAATGCTGCTCATGCGGTTGCCCCTTGCATGAAGCGCAGGGCTTTGCTGAAAAAGTCCTGGGCGCCGAAGTTTCCTGATTTCAATGTCAACAATAACGGCGCTTCACCGCCCAACGACAACGTCAGCGGCACGCCGGGATCGATCATTCGTCCGATACGCAACGCCTTGACATCGAGCGCCTTGACCACCGCCCCCGAGGTCTCGCCACCGGCAATGACGAAATGCCGAAAGCCCTTGTCGAACAGGCGGCGAGCGATGTTGCCAAGCGCCTCCTCGACCAGCGCACCGGCACGCTCCACGCCCAGTTCGGCCTGGGCTTGGCGTACGGCATCCGGGTTGCCAGTGGAGTAGATCAGCGCCGGCTCATGTTGCTCGGCAAAGGCGACGGCGTCACCGACCACATCACGGCCTTCGGCAATGGCCAGCGGATCGATGTGAAAGGCGGCGTTCCCGGCGTGCATCCACTCGGCAACCTGGGCGTTGGTGGCCCTGGAGGCACTGCCCGCGAGCACCACAGCCCGGCCCTCGACGCTGTCCATGTGCGCGGCATCGACTTGCCGCAAGGTGCCCAGGCGCTTGAAGTTGGCCGGCAACCCTTGTGCGACACCGGAACCGCCGGTCACCAATGTCAGGGAGGCGCAAGCCTCACCCAAGGTCAGCAGGTCGGCATCAGACAGTGCATCGGCAATCGCGATGCGCACACCCTCGCCGCGCAATTCATCAAAGCGCGAGCCTACCGCCGCAGCCCCCTGGGCGACAGCGTCGTAGCGCACCAGCCCCACCGGCGACGGCGTCTGCTGGCTCAGTACACGAACGAGGTTGGCATCTTTCATTGGGGTCAGTGGGTGATGCTCCATGCCCGATTCGCTGAGCAACCCGTCCTGCACGAACAAATGGCCGCGGTACAAGGTACGCCCGTTCTCGGGAAACGCCGGGCAGGCGATGGTGAAATCACTGCCCAGGGCCTGCAGCAACGCATCGGTCACCGGGCCGATGTTGCCGGCGGGCGTGGAGTCGAAGGTCGAGCAATATTTGAAGAAAAACTGGCTGCAGCCCCGTTGGCGCAGCCACTCCAATGCTTCAAGCGACTCACGCACCGCTTCAGCCGCCGGGCTGGTGCGGGACTTCAACGCGATGACCACCGCGTCGGCGTCCAGCGTGTCGGCCAGCGCGGCGTCAGGAATGCCAATGGTCTGCACGGTGCGCATGCCGCCCCGCACGAGAATGCTGGCGAGGTCAGTTGCACCGGTGAAATCGTCGGCGATGCAGCCGAGCAAAGGTGGTTTTACAGCACTCATACAGTTATCTCCGTCGGCGTCAGCCCGGCTGACCGCCCGCCTGTTGCCCTGCCGGCCGTTAACACCCGCAGTGTTAGAAAATGATAAAACCACACGCAAGCATGGTCGAACTGTCGCTGATATTAGGGCAAAAAGTCGATCTAGTGTTAATCCACGTTAAATAAATTGACCTGAATGTTAATTTGCAACTATTGTCGGCTCATTCGGTAGCTGCGTATCCATAACAATATTGTTCATCCGGTGGTCGCTGCCGACTCTACCTTTCACCGAGGACGAACCATGAATTTCGAATTACTGTTCGCAGACCAAGCACAACCCGTTCGCTACGCGTTGACCGGCGCCAAGGGCGGATTTTCCCGTACGTTGCTCGCCCAGACGCTGAAAATGCCGCGACTGCAAGCCGCCGCCCTGTGCGACCTGGACATTGCCGGCCTGCGCGCGCTGTGCCTGGAACTGGGCTTCGCCGCCGAGCGCCTGGTCGAATGCGCCGATGCACAAGCCGTTGCCGCGGCCCCGGCTGACGCCATTGTGCTGGTCGCGGACGTTGAACTGCTGGCCGCGGCGACCTACGACATTCTCGTCGAAGCCACCGGCAACCCGGCCATCGGCTATCGCACCGCCCGTCGCGACATCGAGGCCGGCCGCCATGTGGCCATGGTCAGTAAGGAAGTCGACGCAGTGTCCGGCATCACCCTGTCTCGCCTGGCCGCCAAGCACGGTGTGGTCTACACCACGGCGGACGGTGACCAGCCGGCCAACCTGATCGGCTGGGTCAGTTGGGCCCGTGTCCTGGGCCTGGAAATCGTTGCCGCCGGTAAATCCAGCGAATACGACCTGGTGTTCGACCCGCAGGCAGGCACCATCCAGCAGCTTGACCAGGTCATCGCCGCTCCGGACATGGCCGACCTGCTGACACTGGGCAACGACATTCCCGCTACCCTCGCCGCCCGCCGCGCCGCACTTAATGGCTTGAAAACCTCCGCCACCGCTGACTACTGCGAAATGTCCGTGGTCGCCACCAACATCGGTTTCGTTCCCGACGTCGAGTTGCTGCACTACCCCATCGCCCGCACCAGTGAGCTGGCCGACATCTACGCCCTGCGCGAAGACGGCGGCATCCTGGGGCGCGAGGGCGTGATCGAGGTGTTCAACGTCCTGCGCCTGCCGGACGAAGCCAGTTTTGCCGGCGGCGTCTTTGTCATCGTCCGCACCCACGACCAGCCGACGTGGGCATTGCTGGCCCAGAAAGGTCATATCGTCAGTCGTAACGCTCGCTACGCCTGCCTGTACCTGCCTTATCACTTCATGGGTGTCGAAACGCCGATCACCCTGCTCAATGCGGTGTTGCACAAGCGCGCTTCGGGTACCGACAAGCCAAGCCAGTGCACCGTCCTGGGCGGTCGCGCGACCGTCGATATCGCGGCCGGCACCGTGCTGAAAATGGGGGGTCACCATCACGACGTGACCGGCGTGCAAGCCGTTCTCCTGGCCGCATCCGAGGCCGACGACGATGTTGCGCCGTTGTACCAGGCCGCGCACGCCACCGCCAAGCGGGACATCAAGGCCGGGGCGCTGCTGCGCATCAGCGATCTTGAGGGGTACGACGAGGACCTGCATCGCGCCTGGTGCGACGGCCGCCGGCCCGCCTGAAGCCGGGCGCCCACGCGGTGGGCGCCCCTTGCCTGGGCAGCACATCACTCTTTTCGCACGCAAACAGGTTCAACAAAAACATGAATAGCGAACTGTTTATTTTTTCGATGGCCGCAGGTGCCATCGTCGTCCTGATCGTCTTGATCACCCGCCTCAAGCTCAATCCGTTCCTGGCGCTGACACTGACTGCCATTGGCCTGGGCCTGCTCAGCGGTGTCAGCTCCGCAGAAACCATCGACAGTTTTGCCAAAGGCTTCGGTTCGGCGCTGGCCAAAACCGGCCCGGTGATCGGACTGGGCACCCTGCTCGGCGGCATCTTACTGGGTTCGGGGGGTGCCGACCGGATCGCCAATGCGTTCATTGGCAAACGTCCGGTGCAATACGCGCCCTGGGCGATCTGCGCCGCCGCGTTGCTGATCGGCATGCCCCACCTGTTCGATGTCAGTTTCATCATGCTCGCGCCGCTGGTCTACACCGTGGCAAAACGCACCAACAGCCATCTGCTGTATATCGGCTTGCCCTTGGCGGCCGGACTGTACGTGTCACACGGTTTGCTGCCACCGCATCCGGCCCCCACGCTTGCGGTCGCGGCGTTCCATGCCAACACCGGCCTGACGATTTTCTACGGGCTGCTGATTGCCATTCCGGTGGCGGTGATTTGCGGCCCGGTGTTCACCAAATTGATCAGCCCGTGGTTCGGCCCGGCCCCGGACTTGAGCGCAGGCCCCGTGGGCGCCCGTGAAGTGGTACAGGGGCAACCACAGGCCTCGTTGGTCGCCTCGATCATCAGCGTTCTCCTGCCTCCCGGCCTGATGCTCATCGGTACGCTGGGTCTGGCTTTCAGTGACAAGGGCAGCGCGCTGCACGGTTTCTTCAACGCGCTGAACAACCCGATCCTGTCGTTGCTGGCAGCGGTCATCTTTGCCTTTTTCGCCCTGGGCCTGCGTTCCGGCTTCAACCTTGGCCAGGTGCAGAAAATGGCGGGCCAGGGCCTCGCACCGCTGGGCGCCATCGTGATGATCCTGGGGGCCGGCGGCGGTTTCAAGGAAATGCTCACCACCATTCACCTGGACGTGCTGATTACCCATCATGCCTCCGGTTGGGAGATCAACCCGCTGATTCTCAGCTGGGGCATCGCCGCCCTGCTGCGCATTTGCCTGGGTTCGGCCACGGTCGCCACGGTGGCGGCCACCGGTATCGTCGCGCCGTTGGCACTGGCCCACCCCGGACTCTCGCCAGAGTTGCTGGTGCTGGCCACGGCATCGGGGGCGGTCATGCTCTCGCACGTCAACGATTCCGGCTTCTGGCTGTTCAAGGAATACTTCCAGCTGACCGTGGCCCAGACCTTCCGCACCTGGACGCTGATGCTCTGCCTGCAATCGCTGCTCGGCCTGATCGGGGTTCTATTGATCGAAGCGGTAATACGCTAAATTACCTGGCCAATCCGTGACGGATTGGCCTTGCCCCTCCAGGAGTTCAGATGCAGGACGAAGAAAACGGCACCGTGGGTGGTGGCGCCCCGATCATCCCCGAACAGCGTCGGGACCTGATCCTGCGCCAGTTGCGCAAGCATCAGGTGCTGAGCGTTCATCAGTTGATGGAGATGTTCGACTGCTCGCACATGACCGTGCGCCGAGACATCGCCGTGCTGGAGCAGGAAGGCAAGGCCTATTCGGTGACCGGTGGCGTGCGGATCGCAAGCCAGGTGCATCATGAGCTGAGCCATCAGCTCAAGGCCGTGAAGGAACTGCCCGAGAAGGAAAACATGGCGCGGCATGCCGCCGGATTGTTGCGCGACAACATGACCGTGTACCTCGACGCCGGCACCACGCTGCTGTCACTCATCCCCTACATCATCGAGCTGTCGGGCATGAGCGTGGTCACCAATGACTTCGGCATCGTCCAGGCCCTGGCCGACGCCCAGCACGTGGACGTCATCCATACCGGCGGCCTGCTCGACCATCCTAACCGTTCCAGCGTGGGCGGCCTGGCGGCAGCAACTCTGCGTCAGATCGTCACCGATATCGCCTTCATTTCCACCAGTTCATGGGACCTGCAACGCGGCGTGACCACCCCTTCGGCCTTGAAAGTCGAGGTCAAGCAGGCCGCCATGCAGTCAGCCACCCAGACCGTATTGATCGCCACCAGCTCGAAGTACGCCACCTTCGGCATGTACAAGATTGCGGGGCTACATCAGTTCGATACGATCATCAGTGACATCAACCTGACAGAAGCGGCGGCCGATGGCATTCGCAAGTTAGGGGTGGAATTGATCCTGGCGTAGGGAACAACATCTCCGACGACGCGGGAAGCCTGATGTCCCGCGGTGGCCGGGAGATCATCGCGAGCAGGCTCGCTCCCACAGGGGGAATGCGGACATCTGTAGGAGCGAGCTTGCTCGCGATGGAGGTCAACGATGACGCGGGAGGCCTGATGCCCCGCGGCGCCTGGGAGACCATCGCGGGCAAGTCCGCTCCTACAGGGGAATGCGGGCATCTGTGGGAGCGAGCCTGCTCGCGATGGGGGTCAACGATGACGCGGGAGGCCTGACATCCCGCGGTGGCCGGGAGAACATCGCGAGCAAGCTCGCTCCTACAGGTCAGGAGGAGTAGACGCCAGCGCCCGTCGATATTGGCGCCTTGAAGCGGTGCGGTTGCTGCCAGGCCAGTTGCGCCTGGACGTCCGCCACGGCGTCCAGCACGCGTTGTGCCCAGCGCTGGTCATCGGGTTGCACGACGACTACGCGAAAGCCATGCGCCTGGCCTTCGTCCTTCACGCCTTCGGAGTCATCGACGTGCAGGTCGATGTCGAACAAACGCGGCAACTTGGACGGGGTGATCGACAGCCCGTGTTCCTTCAGCGCTTCTTCGTGACGCACGCTGTTGACCACGCCATCGACATGAATGCCGTAGAGCATCAGCCAGCGGCGGATGTAGCTCGGCGTGCGCCCGGACGAGGTGTAGACCCAGACGCTGCAATCCTGGCGGCGCAGTTCGCGGATCAGTTCGCGGGTGCCCTGGCGCAGCGGTTCGCCCAGCCAGCGGTGAATGGATTCGGGCAGCAGGTTCGGCTCGGCTTCGCTGTGGTGCGGCAGGCAGGCCAGGGTGTCGTCGATATCGAAGGAAATGCGCACACGACGGCACTCGACCATCGGCACGTAACTGCGGGTGATCTGCCACGCCTGGTTCACGGCGAACCGGCATTTGTCGAGCGTCGAAACGTTATTCATCACGCGCCCCCCTGGTAGGCAGGCAGTTTTCGTTCGTAGACGAAGAACTTCTGTGGATCCGGTGAGTGATCTTCCAGGAAAGCGGCATATTTTTTCTTGATCTTGGGCAATTCATACAAAGACTTCACGCCATGTTTGGCTGAATTGCGGATGACGGATGACGGGTTGAAGTAACCCTTGGCATTGTCCAGCGTCAGCACGAACGGCGGCTGGCCCGCACGCATCAACAGATAGCTGACCAGCAACGAACCACTGCGGTGGTTGCCTTCGATGAACAGTTGCGGCTTGCTCAGGACCCGTACGTAGACACCGGCCGCCCTCTTCCACACCGATTCGCTGCGGTAGGCGCAGTACCAGTTGAACAGGTCCTTGATGCCACCTTCGACGTTGTTGAAGAAGTGCGCCTCGGTGGCCTCAAGGTGCTGGGCGAACTCGACCCGGCGTGCCGGGTCATTGCCACACAGTACGGTGGCATTGATTTCCAGCATCAGGTTGAGGTTCTGCAGGTGAAACAAGTCGACATCATTGGCAACGAAGTCGTCGATCAGCGCATAGCCGTCCAGCACGTTTTGCAGCACTTCGTCGGTGAACGGGTCACGCGGCTCGGTGAACTGCATGCTGAGTTCGGCAAAACGGCCCTGCACTTCGCGCAGGGCCGCCTCGATGGCGGGCAGATCAAGACGACGTTTGGCAAACATCAGCTGAACTTACCGCTGATGTAGTCGCTGGTCATTTGTTCGCGCGGGTTGTCGAAGATCTGGGTCGTCGGGCCCATCTCTACCAGGTAACCGGTGCGCGTACCCTGGGAAATGTCCACCGAGAAGAAGGCCGTGGTGTCGGCGACACGGATGGCCTGCTGCATGTTGTGGGTCACCAGGGCGATGGTGTAGTCCTTCTTCAGTTCGACCATCAGCTCCTCGACGCGGCGAGTGGCGATCGGGTCGAGTGCCGAGCAAGGCTCGTCGAGCAGCAGCACTTCCGGCTCGGTGGCGATGGCGCGGGCGATGCACAGGCGTTGCTGTTGACCGCCGGACAGCGACAGGCCGCTGACCTTGAGCTTGTCCTTGACCTCATCCCACAGCGCGGCGCCTTGCAGGGCGTGCTTGACGCGGTCGCCGATGTCGCCCTTGTAACGGTTCAGGCGCAGGCCGAAAGCGACGTTGTCGAAGATGCTCATCGAGAACGGGTTCGGCTGCTGGAACACCATGCCGATGTAGCGACGCACGACCACCGGGTCAACGCCCTTGCCGTAGACGTCCTGGCCGAGGAAGTGCACGTGGCCTTCGAAGCGGAAGCCGCGCACCAGGTCGTTCATGCGGTTGAGGCTGCGCAGTACGGTACTTTTGCCGCAGCCCGACGGGCCGATGAAGCCAGTGATCTTGTTCTTCTCGATCGGCACATGGCTGTCACGCACGGCCATGAAGTTGCCGTAGAAAATCTTGTCGAGCTTGCAGTCCATGACCACAGGGGCCTGGGTCTCGAATGGGGCAGCTTTAGGTACGGATAGTACGGTCATTATTCAGGTGCTCCGATTCTCAATACTTTGGCTTGCCGAAAATTCGGCTCACGACATTCACGACCAGCACGATCATGACCAACACCAGCGAGGCCGCCCAGGCGAGCTCGAGCTGGTTGTCAAACGGCATGCCGGAGAAGTTGTAGATCAGTACCGCCAGCGAGGCCGTCGGGTTCATCACCGCCAGGCTGCCTTCGTGATAGATCCAGTAGTTGCTGAACAGCGCGGTGAACAGCAGCGGCGCGGTTTCACCCGCGGCACGTGCCACGGCCAGCATGACGCCGGTGAGGATGGCCGGCATGCCGGTTGGCAGAATGATTTTCCAGATCACTTGCGAGCGGGTGCAGCCCATGCCGTAGGCGGCGTCCTTCATGATCTTGGGCACCATCTTCATCGACTCTTCAGCGGTCAGCACGACGATGGGCAGCATCAGTACCGCCAGCGCCACACCACCGGCAGGTGCCGAGTAGGTGCCAGTGGTCATCACCACGATGGCGTAGGCGAACACACCGGCCAGGATCGAAGGCAGGCCGGTGAGCATCTTCGCGGCGAAGCGCGCGGCGTTGGCCAGCTTGCTTTCCGGGCCCAGCTCTGCGAGAAACACGGCGGCCATGATGCCGACCGGCACCGCGATGGCGGCAGCAATGCCGACCATGACGAAGGTACCGGCCATGGCGTTACCGAAACCGCCGCCGGTCTCGAAACCGGTCGGTGGCAATTCGGTGAAGACTTCCAGGCTCAGGCGAGCGCCGCCCTTGGTGATCAGCATGTAGAGCACCGACAGCAGCGGCACGCTGGCCAGCAGTGCGCCCAGCCAGACCAGCGTGGTCAGGACCAGGCTGCGCAGTGCGCGGCCTTCGAACTTGCGCTGCAGGCTCGGCAAGGCGTCGATAGGGGTCGTCAGGCTAGTCATCATTTATTACCCCGCTGGGCGTACATCATGATCATGGAGCCGAGGATGTTGACCACCAGGGTGATGAACATCAGCACCAGAGCGGCGTACATCAGCACTTCGATCTCGTTCGGTCCCGCTTCCGGGAAGTTCAGCGCCAGCAAGGCCGCCAGGGTGTTGGCCGGGGCGAACAGCGAAAGGGAGATGTTGTTGGCGTTACCCACCAGCATCGCCAGGGCCATGGTTTCACCCAGCGCACGGCCAAGGCCCAGCACCAGGGAACCGAAGATGCCGGTGGCAGCCGATGGCACCATCACCTTGAGAATCGCTTCCCAGTGGGTGGTGCCCATGCCGTAGGCGGCCTGTTTGGTTTTCATCGGGACGGCGGTCAGCGCGTCCTGGGATACCGCCGCAATGGTCGGCAGAATCATGATGGCCAGCACCAGCGCGGCGGGCAGCAGGCCCGGGCCGCTCAGGGACGTGCCGAAAAAGGGAATCCAGCCGAGCTCGGCATTCAACCAGGTCGTCAGCGGCCGGATAGCCGGGATGACCACGTAAATGCCCCACAGGCCGTAAACGACGCTGGGGATGGCGGCGAGCAATTCAACGATGGTGCGAAAAACAGCGGCGAGTTGGGCGGGCAGGAAATCCTGGGTCAGGAAAATCGCCATGCTGACGCCGAACATGCCAGCAATGATCAGTGCAATCAGGGCGCTGTACAGCGTGCCCCAGATCGCCGGCAGAATGCCGTACTTGCCTTGGTTAACGTCCCAGACGCTACCGAAAAGAACATCCAGACCATGTTTCTCCATGCCTGGAAGCGCCTTTACTCCAACTTCGTATATCAGGGCAAACACCACAGCCAGAATCAGCACCACACCGATGCGCGAAAGCGCACGGAAGGTCCGATCGACCAGAAAGTCCTTCGGCGAAGGCGGTTTGCAGGCTGAGTCCGGATTGACCGGTACGACAAAAGGCTTGTTCATGGACTGATTCCGGAACAGTGGGGGAAATCCCCCCGGCGTGGCGGGCAGCACACACCGGGAGAAGCCACGCATGTGTTACTGGATGTTGGCGGAAGCCTTGCGAACCTGATCTACAACCGATTTCGGCAGCGGGATGTAACCCATCGAGTCGGCGATTTTCTGACCTTCGGTCAGGCCGTACTCGACCATGTCACGCATGGCCTTGGCTTTTTCCGGAGTCTGGTTCTTCTTGTGGAAGATCATCCAGGTGTAGGAAGTGATCGGGTACGACTTGGCGCCGTCCGGATCAGGCAGCCAGGCCACCAGGTTTTCCGGCATCTTCACGGCGTCCAGCGCTTCTGCACCGCTTTCGGCGTTCGGTACGACGTATTTGCCAGCCTTGTTCTGCAGCTCGGCGAAGTCGACCTTGGCCAGTTTGGCGAAGCCGTACTCGATGTAGCCGATGGCGCCAGGGGTCTGACGTACGGTGGCGGTCACGCCATCGTTCTTCGGCGACTTGATGAACTTGTCGCTGGCTGGCCAGTTGACGGTGTTGCCTTCACCCAGGTCCTTGTTGAACGCGGTGTTGATGGCCGACAGGTGTTTGGTGAACACAGCGGTGGTACCGCTGGAGTCTGCACGTACGACCACGGTGATCGGCATGTCAGGCAGTTTCAGATCCGGGTTGGCGGCGGCGATCTCTTTATCGTTCCAGTTGGTGATCTTGCCCAGGAAGATGTTGGAGTAAACGTCGCGTGGCAGCTTCAGGCCCTTAGGGTTGCCTGGCAGGTTGTAGGCCAGCACGATTTCGCCAGCGGTCATTGGCAGCAGTTGCACGCCGCCTGGCACCTTGGCCATGTCTTCTTCTTTCATTGCCGAGTCACTGGCAGCGAAGTCGACGGTGTTGTTCAGGAAGTCCTGTACGCCCGCACCGCTACCCTTGGATTGGTAGTCGACGGTCACGCCTTCGGATTTTTTGCTGAAGTCCTTGAACCAGGTGAGATAAATCGGAGCCGGGAAGCTGGCGCCGGAACCGGTCAGGCGTACGCTTTCCGCAGCGAAAGACACCGAGGTGGCGCACAGGGAAACTGTTACGGCCAACGCGGCGGACTTAAACAAACTCTTCATCAAAGGAACTCCATGTGTTTAACGGGGCTTCTGTTTTACGGGGCTACGGCACTTTGCTCCACAATTGTTAAAGGTTTATGACAGAGGCATGGCAAACGGTCGGATGTACGATTTTTCTGACAAACAATGGGGCGATAAACGGCGTTGCGCAGTCATCCAATCGACACATTAAAACCCTAGCCTTGAGTCAGGAGCCGTCCTTTATAGAGCTCCGTCCAGCCAACTGATCCGGGAATGCGCATGAAGGCCATGGACACCGCTACGGCAAGAAGAAAGGGAATCAAACTGCGCGCCACGGTGATCTACCGTAAGGACGGCGAGGTGCTGTTCGTGCGTAAGCGCAATGCCAAATGGAACCTGCCGGGTGGCACGGTCGAGCACAACGAGACGCCCTTGCAGGCCGCGCGCCGGGAGATGGCTGAGGAAACCGGCCTGTCCTGTGATGAACTGCGTTACATCGCTGAATTCCGCGAGGACAAGGTGATTCATTACCTGTTCGAAGCGACCAAGACCTCTTCCAAGCCCCGCCCCTGCAATGAAATCGACGCGTGCCGCTGGATCAAACCCAAGGAAGTGTCGAAGCGCCGGGTGCGGCGGCCGATCAAGGTGATTCTCAAGCGTTGTGCTTGAGGCCTTTGGGCGCAGCTGAAACCTGTGGGAGCGGGCTTGCCCGCGATGGCGGTGTGTCAGGCGCTAATGATGCTGGATGTGATGGCCCCATCGCGGGCAAGCCCGCTCCCACAGGGGGGATCTCTGTCGTTCACAAATCCCATGAACAACACAAATCCACTGTAGGAGCGAGCTTGCTCGCGATGGCGGTGTGTCAGGCAACATCTTTGTTGATTGGGCCGGCCCTTCGCGAGCAAGCTCGCTCCTACAGGGGTTGATCTGTGTCGGTCACAAATCCCATGAACAACACAAATCCACTGTAGGAGCGAGCTTGCTCGCGATGGCGGTGTGTCAGGCAACATCTTTGTTGATTGGGCTGGCCCCTCGCGAGCAAGCTCGCTCCTACAGGGGGTGATCTGTGTCGGTCACAAATTCCATGAACAACACAAATCCACTGTAGGAGCGAGCTTGCTCGCGATGGCGGTGTGTCAGGCAACACCTTTATTGATTGGGCCGGCCCTTCGCGAGCATGCTCGCTCCTACAGGGGTTGATCTGTGTCGGTCACAAATCCCATGAACAACACAAATCCACTGTAGGAGCGAGCTTGCTCGCGATGGCGGTGTGTCAGGCAACATCTTTGTTGATTGGGCCGGCGCCATCGCGAGCAAGCTCGCTCCTACAGGGCGGGTCACCGAGCCTGGTTGGCCCGGGCGCTGTGGAGTTTTTTGTAGCTGTCGATCAGGCGCAGGTGGCGGTCGAGGCCTTCGAGTTTCATACTGGTGGGCGTCAGGCCGTAGAAGCGGACGCTGCCGTTGACCGAACCAATCGCGGCGTCGGTGCGTTCGGCGCCGAACATGCGGCGGAAGTTGGCTTCGTAGTCGGCCAGTTCCAGGTCTTCGTCCAGTTCCATCTCCAGCACCACGTTCACCGCCTGGTAGAACAAGCCACGCTCGACGGTGTTGTCGTTGTATTGCAGGAAGGTTTCCACCGCCTCCTTGGCTTCCTCGTATTGCTGCAGGGCCAGGTAGATCAGTGCCTTGAGTTCGAGGATGGTCAACTGGCCCCACGGGGTGTTGTCGTCGAACTCGATGCCGATCAGGGTGGTGATGTCGGTGTAGTCGTCCAGCTCGCTCTCAACCAGGCGCTCGACCAGGTCCTGCAACTGCGCTTCATCGAGGCGATGCAGGTTGAGGATGTCTTCGCGGAAGAACAGCGCCTTGTTGGTGTTGTCCCAGATCAGGTCGTCGACCGGGTAGATCTCCGAGTAGTCCGGCACCAGGATGCGGCAGGCGGTGGCGCCCAGGTGTTCGTACACCGCCATGTACGATTCCTTGCCCATGTTTTGCAGGATGCCGAACAGGGTCGCGGCCTCCTGGGCATTGGAATCTTCGCCGTGGCCGGAGAAATCCCACTCGACGAATTCGTATTCCGGCTTGGCACTGAAGAAGCGCCACGACACCACGCCGCTGGAGTCGATGAAGTGCTCGACGAAGTTGTTCGGCTCGGTCACCGCGTGGCCTTCGAAGGTCGGCTGCGGCAGGTCATTGAGGCCTTCGAAGCTGCGGCCCTGCAGCAGTTCGGTGAGGCTACGCTCGAGCGCCACTTCCATGGTCGGGTGAGCGCCGAACGAGGCGAACACGCCACCGGTGCGCGGGTTCATCAGGGTCACGCACATCACCGGGAATTCACCACCCAGCGACGCATCCTTGACCAGCACCGGGAAACCCTGGGCTTCCAGGCCCTCGATACCGGCAACAATGCTCGGGTATTTCGCCAGCACCTCAGCGGGCACGTCCGGCAGGGCAAATTCGCCTTCGATGATTTCGCGCTTGACCGCACGCTCGAAGATTTCCGACAGGCACTGCACCTGGGCTTCGGCCAGGGTGTTGCCGGCGCTCATGCCGTTGCTCAGGTACAGGTTTTCGATCAGGTTGGACGGGAAGTACACCACTTCGCCATCGGACTGGCGCACGAACGGCAGGGACACGATGCCGCGCGCTTCATTGCCCGAGTTGGTGTCGTACAGGTGCGAGCCACGCAGTTCGCCGTCGCGGTTGTAGATCTTCAGGCAGTAGGCGTCGAGGATTTCCGCTGGCAGTTCATCCTTGCGCCCCGGCTTGAACCAGCGCTCGTCGGGGTAATGCACGAACGGCGCGTTGGCGATCTCTTCGCCCCAGAACTGGTCGTTGTAGAAGAAGTTGCAGTTCAGGCGTTCGATGAACTCACCCAGCGCCGAGGCCAGCGCACTTTCCTTGGTCGAGCCCTTGCCGTTGGTGAAGCACATCGGCGACTGCGCATCGCGGATGTGCAGCGACCAGACGTTGGGCACGATGTTGCGCCACGAAGCGATTTCGATCTTCATGCCCAGGCCCGCGAGGATCCCGGACATGTTGGCGATGGTCTGTTCCAGCGGCAGGTCCTTGCCGACGATGTAGGTGCCCTCGCCCGCCGTCGAGGTTGGCATCAGCAACGCCTGGGCGTCGGCGTCGAGGTTTTCCACCTCTTCGATGACGAACTCAGGTCCCGCCTGCACCACTTTCTTCACGGTGCAGCGGTCGATGGAACGCAGGATGCCCTGGCGGTCCTTGTCGGAAATGTCGGCAGGCAGCTCGACCTGGATCTTGAAGATCTGGTTGTAGCGGTTTTCCGGATCGACAATGTTGTTCTGCGACAGGCGAATGTTGTCGGTCGGGATATTGCGGGTCTCGCAATACAGCTTGACGAAGTAGGCCGCGCACAACGCCGACGATGCCAGGAAGTAGTCGAACGGACCCGGCGCCGAACCATCGCCCTTGTAGCGAATCGGTTGGTCGGCGATCACGGTGAAGTCGTCGAACTTGGCCTCGAGCCGAAGGTTGTCGAGAAAATTGACCTTAATTTCCATAGGGGATTACCAGAATAGCGTGCCAAAACGAATTGGCCGCCATTATCCGGCTTTTCCGGCAGAAGTCCTGCGCTTTCATCAGCGACTGCCGACCGGTGTCTTTGTATCCCAATGTATCTGGCGCCTTCCCGGATACATCTGTTTGCACCCGCCCCACGATTGGACATAGCCCGGATACGTCATCGCGTTCAAATGCACTCAAGGTTTCAAGGGGCTCATCCAGACCTCCTGGCCAACAGTTCGCAATGGAGAGATCGACATGAAGATGGCACTGCACAACAACAATCACGGTAAAACCCGCCGCCGTCTGTTCGGCTCGTCGATCCTCGCGGTCGCCCTGCTCGGTGCGATGGGCGCGGTCCAGGCGCAAGCAGCAGCCCAACCGGCCGCCACCACAGCGGTGAGCTATTCGGCGCCCTCGCCGTTCGGCCCGCTCAAACACATCAAGGCCGGCCTGCTGGACGTGGCCTACGCCGAAACCGGCCCGGCCAATGGTCCGGTGGTGATCCTGCTGCACGGCTGGCCCTACGACATTCACAGCTATGACGAGGTTGCGCCGATCCTTGCCGCCAAGGGGTATCGCGTGCTGATGCCGTATGCCCGGGGTTATGGCGATACGCAGTTCCTGTCCAAGGACACCCTGCGCAACGGCCAACCGGCGGCGCTGGCCAGCGACGTGATCGACTTCATGGACGCGCTGAAGATCAAGCAGGCGGTGCTCGGCGGCTACGACTGGGGCGCACGCACCGCCGACATCGTCTCGGCCCTGTGGCCAGAGCGGGTCAAGGCGCTGGTGTCGGTCAGCGGTTACCTGATCGGCAACCAGGCCGCCGGCAAGAACCCGCTGCCGCCCCAGGCGGAATTGCAGTGGTGGTACCAGTTCTACTTCGCCACCGAGCGTGGCCGTGATGGCTACCAGAAAAACACCCATGATTTTGCCAAGCTGATCTGGCAACTGGCTTCGCCGAAATGGGCGTTCGATGACGCGACGTTTGATCGCAGTGCCAAGGCTCTGGAGAACCCTGATCACGTCGACATCACTGTGTTCAACTACCGCTGGCGTCTGGGTTTGGTCCAGGGTGAGAGCCAATACGAAGCCCTCGAGCAGAAACTGGCCACGGCGCCGTCCATCGGTGTGCCGACCATCACCCTGGAAGGCGACGCCAACGGCGCCCCGCACCCCAAGCCTGAGGACTATGCCAAGCGGTTTACCGGCAAGTACGAGTTCCGCCTGATCAGCGGCGGGATTGGTCACAACCTGCCGCAGGAAGATCCGCAGGCGTTTGCCAAGGCGGTGATTGATGCGGATCACCTGTAAACCTGGCAACAAACAACCCCTGTAGGAGCGAGCTTGCTCGCGATGAGTTGGGTACCACGGCGGAACACCAGACACTCCGCAGTGTGGCCGAAACCATCGCGAGCAGGCTCGCTCCCACATTAGGTTTACGGGGCCTCTGTAGGAGCGAGCATGCTCGCGATGGGCGCAAGGGCACCGCGGGGCATCAGGCACCCAGCGTTATCGTTGACGACCATCGCGAGCAAGCTCGCTCCTACAGGGGACGTGGATGCCGCCGCCATTCCAATGTGGGGGCGTGTTGCGGGTCAGATCATCGGCTGATGGCTGGTCACGCAGTGGATGCCGCCGCCACCGGCGGCGATTGCGTCGATGTTGAGTTGCAGCACTTCGCGGTCTGGGTAGAGTTCGGACAGCAGGTCGTAGGCCTTCGTGTCCGCCGCTTCATCGCCAAACTCCGGGGCGATCACTGCGCCGTTGATTACGAAGTAGTTGATGTACCCGGCAGCGAAATCCTGGTTGTCGCGGTTGAACTTGCTCTGGCGTGGTTTCAGTGGTGGCGACATCGTGTGGATCTTCAGCTTGCGGCCATCGGCGTCGGTGGCGTTTTGCAGAATATCCAGGTGTTTGCGGGTGACCTTGTAATCGTAGGACTCGGGGTCGTTGTCGAGGTTGGCGATGACCACGCCAGGCTTGGCGAAGCGTGCATAGAAATCCACGTGGGCGTCGGTGATGTCCTTGCCCTTGATGCCTGGCAGCCAGATGATCTTGCGCAGGCCCAGACGCGCCTTCAGTTCTTCCTCGACCTCGGCCTTGCTCCAGTCGGGGTTGCGGTTGCGGTTGATCCAGCAGCTCTCGGTCAGGATTGCCGTGCCCAGGCCGTCCACTTCGATGCCACCGCCCTCGCCCACCAGTTCACTGCGCAGGTACTCGGCGCCCGTCTTGTCGGCCACCAGCGCCGCCAGTTGCGCATCTTCCTCGTGTTGCTGCTTGCCGCCCCAGCCACTGAAATTGAAATCCACCGCGCCCAGTTCACCCTGGCTGTCGATGACAAAATTGGCGCTGGTGTCGCGCATCCACACGTCGTCCAGCTCGGTGATGACGTAGCTGACATTGCCCGACCCGCAATGCTGCTGCGCCAGGCTGCGCTCATGCTGGCGGCAGAACACCGTGACCGGCTCAAACCGGGCGATGGTGCGCGCGATCAAGCCGATGGCCGCCTGCACATCCGGGGTGAAGTCTTCCCAGATGGCGTCCTGGGCGCCAAACGCGATGAAGGCGCGGGCATGGCGGTCGCCTTCATCGGGCATGCGCCAATCCTTCCCGCCAGCGGCCCGCACCGGCCATGGCGTCAGACCCAGGGACGCCACCGCCCCCAACCCCGCCACCACCGACAGCTGTTTGATGAACTGGCGACGCGTCGCCCTGTAGTGATTGATAAAAGCTGATTTCATTGTGCCGTGGCCGTCTTGAACTTGGTCCATACGCGCATCCGCGCACGCATGTCCGATTGTGGGATGTCCCGGCCAGGAATCAGGCGTGCGTAGGTCGCTTCATCGAGGTAGATGTCCGGGTTGTTGCGCATGCTCGCATCGACAGCCGCCCGCGCCTTGGCGTTGGAAGTCGGGTAGCCGGTGAAGTTACTGATGGCCGCCATGTTCTGCGGGCGCATCACGAAGTTGATGAAGGCGTAGGCGTATTCCGGGTGTTTGGCGTCCACCGGGATGGCCATGGTGTCCATCCACACCGTGGTGCCTTCACGCGGAATGCGGTACTCGAAGCGTGTGTGCTTGCCGGCGCTGTCCGAGGTGCGCTGGGCCTGGGTCATGTCGCCGCTGTAGCCCAGCGACACGCACAGGTTGCCGTTGACCAGGTCGGTCACCGGTTGCGACTGGAACTTGCGAATGTACGGTCGCAGTTTCATCAGCAACTCACTCGCCGCCGCCAGGTCCTCGCGCTTGGCGCTGCGCGGTTCGCGGCCCAGGTAATGGAGCACGACGGCCAGCACTTCGTCCGGCGAGTCGATCATCGAGATGCCACAGTCGGCGAACTTCGCCGCCAGTTCCGGCTTGAACAGCAGGTCGAGGCTGTTGACCGGCGCGTCGGCCATGCGCTGTTTGACCATCTCATCATTGTAGGTCAGGCCGATGGTGCCCCAGGTGTAGGGCACGGTCGCCTGGCTGGAATGCTCATACTGGTTGTGCAGTTTCAGCAAACCGGGCTCGATGTCGTTCAACTCGGTGAGTTTCGAGCGGTCCAGCGATTGCAGGCTGCCGGCGCGCACCAGGCGCTCGGCCACGGTGTCGCCGGGGAAGATCAGGTCGTAGCCACTGCCGCCGGCCAGCATCTTGGCCTCCAGCGTTTCGCTGCCATCCATGACGTCGTAGATCACCTTGATCCCGGTTTCGGCGGTGAACTGGCTCAGGGTGTCCTCGGCAAAGTAGTCGGCCCAGTTGTACAGCCGCAGGGTTTTCTCTTCGGCGTGCAGCGAAGGCACCGCCAGTGCCAGGGCACCGAGCAACAGCGTTTGCGGCAGGCGCGTATAAGAAAGGCGCATATCAGACTCCCACAGGGTTCCAGCGTGCATGAAGGTGACGACCGTCCTGACTCAACAGCGCGCCGTACATGTCCGGGCGCCGGTCGCGGTAGATGCCCCAGCTCAGGCGCTCTTCGCGCATGGCCGCCAGGTCCAGGGCCTGCACCAGCACGCCGGTGCTGTCACGGTCGGCCTCGGCGAGCAGCTTGCCCTTGTGGTTGCTGATGAACGACGAACCGTAGAAGCTCATTTGCAGTTGCGCATCGGTGGTCGCCACTTCACGTCCGACCCGATTGGCCGCCACCACCGGCAGGATGTTCGCCGCGGCATGCCCGCGCATGGTCATCTGCCAGTGATCGCGCGAGTCCAGCGACGCGCAACCTGGCTCGGAGCCGATAGCCGTAGGGAACAGCAGCACTTCAGCACCCATCAAGGCCAGGCAACGCGCGGTTTCCGGGAACCACTGATCCCAGCAGATGCCCACGCCGAGGCGCCCGAACGCGGTGTCCCAGACCCGGAAACCGGTGTCGCCGGGGCTGAAGTACTCCTTCTCCTGATAACCGATGGCGTTGGGAATGTGGGTCTTGCGGTACACACCCAACAAGCGGCCATCGGCATCGGCGACGCTCAGCGAGTTGAAGTAGGCGTTGCCGGCCTTCTCGAACCAGCTCAGGGGCAGCACCACCCCCAACTCCCTGGCCAGCGCGGCAAAACGCTTGAGCACGCGGCTCTGTCCATATTCTTCGGCGAGCGCCAGATGGCCGTGGCTCTGCTCGATGCAGAAGTACGGCGTGGCGAACAGCTCCTGCAACAGGATCACTTGCGCGCCCTGCGCCGCCGCCTCGCGGACCAGTTGTTCGGCCAGGTCGAGGTTGCGCGCCAGGTCCCAGGTGCACGGCATTTGGGTGGTAGCAATGCTCAGCTGTGTCATGGCTTCACCCCTGCACCGGCCAGGCCGGCTGTTGCTGGGTGATGCAATGCACCCCGCCGCCGCCATGGGCCAGGTGGTTGATGCGCACCGGCACCACCTGGCGCTCGGGGAAAGCCTTGCCCAGTACTTCGGCCGCCACATGGTCGGCCTCGATACCGTAGGCCGGCATGATGATCGCGTTGTTGGCGATATAGAAATTGGTGTACGAAGCGCAGAACACCTCGGCCTCGGTGTCCACCGCCTCACTGGCCTCGAACAGCTCGATCAGCTCGAACTTGCGGCCCTGGGCGTCGGTGGCCAGCTCCAGGGCGCGGCGGTTCTCGCGGGCCACTTCGGCGTACACCGACTGCTGGTCGTGGGTGGCATCCACCAGCAATACGCCGGGACGAGCAAAGGCGCAGACGCCATCGACATGGCCGTCGGTCATGTCGCCGGTCACGTAGTCCGGATCGCCCGGCAGCCAGATGGTTTTCTTCACACCGAGCAGGCGGGTGAAGATCTCTTCCATCTCGGCCTTGGTCATCCCCGGATTGCGATTGGGGTTGAGCAGCACCGATTCGGTGGTGATCAGCGTGCCTTCGCCGTCGACATGGATCGCCCCGCCTTCGTTGCTCAGCGGCGTGCCAAAACACGGCAGCCCCAGTTGATTGAGCACACGCCGCGCCAGGCCCTCGTCCAGATCGAACGCCGACTTGCCGCCCCAGGCATTGAAGCGCCAGCTGACACCCGCCAGCCCCTGTTGCGGGTGGCAGATGAAGCTTGGGCCGGAGTCGCGGCACCAACTGTCGTTGACCGCCAGTTCGATCAGCTCTATGCCGGGCCCGCACAACGCCTTGGCGCTGGCCACCGCCGAAGGATCGACCAGCATTTTCACCGGTTCGAAACGAGCGATGGCGTTGGCCACCCCGGCAAAATCGGCCTGCACCTGCGCCAGCGTCACGCGCCAACCCGACTCCCACAGCGCCTGATTGTGCGGCCAGACCATCCAGGTCGCGGCGTGCCTGACCCACTCGGCCGGCATCCACCAGCCACTGTTTTGCGCTACGTTGTGCTGCATGATAAAAAACCCTTCAGTTAAGCCATTGTGTTCAACAGAATTTGCTCTGCTGTGGATGACTCGCATGCTACGGCGCTGAAAATGGGCAAACAAACGATGGATTTTGCAGAAAAGTGATTAGAGGAACTTATCAGCATGCTCAAGCACTGGCCGCCGCTCAGCACCCTTCGCGGCTTTGAAGCCGCCGCACGCCTGGGCAGTTTCCACAAGGCTGCCGAAGAGCTGCACCTGACCCAATCGGCGATCAGCCAGCAGATCCGCACGCTGGAAGCCTACCTGGAGCAGCCGCTGTTCTACCGCAGCGGGCGCAGCGTCAGCCTGACCGATGCCGGTCACGACTTCCTGAGCACCACCCAGGCGCTGTTGCAGCAACTGTCGGTGGGCATTCGGCGCCTGGGGCAGTACCAGAAACCCAACCAACTGGTGCTCAACACCACACCGGCCTTCGCCCGCCACTGGCTGTTGCCGCGCCTGGGGGACTTTCGCCAGCAGCACCCGGAAGTGGATCTGTGGATTTTCAGCACCGACGAAGTGCCGGACATGGCCACCCAGACCATCGACCTGGCCGTGCGCGACGACATCAGCTCCCAGGCCGAATGCAGTTTCAAGGTGCTGCACGCCGACCGCCTCTACCCGGCCTGTCATCCAAACGTGCTGGCGCAGCCGGCGGCGCAACGCACCACCTTGCACGGCGAGCGGGAAATGGATTGGAGCCACTGGGCGGTAGAGGCAGGGATCGACGTTGGGCAGAAAGATCAGGGGCTGAATTTTTCCGACCCGGGTTTGCTGATGGATGCGGCGTGTGCGGGGCTGGGGATTGCCCTGGTCAGCCAGTTGCTCAGCCAGCAGGCGCGGGCCAACGGGTCATTGCAACCCTTGGTCGAGGCCACCATCCGCGGGCCGAACTGGGCGTTGCTGACTCACCGCGACAGTGAGAGCGACCCGTTGGCCCGCAGCTTTACCGCCTGGCTGCTGAGTAACCTGAAAGCGGACTGACTCAGGCCTTGGCGGCCATTGCCGTCACTTCCACGCGCATGCCGTCCACCGCCAGGGCGGCGACACCGACCGCGGCACGCACCGGCCACGGCTTGGCGAAGAAGCGCTTGTACACCTCGTTGAACGCGGCACGGTCGGCCATGTCGGTGAGGTAGATGGTCAGGTGCAGCACGCGGTCCATGGAACTGCCGGCGCGCTCCAGCGCCACTTTCAGCGCCTGCAAGGTGCATTCGCTTTGCGCGGTGATGTCGCCCAGTTCCAGGCTGCCATCCGCGCGAGTCGGGATCTGGGTCGACACCAGGATGCCGGCGAAACCGGCCACGTCGCTGGAGATGGAATCCGCGTCGGGATCGGGGGTGAAGGCGATGTCTTGGTTGGCCATGGGGTGCTCTTGTTCGAGGATGAAAAGGTGCGGGCAGTTTACCGAAGGTTGGCCCGGCGCCGGGTAAATTGTTGTTCGGTGACAACGCTGCCCCACTGGCTGCCCTGCTCTTCCAGCGACAATACAAACCCTGCCGACTCATAAAGCTGGCGAGCCGCGTCCAGACCCTTGAAGGTCGACAGTTCAATGATGTCGAAACCCTGGCGGTCGGAGAATGCAACGGCTTCAGCCAGCAGCCGGCGTCCGACGCCGCTGCCACGGCAGCCATCGTCGAGGATGAACCAGCGCAGGTGTGCCTGGTTGTCGCCCATGTCCTGCCCGTCGATGGCGATCGAGCCGACGATGCGATCGTTCATGATCGCCAGCCAGATCTGGTTGCAAGGCTGGTCCAGCCGCCCGACGAATTCCGCCAGGCCACTGGCGACCCGGCTTTCGAAGAACTGCCCGAACCCTGAGTACCTGGAATAGAACGCGGCATGCATCTCCGTGATTCGCCCCACGACGCCGGGGCGATATCCGGTACAGATTTCAATCGTTGCGCTGCCGGTCGGGTCCGCGGCCGTGCGATGGGCATGCAACGACTGGGCATAAACCGTAAGCCCTTGGGCGACAGCCTGTTGCTGCGACGGATTGAGGTACTTGAGCGCCAATTGCACTTGCTGCTGGCTATGAACATGAATCGCCGCCACCGTGCGCTTGCCCTGTTTCGTCAACTGCAAGCGCTTCACACGACCATCGACGCCAGCGCTTTCCTCCAGCTCGCCAGCCTTGATCAACTTCGCCACCATGCGACTGACACTGGATTTTTCCAGGTCCAGCAATTGCACCAGTCGAGCCGCCGCCAAGGCCCCGTGCGCCTCGATTTCCAGCAGTGTGTGCACCGCCGATGGGGAGTATTGCGTGCCCGCCAGCGTCGCACGCATGAAGCCCAACTCACGGACCATGGTGCGCGACGCGCCACGAATCTGGTCAATCAATTCGGGAGGTGTGGTCACCGTAGGGTTCCTTTTGAAATTTAGTTGCACTATACAACCATATTTCAATCAGATACCGCAACCACGGGCTGCTCAACGCTCTGCATCAGTTATTTATACTCAAATGCCAGCTTAATAATATTTTACCGATACAGGGGGTCATCCCTAGTCTTGAACCCAAGAAATGGCAGGCCGTTCGCGACCTCAATCCAACTCGAAGGGTACAGAGATGACCACCGAAAAAATAACAACAGACACGTTGATCGTCGGCGCAGGTCAAGCTGGCGTGGCCATGAGCGAACACCTGAGCAAACTCGGCGTGCCGCACCTGGTGCTGGAGCGTAATCGCATTGCCGAACGCTGGCGCACCGGGCGCTGGGATTCGCTGGTGGCCAACGGCCCGGCGTGGCACGACCGCTTTCCCGGCCTGGAATTCGCCAGCCACAGCCCCGATGCCTTCGTCCCCAAAGAGCAGGTCGCCGATTACTTCGAGGCCTATGCGAAAAAATTCAACGCACCGATCCGCACCGGCGTCGACGTGCTGAAAGTCGAGCGCAATGTCGGGCGTCCGGGCTTCACCGTCGAAACCTCGCAAGGCGTGATCGAAGCGATGCGCGTGGTGGCCGCCACCGGCCCGTTCCAGCGTCCGGTCATTCCGCCGATTGCGCCGAAGGAGCAGCCCTTCCTACAAATCCACTCCGCCGATTACCGCAACCCCGGGCAACTGCCTGAAGGCGCAGTGCTGGTGGTCGGTGCCGGTTCGTCGGGCGTGCAGATCGCCGACGAATTGCAGCGCTCGGGCAAGCAGGTCTACCTCTCGGTGGGCGCCCACGACCGCCCGCCCCGCGCCTACCGCAACCGCGATTTCTGCTGGTGGCTGGGGGTGCTCGGCGAGTGGGACCAGGCGGCGATGAAACCCGGTCGCGAGCACGTCACCATCGCCGTGAGCGGTGCCCATGGCGGGCGCACCGTGGACTTCCGTGAACTGGCCCATCGCGGCATGACCCTGGTTGGCCTGACCCAGTCCTTCGACGGTGGCGTGGCCACGTTCCAGGCCAACCTGGTCGAGAACCTGGCGCGGGGCGACGAGAACTACCTGGCCCTGCTCAACGCCGCCGATGCCTACATCGAACGCAACGGCCTGGACCTGCCGCTGGAGCCGGAGGCGCGTATCACCTTCCCCGACCCTGCGTGCGTCACCGAGCCGATCCTGCAACTGGACCTGGCCAAGGCCGGCGTCACCTCGATCATCTGGGCCACCGGTTTTGCCACCGACTACAGCTGGCTGAACGTCAACGCCTTCGACGACAAGGGCAAGCCTGCGCATCAGCGCGGTGTGTCGAGCGAACCGGGCGTGTATTTCCTCGGCCTGCCCTGGCAGTCGCGGCGCGGTTCGTCGTTCATCTGGGGCGTGTGGCACGACGCCAAGTACGTGGCCGATCACATCGCCATCCAGCGTTCGTACCTCGACTACCACGAGTCGGCGCAACGCAGCGCAACGGTCGCCCCACTTGCCGCTAAAAAAACAGTCAGCGCTTAATCGTCCAGGAGCTTGAAATGGCCACCCCAACCCATACCCGCATTCGCATGTTCAACACCAAGGAAACCTACCCCAACCAGAGCCTGGACAACGACCTGTGCCAGGCGGTGCGCGCCGGCAACACCGTGTACGTACGCGGCCAGGTCGGCACCGACTTCGAAGGTCGGCTGGTGGGCCTGGGCGACCCCCGCGCCCAGGCCGAACAGGCGATGCGCAACGTCAAGCAACTGCTCGAAGAAGCCGGCAGCGACCTGAGCCACATCGTCAAGACCACCACCTACCTGATCGACCCACGCTATCGCGAGCCGGTGTACCAGGAAGTCGGCAAGTGGCTCAAAGGCGTATTCCCGATCTCCACCGGGCTGGTGGTATCGGCACTGGGACAGCCGCAGTGGCTAATGGAGATCGACGTAATTGCGGTGATCCCCGAGTAGGACCGAGTCGCGCCCTATCGCGAGCAGGCTCGCTCCCACAGAGGATCGAAGGTGTTCAAAAATATTGTGTACACCCACAAACCCTGTGGGAGCGAGCCTGCTCGCGATGGGGCCAGCCCAGCCACCCCATTTGCCAAGGCAGACCAAGGAGCAAAACCATGACCTTCTCCATCACCGCCCGCTGCCCCGAAACCGGCCAGTTCGGCATCGCCATCAGCTCCTCCAGCATCGCCGTCGGCGCCCGCTGCCCGTGGCTGCTGCCGGGTGTCGGCGCCGTGTCCACGCAGAACATCACCCTGCCCTCCTTAGGTCCCGACGTGCTCACCCTGCTGGAGCAAGGCCTGGCCCCCGGCGAGGCGCTGGACAAGGTGCTCACACGCAACGGCTACAGCCAGTACCGGCAGATCACCGCCATCGACCACCTCGGCCAGACCGCGCATTTCAGCGGCGCGCAAACCCTGGGTAACCACAACGCCGTGGCGGGCGAGCAATGCATCGCCGCCGGCAACATGCTCTCAGACCCCGCCGTCATCGACGCCATGGTCAGCGCCTTCGAACACGGCGAGGGCCAGCTCGCCGACCGATTGCTCACCGCCATGCAAGCCGCCATCGCCGCCGGTGGCGAAGCCGGCCCGGTGCATTCGGCCGCGATGATCGTGGTCGGCGACCTGACCTGGCCGATCATCAACTTGCGCGTGGACTGGGCCGATGCAGACCCCATCGGCGCCCTGGAAAAACTCTGGGACGCCTACCGCCCGCAGGTGCAGGACTACATCGACCGCGCCCTCGCCCCGGATCGCTCCCCTGGCTACGGCGTCGCCGGAGACGACCGATGAGCGCCAGCCGTGACCTGCTGCACACCCTGGTGGCCTTCGACACCACCAGCCGCGAATCGAACCTGCAACTGATCGAGTTCGTGCGCGACTACCTGCAGGGTTTCGACGTGCCGTGCCAGTTGATCTACAACGAGTCGCGCAGCAAGGCCAACCTGTTCGCCAGCATTGGCCCGGTCGACGTACCGGGCATCGTGCTGTCCGGGCATACCGACGTGGTGCCGGTGGACGGCCAGCCCTGGACGCTGCCGCCGTTCGCGCTGAGCGAACGCGACGGCAAGCTGTACGGCCGCGGCACCGCGGACATGAAGGGCTACATCGCCTGCGTGCTGGCGCTGGTGCCCACCCTGGTGAACGCCACGCTCCGTCTGCCGGTGCACATCGCGCTGTCCTACGATGAAGAGGTCGGCTGCCTCGGCGTGCGTTCGTTGCTGGCCGAACTGCAACAGCGGCCGGTCAAGCCGTTGCTGTGCATCATCGGCGAACCCACCGAGCTGAAACCGGTGCTGGGGCACAAGGGCAAACTGGCGATGCGTTGCGACATCCACGGGCACGCCTGCCATTCGGCCTATGCGCCGCAGGGGGTCAACGCCATCGAGTACGCCGCCGAACTGATCGGCGAACTGGGCCGGATCGGCCAGCGCCTCAAGGCACCGCAACTGCACGACACGCGCTTCGACCCACCCTTCTCCACGGTGCAGACCGGGGTGATCGCCGGCGGCAAGGCGCTGAACATCGTCCCCGCCGACTGCCGCTTCGACTTCGAGGTGCGTGCCTTGCCGGCACAAGACCCGAACGAGGTGGCGCAGGCGCTCAAGAGCTACGCCGAACAACAGCTGCTGCCGCGCATGCGGGCGGTGAGCGAGCAGAGTGAAATCTGCTTCAGCGAGCTCTCAGCCTACCCCGGCCTGGCCACCGACGCACACAGCCAAGCGGCCGAGCTGATCGCGGCATTCTGCGGCTCACGAGACTTCGGCACCGTGGCCTTCGGCACCGAAGGCGGCCTGTTCGACGCCGCCGGCATTCCCACCGTCGTCTGCGGCCCCGGCAGCATGGACCAGGGCCACAAACCGGACGAATTCGTCAGCGTCGAGCAACTGGATCGCTGTGATGAAATGTTGTCGAGGATGGTGCAATGGGTTAGCGAATAAGCCGATCCCAGAACAGCAGATTCCCCCTGTAGGAGCGAGCTTGCTCGCGATGACGGCAGGTCAGTCAAATCAATATCGACTGATGTACCGCTATCGCGAGCAAGCTCGCTCCTACAGGGGTTTTCGGCGTTCTTGCGAGCGAAAACCGACCCACATTTTTTAACGTCTATACCCACAAACTTACTAATTTATCTCTACCCCACCACCCCACATCATCGACTCCAACAAGAAATGCACCGCCCCCGCGCGGCGCACACCGAAGTACGTCCACGTACTCAAAATTGCCTTGGAGTCCGTCATGGTTACCACAGCAACAACCTCAACCCCGCTCATCGAAAAACACACCATCGGCTACGTGCCGCCCGAAGATCGTCACGGCAAGACCCGCGACCTGTTCACCCTCTGGTTCGGCGGCAACATCGCGCCGCTGCCCATCGTCACCGGCGCCCTCGGCGTGCAGATGTTCCACCTGAATCTGGTGTGGGGCATCGTCGCCATCCTCGTGGGTCACCTGGTGGGCGGCGTGCTGATGGCGCTGCACTCGGCCCAGGGACCGCAGATGGGCATTCCGCAGATGATCCAGAGCCGCGCCCAGTTCGGCTCGCTCGGCGCGCTGCTGGTGGTGTTGATCGCCGGCATCATGTACATCGGCTTCTTCGCCTCCAACATCGTGCTCGCCGGCAAGTCCCTGCACGGCGTGGTCGACAGCGTGCCCGTGCCGGTCGGCATCGTCATCGGCGCCCTGGGTTCGGGGATCATCGGCATCATCGGCTACCGCTTCATCCACGTGCTCAACCGCATCGGCACCTGGGTGCTCGGCGCCGGCATCGTGCTCGGCTTCGGCTACATCTTCACCCACGTGCAGACGGCGGACTTCCTCACCCGCGGCAGCTTCAACATCTCCGGCTGGCTCGCCACCGTCTCGCTGGCGGCACTGTGGCAGATCGCCTTTGCGCCGTACGTGTCCGACTACTCGCGCTACCTGCCGGCCAACGTGCCCGTCGCAGCGACGTTCTGGACGACTTACTTGGGCACCGTGCTCGGTTCCAGCCTGTCGTTCATCTTCGGCGCCGTCGCCGTGCTCGCCACGCCCGAAGGCATGGACACCATGGACGCGGTCAAGCTCGCCACCGGCTCCATCGGCCCGCTGATGCTGGTGCTGTTTCTGCTCAGCGTCATCAGCCACAACGCCCTCAACCTCTACGGCGCCGTGCTGTCGCTGATCACCCTGGTGCAGACCTTCGCGTATCGCTGGATCCCCACCGCCAAAAGCCGCGCGGTGCTGTCGATCATCATCCTCGCCGCCTGCTGCTTCGCCGCGGTCGGCGCCTCGGCCAACTTCATCGGCCACTTCGTCGACATGGTCCTGGTGCTGCTCGTGGTGCTGGTGCCGTGGACCGCGATCAACCTGATCGACTTCTACGCCATCCACAAAGGCAACTACGACATCCACTCGATCTTCAAGGTCGACGGCGGCATCTACGGGCGCTACAACCCACAGGCCTTGCTGGCCTACGCCATCGGCATCGTGGTGCAGATCCCGTTCATGAACACCCCGCTGTACGTCGGCCCGATCAGCGCCCACATCGACGGCGCCGACCTGTCCTGGCTGGTCGGCCTGCTCATCACCTCGCCGCTCTACTACTGGCTCGCCAACCGCGACAGCGCCTACAAACGCCGCCTCACCACCGGCAAGCTCGCCACGCTCTAAACAACACCGCAAAACCCTGTGCTGATCATTCCCACGCTCCTGCGTGGGAATGCAGCCCGGGACGCTCTGCGTCCCACTCAAGAGCCAAACGCGGAGCGTCCGTGGAGGCATTCCTTTGCGGCGCATGGGAACGATCAGTCATCCCCCAAAATTTAATGAACCCCACCCCTCCCAGCCCACCTAACGCTAAGACCATCAGGAGGGCAACCCATGCAAACAGAAACCATCTGGATCCTACTCGCCGCCATTTTGGTGCTCATCGAAATCTGGGCCATCAACCGCGTCCGCAAAGCCGAAGGCAAATCCAGCAACAAGCTGTTGTGGATCGTCTTCATCGTCTTCGTCCCCCTCTTCGGCCTGCTCGCCTGGCTGCTGGCGGGCCCGAAACACACACAGCACAACCCCAATTCCCCACAAACGAGACAGTGATCCTGGCTTCCGAAAAACGCGTAGGAATTTACCCATTGTCACGGGGGTTTTAACCCCCGCTCGACAGCGAACTCGCTCCCTTCCCTGCCTCCGATTTCTTACGCCCCCCTGTAACCCGCGAAATAGACTCAAAGCTACGTAAACAGTGGCATTCAGCCTTGTGTTGAGCTCTGGTTTTGCGTCCTACAGGGCGGTTGTGAGGGTGAAAATCGGGGCCTACATTCATGCTGTCGCTGACACTTTCAGTGGCAGGGATCCGCATCCCTAAAGTAGAGACACACCATCTGACGCCAAAATAAAACCCTGCATGGAGGCGGGGTTTTGTTGGCCGATACCGACATGCGTTGTAGAGCAGCAAAAGACCTGCACTCAACGAGATCAAACAGGGAGTAGCCAGTAGGCTACAAATAGGTCTATGCTCGAAGAGAATAAAAATAGGATTCACACAACAACTGAATTCGATCAATGGCTGCATAAACTGGTAGATGCGAAAGGAAAAACGCTGATTATTCACCGCCTGGACTGCGCAGAAATTGGCTATTTCGGAGACTGTAAAGGCGTGGGTGGCGGCATGAGTGAAATGCGTGTTTTCGTAGGCCCAGGCTACAGAATCTATTTTGTCCGTACCGGCAGAACCGACTATTTGATGCTAACGGGAAGCGATAAAACCGATCAAGCACGCGCCATCAAACGAGCGAAACGAATCCTCGATGCTCTTAGGAGGAAAATGACATGACTGACACTATATTCAATCCCGAGGACATGCCAATCCTCAATCTCGACACTTCTGGCACAAGTCATTATGAAGCGTCGAGCTATCTCGCTAACCCCGAAGTCATGGCTAAGTACATTGCAGAAAGTATGAAGGCTGGTGACTCCATGTTCATTCATGCGATTGGCCAGGTTGCCAAGGCCAAAGGTGTGAACAACGTCGCATTAGAAGCCGGGCTTAACCGCGAAAGCCTTTACAAACTACTGAAAGGCGGAGCGAAAACGCGTTTTGAGACAATCAGGAAACTGATGACCGCATTAGGCTTAGAGCTCACAGTGCGCCCACTATCCACGTCTGCGTTGCCGTCTGAGAAGAGTTATGGGGATTCAGAAAAGCCATCTGGCAAGCCGGTTGCCAGCAAACCTTCCACCACAAAATCTGATCTTCGCTCAGCCGCCAACAAGACAAAAAAAGTTCGCACTTCGAGTAAGGAAACGACCACAGCCTAATGTGGAAAAAGTTGTGGCTGTTCCTTAGCGAAGGACAAACGTATCCGGTGGATCTATGCAAATCATCAGGTTTATGAAAATTCAATAAACCACCTACATTCCGCTAGATCCATCTCACCTTAGGCAGTTTTTCAGCAACGCGAGAAGCCCATCTGGAACCAACGGCGCCACATCCGTAAACCCTTCCAACGCCACCCACCTGGCGACAAAAGGTGCGCCATTGCTCTCCTGGCCATCCAGGTGCGGCCGTTCATAAACGCTGCCATCCACAAACCTCGCATCATAAACCTGCACGATTTCATGCCCCGGCTTCCCCGCGTAGGTGAACAGGCTTTCCAGCGTACCGAGCAGGCGAGCACCGGTGATGGCCAAGCCGAGCTCTTCCTGCACCTCACGCTCGATGGCCTGGGCGCTGGTTTCGCCGAACTCGATGCCGCCGCCGATGGGTCGGAAGAATGGGTGTTGCGTGACGGGATCGACGGCCTCGTTAACCAGTATCTTGCCGTCGTGATGAAAAATGCAGAGTGCCAGAGCGCGGATGCGTGGTGCGGTCATGTGTTGAATTCCATTTGCCTTGAAAAACCGGGCGCGGATTTTGGCTTTCCTGGAGCATCAGCGCAAATGGAATCAGCGTTTGAGGTTTTACACGGGATGGTCAGCGCCGTTGGCCAGGCTTCCACTTGCAGTGGCTGAAAATCGCAACAGCGATGGCAAACACGGCGAACAACGTACTCAACGCCAACCACCGCGGCATCGCACTCAAAAAGCCGACATGATCGATGGCCGGAGCACTCAAGAACGTCCCGATCCAGGCTCCCGTGAAAATGGCGACCCTGGACGCTGCGACGCTGGTGTACTGCCCGTACGCGCTCTCACCGAACTCATCCTTTTTCATTCTTGGCACGAAGTAAAACAAGCCCAGCAGACAGAAGACCGCGTAGGAGCCAAACCCTGCGACGTTCAGGACCACGCCCTCCACGCCAAAGAACAGCTTCAGCCCTCCGGCCAGCATCACGCTGTAAAAAGCTGATGTGACAAACACCACTGGCCATGCCCAGAGGTAGTAACGAAACGTTCGGGCATCCATAAGCGCACCCTTCCTTGGGTCGAAGTCGTCAGTTCAGAAGTTCGCCGGCGTGTTGGCGCTGATGATTTCCGCCTCGTCCTGGCCGATGTTGCGGAATTTGTGCGGCAAGGTGGTCGGGAAGTAGTAGCCGTCGCCGGCACTGAGCACGCTGACCTGGCCGTCCACGGTCAGTTCGACGGTGCCGCGCGTGACCAGGCCGCACTCCTCGCCTTCGGCGTGGACGATGGGCTCTTCGCCGGAGCTGGCGCCGGGGGCGTACTGTTCGCGCAGCAGGCGCATCTGGCGGCTGGGCACCGAGGCGCCGATCAGCAGCAGGCGCAGGCCGTGGCGACCCAGGTCTGGCTGTTCGTTGGCGCGGAACACGTATTGGTGCTCGCGTGGCGGCTGGTCGAAGGTGAAGAAGTCCGCCAGGGACATGGGGATGCCTTCGAGCAGTTTTTTCAGGGAACTGACCGAGGGGCTGACGCGATTCTGTTCGATCAGGGAAATGGTGGCGTTGGTCACGCCGCTGCGGCGAGCGAGTTCGCGTTGGGAGAGTTTGTAGCTTTCGCGTACCAGTTTGAGTCGTGAGCCCGTATCCATGACAGCCTTATGCGAGTAGAACTTAAGGGTTATGGGGGTGGATGGCGGGCGACGCTTGGTCGCGAGAGTGCCGCTTTCCCTGTCCCGGTAATGTGAAAGGCGGGTATTAAATCACGTTTGTGGGTGTTGGCCAGCAGGTTCGATGAGTGGTGGGATTTTCCGGGTGTTTGGCGACCCCTATCGCGAGCAGGCTCGCTCCCACAGTGTTTTGAGTGCCCTACAAGATTTGCATGTACCTCATGACCTGTGGGAGCGAGCCTGCTCGCGATGGCGGTGGATCAGTTACATAAATGGTGACTGACAGGGCCTCATCGCGAGCAAGCTCGCTCCTACAGGATCGCCGTGGAGTTTTAGATACCGAAACGATCACGCAACGCATAGTACGCCGCGCCCATCGCCGTCAGCGGGGCCTGGAAGGTGCGGCCGCCAAGCATCGGCATGTGCGGCAGCGAAGCGAAGGCGTTGAAGCGTTCGGCGTCGCCGCGGATCATTTCCGAGATCAGTTTGCCGGCCAGGTGCGAGCAGGTGACACCGTGGCCGCTATAACCCTGCATGTAGTAGGCGTTCTTCTCGATACGGCCGAATTGCGGCATGCGCGACATGGTCAGCAGGAAGTTGCCGGTCCAGCGGTAGTCGATCTTCACGTCCTTGAGTTGCGGGAAGGTCTTGAGGATCTTCGGACGAATCAGTTGCTCGATATCGTCCGGCTCGCGGGCACCGTAGACCACGCCGCCGCCGTACAGCAGGCGGTTGTCGGCGGTCAGGCGGTAGTAGTCGAGCAGGTAGTTGCAGTCTTCGACGCAGTAGTTGTTGGTGATCAGGCTGCGCGCCTGCTGCTCGGTCAACGGCTCGGTGACGACGATCTGCGAGCCGCACGGCATGCTCTTGGCGGTGACGCGGTTGTCCAGGCCCTGCGGCAGGTAGGCGTTGCCGGCGATCAGCAGGTACTTGGCCTTGACCACGCCCTTGGCGGTGCGCACGGTGTTCGGTTCGCCGTAGGTGATTTCCACCGCCGCCGATTGCTCATAGATCTTGCCGCCCAGGCCGATGATCGCCGAGGCTTCGCCCAGGGCCAGGTTCAGCGGGTGAATGTGGCCGCCCTGCATGTCGAGCAGGCCGCCGACGTAGTTGTCGCTGCCCACTTCGCGCTTGATGTCGGCGGCGCTGAGCATCGTCAGGTTCTTGTTGCCGTAGCGCTCCCAGCTGCTTTTCTGCTCGGCCAGGCCCTTGAGCTGCTTGTTGTTCAGTGCCGCGAAGATGCCACCCGGACGGTAGTCGCACTGGATATCGTAGTGCTGTATGCGCTGGCGAATGATGTCGGCGCCTTCGAAAATCATGCTGCCGAGCACTTCGGCGGTCTTGTCGCCATAGCGCTCTTCGATGACATCGACGTCACGGCTATAGGAGTTGACCAGTTGGCCGCCGTTGCGACCGCTGGCGCCGAAGCCGACCTTGGCCGCTTCGAGCACGGTCACGCTGTAGCCGGCCTCGGCCAGGAACAACGCCGAGGACAGGCCGGTGTAGCCGGCGCCGATGATGCAGACGTCGCAGTCCACCGCTTCCTCGAGCACCGGGAAATCGCCGGTGAAGTTGCGGGTGGCGGCGTAGTAGCTGTTTACGTGGGCTTGTTTCATGGTTTTCTCCGAGGGCCGCCGGCGGGTGTCGGCGACCTCGCTTTTCTTATAGGTGTCAGAGCTTGATCCAGGTCGCCTTGAGCTCGGTGTACTTGTCGAACGCATGCAGCGATTTGTCGCGACCGTTGCCCGACTGCTTGAACCCGCCGAACGGCGCGGTCATATCGCCGCCGTCGTACTGGTTGACCCAGACGCTGCCGGCGCGCAGGCCACGGGCGAAGGTGTGGGCCTTGCTCAGGTTGCTGGTCCACACACCGGCGGCCAGGCCGAAGATGCTGTCGTTGGCGATGGCCAGCGCTTCATCGACGCTGTCGAAGGTGATCAGCGACAGCACCGGGCCGAAGATTTCCTCCTGGGCGATGGTCATGGCATTGGTCACGCCGTCGAAAATCGCCGGCTCCACGTACAGGCCGCCAGTGCTCTCCAGCGTGCGCTGGCCGCCGGCGATCAGCTCGGCACCCTGCTGCTTGCCGATGTCGATGTAGCGCAGCACGTTGTCCAGTTGACGCTGGTCGACCACGGCGCCGACGGTGGTTGCCGGGTCCAGCGCATGCCCCGGTTTCCAGGCCTTGAGTGCCTCCACCAGCAGCGGGATGAACTGGTCGCGGATCGAGCGTTCCACCAGCAGGCGCGAGCCGGCGGTGCAGACTTCACCCTGGTTGAAGGCGATGCCGCTGGCCGCCGCCTGGGCGGCCACTTTCAGGTCCGGAGCGTCGGCGAACACCACGTGCGGGCTCTTGCCACCGGCCTCCAGCCAGACGCGCTTCATGTTGCTTTGCCCGGCGTAGATCATCAGTTGCTTGGCGATGGCGGTGGAGCCGGTGAACGCCAGCACGTCGACGTCCATGTGTAACGCCAGCGCCTTGCCGACGGTGTGGCCGTAGCCCGGCAGGACGTTGAACACGCCTTTGGGAATGCCGGCTTCCAACGCCAGTTGGGCGATGCGGATGGCGGTCAGCGGCGACTTTTCCGAAGGCTTGAGGATGAACGAGTTACCGGCGGCCAGCGCCGGCGCGAACTTCCAGCTGGCCATGATCAACGGGAAGTTCCACGGCACGATGGCGGCGACCACGCCAGCCGGCTCGCGGGTGACCAGGCCGAGTTGATCGTGGGGCGTGGCGGCGACTTCGTCGTAGATTTTGTCGATGGCTTCGGCGGTCCAGCGGATCGCGTTGGCGGTCGCCGGGATGTCGACGTTCAGCGAGTCGTTGATCGGCTTGCCCATGTCGAGGGTTTCGAGCAGGGCCAGCTCTTCGCGGTGGGCCAGGATCAGGTCGGCGAAACGGATCAGCGTGCGCTTGCGCTCGGCCGGGGCCAGGTTGGCCCAGACGCCGGAGGCGAACGTGCGCCGGGCGACGGCCACGGCGGCGTTGGCGTCGGCTTCGTCAGTGCTGGCGACGTTGGCCAGGAAGCGGCCATCCACCGGGCTGATGCATTCGAAGGTGGCGCCACTGATGGCCGGGCGGTATTCACCGTCGATGAAGGCACGGCTTTCGACGGTCAGGGACTGGAAGCGTTGCTCCCAGTCGTTGCGGGTCATGGTCATGGGGGGTGACTCACACAGAAAATGGATGGGTCGAACGATCCCCCTGTAGGAGCGAGCTTGCTCGCGATGGCGGAGTGTCAGCCACATGGATATTGGCTGACCGGGCCTCATCGCGAGCAAGCTCGCTCCTACAGGGGGCCGGGGTGGGTTTAGACCGTATGCAAGTACCAGTTGTACTCAAGGTCGGAGATCGAGTTTTCGAACTCGGCCAGCTCGCTTTCCTTGCATGCCACGAACACGTCGATGTACAGCGGGTCGATGTACTTGGCCATCACTTCGCTGTCATCGAGCACACGCAGGGCGTCGCGCAGGTTGTTCGGCAGGCTTTGTTCGTTCTGCTCGTAGCTGTTGCCTTCCACCGGGGCGCCCGGTTCGATCTGGTTGGTCAGGCCGTGGTGGATACCGGCCAGCACCGAGGCCATCAGCAGGTACGGGTTGGCGTCGGCACCGGCCACGCGGTGTTCGATGCGCACGGCGTCCGGCGAACCGGTCGGTACGCGGACCGCCACGGTACGGTTGTCGATGCCCCAGCTCGGCGAGTTCGGCACGTAGAACTGCGCACCGAAACGGCGGTACGAGTTGACGTTCGGGCAGAGGAACGCCATCTGCTCCGGCAGGGTGTCGAGTACGCCGCCGATGGCGTGGCGCAGCGCGGTGTTCTGCTCCGGGTCTTCGCTGGCGAAGATGTTGTTGCCGGCCTTGTCGAGGATCGAGATGTGCACGTGCAGGCCGTTGCCCGCCTGGCCCGGATACGGCTTGGCCATGAAAGTGGTGTCCATCTCGTGGTCGTAGGCGATGTTCTTCACCAGACGCTTGAGCAGCACCGCGTAGTCGCAGGCCTTGATCGGGTCGTTGACGTGATGCAGGTTCACTTCGAACTGCGCCGGGGCGCTTTCCTTGACGATGGCGTCAGCCGGGATGCCCTGCTCTTTCGCGCCTTCGAGGATGTCTTGCAGGCAATCGACGTATTCGTCGAGGTCGTCGATCAGGTACACCTGGGTCGACATCGGACGCTTGCCCGAGACCGGCGAGCGCGGCGATTGCGGACGGCCGTTCACGTTGTCCTGGTCGATCAGGTAGAACTCCAGCTCGAACGCAGCGCAGATGGTCAGGCCCATGTCGTCGAACTTGCTGACGATCTGGCGCAGCACTTCGCGCGGGTCGGCGAAGAAGGGCTCGCCTTCCAGTTCATGCATGGTCATCAGCAGTTGCGCAGTCGGGCGCTTCTGCCAGGGCTCGATGCTGAGGGTGCCGGGGATGGGGAAACAGATCCGGTCGGAGTCGCCGATGTCCAGGCCCAGGCCGGTGCTTTCCACCGTGGAGCCGTTGATGTCCAAGGCAAACAGCGACGCCGGCAGGTTGATGCCTTTTTCGTACACCTTATGAAGACTGGTGCGCTCGATGCGCTTGCCGCGCACCACACCGTTCATATCCGCAATCAGAAGGTCGACGTACAAAACCTCAGGATATTTCTTAAGGAATGCGTTTGCTTCGTTGAGTTGAACGGCACGCAGAGGGACCGACATGATGCACCTATTAGCTGTTAATTATTATGTTCACTGCACTTCCACGGAGCCAGTCAACCCGAACGGCAAAGTGAAGTCAATAGCGAACACCCAGCCTTTCATCCTTTATTTTCGGGGGTTTACGGCGGACAAAAATCGCAGATCAGTCCGCCGCACCGCGTAAATCCTGAGGATCGGACGCGCGGCGTTTAGAATTTTTTACATGACAGTTGTCAATTAAAATCAACAAGGCTAAGCTCCGGAAAAGCTCGTTCAAGTGTCAAACTTCGAGGTGATAAAAATGGCATTCAAGCCATTGATCGGCGTTACTGCGTGCGTCAAACAGATTGGCCTGCACCCCTACCACATCAGCGGCGACAAGTACCTGCGTGCTGTCAGCGTGGCGGCCTTGGGGATGCCAGTGGTCATACCTTCCCTGGGCGAACTGACGGAAATCACCGAAGTGCTGACCCATCTCGACGGTTTGCTGCTCACCGGCTCGCCGTCGAACGTGGAGCCCTTCCACTATCAGGGCCCGGCCAGTGCCCCCGGCACGGATCACGATCCGGCGCGGGACGCCACCACTCTTCCCCTGTTACGTGCCGCGATTGCCGCTGGCGTTCCGGTGCTGGGCATTTGCCGCGGCTTCCAGGAAATGAACGTGGCCTTCGGCGGCAGCCTGCACCAGAAGGTGCACGAACTGCCGGGCATGCTCGATCACCGCGAAGCCGACAGCCCTGAACTGGCGGTGCAATACGCCCCGGCGCACGCGGTCACGGTGCAACCGGGCGGCGTGTTCGAAGCGCTGCAGTTGCCGGCCGAGTTCATGGTCAATTCGATTCACAGCCAGGGCATCGACCGTCTCGCGCCGGGCCTGCGGGTGGAAGCGATTGCGCCGGACGGCTTGATCGAGGCGATCTCCGTGGGCCACAGCCCGAGTTTTGCCGTCGGCGTGCAATGGCATCCGGAATGGCAGGTGCTGTCGAATCCGCCGTACCTGAGCATTTTCCAGGCGTTCGGCGATGCCTGCCGGCGACGGGCCGCGCTGCGTAAAACCCGCTAAGCACCCAAAACCTTTTACTGCTCCCGTGAGGAATGGGCGTGCCTGCGCGCGCCTGCTTTTCGCGATAACAAACCGCATCAACAACAAAAAGCACCACCCAGGCAGCCAGGATGGCGGCGCCGAATAAACCCGGGGGCAACACAGCCCCCTGTAGGAGCGAGCTTGCTCGCGATGCGTAGTGTCAGGCGATTCAAATGGTGACTGGCGCACCGCATCGCGAGCAAGCTCGCTCCTACAGGGGTTGGTGTCAGCCATGAAACCCGGGTTTGCAATCAACTATTAAGTCAGGCCGCGTTGGCCCGACGACCTGTTGGGAGTTTCACATGGCAAACGCCTCCAGCACTTACAGGAAGGCCCTCGAAGGTCATCAATCACCGAAAAAGGTGTTGGTGAAAGTCGACCGCGTCACCAAGAAATTCGACGAAACCACCGCAGTGGACGATGTCTCCCTGGAGATTCATCAAGGCGAGATCTTCGCCCTGCTCGGCGGTTCCGGTTCCGGCAAATCGACCCTGCTGCGCATGCTCGCCGGCTTCGAGCGCCCGACCGAAGGGCGGATCCTGCTCGATGGCGTGGACATCACCGACATGCCGCCGTACGAACGGCCGATCAACATGATGTTCCAGTCTTACGCCCTGTTCCCACACATGACCGTGGCGCAGAACATCGCCTTCGGCCTCAAGCAGGACAAGTTGCCGGCCGCCGAGATCGACGCCCGTGTGGAAGAGATGCTGCGCCTGGTGCACATGACCCAATACGCCAAGCGCAAGCCTCATCAACTGTCCGGCGGCCAGCGCCAGCGCGTGGCCCTCGCCCGCTCCCTGGCCAAGCGGCCGAAGCTGTTGCTGCTCGACGAGCCGATGGGCGCTCTGGACAAAAAGCTGCGCTCGCAGATGCAACTGGAACTGGTGGAGATCATCGAACGCGTCGGCGTGACCTGCGTGATGGTGACCCACGACCAGGAAGAGGCCATGACCATGGCCCAGCGCATCGCCATCATGCACCTGGGCTGGATCGCCCAGATCGGCAGCCCCGTCGACATCTATGAAGCGCCGGTCAGCCGCATGGTCTGCGAATTCATCGGCAACGTGAATGCCTTCGACGGCACCGTGGTCGAAGACCTCGAAGGCCACGCGATCATCCACAGCCCGGACCTGGAGCAGAAGATCTACGTCGGCCACGGCGTCAGCACCTCGGTGGAAGACAAGTCGATCACCTACGCCATCCGCCCGGAAAAACTGCTGGTCAGCACCAGCCAACCGGAGTTCCGCTACAACTGGTCGGCGGGCAAAGTGCACGACATCGCCTACCTGGGCGGCCACTCGGTGTTCTACGTCGAGCTGCCCGGCGGCAAGATCGTCCAGTCGTTCATGGCCAACGCCGAACGCCGTGGCGCACGCCCGACCTGGGACGACAAGGTCTACGTGTGGTGGGAAGACGACAGCGGCGTGGTACTGCGCTCATGAGTACTCTCAACCAGCAATTCATGCGCTTCGTGCCCAGCGGCCGCAAGATCGTCATCGGCATTCCGTTTTTGTGGCTGTGCCTGTTTTTCCTGTTGCCGTTCTTCCTGGTGATGAAGATCAGCTTCTCGGAAGCGGCGCTGGCCATCCCGCCCTACTCCGAGATCTACACCTACGCCGAACAGAAGCTGCAACTGTTCATGAACGTCGGCAACTACCTGATGCTGACCGAGGACGAGCTGTACATCTCGGCGTACTTCGGTTCGTTGAAGGTGGCGTTCCTCAGCACGTTGATGTGCCTGCTGATCGGTTTCCCGATGGCCTACGCGATCACCACAACCCGCAAGGAAACGCAGAACGTCCTGCTGCTGTTGATCATGATGCCGACCTGGACCGCCATCCTGATCCGCGTGTATGCGTGGATGGGCATCCTCAGCAACAACGGCCTGCTCAACGCGTTCCTGATGTGGACCGGGCTGACCAACCACCCTATCGAGATCCTCAACACCAACACGGCGGTGTACATCGGCGTCGTCTACGCCTACCTGCCGTTCATGGTGCTGCCGCTGTACGCCAACCTGGTCAAGCACGATCATAGCCTGCTGGAAGCCGCGTCGGACCTGGGTTCGAGCAACTTCAACAACTTCTGGAAAATCACCGTGCCGCTGGCCAAGAACGGCATCATCGCCGGTTGCATGCTGGTGTTCATTCCCGTGGTGGGCGAGTTCGTGATTCCGGAACTGCTGGGCGGCCCGGAAACCCTGATGATCGGCCGTGTGCTGTGGCAGGAGTTCTTCAACAACCGCGACTGGCCGGTGGCGTCCGCCCTGGCGGTGGTGATGCTGTTGATCCTGATCGTACCGATTCTGCTGTTCAACCGTAGCCAGGCCAAAGAGATGGAGGGTCGGGGATGAAACGCGCAAGTTTTTCAACGTTCATGCTGGTGTTCGGCCTGGCCTTCATTTACTTGCCGATGCTGATCCTGGTGATCTACTCGTTCAACGCCTCGAAACTGGTGACGGTGTGGGGCGGCTGGTCGGTGAAGTGGTACGCAGGCTTGCTCGACAACACGCAACTGATGGGCTCGGTGGTGCGCTCGCTGGAGATCGCCTGCTACACGGCGGTGGCCGCCGTGGCGCTGGGTACGCTGGCAGCGTTCGTGCTGACCCGCGTCACCCGCTTCAAGGGCCGCACGCTGTTCGGTGGCCTGGTCACCGCGCCACTGGTGATGCCCGAGGTGATCACCGGCCTGTCGCTGTTGCTGCTGTTCGTGGCCATGGCGCAGTTGATCGGTTGGCCGATGGAGCGTGGCATCGTCACCATCTGGATCGCCCACACCACGTTCTGCGCCGCCTATGTGGCGGTGGTGGTGTCCTCGCGTTTGCGTGAGCTGGATTTGTCCATCGAGGAAGCGGCCATGGACCTGGGGGCAAAACCCTTCAAGGTGTTTTTCCTGATCACCATTCCGATGATCGCGCCGTCCCTGGCCGCCGGCGGCATGATGTCGTTCGCCCTGTCGCTGGACGACCTGGTACTGGCCAGCTTCGTTTCGGGCCCGGGCTCCACCACCCTGCCGATGGAAGTGTTCTCGGCGGTGCGCCTGGGCGTGAAGCCGGAGATCAACGCCGTGGCCAGCCTGATCCTGCTCGCCGTGTCCCTGGTGACCTTCCTGGTCTGGTACTTCGGTCGCCGCGCCGAAGCGACCCGCAAGCGGGCGATCCAGGAAGCCATGGACCAGACCGCCAGCGAAGCCTGGCAACCCGCACCAAAGCCCATGACTCAAGCGACGGCCTGACGCCGTCGCGTTTTACTGCGTTGCGTAATGCATAACAAGAAGGAAGCTGTACCGATGAAAATGCTTGGCAGGACTCTGCTGACCCTGTCCCTGATGGGCGCGATCACCTCGCTCGCACAGGCCGATGACAAGGTGCTGCGCGTCTACAACTGGTCGGACTACATCGCCCCGGACACCGTCAAGAAGTTCGAAGACGAGACCGGCATCCACGTGACCTATGACGTGTTCGACAGCAACGAGACCCTCGAGGCGCGTTTGCTCGCGGGGAAATCGGGCTACGACATCGTCGTGCCGTCCAACAGTTTCCTGGCCAAGCAGATCAAGGCCGGGGTTTATCAGGAACTGGATAAATCCAGGCTGCCGAACTGGAAGAACCTCAACCCGGTGCTGCTGAAAAACGCCTCGGCGAGCGATCCGGACAACGCCCATGCGTTCCCGTACATGTGGGGTTCGATCGGTATCGGCTTCAACCCGGCCAAGGTCAGGGAAGCGCTGGGCGCCGATGCGCCGACCAATTCCTGGGACCTGCTGTTCAAGCCGGAGAACGCCGAGAAGCTCAAGGCCTGTGGCATCAGCTTCCTCGACTCACCCACCGAGATGCTGCCCGCCGCCCTGCACTACCTGGGCTACCCGGTGAACTCCAAGGACAAGGCGCAGATTGCCCAGGCGCAGGAACTGTTCATGAAGATCCGTCCGTCGGTGGCGTACTTCCATTCCTCCAAGTACATCTCGGACCTGGCCAACGGCAACATCTGCGTGGCGGTCGGTTACTCCGGTGACGTGCTGCAAGCCAAGGCTCGCGCCCAGGAAGCCGGCAACCAGGTGCAGATCGACTACAGCATTCCCAGGGAAGGCGCCGGCAGTTTCTACGACATGGTCGCCATCCCCCGGGATGCGGCCAACGTTGCAAACGCCCACCTGTTCATGAACTTCCTGATGCGCCCGGACATCATTGCCGAGGTCACCAACAACATCGGCTACAGCAATGCCAACGCGGCGGCGACGCCATTGGTCGATGAAGCCATTCGCGACGACCCGGGCTCCTACCCGCCGCAGGATGTGCTGGCGACGCTGTATGCGATTCCGGACATGCCCATCGGCATCCAGCGGGTGATGACCCGGGGGTGGACGCGGGTGAAGCTTGGGAAGTAGTTGTCCCCATTGAAATCGCATCGCGAGCAGGCTCGCTCCCACAGGGGTCCGTGTTCACACATCCAAATTGTGGGAGCGAGCCTGCTCGCGATGAGGCCATCAAGTTTCCGTTCAAGCAGCGCCTTACCACCGCTGCACTCTCTCTGCCGAACGGCCTCACCTGGCTTCCTCGGTTAAGGTGAGCTTGGGCGCCCTCCTCGGGCGCCTTTTTTTATAGGGGCCATTCGGCCAAAGCGCGATACCGGCCCTTGTGCGATTCGAACAGGGCAAACCGATCGGCGCGCAGGTAAAATTCCGGCGGCGTCGCCGACTCAGGCACCGGCTCGCGAAAATCGCGCATCAAGGTCAGGTGCGGCCGAAATTCCTTCGGCGTCTCTTCCAGCCCAAACGGCAACATCGCCTGCTCCAGCGCATACGCCAGGCGCAACAACGCCGGTGGCGGCTGTTCGCACGCCAGCACCAGCGCCCCGGCACGCCGCCAGGCATCGACCCGGTCCAGCGCCACCCGCAACGCACCCGGCGTCTGCACCTGGCTCACGGCGTTGCAGATCTCGCCAATCTTCGCCACCTCCACCGCCCCGAGGAACAACAGAGTCAGGTGAAAATTCTCCGAGGGCACCGGTTTGCCGTGGCGCAGCCGCAGTTCGCTGCGCCAGCGGGCGATGGCCTTGCGCTGCTCGGGCGCACAGCCCAACGCAAAGAACAGCCGCTTGACCGGCTCACGGGTTTCGTCGCTCACGCCTGGCACCTCCTGACATGCACGTTATAGTTCAAGCATCCGAATGAACGGGACAGGGCCATGCGAGAAATCATCAGCAAAGAGCCATGGTGGGCCAGGCCACCGCAACCGGGACAGAAGGAGTCAGAGCTGGAATGGGGCTGGCTGGTTCACTATAGCGAAGGTGAGCCGCGTTTCGAATTCGTCAGGCAGCGGCCCACGGACGACGAGATCCACAACCGCAAGAGTTGCAGGATCACCCCGTCGCCGGAGTGACCCTGCACCGGTTCAGGCCTGCAGGAAGATGTCGAAGCCGCCGAAGATCATGCGCTGGCCATCGAACGGCATCGGATTGGCGTCGGACTGCATGCGTGGGTCGGCCATCATTTTCTGCATGCCGGCCTCGCGGGTGGCCTTGTCCGGCCAGACGATCCAGGCGAACACCACGGTTTCGTCGGGTTTGAGCTTCACCGCCTGGGGAAACGAGGTCACTTTGCCATCGGGCACGTCCTCGCCCCAGCATTCGACGATGCTCAGGGCGCCGTTCTCCTTGAAGATCGCGGCGGTGGTCTTGGCGTGTTGCTCGAATTTGCTGCGGTTGGCGGTGGGCACCGCGATCACGCAGCCATCAACGTAGGACATGGTCATTCTCCAGCGTGGGGTTGGGGGACGAACTGCTGGTTAGTCGCTTGCGGCGGCTCCCAATCGACACCCGCCCCACCTGAACTGACCGACGGCACTTCGGCGCTGCCGGCCAGGTTGCCCTCGATCTGCCCGGCCATGTACAGCGTGCCGGCCATGACCCCGCTGGTCGGGTTCTGCACCAGTTTTATCCAGGCCTTGTCGAAGGTGTTGCCCAGGCTGCTGCGGATCAGCGCTTCGCTGTCCGGGCGGTCGCTGGCCTGGATCAGCGCACGAATCCCGGCCACGCCCACGGTGATCAGGCCGCCGGCGAGCTTGCCGGCAGCGGCCGCCACCGCACTGGCGGCGCCACGTGGGGCCATTTCCGCTTCCATGCGCTGGCTGGCGCGCTTGGCCACCGGCGCCATGGCGGTGTCGGTGGAATCCACACCCTTGTCGCCCCCGGCCTTGTGGATCTTGTCGATCAGCGCCGCATAGGCCGGCAAGGTGTTCAGCGGCTGGGTGTGCACCACCTGGTACAACGAAGCGTCCCGCGCGGGCGGCGGGCCGAGGGCGATGGCCGGGACTTTCTGCAGGCGACCATTGAGCTGGGCCATGGGCACGCCGTAGCGCTGGGAGATCTTCTGTAGCTCTTCCTGGAGGATGTCGACGTAAAAGGCGGTGGACAGCGCGAGGATCTGGTCGGGGTCGATTTCCACGGCCACCGGGTTGAGCACCCGTTCCTGGTACTCCTCCAGCAGATAGGCGGCCAGGCGCTTGGCCGAGGCGTCCTGCTCGCCCTGGGCGCTGATGGTGTACCAGCTTACCTTCATCGACAGCCATTCCTGGGTCCAGTAGCTGCTGAACCAGGGGATGAAGTTTTCCTCGGTCAACTGGTAGACCCGGGTGCGCCAGTATTCCATGGCGCCGCGGCTGTAAATCTTGGTCTGCTCGGTGGCCGAGCGCGAGGCCTCGACTATGTCCCGGTCGACCTGCTGCCAGGTGGCCGGGGCGATGATCACCGGTGGCGCTGGCGGCGGCGCGCGCGAAGTCGTGGCGCATCCGGCCAGGATGATCAGCACGGCGACGATCAGCGAACGGGAGTTCAAGGTCGCGGTGTCCAGGGTGGGTTGGGGGTGAGTTGAAGTATAGCTCTGGGGTTTTGTGGTGGTCTTGAGGGCCGATCGCGAGCAGGCTCGCTCCCACAATGGTCCGGTGTTCACAAATCCAAACTGTGGGAGCGAGCCTGCTCGCGATCGGCCCTCACAGACACCCCAAATCCCAACCATCACCATCGTCGATATTCACAATCGCCACGAATGCCTTCCGCCCCAGCACCGTCAGCGTAGGATCGACTTCAACCCGACACACAACCCCGAACTGGAGGGGCCCATCATGCTGATTCATCTTCTGACTTGCCTGGCCCTGACAGCCTTCACGCTGAGCGTTTTTGCGTGGTACGTCCTGACCGAGGAGTGCTCTTAATGATCCATATCGTCAACCTCGCCGTGAGCTTTCCGGTGTTTGGCAAGAACTACTACTCGCAGCAGGTCGTCTCGCGCAAAACCCGTGCGCTGGTGTTCAACAAGCGCTTCGAAGACTTGCTGATGCCTGCCGCCACTCACCATTTCAGTAACGAAGTGGTCGGCCTCAACGATCAGTTCCGCTTCCTCAACGACGTGCTGGCCGAACACCTGCTGGACGTCGAGCTGGCCCACCAAGGTTCGCGTTCGTTCACCTTCTGAACCGGCGGGCAAGCGCTGTCTATTGCCCGCACACCTCCCGCACACACCCACGCAACCAGCGATGCACCGGGTCCGCGTCCATGCGCGGATGCCAGAGCATCGACACCGTAAAAGGCGGCAACGCAATCGGCAGCTCGAAGCTGTGCATGCCCGTGCGCAGGCTTTCGGTGTAGTGCGCCGGGATGGTCGCGATCAGGTCGGTGGCGCGGGCCAGTGCCAGTGCGGTGGAGAAGCCGGCGACCGAGGTGACGATGTGCCGTTGCAGGCTCAACTGCGCCAGCGCCTCGTCTATGGGTCCCTTGTCCAGACCGCGCCGGGACACGGCCACATGGCCGCACGCGGCAAACCGTTCGGCGCTGATCTCACCCTCGCCCAGCGGATGACCGGCACGCACCACGCCGATGAAGCGATCACGGAACAAACCCTGGGTGCGTAGCTCGGGGCTGGCGCCATCCCCCACCACTCCGGTTTCCAGATCGACACTGCCCTCGCGCAGGGCCGTGCTGTCCTTGTCCGGCTTGCCGACAAAACGCAGGCGCACGCCGGGCGCCTGGGCGGCCACCCGGGCGATCAGTGCCGGGCCGAAGCTGTCGACGAAACCCTCGCGGGTGCGCAAGGTGAACGTGCGGGACACCTGACTCAGGTCCGGCTGCTCTGCCGGGCGCAGCATCGCTTCGGCTTCCTGCACCAGTTGACCGACCCGCTCGCGCAACTCCTGCGCCCGGGGCGTGGCCACCAGCCCGCGGCCGGCGCGCACCAGCAGCGGGTCACCGGTGGTTTCGCGCAGCCGCGCCAGGGCCCGGCTCATCGCCGACGGGCTCAGGCGCAGGCGCTTGGCCGCACGCGCCACGCTGCCTTCGGCCAGCAGCACATCCAGGGTGATCAGCAGGTTGAAATCGGGTGTGGACATGGCTCGCCTCGTACGGGTGATAGGGCGTCGTGTGCATGAATAAAGTGCAAACCGTGCGTCTTCCGCCATGTTAGGCGCGGGCGTAGATTTCCGATAGCGCCATTTGCCTATCAGGAGAGCCCGATGAAACCGACGATTGCCAGCGTGGACAGCACGCCACATACACCCACCGTGCGTTGGGCGCTGGTCAGCCTGTCGCTGTCGATGTTGCTGTCGTCGTTGGGTACCAGCATTGCCAACGTCGGCTTGCCGACCCTGGCGCAGGTGTTCGACGCCAGCTTCCAGCAAGTGCAATGGGTGGTGCTCGCCTACCTGCTGGCCATCACCACGTTGATCGTCAGCGCCGGCCGCCTCGGTGACCTTATGGGTCGGCGCCGCTTGCTGCTGGCGGGCATTGCCGTGTTCACCCTCGCCTCGCTGCTGTGCAGCCTGGCGCCGTCGCTGGCCTGGTTGATCGGCGCCCGCGCGGTGCAAGGCCTTGGCGCGGCGCTGATGATGGCCCTGACCATGGCGTTCGTGGGCGCGACGGTGAGCCGGGACAGGACCGGCAGCGCCATGGGCCTGCTGGGCACGATGTCGGCGATTGGCACGGCGATGGGGCCTTCGCTGGGTGGTTTGCTGATCTCGGGGTTTGGCTGGCAGGCGATCTTCCTGGTCAGCGTGCCGCTGGGCCTAATGACGCTGTATCTGGCGTCGCGCTACCTGCCGGCGGATCGCCCGCAGACCTCCGGCGCACGGGGCGGTTTCGACGTGATCGGGACCGTGCTGCTGGCGCTGACGTTGGCGGCGTATGCCCTGGCGATGACCCTCGGGCGCGGGCATTTTGCTGTGCTCAACCTGGTGTTGTTGCTGGCGGCAGCGGTGGGCCTGGGCTTGTTCGTGCTGGCCCAGGCACGCGTCGCTTCGCCATTGATCCGCCTGGCGCAATTGCGTAACCGGGTGCTGAGCGCCAGCCTGGCCATGAGCACACTGGTGGCAACGGTGATCATGACCACGCTGGTGGTCGGGCCGTTCTACCTCGCCCATGGGTTGGGCCTGAACCCGACGGTCACCGGGCTGGTGCTGGCCATCGGCCCCTGCGTGGCGGCGCTCACGGGGATGCCCGCCGGGCGCGTCGCCGACCGTTTCGGCGCACGGCGGATGACGGTTATCGGGTTGCTCGCCATGGCCGTCGGCTGCCTGGTCCTGGCACTGTTGCCGCAGGCGTTGGGGGCGGCGGGTTATGTCGTGCCAATCGTGGTGCTCACCCTCGGTTATGCCGTGTTCCAGACCGCCAACAACACCACGGTCATGGGCGACGTGGCGGCCGAGCAACGCGGCGTCATCGCCGGCCTGCTCAACCTGTCGCGCAACCTCGGCCTGATCACCGGCGCCTCGGTGATGGGCGCAGTCTTCGCCTTCGCCACACAAGCTGCCGATGTGGCCAGCGCCTCGCCACAGGCCATCGGACATGGGATGCGGGTGACGTTTGCGGTGGCGTTTGGGTTGATCCTGTTGGCGTTGGCACTCTCCTGTGGGAGCGGGCTCGCCCGCGATGGTCGTCAACGATAACGCTGGGCATCTGGCCCCCCGAGGTGTTCTTGCGCACATCGCGGGCAAGCCCGCTCCCACAAGGGTTCTGCGGCCCTCTGTAGGAGCGAGCTTGCTCGCGATTCGTAGTGTCAGGCGACTCAAAGGGTGACTGGCACACCGCATCGCGAGCAAGCTCGCTCCTACAGGGGGGATCGGTGCAGATCGGGCGACCGTTGGCCATGCCAGGTTGCGAGGGGCGTCATCGCGGCCTATGGTCCAAGCAATGCACAGAGAGGTAGACCCATGCCGAATGACTCCCGTCCTGCCGTCCTCGAACTGATCGGCAACACGCCGCTGGTGCGTGTCAGCCGCTTCGATACCGGCCCCTGTACGCTGTTTCTCAAACTCGAATCACAGAACCCCGGCGGTTCGATCAAGGACCGCATCGGCCTGGCCATGATCGACGCCGCCGAACGCGATGGCCGCTTGAAACCCGGTGGCACCATCGTCGAGGCGACCGCCGGTAATACCGGCCTGGGCCTGGCCCTGGTCGGTCGCGCCAAGGGCTACCGGGTGGTGCTGGTGGTCCCGGACAAGATGTCCACCGAGAAAGTCCTGCACCTCAAGGCCATGGGCGCCGAGGTGCACATCACCCGCTCCGATGTCGGCAAGGGGCACCCGGATTACTACCAGGACGTCGCCGCCCGGCTGGCACGGGACATTCCCGATGCGTTCTTCGCCGACCAGTTCAACAACCCGGCCAACCCGCTGGCCCATGAATGCAGCACCGCGCCGGAGATCTGGGCGCAAACCCAGCATGACGTCGACGCGATCGTCATCGGGGTCGGCTCCGGCGGCACGCTGACCGGTATCACCCGGTTCTTCAAGCGGGTGCAGCCCGATCTGGAAATGGTCCTGGCCGACCCGATCGGCTCGGTGATGGCCGAATACAGCCGCAGCGGCACCATGCCCACCCCCGGTTCGTGGGCGGTGGAAGGCATCGGCGAAGATTTCATTCCCGCCATCACCGACCTCTCCAGCGTGCGCAGCGCCTACTCGATCAGCGACGAGGACAGCTTCGACCACGCCCGCCAGTTGCTGCGCGCCGAAGGCATTCTCGGCGGTTCTTCCACCGGCACCCTGCTGGCCGCCGCGCTGCGCTACTGCCGCGAACAGACCGAGCCCAAGCGTGTGGTCAGTTTCGTCTGCGACACCGGCACGCGTTATCTGTCCAAGGTCTACAACGACCAGTGGATGAACGATCAGGGCCTGCTCAAGCGCAAGCCGTACGGTGATCTGCGTGATGTGATCGCCCGGCGTTTCGAGGACGGTCGGGTGGTCAGCGTCAGCCCCGACGACACCCTGCTCACCGCGTTTCAGCGCATGCGCCTGGCGGATGTGTCGCAGTTGCCCGTGCTGGAAGATGGGCAGAAGCTGGTGGGCGTGATCGATGAGTCCGACATTCTCCTGGGCACGCACAAGGATCCATCACACTTTCGCTTGACCGTGGCCAGCGCAATGACCGACAAAGTGGAAACCCTGCCCGCCAGCGCCAGCCTGGCCGAGTTGCAGGTGGAACTCGATCGCGGCCTGGTGGCGATCATCGCCGATTCCGCGGGCTTTCATGGCCTGATTACCCGCTTCGACCTGCTCAATCATTTGCGGAGATCCCTTGCATGAGTCAACACGATGAAAACGCCACACCTCGCGCCTTCGCCACGCGGGTGATCCACGCGGGGCAAACGCCGGACCCGACCACCGGGGCGTTGATGCCGCCGATCTATGCCAACTCCACCTACCTGCAAGACAGCCCCGGCGTGCACAAGGGTTTCGACTATGGGCGCTCGCACAACCCGACGCGCTTCGCCCTGGAGCGCTGCGTCGCCGACCTCGAAGGCGGCACCCAGGCCTTTGCCTTCGCCTCGGGGCTGGCGTCGATTTCCACGGTGCTCGAACTGCTCGACGCCGGCTCGCACATCGTTTCCGGCAATGACTTGTACGGCGGCACCTTCCGCCTGTTCGACAAGGTGCGCAAGCGCAGCGCCGGGCACCGCTTCAGTTTCGTCGACCTGACCGACCTGTCGAACTTCGAGGCGGCGTTGCAGGACGACACGCGCATGGTCTGGGTCGAGACGCCGAGCAACCCGCTGCTGAGCCTGACCGACCTCGCCGCCGTCGCCCGCATCTGTCGCGCCCGCGGGATCATCTGCGTGGCCGACAACACCTTCGCCAGCCCGTGGATCCAGCGCCCGCTGGAGCTGGGTTTCGACATCGTGCTGCACTCGACCACCAAGTACCTCAACGGCCACTCCGACGTGATCGGCGGCATTGCGGTGGTGGGCAACAACCCGGAACTGGCCGAACGCCTGGGCTTCCTGCAAAACTCGATTGGCGCGATTGCCGGGCCGTTCGACGCCTTCCTCACCCTGCGCGGGGTCAAGACCCTGGCGCTGCGCATGGAGCGCCATTGCAGCAACGCCCTGGAGCTGGCGCAGTGGCTGGAGCTCCAGCCGCAGGTGGCCCGGGTCTACTACCCCGGCCTGCCCTCACACCCGCAACATGAACTGGCGAAACGGCAGATGCGCGGTTTTGGCGGGATGATTTCCATCGACTTGAACACCGACCTGGCGGGTGCCCGACGCTTCCTCGAAAACGTGCAGATCTTCGCCCTGGCCGAAAGCCTGGGCGGCGTGGAGAGCCTGATCGAGCACCCGGCGATCATGACCCACGCTACCATCCCCGCCGAGACCCGCGCACAGTTGGGCATTGGTGATGGGCTGGTGCGTTTGTCGGTGGGGGTTGAGGATGTGGAGGATCTGCGCGGCGACCTGGCGCAGGCGTTGGCGCATATCTGACGGCAGGTTTCCCCAAACCAATGTGGGAGCGAGCCTGCTCGCGATGGTGTGTCAGTCGACATCAATGTCTCTGATACACCGCCATCGCGAGCAGGCTCGCTCCCACAGTCAGGCCAGGTTACTTATCCGACTTGATACTGGTCCAAACCCGCGTCCGTACCCGCTCCATTTTCTGCGGCAGCGGCTGCACCACGTACAGGGTCTTCAGCGCTTCCGGGGTCGGGGTCAGGTTCGGGTTGCCGGTGATTTCCTTGTTGATCAGCGGGATCGAATCCTTGTTGGCGTTCGGGTAGCCGAGGAAGTCGCTGATCGGCGCGATGACTTTCGGGTCCAGCAGGTTGTTGAGGAACGCGTGGGCTTCTTCGACGTTCTTCGCGCTTTTCGGGATGGCGAAGGTGTCGAACCAGATCGGCGCCCCGCTCTTCGGCAGGCGCCAATCAACTACCACGCCGTTGCCGGCTTCCTTGGCCCGGTTGCCGAACTGATAGAAGCTGCCCGAGTAGCCGATGGCCACGCAGATGTCACCGTTGGCGATGTCGGTCATGTATTTGGCGGAGTTGAAGTAGGTCACGTACGGACGCACCTTCATCAACAGTTCCTTGGCTTTTTCGTAGTCTTCCGGTTTTTGGCTGTTGGGGTCCAGACCGAGGTAGTGCAAGGCGATCGGCAGGATTTCCGAGGGCGAATCGAGCATGGCCACGCCGCACGATTTCAGCTTTTCCATGTTTTCGGGCTTGAACACCAGGTCCCAGCTGTCCACCGGCGCGTTGTCACCCAGCGCCGCCTTGACCTTGGCCGGGTTGAAGCCGATCAGCACGGTGCCATACATGTAGGGCACGCCGTACTGGTTGCCCGGGTCATTCTTGTCCAGCAGCGCCAGCAGCGCCGGGTCCTGGTGCGACCAGTTCGGCAGCTTGGACTTGTCCAGTTTCTGGAACACGCCGGCCTTGATCTGGGTCTCGATGAACTGGTTGGACGGCACGACCAGGTCGTAGCCGGAGTTGCCGGTCAGCAGCTTGGCTTCCAGCGCCTCGTTGGTGTCGAAGGTGTCCCAGGTCACTTTGATCCCGGTCTTCTGGGCGAAATCCTTGGGTACCGAAGGCAGGATGTAGTCGGCCCAGTTGTAGACCCGCAGCTCCTGCTCCTTGGCGTGCGCGGCGCTGCCCAGCAGCGTCAGCCCACAGACGGTGGCGCCCAGTATGCGTTTGATCGTGACCATGAAGAATTCCCCAAGTGTTTGCGTTGTTTTTTATGTTCTGAACACGGCAGGCCTGGAAATTGCCCGAGGCAAGGAAAACAGGATTCTAGTTGTGGTTTGGCGAACGTGCTGCGACAGCGGTGTGGCTTCGATTCTTGCTGACGGGATGAGTGGTTCATAGTGCGAGGTCGGCCAAAAGGGGATCGAAATGGCCAATTTCGGTGTCACCCAGGCGTAGATCCGACCCCTGTGGGAGCGAGCCTGCTCGCGATGGCGGTGGGTCAGCCAGTAAGGATTTGGCTGATGTACCGCCATCGCGAGCAGGCTCGCTCCCACAGGGGGGGATTGAGTACACCAGGGGGGAAAAGTGCAAAAACGTCAAAGCCCGCACTGGGCGGGCTTTGGTTTAAGTAGGTGGCCGGTGCTGGTCTCCGGCTTACAAGGTTTATCAGGCCTCTCACACAAGAGCGATAGTTGCTCTGGTGCCTCACACGGCATAAGGGCTGGATCTCAGCGCGGAGATCTTTCTAACCGTGTACCCTTCGGGACGCGCCCCACGTGTCCTTGCCATCCGCTTGCGCATCAGTCTGCGTCTTCACCTACATGTTCAATCCTAGTCCTTTGGCAGCGGCGTGGGTGGGTGTTTTTAGACCGATTTGCCTCGCAACGACCCGTCTTGAAAAGCAAAGAAAATAACCGACATTGCTCCGCCATCGACCGCTTGAATACACCCCCATAAGCAGACCGACACAACCCTTGCGCTACAGTCTCCGACCAGAAAAACAAAAACAGGAGTTGACGATGTCCGAGCTGAAACTGCACCCCAATGCCGCGCAGTCGCTGAGCCAGTGGCACGAGATGATCCGCCAGGGCGACTTGCAGGCCCTGCCGGCCTTGCTGGCGCCGCAGGTGGTGTTCCGCTCACCGATGGCACACACGCCCTACCCCGGCGCGCCGGTGGTTTCGATGATTTTGAACACGGTGTGCAAGGTGTTCGAGGATTTCGCCTATCACCGTGAACTGGTGACGGCCGATGGTCTGAACGTGGTGCTGGAGTTCAGCGCCAAGGTCGGCGGCAAGGAGCTCAAGGGCATCGACATGATCCGCTTCGACGAACAGGGCAAGATCGTCGAGTTCGAGGTGATGGTGCGGCCGATGAGCGGCTTGCAGGCGCTCGGCGAAGAGATGGGCCGGCGGCTTGGGGCGTATCTGGCGGCGAGCAAGGCCTGAGCCCACCGGACCTGTAGGAGCGAGCTTGCTCGCGATGGCGGTGGGTCAGTCAGCACATTGGTATCTGATATACCGCCATCGCGAGCAAGCTCGCTCCTACAGGGGGGGGTGCAATGTTTTACAACGTTCTTTGGCCATTCCCGATGCCCTTGGCCTGCTCGATCCCCCACGCCATCGCCGCTTCCATATCGAGGAAGTGCACCGCGGGATGGTGGTTTTCCTCGATGGCCGAGCCGTCGGGGCGGTAGACGCCGATGAACATGCCCAGTGATCCATCGCGCAGGATCTCGGCCTTGACCTTGATACTGCAACCGTTCGACAGCGTTTCGGTGTGAAGCAAATGGCGTTCGGTCATCACCGCTTTCCTCCGCGAGAACTGTACTGCTGATCTGGAAAAACCCGCTGTAACCCGCGATTTACCGCGTACAGGACAGCGGCGCAATGCCACCTATACTACAAGCCACCGCCCCCTCAGGGGTCTGCAATCCCAACAATAAGAAGCAGAGGTGAACATGGTCTGGCAGCAAATTTACGATCCGTTCGGTAACCCGGTCATTTCAACGCTCATGGCAGCCGTCCCCGTCGTGGTGATGCTGGCGGCCCTGGCCTTCTTTCACATCAAAGCACATATGGCGGCATTGCTCGCCCTCGCCTCAGCCCTGATCATCGCGATTTTCGCCTTCGGCATGCCGGCCAACATGGCAGGTTCCGCGGCGCTGTATGGCGCGGCCAACGGCTTGCTGCCGATCGGCTGGATCGTGCTCAACATCATTTTCCTGCACCGGCTGACCACCGAGAACGGCTCGTTCAAAGTGCTGCAGGATTCGCTCGCGCGGATCACCGACGACCGGCGCCTGCAATTGCTGCTGATCGCCTTCTGCTTCGGTGCGTTCTTCGAGGGCGCGGCGGGTTTCGGCACGCCGGTGGCGGTGACCGGGGCGATCCTGATTGGCCTGGGCTTCTCGCCCCTGGCCGCCTCGGGTCTGGCGCTGATCGCCAACACTGCGCCCGTGGCCTTCGGCGCCCTCGGCACGCCGATCATCACCCTGGCCAAGGTGACCGGGCTGGATGAGATGGAGTTGTCGATGATGGTCGGTCGTCAGCTGCCGTTCTTTTCGGTGCTGGTGCCGTTCTGGCTGATCTGGGCCTTTGCCGGCTGGCGCAAGATGATCGAAGTCTGGCCGGCCATCGTGGTCACCGGGATCAGTTTCGCCGTGCCGCAATTCATCGTGTCCAACTACCACGGGCCGATGCTGGTGGACGTGATCGCCGCGCTGATTTCCATGGCCTGCCTGACCGGCTTCCTCAAGGTGTGGAAGCCGGCCACCGTGCACACCTCGGCAGCGTTGACCGGGCGCGTGGACAATTCGAAGATCGACGAAGAGCATGCGGCCAAGCCCGAACCCACCGCAACCTTCGCCAGTGACGCCAAGCCCGCGGTGATGCGCGCCTGGATGCCGTGGATCATCCTCACGGTGTTCGTGTTCGCCTGGGGCACCCAGGGCTTCAAGAACCTGTTCGACACACGCCCGGCGATTGACCCGGTGACCCAGTCGGCCAAGCTCGACCCGCAGGGCAAACCCGTGCGCGAAGCCAACCCGATCTTCGCCCCGGTCCTGACCTTCACCACCCTGCACCAGCAGGTCGAGAAGGTGCCGCCGGTAGTGCCAACGCCGAAAACCGAAGAAGCGATCTACAAGTTCACCTGGTTCACCAGCACCGGCAGCGGCATTCTCCTGGCCGCCATCGTCGGCGGGCTGCTGATGGGCTACTCGATCCCGCAACTGATCCGCCAGTACCTGCGCACGATCTGGGTGGTGCGCTATTCGCTGATCACCATTGCGGCGATGCTTGCCCTGGGCTTCCTCACGCGCTATTCCGGGCTGGATGCGACGATGGGCCTGGCCTTTGCCGCGACCGGGATCTTCTACCCCATGTTCGGCACATTACTCGGTTGGCTCGGGGTGGCGTTGACCGGTTCGGACACTGCGTCCAACGTGCTGTTCGGCGGTTTGCAACGGGTGACGGCTGAACAGCTCAACCTCAGCCCGGTGCTGATGGCCGCTGCAAACAGTTCCGGCGGGGTCATGGGCAAGATGGTCGATGCCCAGTCGATCGTGGTGGCGTCCACCGCCACGCGCTGGTATGGGCATGAGGGGGAAATCCTGCGTTATGTGTTCTTCCATTCCATTGTGCTGGCAATTCTGGTGGGTGGGCTGGTGACGTTGCAGGCGTATGTGGCGCCGTTTACGCAGATGGTGGTCGGGGGGCATTGAGTCCTCCCCCTCCCTGTAGGAGCTAGCTTGCTAGCGATGGTCGTCAACGATGACGCTGGCTGTCTGGATACCCGCGTTGTCTGGGCGACCATCGCGAGCAAGCTCGCTCCTACAGGGACATTGCAGGGAGGTGGGCCTGGCAATATGAATGGAGTAAGGTAAAACGGCCATGAACATTATCTACGATGAAGACGTCGATGGCGTGCTGCCCGACGTCGACAGGGCCGCGTTGTTGCAGGCCCTGCGCACCCGCCTGCCGAAGCTGGAAGTGTTGCATCAGCAGGAAGAACTCATGCCGTACGAGTGCGACGGCCTGTCGGCCTATCGCACCACGCCGCTGCTGGTGGTGCTGCCGCGCCACATCGAGGAAGTGCAAGGCGTGTTGCGCCTGTGCCATGAAATGCGTGTGCCGGTGGTCGCCCGTGGCGCCGGTACGGGCTTGTCCGGTGGCGCCCTGCCCCTGGAAAAAGGCGTGCTGTTGGTGATGGCGCGCTTCAACCACATCCTGCACATCGACCCCGCCGCGCGTACCGCACGGGTGCAACCGGGGGTGCGCAACCTGGCGATTTCCCAGGCGGCGGCGCCCTATGGCCTGTACTACGCGCCGGACCCGTCCTCGCAAATCGCCTGTTCGATCGGCGGCAACGTCGCGGAAAACGCCGGCGGCGTGCACTGCCTGAAATACGGGCTGACCGTGCACAACCTGCTCAAGGTGGACATCCTCACCGTCGAGGGCGAACACCTGACCCTAGGTTCCGACGCCCTCGACTCGCCGGGCTTCGACCTGCTGGCGCTGTTCACCGGCTCTGAAGGCATGCTTGGTGTGATCACCGAAGTCACGGTCAAGCTGCTGCCCAAACCGCAGACCGCCAAGGTGCTGCTGGCGGCGTTCGACTCCGTGGAAAAGGCCGGCCGCGCCGTGGCCGACATCATCGCCGCCGGGATCATTCCCGGCGGGCTGGAGATGATGGACAACCTGGCGATTCGCGCCGCCGAGGACTTCATCCACGCGGGGTACCCGGTGGACGCGCAAGCCATCCTGCTGTGCGAACTCGATGGCGTCGAAGCCGACGTCCACGACGATTGCGACCGCGTGCGCCAGGTGCTGGAACAGGCCGGGGCCACCGAGCTGCGCCAGGCCAGGGATGAAGCCGAACGCGTGCGCTTCTGGGCCGGACGCAAGAACGCTTTCCCCGCGGTCGGGCGCCTCTCGCCGGATTACTACTGCATGGACGGCACCATCCCGCGCCGGGAACTGCCGGGGGTGCTGCAAGCGATTGCGGCGTTGTCCGCCGAGTACGACCTGCGCGTGGCCAACGTATTCCATGCCGGTGACGGCAACATGCACCCGCTGATCCTGTTCGATGCCAACCAACCCGGGGAACTGGCACGTGCGGAAACCCTGGGCGGCAAGATCCTCGAACTGTGCGTGAGCGTCGGTGGCAGCATCACCGGCGAACACGGCGTCGGCCGGGAGAAAATCAATCAGATGTGCGCGCAGTTCAACAGCGACGAACTGACTCTGTTCCACGCGGTCAAGGCGGCTTTCGACCCCAGCGGCCTGCTCAACCCCGGCAAGAACATCCCGACCCTGCACCGCTGCGCCGAGTTCGGCGCCATGCATGTGCACGCCGGGCAATTGCCCTTCCCTGAGCTGGAGCGCTTCTGATGTACCGTGAACAGGCTTTCGATGACAGCGCCGCGCTGCTGGAACAGGTCAACCAGGCCCTGGAAAACGCCACACCGCTGCGCATCCAGGGCTCCAACAGCAAGGCTTTTCTGGGACGCATCGTCGCCGGCGAAGTGCTCGACACCCGCACCCACCGTGGCGTGGTGGCCTACGACCCGACCGAGCTGGTGATCACCGCCCGTTGCGGCACCCCGCTCTCGGAGCTGACCTACATCCTCGACGGCTCGCAGCAGATGCTCGCGTGCGAACCGCCGGCCTTCGGCGAAGACGCCACCGTCGGCGGGATAATCGCCAGCGGGCTGTCCGGGCCACGGCGGCCCTGGGCCGGTTCGGTGCGCGATTTCGTGCTGGGCACGCGGGTCATCACCGGGCATGGCAAGCACCTGCGCTTTGGTGGCGAGGTGATGAAAAACGTCGCCGGTTATGACCTGTCGCGCCTGATGGCCGGCAGTTTCGGCAGCCTTGGGGTGATCACCGAAGTGTCGCTCAAGGTCCTGCCCAAGCCCCGGCAAACCCTGAGCATCAGCCTGGACATGGACAGCGACCGCGCCTTGCTGCGCCTGGCCGAATGGGGCCAGCAACCGCTGCCGATCAGCGCCGCCTGTCACGACGGGCAGCGCCTGCACCTGCGCCTGGAAGGCGGCGAAGGTTCGGTGACGGCAGCCCATGAGCGCCTGGGTGGCGAGCGCCTCGACTCGACGTTCTGGGCCGACCTCAACGAGCATCGGCTGCGCTTCTTCGATGAGGATCAACCGCTGTGGCGCTTGTCAGTGCCGCACAACACGCCACGCCTGTCACTGCCCGGCCGGCAATTGATCGACTGGGGCGGCGCCCAGCGCTGGCTGAAGTCGGACGCCGAAGCGGGGTTCATTCGCAAAGTCGTCGAGGAAGTCGGCGGCCACGTCACCTGCTACAGCCACGGCCTGATCGACAGCCCGTTCCAGCCGTTGTCGCCGGCACTTTTGCGTTATCACCGCAGTCTCAAGCAGCAACTGGACCCACGGGGCATCTTCAACCCTGCACGCCTGTACGCGGAGCTCTGATCCATGCAGACCACCCTGAGCGACACTGCCCGCCGCCTGCCCCGCGCGGAAGAGGCCGAGAGCATCCTGCGCACCTGCGTGCACTGCGGGTTCTGCAACGCCACCTGCCCGACCTATCAACTGCTCGGCGATGAACTCGACGGGCCACGGGGCCGTATCTACCTGATCAAGCAGGTACTGGAGGGCCGCGAGGTCACGGAAAAAACCCAGCAGCACCTGGACCGCTGCCTGTCGTGCCGTAACTGCGAAACCACCTGCCCGTCCGGGGTCGATTATCACAATCTGCTGGACATCGGTCGCGCGGTGGTCGATGCCGCCGTGCCGCGCCCGCTCGGCCAGCGTTTGCTGCGCGAAGGCCTGCGCAGCGTGGTGCCCAACCCGGTGCTGTTCAAAGGGCTGGTCAACAGCGGCCAGGTGTTCCGAGCCTGGCTGCCCGACATGCTGCAAGCGAAATTGCCGCGCAGTGCGGCGCCGGTCAAGGCCGCTCCGCTCAGCCGTCACGCGCGCCAGGTGCTGATGCTCGAAGGCTGCGTGCAACCGGGGCTGTCGCCCAACACCAATGCCGCTGCCGCGCGGGTGCTGGATCGGCTGGGGATCAGCGTCATCGCCAGCAGCGAAGCCGGCTGCTGCGGCGCCGTGGATTATCACCTCAACGCCCAGGAAGCCGGCCTCGACCGCGCCCGGCGCAACATCGACGCCTGGTGGCCGCGCATCGAGAGCGGCGCCGAAGCGATCGTGCAAACCGCCAGTGGCTGTGGCGCGTTCATCAAGGACTATGGGCATTTGCTCGAACGCGATCCGGCCTACGCGGCCAAGGCGAAGAAGGTCAGCGCCCTGGCCCGCGACCTGGTGGAAGTGCTGCGCGACGAACCGCTGGAAACCCTCGGCGTGCACGGTGACCAGCGCCTGGCCTTCCACTGCCCCTGCACCTTGCAGCATGCGCAGAAGCTCGGCGGCGCGGTGGAAGCGACGCTGGTGCGCCTGGGGTTCAACCTCACCGCCGTGCCCGACGGGCATTTGTGCTGCGGCTCGGCGGGCACCTATTCGATCACCCAGCCGGTGTTGTCCCGGCAATTGCGCGACAACCGGCTCAACGCGCTGGAAAGCGGCCAGCCAGATGTTATCGTCACAGCCAACATTGGCTGCCAGTCGCATCTGGACGGCGCCAACCGCACCCCGGTGCGGCACTGGATCGAACTGGTCGACGCCGCCCTGCCCCCAGCGTTCAAAGGAGACTCACGATGAAAAGCAAAGCCATCCTCGGCCAGGCCGAAGTCAGCCAGATCCTTGCAGCCGCCCGCAGCGAAGCGCAGGGCAACCAATGGGCGGTGAGTATCGTGATCGTCGATGATGGCGGCCATCCGCTGGCCCTCGAACGCCTCGACGGGGCGACGCCGAGCAGCGCCTACATCGCCACCGAAAAAGCCCGCACTTCGGCATTGGGCCGGCGGGAATCCAAGGGTTTCGAGGACATGGTCAATGGCGGACGCTTTGCGTTTCTGTCGGCACCCTTGTTGACCTCGCTGGAGGGCGGCGTGCCGATTGTGGTCGATGGCCAGGTGATCGGCGCAGTCGGCGTCTCCGGGGTCAAGGCCGAACAGGATGCGCAGGTGGCCAGGGCCGGGGCGCAGTGCCTCAAGGACGTGCAAGCATGACTCGTCTCACCGCGAAAGACTTTGCCCCCGAACTGCTCGAACTCTACGACTACTACGCCCACGGCAGGATCAACCGCCGCGAATTTCTCGACCGCGCGGCGCTGTTCACCTTTGGTGGATTGACCGCCAGCGCCCTGCTCGCCTCCCTGAGCCCGAACTATGCGCTGGCCGAGCAGGTCGAGTTCACCGACCCGGACATCATCGCCGAGTACATCACCTACCCTTCGCCCACGGGTAACGGCACGGTGCGCGGTTATCTGGTGCGCCCGGCCAAGGCGGCGGGCAAGGTCGCGGCGGTGGTGGTCGTACACGAAAACCGTGGGCTCAACCCCTACATCGAGGACGTGGCCCGGCGCGTGGCCAAGGCCGGCTTCATCGCCCTCGCCCCCGACGGGCTGACGTCGCTCGGCGGTTATCCGGGCAACGACGACAAGGGCCGCGAGTTGCAGGCCAAGGTCGATCCGGAAAAACTCATGAACGATTTTTTCGCCGCCATCGAATGGTTGATGAAACACGACGCCAGCAACGGCAAGGTCGGCATCACCGGTTTCTGCTACGGCGGTGGCGTGGCCAATGCCGCCGCCGTGGCCTACCCGGAACTCGGTGCTGCCGTGTCGTTCTATGGCCGCCAGCCCGAGGCCAAGGATGTGCCACGGATCAAGGCGCCGGTGATGCTGCACTATGGCGAACTGGACACGCGCATCAACGAAGGCTGGCCGGCGTATGAACAGGCGCTGAAAGCAGCGGACAAGACCTACGAAGCGCACATCTACGCCGGCGCCAACCACGGCTTCCACAACGACTCCACCCCGCGCTACGACGAAGCAGCGGCAAAACTGGCCTGGGACCGGACGTTGGCGTGGTTTCGGCGATACCTCGTTTAACCGGGAATCATCGCGAGCAGGCTCGCTCCCACAATTTGACCGCGTCCCCCCTGTAGGAGCGGGCTTGCTCGCGATGGACTCACGGCCGCCGCGGGGCATCAGGTATCCCGCGTCATCGTTGACCACCATCGCGGGCAAGCCCGCTCCCACATTTTGACCGCGTAAGCCGCAACACCCCCGCCCCCCTGTAGGAGCGAGCTTGCTCGCGATGGACCCAAGGCCGCCGCGGAGCATCAGGTTTATCGCGTTATCGTTGACCACCATCGCGAGCAGGCTCGCTCCCACAGTTTGACCGCGTCCGCCGCAACAACGTCTATCCCCTGTGGGAGCGGGCTTGCTCGCGATGGACTCAGGGCCGCCGCGGGGCATCAGGTATCCCGCGTTATCGTTGACGACCATCGCGAGCAGGCTCGCTCCCACAATTTGACCGCGTCCGCCGCAACAACGTCTATCCCCTGTGGGAGCGAGCCTGCTCGCGATAGGACCCGAGAACGCCGCAGGGCTCAACTCACCACGTCAATCAACTGCTCCCGCTGCGCGCCGGTCAGCATCGGGCCGAAGCCGGCGCCGGCGTTGTCGGCCATGTAGCGTGGGTTGCCGGTGCCGGGGATGACGCAGGTCACCGCCGAATGCGCCAGCAGGTATTTCAGCGCGAGTTGCGCCCAACTGGTCACACCTACTTGCGCGGCCCAGCCCGGCAGCGGTTTGCCCTTGAGGCGTGCGAGCAGGTCGCCGCCGCCAAAGGGCCGGTTGCAGATCACCGCCACGCCCCGCTCCCGGCACAGCGGCAGGATGCGTTTTTCCACGCCGCGGTCGTCCAGCGCATAGTTGATCTGCAAGAAGTCCAATGCCTCGGCCTTGAGCACCGCCTCCACCTCGTCATAGGCCGAGGCGGTGTAATGGGTGATGCCGATGTAACGAATGCGCCCCTCTTCCTTCCACTGGCGCAGGGTCGGCAAGTGGGTTTTCCAGTCCAGCAGGTTGTGGATCTGCATCAGGTCGATGCGATCGGTTTGCAGCAACCTGAAGGATTGCTCCATCTGCGCGATACCTTCTTCACGCCCGCGAGTCCACACCTTGGTGGCCAGGAACGCCGGCGAGCGCGGCTGGTGGATCGACAGCAGCTCGCCGGTGGTCTGCTCGGCGCGGCCGTACATGGGTGAGCTGTCGATCACCGTCCCGCCCTTCTCGAACAACGCACTGAGCACTCCCGGCAATTGTCTGTAGGCGGGATCGGCCGGCGCCACATCAAAACCGCGATAGGTGCCCACGCCGACCATCGGCAAGGGTTCGTTGCTGGAAGGAATGGCGCGGGTCAGCATGTTCTTGCCTCCTGTTTCCTCGGGCGACGCGGTGGTCGCCAAGGCCGGATCGAAAGTAAGCACCGCCGTCGCTCCGGCAGTCAGCGTGAGCAGTCGTCTGCGCGTGAGTCCCTTCGTGTGGTTCATGGTTTGCCCTTGCGTTCAACTACACTCGGTTTCTGTAGGAGCGAGCTTGCTCGCGATGGTGGCTCAGGCACCGCGTATATTCAGACAGCCAGCGTCATCGTTGACGACCATCGCGAGCAAGCTCGCTCCTACAGGTATAGGTACGTACGCCCAGAACCCCCGAGCAATCAATGCCACGCACTAACGTTAGCCGAATGTCACGCACCCTGATGGTTCTCGTCGTCATCCTCGCCGGTTTGTACCTGGCACTGTGTGTCGCGCTGCTGGTGTTCCAGCGTGCGCTGATCTACTTCCCGCAGCCCGCCACGCTCGACGCGCCGAGGCTTACGCTGGAGGTGGAGGACGCGCAGGTGCAGGTCACCGTCAGACCGCACGAGGGGCCAAAAGCGCTGATTTATTTTGGCGGCAATGCCGAAGACGTCTCGCGTAACCTGCCCGAGTTTTCCCAGGCGTTCCCTGACCATGCCCTGTATCTGCTGCACTACCGGGGGTTCGGCGGCAGCAGTGGCTCGCCTTCGGAAGAAGCGATTGCCCGCGATGCGCTGACCCTGTTCGACAAGGTCTACAGCAACCATACGCAAGTCGCGGTGGTCGGCCGCAGCCTCGGTTCGGGGGTGGCAGTGCGCCTGGCCAGCCAGCGCCCGGCGGCGCGGCTGATTCTGATCACGCCCTACAACAGCCTGGAAGAACTCGCCGTGCGCCAGTACCCGATTTTTCCGGTGAAGTGGTTGCTCAAGGACCGCTTCGATTCATGGAAGTACGCCGCGCATATCTCGATCCCGACCCTGCTGCTGGCCGCCGAGCAGGACGACATCATCCCCCTCTCCAGCACCGAAGCGCTCTATCGGCATTTCGCCAAGGGGGTGGCGCAGCTGAAGGTGATTCCGGACGTGGGGCACAACTCGATCTCCGCCAGCCCCGCTTACCTGAAGCTGATCGGCCAGGCGCTGTAGATCACTTGCGCGCCACCTTGTAGCGCAGGCAGTCCTCGTTGAAGCTGCGGCGCAAGGCTTCGGGTTTCATGCGGGTCGGGCTGTCGTAGGTCTGTTCGGTAATGCCCATGGCCATCATGCGCATCCACGGTTTGCTGAACTTGTAGGTCTGCAATTTCTTGCGTGCGGCATACAACGAGACCCCTGCCAGCTTCAGCTCCTGGGCCTTGGCTGCGGTGCCCGCGCCCCAACTGCACATATAGCGGTCACTGGCTTGAAGCTCCCTGGCCTGGGCCTGCACGGCAAAACCCGCGAGGCCCAGGGAAATCAGTGGAATCCATAGATTGCGCATTTAAAGTTGGCCCTAACCACCTGAAAGTAAAGTGATTCTGACTGTTACTTGCAACCCTGGGGGCCAGCAAATTGCCTCTAACTGGCTCAGTTTCCCGAAACCAGCTTGAGGCCGATCACGCCGAGCAAAATCACGCCAATGCAGGCGATACGCAGCGCGGAGGTGGAGTCTTCAAGCACCGCCATGCCCAGGATGGCGGTACCGGCCGCGCCTATTCCGGTCCATACCGCATAGGCAGTGCCGACCGGCAGCGTCCGCAGCGACAGTGACAACAAAAAGACGCTCGACAAGCCCGTGGCAACCGCCAACAGCCCCGGCGTCAGGCGGGTAAATCCATCCGAACCTTTCATGAAAAAAGCGAAGGCAATTTCCAGCAGGCCGGCGAAACCGAGCAGTGACCATGCCATGCAAGTGATCCTCTGGTTGACCCGCCGGGCTGCAACGTCCGGCGGGTGCGGTTGATGGACAGTGTCAGGCGCTGGCAGCCGGTTTGACGCGGAACGCCACGCCGAACCGGTTGAAGGCATTCATCAGGCCAATGGCATAGGTCAGGTCCGCCAACTCCTTGTCGCCGAATTCGGCTGCCGCGGCGATGTAGTCGGCGTCGGGGATCCCGCTCAGGGCCACGTTGGTGACGGATTCGGCCCAGCCCAGGGCGATGCGTTCGCGGGCAGTGAAGACGTTCCCGGCATCACGCCAGACCGGCACCAGCACCAGTTTTTCAACGTTGATGCCAAGCTTCACCAGGTCCCGCGAATGCATGTCGATGCAAAAGGCACAGCCGTTGATCTGCGACACACGCAGATAGACCAGGTCGATCAGTTCGTGGGACAGCCCACTGTTCTGCAGGTACACGTAGACCCCGCCGAAAGCCTTGTAACCTTCGGGAGAAGCCTTGGCGTAGTCGAGACGATTGCTCATGGTGAATCCTTGTGATTGCTGATGGAGAGACGCCATGGTGGGCGTTCTTGGCCCTGTGGTTAAGGGCCATGATCGGTCTTGAGTCATAGGCCAAGACTGAACAATCATGGCCCTGTCGAAAACGCGATTCATGGACCTTCGGCCTGGGTCACAGGCTTCTTAAAATCGGTGACCTCTCACAGCGTCTACAGGGTCGACCATGAACATCCTTCACATCATTTGCAGCCCGCGCGGCCAGGCCTCCGAAAGCTATCGACTGGCGCAAGGCATCCTGCGCTTTCTGCTCAATGCCCACCCGACGGCCACCGTGACCAACCGGCTGCTGAGCGCAGGCGGATTGCTGCCGATCGACGGGCCGTACGCAATGTCCCAGCAAGCCTCTGCAGACGTCACCGAGGCGGGTTCGATTGCCCGTTCCAACGAGCTGATCGACGAACTGCAAGCGGCGGACATTCTGCTGATCGCGACACCGATGCATAACTTCACCGTGCCTTCCACGCTCAAGCTGTGGATTGATCATGTGGCCAGGGTCCGGCGTACGTTCAATGTCGGCGCGCAGGGCAAGACCAGCCTGCTGCACGACCGCCCGGTGTATGTGGCGGTCGCCTCGGGCGGCCGGATTTCCGGGGTGACCCCACGTCAACCGGACTTTCTGTCGCCCTACCTGAAGGCCGTTCTGGGTATGATCGGGCTCCATGACGTGAAGTTTTTCTCCGTCGAAGGAACAGCCATGGGCCCGAACGCCCTCAGCGCCGCACGACACACGGCGCAACAGGCACTCGAGGAGCATTTCCGCGCTTACCCAACGGTCGAGGCCAATGACCCTTCACAGCCAAAACTTTTCGCTTGATCCTGGCTCCACGGAGCCGATCTACCGGCAAATCTACTGGCGCTTTCGCAGCGCGATCAGCGATGGCCTGCTGGCGCCCGGTGACCGGGTGCCGGCGGCCCGGGCCCTGGCGAAAGAACTGGGCCTGGCGCGGGGCACCATCGACACCGCCTACTCATTACTGACGGCAGAAGGTTACCTGCTGGCCCGCGGCCAGGCAGGCACAGTGGTCGCGGCGGGAATCAGCGTCAGCCAGCCTGCCGCTTCGGCGCAGCCCGCCGTTCACCCAGGGCCATCAATCAGGCACAAGGCCGCGGTCCTGCCCTTTCAAATGGCGTTGCCGGCGCTGGATGCGTTTCCGCGCAAGATCTGGTCGCAGATCGGCGCTCGCTGCGTGCGCGCCACGCAAATCGCCGACATGGCCAACCCCTCGGCGCTGGGCCTGGAATCCCTGCGCAGTGCGATTGCCACTTACCTGCAAGTGGCCCGGGGTATCAGCTGTTCGCCGGCCCAAGTGTTCATCACCTCGGGTTATCGCAACAGCCTGGCGCTGATCGCCCATGCGCTGCTCAAGCCCGATGATTGCGTGCTGGTCGAAGACCCCGGCTACCCGCCTACCCGACAATTGCTGGAGTACCTGCGGATCAAGGTGGCAGCCGTGCCCGTCGATCAGGATGGCATGCGCGTCGCGCAGGGGATCAGTCGCACGCCGCAGGCACGGGCAGCCGTCGTCACCCCGGCGCATCAGAGTCCGTTATGCGTGTCGCTGTCGTTGCCGCGCAGGCTGCAACTGCTGGAATGGGCGGCCCGCAAACAGGCGTGGATCGTCGAGGACGACTACGACGGCGAGTACCGCTATGTCAGCCGCCCACTGCCAGCCCTGAAAAGCCTCGATCGCGAGGGCCGGGTGCTTTACGCCGGCACCTTCAGCAAAGTGCTGTTCCCGGGAATCCGCCTGTCCTATCTGGTGGTGCCGCCCGCCCAGGTAGAACGCTTCGAACTCGTCAGCCAGACCTTCCTCGGCGGTTGCCCGGAGTTGACCCAGGCGATCGTCGCCACGTTCCTTACCGAAGGCCATTTCGCCCGACACATCCAGCGCATGCGCAAGCTCTATGGCGAACGCCGCGAAGCCACCGCGCGGGGTTTGAAGAAAGCATTGGGCGAGCGCATCCGCATTGATCCGCTACCCGGCGGCATGCACCTGATCCTGCGCCTGACACCGCCTCAGTCTGATCGGGCGCTGGTCGAGCGGCTACTGACGGCAGGCATTTACGCCGAGGCGCTGAGTGACTGGGGCGTGCACGATCCGACCGATTCTGCGCTGTTGCTGGGGTTTGCCAATATCGCGTCCCAGGACGCCGCCGAACAACTGGGCAGGCGCATTCTTGCGCTGATGTAGTGCGGGCATGGCCCAGGCATGCAGGCATTTCTTGGACCTGTCGAGGCCAGCCGGTGCATCGCATCATGGGTGTTTACTTCACCCGGAATGAGATTCGATGACCAGCCCTTCCCCTATCCGCAGCATTGCCGTGTTCTCAGGCTCCAACTTCGGCTTCAACGCCGACTACGTCGCAGGTGCCCAGGCATTGGCTCGAGAGATCGCCCGGCGCGGTATCCGCCTGATTTACGGTGGCACCGACAAGGGTTTGATGGGCGTCATGGCCGACACGGTACTGGCCGAGGGCGGCGAAGTGGTGGGCATCATCACGCGGCTGCTGTTCGACCTCGGACACCTGCACCAGGGTCTGACCGCACACGAAGTGACCGCGGACATGCGCAGCCGCAAGACCCGCATGAGTGAGTCCGCCGACGCGTTCATCGCGTTGCCCGGCGGGCTGGGCACCTTTGAGGAGCTGTTCGAAGCGGCCACCCTGACGCAGCTGGGCGAACACCACAAGGGCGTCGCCTGCCTGGACATCAGTGACTTTTTCAAACCGGTGCGCAGCCTGCTGGACCACGCGGTACAGGAAGGTTTCATGAAGGCCGAACATAGCCGGATGCTGCTGATCGACAAAGACCCGGCGGCATTGATTGACGCGCTGGAACAATGGCAACCGCCGTCGACGACGAAATGGATTGAACGGCCCTAAGCACCCGGCGCAAACACACAGACGTGTTCCCGCCGGGCTTTGCGTTGGTGTATCAGGCCAGCTCTTTACGCAGTTGGCGCGCCGCCGCGACCATGTGCACCAGCGCCGCTTCGGTTTCCGCCCAGCCGCGGGTTTTCAGACCGCAGTCAGGGTTGACCCACAGGCGCTCGGCGGGAATGCGCCGGGCGGCCTTGCGCAGCAGGTTGGCCATTTCCGTGGCATCCGGCACCCGTGGCGAATGGATGTCGTAGACGCCCGGGCCGATGTCGTTCGGGTAGTCGAAGGCTTCGAAGGCGTCAAGCAGCTCCATGTCCGAGCGCGAGGTTTCGATGGTGATCACATCGGCGTCCATGGCCGCAATGGACTGGATCACGTCGTTGAACTCGCTGTAGCACATGTGGGTGTGGATCTGCGTTTCGTCGCGCACACCGCTGGCGGTCAGGCGGAAGGCCTCCACGGCCCAGTCCAGGTAGTCCTGCCATTGCGCACGGCGCAGCGGCAAGCCTTCGCGGAAAGCGGCCTCGTCGATCTGCACGACCTTGATGCCCGCCGCTTCCAGGTCCACCACTTCGTCACGCAGGGCCAGGGCCAGTTGCTGCGCCTGGACCTTGCGCGACACGTCTTCACGCGGGAACGACCACATCAGCATGGTCACAGGGCCGGTCAGCATGCCTTTCATGACCTTGCCGGTCAGGCCCTGGGCGTAGCGGATCCACTCCACGGTCATGGCCTGCGGACGGCTCAGGTCACCGAAAATAACCGCCGGCTTGACGCAGCGCGAGCCGTAGCTCTGCACCCAGCCGAAGCGGGTGAACACGTAGCCGTCGAGCTGCTCGGCGAAGTATTCGACCATGTCGTTGCGCTCGGCCTCACCGTGCACCAACACGTCCAGCCCCAGGCGTTCCTGCACCTGCACCGCATGGCGGATTTCGCTGTGCATGGCTTCGGTGTATTCGGCGGCGCTCAGCTTGCCCTGCTTGAACGATTGACGCGCCAGACGGATCGCCGAGGTTTGCGGGAACGAACCGATGGTGGTGGTCGGAAACAGCGGCAGGTTCAGGCGCACGCGTTGCTTGCCGATACGGCCATTGAAGGACGAGTGCCGCTGGCTGTCACTGGCGGTGATGGCCGCCACCCGAGCCTGCACGGCGGGCTTGTGGATACGCGGCGAAGCGGCGCGGCTGGCCTGGACCGAGCGGCTGTTGGTCAGCGCGCGCAGCACCTGCGGAGCCTCTGGCTCGTTGACCGCCTGGGCCAGCACCGCCACTTCTTCACACTTCTGTACGGCGAATGCCAGCCAGCTTTTCAGTTCGGCATCGAGCTGGTCTTCACGGGACAGGTCCACCGGGCTGTGCAGCAGCGAGCAGGACGGCGCGACCCACAGGCGGTCACCGAGGCGCTCGTTGGCGTGTTGCAAAGTGGCCAGGGCCTGTTCCAGGTCGCAGCGCCAGACGTTGCGGCCGTTGACCACGCCCAGCGACAGCACTTTGTAGGCCGGCAGGCGGTCGAGGATGGTCGGGTATTGCTCCGGCGCACGAACCAGGTCGATGTGCAGGCCATCGACCGGCAGGTTGGCCGCCAGGCCGAGGTTCTCTTCCAGGCCGCCAAAGTAGGTGGCCAGCAGTTTTTTCAGCGGGTCACGCTGGATCAGGTTGTAAGCGCGTTCGAAAGCGTTTTTCCATTCCTGTGGCAGGTCGAGCACCAGGATCGGCTCGTCGATCTGCACCCACTCCACGCCTTGCGCCGCCAGGCGCTGGAAGATCTGCCCGTACAACGGCAGCAGACGATCGAGCAGGTCGAGCTTGTCGAAATCGCCACCCTTGGTCTTGCCCAGCCACAGGTACGTCAGCGGGCCGATCACCACCGGCTTGACGGCGTGACCGAGGGCGCGGGCCTCTTCGACTTCTTCGAACAGCTGTTCCCAGCCGAGCTGGAATTGTTGATCGGCAGTGAATTCCGGGACCAGATAGTGGTAGTTAGTGTCGAACCACTTGGTCATTTCCTGGGCATGCGCCCCGCCACAGCAACTGTCGCTGACGCCACGCGCCATGGCGAACAGGGTTTGCAGGGACGCCTGGCCATTGGCTGGACGGAAACGCTCGGGGATCACACCGAACATCAGCGAATGGGTGAGGACCTGGTCGTACCAGGCAAAATCGCCCACCGGCAGCAGCTCGATGCCAGCGTTTTTCTGCAACGCCCAATGGCTCTTGCGCAGCTCACGGCCGACGGCGCGCAGGCCTTCTTCGCTCAGCTCTCCCTTCCAGAAGGCTTCCTGTGCTTTCTTCAATTCGCGATCGCGGCCAATGCGCGGAAATCCAAGGGAATGGGCCAAAGCCATGACAACTAACTCCAATGTGGTTGATGGGCACATTGTCGGTAGTTGGCAGGTGGTGAGACAAACTCATTTTAATCTTGATGATCACGAGATTTTCTCATGATCATTGCTACTGTAGGAGCGAGCTTGCTCGCGATTGCGGTGTGTCAGCGGGAATTTATTTGTCTGACACACCGCCATCGCGAGCAAGCTCGCTCCTACAGAGGGGCGGCGCGATCTTCAGCAATGCACCCGATTACGCCCCGTGCGCTTGGCCTGGTACAGGGCATCGTCGGCGCGGGTCAGCAGGTTGTCCGGTTGTTCGCCGGGATGCGCGAAAGCCACACCGAAGGATGCGGTGATGGTGTCGAGCACCTTGCCGTCGCCACGGGCCTTGATCCGCAGCGACTGCACTTTCATGCGCAGTTGCTCGGCGAACACCACGGCGCTTTCCAGATCCGCGCAGTGTTCCAGGATCACGCAGAATTCTTCGCCACCGTAACGCGCCGCCGTAGCGTGGGCCGGCAGCGCGCCGCGCAGCACCTGGGCGACGTGCTTGAGCACGCGGTCACCCAACGGGTGGCCGTACTGGTCGTTGAATTGCTTGAAGTGGTCGATATCGAGCATGACCAGCGCCACGCCCTGGGCGCGGTTGCCCAGCGCCTGTTCCAGCAGGCGTGTGAACGCGCTGCGGTTGAGCAGTTCGGTCAGGCCATCGAGGGTGGCGGCCAGTTGCGCGCGTTCGAGCTTGCTGCGCAGGCTCTTGATTTCGTTCTGCGCCGAACTCAGTTGCGACAGGAAGCGCTCCTGCTGAGTCTGCATGAGCTGGGTGCTGTGTTGCAGTTCGCTGAGGATGTCGGGCAGGCGCTCGTTGGCCGGCGCCTCGAGCATTTCGATACAACGCCCCAGGCTGCTCTGAAAATCCAGGCTGCCCTCGACGCTGCGGGACACGTCGCGGTGCATGTCGTCCACCAGGTTGATCGCCTGCTGCTGACCGGCGCGCGCTTCTTCCAGCTCGTCGCGAATGATGTAGTCGCGAAAAAGGCGCGTGGCGGACTCCGGCGGGAAGCCGTCGAAGTCCCTGACCACGCGATCCAGGTGACGATTGAGTTCGCTGTCCTCGCCCTTGCTGTAGGTGTACCACAGCGCGTAATGCACCGGGTTGGGCGCGATGTTGTGCTTGACCATCAGGGGGACAGCTTGTTTGAGCAGAGCCGCGGCCTCGCGGGAGTCTTCCGGGTACAGCGCAAGCGCAGTCGCACGCGTCTCTATCTGGCTCATGTCGTCACTTTGTTGTTAATGATTGGCAAATGCAAAACCTGCCGAGCATAAACGCACGCGTGGCAAACAGCCATCCCTCTTCGGTGGTAGTGATCAAATCTGGCGTATCAGCTGCCTGCACCGCTGTGGGCTTCTTCGAAGAAGTAGTCCTTCCAGCTGTCCGCCTTGTTTTTCAGCACGCCCAGTTCCTGCAATTTATCGGCGTAGATCGCCGTGCGTTGCGGCACCACGGTGAAGTCGATTTCCGGGTCGTTGACGATCTTCTCCACCAGCTCCAGCGGCAGCTTGGACTGCTCGACGCGGATGTAGGTCTTGGCAGCGGCGGCCTTGTCGGCCTTGATAATTTTCTCCGCTTCAGCCAGGGCGTCGTAGAACGCCTTGTAGGTCTTGGGGTTTTCGTCGTGGAATTTCTCGGTGGTGTACAGCACGTTGAACGTCGCCTGACCGCCCAACACGTCGTAGGAACTCAGCACCTTGTGCACATTGGGGTTCTGCAACTCCTGGTACTGGAACGGCGGGCTGGAAAAGTGCGCGTTGATTTCTGAGCCACCGGCAATCAGCGCGGACGTCGCATCGGGGTGCGCCAGGCTGATGGAGATGTCGTCAAATTTCTTGTAGTGCTCGCTGCCGAATTGCTTGGCGGTTTCGATCTGCAGGGTGCGCGACTGGAACCCTACCCCGGCGGCCGGCACGGCAATGCGGTCCTTGTCGGAGAAGTCCTTGAGGGTCTTGACGTTGGGGTTGTTGGTCAGCAGGTAGTTGGGCATCGAGCCCAGCGAAGCGATCGCCTTGACGTTCTGCTTGCCCTTGGTGCGGTCCCAGATGGTCAGCATCGGCGGCACGCCCGCCGAGACCACGTCCAGGGCGCCGGCGAGCAGCGCTTCGTTCATGGCCGTGGCCCCGGAGATGCTGTTCCAGTCGACCTTGATGTCCAGGCCCTGCTCCTTGCCGTGCTTCTCGATCAGTTGCTGGTCGCGCACCACGTCGAGGATCAGGTAGCCGATACCGAATTGCTGGGCGATGCTGATCTTGCCTTCGGCCTGGGCACCGGGGCTGAGCAGCGCGCTGGCTGCGGCCAGGGAGGCTGCCAACAGGGTCAATGCGGAACGCTTGTAGGGAGTTGCCATGAGATACTCGCTGTGAACGGGGGATGATGGCCGGATGACTGCAAAGGCCTGTTCACAGGGATAGTGCACGAAATGCGTTATACAAAATAATTCTTAATTATTATTTGGTTATTATTAATTGGAATATAATTCCCCTGTAGGAGCCAGCTTGCTCGCGATGGCGGAGTGTCATTCGACATTGATGTGGTCTGACACGACGCCATCGCGAGCAAGCTCGCTCCTACAGGGGAACGGGGGAACGGGGGAACGGGGAAATTTATGTCACTTGGCACCCGCGAGATTTACCAGCTTCTGCGCGATGCGGCGCTTGAGGTTCGTCCGATGCGACCGGTGGGCGAACCCGGCGAAGCCGCGCTGGTGTCCGTCGACATCGAGGGCTGGCACTTGACCCTCGAAGTCGACGGCACACACCTGCGCCACTGCCAGCACTGCCGCAGCCCGGACGGTCGCCAAGCCAGCCACGACCACTGGCAGCGCTACGGCACCGACCCAGTGAGCCTGCTCAGCACCTGGGAACTGGCGCAGATCGAGCGTTTGCTGGCCGGGTTCAGAAGCGTGGCTTGACCGCCTTCCATTCCGGTTTGTAGCGCTGCATCTGTTTCACGTCGTCGCGCTGGCGGATGCCGCAGGTCAGGTACTGGTCGTGCAGCTTGCCCAGTTGATCGTGGTCCAGTTCCAGGCCCAGGCCCGGCGCGCGAGTGATTTTCACGCAGCCATCGACGATCGGCAGTTTGCCGCCCTTGATCACTTCCTCATCCGGTTCCTGCCACGGGTAGTGGGTGTCGCAGGCGTAATCCAGGTTCGGCACCGACGCGGCCACGTGGGCCATCGCCATCAGGCTGATGCCGAGGTGCGAGTTGGAATGCATCGACACGCCAAGTCCGAAGGTCTCGCACATTTTCGCCAGCACCTGGGTGTCGCGCAGGCCGCCCCAGTAGTGGTGGTCGGCGAGGACGATCTGCACGCTGTTCAAGGCAACGCTGCGGCGAAACTCGTCGAAATCGGTGACTACCATGTTGGTCGCCAGCGGCAGGCCGGTGCGTTTGTGCAGCTCGGCCATGCCATCGAGGCCGGGGGTCGGGTCTTCGTAATATTGCAGGTCGTCGCCGAGCAGTTCGGCCATGCGGATCGAGGTTTCCAGTGACCAGTTGCCATTCGGGTCGATGCGCAGCGGGTAGCCGGGGAAGGCTTTTTTCAGCGCCTTGATGCACGACACTTCATGCTCGGGCGGCAGCGTACCGGCCTTGAGCTTGATGCTCTTGAAGCCATAGGCCTCGATCATCCGCCGGGCCTGGGCGACGATCTGCTCTTCGCTCAGCGCCTCGCCCCAGTTGTCCGGTTTGTACGGCGAATTCACGTGCTCGGCGTATTTGAAGAACAGGTAGGCGCTGAACGGAATCTCATCACGAACCGCCCCACCGAGCATGTCCACCAGGGGCACGTTCAACGAACGCGCCTGCAAGTCGAGGAACGCCACCTCGAACGCCGAGTAGGCGTTGCTCACCGCCTTGCTGGCGTGGGAACCCGGTGCCAGCTCGGCGCCGGCCAGGCTCGCCGGTTTGTTCGCCGCCACGGTGGCCTGGACGATGCGCCGCAGCGCATTGAGGTTGAACGGGTCGAGGCCGATCAGCTGCGTCTGCAATTGTTGCTGGATCGCCAGCGCCGGGGCGTCGCCGTAACTCTCCCCCAGGCCGATGTAGCCATTGTCGCTCTCGATCTCGATGATCGAACGCAGGGCGAAGGGTTCGTGAATCCCGCTGGCATTGAGCAGTGGCGGATCACGGAAGGCAATCGGCGTGACGGTTACGCGGGTGATTTTCAAGAGGCTGCTCCCTTTGGTTCGGGTTTCAAGGCGGAGTGACGAAAAGCGGTTTGCGGCGAGGTGCGGGCAAAGAAGATCACCACGGCGGCCAGCAGCGACGTGGCAGCCAGGCCGTAGAGGCCACCTTCGATGGAGCCGGTTTTCTGTTCGAGGAAACCAAACGTTGCCGGGGCGACGAAGCCGCCGAGGTTGCCGATGGAATTGATCAGGGCGATCACCGCGGCAGCGATGCGCGCATCCAGGTAACCCTGGGGAATCGGCCAGAACAGCGCCGAGGCCGCCTTGAAGCCGATCGCGGCAAAACAGATGGCGACGAAGGCGAACACCGGCCCGCCGGTGGTGGACACGAACATGCCGGTGGCGGCGATCACCAGGGTCAGTGCGACCCAGGCCTGCTGGTGTTTCCACTTGGCCGCCATGGCTGCGAAGCCATACATCGCGACGATGGAGATGATCCACGGAATGGAGTTGAACAGGCCGACCTGGAAGTCACCGAGGTTGCCCATTTTCTTGATCATGCTCGGCAGCCAGAAGGTGGCGCCGTAGATGGTCAGGGCAATGGAGAAGTAGATGAAGCAGAACAGCGCGATCTGCCGGTCCGCCAGCAGCTTGAACATCGACGGCTTGACCGTCTGGGTCGCTTCGCGGGCCTTCTGTTCCAGGGCGATGGCGTCGATCAGCGCGTCCTTTTCTTCAGCGCTCAGCCAGTTGGCCTGACGCGGATGGGACTGCAACCAGAACCAGACGAACCCGCAGAGCACGATCGAGGCAAAGCCTTCGATCAGGAACATCCACTGCCAGCCGTGCAGGCTCAGCCCGCTGACGTGCAGCAAGGCGCCGGAGACCGGCCCGGAAATCACCGAGGCAATGGCCGAACCGCTGAGGAAGATCGCCATGGCCTTGCCGCGTTCGGTGGCCGGCAGCCATTGGGTGAAGTAGTAAATGATGCCGGGGAAGAACCCCGCCTCGGCCGCGCCGAGAATGAAGCGCAGCACGTAGAAGCTGGTTTCGCCCCTGACGAACGCCATGGCCATGGCCGCTGCGCCCCAGGTGAACATGATGCGGGTCAGCCAGGCGCGGGCGCCGTAACGCTGCAGCAGCATGTTGGAAGGCACTTCGAAAATGGCGTAGCCGATGAAGAACAGGCCGGCACCCAGGCCGTAGGCCGCAGCGCCTATACCGAGGTCGGTTTCCAGGTGACTGCGCACGAAACCGATGTTGACCCGGTCGATGTAGTTGACGATGAACATGATCACGAACAGCGGCAGCACGTGACGTTTCACCTTGGCCGCCGCGCTGGCGAGCGCGTCCTGGCCTGGCTTGAGGGTATTCAAGGGGCGACTCCCGTTCATTGTTTTTTTAGGGACGGTTCGATCATGGACGCCGACATTGATCCCGTCTAATCTAACTTGGCACTTGATTGATACCTGGATTAGATCAATGTTCGAACTGACCCAACTGCGCTGCTTCACCACAGTGGCCACCGAACTCAACTTCCGCCGCGCCGCCGAACGGTTGAACATGACCCAGCCGCCGCTGAGCCGGCAGATCCAGTTGCTGGAGCATCACCTGGGCGTCGAGCTGTTCACCCGCAGCACCCGCAGCGTGGCGCTGACCGCCGCCGGCCGGGCGTTTTTCATCGAAGCGCAGAACCTTCTGGAGCGCGCGCAACAGGCCGCCATCACCGCCCGCCGCTTCGCCGAGGGTGACATCGGTTCGGTGAACATCAGTTTCGTCGGCAGTGCCGTCTACGAGTTCTTGCCCAAGGTGATCGCCGAGGCCCGGCTCAAGCAGCCCCAGGTGAAAATCGACCTGACGGAAATGAACACTTACCAGCAGCACGAGGCCCTGCGCGCCTGGCGCATTGATCTGGGCATCGTCCGCGCGCCGTTGCTGGAACCCGGTTACGCCACCGAGTGCCTGGTGCGCGAGCCGTTCGTGCTGGCGGTGCCCAGCGAGCATCCCCTGGCCCACGCCGACACGGTGTCGGTCAGCGACCTGGATGGACAGCCGTTTCTCATGTACTCCCACGCCGCCTACCCGCCGTTCAACGAACTGCTGACCGGCATGCTGCGCTCGGCGCGGGTGGCACCGGAATACGTGCAATGGCTGGGGTCGTCGCTGACCATCCTGGCCCTGGTCAACGCCGGCATGGGCCTGGCCCTGGTGCCGCGCTGTGCCAGCAGCGTGGTGTTCAGGAACGTAGTATTTCGCGACATCGACCTGGGCGAAGGGGTGCAGAGCGAGCTGCACCTGATCTGGCGGGAGAACAACGACAACCCGGCGTTTGCCATGTTGCTGGAGGCGATTCGCACGGCGGTGCGGGAGGGTTGGGGGAGTTGATGTACCCCCCCCCTCTTCTTCAACTGTGGGAGCGAGCCTGCTCGCGATGGCGGTTTATCAGACAAACAAATGTTGCCTGACACACCCTCATCGCGAGCAGGCTCGCTCCCACATTTTGATCATTTCACAGGTCAGTTTTCTGTGACTTCGGGCAACGCATGCTCCCGACAAATCAGCTCAGCCTCCAGCGGCTCCAACGGTTCCTGGGTCAGCCCGCAGAACGCCCCCGCTTCGAGCTTCTGGTGAAAACGGCAGGTTCGGCACAAACCGAAGCTCGGTACGTTTTCCCCTTGCTGGATGTTTCTCAGCAACTCCAGCAGCAAGCCCTCCAGATCCTCCGCCCGCGCGCCCATGCGTTGGGCGGCATTCACCAGGAAGTCCGGTGGCATCACCGCGTCCAGCAGCGCCTGGGCCGGCTCGGTCAGCCGCAGGTGCACGCTGCGTTTGTCGCGGGTGTCCTGGGTCTTGACCAGCAGGCCTTTGGTTTCCAGGGCCTTGAGTGATTGCGAGACCGTGCCTTTGGTCAGCCCCAGGTATTCGGTGACCGCCAATGGCGTGTTGGAGTAACGATTGCAGCGCTCCAGGTACATCAGGGCGCTGAGCTGAATCGGCTGCAAGTCCGTCAGTTTCGGGTGTTCGCGGAACCAGACGCGGGTCAGGCTGGAAAGCCTTTCCAACAGATCGAAGAGCACGGGCAGTTCCTGATCAAGGGTGTCGATAAATAGTATCGGATAAAAACCATATTGACAAAGCCAGACTTTGCCGTAGGATTTTATGTGTCGATTCGAAACTACTTAACTCATTGAACTGGAGGCAATCATGAAAACCGCACTGGCACTGACCCTCGGTACCCTGCTCGCTTCACAAGCCTGGGCCCATGGCCCGGAAGGCATCCACAGCGACAAGAGCAAAACCGACGCCGCGTTCGATCTGGTCCATACCCGCGTCTTCAAGCAAGGCAACGACCTGGTGTTCGAGCAACTGGTCGACGGCAAGGCCGGCAGCCGGGTGCCATCGGCCAAGGGGTCGTTCGCCGGTGCCGAGGTCTACAGCTATGTCTGGCCGACCAGCCTGGACAGTTCGGCGGTGGGCTTCGAAGCCAAATCGGGCATCCTCGCCCTGGCCCTGACCTCGCACCCGGACTTCGATGACACCCCGCAACTGGACGAAAACAACGACGGCAAGAAGGACAACGACGGCGGCCTCTGGCATTCCCACTGGGTGGTCCTGACCAAGGACGAAAGCTGCGGGCCTGGCGGCCTGAAAGTGCGCGACATCCCCAAGGACGCCAAGCCGAAGCTGCCAGCGACCTGGCCCGGCGCGCCGATCTACATCGACTCCCCCGGCTATCAGCTGAGCGTGGCGGGCAACGCCGCACAGATTCGCGTACCGCTGGCCGCCGTGGGCTTCCCGCAAAGCTTCAACTATGACGGCGTCACCGCTGCACTGAAGGTCAACGCCGACCTGCACAACCCGCTGTTGTGCGTCAGCAGCGTCTACGACATCGCCTCGGGTGACTTGTCCCTGCCCGGCACCTGGAAATTGAAGGAGAGCAAATGATGAGCATCAAAGTATTCGACACCCACGTGCGCACCAAAGACGGCCGTTATCTACACTTCGATGTCTTGATCGAGAGTAACGACAGCGAACTGGCGAAAACCTACGCCCGTCAGTTTCTGGACGAGCAAGGGGTTCAGGACGAAGACATTTCCCTGAACGAATGCCGGTTCTGCCACGTAGAACCGTCCAACCCCGTCGTCGCTGAATCCATCAGCAAGCGCGGGCACCACATCATCAAACTGCAAGGTTGCCGGGAGTAACGCCATGAACGTGTATCAGCCCCTGGATTGTGATCTGCACGACTACCTGGAAATCGCCTGCCTGCGCGGCTACCAGTTGCACATCGAGTTGATCGACGGCGCCAGCCTCACCGCCAAGGGGCTGACCACGCGTACGTCCAGCGACAAGGAAGAGTTTTTCTGCGTGGAAAACGCCGATGGCCCGCAAGAGATCCGCCTCGACCAATTGCTGGCCATCACCCCGCTGGACGACAACGCGCAATTCGGCCGCGTGGTCCTCCAGGGCGCGGTCTGCTCGTTCTGACCCGAGGGCTCGGCCCCTCAGTTGGGGTCGAGCAATCCTCCGTTCCAGTTACGCGAAACACGGCTGCCGGTGAACTTGGCCACCACCATGCCCTTGGCCACCAGCCGATCGCGATAGCGCGTGACCATCCGTCCGGCCTGCTCGGCGTACAGCACCACTTCGGAAGACGGGTCGCCCGGCCGGCCGAGAATGCGCGCAAAGCGCTGGCCTTCCTCGACGAAATCCCCCAGTGCCTTTTCAAAGATCAGCACGCCCGGTTGCGGCGCCAGCAGCGTCTCCATCTGCCCCATGTCCCTGACCTCGACCGGCCAGTCGGCGAGCGTCGACGGTTCGTCGATGACTCCGCAATAACACAGCCAGGTGTACAGCCCCTGGGCATCCTGCTCGGCAAACACGTCGGCGACATCGCCCTGCCCGCGCAGCTCCAGGGTCGCCGCCATGTGCCGGTCGCTGACGCCGTCGCGCAGCCAGGGGGCGATGACGGTTTCCTCGAAGGAGCCGTCGCCCCCTTCATCCCAGATGATCGCCACGTCCATCTTCATCGCCGCCGCCAGTTCCCGGCCCTGGGTCGCGAAACGGCGGTGCACGTACAGGTAAGGCAAGGCTTCGTCGTCGGTGTGCAGGTCCAGCACCACTTCGGCGCCAGCGGCCAGTTGCACCAGGCTCTTCTGCCAGTGCTGCACGTTGGTCGAAGGCTGGGGCATGGCGGCGGACTGGTCGAACCCACGGTTGAAATTGTGCCCGGTGGCATCGTGAAAACGACCGAGGATGCGCCCCTGGCGGAACTGGCCGATCCCCAGCGGATTGGCCTGCGGCACCACCGTCACCTGGCCAATCAGACGGCCCTGGTCCTGGGCGCTTTGCAGGCGTTGCATCAGCAGGTGCAGCACCAGCATTCCGGCGATTTCATCGGCGTGCACTCCCGCCTGTAGATGCACGACGGGCCCGCGGCCCTGGCCGCTGAAGCGCCAGGCACCGACCCGCACCGGATCGCCGTTATTGTTGTGAACGTCGAATGAAACATCCTGCGCCATTGCACTGCCCTCCCCTGAATATCTGTGAAAACCGTTGCGGCCAACGCTGGCTATTGAACGAACGCTCAACTAAGCTCGGCAACATCGTAACCAAGGATTTCGATGTGACTACCGACTCCCCCAAATACCGTCGCGTTGAACCCGACGAGCGCCGTGAACTACTGGTCGCCGCCACCCTGCGTTGCCTGGCCCGCGATGGCCACGCCGGGATTTCCGTGCGGCGCATCGCCAGCGAGGCCGGGGTGTCCGTCGGCCTGCTCAATCATCATTTCGGCAGCATCGACGCCTTGATCGCCGACACCTACCACAAGCTCGCCAGCGAGCTGACCACGGCCCTGCAGCAGGAAATCCAGCAGGCCGGCACGCCAGCGCAGAAGATGGACACCTTCCTCGTCGGCTCGTTTTCCCCCCGGGTCATGGACCCCAAATTGCTCGGTGTGTGGGTGGTGTTCTGGAGCCTGATCCGCCACTCGGACGACGTCAGCCAGTCCCACGAAAAAAGTTACCGCGCCTACCTCGACCTGCTGCGCACCCTGCTCGATGACCTGGCTGCCGCCGAGGGCTTCGTGATCCACGACACGCGCCTGGCCGCCATCGGCCTATCGGCGATGCTCGACGGACTCTGGCTCGAGTGGTGCCTGAACCCCGACACCTTCAGCCCCGCCAACGGCCTGCACATCAGTCGCTGCTGGGTAAAGGGGCTGCGTCACGGAGCATTCGGCGCCGACGACGTCCTGTGACGGATGCCGGCCGAAGATCATCGCCAGGGTGCCGCTGACCGCAATCAGCCCGGCACCGATAATCAGCGACACATCCATCAGCGTGCCCCACACCAGGCTCGACAGCAGGAACGCCCAGATCAGCCCGGTGTACTCGAACGGCGCCAGCACTGTGGCGGTGGCGCGCTGGAAACTGGCGAACACCAGAAACTGGCCGATGCCGCCCACCAGTCCAGCGCCGATCATCTGCACCCATCCCAGGGTCGGTGTCGGGGTGTGGGCCCAGGGCAAAGCCAGGGTCATGCATACCACGAACACCATGTTGGTGATCAACAGCTGTTCCAGCACCGAGGTCTGCTCATCGACCTGGCGCAACTGGATGTAGGTGAACGCCCAGCACAGCGCCGCCAGCAGGGTCAGCGCGATGGGCAGCGGATCGGCCATCTGGCTCGGGCGGCAGGCGATGATCACGCCGATAAAACCGATCACCAGGCTCAGCCACTGCCAGCCACTGGCCCGTTCCTTGAGGATCAGGGTCGCCAGCACAGTGACGATGATCGGCGCGGAAAAATACAGCGTGGTCATCTCCGCCAGCGTCAGGTCGCGGGCCGCCGTGTAATACAGCACCCACGCCACCAGCGAGAGCAAGCCGCGCACCACCAGCAGGCGCCGGCTTGGCGAGTGCCAGGCGCGCCGCACCATGCGCAGCCGGCCGATCGTCAGGCAGGCGAGCACCACCACCAGGCTGCGCCAGAACAGGATGGTGACCACCGAATAATCGGCCACCAGCCACTTGATGCCGGCGTCCTGCAACGCCAGGAACGCGTACCCCAGCGTGCACAGGCCGATGCCTTGCAACGAGCGGTCGACACGTGCTGGCGTTTGCATCAGGCGGACCTGCGCACGGGTGTGCCGCTGCGCTCGATGAAGCCGAACAGCGCTTCGATCAGGAAGGTCAGGCACACGTACACCCCCGCCACCAGCAACAGCGGTTCGTACACTTGCAGGATTTGCGCGCGCACCACGTTGGCGGCGCCGAGCAGGTCGATCACGGCGATGGTCGAGGCCAGCGCCGTGGACTTGAGCAGCATCACCGTTTCACCGGCGAGCGTTGGCAACAGCAGGCGCATGGCCCGAGGCAGGCGCACGCGCAGCAACGACTGGCGCGCGGTCATGCCGAAGGCCGAGGCCGCTTCCATCTCGCCTTTGGGCACCGCCAGCAGGCCGCCGCGAATCACCTCGCCGACGTAGGCGCCCATCGACAGCACCAGGGCGAAGACGATGTACCAGTAGCCGTCACGCAGGTAGGGCCAGACAAAGCTGCCGCGAATCAGCGGGAACTGCGCGAACAGGCTGCCCAGTCCGTAGTAGAAGATGTAGATCTGGATCAGCAGCGGCGTGCCCCGGAACACGCTGGTGTAGAACAGGCTGGCCCTGGCGATCACCTTGTATCGGGAGATACGCGCCAGTGCCACGAGGATCGCCAGCAGAAAACCGCAGACACTGGACAGCAGCAACAGGCTGACGGTGGTTTGCAGGCCGCGACCCAACAGCTCGGCGTATTCGACTATCCACGCTGGAATCATTTCAATCACTCGACCAAGGGCATCCAGCGACGAATGCGTCGCTCCAGCCGTCCCGACAGGTAGTTGGACACCAGCGTCACCGCGTAATACATAGCGGCGGCCGTGAGGTAGAACAACAGGTAATGGCGTGTCGAACCCGCGCCTTGCTTGGCGGTGTACAACAGCTCGTTGGTGCCGACCACGCTGATCAATGCGCTGTCCTTGATCAGGTTGATCCACAGGTTGGCCATCCCCGCCATGGCATAGGGCGCCATGATCGGCAGCGTGACCCGGCGAAACAGCGCCAGGCCGTGCAGGCCGAAGGCCTTGGCCGCTTCGATCTGGCCGTAGGGAATCGCCTGGATCGCCGCGCGGAAAATCTCCGAGGCGTAGGCGCCCTGCACCAGCCCGAGCACGACGATGGCCGCCAGCGGACCGCTGACATTGACCACGCCATAACCCAGTTCGGCCATCAACGCGTTGATCAGCATGGAGCCGACGTAATACAGCAACAGGATCAACAGCAACTCGGGCACGGCGCGAAACAGGGTGGTGTAGCCGCGCATCAGCGTGGCGATCGGCCGTGGGCCGTTGAGCTTGAGACAGGCCACCACCAGCCCGATCAACAGGCCAAGGACAAAGGCCCCGGCGGAGATCTGCAGGGTCATCCACAACCCCCGCAACAACGCCCCGCCCCAGCCGGTTTCACTGAAACTGATCAACTCGAACATTTCGGTCTCCGCGTCCCCTGATTTGCTCTTTGTGGGAGCGAGCCTGCTCGCGATTGCGGTCCGTCATTCACATCAATGTCGTCTGACACGCCCTATCGCGAGCAGGCTCGCTCCCACATTCGTACGGTCACAGGGACTCGATCAGAACGCCGGTTTCACGCTGGTCCCGAAGTAATGCTCGGACAGGTCGTCATAGTCCTTGCTGGCCAGCAGCGAGGTGATTGCCTTGTCGAGCTTGGCCTTGAGCTCGGCGTCGTCCTTGCGCAGCCCGGCGCCCACGCCCTTGCCGAAGATCGGGTCGTACGGGACGGCGCCGAGGTAGGCCAGGTCCTTGGCGTCCGGCGTCTTGACGAAGGCGGCCATGGCGGTGCCGTCGGCCATCATCAGGTCGAGGCGCCCGGCGATGAGGTCGGCGTTGACCGAATCCTGGGTGTCGTAATACTTAACGTCGGCGATTTTTTCGTAGTAGGTCTTCAGGTAGCTGGCGCTGACCGTCGAGTTCTGCACGCCGATGGTCTTGCCCTTGAGGTCATCGGGGTACTTCTTCACCGAGACGTTTTTCGGCCCGACCACGGCGACCACCGAGTCGTAGTAGGCCTTGCTGAAGGCGATCTGTTTTTCCCGTTCTTCGGTCACCGACATGGAGGAGAAAATCACGTCGATCTTCTTCGCCAGCAACGAAGGAATGATGCCGTCCCACGCCACTTCCTTGATCTCGCACTCGGCTTTCATCTCGCTGCACAGCTTGTGGATCAGGTCCACTTCGAAGCCCTTCCACTCACCATTGGCCTGCTTTTCGGTGTACGGCGGATAGGGTTCGGCGGCCACCGCGAACCTGATCGGCTGGGCCTGCGCCGCACTCATCCCGGCCAGCATTACGCAGGCCACGCCGGTCAACCAGTTTGCCAAACGTCGATTTCCCATGATGTTTTCCCGTCTTTTTATGATGCGTTAGCGAGTCTGGTGAGCGTTGACGAACTGCCGGCAACGTTCACTGCGTGGGTGTACGAACACTTCATCCGGCGAACCGGTTTCCTCGATCAGCCCCTGGTGCAGGTAGGCGATCTTGGTCGACACATCGCGGGCGAAGGCCATTTCATGGGTCACCAGGATCATGGTCCGGCCTTCCTCCGCGAGGGAGCGGATCACCCGCAGCACTTCGCCGACCAGTTCCGGGTCGAGTGCCGAGGTGGGTTCATCGAACAGCATGACCTTGGGCCGCATGGCCAGGGCCCGGGCGATGGCCACCCGTTGCTGCTGCCCCCCGGACAGGAACGCCGGGTACTCGTTGCGCTTGGCCGCCAGCCCTACGCGTTCGAGCAAGGCTTCGGCCCGTTCGGTGGCCTCGGCGCGGCTTTCGCGCAGGACCTGGGTCGGCGCCTCGATGAGGTTCTCCAGCACCGTGCGATGGGGCCAGAGGTTGAAGTTCTGGAACACCATGCCCAGGCTGGAACGGATGCGCACCAATTGCTTGGTGTCGGACACCAGCGGCGCGCCAGGACGGGTGTGGTTGAGCTGGATGCTTTCGCCGTCCACCAGGATGCGCCCCTGGTCCGGCACTTCGAGCATGTTGATGCAGCGCAGCAAGGTACTCTTGCCCGAGCCGCTGGCGCCGATCAGCGAGATCACATCGCCCTCGCGCGCGGTCAGCGAAACGCCCTTGAGCACCTCGATGTTGCCAAAGCGTTTGTGCAGTTGATCGACCTCGATCATGGTCCTGGCCACCACCGGCTCGACGGCCGCAGCAGTTGCGCTGACAGCGCCAAGTGCAGGTCGCGGCGCTTCGCCGTGCAGGACCCGGACGAAATCGCGAATGCGCCGGCACGCCTCGCTCAGGCGTTCTTCACCGAGGGTGAACGACAGCCGCACGAAACCTTGCGCCGGCTCGCCGAACGCCGCCGCGTCCAGCACCGAGACGCCGGCCTCGCGCAGCAGGCGCCAGGCGAATTCCAGCGAGGTCAGGCCGGTGGCGCGCACGTCGATCAGCACGAACATCCCGGCATCGGGGGTGAGCACCGAAATGCCCGGACAGTCGGCCAGCCCCGCCACCACCAGGTCACGGCGATGACGGTAGATGTCCCGCATGCCGTGGGTCACTTCGTCATGGGCCTGCACCGCCGTCAGCGCCGCTTCCATGACGAACCCCGGCAAGCCGTAGAGCATGCTCAGCACCAGGGTTTCGGCATGGGCGACCAGCGCCGGGTCGGCGACGATCCAACCGGTGCGCCAACCAGTCATGGCGTGGGATTTCGACAGGCTGCCGATCACCACGCAGCGCTCGGCCATGCCCGGCAACGCCGCCAGGCTCACGTGCTCGCGCTCGAACGCCAGGCTTTCGTAGACCTCGTCCACCACCACCCACAGGTCATGGGCGATGGCGAGGTCGGCGATGCCCTGCAGTTCTTCGCGGCTGAGCACTACACCGGTGGGGTTGTTCGGGTTGGAAAAGAAAATCGCCCGGGTGCGCGGAGTGATGGCCTTGGCCAGCACGGCGGCATCCAGGCGAAAACCGGCATCGGCCGCACACGGCACCCGCACCAGGGTGGCGCCGGAGGCCTTGAGGGTCGCTTCGTAGGTCACGTACATCGGGTCGAGGGCAATCACCTCGTCGCCGGCGTTGAGCAGGCACATCGAGGTGGCGAACAAGGCGTTCTGCGCACCGGCGACGATGATCACGTTGGAGGCTTGCAGCTCGCGATCGAACAGTTTGCCGTAGCGCGTGGCGATGGCTTCGCGCAGGGCCTGGCGGCCAGCGATTTCGGTGTAGTGGGTATCGCCTTCGCGCAGGGCGTGGATGGCGGCGTCGGTGATGAAGTCGGGCGTGGGGAAATCCGGATCGCCCACGCTGAGGATGATCACATCCTCACCCCGGCGCCTGGCTTCGAACGCCGCGTTGTGAATGTCCCAGGCGGCTACGCCGTCGCCTGCTATCCGTTCAACAAAGGGTGAAAACCGCATGCCAGTGCCTCGTTCGAAGTGAAGAAACGCAAGCCCGCAACCAACCGGGGGATGGTGGAGCCAACATAGTCGAGGTTGAACAGTCGTTCAACAGAAAAGACAAAACTGTTCGTGTTCAGGGTAAACAGGTCGTTTTCACGACAGTGGCACATCCCCCACCAGACTGTGGGAGCGAGCCTGCTCGCGATGGCTGCGTGTCATTCAACATTTGCATCGACTGTCACACCGCTATCGCGAGCAGGCTCGCTCCCACAGGAGGTGGGCCATGGCACAGGTCGTCAGCCCATCGCGCAAGCGTGCTTGAGTTCGATCAGCGTCACCCCGGCGTGCTCAAAGCCCTGGCGCAAATCGCGCTCCAGTTCCGCCAGGTTCTGCGGCTGGCGTACCGTGCAGCCGAAGGCCGTGGCCAGCAGCGCGAAGTCCGGGTTGCGCGGCAGCACGCCCACCGGTTCGATGTCCAGGTTTTGCATGTCGTCGCGGATCTGCCCCAGCGCGTCGTTGTTCCACAGCAGCACCACCAACGGGCTGTCGAGTTCTTCGACGGCTGTGGCCAGTTCCTGCACGGTGTAGAGAAACCCGCCGTCCCCCACCAGCACCAGGCCGGGGCGTTGCGGGGCGCCGAACTTGGCGCCGATGCCCGCCGGCAAGCCATAACCCAAAGTGCCGTAGCCGGTGGGATGCAGCCAGCTGCGGATGCCCTGGCTGTCGAACGCGTAGTTGCCGGTGTAGGCCAGTTGGGTCATGTCGCTGCTGATGAAACCATCGGCGGGCAGCGCGGCGGCGATGCGGTCGAGGATGCGCTGATGCAGGGCCTGCAACTCACCGTGGCCGGCTCGCACCGCTGCTTTCAACTGGGCCACGGCACGTGCGGCGTCCACCGCTTCGCGCGCGGCGTCGGGCAGCCGCTCGAGCAACGCGCCCAGGGTTTGCCGAGCATCGCCGTGCAGGGCCACGGCGCAGGGGTAGAGGTCGTTGAACTTGCGCGAGTCGATATCGACGCGAATGACCTCGCCTTCCAGCGGCAGGCGCTCGCGCCAGTAATCGGTGTCGGCCATTTCCGTGCCGACCGCCAGCACCACATCCGCCTGGGCGATCAATTCCCAACCCGCTTGCACGCACAGGCTGGCGCCGGCATTCAACGGCGCATCCGGCGCGAGCAGGCCTTTGCCGGCAACGCTGGTGAACAGCGGCGCGGCAAGGCGTTCGCTCAGGGCCTGCAACTCAGCGCCCGCCGCCAAGGCGCCACCGCCGGCGATGATCATCGGCCGCCGGGCGTCTTGCAGGCGTCGGGCGGCTTCGTTCAATGCCTGGGCATCCGGCAGACCACGTCCGGGACGGCGCACCACCTCGCCACTCCAGTCGCGGCTGATCGTCCCGGACAACACGTCCAGCGGCACGGAAATATGCACCGGCCGTGGCCGTTCGCTGTCGAACACGGCAAAGGCGCGGGCGATCAATTGCGGCAGGTCGTCAGTGCTCAGGGCCACGGCGGAAAACGCGGTGATGGGCGCGGTGATTGCGCGCTGGTCCTGGGTTTCGTGCAGGCAACCCCAGCCTTTGCCGAGGCTGGCGGTGTGGTTGACGCTGGAAATCACCAGCATCGGGATCGAGTCGGCGTAGGCCTGGCCAATGGCGGTCGCGGCGTTGGTGACACCGGGGCCGGTGATGACGAAGCACACCCCCGGCTTGCCACTGACCCGGGCATAACCGTCGGCCATGAAGCCGGCGCCCTGCTCGTGGCGGGTCAGCACATGGCGGATGCCGCTGCCGGGCAGGCCGCGATACAGCTCCAGGGTGTGCACGCCGGGAATGCCGAACACGGTATCGACCCCATAATTGGCCAGCAGACGCACCAGCGCCTGGCCACCCGTGAGGGTCGTGGAGGTGGGTTGCCGGGTCGATTGTGCGTTCATGCCAGCCCTCGTCTTGTTGTTGTTTGAGCCATCGGACGCTGTCGATATTAAACACTCGTTCAACAGCGAGGCAATACCTTCGCGAAACGCCAAAACACGCTGGAAAAGCTGGCTAATTATTTGTTTCTGAAGGGATTACTCGGCTTTACAAAAAAAGCCGAGCGGGAGTTGTTACATCTTCGAACATTCAGGCCGCCAACGAAGCGGCCGCGGTGAACAGGTAGCCTGCCCCATGGATGGTGATGATCAACTCGGGGTCGGCGGGGTTGTCCTGCAACTTGCGCCGCAGGCGCCCCACCAGCACGTCGATGGAGCGGTCATTGGGCAGCCATTCACGGTTGCGCAACTGATCCATCAACTGGTCGCGACTCAAGGTCAGCCCGACGTTGCGCATGAACACGTTGAGCAACTGGAACTCGCCATGGCTGAGCGGGGTTTCCCGACCGTCGCCAGCCTTGAGGCGCCGGCGACCGGTGTCGAGAGTCCAGCCGGCGAAGCGTTTGAGATGGGTATCCATTGGCACGGGCGGGTTGACCCGACGCAACAGGTTGCGCGCACGGGCGAGCAGTTCCCGGGGCTGCACGGGTTGCACCAGGTATTCGTCGGCGCCGCACTCCAGCGCCGCCAGCCGGTCGGTGTCGTCGCCAATCAGCATGATCCCGACCGACGAACCCTCGCGCCATTGCCGGGTCACGGCCAGGGCATCCGGCCAGCGGGCATCGAGCAGCACCAGGGCGACGGGCAAGCCGGCGAGGCAGGCGTCGGCCTGGGCGAGCGAGCCGGCGCCGTGGATCTCGAACCCGTGCGGCTCGAGAATGCTGCGCAGCGGTTGGTGGACCTGCGCATCGTCGCTCACAATCAGCACACACCCCGTCATGGCCTGGCTCCTGTTCGTCTTGTCATTATTCGAAGCGATGGCTGCACTCTAGCGCTTGCTGAACAGGTGATCAACAAGCCGCTTTCACCCCACGACGAAGCGTCGATACCCGCCCATTTGCAGGCCATCGACCCAGGCTTCGCAGATCTGCACGCCCTGGGCCGGCGTGAAGGTTTCGGGGTTGAGCCCGGCCTCCAGCCACAGGCCATCGAGCAAGGCGCTCAGACCAATCGAGGCCAAGCCACTGTCGAAGGCTTCCCAGCCCTCCTCCTGCGCCAGCAGGCGCAAGGCTTCGCCCATGATCGTGCGGTACTCGCCATAGGAGTGATCGTGGGCGCGGTTGATCGCATCGGCGGTTTTCACCGCGCCCCAGAACGCCAGCCACGCTTCGAGCAACTGCGGGTCGAGCATGCGCGGGGAAAACGACGCTTCGAAGAACGCCGAAAACTGTTGCCGCGCGCCCTCGCCCGCATTCGCCACCGCCTCGCGCAGCAGGCTCATCACCTGCCCGGTGATGTGCAGATAGGCGTCCGCCACCAGCTCGTCCTTGCCGGCATAGTGATGACTGATCAGCCCCACCGACACCCCGGCCTCGGCGCAGATCTTGCGGATCGAGGTGCCGACGAACCCGTACTTTTTCAGGCAGGTCAACGTCGCCGCCACCAGGTTGGCCTTGCGCGATTCCGGGTCCATGCGCAGAAAGTGCGCTTGCTCCGCCATAGTGTTCCAGCCCTTCAGACAATCGAAGGCTGACGGTACAGCATTGCGTCAGCGGATGGGATACAGCGCCTCGTCGAACTGCGCAAGACGTGGGAAAACCAGCGACGAATCCTGTTCCAGATGTGTCAGGCGCTGGCGATAGTCCGCCAGGAACTGCTCGCGCGCCTCGTGGCTGATGTACGGCACGTGCCAGGCCACGAACGGCGGCAGCACGTCCAGGCCGACATACGCCAGCGTGCCGCGCAGCAACGGGCGCAGCATGTCTTCCAGCGGGCCGTGGATCGCGCCTTCACCGAACATGTGCTCGCGCCCGCCGAGGGTGACGGTGACCAGCGCTTTCTTGCCGGTCAGGCCGCCCTGATCGTAGAAACGCTTGCCGCCGTAACAGACGCCGGACACCAGCACCCGGTCGACCCAGCCCTTGAGAATCGCCGGCATGGAGAACCAGTAGATCGGGAAGTTGAGGATCAGCAGGTCAGCCCACAGCAGCTTGTCCAGCTCCTGCTGGATGTCCGGCGCGATACTTTTGCCCTTGACCCCCAGGCGTTGTTCGAGGGCGTACACCAGGTAGTCGGGGTTATCGCGCTGGGAAAAATCCTTGGCGCTGGCCACCGGGTTCCAGTTCATCGCGTACAGATCGGAAACCTGCACCTCGTGCCCCTGGGCCTGCAAGGTCTGCACCGCCTCATCGCGCAAAGCGCTGGTGAAGGATTGCGGTTCGGGATGGGCGTGGAGTATCAGTACATTCATGGGCTCAACCTTGAAATTTCATCGTGAGTGCTCAGGCCAGGCGGATCAGCGCGTCCACCGCCAACGCGCCGTCGGCATTGACCAGCAAAGGGTTCACATCCAGCTCCAGCAGGCGCTCGGCGTTCTCGCAGGCGTAGTCCGCCACTGCACGAATCGCCTGCACCAGCGCCGGCATGTCCACCGCCGGGCCGCCGCGAAAGCCGGTGAGCAACGGCGCACAGCGCAGCCCCAACAGCGCATCGTGGATGGCCTGGTCGGTGGTCGGCAGCAACAGGCTGCGGCTGTCCTTGAGCAGCTCGACCAGGATCCCGCCGGCGCCGATCACCAGCGCCAGGCCGAAGCCGGTTTCGCGCTTGATGCCGACGATCAACTCGGCCAGCGGCGGTGCGGCCATGCGTTCGAGCAAGACCTGATCGAAGGCCACCGTCGGCGCATGCTGGGCAAGCTGGTTGCGCATGCGTTCGAGCGCGGCGCTCAGGGCCTGCTCGTCCTTGAGATTGAGGGCAACGCCGCCGGCCTCGGTTTTGTGCGGCAGCTCGGCGCTGACCACCTTGAGCACCAGCGGGTAACCGAGGCTGCCCGCCTGCTCCAGGGCCTGGTCCGGATGGCACAGGCGCGCGTCTGGCAACGGCAGGCCGAACGGGCGCAAGGCCTGTTTCGATTGCCACTCATCCAGCAGTTGCCCCTGCCCCGCCACCGCTTGCGGGCAGAGCAACGCCAGTGCCGATTGCCCGCCACCGAGCAAGGCTTCTCGACGCGCGCGGTAATGGGCGATGCACGCCCAGGCCGCCAGGCCATCCTCGACACCTTGCAGCGCCGCCACGCCCCTGGCGTGCAGACGCTCACGGGCGCTGGCCGGCAGCAGCTCGGGGAAAGCCGAGGTGACAAAGCCAACCTTGCCGTGGCGTTCCAGCCCCTGGCAAAACAGCTCCAGCAGCAAATCACATTCCTTACGCTCGCCAGTGAATTCAGCGGGATAGTCGAGCACCAGCAGCGCCGCGTCAGCCGGGGTTTGCAGGGCCGTATCGAGCATCTGTTGCAGGGCGTCGCGCTCGCCCCAGATCGCCGTGGTGAAGTCCAGCGGATTGACCAGGTTGGCGTAGCTGGGCAGCACCTGCGCCAGCGCGAGCCGTTGCTCGGCGGCGAGCTTGGGCAAGCCCAGGTGATTGCGTTCGGCGTAGTCGGCGATCAGCCCGGCATCGCCACCGGAACACGCCAACGCGATAAGGCTCGGCCCCGCCGGCAGGTTGCCGCAGGCAGCGGCCTTGAGGGTCTCGACAAAACTCACCGGGCCACTGACACGAATCACCCCCAGGCGCTCGAACAGGCTGTCGTACAGCGCATCGGAACCGGCCAGCGAACTGGTGTGGCTGAGCGCCAACTCGGCGCCGATCTGCGACACCCCGGTTTTCAGCGCGATCACCGGGATGCCTTGCTCCAGGGCCTTGTGCGCCACGCGGGCAAAGCCCGGCACGTTCTTCAGCCCTTCCAAGTGCAGACCGATGGCGGTGACCCGAGGCTCGTCGAGCAAGGCGTCCATCAGCTCGGCCACGCCCAGTTGTGCCTGGTTGCCCACCGACGCCATGTAGGCCAGCGGCAGCGAGCGGTCGCTCATCGACAGGTTGTAGGCGAAGTTGCCGCTCTGGGTCAGGATCGCCACGCCCTTCTCTACCGTCTTGCCGCCATGGGCCACCGGCCACAACGCCACGTTGTGCAGGTAGTCGAGCAGGCCGTAGCAGTTGGGGCCGAGCAGCGCCATGTCGCCGGCCGCCTGTAGCAGCTCTTGTTGCAGCGCCGCCCCTTGCTCGCCGATTTCGGCAAAACCGGAGGCGTAGCAGATCGCGCCGCCAGCGCCTTTGGCGGCCAGCTCGCCGATGCAGGCCAGCGTCAGTTCACGGTTGGTGGCGATGAACACGCCGTCCGGCGCGCAAGGCAGGTCGGCGATGGACGCCACGCACGGCACGCCTTCGAGGGTCGTGTGTTGCGGGTTGACCAGCCACATCGGGCCGGTGAAACCGCCGTCGGCGCAGCGCTTCAGCGCCCGCGCCATGCTGCGCCCGCCGACGAAGGCCAGGTGCCGGGGGTTGAGCAGACGCTTGAGGTTGTCTCTGATCGACATGGGCTTCTCCTTGGCAATCAGCGCAGCAGTGGCCGCAGCAGCTCGCGGGAAATGATGTGCCGCTGGATCTCCGAGGTGCCCTCCCAGATCCGCTCGATCCGTGCGTTGCGCCAGATGCGCTCCACCGGGCCCTCATCCATCAGGCCCATGCCGCCGAAAATCTGCACCGCCTCATCCGCCACCCGGCCCAGCACTTCGCTGGCGAACAGCTTGGCCATGCCGGCGTCGCCGTCGGTCATGCTGCCCTGGTCCATTTTCCAGGCTGCGTTCAGCGCCAGCAGTTCGGCGGCGCGAATTTCCGTGGCCATGTCCGCCAGCTTGAAAGAGATGCCCTGGTAGGTGCCGATGGCGTGGCCGAACTGCTTGCGGTCGGCGGCCCATTGCAGCGACACGTCCAGCGCCCGCTGCGCCTGGCCGACGCAGTTGGCCGCGACCATCACCCGCCCGGCCGTCAGCCAGGCGTTGGCCACGTCCCAGCCCTTGCCGACTTCGCCCAGTACCTTGGACGCGGGCACGCGGCAGTCGTCGAAGAAGATTTCGCTGGTGTGGTAACCACGGTTGCTCACGCATTTGGGGCCACGGCGAATGGTCATGCCGGGGCTGTCGCAATCGACCAGGAACGAGGTCACGGCGTTGCGCTGTCGGCCGTTGTGTTCATAGGTGTCGGTGACCGCGAACACGATGGCGAAATCGGCATGCCCGGCATGGCTGATGAAATGCTTGCTGCCGTTGATCACGAAGTCATCGCCGTCGCGTACGGCACGGGTCTTGATCGCGTTGGCGTCGGAACCGGCGCCCGGTTCGGTCAGCGCAAAGCAGTCGATCTTCTCCCCGCGCACGCAGGGCAGCAGGTAATCCTCGATCTGCGCGCCCTTGCAGGCCATGAGGATCTTCGACGGACGCGCGACGAACACATGCAGCGCCCACGACACCTTGGACAGTTCCCGTTCGATCAGCGCCTGGGACAGGTAATCCAGGCCACCGCCGCCCACTTCCTCGGGCATGTTGAACGCATAGAAACCGGCGGCCAGGGCCTTGGCGCGGATTTGCGCGGCCAACTCCGGCGGCACGGCGTCGGCGCGATCGACCGCCTCTTCATGGGGCAGCAGTTCCTTTTCGACGAAGCTGCGCACGGACTCGACCAGCATGTCCTGCTCTTGGGTCAGTTGAAAATTCATGGGGCACCTGCGGTTCGATTACTGGCCGATGAAATGAGGCGTACGTTTTTCCACGGCAGCCTTGAGGGCTTCGGCGCCGTCCTGGCTGCGCCCGCAAAGCAGGCCAGCGGCCTGTTCGGCGTGCAGTTGTTCGGCAAGGCTGCGCTGGGCGCCGCCCTCGATCAGCACCTTGGTCTGGGCGAAGGCGAAGGTCGGGCCGCTGGCCAGGCGCGTGGCCAAAGTTGTGGTGTGGGCGAGCAGTTCTTCGTCGGCACACACCTCGCCCACCAGGCCGGTGGCCAGCGCACGGTCGGCGCTCCACAGTTCATCGAGAAACAGCAGGCGCTTGCTTTGCTCCACGCCGATCAAGCGCGGCAGGTGCCAACTGGCGCCTGCGTCCGGCGAGTAGGCCATGCCGGTGTAACCGGCCTTGAAACGTGCCGACCGGGCAGCGACGCGCAGGTCGCAGCACAGGCTCAAATCCATCCCGGCACCCACGGCGATGCCGTTGATCGCAGCAATCGTCGGTTTGCTGAAACCGTGCAGGCGGTTCATCAACTGGTGTGCGGTTTCGGTCCAGCCGTAGGTTTCGAGGATGCCGCGACGCTCGGCATCGGCCCACTCGGCCACATCGGCACCGGCGCAAAAACCCTTGCCGTTGCCGGTCAATACCAGCACCCGCACGGCGGGGTCGGCGTCATGGGCATCGAGCGCCGCGATCAGGGCCTTGAGGGTGGGAATGTCCAGCGCATTGCGTTGCTCGGTGCGGTTGAGGGTGATCCAGGCAATGCCGTTTTCAACGCGGTTGAGCAGTGATGGTTGCGAAGTCATGAAAGGCCCTCGTCGTTGTTGTATTTGGACTTGAGGTACAAACTGAGGCTGATACTAAACAAGTGTTCAGTTTCTCGGCAAGAGGGGTTCGTTAGCCTGTTACATCTTCGAACAAACACCCTTTTCCCTGTGGGAGCGAGCCTGCTCGCGATAGCGGTGTGTCAGTTAACAGAGATGGGGTCGGCACACCGCCATCGCGAGCAGGCTCGCTCCCACAAGGGAGGGGTGAACTTCCCAAATCCGCCAGACACAAAAAAGCCCCGGCTCTCACAAGCCAGGGCTTTTCGCCTGAAGCTTCAGCAGCAGCGCGTCGTGCAACTGCGCTTGCCGTAACGCGCCTCCTGGCGCTCTCGGAAGAACGCCGACTGGCTCATCACCGGTTCCCCCGGATGATTACGCGCCATCAGGGCGACGTAGTTGTCGTAGTCCGGAACGCCCACCATCAGGCGCGCGCCCTGACTGAAGAAACGGGCGACATGCTGCAGTTTGCGGAACATGGCAGAACTCTCTTGTGGGAAGGTGACGCCGCCATGAAAGCGCATTCATGTATCTGCAATGTGTCCGCCCGAAAAAAACATCGGCGCGCAAAGTCGTACGATCTCTATCGCACTTGAAGCCTTGTCCCGTCGCAGCATATGCGGTAAAAACCCGTAAGTCGTACGACAACATAATAATAATCTGCCGTCGCCAGAGACCCTGCCATGACCCTCCAGAGCACTCCGTCCCCCTTCCCCCGCCACCTCGCCGTGTTGATCCTTTTGTGCATGGGCTGTGCGTTTGCCGGCAACCATGTCGCCGCCCGCGTCGCCTTCGATGACGGCGCCGGGGTGTTGCTGGCGATCCTGATGCGCTCGGGCGGGACGTTGCTGGTGCTGGCGACGCTGGTGCTGTGGCAACGCCAGAGCCTGCGTCTGCCGGCGGGTGCCTGGCGCTGGCAAGTGCTGCTGGGCCTGCTGATCGCCACCCAGAGCCTGTGCCTGTACTCCGCCGTCGCCCGGGTGCCGGTGGCCCTGGCGTTGCTGGTGGGCAACGTGTTCCCGATCCTGCTGGCCCTGCTCACCTGGGCCCTGGGTGGCCCGCGCCCGACCGCACGCACCGCCATGCTGATGGGCCTGATCCTGCTTGGCCTGGTGTTCGTGCTGGACGTGCCCGGGCGCCTGGCCGCCAACAGCGAGGTCGGCCCCGAATGGTTGCTCGGCATCGCCCTGGCCTTCTGTGCCGCCAGCGTGTTCGCCTGTGCGTTGTGGATCACCGACCACAAGCTGTCGTCGGTGCGCGGTTCGGTGCGCAGCCTGCTGACCATTTTCATCGTGTTCAGCAGCGTTAACCTCGCCGGCGTCACCGGCGCCCTCCCCGGCGGCCTGAACCTGCCGGCCAGCGCCACGGGCTGGTGGGCGCTGGCCACGCTGGTGGTGCTTTACGGCACCGGCTTCATCGGCCTGTTCATGTGCGTGCCGCGCCTGGACATGCCGCGCAACGCCCCGGTGATGAACATCGAACCGCTGGCCACCCTGCTGATGGGCTGGGTGGTGCTGGATCAGATGCTCAGCGCCGGCCAGGTGATCGGCGGCGCCATCGTCGTCACCGGCATCGTCCTGCTGACCTGGCGCAAGGCCAATCCCGCGTCCGCCGCCGTCACAGCAGCAGGCGCCGGTAATCAGCCAGCGCACTGCCCAGAAAGGCGTTGAAGCGCCCGGCTGCGGCACCGTCGATGACCCGATGGTCCCAGCTCAGGCTCAGCGGCAGCAGGTGGCGCGTGACCACCTGCCCGTCCTCCAGCGCCAGCCGTTCGCGGCTCTTGCCGACGCCGAGGATGGCCACTTCGGGGGCGTTGATGATCGGCGTGAAATACGTCCCGCCGATGCCGCCCAGGGACGAAATGGAAAAGCAGCCGCCGCTCATATCGGCGGCACTCAACTTGCCCGCACGGGCCTTTTGCGCCAGCACCGCCATCTCCCCGGCAATCGCCAGCACGCCCTTGCGGTCGACATCGCGGATCACCGGCACCACCAGCCCCTGGGGCGTATCGGCGGCAAAACCGATGTGGCAGTAGCCCTTCAACACCAGTTCTTCGCCCACCAGGCTGGCATTGAACTCCGGGAATGCCTTCAAGGCCGCCGCGCAGGCCTTCATCAACAGCGCCAGCAGGGTCAGCTTGACCCCTTGGCCGGCCTGTTCCTGGTTGACCTGCTGGCGAAACTGCTCCAGTAGGGTGATATCGGCATCGTCATGATTGGTCACGTGGGGAATCATCACCCAGTTGCGATGCAGGTTGGCGCCGCTGAGTTTCCTGATTCGCGACAGCGGCTGGGTCTGCACCGGGCCGTACTGGGCGAAGTCCACCAGCGGCCAGGGCAGCAGGCCGCCCAGCGGCTGGGCGCGGGTTTCAGACACCTGGGTGTTCAGGCTGCCTTTGACATGTGCCAGCACATCCTGGCGGGTGATGCGCCGGCGCAACCCGGAGCCCTCGATGCCCTTGAGCGACACCCCCAGCTCGCGGGCGAACTTGCGCACCGAAGGCGAGGCCAGCGGCAAGTCCGTGGGCGCTGCCTTCACCTCGATGAGCGGCGCTGACGGCTCAGCGGGTGCCGGTTGCACCACCGGCGCCACGGCGGCCGAAGGCTCCGGCGCCGCAACCTGCGACGCCGCGCTGCATTCGATCAGGGCAATGGGCGAACCCTGGCTGACCTTGTCATCCAGACTGACCGTCAGCGAATGCAGCACCCCGCCCTGCGGCGAGGGAATCTCCATGGACGCCTTGTCCGTCTCGACAATGATCAGCGCCTGGCCTTCGAGCACCGCATCGCCGGCCTTGACCAGGATTTCAATGACCCCGACATCCCTGGCATCGCCAATGTCGGGCACTCGTACTTCATGCACGTTGTTCATGACTGCTTCCTGAAAATTCGATTCAAGCCCGGGCTCAAGCGTCCCAGGGCGCCAGCGCATCGACATCAATGGCGTAGCGCGCAATCGCCTCGCTACACACGGCGGCGTCGAGCTTGCCGTCCTGCACCAGCGAGGTCAGCGCGCTGAGCACGATCTGGTGGCGATCCACCTCGAAGAAACGGCGCAATTGACTGCGGGTATCGCTGCGGCCAAAACCATCGGTGCCCAGCACGCTGTAAGGCGCATTGACGTAGCTGGCGATCAGTTGCGGCAAGGCACGCACGTAGTCGGTGCAGGCGATGATCGGCGCCGTGACCGTCAGCGAGTCCTCGACATGGCTGCGCCGTGACGGTTCAGTGGGATGCAGGCGGTTCCAGCGTTCGACTTCGCGAGCCTCGCGGGCCAGCTCGGTGAAGCTGGTGACGCTCCACACTTCGCTGTCGATGTTCCAGTCGCTCGCCAGCAATTCGGAGGCGGCGATCACCTCCAGCAGGATTGCCCCGGAGCCGAGCAATTGCACGGTGCCGCGGGCATCCTCGACTTCCTGCCTCGCGTACAGGTACATGCCCTTGATGATCGCCGCCTCGGCCCCTTCCGGCAGGCTCGCCTGCGGGTAGTTTTCGTTCATCAGCGTGACGTAATAGAACTCGTCGACCTGGCGTTCGAGCATCTGGCGCATGCCGTGATCGAGGATCACCGCGAACTCCCCGGCGAACGCCGGATCGTACGCCCGGCAATTGGGCACCATCGACGCCATCAGGTGACTGTTGCCGTCCTGATGCTGCAAGCCTTCGCCCCCCAGGGTGGTGCGCCCCGCCGTGGCGCCGAGCAGGAAACCGCGGGCACGCTGGTCGGCCGCCGCCCAGATCAGGTCGCCGATGCGCTGGAAGCCGAACATCGAGTAGTAGATGTAGAACGGCAGCATCGGCAGGCCGTGCACCGAGTAGCTGGTCGCGGCGGCCACCCAGGAGCTGATCGCCCCGGCCTCGCTGATGCCCTCCTCGAGAATCTGCCCGTCCAGCGCTTCGCGGTAGCTCAGGATCGAGCCGATGTCTTCCGGCTCATAACGCTGGCCGACGCTGGAGTAGATGCCGATCTGCTTGAACAGACTGGCCATGCCGAAGGTGCGCGCCTCGTCGGCGACGATCGGCACGATGCGCGGCCCCAGTTGCTTGTCGCGCAGCAGCCCGCTGAGCAGGCGCACGAAGGCCATGGTGGTGGACATTTCCTTGCCATCGGCGGCGATGGCAAACCCGGCATAGCTGTCGAGCTCCGGCACCGTCAGGGACGGCGCGGTGGTGGGCCGCGACGGCAGGAAGCCGCCCAGGGCCTGGCGACGTTCGTGCAGGTACCGCATCTCGGCGCTGTCGGCCGCCGGCTTGAAGAAGCTCAGCGAGGTGGCCTGTTCGTCGCTCAATGGCAGGTTGAAGCGGTTGCGAAAGGCGATCAGCGCGTCCTTGTCGAGTTTCTTCTGCTGGTGCACGGTCATCTTGCCCTGCCCGGCATCGCCCATGCCGAAGCCCTTCTTGGTCTGCGCCAGGATCACCGTGGGCTTGCTGCCTTCGCGCACGGCGCTGTGATAGGCGCTGAAGATCTTCACCATGTCATGGCCGCCGCGCTTGAGGCGGTCGATCTGCTCGTCGGTCAGGCCCTGGGCCAGGTGCGCCAGGGCTTCGTTCTGGCCAAAAAAGTGATCGCGGTTGAAGCGCCCGTCCTTGGCGGCGAAGGTCTGGAACTGGCCGTCGACCGTATCGGACAGCGCCTTGACCAGCGCACCGTCGTGATCGCGGGCGAACAGACCGTCCCAGTCGGAACCCCACACCAGCTTGATCACGTTCCAGCCCGCACCGCCGAACAGCGCTTCCAGCTCGTCGATGATCCGGCCGTTGCCGCGCACCGGGCCGTCCAGGCGTTGCAGGTTGCAGTTGACCACCCACACCAGGTTGTCCAGGCCTTCACGCGCCGCCAGGGTCAGCGCCGACATGCTTTCCGGTTCATCCATCTCGCCATCGCCGAACACGCCCCAGACGGTGCGCCCGGCAGTGTCCTGCAAGCCACGATGGTCCAGGTAACGCATGAAGCGCGCCTGGTAGATCGAACTGATCGGGCCGATGCCCATGGAACCGGTTGGGAACTGCCAGAAGTCTGGCATCAACCACGGGTGCGGATAGCTCGACAGGCCCCGGGCGCCCTGGGCACGCGCGCCGATTTCCTGCCGGTAGTGTTGCAGGTCCTGCTCTTCGAGGCGCCCTTCCAGGAACGCCCGCGCATAGACGCCGGGCGCCGAATGCGGCTGGTAGAACACCAGGTCGCCACCACTGTCGGGGGTGCGCGCCTTGAAGAAATGGTTGAAGCCCACCTCGAACAGATCGGCGGCGCTGGCGTAGCTGGCGATATGGCCACCCAGTTCGCCGTACGCCTGATTGGCCCGGGCAACCATGACCAGCGCGTTCCAGCGCATGATCGAGGCCAGGCGTTCTTCCATCGCCAGGTCACCGGGAAACACCGGCTGCTGCTCGACGCTGATGGTGTTGATGTAGGGCGTGCCATGGCGCGGCCGCCAGCCGATTTCGGCAGTGCTGGCCAGCGTCACCAGCATGTCCATGATCTGTTTGGCCTGCCCGGCGCCGCCATGGGCGATCACCGACTGCAAGGCCTCGCGCCACTCCATGAGTTCCTCGGCGTCTTGCGGGGTTTGCCCTGGGAACAGGGCTTGCAGATCGGACGGGTTCATGGGCATCTCCTGCACAGGTCTGTGTCGGTTTCCAGGCGTGGCGCCGGCGTGGCCCGGGCCAGGCTCTTGACGTGTTCCACCGCTTCAATCACCGAGCGCTCGCGCGGGGCTTGTTCGGCGATCGGGTAAATGCTGATCTTGCGCTTGGGCAAATCGCGCAGGAAGCGCTTGTCCAACTCGCCGGCCACCACCACGCAGTAATCGCAGGTGGGCAGGCGTGCATCGAACAGCGCGGCGTCCGGCGGCGCCGCCTCGACCTGCATCAGCGCAACGTTTTCAAAGCAACTGAAACTGTGGTGCAGCAAATCCAGGTGTTCGATATCCAGTCCCGCCGCGAACACCACCAGACGCGTGCCGTTGGACGGCTCGCGCATCCATTTGCTGCCTTGTTGACGATAGTCGGCCGTTCGGCTCATAGGCTGTGCCTTTCTTATTAGTCGAATTGGATGACGCAGGGTTGGCTACAGGGTGCAGCGTTCCTGCAACAGGCTTTTCGCCAGGTGCCGGGTTGCCGCCAGCACGTCTTCGATCTGTCGATCCATTCCTTCACCGGACAGCGCAACAGTGCCCAGGTCGACCACGCGCAACGGATGGCCGCACACCGACCCCAGCCAGGTCAGGCCCGGTTCGGCGCCGGTCTCGACGTCCAGCAAAAAACTGCCCCTGGCGACGTGGCGCAGCAGCTGAAAGGCATCACTGTCCGGCGTCAGCGCCGAGCGCTCGGGACTGGAGCCCACCCGCAGCCAGTCGAGCATCAATTGCCGTGAGTGCGTGACGACCAGGTAAGCCACCTGGTCCCAGTCATCAATGGCCATGTGCAACTGGTCGATCATGGCCTTGGGCAACGCGGCGCTGGTGACGATGACCACCCCGGCGTCCGCCGAAGGCTCCTTGATCCAGATTGCGGATTGCGATCTCGCCTGCATGACAGTGCTCCTGCGGTTCGAAGGTTCTGCTGGCGCCTTAACCCGCCTTTTGTGGGAGCGAGCCTGCTCGCGATAAATGTCTGGATAACGCAGGTCCTCAGACGATGCGCGTTTTCGTTAACGATTTATCGCGAGCAGGCTCGCTCCCACAGAGATCCCCACAGGGTTCCCGGCAGGTTTGTCGTCGGTCAGCCGTTACGGAACAGGAAGCTGTAGGCATTCAGCGCCGGCACCCCGCCCAGATGTGCGTACAGCACTTTCGAGCCTTCGGGGAATTCGCCACGGCGGACCATCTCGATCATCCCGTGCATGGATTTGCCTTCGTACACCGGGTCGGTCAGCACCCCTTCCAGTCGGCCGCACAGGCGGATCGCTTCCAGGGTACCTTCGTTGGGCAGGCCGTATTCGGGGTGGGCGAAACGGGTGTCGAGGACCACGTCTTCCTCGGTGATTTCCCGGCCCAGGTCCACCAGCTCGGCGGTGTGCCGGGCGATGCGCAGGATCTGCGCCTTGGTCTGCGCCGGCTTGGCCGAAGCGTCGATGCCGATGACGTTCTTCGAGCGACCGTCAGCGGCGAACCCCACCACCATGCCCGCCTGGGTACTGCCGGTCACCGAGCACACCACGATGTAGTCGAACTTGAAGCCCAGCTCCTGCTCCTGCTGGCGCACTTCCTCGGCGAAACCGACGAAGCCGAGGCCGCCGTAAGGGTGTTCGGAACAACCGGCGGGAATCGGGAACGGCTTGCCACCGCGCTCCTTGACGTCGCTCATGGCCTTCTCCCAGCTGGGGCGAATGCCGATGTCGAAACCGGCCGCGTCCAGGCGCACATCGGCGCCCATGATCCGCGACATTTCGATATTGCCGACGCGGTCGTACACGGCGTCGGAGTAGTTCACCCAGTTCTCCTGGACCAGCACGCATTTCATGCCCAGGTGCGCGGCAACGGCTGCCACCTGACGGGTCTGGTTCGACTGGATGCCGCCGATCGACACCAGGGTGTCGCAGCCCTGCTCGATGGCCTCCGGGATCAGGTATTCAAGCTTGCGGGTCTTGTTGCCGCCGAAGGCCAGGCCGCTGTTGCAGTCCTCGCGCTTGGCATACAACTCGACCTTGCCACCCAGGTGTTCGCTGAGACGTTTCAAGGGGGTGATGGGCGAAGGACCGAAGGTCAACGGGTAGCGCTTGAATTGATTCAGGTTCATGGGTGTGCTCCTTTGTTATGGAATATCCAAGCGCCAGGCCGAAGACAGGGCTGCATGTGCAGGCCGTTTCAGGGCGGCTTCGATGAATTCCATGGTAAGAACAAACCGAAAATTATGTGTTGCAAGTTTCAGGCGATTGAAGAAACATAAATCGCCAATATAAAAAACCACCTTCTTTTTATTGTGTAGAAATCACCATGAGCGCAATAAATCATCGCAACAAAGCCGCCACGCCAACGCCGGAGCCGCTCGCGCTGGATCGCATCGACCGCGCCATTCTCAAGACGCTGCAACGCGACGCTTCGATCTCCAATGTGGCCCTGGCGGACAAGGTCAAACTCAGCGCGCCGGCCTGCCTGCGGCGAGTCGAACGCCTCAAGCAGGCGGGGCTGATCAAGGGCATCGTCGCCTTGCTCGACAGCGAAGCGCTGGATGCGGGGATGGTGGTGCTGATCGGCGTGGTGCTGGACCGCTCGACCCCGGAATCCTTCGCCGCCTTCGAAGAAGCGGCGCAAAAGGTCTCCGGTTGCATGGAGTGCCATGTGGTGACGGGGGAGTTCGACTACTTCATGTTGCTGCGCACCAAGGACAGCAACAGCTTCAACCGGCTGCACGCCGAGCAGTTGCTGTACTTGCCCGGCGTGCGGCAGATTCGTTCGTTCATGGGCCTGCGTAACGTGCTGTCGACGACCCAGATCCCGCTCTGAGCCGCCACGCCATCAGTGAGCCGAGGTCGCCGCCACGCGCCAGATCGTGTTGCCGACGTCATCGGCCACCAGCAATGCTCCGCTGCGATCGAGCATCACCCCCACCGGCCGGCCCTGGGCCTCGCCGTCGGCATTGAGGAAACCGGTCAGGAAGTCCACCGGCAGCGCCGCAGGCTGGCCGTCGCTGAACGGCACGAACACCACCTTGTAGCCGGCCTGCGGGTTGCGGTTCCAGGAGCCGTGTTCGCCGATGAACGCGCCATTGGCAAACGCCGTCGGCATGCCGCGCGCATCGGAAAACGCCAGGCCCAGCGGAGCCACGTGGGTGCCCAGTGCGTAATCCGGGGCGAGGGCCTGGGCCACCTTGTCCGGCCGCGGCGGTTGCACGCGCACGTCGACATGATTGCCGTAATAGCTCCACGGCCAGCCGTAGAACGCACCATCCTGCACCGACGTCAGGTAGTCCGGCACCAGGTCGCTGCCGATTTCGTCGCGCTCGTTGACCACCGTCCACAACTGTTTGGAACCGGGCTTCCAGGCCATGCCGTTGGGGTTGCGCAGGCCACTGGCGAACAGGCGCTTGTCGGCGCTCCTGACGTCAACTTCCCAGATCGCCGCCCGCCCCTCTTCGGCCTCCAGGCCGTTTTCACCAACATTGCTGTTGGAGCCGACCGTGACGTAGAGCTTGGTGCCCTCGGGGTTGGCCAGCACGTTCTTGGTCCAGTGGTGGTTGATGCCTGCCGGCAGGTCGGTGACCTTGACCGGGGTCGCGCTGATTTCGGTTTGCCCTTCATGGTAGGGCACCTTGACCAGCGCATCGGCGTTGGCGATGAACAGTTCGTCCCCCACCAGCGCCATGCCGAACGGCGACGTCAGCCCGCTCATGAATACCGTACGCAGTTCCGCGCGACCATCACCGTCGGCGTCGCGCAGCAGGGTAATGCGGTTGGCGCTGGGCGCATCGGCACCGACCCGTCCCATCACGATCCCCATCGCCGTGCGGCGCGCCCAGGCCAGCGGGCCGCTGCCGCCATCGGTGGCGCCTTCAGGCATCGGCGGGTGATTGCTTTCGGCAACCAGCACGTCGCCATTGGGCAGCAGGTACACCCAGCGCGGGTGATCCAGGTGCTCGGCCAGCGCCGTCACCTTGAACCCGGCCGGGGCCTTGGGCATCTCGCCGTCCGACCAGCCGACCGCCTTGGACACCTTCAGCGTGGGGATCAGCGAGGTGGTCGGTTCGGGCAGTTGCGGGCTCGGGCCGACACTGGCCTGGGGCGGCAGTTTGGACGATTCGCCACAGGCGGCGAGCAGCGCAGCCGTGGTCATCAGGAGCGCCAGTCGGCGGGAGACAGTCATGGTTCAAACCTCGCGATGGCCATCCGGGGCCAGTGAGTGGGCAGGCAAAATCCCGTCGAGTATCGCGAGCTTGAAGCGGCGCAAACACCGCCGCCGTCACAAATCAATTTTGCCTGAATCGCACGAATGCTCGCCCTCGATGGCGGGCACTATCACCGACAGGGATGTCACGCGGGATTGAGCAGCGCCTCGCGCAGCAGCCGCGCCGCCGGTGAGTCCGGCACGCCTTTGCGCGACACCAGTTCATAGGGTTCGCTGCGCGAGGTGATGGGCAGCGGCAGCGTGGTGGTGAAGCCGTAGCCGGAGCAGAACTTCGCCACGTCGGTCGAGACCAGCGCGACCAGAGTCGGGTTTTCCTGCAACAGCGACAGGGTGGCGAAGGCCGAGGTGGTTTCCAGCAGGTGCACCGGAAAACGCAGGTCCGCCTCATGGAACTCGCGCTCCAGCAGCAGGCGCATCGGCATGTTGGCGCGGTAGACGACCCAACGGTAATCCACCAGGTCCTTGAGCGATAACTGTCGGGCATAGGCGAACGGGTGCTGGGTACTGGCGATCACCGCCAGGGTTTCTTCGACGAACGTGGCGCTTTCGTACAGGTAGGGGGTGTTGCTGATGGTGGTGCGGCAGATCGCCAGGTCCAGGCGCCCGGCATCGAGCTGGCTGAGCAGCGCGGCGCTGGTGTCCTCGACGATCTCGATGGACAGCTTGGGGTGGTCGGCGATCACCCGGCTGATGGCCGTGGTCAGCAACGGCACGGCGCCCATGATGGTGCCGACCGACACGCGCCCGCCCTCGCCGCTCATGATGCCGATGATCTCTTCGCGCAGGTGCGCCAGGTCGGTCTGGATCAGGCGCGCGTAGCGGATGACCGAGCGCCCGGCATCGTTGGGTTCAAGCCCGCGGTTAGTGCGGGTGAACAACGAGGTACCGAAGGTGGTTTCAATTTCCTGCAGCGCCTTGCTGGCGCCAGGTTGGGTCAGCGCGACCTGTTTGGCCGCGCCGAGCAAGGAGCCGTGTTCATCAAGGGCAATCAGCAAACGCAGTTGCTTGATGTGCAGGCGGGACATGATCGAGTTCAGTGAGGGCGTCATCAGGGTTAACTAAAAGTTATAGAGGTATCGAAAGTTGTCAGTATCGAGGCTGGCCAGGACGGCCCTATAGTCCACCCCACAACCAGGCAATGCAACGGGTTTGACCAGAGAGCGTAAGCCCTCCCGCCCATGACCGGTTGCAACAATAACAATCCTGTATAACTTGTGGTGAATCATGTCACTCATCAATTACATCACCAAAATCCAGTTCGGCTATGACAGCCTGCAACACCTGGCGGCAGAAGCCGAACGTGCCGGCATCACCCGCCCCCTGATCGTCACCGACGTCGGCGTGCGCAACGCCGGGATCGTCGACAAAGTCATCGCCGCCCTGGGCGCCGACCGTGCCCCGACGATTTTCGACGCCACCCCGCCCAACCCGAACGAACACGCCGTGCGTGAAGCCGTGGCGCACTACCACCAGGGCGAGTGCAACGGCATCATCGCCGTCGGCGGTGGTTCCTCCATCGACCTGGCCAAGGGCGTGGCCGTCTGCGCCACCCACGACGGCCCGCTGCAAAGCTTTGCCGTCATCGAAGGCGGCCTGGATCGCATCACCGCCGCCACCGCCCCGTTGATTGCAATCCCGACCACCGCGGGCACCGGCAGCGAAGTCGGGCGCGGCGCCATCCTGATTCTCGACGACGGGCGCAAGGTCGGTGTGATCTCCCCCTATGTCGTGCCCCGGGTGGCCATCTGCGATCCAGAACTGACCCTGGGCCTGCCGGCCATGCTGACCGCCGCCACCGGCATGGACGCGATTGCCCACTGCATCGAGACCTTCATGGCCCCGGCCTTCAACCCCGCCGCCGACGGCATCGCCCTCGACGGCTTGCGCCGGGCCTGGGAACACATCGAGCGCGCCACCGCCGAACCCGGCGACCGCGAAGCGCGGATGAACATGATGAGCGCGTCGATGCAGGGCGCACTGGCGTTCCAGAAAGGCCTGGGGTGCGTGCACAGCCTGTCCCACGCCCTGGGCGGGATCAATCCGAAGCTGCACCACGGCACCTTGAACGCGATTTTCCTGCCGGCGGTGGTCGACTTCAACGCCGACGCCCCGACCGTGCGTGACGAACGCAAGCTCGAACGCCTGCGCCACGCCATGGGCCTCGCGGCCGACGCCGACATCGGCCTGGCCATCGAGGACCTGACCCGACGCCTGGGCCTGCCGACCCGCCTGAGCCAGATCGGGGTGGACCCGAGCCTGTTCGCCGGCATCGTCGAAGGCGCCCTGCACGATCACAGCCACAAGACCAACCCACGCGAAGCGTCCGGCGCGGACTACCTGTCGATGCTTGAACAATCGCTGTAAGCCGCTGCTGCCCAACAACAATAAAACAGGAGGCATCCGCGTCGCCGGCCACGCCGGCGTCAGCGGAACCATCATGAAGCCCACCGTCCTTATCGAACGGCAAGAAGCCATTGCCATCGTCACCCTAAGCCATCCGGGCAAGATGAACGCCCTCACCCTGTCCATGTGGCAGGACCTGGGTGATGTCATGACCGAACTGTCCGCCGACCTCAGCGTGCGCTGCGTCGTGTTGCGCGGCGCCGGCGAACAGGCCTTCGCCGCCGGCGCCGACGTCGGTGAATTCCCCGCGGTACGCGCCAACCCGGCCCAGGCCCGCCACTACGCCGAAGTGACGTCGGCCGCCATGCGTGCGGTCGCCGACTGCCCGCACCCGGTGATCGCGATGATCCACGGCGTGTGTGTCGGTGGCGGCCTGGAAATCGCCGCCCTGTGCGACCTGCGCATCTGTGGCACGTCCAGCCGCTTCGGCGCGCCGGTCGGCAAGCTCGGGCTGGTCATGTCCTACGACGAAATGGCCGGGCTGGTGGCGCTCGCCGGACGCTCGACGACCCTGGAGATCCTGCTCGAAGGGCGGATCCTCGATGCCCAGGACGCCTACGTGAAAAACCTCGTGACCCGCGTCGTCGCCGATGCCGAGGTGCAGGCCGAAACGCTCGCCACCGCCCGGCGCATCAGCCAGGGCGCGCCACTGGTTGCCCGCTGGCATCGCCAGGCAGCGCGACAACTGGAGGCCGGCGTGCCCCCCACCGTCGAGCAGATCGACGACAGCTACGCCTGCTATGACAGCAACGATTTCCAGACTGGCCTGAACGCGTTCATCGCCAAGACCAAACCACAATTCGAGGGCAAATGACATGGGACCGCTGACAGGAATGCGCGTGGTAGAACTGGCTCACATCATGTCCGGGCCGGTGTGCGGCATGATGCTCGCCGACATGGGCGCGGACGTGGTGAAGGTCGAGAAAGTCCCGGACGGCGACGACTCGCGGCGCTTCTCGCCGATCATGGCCAGCGGTGAGTCGGCGTCGTTCATGGTGGTCAACCGCAACAAGCGCGGGATCGGCCTGAACCTCAAGACCGACGGCGGGCGTGACGTGCTGCGTCGCCTGCTGATGGAGGCTGACGTGGTCACGGAGAACTACCGCGCCGGCACCATGGAAAAATTCGGCCTGGGTTACGACACCCTCAAGACCCTCAACCCCGGCCTGATTTACTGCGCGATTTCCGGTTACGGACGCAGCGGTCCGTTCGGCGACAAAGGCGGCTTCGACCTGATCGCCCAGGGCATGAGCGGCATGATGAGCATGACCGGTGAAGCCGGGCGCGAGCCGGTCAAGGCCGGTTCGCCCGTGGCCGACATCAACTCCGGAATCCTCGCCGCCCTCGGCATCTGCGCCGCCTACGCCGCCAAACAACGCACCGGGCTGGGGCAGATGGTCGATACCTCGCTGTTCGAGGCCGGCCTGCAACAGATGTACTGGCCGGCAGCGGCGTATTTCGCCGACGGCACCATCCTGCCGAAGATGGGCTCGGCCAACTCCACCAGTGCGCCGTATCAAGTGTTCCGCACCGCGGACGGCTGGATCAACATCGGTGCCGCCAACCAGGCCAACTACGAACGACTGGTCGAGGCGCTGGCCGTGCCGCAACTCAAGGCCGATCCGCGCTTCGCCAGCAACGCCTTGCGCATGGAGCACCGCCTGGCCCTGGTGGAAATCCTCAATGAAGTGCTGGTCGCGCGCACCACCGATCAATGGATGGTGTTGTTCGACAGCCTCGGCCTGCCGGCCGGACCGGTCCTGGACATCGCGGCGGCACTGGCGCATCCGCAGACCCAGGCGCGCGGCATGGTGGTGGAAACCGACCACCCCACCGAGGGCAAGGTCCGCGGCATGGGGCTGCCGATCCACTTCTCCGACATGGACAACACCGCACCAGCGACCAGCCGCCCGGCGCCGCTGCTCGGCGAACACACCCGCGAGGTGCTCAAGGAAAGTGGCTATGCGCAGGACGAAATCGACGAACTGATTCGCACCCAGGCCGTCGTGGCACTCGCTTCGTAACCCCCCTGTAGGAGCGAGCTTGCTCGCGATCAGGTGTGTCAGGCGACCCGATGCTGATTGACACACCGCATCGCGAGCAAGCTCGCTCCTACAGGCATCAGAACAACAACAAAAACAAGAAGGTGAACATCATGAGCCGTATCTTGACCGAGTCCGTCAGCCGCCGATCCTTCCTGGTTTCTGCCGGCGCCACCGTGGGCGGCGCGTTCGCCGCCAGCCTGCTGCCCTCCGGCGTCTTCGCCGCGACCAAACCCATCGTGCTGCGCTACACCAGCAGCCTGCCCGACACCCACCCGCTGAACCAGCAGATGAAAGCCGCCTCGCAAGCCATCAAGGCGGAAACCAACGGCGCGGTCGACCTGCAGGTATACGCCAACGGCGCCATGGGTGGCGACACCGACATGCTGTCCCAGGTCCGGGCCGGCGCCATCGACTTCATTCCATTGCCCGGCGCGATTCTGTCGACCCTGGTGCCGGTGATGTCGATCGAAAGCATGCCGTTCGCCTTCAAGGACTACGACAGCGTCTGGTCGGCCCTGGACGGCAAGCTCGGCGAGCACCTGCGGGCGAAGACCGCCAAGGTCGGGCTGATCCCGATGGAGAAAGTCTGGAACAACGGCTTCCGCCAGATCACCAGTTCGACCCGACCGATCAACACGCCGCAGGACCTCGCCGGCTTCAAGCTGCGCGTCCTGGTGAGCCCGTTGTGGACGTCGATGTTCAGTGCCCTGGGCGCCTCGCCGACCGGTATCAGCATCAACGAAACCTACTCGGCGTTGCAGACCAAAGTGGTCGACGGCCAGGAAAACCCGCTGGTGGTGGTCGAGTCGGCACGCTTCTACGAAGTGCAGAAATTCTGCTCCATGACCGACCACATCTGGGGCGGGTTCTGGATCGTCGCATCCGGCAAGACCTTCCCCAAGTTGCCCGCCGACGTGCAGGAAATCGTCTCGCGGCAGATCAACGCCGCCGCCCTGGTCCAGCGCCAGCAGGTGATCGACCTCAACGCCAGCCTGGAGCCGTCCCTTACCGCCCACGGCATCACCTTCAACAAGGTCGACCGCTCATTGTTCCGCGCCGACCTGCAAGCCAAGGGCTTCTACACCCAGTGGAAGGAAAAGTACGGCGCGGAAGCCTGGGGCCTGCTCGAGCAGTACGCGGGTCAACTGTCCTAAGCCGGAGACACAGTCATGAAAAACGAGATACCTATGACGGACGTTCCCCCTGCTGAAGGACTCAGCCCCCGCCAGGCCACCTTTCGCCTGGGCCGCGCACTCGACACCGGCCTGCGCTGGCTGACCGAGGGCAGCGCGGCGTTGCTGGTGGTGGTCGAAGTCGCCCTGCTGTTCTGCAACGTGTTTTCGCGCTACGTGCTCAACCAGCCGATCGTCTGGGGTGACGAACTGGCATCGCTGCTGTTCCTGTGGCTGGCGATGCTCGGCTCGGTGGTGGCGATGCGGCGCGGCGAGCACATGCGCCTGACCTCGTTCATCGCGCGGCTCTCGGTGGAAAAGCGTGAATTCGTCGACACCCTCGGCGCGGTAATCGTCATCACGTTCATCGGGCTGTTGTTCACCCCGGCGTGGGAGTACGTCAGCGACGAATGGATCATCACCACCGCCGCCCTGGAAATCCCCAACGCCTTTCGCGTATCAGCCATTGCCGTCGGCCTGAGCCTGATGCTGATGACCTGCGTCGCCCGCCTGCTGACCCGGGCGCGGTTGATCGACTTCTCGGTGTCGGTGGCGATGCTCGCGTCCCTCGGCGCGCTGTTGTGGGTAGGCGAAAGCACGATGCTGTTGATGGGCAACTGGAACCTGGTGATCTTTTTCATGATTGGGGTGATGGCGATGATCGTCATCGGCGTGCCGATCATGGTCGCGTTCGGCCTGGCGACGGTGGCGTACCTGTCGAGCATGACCAGCACGCCGCTGAGCCTGGTGGTCGGGCGGATGGACGAAGGCATGGCCAGCCTGATTCTGCTGGCGATCCCGCTGTTCGTGTTCCTCGGCGCGCTGATCGAGGCCATGGGCATGGCGCGGGCGATGATCCGCTTCCTGTGCTCGTTGATCGGTCACGTGCGTGGCGGCCTGTCCTATGTGCTGATTGGCGCGATCTACCTGATCTCGGGTATTTCCGGCTCGAAAGCGGCGGACATGGCGGCCATCGCCCCGGCGTTGTTCCCGGAAATGAAGAAGCGCGGCGAAGATGAAAACGAACTGGTGGCGATGCTCAATGCCTCCGGCGCCATGTCGGAAACCATCCCGCCGAGCCTGGTGCTGATCACCATCGGTTCGGTCACCGGCGTGTCGATTTCCGCGCTGTTCACCGGTGGCTTCATGCCGGCGGTGGTCGGCGCAATCGCCATGGCGGCGGTGATCTGGTGGAAGAACCGCAAGGGCCAGGCGTCCACGGGCAAACGCGCCTCGGGCAAGGAAATCGGCCACTCGCTGCTGCTGGCCCTGCCCGCACTGGCCCTGCCCTTCGTGATCCGCACGGCGGTGGTCGAAGGCGTGGCCACCGCCACCGAAGTCGCCGCCATCGGCGTCGCCTACACCTTCATCGTCGGCCTGCTGTGCTATCGCTGCTTCGACTGGCGCCGGCTGTACCCGATCCTGGTCAGCACCGCATCGCTGTCCGGGGCAATCCTGATCATCATCGGCAGCGCCACGGCCATGGCCTGGGCACTGACCCAATCGGGCTTCTCGCATCAACTGGCGCAAGTCATGGCCACGGTGCCCGGTGGCGCCATGGGCTTCCTGATCATTTCGGCGGTGGCGTTCATCCTGCTCGGCAGTTTCCTGGAAGGCATCCCGGCCATCGTGCTGTTCGGCCCGCTGCTGTTTCCGATTGCCAAGGCCCTGGGCATCAACGACGTGCACTACGCGATGGTGGCGATCTTCGCCATGGGCCTGGGCCTGTTCGCACCGCCGTTCGGCGTGGGCTTCTATGCCGCGTGTGCCATCGCCAAGGTCGACCCCAGCGGCGCCATGCGCCGGGTCTGGCCTTATCTCGGTGCGCTGGTGGTGGCCCTCGGGGTGCTGATCGCCGTGCCGTGGGTGTCCATCGGCTTCCTGCCCAACAAGTGATTTCGACCCTTCAACCACGAGGTTTGCCATGAATTTCTCCACACTCCAAACCGGTACCGCCACCGAACGCCGACTGACCGTCGACACACCGCGCACCATCTCGTTTCTCGGCGAGGACCTGCGCATCTACGCCACGCCCCGGCTGGTGGACGACATCGAACAGACCTGCCTCGACTACCTGCTGACCTTCCTCGACGAAGGCGAGAACACCGTCGGCGCAGCGGTCGATATCCGCCACGTCGGCGCGACGCTGCTGGGCATGTCGGTGAGCATTACCGCCACCGTCACGCGCATCGAAGGTCGCAGCGTCACCTTCAACGTCGAAGTGCGCGATGACGTCGAACTGGTCGCCACCGCCGCACACACCCGGGTCGTGGTGAACGTCGCCAAGCTGCGCAGTCGCGTCCAGGCCAAGGCCGACGCTGCGGCGGCGGGCGAAGTCGAGGACGGTGTGCTCAGCCCGTCCCAATTCGCCGCGTCGCGCTGAGTCGGGCCGCCGCCATGCTCACGCTCCAAGAACGCAACGGCTTGCCCAGCCTGGCCGCCGCGGATGCGCTACCGCTGATCGACGCCCATCACCACCTCTGGGACCTGGGCAACGGCCGCTATCCCTGGTTGCAGGACGAGTACCACGAGGACTTTTTCCTCGGTGACTATCGCCACCTGTGCCGGGATTTCCTGCCGGAACAGTTTCTTGCCCTCAGCCAGCGCCAGCGCCTGGTCGGCACGGTGCATGTCGAAGCCGAGCGTGCCCGTGACGAACAGGTCGCCGAGACCCGATGGCTGGAGCAGGTGCACGCCCGCTTCGGCTTCCCGAACGCGATCGTCGCCCATGCCTGGTTCGACCGCGAGGACAGCGCCGACATCCTCGCCGCCCAGGCCGCCCGCCCGCTGGTCAAGGGCATCCGTTCGAAACCAGTGACCTCGGCGTCACCCCACGTTTCTGTCACCGGAGCCCCGGGCACCATGCAGGACCCGCGCTGGCTCGAAGGGTTTTCGCGGCTGGCCGATCATGACCTGTCGTGGGACCTGCGGGTGCCGCCCTGGCATCTGGTCGAGGCCGCCGAGGTGGCGGCGATGTTTCCGCGCATCCGCATCGCCCTCAATCACACCGGGTTCGCCTGGGACCGCAGCCCCGAGGGCATGGCCCGCTGGCGCAAAGGCCTGGAAGCCCTGGCCTTGCAGCCCAACGTGCACATCAAGTTGTCGGAGTTCGGGCTCAAGGATTCGCCCTGGCGCTATGAGGACAACCGGGTGGTGGTGCTGACCGCACTGGAGATTTTCGGGGCCGGGCGCTGCATGTTCGCCAGCAATTTTCCGGTGGCCGGGTTGCGCGCTTCCTACGACACGATTGCCGACGGCGTGGCCAGCATGCTCGCACCCATGGGGCGCGCCGTGCAGGAAGCCGTGTTCGCCGACAACGCCCGTCGCTTCTATCGGCTGGAGCCAGACCATGAATGATCTTGCCGCCATCGACTGGCGCGCGCGTTTTCTCGCCAGTGGCGACGACGCGGACCTGCCCATCGTCGATGCGCACCAACACTACTTCGACGTCGAAAACCATTATTACCCCTGGTTGAACGACCGTCCGTTGCGGCCCTTCCGCTATGGCGATTACTCGTCGATCTGCCGCAATTTCCTGCCCGCGGACTACCAGCGCCTGGCCGGCCATCATCGCGTGGTGCAAACGGTGGTCATCGAAGGCGAATGGGACCCGGCGACACCCGCCGCTGAACTGACCTTCGTCGAGGCACTGGCGCGAGAGGAAGCCAGCATCGGCGCCATGGTCGCACAGGCCTGGCTCGATCGCGCGGACATCGGCGAACTGCTGCGCCTGTACGGCGCTCACCCGCTGGTGCGGGGCATTCGCCACAAGCCGACGGTGACCACCTATGAACACTGGCGGGCGGACTTCGTCGCCGCCGGTTCGATGCGTGATCCGCGCTGGCGCGAGGGTTACGCGCAACTGGCGCAGCACGGCCTGCACTTCGAGTTGCAAGCACCGTGGTGGCACCTGCCGGAAGCCGCCGAACTGGCGCGGGACTTTCCCGACGTGCCCATCGTGGTCAATCACACCGCCTTGCCGGCCGACCGCAGCGAAGCTGGCCTGGCCGGCTGGCGCGACAACCTGGCGCTGCTGGCGCGGGAGGCGAATGTCGTACTGAAGATTTCCGGCATCTGCATCCCTGGCCAGGCCTGGCCCGTCGAGGCCAACCGCAGGGTGGTCGACGACGCGATCTCGATCTTCGACGTCAGCCGCTGCGCCTTCGCCAGCAATTACCCGGTCGATGGCGTGGTGAACAGCCTCAGCGAGGTGTTCGACGGTTTCAAGCACCTCGTCAGGTCCCGTCCCCGCAGCGAGCGGCTGGCCCTGTTCCATGACAACGCCCGGCGTATCTACCGGCTCGCTTGAGCCGACCTGCAGTCTTTATCAGGAGTCCAACATGTTTGAAGTTTCAGGCCACAACTACATCGCCGGCGCCCGTTCGGCCAAGGGCACCCATACCCTGCAAAGCCACGATGCCAGCACTGGCGAAGCCCTGCCCTATCGCTTCCATCAGGCCACGAACGAGGAAGTGAATGCCGCGGCCGAAGCTGCCGCGGTGGCTTACCCGGTTTACCGGAATTTTTCCGCCGAGCGCCGTGCCGGCTTCCTCGACGCCATCGCTGCCGAACTGGACGCCCTCGACGAATCGTTCATTCAGCTGGTATGCCAGGAAACCGCCCTGCCCGCCGGGCGTATCCAGGGTGAGCGGGCCCGCACCAGCGGCCAGATGCGCCTGTTCGCAACCATGCTGCGTCGGGGTGATTTCTACGGTGCACGCATCGACCGCGCGCTGCCGCAGCGGCAACCCTTGCCTCGCCCGGACCTACGCCAGTACCGCACGGGGCTCGGTCCGGTCGCGGTGTTCGGCGCCAGCAACTTCCCGCTGGCCTTCTCCACCGCCGGCGGTGACACCGCCTCGGCCCTCGCCGCCGGCTGCCCGGTGGTATTCAAGGCCCACAGCGGGCACATGGCGACCGCCGATTACGTGGCCGATGCGATTACCCGCGCGGCGCAGAAAACCGCAATGCCCGACGGCGTGTTCAGCCTGCTCTACGGCAGCGTCGGCGAGGCGCTGGTCAAGCATCCGGCGATTCAGGCGGTCGGCTTCACCGGTTCGCTGCGCGGCGGTCGGGCCCTGTGCGACATGGCCGCAGCCCGTGCGCAACCGATCCCGGTGTTCGCCGAGATGAGCAGCATCAACCCGGTGCTGCTGATGCCCGCCGCGTTGAACGCTCGCGCCGAGCAGATCGCCGCCGAACTGAGCACATCGGTGGTGTTGGGCGCGGGCCAGTTCTGCACCAACCCCGGTCTGGTGCTGGGCATCCGTTCACCGCAATTCAGTGACTTTGTGCAGCGTTTGAGCATGCTGATCGAGCAACAACCGGCGCAAACCATGCTCAACGTCGGCGCCCTGAACAGTTATTGCCAGGGCCTGGAACACCTGCACGCACATCCCGGTATCACGCACCTGGCCGGCAGCGCGCAGCAGGGCAATCAGGCCCGGGCGCAGTTGTTCAAGGCCGATGTCAGCCTGTTGATCAACGGCGATGAGCAGCTTCAGGAAGAGGTGTTCGGCCCGACCACCCTGATCGTCGAAGTCGCCGACCACGCCGAACTGCTGCAGGCCTTGCACGGCTTGCGCGGCCAGTTGACCGCCACGCTGATCGCCGAAGACGCGGACCTGGCTAGCCTGGACCCGATCCTGTCGCTGCTGGAACAGAAGGTCGGGCGCGTGCTGTTCAACGGTTACCCCACCGGCGTGGAAGTCTGCGATGCCATGGTGCACGGTGGGCCTTACCCGGCCACCTCGGATGCCCGCGGCACCTCGGTCGGCACCCTGGCGATCGACCGCTTCCTGCGCCCGGTGTGTTTCCAGAACTGCCCCGACAGCCTGTTGCCGGACGCCCTGAAGAACGCCAATCCGCTGGGCATCGCCCGGCTGGTTGATGGCGTCAGTCACCGCCAGGCGCTGTAACACACCAGCCGTTTCCACCCACATCCGCGCGCCTGTCGAGTGACAGGCGCCGGGTTTGCTCGCCCTGAAAACAGGGTCTGCACCGCTCCACCGCTGTCACCCACAACAACAAAAACCGAGGAAGTCCCATGCACGTTCAACGTCACCCGCAACACCGCTTGTGCAAACTGCTGCTCGCCATGACCGCCGCCTTGCTGGTCGGCACGACCGGCACCCCGCAGGCCCTGGCCGAAACCACATCCGCCGCGACGACAACGCCCATGCAATGTGCCACCCCGACCACACCGCGCTACACCAAGACCCCCACCGGCTACCTGATGGTGCTGCGCATGGGCGACAACGCCTTCCAGGAACTGACCAAACTGGCCATCGCCGAAAAGATCCCCAGCGCCTCGCTCAGCGGGATCGGCTTCGGCAACGTCAAGTTCGGGTTCTGGAACAAGGACAAGAAAGACTTCGACGCCAAGCTCCTGAACAACGTCGAGATGGCCAGCATCACCGGCTCGCTCGCCTGGAAAAACGATCAGCCGTCGATCCACATGCACGGTGTCGCCGGCGACGCCACGTTTCAAGCCTACGGTGGCCACATCCTCGATTTCGAGGTGACCACCGGTTCGATGGAGATCACCGTGATCGTCCACCCGCGTCGCCTGGAACGCGGCATTGACCCGTGCATCGGCGCCAACGTGCTGGGGATCTGAGCCGAATACCTCGCTCCCGCCGCCCGCGCATCGGCCGGCGGGAGTCACCCTCCCGAATCCAACTACAAGAAAATGGGGCGTTTTACATGAGCAGCAAGTACACCGTTATCACCCTGGCCCTGGGCGCCATGACCCTCGGCGGCCAGGCGCACGCGGACTTTTTGCGCGACAGCAAGGCGACACTGGGGCTGAAGAATTTCTACTTCAACAACGACAACCGCGACGGCCCGGCGGCCCCGTCGAAAACCGAAGAATGGGCCCAGGGCTTCCTGCTCGATTTCAAGTCGGGCTACACCGACGGCACCATCGGTGTGGGTGTCGATGCGCTGGGGCTGATGGGCGTGACCCTGGACAGCCGCAAGGGGCGCCATGTCGGCAGCAGCATGATCCCGTCGGACAGCGACGACAGCGCCGTGGATGAGTGGAGCCGCCTGGGCCTGACCGGCAAGGTCAGGGTGTCGAAAACCGAGCTGCGCCTGGGTACGCTGATGCTGAAACTGCCGATCCTGGTGTCCAACGACGGCCGCCTGCTGCCCCAGACCTTCGAGGGCGGGCAGATCACCTCCAGCGAGTTCAAGGACCTGACCCTCACCGGCGGGCGCATCGAACACGCCACCGGCCGCGGTTCCAGCGATCAGACCGGGCTGGCGGCGACCGGCGGCACCCGGGAAAGCAACGCGTTCGACTTTGCCGGTGGCGACTGGAAAATCACCCGCGACCTGACCGCCCAGTACTACTACGCCCACCTGGACGACTACTACACCCAACAGTTTTTCGGCCTGCTGCACACGTTGACGATTGCGGACAATCAATCGCTGAAAACCGACCTGCGCTACTTCCGCACCGATTCGTCCGGCAAGAACGGCTCGGGCACTGCGGGCTACCGGATCAGCGGCTATACCGACGGCAATGATGGCGAAATCGACAACCGCACCTGGAGCGCCGCGCTGATTTACAGCCTCGGTGCCCATGCGTTCACCGCCGGTTACCAGAGCGTGTCCAGCGGCAGCGGTTTCACTCAACTCAACCAGGGTGGCCTGGCGGACAAGGGTGCCGGAGGTGTCAGTCTTTACCTGTACACCGACCGCCTGATCCAGACCTTCACCCGCGCCGGTGAACGCACCGCGTTCGGCCAGTATGCGTATGACTTTGCCGCGGTTGGCCTGCCGGGTTTGAAAGCGTCGGTGATCTACCTCAGTGGCGACAACATCAAGACCACCACGGGCAACACCCAGAAGGAATGGGAGCGCGACTTCAGCCTGGATTACACGATCCAGTCCGGTGCACTCAAGGGGGTGGGGTTTGGCTGGCGCAACGGCAAGTCCAACAGCGAGGCGAGCCGCAATCAGGATCAGAACCGCCTGATCGTCAGCTACAGCATCCCGCTGTTGTAACAGGAGAGAACGGAGGCTGCGGCCGGCGCAGCCTCCGCCATCGACTCAATCCCTGAACTGAGTCAGTTGCTGGTTCAGGGAACCGGCCTGATCACGCAATCGCACCGACTGATCGAGCAGGCTGCGGATCGCCTGGTCGTTCTGTTCGGAAATGCGGCTGACACCCTGGATCGCCACCGACAACTGCTCGCCGGTCGCCGCCTGGCTCTGGGTCTGGCGCGCCACTTCGCTGATACGCGTGAGAATATCCTGGGCATGCTGGCGAATCTGCTCGACGCCTTCGGCCGAGGTGGTCAGTTGCACCACGCCTTCGCGCACCGCTTCGCCGACCTGCTGGACATTGGCCACGGTGTTGCGCACGTCCGAGCCGATGGCGCCGATCATCTCGCCGATTTCACCGGTGGAGCGGCTGGTGCGTTCGGCCAGTTGCCGCACTTCATCGGCCACCACGGCGAAACCACGACCCTGCTCCCCTGCCCGCGCCGCCTCGATCGCCGCGTTCAGCGCCAGCAGGTTGGTCTGGTCGGCGATGCTGCGGATCACCGCGATGATTCCGGCGATCTGCTGCGAGCGTTTTTCCAGGTCGCCCACGGCGCCGGCGACGACGTCCATGGTCTGGTCGATGTGGTTGATACCGGCCAGGGTCTGGCTCATGTCGCCAGCGATGTGCTTGGTCAGCTCTTCGGTGTTGCGCGCCAGTTGCTCGACGTCTTCGGCCTGTTGCGACATCTCGGTCACCGAGTGCGCCAGGGCGGTGACGCCGCTGGCCATTTCCTCGGTGGCGGTGTGTTGCGACGTGGCCCGCTCGGCCACCGCCTGGGTGGTATCGCCCAGGTGATCGGAGATTTGCATCAGCGCGCCGCTGCTGTGGCGGATCGAACCGACCAGATCGCCCAGGCGCTGGATGAACTGGTTGAATGCACCGGCGAGCTTGCCGGTTTCATCGCCGCTGCGTTGCTCGAAGCGCAAGCCCAGCTCGCCTCCCCAGGCCTGGATGCCGGTGGTCAAGCCCGACAACGGACGGATCTGCCAGGCCAGCAAATGCCACAGCACAACGGCCAGCACCAGCAGCGCCACCAGGCCGATGATCACCGCCGTCCAGAGAAAGTGGTTGATCCCGGCCATGGCCTCGGCCAGCGGATAGGCCACCATCAGGGCCCAGTTATTGGGGGCCTTGCCGATGTGCACCGGTCGCAGCACGTAGCCCCAGCCATCGTGCTGGAAGCTGTAGGGCTGCCCGGCCTTGATCGCCTCTTTCGCAGCGCTCGGCAGGTCGTCGGCCGGCTCGCCCAGGCGCTTGTCGTCCGGATGGCTGGCGTACAGGCCGTCGGTGGAGATCAACGCACCGTAACCTTTGTAAGCGTCGATCCTGGCCAGTTGCTTCTTGATGCTTTCCAGGGGAATGTCGACGCCCGCGACCCCCACCGCCTTGCCGTCCTGCAACAGCGGCGCGACGATCGACACCAGCAGGGTTTTCTGGCCATTGCCGGTGCTGTAGACATAGGGTTCGGACGCCCAGGGCTGGCGGCTTTTCAACGGTCGGTAGTAATACTGGTTGTCGGCGTTCTCCGGCACATAACCGACCAGCACTTCAGACTTCACCGAACCACTGCCACGGTTCCAGTAGGTGAGGAAACGGCCGGTAGCATCGTGGTTGGGCTGGTTGACGAACTCACTGTCCTTGCCGTCGAACGCGTTGGGCTCCCAGTACTGGCCCAGGCCCAGCAATTGCGGGTTGGCCTCCAGCATCTGGCGGGTTACGGCGTCGGCCGACTTGCGCTCGACCCGCTGTTGCTGCATCGCGGTCGCAGCGCTGGCCAGCGATTCGGCCACGGTGAAACCGACGCCCAGTTCGACCTCGACTTCCTTGGCATTGGCCTTGACGATGGTGTCGACCAGCGCGGTGGAATCCTTTACCGAGTTGCCATAAGCGATGTAAGCGATAGAGCCCAGCAACAGGGCCATGACGACGACGGTTCCGATCAGAGCCGTCCAGAATAACTTGAAGTGCAAGGAGCGATTAGGCATAGACATTCTCAAGTGGGCAGAGCGTTCACCAACACGGATCCTTAACGGTTTGTGCACCGATCCGGCTGACACTTTTTATGATTGATATTATTGAGCCACTATATAGAAGGGCGTGGCCAAAAGCGCTTTATCTCAAGGTATTAGTCCAGAGATTCTCTCTATGGGCGTGCAACACTGCGGCTATTAGCTGACTCCCCCACTCGGGTCTACCCTTAGTCTGCGCTGGCACCATAAGCCGGCCGGATTAGCGCTGAAAAGGAGACCGGAACGAGCCCCACGCCCGACCAGATCCCTGACCGCGTCGGCATGCCGATACGGCCCGCCTGCTGGTCTTGAAGCCTGCGGTATTCGATCCGCTCGTCGCTGTTTAACGCCCATTTCGGGCCCGATAGCCGGACGAACACGACCAAAGGTATCTCGCACATGGCAAATGAATCGAAATGCCCCTTCAACCACGCTGCAGGCGGTGGCACGACCAACCGTGACTGGTGGCCGAACCAGTTGAATCTGAGGATCCTGCATCAGCACTCGTCCCTCTCCGACCCCATGGACGAGGGCTTCGACTACGCCAAAGCTTTCAAAGAACTCGACTTCGCCGCGGTCAAGCGCGACCTGACGGCACTGATGACCCAATCGCAGGACTGGTGGCCGGCCGACTTCGGTCACTATGGGCCGCTGTTCGTGCGCATGGCCTGGCACGCCGCCGGCACCTATCGCACCGGTGACGGGCGCGGCGGTGCCGGTTCCGGCCAGCAACGCTACGCCCCGCTCAACAGCTGGCCGGACAACGTCAGCCTGGACAAGGCGCGCCGCCTGCTGTGGCCGATCAAGCAAAAGTACGGGCGCAACCTGTCCTGGGCCGACCTGATCGTCCTGACCGGCAACGTCGCCCTGGAATCCATGGGCTTCAAGACCTTCGGTTTTTCCGGCGGACGACCTGACGTCTGGGAACCGGACGAAGACGTCTACTGGGGTTCGGAGACCACCTGGCTGGGCGGCGACACCCGCTACGGCAAAGGCAAGGAAGCGGTGCAGCCGCCGGGCGACGTGCCGCTGGTGGCCGAGCCTGGGCGCAACGAGGACAGCCGCACCGACCATGGCCGCAACCTGGAAAACCCGCTGGCCGCGGTGCAGATGGGCCTGATTTACGTTAACCCCGAAGGCCCCGAAGGCAATCCCGACCCGGTGGCGTCCGGCAAGGACATTCGCGAAACCTTCGGCCGCATGGCCATGAACGACGAGGAAACCGTGGCGCTGATCGCCGGCGGTCATGCGTTCGGAAAAACCCACGGCGCAGGTCCTGCTGATAACGTCGGCCCCGAGCCGGAAGCCGCCGGCCTGGAACTGCAGGGCCTGGGCTGGAAAAACAGTTTTGGCACCGGCAAGGGTCCGGACACCATCACCAGTGGCCTGGAAGTGACCTGGACCACTACCCCGACCAAGTGGAGCAACAACTTTTTCGAGAACCTGTTCGGCTTCGAGTGGGAACTGACCAAGAGCCCGGCGGGCGCTAACCAGTGGATCCCGAAAAACGGTGCCGGCGCCGGGATGATTCCCGATGCCCACGACCCGAACAAACGCCAGACGCCACGGATGCTCACCTCCGACCTGGCGCTGCGCTTCGACCCGATCTACGAGCCGATCTCGCGGCGCTTCCTGGCCAACCCCGACCAGCTCGCCGACGCCTTCGCCCGCGCCTGGTACAAGCTGATCCACCGTGACATGGGCCCGCTGTCGCGCTACCTCGGCCCGGAAATGCCCAATGAAGTGCTGCTGTGGCAGGACCCGATTCCCGAAGTCGATCATGAACTGGTCAACGATGCCGACGTCGCGGCGCTCAAGAGCAAAGTGCTTGCCTCGGGCCTGAGCATTGCACAACTGGTGTCCACCGCCTGGGCGGCCGCCTCGACCTTCCGTGGCTCGGACAAACGCGGCGGCGCTAATGGCGGGCGCCTGCGTCTGGCGCCACAGAAATTCTGGGAAGCCAACCAGCCCGAGCAGTTGGGCGAAGTGCTGGCGAAACTGGAAAGCATCCAGGGCGAGTTCAATGGCGCGGCCGGCGGCAAGAAAATTTCCCTGGCCGACCTGATCGTGCTGGCTGGCAGTGCCGCGGTTGAACAGGCGGCGAAAAATGCCGGGCACAACGTGACGGTGGCGTTCACGCCGGGGCGGATGGACGCGACCCAGGAACAGACCGATGTCGAGTCGTTCGGCTTCCTCGAACCGATTGCCGATGGCTTCCGCAACTACACCAAGGGCCGCTTTACGGTATCGGATGAACATTTGCTGGTCGACAAGGCGCAATTGCTGACCCTCACGGCTCCGGAGATGACGGCTCTGGTCGGTGGCCTGCGGGTGCTGGACACCAACGTCGGGCAGACCCGACATGGCGTGTTCACTACCGAGAAGGACAAACTGACCAACGACTTCTTCGCAAACCTGCTCGACATGGGCGTGGAATGGAAACCCACCTCAAGCAGCAATGAAACGTTTGAAGCACGCGACCGCAAAACCGGCCAGGTGAAATGGACCGGCACGCGGGTTGACCTGGTCTTCGGCTCCCACGCGCAATTGCGCGCGTTGGCCGAGGTCTATGCCAGCCGCGATTCCAAGGACAAATTCGTCAAGGACTTCGTCGCCGCCTGGACCAAGGTGATGAACCTGGATCGGTTTGATCTGAAGTGATGACTTGAAACAACGCCTCCTCGCTGGAGGCGTTGTATCTGCTTTATCTGTGGGAGCGAGCCTGCTCGCGATGGACTCACTAACAACGCGAGCTGTCTGACTCTGCGCGTTATCGTTCACCCTCATCGCGAGCAGGCTCGCTCCCACAGTTTGAGTGCAGTCAAGGCGTCAGCAAATCAAACCGGAGAGATCGTCGCCAGCGCGCCAATTAACAGGGTCAGTACGAGAAACCCGCCGAGGAACAGAGACATCTTGGCCATGACGGCCTCCTGGTTAGCTGTGATTCGTGGCCCCATTGTGAGCCGCAGCGCCCGTACATAACAGGCGCAGATCACACAGGAAAATACGGATCAGATGACCACCCGCAGCGCCAGCCCCTCGTAAGCCTCCAGGCAGATGGTGAACTCACCCTCCGCCGTCAGATCCCCTTCCACCCGCTCATTGATGATGTCGACCACCGGCCCCGGTGCAATGCTGGGCAGTTGCAGGGTTTCAGTGATCGCCGTGGCGCCGAAGTTCAGCGCGGTGATCTGCGTGCCCTTGCCCGCCGGCAATTCATGCACCATGACCAGCAGCGCCGGATGCTCGACGTCCGGTACCAGGATCTGCCGGCTCGCGGCAATGTCGTAGGCGCGCCGTGCGGCGAGGATGCGCTGCAACTGCGAGGCGAAAGAGTCCGGGTCCTGCAACTGCTCGGTCAGGCTGCCGTACAGGGTTTGCGCCCGCGGCATCTGCCCCTCCGACACCTGCGCCTGCGGGTTGAGGTCAACCAGGTCGTAGGCGCCGCGGTGAATCCAGCGGGTATCGCCATCGAGCATCAGGTCGGCGACCTGCTCCGCCGGCAGCGGCAACGCCCCCACCAGGTCCCAGCCGGACAAGGCGAACACCCCCGGCTGCATGGCGTTGTACATCACCAGCAGCAGGTGAATCTGGCGGATCTGCTGGATGTCCGCCTCGGTGATTGCATCGAGGTCGCGAATGCCCAGCGCGGCGGTGATGATGCTGGCGGTGGTGCAGGACACGCCGTTGGTGACGAACTTCAGGTTGTAGGGCGCATGCTCGCCGGCCAGGCGTTCGTACATCTGCTCGCGAATGTGCTCGCGCAGGATGTTGCCGGGGAACGTCTGCCCTTGATAAAGAAAGGTGTCGTGGGCGTGCAGGGTCCAGAAATGCACCAGCTCCAGGGTCAGTTCGTCGTGGTTCTGCAAGGCATGGATCAGCGAGCCCGGATCAATGCCCAGGTTGTGCATCTGGCGCAGCATCAGGCGCAGGAACTCGGCGTCGCCCATCAGCAGCGCGTGCTGGTAGGCCGGGCGGGTGATGAAGTCGTAGGACAGGTCGGCGCCGCCGTGGGACATGGCGGCGATGTCGTCGACGGTCAGGTTCAGCTCCTGGAAGCTGAAACCGCCAGCCTTGCGAATCGCCCCGGCGAGCAGCTGGTTGCCGGTGATCGACAGCGGATGGCTTTCCGACCAGGCCGTGCCATCGAGCTTGCGCTCCACGCCGAGGAAGCCGTTGGCGTCCAGGCGCAGGATCTTCGCGCCCATCACGTCAACGGCGTGCAGCGCATCGCCGATGATCATCTGCTGCGCGGCAAAGCTGGGGTCCAGCCAGTTCAGCGACGGCTGCCCTTCCTTGAAGTAATGCAGGTAAACCCAGCGCCGCGGTTTGCCATCGACGCCGATGACAATGGGGGTCGCGCTCCAGTCGGTTTCCTTGACCCCGGGCTCGAAGAAGATCACCCGTTGCAACTGGCCGACGATGTAATGCTTGTCGCGCAGCACATCGACCTGCTGCGGGCTGAGGTTCTGCGCATCGCGGCCTTCGGCGACTTCAGGCAGCAACGGCCAGTCTTCCTCGCGGATTTCCACCATGTGGTAGAGCCCCGGATAGTCCTCGTAGGCCATCTCGGCCAGACGAAAATCGGCGCCCTTGCCGGTGTGCGACGGGATCACGTCGTCGACGATCACCGCGTTGTGCGCGGCGGCCATGCGGGTCAAGGCGTGGAGCTGCGCTTCGGTGCCCAGTTGCGGGTCGATGTCGAAACTGATGCGGTCGAAATTGCCGTCGATGGTCGGCGTGTGCTCGGTGCCACGCAGGCCGCCGGACTTTTTCAACGGGCCATTGTGGATGCCCTGGATGCCGATCTTCGACAGCGCATGCCACAGCGCTTCGTCGCCCAGGGCTTGGAGCACCGTGGCGTTTTCGCGGGTGATGATCGAAGCCGGGTACGCGGTGAACCACACCGATGCCAGGGCCGAGGCATCACGCGGGCGGGTCTGCGCATAGGGCTGCTGCCACAACCGGCCCTGCCCCGAATAGAGTTTGGCCCGCTGCCGGGCGGCATGCAGCATTGATTGTTCGACCAGCCAGTCCACGTGGTTTTTCTGCGCTGCCGTCATGCCCACCTCTCCTTTGAAAATGCCCGGCGCCCTGTCTGGCAAAGACGCCGCTGGTTTTCATATGAGGCCCTGATGGGGCATTCGTTGCATCGTGCTGCATCAGGCCAGGCCCGGCTGCAATTGGCAGCGCTCGCCCAGGGCGTCGATGCGCGGCCGGCCGAACAGGTAACCCTGGCCCCACTCGCTGCCGCAGGCCGTGGCGAGGGCCCGGTCGGCCTCGGTCTCGATGCCTTCGATGATCACGCACGGGGCCAGGGTCTTGCACAGTTGCACCAGGTGGCCGAGGGTCTGCGCGTTGTTGGTTTCCAGACGGGCGCGTTGCAGGTAGCCCTGGTCGATCTTGACCATGTCCGGGCGGGTCTTGCGAATGAACTCCAGCGTTCCCAGGCCCGCGCCAAAATCGTCGATGGCCACCCGGCAACCCAGCTCACGCAGGCACAACACGAATTCGATGGCCGCCGAAGTGCTGGGCGGCGTGGCGCTTTCGGTGATTTCGATCACCAGTCGCGCAGCCACCGACGGCGCATCGCGCAACTGCCGCAGAATCGGCTGCCAGTAGTGGTCGATGATCGCGCTTTGCGCGGAGATGTTGCAGCCCAGCCGCAGGTGTTCGTTGTGCAGCAATCGCTCGATCACGCATTGAACAACACTGAGGTCGAGCTCGCGCATCAACTGCAGCTGTTCCAGCATGGCAAACGGATAGACCCCCTCGCCCTGCGCGTCGATATGGCGCAACAGCCCTTCCTGATACGACACCCGGTCGCTGTCGGGCAACCAGACCACCGGTTGGAACGCCAGCACCAATTTGCCCTGGGCCAGCTCATTGTAGAAATTCTTGACTCTGTGCATGTCACATACCTGGACAGGATTGAGCCGGGCGACAACTGGCTTTATGCCACCACCCAGGCTGGCGGCCATGATCGACGCTCGCCCACCGCTCAGGAAGTGTTCCTGGAGTCCTTTCGCTTGTCCTCGGGAACGTGTCAGTTGTGTTAATCGACTGTGACCATTTGTTTATTGCGATCATGCGCCGGCTTCGCGACATCACTTAGCCATTACGCCGGGAACACGCATGCACAGAATGACCAGCACCGGTTTTCGGGTGCTCGCCGACGTCCTGACCGACGCGGGCGCCAACGTAGAAACCTTGCTCAAGGAGTTCGACAGCAGTCACGAGGAGGTCTGGGCAAACCCCAACGGCGTTCGGCTGGAGCTGGTCTATAAAATCATGGCGGCGGCCGCCGCGCGCACCGGCAACCCGGACATCGGCCTGCTGGCCTATGCCCGCGCCCATCCGGCGAACCTGGAAGTGCTGGGTTACGCGGTGATGTCCTGCCCGACCCTGGGCACCGCCCTGCAACGGCTGGTGGATTACCAATCGCTGATCTGCAACGGCTTTTACATGTGCCTGGACCAGGAGCCCGGTGCAGTCAAGCTGATCGGCCTCGATGTCAGCACCCAGCCGTCGCTGACACCCCGTGCGTTCATCGACGCCGGGGTCGCGCAAACCCTGGGGCTGGTCCACTGGCTGTTGCCCAATCGCAAACCGGACCCGGTGGCCGCGACGTTCACCTACCCAACGCCTGCGGACACCCGGCCACTGGAACGCCTGGTCGGCAGCAACCTGATGTTCGGTGCGGCGTACAACAGCCTGAGTTTCAGCACCGCCGATTGCGCCATGGCACTGCCCACCGCCGACCCGGCCCTGGATGTCCTGCACGTCGAATACGCCCGCACACGCCTGAATCTGGTGCTCAATGGCTCGATGACCGAGCGGGTGCGCCGGGTGCTCTCCGAGCGGCTGGCCCAGGGCGCGCCCAGCGACCTGAACCGGATTGCCCAGGCGCTGGGCGTCAGTGCGCGCAGCCTGCAACGGCGCCTGAGCAATGAAGGCATTCATTTTTCAGCATTGCAGGATGAAGCGCGACTGATGCTCGCGCACAACTTCCTGCGCAATTCGGCGCGCAGCGTGAAGTACATCGGCGCACTGCTGGGGTTTCGCGATCAGAGCAGCTTTCACAAAGCCTGCATCCGCTGGTTCGGCATGACACCGGGGTGCTACCGGGAAGAGTCCTGAGGACGCTTACTCAGCCACCGCCACCTGATTACGCCCACGCGCCTTGGCGCGGTACAGCGCCTTGTCGGCGTTGTTCATCAGGCTGTGCAGGTCGTGGTCCTCGGCGTTCATGCCGGCGACACCGACGCTGGCAGAGATGCGGTGGACCGGGCCGCTCATCATGCCGGCGAGCGATTGCAGCAGCTCTTCGGCAATGCGCCGGGCGACCTCGATGGAAGTGTCCGGCAGCAGAACGGCGAACTCTTCACCGCCCAGGCGACCGTACACGTCGGTTTCGCGGAACGAACAGCTGATGACCTGGCCCATTTGCCGCAACACCTGATCGCCGACCTGATGCCCGTAGGTGTCATTGATGTGCTTGAAGTGATCCATGTCCAGCATCACCGCGCACAGCGGCAGGTGATTCTTCCGGCAGTAGCCGAACATCTGCTGGGCATCCTCGAAAAATGCCCGGCGGTTCTTCAGGCCGGTGAGTTCGTCGGTCTGTGCGGCTCGGGTGGATACGCTGTGGGCGTGTTCCATTTCCCGGGTCAGGCGAAAGGCGGTTTCCAGGGCATCGGACAGGCTGCGCGTGGCGCTGAACACAAAAGAGGCGAACACCAGCACGGCGACGCCCATGCCCACTTGCAGGGAAGAAGGCTGGAACAACAGCCAGAGCGTGCACGGCAGCAATACCAGGATGATCGACACCACGGTCATGTAGCGGTAGGCCGAGTAGCAGGACACGGCGCTGACCGACATGCCCACGCAAAACAGCAGGACCAGGGTCTGCGCCAGCAGATCGCCGGGCGGAATCACCGCCAGCGCCCCGCCACCCCAGATGCCGGCGGACAACACCAGCGTCACCCAATAAATGCGCTCCCAGCGCTGCGGCGTGCGCTCGCGGTCGGGGCTGCGGAAATAGACGGCGAACATGATGATGCGCACCAGCGACGAGGCGGTGAGCAGCGCGATCCACGTGCCGACGACCTGGTGGTCGAACCGGTCCCAGCACAGCCAGCACAGCATCAGCACCGCCAGAAGACTGCCGAACACCGCTAAAACCGACTGGCGAAACAGTTGGTGCAATCGGTCCGATTGCACCAGTTTTACGATGAAGTCTTCCTGTGTGTACCGCAATCCAGGGCCATCCATTAAAGCCGCCTGATAGAGATGCTGCGCAAGGGCTCTATTCTGGCACTTTGCTAGCAACCGTCACAACCGTGACTCTAATTCTCAACCCCACCACCTGCCTCTGTAGGAGCGAGCTTGCTCGCGATGGCGTTGCGTCATTCAGCATTTTCATCGGCTGGTACACCGCCATCGCGAGCAAGCTCGCTCCTACAGGGGCGGGGGCGTCACGGCCATAGGCATTCTGTCGCCTTCCCAACATAAACCCGTATCGGGCTCTTGCGTTGCCGGTATTATGGTATACCATCATACGCACAGACATCCTTCACCCCGTACGGAGCAGCTCATGAGTTTCGAAATTCGCAAGATCGTCAGCTATGTCGAAGAAACCTTCATCGAAGGCGGCAAAGCCACCGACAAGCCAGTCACCATGATCGGCCTGGCCGTTGTCATGAAGAACCCATGGGTAGGCAACGGTTTCGTCGAAGACCTCAAGCCGCAGATCCGCGCCAACTGCTCCGACCTCGGTGCACTGATGGTCGAGCGCCTGGTCGGCCTGATCGGCGGTGCCGAGAAGATCGAAGCCTATGGCAAGGCGGCCGTGGTCGGCGCCGATGGCGAGATCGAGCACGCCTCGGCGGTCATCCACACCCTGCGTTTCGGTAACCACTACCGCGAAGCGGTCAAGGCCAAGAGCTACCTGAGCTTCACCAACAAGCGCGGCGGCCCGGGCACTTCGATCCAGATCCCGATGATGCACAAGGACGACGAAGGCCAGCGCTCGCACTACATCACCCTGGAAATGCAGATCGAAGACGCCCCGCGCGCCGACGAAATCGTCGTGGTCCTGGGTTGCGCCGACGGCGGCCGCCTGCACCCACGCATCGGCAACCGCTACATCGACCTGGAAGAACTGGCGGCCGAAAAAGCCCAGTAAGACGGTCGGTCACTACAACAAAAAGGTATGCAGGAGCGCTCCATGATTCGGCTCACCGCTGAACGCACCCCGGCTGGCACCAGTTATCTGGCGACCGGCCAAGGCCAGCCCGTGGTATTGATCCACGGCGTGGGCCTGAACAAAGAAATGTGGGGCGGCCAGGTCGTCGGCCTGGCCACGAAGTACCGCGTCATCGCCTACGACATGCTCGGCCATGGCGCCAGCCCGCGCCCGGAAAGCGGCACGCCGCTGCTCGGCTACGCCGACCAGTTGCTGGAGCTGCTCGATCACTTGCAGTTGCCCCAGGCGACCGTGATCGGCTTTTCCATGGGCGGTCTGGTGGCGCGGGCCTTCGCCCTGCATTACCCGCAACGCCTGCAAGGCCTGGTGGTGCTCAACAGTGTGTTCAATCGCACCGCCGAACAGCGTGCCGGCGTCATCGCCCGCACCGCCCAGGCGGCCGAGCACGGCCCGGATGCCAACGCTGAAGCGGCGCTGTCGCGCTGGTTCAGCCGCGAATACCAGGCGGCCAACCCGGCGCAGATCGCCGCGTTGCGCCAGACCCTGGCCGAGAATGACCCGCAGGGTTACCTCACCACTTACGAACTGTTCGCCACCCAGGACATGTACCGCGCCGACGACCTGGCTTCCATCCAGGCCCCGACGCTGGTCGCCACCGGCGAACTGGACCCCGGCTCCACCCCGGAAATGGCCCGGCAGCTGGCCGAGCGCATTCCCGGCGCAACGGTTGCCGTACTCGCCGAACAGCGGCATATGATGCCCGTAGAATCGCCGCGTCTGGTCAACCAGCTGTTGCTGGAGTTTCTCGATACTGCGCACGCCCGACAAAACCATATAAAGGGGATCGTTGCATGACACTCGCACGTTTTCAGATGTGCATCGGCGGTGAATGGGTCGATGCCCTCTCGGGCAAGACCTTCGAAAGCCTCAACCCGGCCCTGGCCGAGCCCTGGGCCGAACTGCCCGATGCCGACGAAGCCGATGTCGAGCGCGCCGTACAGGCTGCGCAGACCGCCTTCGACAGCCCGGCCTGGCGCGACCTGACCGCCACCGCCCGCGGCAAACTGCTGCGGCGCCTGGGCGACCTGATCGCCGAGAACAAGGAAAAACTCGCCCAGCTGGAAAGCCGTGACAACGGCAAGCTGATCCGCGAGACCCGTGGCCAGGTCGGTTACCTGCCGGAGTTTTTCCATTACACCGCAGGCCTGGCCGACAAGCTCGAAGGCGGCACCCTGCCGCTGGACAAGCCGGACCTGTTCGCCTACACCGTGCACGAAGCCATGGGCGTGGTCGCCGCGATCATTCCCTGGAACAGCCCGCTGTACCTGACCGCGATCAAGCTCGCGCCAGCCCTGGCCGCCGGCAACACCATCGTCATCAAGCCGTCCGAGCACGCCTCGGCGACCATCCTCGAACTGGCGCGCCTGGCCCTGGAAGCCGGCATCCCGGCGGGCGTGGTCAACGTCGTCACCGGCTACGGCCCGAGCACCGGCGCGGCCCTCACCCGCCATCCGCTGGTACGCAAGATTGCCTTCACCGGCGGCGCGGCCACCGCGCGCCACGTGGTGCGCAGCAGCGCCGAGAACTTCGCCAAGTTGTCGCTGGAGCTGGGCGGCAAATCGCCGAACATCATCTTTGCCGACGCCGACCTCGACAGCGCAATCAACGGCGCCATCGCCGGGATCTACGCCGCCTCCGGGCAAAGCTGCGTGTCCGGTTCGCGCCTGCTGGTGCAGGACGAGATCTACGACGAATTCGTCGGCCGCCTGGTGGAACGCGCCCAGCGCATCCGCATCGGCAACCCGGCGGACGACAGCAGCGAGATGGGCCCGATGGCCACCGCGCAGCAACTGGCCGTGGTCGAAGGCCTGGTGGCCGATGCCATCGCCGAAGGTGCGCGCCTGCGCATTGGCGGCAAGCGCCCCGCTGGCGTGGGCGACGGCTGGTTCTACGAGCCGACGCTGTTCGAGTGCGACCGCAACTCGATGAAGATCATGCAGGAAGAAGTCTTTGGCCCGGTGGCGTCGGTCATCCGTTTCAAGGACGAAGCCGAAGCCCTGGCGATCGCCAACGACTCGCAGTTCGGCCTCGCCGCCGGCATCTGGACCCGCGACCTGGGCCGTGCCCATCGCCTGGCCCGTGACGTGCGTTCGGGGATCATCTGGGTCAACACCTACCGCGCAGTCTCGGCCATGGCGCCGATCGGCGGTTTCAAGAACAGCGGCTATGGACGCGAAAGCGGCATCGACTCGGTGCTGGCCTACACCGAACTGAAAACGGTGTGGATCAACCTCTCCCAGGCCCCCATGCCTGACCCGTTCGTGATGCGCTAGGAGACCACCGACATGATCGAACCCGGCATTTACAAAGACGTCATGAGTTCCTTCCCTTCCGGGGTCACGGTGGTCACCACCCTGGACCCGGAGGGCGGCATCGTCGGCATCACCGCCAGCGCGTTCAGCGCGCTGTCGATCGACCCGGCCCTGGTGCTGTTCTGCCCCAACTACGCCTCGGACACCTACCCGGTGCTGCGCGACAGCAAGCAGTTCGCGATTCACCTGCTGTCCGCCGACCAGACCGCCGAAGCCTACGCCTTTGCCAGCAAGGGCAAGGACAAGGCCAAGGACATCGAGTGGCACCTGAGCGCCCTGGGCAACCCGTTGCTGGGCAAGGCCACGGCGATCATCGAGTGTGAATTGTGGCGCGAATACGACGGCGGCGATCACGCCATCATCGTCGGCGCCGTGAAGAACCTGATCCTGCCCGAGCAGCCGGTGACGCCGATGATCTACCACAAAGGCAAGCTGGGGCCGCTGCCGGCGCTGGCTTGATCAATCCCTCCCCTGTAGGAGCGAGCTTGCTCGCGATGGCGGTGTGCCAGTCAACGAATATGTGTCTGACACACCGAATCGCGAGCAAGCTCGCTCCTACAGGGGGGCGGTGATATTCCTCACTATTTTCAGGAGCCGGCATGAGTCCAGCAGCTTTGCAACTGTTCCGCCAGCAGGCCTACCTCAATGGCCAGTGGCTGGATGCGCCCGATGGCGCCACCCAGGACATCTTCAACCCGGCCACCGGCGAGCTGATCGGCCAGGTGCCGAACCTGGGCGCTACCCACGCGCAGCAGGTCATCAACGCCGCCAACGACGCGTGGCCGGCCTGGCGTGCGCTGACCGCCAAGGAACGCAGCAACATTCTCAAGCGCTGGCACGCGCTGATGGTCGAGAACGCCGACGCCCTGGCCGAGATCCTCACCCTCGAACAAGGCAAACCCCTGGCCGAAGCCAAGGGCGAAATCCTCTACGCCGCCAGTTTCATCGAGTGGTTCGCCGAGGAAGCCAAGCGCATCTACGGCGACACCATCCCCAGCCACAAAGGCGATGCGCGCATCGTCGTGAGCAAGGAGCCGATTGGCGTCGTCGCGGCCATCACGCCATGGAACTTCCCCGCCGCGATGATCACCCGCAAGGCCGGCCCGGCGCTGGCCGCCGGCTGCCCGTGCATCGTCAAGCCGGCGCCGGAAACGCCGTTCTCGGCGCTGGCCATGGCCGCGCTGGCCGAACAGGCTGGCATCCCGCCGGGAATCTTCAACGTGATCACCGGCGACGCCATCGCCATTGGCGGCGAACTGACGGCCAGCCCCCTGGTGCGTAAGCTGTCGTTCACCGGCTCCACCGGCATCGGCAAGTTGCTGATGGCGCAATGCGCGCCGACCCTGAAAAAGGTCTCCCTGGAACTGGGCGGCAACGCACCGTTCATCGTGTTCGACGACGCCAACCTCGAACGTGCCGTGGAAGGCGCGCTGATCGCCAAGTTCCGCAACGCCGGGCAGACCTGCGTGTGCGTCAACCGCTTCCTGGTGCAGTCGGGCATCCACGATGCCTTCGTCGCCCGGCTGGCCGAACGCGTGGCGCAGTTGAAGGTCGGCAGTGGCTTCGAACAAGGCGTGACCCAGGGCCCGTTGATCAACGAACGTGCCGTGGCCAAGGTCGAGGACCATGTGCAGGACGCCCTCGCCCACGGCGCGCAACTGCTCTGCGGCGGTGAACGCCACGCCCTCGGCCACGGCTTCTTCCAGCCGACCGTGCTGGCCGGCCTGGACGCCTCGATGAAAGTCGCCCGCGAAGAAACTTTCGGCCCGCTGGCCGCGGTGTTCCGTTTCGACAGCGAAACCGAGGCCGTGCACCTGGCCAACGACACCGAGTTCGGCCTGGCAGCCTACTGCTACACCCGCGACCTGGGCCGCGCCTGGCGCATGAGCGAAGCACTGGAGTACGGCATGGTCGGGATCAACGAAGGGTTGATCTCCACCGAAGTCGCGCCGTTCGGCGGCATCAAGTCTTCGGGCCTGGGCCGTGAAGGCTCCAAGTACGGCATCGAGGATTACCTGGAAATCAAATACACCCTGATGGGTGGGCTCGACGATTTTGGGAGCACTGGCCAATGAGTAACGAAAAGTACGAACAAGGCCTGAAGATCCGCACGCAAGTGCTCGGTGAAGCCTACGTCAACCGCTCTATCCAGAACGCCGACGACTTCACCCGGCCCTTGCAGGAGATGGTCACCGAGTACTGCTGGGGCCACGTCTGGGGTCGCGAGGGTTTGTCGCTTAAAGAGCGCAGCATGATAAACTTGGCCATGATTTCGGCCCTCAACCGGCCACACGAACTCAAGCTGCATGTACGCGGTGCCTTGCGTAACGGGCTGAGTCGTGAACAAATACGCGAAATTCTGCTTCAGGTCGGTATTTATTGCGGTGTTCCCGCTGCCGTGGACAGTTTCCGGCTCGCCCGTGAAGCGTTCGCCGAAGCCGACGCCGAGGCCTCCAGTTAACCTTTGGCTGTTTTGATTGACTGAGCACGATGACCAAGGGGTCGGAGTGCTCTTTTTGCATGGACAGCCACACTCAGAGCGGACCCCATGAAACGCCTGCCACTCGACGACAGCTTCAAGGTCAATCGCAACCCCGTTACCCTGCGCGAAATCGTGCTGGATAAACTGCGAAGCGCCATCATGAACTTCCAGCTCATGCCGGGAGACCGTCTGGTCGAGCGTGACCTGTGCGACCGCCTGGGGGTCAGCCGCACCTCCGTTCGCGAAGCCCTGCGCCACCTCGAATCCGAAGGCCTGGTGGAATTCGCCGACGCCAAGGGCCCGCGTGTGGCGATCATCACCCTGGACGATGCCGTCGATATCTACGAACTGCGTTGCGTGCTCGAAGGCCTGATCGTCCAGCTGTTCACCCTGCGCGCCAAGGCCAAGGACATCAAGGCCCTGGAAAAAGCCCTGGAGGAAAACCGCAAGGCCCTCAAGGAAGGCGAACTGCAACAGGTGATCGACTCGGTGCAGGGCTTCTACGACGTGCTGCTCGAAGGTTCGGGCAACCACGTGGCGGCCACCCAGCTGCGTCAGTTGCAGGCGCGCATCAGCTACCTGCGGGCGACCTCGGTGTCCCAGGAAAACCGTCGCGGCGCCAGCAACCAGGAAATGGAACGCATGGTCGAGGCGATCAAGGCCGGCGACCCGCTGGTGGCCCACCAGGCCTGCGTCGATCACGTGCGTGCCGCGGCCGCCGTGGCGATGGAATACCTCAAGCGCAAGCAGGAAGAGACCGGGCCGACGCCTGAAATCACCCTGCCCATCGCGCTGAAAGAACCGCGCATAGGTCGCTGATCATGTTCAGCCCGAGCTTTTGCCCAAAATGCGGTGGCAACGACCTCAAGTCGCAGCTGCCGCCGGGTGATACGCACGAGCGCCTGATGTGCCGCGGCTGCGGCTACATCCATTACGTCAATCCGAAGATCATTGCCGGCTGCATCATCGAGCAGGATGGCAAATACCTGTTGTGCCAGCGCGCGATCCCCCCGCGCCCTGGCACCTGGACGCTGCCGGCCGGTTTCATGGAAGGCGGTGAAACCACCGAACAGGCGGCACTGCGCGAAGTCTGGGAAGAAAGCGGCGTGCGCGCGGAGATCCACTCGCCCTACTCGATCTTCAGCGTGCCGAAGATCAGCGAGGTGTACATCATCTACCGCGCCGTCGCGCTGGAGATCACGGGCCAGTTCGGCCCGGAAACCCTCGACTACAAATTCTTCGCGCCCGAGGACATCCCCTGGGACAGCATCTACTACCCCGCCATCCGGCAAATCCTCGAACGCTACATCGAAGAACGCCAGGCCGGCGTGTATGGCATCTACATCGGCAATGACGATAGCGGGAAGATTCACTTCATTCGCTGACGCCCTGCGCGCCCTTCTTTGACCTGTGGGAAAACACCCTGTGACCCTGTGGGAAAAACCCACTGTGGGAGCGAGCCTGCTCGCGATAGCGGTGTATCAGGCGACACATTCGTTACTGACACTAAGCTATCGCGAGCAGGCTCGCTCCCACAGGGGTGTTTTTCAACAGCAGATCCTTCCACAGGATTCCCCGCCATCCGTTAAACCGGCGCAACCCCCTCGACAATAATCACCTCAGCCCGCGCCACGCCTTCGCGGTGCCCTTTGGCTTCCTGGTATTCACTGGAGTGGTAGCAGGCCAGCGCCTGCTCGTAGGTGTCGAACTCGATCACCACGCTGCGCTGCGGCGTCTTGCGACCTTCCATCGCCTGGCTGCGCCCGCCCCGGGCCAGCAGCCGACCGCCGTAAAGCGCGAAGGCCGCGGGCGCGCGCTGGGTGTATTGGCTGTATTGATCGGGATCGGTGACATCCACGTGAGCTATCCAGTACGCCTTCATAGTGACCTCTGCGTTGATTTGGTATTATGGTATACCACAAATATCTCCACCCCACATCGAGAGTTACATCATGGCGTTCAACAGCATCGAAGAAATCATCGAAGACTACCGCCAGGGCAAGATGGTGCTCCTGGTGGACGACGAGGATCGCGAAAACGAAGGCGACCTGCTGCTCGCCGCCGACCGCTGCACACCCGAGGCCATCAGCTTCATGGCCCGTGAAGCGCGCGGCCTGATCTGCCTGACCCTGACCGACGAGCACTGCCAGCGCCTGGGCCTTGAGCAGATGGTGCCGAGCAACGGCAGCGTGTTCAGCACCGCCTTCACCGTGTCCATCGAAGCCGCCGTCGGTGTCACCACCGGCATCTCCGCCGCAGACCGCGCCCGCACCGTGGCCGCCGCCGTCACCGCCGGCGCCACCGCCGCCGATATCGTCCAGCCCGGGCACATCTTCCCGCTGCGCGCCCGAGAAGGCGGCGTGCTGACCCGTGCCGGCCACACCGAAGCCGGCTGCGACCTGGCGCGCCTGGCCGGGTTCACCCCCGCCTCGGTGATCGTCGAAGTGATGAACGACGACGGCACCATGGCCCGCCGCCCCGACCTCGAGGTGTTCGCGCGCAAGCACGGAATCAAGATCGGCACCATCGCCGACCTGATCCACTACCGCCTGAGCAACGAGCACACGGTGGTGCGCATCGGTGAACGCGAGTTGCCGACAGTGCACGGCACCTTTCGTCTGATTACTTTCGAGGATCGCATCGAAGGCGGTGTCCACATGGCCATGGTCATGGGCGAATTGCGCCGCGAAGAGCCGACCCTGGTGCGCGTGCACGTCATCGACCCGCTGCGCGACCTGGTCGGCGCCGAATACAGCGGCCCGAGCAACTGGACCCTGTGGGCCGCCCTGCAACGCGTGGCCGAGGAAGGTCGTGGCGTGGTGGTGGTGCTGGCCAACCACGAATCCTCCCAGGCGCTGCTCGAACGCGTGCCGCAACTGACCCAGCCGCCCCGCCAGTTCAGCCGTTCGCAGTCGCGGATCTATTCTGAAGTGGGCACGGGCGCGCAGATTTTGCAGAACCTCGGCGTCGGCAAACTGCGGCACCTGGGCCCGCCGCTCAAGTATGCGGGTTTGACCGGGTATGACCTGGAGGTGGTGGAGAGTATTGCGTTTACCGGATGACTCGACGCTATCCCCTGTAGGAGCGGGCTTGCCCGCGATAGCGGTGTGTCAGGCCAAGCTGTCCGACTGACACTCCCTCATCGCGAGCAAGCTCGCTCCTACAGGGGGCAATGGTGTGTCTGGAAGGCAATACAGATCAAAGAAAAAAATCAGGCTCAGCGGATAGCCGGTAAGGCAAAATGCTTGCACAAAGTTTGGAATACCATAATATGATATTCCATAGACCGGACGACCATCACTGGCCGCACGGACCTACTGCTCCCGATAGGCGGGCATGAAAGCCCCGCTCATAAACACAACAATGAGGGCGTAAAAATGGTGTTGAACAAACGTGCAACCGCGGTATTTCTTGCGGGACTGCTGAGCGTGACCAGCCAGGCGTCGATGGCTGCCGAAAGCGTCAACTTCGTCAGCTGGGGCGGTAGCACCCAGGATGCGCAGAAGCAGGCCTGGGCCGACCCGTTCAGCAAGGCCACCGGCATCACCGTGGTCCAGGATGGCCCGACCGACTACGGCAAACTCAAGGCCATGGTCGAGAGCGGCAACGTGCAGTGGGACGTGGTCGACGTCGAAGCCGACTTTGCCCTGCGCGCCGCCTCCGAAGGCCTGCTCGAACCCCTCGATTTCTCGGTCATCCAGCGCGACAAGATCGACCCGCGTTTCGTCTCCGATCACGGCGTCGGCTCGTTCTTCTTCTCCTTCGTGCTCGGCTACAACGAAGGCAAGCTCGGCGCGAGCAAGCCTCAGGACTGGTCCGCCCTCTTCGACACCAAGACCTACCCTGGCAAACGCGCCCTCTACAAATGGCCAAGCCCTGGCGTGCTGGAACTGGCCTTGCTGGCTGACGGCGTCGCGGCTGACAAGCTCTACCCGCTGGACCTGGACCGCGCCTTCAAGAAACTCGACACCATCAAGAAAGACATCGTCTGGTGGGGCGGCGGCGCGCAGTCGCAGCAACTGCTGGCCTCCGGTGAAGCGAGCATGGGCCAGTTCTGGAACGGCCGTATCCATGCCCTGCAGGAAGACGGTGCTCCGGTGGGCGTGAGCTGGAAACAGAACCTGGTCATGGCCGACATCCTGGTCGTACCGAAGGGCTCGAAAAACAAGGAAGCGGCCATGAAATTCCTGGCCAATGCGAGCAGCGCCAAGGGACAGGCAGACTTCTCCAACCTGACCGCCTATGCCCCGGTCAACGTCGACAGCGTGGCGCGCCTGGATTCGGTGCTGGCACCTAACCTGCCGACCGCTTATGCCAAGGATCAAATCACTCTTGATTTCGCGTACTGGGCCAAGAACGGTCAAGCCATCGCGACACGGTGGAACGAATGGCTGGTCAAATGAAAATGACGGCATCCTCGCCAACCGGGAGCGCCTCCGGCGCCCTCGGTGCGGCATCCGGCAAAGCGGCGCTGGCCAACCAGGCGCCAAGCCTGGCCCAGCGCTGGCGCGGTTCGAGCAACCTGATCCCGGCCCTGCTGTTCCTCGGCCTGTTCTTCCTCGCGCCGCTGATCGGCCTGCTGCTGCGCGGCGTGCTCGAACCGGTACCGGGGCTGGGCAACTACGAACAGCTGTTCGCCAACTCCGCCTACGCCCGGGTGTTGATCAACACCTTTTCGGTGGCGGGCCTGGTGACCCTGTTCAGCTTGCTGCTGGGCTTCCCGCTGGCCTGGGCGATCACCCTGGTGCCGCGTGGCTGGGGCCGCTGGATCCTGAACATCGTGCTGCTGTCGATGTGGACCAGCCTGCTGGCCCGCACCTACTCCTGGCTGGTGTTGCTGCAAGCTTCGGGCGTGATCAACAAGGCGCTGATGGCCATGGGCATCATCGACCAGCCGCTGGAGATGGTGCATAACCTGACCGGCGTGGTGATCGGCATGAGCTACATCATGATCCCGTTCATCGTGCTGCCCTTGCAGGCGACCATGCAGGCCATCGACCCGATGATCCTGCAGGCCGGCTCCATCTGTGGCGCCAGCCCCTGGACCAACTTCTTCCGGGTGTTCCTGCCGCTGTGCCGGCCGGGGCTGTTCTCCGGTGGCCTGATGGTGTTCGTGATGTCGCTCGGTTACTACGTCACCCCCGCTTTGCTGGGCGGTGCGCAGAACATGATGCTGCCCGAGTTCATCATCCAGCAGGTGCAATCGTTCCTCAACTGGGGCCTGGCCAGCGCCGGCGCCGCGTTGCTGATCGTGATCACGCTGGTGCTGTTCTACTTCTACCTGAAGCTTCAGCCGGAATCCCCGGTTGGCGCCAGCAACGCGAGGTAAGCCGTCATGCTCCTGACCCCCAATGCGATGAGCCGGCGCATGCGCTACGGCCTGTATTTCACCACGGGCCTGATCGCGCTGTTCCTGCTGTTGCCAATCGTGTTCATCGTGCTGCTGTCGTTCGGTTCTTCCCAGTGGCTGGTGTTCCCGCCACCGGGCTGGACGCTGAAATGGTACGGCCAGTTCTTCTCCAACGCCGACTGGATGAACGCGGCCATGGCCAGCCTCAAGGTCGCGGTGCTGACCACGTTCTTCGCCGTGGCCCTGGGCCTGCCGACCGCATTCGCCCTGGTGCGCGGGCGTTTTCCCGGCCGGGAAATGCTCTACGGCTTGTTCACCCTGCCGATGATCGTGCCGCTGGTGATCATTGCCGTGGCCGTCTACGCGCTGTTCCTCAAGCTCGGCTACACCGGGACGATGTTCGCCTTCGTGGTCAGCCATGTGATCGTCGCGCTGCCGTTCACCATCATCTCGATCATCAACTCGCTGAAGCTGTTCGACCAGTCGATCGAAGACGCGGCGGTGATCTGCGGGGCCTCGCGCCTGCAAGCGGTGTTCAAGGTGACGTTCCCGGCGATCCGCCCCGGCATGGTCGCCGGCGCCCTCTTCGCCTTCCTCGTCTCGTGGGACGAAGTGGTGCTGAGCGTGATGATGGCCAGCCCGACGTTGCAGACCCTTCCCGTGAAAATGTGGACCACCCTGCGCCAGGACCTGACGCCTGTGATCGCCGTCGCCTCGACGCTGCTGATCGGCCTCTCGGTATTGGTCATGGTGATCGCCGCCGCCCTTCGCCGGCGCAATGAAATCAGCGCTTGAGCGCCAGGAGAACGACATGAGTGCAGTGATCAAAGAGACCGCGCAGCAAAATGAGCAACCCCTGGTAAGCCTGCGCAACCTGAACAAGTACTACGGCGAATTCGCCGCCGTGGACAACATCGCCCTGGACATCAAGGACGGTGAATTCCTCACCTTCCTCGGCTCCAGCGGCTCGGGCAAAAGTACCACCCTGTCGATGCTCGCAGGCTTCGAGACGCCCACCAGCGGCGAGATCCTGGTGCAGGGTAAATCCCTGGTCAACGTGCCTCCGCACAAGCGCGACATCGGCATGGTGTTCCAGCGTTACTCGCTGTTCCCGCACCTGTCGGTGCGCGACAACATCGCCTTCCCGCTGGCGATCCGCAAGCTCGACAGCGCCGAGCGCGAGCGCCGGGTCGATGCCATGCTCAAGCTGGTGCAACTGGAACAGTTCGCCCACCGCCGCCCTTCGCAACTGTCCGGCGGCCAGCAGCAACGGGTCGCCATCGCCCGGGCGCTGGTGTACGAACCTCGCATCCTGCTGATGGACGAACCCCTCGGCGCGCTGGACAAAAAACTGCGTGAAGACCTGCAGGACGAACTGCGCCAACTGCACCGGCGCCTGGGCATCACCATCGTCTACGTGACCCACGACCAGGAAGAAGCCATGCGCCTGTCCCAGCGCATCGCCATCTTCAGCCACGGCAAGATCGTTGGCCTGGGCACCGGTTTTGACCTGTACCAGAACCCGCCGAACGCGTTCGTCGCGTCGTTCCTCGGCAACTCGAACTTCCTCAAGCTCAAGGCCCAGGGCAACGCGGCCGCTTCGTTCGAAGGCCAGGCGCTGTCGATCCGCCTGACCTCAGGGTTGCAGAACGAGCAGGATGTGCTGCTGATGGTGCGTCCGGAAAAAGCCCTGGCGTTGAGTGTTGAACAGGCCGCGCAGGAACCCCTGGCGGCGGGCTGGAACGAAGTCTCGGCGATTGTCGGTGAAGTGCTGTTCCTCGGCGAAAGCCAGACCTGCACGGTGAAAACCCTGGGCGGCACCTCGATGACGGTCAAGGCGCTCTCGGCCGCCGGCATGCCGCTCAAGGCCGGTGATCCGGTGCGCGTGCGCTGGGCCACCGCCGATGCCTGCGTGTACACCGAGTGGGCGGAAAGCGACCTGAACAAGGCCGCTGGCGCACACTGATCCACAGAGTCACCTTCGGGCCGCCACAACGTCGGGTTGTGGCGGTCTTTTTTTGCCCCCGATATTTCCCCCCCATCTCCCCCCCTGTAGGAGCGAGCTTGCTCGCGATAGCGGCGGGTCAGGCAGCATCGATGCTGGCTGAAAGGGCCTCATCGCGAGCAAGCTCGCTCCTACAGGGGCCGGGTGGAAATCTGATACTTCGGAAAAACCGAAACATCCCGACGAAATAAACGATTTTTCGCAAGCTCTATCCCTTCGCTAGCATGACCCCGTCGACCCACACACTGTCCAGATCGGGAGAACGCCATGCCAGCCACGCACATCAACATCGGCGAACCCTGGATGTGGGGCGCCTTCGTCGTCTTCGTGCTGGCGATGCTGGCCCTGGACCTGTTCGTCTTCGGCGGGCGCAAGGCGCATCGGGTGTCGGTTCGCGAAGCCGCGTCCTGGGTGGTTGCCTGGTGCCTGCTGGCGCTGGCTTTTGCGGGGCTGCTCTGGTGGTATCTGCACGGTGAGTTCGGTGCCGATGTGGCCCGCGACAAGACCCTCGAATTCCTCACCGGTTACCTGATCGAGCAATCGCTGTCGATCGACAACATGTTCGTGTTCGTGATGATCTTCAGCTACTTCGCGGTGCCGCCGGAGTTGCAGCGCCGGGTGCTGCTGTACGGCGTGCTCGGGGCGATCGTGATGCGCGCGGCGATGATCTTCGCCGGCGTGTGGCTGGTCTCGCAGTTCACCTGGATCCTGTATGTGTTCGGCGTGTTCCTGATCATCACCGGGGTCAAGATGCTGGTGTTCGCGGACAAGCAACCGGACCTGGACAACAACCCCTTGCTACGCTGGATACGCGGCCACATGCGCATCACCCAGGGCTTTCACGGCGAGCGCTTTTTCGTGGTGCAGAACGGTGTGCGCTGGGCGACGCCGATGTTCCTGGTGCTGGTGCTGATCGAGGCCAGCGACCTGATGTTCGCGGTCGACAGCATCCCGGCGATCTTCGCCGTCACCACCGATCCGTTCATCATTTTCACCTCGAACATCTTCGCGATCATGGGGCTGCGCGCGCTGTACTTTCTGCTCGCCGACATGGCCGACCGCTTTCATCTGCTCAAGTATGGGCTGGCGCTGGTGCTGGTGTTCATTGGCGGCAAGATGACGATCATGCCGTGGTTCCACATGCCCGTGGAATGGTCACTGGCGGTGGTAGGCGTGGTGATTCTGGGCTCGGTGGTGTTGAGCCTGATCCTTACCCGCAAGGACAGCCAGACCCAAAGCTTGTAGGTGCTGGCTGTGCCCCGCGGGCGGGCTGGATGACAGCGGTCAGTCGGTGTAGCCCAGACGCGCCGCAGTGCTGCGCTGCTGTGCCTTGCCGCGTGTCGCCAGGCAGTAATACAGCGGGCAGGTCACGATCAGGCCGACCAGCCAGGACAGATCCGCGCCCTCCACCAGGTTGGCGTAGGGGCCGACGTACAACGAGGTGTTGGCGAACGGCAGCTGCACGATGATGCCGATGAAATAGGCGATGATCGCGTGCAGGTTGAAACGGCCGTAGATGCCGCCGTCGGCACTGAAGATCGAGGCGATGTCGTAGCTGCCGCGCTTGATCAGGTAGAAGTCGATCAGGTTGATCGAAGCCCACGGCACCAGCACCAGCAACAGCGCGAGAATCAGGCCGATGAACTCGGAGATGAAGTCTGCCGAGGCCCCCAGCGCCACCAGGCAGCAACCCGCCAGGATCACGCTCGACAGCACCACGCGCACCTTGATGCTCGGGGTCCATTGGCTGGCGAAGGTCTGGATCGAGGTGATGATCGACAGCACCGCACCGTACAGGTTGAGCGCGTTGTGGCTGATGATGTTGAGCAGGAACAACACCATCAGGATCGGCCCCAGCCAGCCGGTGGACTGCTTGACCGCCGCCATCGCCTCGGTGCCTTCGGGTGTTGCCAGCACGGCCACGGCGCCGAAGGTGAACGACAGGATGGTGCCCAGCGTCGCGCCCAGGTAGGTAGCGAAAAACGGCTTGCTGATGCCGATGTCCGCCGGCAGGTAACGCGAATAGTCGGACACGTACGGCGAGAAGCTGATCTGCCAGATGATCCCAAGCGACACCGTCGCCAACCATCCGGACAGGTTGAAATCACCACGGGTGAAGAAGTCCGCCGGCAGGTCATGGGCAAAAATGTAGATAAAGCCCGCGAGCAGCGCACTGCCCATCACCCAGGTGCCGATGCGGTTCAGCGTATGGATGAAGTTGTAGCCGATGACGCCGATGGCCGTGGCACTCAAGGCACCGATCAGGATGCTCAGCGGCACCGGCACCGACGGCGCAATGCCGACGATCGACTTGCCGGCCAGCACGATGTTGGAAATGAAGAAACCGATGTAGATGATCGCCGCGAAGAACACGATCAGCAGCGCGCCGTAACGGCCGAATTGGCCACGGCTCTGCACCATCTGCGGAATGCCCATGCGCGGGCCCTGCGCCGAGGCGAGCGCGATCACCAGACCGCCCACCATATGCCCCAGGGCAATCGCCAGCAGGCCCCAGAACAGGTTGAGATGGAACACTTGTACAACCATGGCACCGGTGACGATGGGCAGTGGCGCAATGTTGGTACTGAACCATAAGGTGAACAGGTCGCGGGCCTTCCCGTGGCGTTCCGCGAGTGGGACGTAATCGACCGTGTGATTCTCGATCAGGGGGTCTTGCCGGGACATCTGGGACATGTGCATGAACTCGAGTTTGTCTGATCTTATAGTTGTACGAAGCCAAACCGGGGGTGCTCTGCGGCCCCCCTCAGATGCGAGTCATATTATGGTATTCCAAACTTTTGACAAGACTGATCCGGTCTTTAAAAAGACTTCTGATCCGCTTTCCTGACGAATGACCTGCGCGTCAAATCTGGCAAAAATCCCGTAATCATTGGGCGAAACCGGCAAAATATACGTTTATCGGCACGACTGAAAAAGCGCTTGCAAACGATGTATTACGGTATACCATCATACCTACAAATTCATAAAAACCCGTTTCACCGCCAGAGGACCGTCCCATGATTGATGCCGCCATCTACAAACAAGTGATGGGTTCGTTTCCGTCCGGGGTCACCGTGATCACCACCCTCGATGACGACGGCCAGATCGTCGGCCTGACCGCCAGCGCCTTCAGCTCGCTGTCCATGGACCCGGCCCTGGTGTTGTTCTGCCCCAACTACAGTTCCGACTCCTACCCTGTCCTGATCAAGAACAAGCGTTTTGCCATCCACGTCCTCTCCGGCGGCCAGCAGAGCGAAGCCTATGCTTTCGCACGCAAGGGCAAGGACAAGGCGCAGGGCATCGAATGGACGTTGAGCGAACTGGGCAACCCGATCCTGGCCAATGCCACGGCGGTGATCGAATGCGAGTTGTGGCGCGAATACGAAGGTGGCGACCACGCGATCATGGTCGGTGCGGTGAAAAACCTGATCGTGCCGCAGCACAGCAACAGCCCGCTGGTGTATTGCCACGGCAAGATGGGTGCGTTGCCTGTTCTCGCCTGATTCCCCGATACCCCTGTATTCGCTATTCCTGTGGGAGCGAGCCTGCTCGCGAGATGTTCAACGCTAACGCGGTGCGCCTGATGGCCTGGGTTGCCTGGTCACCCCAATCGCGAGCAGGCTCGCTCCCACACAGAAGATGCAAGCCAGGGGTATGCAGCGCATCTAAACAATTTGCAGTCACTTGGTATTATGGTATACCAATAACCAACAGCCCCGCAGTCGACGGGTCGACCACAAGAGATTCGAGGTAGCGTCATGAAATTTTCCCTGTTCGTACACATGGAACGTTGGGACGAAAGCGTCAGCCACCGCCAGCTGTTCGAGGACCTGACCGAACTGACCCTGATGGCCGAAGCCGGTGGTTTCAGCACCGTGTGGATTGGCGAACACCACGCCATGGAATACACCATCTCGCCAAGCCCGATGCCATTGCTGGCTTACCTCGCGGCGAAGACCACCACCATTCATCTGGGCGCCGGCACCATCATCGCGCCGTTCTGGCACCCGCTGCGGGTGGCCGGTGAGTGCGCCCTGCTCGACGTGATCAGCAATGGCCGCATGGAAGTCGGCCTGGCCCGTGGCGCCTACCAGGTCGAATTCGACCGCATGGCCGGCGGCATGCCAGCCTCGAGCGGTGGCCAGGCCCTGCGCGAAATGGTCCCGGTGGTGCGTGCCCTGTGGAAAGGCGACTACGCCCACGACGGCGACATCTGGAAATTCCCCACCTCCACCAGCGTGCCCAAGCCGATCCAGCAGCCTAACCCGCCGATGTGGATCGCCGCCCGTGACCCGGACTCGCACAACTTCGCCGTGGCCAACGGCTGCAACGTCATGGTCACGCCGCTGATGAAAGGCGACGAAGAAGTCCTCGACCTGAAAAACAAGTTCCAGACCGCCCTGGACAACAACCCGGGCGTGCCGCGTCCACAATTGATGGTGTTGCGTCACACCCACGTGCACAGCGCCGACAACCCGGAAGGCTGGAAAGTCGGGGCCAAGGCCATCTCCAGGTTCTACCGCACGTTCGATGCCTGGTTCGGCAACAAGGAAACCCCGGTCAACGGCTTCCTCGCCCCGAGCCCGGAAGAAAAGTTCGCCGGGCGTCCGGAGTTCGAACTCGAAAGCCTGCACAAGACCGCCATGATCGGCACCCCGGAAGAGATCATTCCGCGCATCAAGTACTACCAGGAACTGGGCGTCGACGAGTTCAGCTTCTGGTGCGACAACAGCCTGCCTCACGCCGAGAAGAAAAAATCCCTGGAACTGTTCATCAAGCACGTGGTTCCCGCGTTCCGCTGAGTCGACCAGCCAACCCCGAGCGCAACGCTCGGGGTTGAACGACCCATCACGCGCTACGCCGGAAACAGATCCAGCGTGCGCTCCACCTCGTCAATGTCGATGGTGAACCCATCCCCTTCCGGGCGCCCCACCACAAAGCCGAAGTTCTGCCGGTCGCGATCCGTCAGGTACTTGTAGTAACTGACGAAGCGATTCGGTGGTTGCAAGGTCAGCACCGACCCGCCGGACTTCAGTACATTGACGCCATGCACCAATTGACTGCCTTCGACACCGATCACGGTTTGCGCACCCGCGCAGGTGGCAACGATGGTCGGCACATCGTTTTTCAGTGGATCGAGAATGCGAAAGCCGCGGGTCTTGTGCAGGTGGTCCGCCAGTTCCAGTTCGTTACGCAACAGGCGCAGATCGCCGGCGCCACCGCGCAGGATGAACACGCCGGGGTGCGCTGCCGAATTGACGTGCGACAGCAGTTTTTCCCCCATGGCCCGATAGCGCAGGCTCCGGCTGCTGTTCTGGCTTTGATCATCGAACAGCACCAGTTCGCGGAAAAACGCCGTGTGCAGCCGCGTCGGCCGCATGTCCAACCAGTCCTCGTACGCGGGTGCCTGGGTGAACAGCGGAAACCGCGCAGACGGTGCGGTGGTCACCGGCATGCCCTCTTCCTCGGCCAACGCGTAGGTCGGGCAGTCTTCCATCAGCCAGGTGCCGAACCAGCTGTTGCCGTTTTGCGTGCAATAGACGGCGGCACGCTGGATTTCGCGCTCGACCACGATGTGCGGAAACCGCGCCGGCTTGTTCGACAGCCACAGACTGGCCTTGCCCTTGTAAAGCACGCCGTCAATCAGCCAGACATCCTTGAGCAGGTAACCACGGGTCGGCCCCTGCACCACATCACCCAGCCCTTCCATGGTGCGCGACGGATGCTCGTAGGGATAAAAGCGCTTGGCCTCCCAACCCGTCACGCGCTCCATCTGGCCGGGCAGGAAGAACGCCGGCGGCGAATGGGTGACCTCGCTTGGGGCGATGTCCCAGCTTTTCACCGCCAGGTTCTTCAGGTTGATTTCGACCTTGTGCGCCAGGCGTTTTCTCGCCATGTACCGGTAAGCGGCCAGGGTCCATTTTTTTCGGCGACCGGCGCTCACGGTACTCAATTGCGAAACATCGCGTTCCATGAAAGTCCTCCCTGCAGGACATCGAAGCGCTGTACGGATTTGACCGGGACTTGGCTCAACTGGAGGCGACCTTCTGCAAAACCGGGGTGACTTGCGCATTGGCATAGCGGTTGCGCAAGGTTTCCAGGAACTGCTCGCCCTTGTTCTTCTCGCAGTGCAGGTAGATCTTGTCGAGCCCGCCGAAGACCATCTCGTGATAACGCCGCGCCGCCTCCTCATCGCTCGGGCCATCCGGCAAGCCGAGATGCAGGGTCAGTTCCTTGCCTTCGAACGCGAACAACGGGGTATCCCAGAGGAAACGGGCCGTGCCGGTCTTGGGCAGACGGACAAACAGATAGGCGTCATTGCCCAGGGAATCGACATCGCCGCCCCGGCGTCTTTTCCACTTCAGCAGGCCGTCGTCCGGACGCGCCACGCACAGCCCGATGTCGTAGTAGTCGAAGCCATTTTCGATAGCCCATTCGAGCGCCATGTACGTGGTCATCGAATTGACCTCACGCAGCTTTTTCGCATCCGAGAACACCGCCTCGGTATAACCGAAACGCAGCGTGCTCCAGTAGCGCTTGCCGCCGCGCGTCACGACACACCCCAGGTGACAGGCCACTACTTCGTCATTGAGGGTGATCAGGTCGAGGCGACCGACCGTCCTGGCGATCCTGAACACTTCCTGGGTGGCGAATTGCGCGGCGTGGGTGCCCTGGCGCGCCACCGCATAAGGGCGAAGCATGTCACGGTCCGCCATCTCGATCTCTTCGTCGAGCCGTGCCTGGCGCATGCTGTAGAGCGGCCGATTCTTGCGAATGCTGCGGCGCAACTCGCTGTCGTATCGTGCGGTGATGTCTTCCAGCGATCGCCCCAGCGGCACCACGGCGCTCAGGTACACCGGCACGTTGAGAGCGCCCGTGGTCGGCACTTCACTGATGACCACCACGTGATTGGATGAGGCCGGCTGCGCTTGATCCTGCGGCGCACCGTTGTCGATCAGGGACTTGCCGCCGATCAGCAGCTTGGCCATGTCCCGGCGGTTTTTGCGGCCGACGTAGAGAACCTCGTAAGGGCTTTCATGCTGCAAGCGGAACCGGGCGATTTCCCAACGCCACAGGCACGCCTGCTGCAAAAGGCCGTTCAGCCGGTTGGCCGCGCTGCGCAATTCATAGCGCATGGAAGGTGAAACGAATTTTCGGACCAGTGCCGCCAGCTTCTCTTTCATTTCTTGGTCATCCCTTGAGCGTCGATCTGGAGAGGTCAAAGAAACATCCGGCAGCACTTGAACAGCCGTACTAAAACCTTGATTTAAAAGACATCGTTGGTGAATCCACTTTTTTACATTAGGTAACAGTTAAGGAAGAAAGGCTTTCGTTTGCAAGAGTGGGCTGGGGGGCTGTGCGGGTGTGATCGTGGGGGGAGAACAGCGGCTGAATCTTCAGAAATGCGCTGAAGTTACGCTGCAACTGAATGATTCAAAAAGAATTAATTGGGAAATGCCAAAGCAATGGCACGAGGGAAGACAACGTGAACCGTTGCCGGGGCATGCGCTTAAACGTTGATATGGAAGGCATTTTGATCTGTTTCGAATTTTACATTTTGCAACACATTAGCCATGAATAAAAACAGGAACGCTTGACTGCCGAGTTTTTGACACCAAAAACCCGAGCCCTCCCCCACCCCTCTGTAGGAGCGAGCTTGCTCGCGATTGCGGTGTATCAGACAAGTCGGAGTTGCCGGAGCTGCCGCCATCGCGAGCAAGCTCGCTCCTACAGGGGGCTCAAAAAAAAGCCCACTGACCGTCGCCGGTGCAGTGGGCTTTTTCCAACAGGTCTGTGCTTACAGAGCCATGTCGCGTGCGGCTTCAGGCTTTGGCACTTCTGCCGGGGCAGCGGCCGGGGCCGGTGCGGCAGCCTGACCGATGACCGGAGGCGTCGGCAGTTCCAGCACCTTGGCGGTGTAGGCCCACTCCTCGGCCACTTTGGCCGGGTCGTTGTTCAGCTGGGTGCCGTAGCTAGGTACGATCTTGTGCAGCTTTTCCTGCCACTCAGGGGTCGCGACCTTGTCCTTGAACACCTTCTGGATCACTTGCAGCATGATCGGTGCAGCAGTCGAAGCACCTGGCGAGGCGCCCAGCAGGCCGGCGATCGAGCCGTCAGCGGAAGCGACGATCTCGGTACCCAGTTTCAGCACGCCACCGGCGGCTTCATCACGCTTGATGATCTGCACGCGCTGGCCGGCTTGCCACAGGCGCCAGTCTTCAGCCTTGGCGTTCGGGAAGTACTCTTTCAGCGCATTGAGGCGGTCTTCATCCGACAGCATCAGCTGGCCGGCGAGGTATTCCACCAGCGGGTACTCCTTGATGCCGACCTTGGTCATTGGCCACACGTTGTGGGTGGTAGTGGTGGTCAGCAGGTCCAGGTACGAACCTTCCTTGAGGAACTTGGTGCTGAAGGTCGCGAATGGGCCAAACAGGATGACGCGCTTGCCGTCCAGGACACGGGTGTCCAGGTGCGGAACCGACATCGGTGGTGCACCCACCGAAGCCTTGCCGTAGGCCTTGGCCAGGTGCTGCTCGGCGATAGCCGGGTTATCGGTCACCAGGAACGAGCCGCCGACCGGGAAGCCAGCGTATTCCTTGGCTTCGTCGATGCCGGACTTCTGCAGCAGGTGCAGGGCACCGCCACCTGCGCCGATGAACACGAACTTGGCGTCGGTGGTGAACTTGCTGCCGTCTTTCAGGTTCTTGGAGCTGACGCGCCAGGTGCCGTCTTCGTTACGAGTGATGTCCTGCACTTCGCTGGACAGCTTCAGGTCGAATTTCGGCAGGGTTTGCAGGTGAGCGACGAACTGGCGCGTGATCTCGCCGAAGTTCATGTCGGTACCCAGCGGGCTCCAGGTGGCCGCGATTTTCTGGTTCGGGTCACGCCCTTCCATCATCAGCGGGACCCACTTCTTGATCACAGCCGGATCTTCGGAGTACTGCATGCCGGCGAACAGCGGGCTCGCCTGCAGGGCTTCGTAGCGCTTTTTCAGGAACTTGATGTTGTCGTCACCCCACACAAAGCTCATGTGCGGCGTGGTGTTGATGAACGAACGCGGGTTTTTCAGCACGCCCTGCTGAACCTGCCAGGCCCAGAACTGACGGGAGACCTGAAACGCTTCGTTGATTTCAACAGCCTTGGGAATCGACACGTTGCCTTTGTCGTCTTCCGGGGTGTAGTTCAGTTCGGCCAGGGCAGAGTGACCGGTACCGGCGTTGTTCCAGCCGTTGGAGCTTTCCAGGGCGACACCGTCCAGGCGCTCGATCATTTCCATCGAGGTGCCGGGTTCCAGTTCGTTGAGCCAGACGCCGAGGGTTGCGCTCATGATGCCGCCGCCAATCAGCAGCACATCGACTTTCTTGGCTTCTTCGGCCTGGGCAGTCGTCATCCCCAACGACAGAGCCAGACCCAACAGGGCCGTGTTCACTTTCTTAAACATCTGTAGCACCTATGATAAAACGTCCGCCCTTCTTCCCTACCCGCGAGCCCCTGATCACGACAGACAGGCTGACTGTCCCCGGTACTCGCACGTAAGAACTGCAGGGTGGGCACACAAGGCCGATTGCATGCACCGGCCTCAGTTATATGTCCCTACTGAACTGACTTTTTATCTTTTTTGGCTTCAGCTACTTGAGCGACAGTGATTCTGTTCGCCTGTCGCCAGGGACAGGAAAACGGAATTGACTTAATCAAGTGGCGCGCAGGATATCACGACACGGTGAACCCGCGCGTCTGTTCCTGACCTGATAGTCCGGGCCCGCGCCTGCCGGCCACTATACTCATGCTGATTTTCCAGGCGTCTGCATGAGGAAGGGTCATGAGAAGTAAAGACGATTTGCGCAAGTATTCCTCTCAAGTGGTCGATGGCGTGGAGCGTGCGCCCGGCCGTTCGATGCTTCGGGCCGTGGGTTTCACCGACGAAGACTTCAAGAAGCCGCAGATCGGCATCGCCTCCACCTGGGCGATGGTCACGCCATGCAACATGCACATCGACAAGCTGGCGGCCGAGGCGGAAAAAGGCGCGAATGCCGCCGGGGCCAAGGGCGTCATTTTCAACACCATCACCATTTCCGACGGCATCGCCAACGGCACCGAAGGCATGAAGTACTCGCTGGTGTCCCGTGAGGTGATCGCCGACTCCATCGAGACGGTGGCCGGCTGCGAAGGTTTCGACGGCCTGGTGACCGTCGGCGGCTGCGACAAGAACATGCCGGGCTGCCTGATCGGCATGGCGCGGCTCAACCGCCCGTCCATCTTCGTCTACGGCGGCACCATCCGCCCTGGCGCCGGGCACACCGACATCATTTCCGTGTTCGAAGCCGTGGGCCAGAACGCCCGCGGCGACATCAACGAAATCCAGGTCAAGCAGATCGAGGAAGTGGCGATCCCCGGGCCGGGCTCCTGCGGCGGCATGTACACCGCCAACACCATGGCCTCGGCCATCGAAGCGCTGGGCATGAGCCTGCCGGGCTCCAGTTCCCAGGACGCGGTCGGCGGCGACAAGGCTTCGGACAGTTTCCGCGCCGGGCAACAGGTCATGGAACTGCTCAAGCTCGACCTCAAGCCACGGGACATCATGACCCGCAAGGCCTTCGAGAATGCCATTCGCGTGGTGATCGCCCTCGCCGGCTCGACCAATGCCGTGCTGCATCTGTTGGCCATGGCCCACGCAGTGGACGTCGAATTGAGCCTGGATGACTTCGTCGAACTGGGCAAAGTCTCGCCGGTGGTGGCCGACCTGCGCCCCAGCGGCCAATACATGATGAGCGAGCTGGTGGCCATCGGCGGCATCCAGCCGCTGATGAAACGCATGCTCGCCGCCGGCATGCTGCACGGCGATGCCATGACCGTCACCGGCAAGACCCTGGCGCAAAACCTGGCGAACGTGCCGGACTACCCCGCCGGCCAGGACGTGATCCTGCCGTTCGACCAGCCGGTGAAAAAGGATTCGCACCTGGTGGTGCTGCACGGCAATCTCTCACCCACCGGCGCAGTGGCCAAGATCACCGGCAAGGAAGGCCTGCGCTTTGAGGGCACGGCGCGGGTCTATCACGGCGAAGAAGGCGCGCTGGCCGGTATTCTCAACGGTGAAGTGCAGGCCGGCGATGTCATCGTGATTCGTTACGAGGGCCCCAAGGGCGGCCCGGGCATGCGCGAAATGCTCTCGCCGACCTCGGCGGTGATGGGCAAGGGCCTCGGCAAGGAGGTGGCGCTGATCACCGACGGCCGGTTTTCCGGCGGATCCCACGGCTTCGTGGTCGGCCACATCACCCCGGAAGCCTTCGAGGGCGGGCCGATTGCGCTGGTCGAGGATGGCGATCGCATCACCATCGACGCAGAGACCCGGCAGATCAGCCTGGCGGTGACCGACGCGGTGCTGGCCGAGCGCAAGGCCCGCTGGGTTCGGCCTGCGCCCAAGTACACGCGCGGGGTGCTGGCCAAGTATGCGAAGACGGTGTCGAGTGCTTCGGAGGGGGCGGTGACGGATAAGTATCTTTGATCCGTTTTTCTTGGGTGTCTGATCTGGCCCCATCGCGAGCAGGCTCGCTCCCACATTGGATCTCCAGTGTTCACAGAAACTGTGTTCACCAAAAAACCATTGTGGGAGCGAGCCTGCTCGCGATGGGGACCGAACAGGCAAACCGATATCCCAGACAGTTCGCTTTTCTCATGCCGCATGCTAGGTTGTACGACGACTGATGAATGCCACCCCAGGCCCATCACTCGTTCACCTACAACAACAAGGAATCACCCATGAAAAAAGTGAAAGTGCTGGTCGGTTTTCTCTGCCTGTTCAGCGGCTATGTCGCCGCCGCCCCGTCCAGCGGTGAAGCCGACGTGGCCAAGGCCGTCGACAAGCTGACCCAGGCCATGCTGAAAAAGAACATCCCCGAGCTCAACGCCCTGACCGCCGAGAACCTGACCTACGGCCACTCCAGCGGGAAAATCCAGAACAAGCAGGAATACATCGCCGACATCGAAACCGGCCGCAGTGCGTTCAAGACCCTGGAGATGCAGAACCAGACCATCAACCTGTCGGGCGACGTCGCGCTGGTGCGCAACCACTTCTCGGCGCAGGCGCTGAAGGGCGAGGAAGTGATCCCGACCGAGATCGAGAACTTCCAGATCTGGCAGAAGCAGAAAGGCCAGTGGCTGCTGGTTGGGCGTCAGGCGTTCAAGTTCTGATCAAAGGGGACGGGGCGCATCGGCACCCCGTCCCTTTTCATTCGATCATCTGCAGCCACGGCCAACGCGCCTGATAACTCTGCGCCTTTTGCGCAAACAGCGCCGGACGGGAATTGAGTGGATTGATCCGCAACAGCCCCTGCTCGATGTCGTCCAGGCCGTAGGTGGCGTACAGCTCTCCGCTGTTCACATCCAGGCCGATGCAGGTGCCCGCCACCAGATAACGGTCGATGCCGTCTTTGGCCGACAGCAGTTGCGGGTAACCGACACCGAAGCGTTGTGCGTACCACAGATGCACCCGCGCCTGGTTCTTCAGTTCGACGTTCACGCCCAGGTCCTGGAACAGCACCTGGGCGGCCTGGATCACACGGTTTTCCGTGTCCCAGGACAGGTCTTCGTCGAAGTAGAAAACATCGTAATCCTTGATGCCCCACCCCGCTGGCTGGCCAGACTGGTGATTCCACACCGCCTGGAACAGGCAGCCCGCCGTCAGCAGGCATTGGTCGAGCCCCAGCTCGGGCAGGCGTCGGAGCATTTCGGCATTGACCGGGTTGCTCATGGCGATGTCGATCAGGGTGGTGGCGGTCAGTGGCATGTGGGCTCCTTGCGCGATGTCATCCATGTTCCGCTCACTGCGGGCTGCGTGCACTCTTGAACGCTTCGCGCCGCTCTTGGCGTTCGGCCTGGTAGGCCGGGCTCTGTTCGCTGACCAGTTCGTCACGGCGCAGCAGTTCACCGCAGTGAGCGCACGCCAGGCCAAGGCCAGCCGGTTCGCCGCAGGTGGTGTGGGTGTAGACCACCGCCAGGCCCTCCTGCGGTGATTTGCACCAGGTTTCCCCCCAGGCTCGCAGCGCCAGCACCACCGGGTAGAAAGCCCGGCCTTTTTCGCTAAGGTGATATTCGTAGCGTGGTGGTCGTTCGTTGTACAGGCGACGTTCGACCATGCCTTCGGCTTCCAGGTTTTTCAGGCGCGAGGCGACCATTTGCGGCGTACCGCCGGTCTGCGCCTGGATCTCGTCGTAGCGATGGCTGCCCATGAACAACTCCCGCAATACCAGCACGGTCCAGCGGTCACCCACGACGGTTTCGGCCCGTGCAATCGGGCACAGCGTGTCGGGAGCACTGGTGTTTATCGACATAGGAGCTTGCCTCATACCTAGTTACTATGATTATCATATCAACAAGATGACCGGGCAACCCCGGCACCTGTCATTCATCTTCTTGTGGAGAACATTGTCATGTCGAAGCCCTTTTATCCCCTGGATCGCACCGCTTATCTGCTGGTCGATCCCTATAACGATTTCCTGTCCGAAGGCGGCAAGGTTTTCCCCCTGCTCAAGCCGATCGCCGAACAGGTCGGCCTGCTCGACAACCTGCGCACCCTCGACATCGCCGTACGCGGCCAGGGCATTCAGGTGGTCATCGTACCGCACCGTCGCTGGGAACATGGCGACTACGAATGCTGGGACCACCCGACCCCCACCCAGAGCAAGATCATGCACATGCACCACTTCGCCCGTGGCGAATGGGGCGGCGAATGGCACCCTGATTTCGCCCCGCAGGACGGTGACATCGTCGTCCAGGAGCACTGGGGCTCCAGCGGTTTCGCCAACACCGACCTGGATTTTCGCCTCAAGCAGCAAGGCATCACCCACGTGATCATCGTCGGCCTGCTGGCCAATACCTGCATCGAGGCGACCGCCCGCTATGCCGCGGAAATGGGTTACCACGTTACCCTGGTCCGCGATGCAACCGCCGCATTGCGTCCGGAAATGATGCACGCCGCCCACGAACTCAACGGCCCGACCTTCGCCCATTCGATCGTCACGACCCATGAGCTCGTCACCCTCCTCGCCGGGCAGGAGTGATCACTCATGAAACTCACAGGTAACCTGATCATCGGCGCCCACGATGTCCCGGCCAGCGAAGGCACGATGAAGGCGCTCAACCCCGCCACGCAGCAATGGCTCGACACCGATTTCGCCCTCGGTGGCGCGTTGCAGGTGCACCGCGCCGCCACCCTCGCCGATGAAGCGTTCGACAGTTACAGCCATACCTCGCTGAGCCAGCGCGCAGCGTTCCTGGACAGCATCGCCGACAACCTCGAAGCCGTTCGCCCGGCGCTGGCGCAGCGGGCCGCACTGGAAACCGGCCTGCCGCAAGCGCAGCTCGAAGGTGAAGTCGGCCGGGCGGCCACGCAATTTCGCCAGTTCGCCGAGGTGGTGCGCAAAGGCCGCTTCCTGCAACTGGCCATTGACCCGGCACAGCCCGAGCGGCAGCCGCGTCCGCGCATGGACCATCGCTTGCAGAAAATCGCCATCGGCCCGGTGGCGATTTTCGGCGCGAGCAACTTCCCGATCTCCTACTCGGTGGCCGGGGGTGATACGGCTTCGGCGATGGCCGCCGGGGCGACGGTGATCCTCAAGGCTCACAACGCCCACCCCGGCGCTTCGGAAATCCAGGCGCGGGCGATCCAGCAGGCGGTGCATGACCATGGCCTGCACGAAGGCGTGTTTTCGATGGTGCGCGGCAGCGGCAATGCCATCGGCGAAGCGCTGGTCGACCATCCGTTGATCAAGGCGGTGACGTTCACCGGTTCAGAGCACGGCGGCATGGCCCTGTATCGCCGGGCGCAACAGCGGCCCGAGCCAATTCCGGTGTTCACTGAAATGACCAGTATCAACCCGACGTTCATCCTGCCCGCCGCACTGGCCGCACGGGGTGCGCAGATCGGCGACGGGTTCATCGAGCGCATGCTGGTCAACGTCGGCCAGGCCTGCCTGCGCCCGGCGCTGCTGATCGCGATAGAAGGCGCAGGCTTGCAGGCACTGCGTGAGGCGATGGTCAAACGGGTGAACGAGGCGGCAGCGCGCACGATGCTGACACCGGGCATTCATGCGTCCTACCTCAAGGGGCTCACGGCGCTGGAGAACGCCGGCGCACGGCGGATCGCCGAAGGTTTCGCGGGCAATGCGGACTTTGACGGCCAGTCGGCATTGTTGGAGGTCAGCGGCCAGCGTTTCCTCAGCGAACCGCTGCTGTCGCAGGAGGTGTTCGGCCCGTCAGCGCTGTTGGTGACGGTACAGGATGAAGCGCAGTGGCTGGCGGTGGCGCGCTCGCTCAACGGCCAGCTCAGTGCCACCCTGCACCTTGAAGAAGACGACCTGCCACTGGCCCGGCGCGTATTGCCGGTGCTGGAGCGCCGCACCGGGCGGATCGTGGTCAACGCCTTCGCCCACCCGCAGGAAGTGACCCACGCCACCGTGCACGGCGGCCCCTTCCCGGCCACCTCCGACAGCCGCTTCACCTCGGTGGGCATGACGTCCATCGAGCGCTTCCTGCGGCCGGTGGCCTACCAGGGCTTTCCGCAGGCGCTGTTGCCCGAGGCGCTGCGCGACTTCAACCCGCTGCAATTGCCGCGGGTGGTCGACGGCCAGTGATCAAGGATCGACGTGCGCCATCAGCTCCGGAATGCTTTCCGGACGCTTGGCGTAACGCTGCGCAAGGACCGCGCAGACCATCAACTGGATCTGGTGGAACAGCATCAACGGCAAAATCAGCACGCCGATGGTGCTGCCGGCGAACAGCACCTGGGCCATGGGTACGCCGGTCGCCAGGCTTTTCTTCGAACCGCAGAACAGGATGGTGATGCGGTCTTCCTGATTGAACCCGAACGCCTTGCCGAGCACGGTGGATGCCAGCAGGACCAGGCCCAGCACGATGCAGCAGGCGACCACCAGGCCGGCCAGCTCCCACAGTGGAATCTGGTGCCAGATACCCTCGTTCACCGCTTCGCTGAAGGCGCCGTACACCACCAGCAGGATCGACCCCTGATCGACGAATTTCAGCCAGTTCTTGTTGCGCCCCACCCAGGCGCCGATCCAGCGCCGGGCGATCTGGCCGGCAATGAACGGCAGCAGCAGTTGCACGCTGATTTTCACGATCGCATCCAGCGTCGAGCCGCCATCGCCGTGCACGTTGAGCAGCAGTGTCACCAGCAGCGGCGTGAGGAAAATCCCGAACAGGCTGGAGGCCGCCGCACTGCAAATCGCCGCCGGGATGTTGCCGCGCGCCAGCGAAGTGAAGGCAATCGCCGACTGCACCGTGGCCGGCAATGCGCACAGGTAGAGCATGCCCATGTACAGGTCGGCGCCGATCAGCGGCGACAACAGCGGCTTGAGCGCCAGGCCGATCAGCGGGAAGAGGATGAACGTCAGGCTGAACACCAGCAAATGCAGGCGCCAGTGGCCCGCACCGGCGATAATCGACTCACGGGACAGCTTGGCGCCGTGCAGGAAAAACAGCAGGGCAATGGCAATGTTGGTCAACCAGCCAAACCCGACCGCCACCTGACCGCTGGCGGGCAGCAGACTGGCAAGAATGACCACGGCGATCAGGGTCAGGGTGAAGTTGTCGGGGAGAAAACGGGGGCGGGTCATGGGCAGCGTCCGTCAGGGTACGAAAAACATGGCGTCCACTGTAACGCGCCGACGGATTGCCGGCTAACGCTAATAAGCCAGCAGATAGCGCCAAAAGGACACCCCACTCCCACACTATTGGATTTGTGAACACCGCCCCCTGTAGGAGCGAGCTTGCTCGCGAAGCGGAGTGTCAGGCCCCATGGATGTTGAATGTGCCGACCTCATCGCGAGCAGGCTCGCTCCCACACTATTGGATTTGTGAACACCGCCCCTGTAGGAGCGAGCATGCTCGCGATGCGGTGTGTCAGGCGCCATGGATGGTGAATGTGCTGGCCTCATCGCGAGCAAGCTCGCTCCTACAGGGATGGCGGAGCAACACCCGGTACACAGTCCATGGTTAGAATGGATTCCTACCCCCAACACTCCAGGCAGGCCCCCGCATGACCGATTCCCGCAGCGCCTGGTCGGTGTTCGTCATCTTCCTGCGCCTGGGCTTGACTTCATTCGGCGGTCCCGTCGCGCATCTGGGGTATTTCCGGGCGGAGTTTGTCAGTCGGCGACACTGGCTCAGCGAGCGCAGCTATGCCGACCTGGTGGCGCTGTGTCAGTTTCTGCCGGGCCCGGCCAGCAGCCAGGTCGGCATCGCCCTGGGTCTGTCGCGCGCCGGGTACCTGGGTGCGATGGCGGCGTGGGCCGGGTTTACCCTGCCCTCGGCCCTAGTGCTGATGCTGTTCGCCCTGGGCCTGACCCATTACGGCTCCCTCCTCGCCCCCGGCGCATTGCACGGTCTCAAGGTGGTGGCCGTGGCGGTGGTCGCGCAAGCGGTGTGGGGCATGGCGCGCACGCTGTGCACGGACGGCCTGCGCATCACGATGATGATGGTTGGCGCCGGCATCGTCCTGCTGCACCCCTCCATCGGTACGCAAATCGGTGTCATGGCGGCAGCCGGCATAACCGGCTTGTGGCTGATCAAACCTGCCGAAAGCAACGGCCACGAACCCCTGCCGATCACCGTCCGCCGGCGCGCAGGCGTGTTGTGGCTGAGTTTGTTCGTGCTGTTGCTGGGCGGTCTGCCGCTGGCCAACCAACTGCTGTCCAACCAGACGCTGGCCATGGTCGATGCCTTCTACCGCAGCGGTTCGCTGGTGTTCGGCGGCGGCCACGTCGTGCTGCCGCTGCTGCAAAGCGAAGTGGTGACCAGCGGTTGGGTCGACAAGCAAACCTTTCTCGCCGGCTACGGCGCGGCGCAGGCCATTCCAGGCCCGCTGTTCACCTTCGCCGCGTTCCTCGGCGCCGCCATGAACCAGACACCCACGGGCCTCGGTGGCGGCGTGATCGCCCTGCTGGCGATCTTCGCCCCATCCTTCTTGCTGATCCTTGGCGCCCTGCCATTCTGGGAGGCCTTGCGCCGCAGCCAGCGCACCCAGGCCGCACTGAGCGGCATCAACGCCGCCGTGGTCGGGCTGCTGCTGGCCGCGCTGTATCAGCCGGTGTGGACCGGCGCCATCGGCAAACCCGCGGATTTCGCCCTGGCCCTGCTTGCACTGGTGGCCTTGATGTTCTGGAAGCTGCCGCCGTGGCTGGTGGTGATCGCAGGTGGGCTGTCGGGGTGGTTGCTGAGCGTTGCAGCCTGAGCGTAAGCCCTGGACGTAAAACCTAGGTTCCGCCGCGCATCCCTTCGGTCGAATGGGAAAACGCCACGCCCGCCTTGCGCACCAGGCTGCGCCATTCCGAACTGCTGATCAGTTCGGCGTGTTCCATCTCATCCGCCGCCTTGAGCAGCTCGTCATATTGCTCCTCGACATCCATGCGAATGGCCGGATGGTCGAGCATTTCATACCAGGCCGCGAGGGCCTCACGTCGTCGGTCGTAAGTCATGATTGATCTCCCGTCGTTGTCCTGGATTGGAAGACCAGCGTCCATCACCGTTCCGGGCGCCCGACATACGGCAGGCCCTGCATTACAAACTTGTCATCGACTTGTCAGCGTTGCCAACACCCTCGGTTTCTAAAGTGGCGGCGTCGCTCACCCACATCGGGTGACACCTTCCACTGATGATGACAAGGGTCCACACCATGAAACCATTGAGCAAACTCTGCCTGATCGCCGCCAGCCTGATGATGCTGGGCACCGGTTCCGCCATGGCCGCCGACATCGCGCCGGTCAAGGCCAATAATGTCGTGCTGGTGCACGGTTCCTGGGCCGATGGCTCGAGCTGGTCCGAGGTTATCTCGCGGTTGCAGGCCGCCGGTCTGCACGTCACCGCCGTGCAAAACCCGTTGACCTCGGTCGCTGACGATGTCGCAGCCACCCAGCGTGTTCTGGCGCAACAGGATGGCCCGACGGTGCTGGTCGGCCACTCCTACGCCGGCACCGTCGTCAGCGAGGCCGGGGTCGATCCGAAAGTCAGCTCGCTGGTCTATGTCGCGGCTCGCGCACCGGACGCCGGCGAAGACTTCGTCGCGCTGTCGGCGAAATACCCGACCATGCCGGTGCGCGCCGGCACCGAGGAGCACGACGGCTTCGTCAGCCTCAAGCAGGACGCCTTCCTCAAGTACTTCGCCAGCGACGTGCCCCACGCCAAGGCCATGCAGTTGTTCGCCGTGCAGCAACCGATCGCCAAGACCCTGTTCAGCGACCGCACCACCGCCGCTGCGTGGCACAGCAAACCGTCGTGGTACGCGGTGTCCAGCCTCGACCAGACCATCAACCCGGACCTTGAGCGCTTCCTCGCCAAACGCATGAACGCCAGCACCATCGAGTTGCCGTCGAGCCACCTGTCGCTGGTGTCCCACGCCAAGGAAATCACCGACCTGATCCTTGAAGCCTCCGGCCGCCAGCCCTGAGCCCGCTGCATTACAGGATTGTCATTGTTCTGTTGGTCGGCTGTCCGGATCGCCTCGTTAACCTGAACTCACTGTCCGGCCACACCCGGCAGCCACCGCCCATCTGAATAGAGAGACTCGCCATGAAAACATTTATCTTCGCTATCGCCGCCTTCCTCGCCGCTGGCTCGGCCTTCGCAGACACCGCGAGCACCCAGCCGGTGATCCACGACAAGACCGGTTTCTTCGTCCATCTGGATGTGGCCAAGGTGCTGTCCAGCACTGACATTTCCCAGCAATGCGGGATCGTCCCCGCCCAACTCAACTACCTGGACTCCCAGGGTCGCGAGCACGTGCTCGATTACCAGGTCAGCGGTGCCGGTTGCACCAATGCCAATTGATCCGGCTACACTGGCGCGATTGGTCCGAGGCGTATCTGCATGAACATCCTGGTAGTTGAAGACGAACCCAAGGCCGGCAACTATTTGCTCAATGGCCTGCAGGAACTGGGTTACTGCGTCACCCTGGCGCGGGACGGTGTCGATGGGCTGCATCAGGCGCTGGAGCACGACTTCGATGTCATCGTGCTCGACGTGATGATGCCGAAAATGGATGGCTGGGAAGTCCTGCGCCGCCTGCGCAAGGAAGCCGATACGCCGGTGTTGTTCCTGACCGCTCGCGATGACATCGCCGACCGCGTCAAGGGCCTGGAACTGGGCGCCGACGATTACCTGATCAAGCCGTTTTCCTTCGCCGAACTGGTGGCGCGCCTGCGCACCCTGACCCGCCGGGGGCCGACCCGCGAGGAAGAACAGCTGCACGTCGAAGACCTGCAGATCGACGTGCTCAAGCGCCGCATCACCCGTGCCGGGGTGCGGATCACCCTGACCAACAAGGAGTTCGCCCTGTTGCACCTGTTCGCCACGCATCAGGGCGAAGTCCTGTCGCGCTCGATGATCGCCTCGCGGGTCTGGGACATGAATTTCGACAGCGACACCAACGTGGTCGATGTGGCCGTGCGTCGCTTGCGCATGAAGATCGACGACCCCTTCCAGCTCAAGCTGATCCATAGCGTGCGCGGGATCGGCTACCGTTTCGATACGCAACCATGAGCGGCCTGCGCCATTCCCTGACCCTGCGCCTGGCGCTGGTGTTCGCCCTGCTCGCGTTCATTTCCCTGACCCTGTTGGGCGTGGCGCTGTACCGCGACCTGGAGCGCGAGCTGATCCGGCGCGACGATGCGGCCCTGATCACACGCATCAATCAACTGCGCACGTTCCTCAACGACAGCAACACCCTGGAGCTGATCAAGACCAAACCGGCGCTGTTCCAGAACATGATGGGCAACCGCGAAGCGCTGCTGACCATCACCCCGCCGGGACAGAAACCGCTGCTGGTGGTCAACCCCGGCAACCTGCCGCTGCCCTCCTTGGCGCCGGTGACCATGGACCACCAGCTGGGTCTGGCCGACGTGCAGCATTATCCGGGCGTGAACGGCGTGCCCTTCTCGGCCGTGGCGGCGACCATCGACTCCGGCGACATGGGCAGCCTGCAGGTCGTCACCGGCCGCCTGATGACCGAACGCACCGCCCTGCTCGCCAGTTATCGCCTCAACGTCTACCTGTTCGCCAGCGTCGCGGCGGTGCTGCTGGCGCTGTCTGGTTACCTGCTGGTGCATCGCGGCCTGCTGCCGTTGCGACGGCTGGCGCGGCACGCCCACGGGATTGATGTGGGCAATCTCGGCGAACGCCTGGACAGCCAAGGCGCGCCGCAGGAGCTGCTGCCGATGATCGACGCGTTCAATGCCATGCTTGACCGCCTGGGCAAGGGCTTTGCGCAACTGAGCCAGGTCTCAACCGACATGGCCCACGAACTGCGCACGCCGATCAACAACCTGATGGGCGAAACCCAGGTGGCCCTCCAGCAGAACCGCAGCATCGAGGCCTACCAGCAACTGCTGGCGTCCAACGTCGAGGAACTCGAGCGCCTGGCGCGCATGCTCGACAGCATGCTGTTCCTGGCCCGCACCGACCCGTCCAGCGCGCTCAAACAGCGCCAGGAACTGGACGCCGCCGATGAAATGCAGCGCATGGCCGAGTACTTCGAAGGGCCGGCGGCGGATGTCGGCATCCACATCGAAGCCCGCGGCAGCGGCGTGATCTGGGCCGAACCGATGCTGCTGCGCCGGGCTTTGGCCAACCTGTGTGCCAACGCCATCAAATACGGCGCGCCGCATTCCGAACTGTTCATCGGCGCCACGCCGTCCGCCGACGGCATCCGCCTGAGCGTGCGCAACCACGGCCCGACCATCCCCGCCGAACACCTGCCCCGCCTGTTCGAACGCTTCTACCGGGTCGACCAGTCCCGCGAACGCTCGGCCAACTCCAACGGCCTGGGACTGTCGATCGTGGCGACCATCATGCAGCTGCACAACGGCACCTGCAGCGCCAGCAGCCGGGATGGCCTGACAAGCTTCGAACTGGTGTTCCCGGCACGACGGCAGGGCGAGTGATCGACCGTGAACCTGACACCCCCCCTGTGGGAGCGAGCCTGCTCGCGATGGCGGTGGGTCAGTCGCCGCTAAATGTGCATGTGCCGGCCTCATCGCGAGCAGGCTCGCTCCCACAAGGACACCACCAGACCTGTAGGAGCGAGCTTGCTCGCGATGGTGTATCAGGCGCCGAGGGGTATCAGGCAGCCGGCGTTATCGTTAACGACCATCGCGACGGTTCGACGCCTCGACATGCCCGCTCCCACAAGAGCACAGTACAACTGGCAAAAAACACCACAGCCCTTGAGCACTTGCGACATAGGCCAAAACCCGCCCCGCGCCTAGACTCTTGCCCCATCCACAGTGCCAGACGCGCACCCGACTCCAGCAGGGAATCCTCATGAACCCATCCGACATTTATGTGATCAGCGCCGTGCGTTCCGCCATCGGCAGCTTTGGCGGCTCGCTCAAGGATGTACCGCCGACCCAACTGGCCACCGACATCTGCCGCGCCGCCATCGAGCGCTCGGGCCTGGCGCCTGAGCTGATCGGCCATGCGGTGCTGGGCCATGTGATCCCCACCGAAGCCCGTGACGCCTACATTTCCCGCACGGCGGCGATGAATGCCGGCCTGCCCAAGGAAACCCCGGCCTTCAACGTCAACCGCCTGTGCGGCTCCGGCTTGCAGGCGATCGTCAGTGCCGCACAGAGCCTGATGCTCGGCGATGCCGGCGCGGCGCTGGCCGGTGGTGTCGAGTCCATGAGCCGTGGCGCCTATCTGCTGCCGCAGGCGCGCTGGGGTGGGCGCATGGGGGACATGCAGGCCATCGACTACATGCTCGGCGTGTTGCAGGACCCGTTTGCCGGTTTCCACATGGGCATCACCGCGGAAAACGTCGCCGAACGCTTTGGCATCAGCCGTGAAGCCCAGGACGAACTGGCCCTGGTCAGCCAGCAGCGCGCCGCCCGGGCCATTGCCGAAGGCCGCTTCGCCAGCCAGATCGTGCCCATCGAAATCGCCTCGCGCAAAGGCACCGTGACCTTCGACACCGACGAACACGTGCGTGGCGACGTCAACGCCGAGCAACTGGCCAAGATGAAACCGGCGTTCAAGAAAGACGGCAGCGTCACCGCCGGCAACGCCTCGGGCCTCAACGACGGCGCCGCGGCACTGATCCTCGCCACCGGCGAAACGGTGCGCGCCCAGGGCCTCAAGCCGATGGTGCGCCTGGTCGGCTACGCCCACGCCGGTGTCGAGCCGGAACTGATGGGCCTGGGCCCGATCCCCGCCACCCGACTGGTGCTGCAACGTGCCGGCCTGACCGTGGCCGACCTGGACGTCATCGAGTCCAACGAAGCCTTCGCCGCGCAGGCCTGCGCCGTGGCCCAGGAACTGGGCTTCGACCCGGAAAAGGTCAACCCCAACGGTTCCGGCATCTCCCTCGGTCACCCGGTGGGCGCCACCGGCGCGATCATCGCCACCAAGGCCATCCACGAACTGCTGCGCGTGCAGGGCCGCTATGCGCTGGCGACCATGTGCATCGGCGGCGGCCAGGGCATCGCGGTGTTGTTCGAACGCGTCTGAACCGCACCCCGGCGGGGCTCGATCGGGCCCCGCCGGGCAAACTATACCTCGCAGTTTGAGCGGATGACCTAACCTCATAGGCTGAATGACTAACATCGAGTCGGCCAGCCTATGTGCCCTGCATTGCGGTCAATGCTCTTCCTGCTGTTCACCCTGCTCGTACCGAGCGGCCCGACGCTGCTGGCCGCCGACCTGACGGGCAACGCCCCTTCCCTGTCCGGCCTCACCACCGTGACCGTCTCGCAGAGCGACCTGCAAGGCCTGCAACTGCGTCTGGACCGCATCAAGCAACAGGTTTCCCAGGCCAACAACGTCACCCAGATGGTCACCCTCCAGGACCTGATCCAGTCATTCATCACCGATGTGTCGGCGATGCAGTCGGCACTGCTGCCCGAACAGAAACAATTGCAGGCCCAGCTCGATGTGCTCACGCCGGTCACCGAAAGTGGCGTGGCCCTGGAAAAATCGGAAATCGCCGAGCAGCGCGACAGCGTTTCCCAGCAGAAAAGCAAACTCGACGCCAACCTCAAGACCCTCGCCAGCCTCAAGGACAGCGCCGCCGGCCTGCTGATCCAGATCGCCGCGATTCGCCGCAGCCTGCTGGAATCTGAGGTGTCGTTGCGCGCCGGCAGCATCTTGAGCGCCGGTTTCTGGTCACCGTTGTTCAGCCCGCAGCAGGGGGATATCGAGCACCTGAGCACGTTCTTCCAGCACGTCGCGGCGGCGCTCGCGGTGGCCTGGCTGCCCGGCGAGCGGCTGTTCACGGTGGTTCTGGTGGCCCTGGCATTCGTGCTGTGGACATGGGGACGCCAGGTGGCAGACCGCGGTTTTACCTGGATCTGCATCCACCGCATGCCCGAAGGTCGCCTGCGTCGAAGCACCCTGGCATTTGCCTCGGTCGCCGCCACACTGCTGACCACCGCCATCGCCATGTCTCTGCTGTTCTACGCGCTGACCCGGCACATCCCGCTGTCGCCGCTGATGCAGAGCTACTCCGACGAGTTCGAAAAAGTGGTGTACGTGTGCGTGCTGATCACCGGCCTGAGCCGTGCCCTGCTGTCGACGCAGCACCCTTCCTGGCGCTTGCCGGCGATTTCCGACCCGGTCGCCCAGGCCATCAAGCCCTTCCCGAAACTGGTCGCCGGCACCCTGCTGGTGCTGATGACCCTGGCCCAGGTGGTCAATGTCACGGACATGAGCAGCCAGGCCGTGCTGTTTGGCCGCGGCTTCGTTTCATTGGTGATCACCCTGCTGATCGGCGCGCTGTTCCTGCGCATCAACAAGGCACGCAAGGCGGTGGCGGCCACGGGTGATCATCCACCGGCCAACTCCGCCGTCGCCAGCCTGCTTTATGCGTTCGCCTGCCTGTGCGTACTGGCTTCGCTGGCGGCGCTGTTGATCGGCTACATCTCCGCCGCGCGGTTCATCACCTATCAACTGGTGTGGATGTTCATCATCCTCACCGGTTTCTACCTGCTGGTGCAGTTGTTCAACGACACATGCGAACACCTGTTCTCGCCGAAAAGCGCCAGCGGCAAGGCCCTCAAACAAGTGCTGGGCATCGGTGACACGCGCCTGGAACAGGCATCCGTGGTGCTCTCGGGGCTAGGTCGCGCCGGGCTGATCCTGCTGGCGATCATCACCCTGTTCGTCGGCGGCGTCGGCACCACCCTCGGCCAACTGGTCGACCAGACCATGGCCGTGCTTGGCGGTGCCGGGCTGCGCAAGCTCAACATCATCCCAGGTCATCTGCTCAACGCCGTGCTGGCGCTGATGATCGGCATCTACCTGGTGCGCACGCTGCGCCGCTGGCTGGACAACGAGTTCCTGCCCAAGACCCGCATGGACCCGGGCATGTGCGCCTCGCTCAGCACGCTGTTCGCCAACATCGCCTATGCGCTGGTGATCCTGCTGACCCTGTCGTCGCTGGGCGTGCAGTGGACCAACCTGGCGTGGATCGTCAGTGCGCTGTCGGTGGGTATCGGTTTTGGTTTGCAGGAGATTGTGAAGAACTTCGTCTCCGGGCTGATCCTGCTCACCGAACGCCCGGTGAAGGTCGGCGACCTGATCAGCATCAGCGGCGTCGAGGGCGACATCCGCCGGATCAACGTGCGGGCCACGGAAATCCAGCTCAGTGACCGCTCGATCGTCATCGTGCCCAACTCACAATTGATCTCGCAGAACCTGCGCAACGTGACCCTGGGCGGCAGTGCCCAGGGGGTGGCGTCGCTGGAACTGACGTTTCCCCTGGACATTGACCCGGAACAGGTCAAGGACCTGCTCTACAACGCCTATCATGAGAACGAGACCATCCTCGATAAACCGGCGCCGGTGGTGCGCTTCAGCAAGCTCACGCCCGAGGGCATCACCCTGACCGTGACCGGCTACGTGGCCAGCCCCCGGATCGTCGGGGTGACCAAGAGCGACCTGCTGTTCGAAATCCTCAAGCGCCTGGGCGCTGCGGGCATCGAACTGGCGAAGCCCGCGCCGCGCGAGTGAATCAGTGGGCGATGCACACCGATTTCAGCTCGGTGTAAGCCTCGATCACCGCACGGCCGAACTCGCGCCCCATGCCTGACTGCTTGACCCCGCCAAACGGCATCGCCGGGTCGAGCAACACGTGGGCGTTGACCCACACGGTGCCGGCCTCGATGCGCGGCACCAGGTTCATCGCCTTGCCCAGGTCGTTGGTCCACAGGCTGGCCGCCAGGCCGTAGCGGTTGTCGTTGGCCAGGGCGATCACCGCGTCTTCGTCATCGAACGGCATCACGCCCAGCACCGGACCGAACACCTCTTCGCGGGCCACGGTCATGCCGTGGTCGATGTCGGCCAGGATGGTCGGCTGGACGAAGAAACCGTCGCCGTCCAGCAGCTCGCCACCGGCCACCACGCGCGCACCTTCCTGGCGAGCCAGTTCGATGTGCTTGAGCACGGCCTGCTGCTGCTTGCGCGAGACCAGCGGGTTGATCGCCGCCTCGCAGTTCATGCCGGCGCCGATCGGCATGGCCGAGACCGCGGCCGCCAGGGCTTCGACGAACTGGTCGTGGATCGAACGGTGCACGTAGAAGCGCGAGGCGGCGGCGCACACCTGGCCGTTGTTCAACAGTCCGCCGAGAATCGCGCCCTGCACCGCTTTCTCGATGTCGGCATCGGCCAGCACGATCATCGGGTTCTTGCCGCCCAGTTCCAGGGAGAACCGGGTCATGTTGGCCATGCACGCCACACCGACGCTCTTGCCCACGGCGGTGGAGCCGGTGAACGACACCTTGCTTACCAGCGGGTGCGCGGTCAGCACGCCACCTACCGAGGCGCCGCCACCGGTGACCACGTTGAACACACCGGCCGGAATACCCGCTTCCAGGGCCAGTTCGGCCAGGCGCATGGCGGTCAGCGGGGTTTCCATGGCCGGCTTGATGATCACCGTGCAACCGGTGGCCAGTGCGGGCATCAACTTCCACGCGGCGATCAGCAGCGGGAAGTTCCACGGCACGATCCCGACGACCACACCGACCGGTTCACGCTTGGTGAACGCGGTGAACTTGGCGCCGGGTGGCAGCGGGATCGACACGTCGAAGGTCTGCCCTTCGATCTTGGTCGCCCAGCCGGACATGTAGCGCATGAACTCGACCGTGGCGTTGACATCCAGGGCGCGGGCCATGTTGATCGACTTGCCCTGGCTCAGGGTTTCCAGTTGCGCCAGTTCCTCGGCGTGCTCTTCCACCAGGCGGGTGAAGTTGAGCAGGATGCGCTCGCGATCCGCCGGGCGCAGGCCCGACCAGACGCCCGTCTTGAACGCCTGGTGCGACGACTGCACGGCCTGCTCAACCACTTCCAGCGGTGCATCCATGGTCTCGCACAGGGTTTGCCCGGTGGCCGGGTTGACCACGGCAATGCTCTGCCCTTCGGCGAACACCCACTGGCCATCGATGAAGCAGCCGTGGCGACGGGCCAGGAATGCAGCAACCTGCGGCAGGATTTCAACGTTGCTCATAAATCACCTTTCATTCAAATGTCAGCCTGGAACCGGCTGATCAGTGTTGTTCTTTGAGGAAACACGTGACCGCCTGGCGATCGTCCGCCGAGGCCAGGCCCATGTAAGGCATGTAGGTTCCCGGCACATAGGCCTGGGGCTGGGTGATCAGTTGCGCGATGTTCTCGGCCTGCCAGGTCACGTCCTTGGTGCGCATGGCCTGGGAATAGTTGAAGCCTGCCAGCGACCCCGACTTGCGCCCCACCACCCCGGCCAGGTTCGGCCCCATCATCCCGGTCGCGCCCTGGGTGACCGAGTGGCACACCCCGCACTCATTGGCGAAGACCTGGGCGCCACGGCCCTGGTCGGGGCTGCACTCGGCGGCCAGCGCGGTGTGCGCCACGGTGAACGAGAGCAGACCGATAAAAGACAGACGCAGCGAGGTGAACATAGGAAAGCGACCTTGAAAAACCGCGCTCGTCAGGCGAGCGCCAACACGGAAGCGCCGACGCAATGGGCATCGGCAGGGTTGACAGCGATTGTCGGTGGTCAGCGCGGTGCGGGATTTGTGCTGCGTGCCAGTTGCTTTGCCGGGGCTGCCAAAACGGCAAGTTTGGCAAGCACAGCCAACTCTTTGGCAACCACACAAAAGGCTGGAAAAGTTCCGCGACTTAGTATCGAAAAAGACCGCAAACCTGCGCTCAAGAACAAGAACGGATGCCACACCATGCTCAAGTCGCCCTTGCTTCGTCTCTCCACCCTTGCGCTGATGATCAGTGCTGGCCATGCCGGCGCCTACGAACTCTACGCCGATGATGACAGCCACCTGAACGCCACGCTGGAAGCCGTGTTCGGCGTGTTCCACAGCCAGGAAAACTACGCGCTGTCCGGCCGCCTCAATGAAGGTTCTTCGTCGTGGCGCGAGGGCTACATCAAGTACGGCCTGAGCTTCGACAAGGGCCTGGCTGGCGCGGGCACTGCCTATGGCGCGGCGAACCTGCTCAGCTCCGGCACCTGGGGTGACGGCGATGCCGCAGGCTTCAGCGACGGTTCCGAGCGCACCACCAAGTTCGAAGACGCCTACCTCGGCTGGCGTTCGGGCAAACTGTTCGACGTGCTCGGCGAAGACGGCATCGACCTGTCCTTCGGTCGCCAGAACATCGTGGTCGGCGATGGCTTCCTGATCGACGGCGACGCCCTGAACATGGGCAAGGGCCTGGCCGACGGCGAGTTCAACCGTGGCGGCGCCTACTGGCTGGCCGCGCGCAAGGCGTTCGATGAAACCGCCGTGCTGCGCATCGGCGGCAAGGAAGGCTGGCGCGGCGACGTGATGTACCTCAAGTCCAACAACCACGCCCAGGCCATGACCGAAATGTACGTCGGCACCCTGGAGCACGTGTCCGAAGCCGCCACCGTCGGCCTGACGTACATCGACACCACCGACATCGACGAGCAATACGCCTCGCCGATCCAGCTCGAACGCGACGGCATGAAGACCTACAGCCTGCGCGCCACCGGTAACGCCGGGGTCAAGGACCTGTTCCTCTCCGGTGAATACGCCAAGCAGGACAAACCGCACACCGGCACTGAAGACGCCTGGTACCTGGAAGCCGGCTGGACCTTCTCCGACGTGGCCTGGTCGCCGTATGTCGGCTACCGCTACAGCCGCTTCTCGGAAAACTACGACACGCTGTTCTACGGTTTCAGCCGTGGTTTCGGCACCTGGTTCCAGGGTGAAGTGGCGGGCAACTACGCCGGCCCGTTCAACAGCAACTCGCGCATCCAGCAGGTCAAGTTCACCGTCTCGCCCCTGGAAAACCTCAATGTCGGCGCGATGTACTTCAACTTCGACACCATCGACCGCAACCTCGGCAATACCGATGGCCACGAAGTGGACCTGTACGCCGAATGGCACGTCAACGACCACCTGAGCATCATGCCGCTGGTGGGCCTGTTCCAGCCGGACAAGAGCGCCGACCAGGGTGGCACCCAGTTGGGCAACAACGACAAGAACCTGTATAGCCAGCTGATTTTTGCCACCACCTTCTGATCTTCCCTGCTTTCTGCTCTCTGCTTTCTGTAGGAGCGAGCTTGCTCGCGATGGTCGTCAACGATGACGCTGGCTGTCTGAAGCCCAGCGGTGTCTGACATTCCATCGCGAGCAAGCTCGCTCCTACAGGGGGATAGGGGACAGGGTTCGTTTCCAGGAAAAAGGCTTTTCCAATGCACAACAAATTCCTCACGATCCAGAGCAAGATCGCCCTGCTCGCCGGCCTTTGCCTGCTGCTGGTGGTGGGTTTGCTGATGGGCCTGTCGCTGTACCAGAGCCACCAGAGCAGCCAGCAAGTGGCCCAGGCCAGCAGTGACATGCTCGCCGACGCCGCCCGCGAACACATGCAGGCACTGGGCAAGGTGCAGGCGATGCATGTGCAGCGCACCTTCATCCAGACCCACGAATTCGGCCAGGGCCTGTCACGTTATCTGTTGTACCTGCGGCAACTGCAGCACCAGGGCACCTTGACCCGCCAGCAACTGCGCCAGGAGCTCAACACCCAGCTCAACCAGGCCCTGAAAGACAAGCCCGACCTGCTCGGGCTTTATGTCATTTTCGAGCCTGACGCCCTGGACGGTGCCGACGCCGGTTTCGCCGACCAGGCGGAACTGGGCAGCAACGAAAAAGGCCGTTTCTCGTTGTACTGGGTGCAAAGCAAACCGGGTGAATTGCAGGCGGTGATCGGCGACGAAGGCCTGCTGGCCAACACCGAACCCGGCCCCAGCGGCGCGCCCTACAACGCCTTCTACACCTGTGCCCGGGACAGCCGCCAGGCCTGCGTGCTGGAGCCCTACTTCGACGAGGCGTCCGGCAGCCGCAAACTGGTGACCAGCATCGCCTTTCCGCTGCTGGACAACGGCCGCGTCATCGCCGTGGTCGGCCTGGACATCAACCTCGCCGCCCTGCAACAAAACAGCGAAGCCAGCGCCGGCAAGTTGTTCGACGGCCGCGGCCGGATCAGCATCGTCAGCCCACGCGGGGTGATTTCCGCCAACAGCCAGGATGTCAGCCAGCTCGGCCAGCCGCTCGACAACGCGCCCGTCCTGGCCGCCTTGCACCAGGGCCAGCCGCAGGTGTTCGCCGACCGGCAACAGATCGAAGTGCTCGAACCGCTGACCCCGATTGCCGGTTCGGCCCCATGGGGCGTGCTGGTCGGCGTGCCGCAGGACGTGCTGCTGGCGCCGGTCACCCGTCTGCAACAGGACCTGGATGCACGGGGCGTGCAGAGCACCGCGCTGTCGCTGCTGCTCGGCGGCGGCGCGGCCCTGCTCGGGCTGGTGCTGATCTGGTACGCGGCCTATCGCATCACCCGGCCGCTGCAAGTGCTGACGCGGGTCATGGAAGACATTTCCCTGGGCGAAGGCGACCTGACCCGGCGCCTGTCGGTGCAGTCACGCGACGAAATCGGTCAACTGGCCACCGCGTTCAACCGCTTCGTCGAGCGCATTCATCACTCCATCCGCGAGGTGTCTTCGGCGGCGCTGGGGGTCAATGAAGGGGCCAAGCGCGTGCTGCTGGCGTCCAACTCGTCGCTCAGCGATGTCGATGAACAATCGACCCGCACCAACAGCGTCGCCGCCGCCATCAACCAACTGGGCGCCGCTGCCCAGGAAATCGCCCATAACGCCAGCGACGCTTCGCAGCAAGCCTCCGCCGCCCGGCAGCAGGCCGAGGACGGGCGCCAGGTGGTGGAACGCACCATCGAGGTAATGAATGCACTGTCGGCGAAAATCAGCACCTCCTGCGCCAACATCGAAGTGCTGAACACCAAGACCGTGGACATCGGCCAGATCCTCGAAGTGATCAAGGGCATCTCCCAGCAGACCAACCTGCTGGCGCTCAACGCCGCGATCGAAGCGGCGCGTGCCGGGGAAGCCGGCCGCGGCTTTGCCGTGGTCGCCGATGAGGTGCGCAGCCTGGCCGGCCGCACGCAGACGTCGGCGGCGCAGATCCAGCAGATGATCGAGGCCTTGCAGGTGGGCGCGCGCGAGTCGGTCAGCACCATGACCGAGAGCCAGCAGCACAGCGAGGAAAGCGTCACCATCGCCAACCTCGCCGGCACCCGCCTGGGCAGCGTGACCCAACGCATCGGCGAGATCGACAACGTCAACCAGTCGGTTGCCGCCGCCACCGAAGAGCAGACTTCGGTGGTGGAGGCGTTGAATGTCGACATCACCGAGATCAACAGCCTCAACCAGCGTGGGCTGGAAAACCTGCAATCGACCTTGCGCGCGTGCACCGAGCTTGAGCGTGAGGCGGGGCGGTTGCGTGAGTTGGTGGGGAGTTTTCGGATCTGACATTTGCGGTGCCTGATGTATCGCTATCGCGAGCAGGCTCGCTCCCACATGAGGATTTGTGAATGGCACAGATCCCTGTGGGAGCGAGCCTGCTCGCGATGAACGATAACGCGGTCCCCAATCTGGCACCCACAACCAACCACCTGGCACACCCACAAACAAGCCCTTCCCCCCGCCCCGCGTAGTATCAAGGCCAATCCCTTCCAAAAACCCCAAAAACAATAAAACGGCCTTCGGGTCGCGGGAGACTGCTGTGCTTAAGAAAAGTGCGTTGGGCTGGCCAAAGATCGCTGGCCTGGGTATTGCGTTGGTGGTGGCCGGGCAGTTTTCCGGCTGGAATTTCGGACTGATGGCCGGCGGCTGGCTGAACATGCTGGTCGCCACCTTGTTGATGGCCCTGTTGTGCGGTGGCCTGGCGTTGTGCGTGGCCGAGCTGTCGACGGCGCTGCCCAGTGCCGGCGGCGTGTTCGTCTATGCGCAGAGCGCGTTCGGGCCGTTCGTGGGTTACCTGGTCGGCGTCGCCTGTGCCCTGGCACTGACCATCGGCACTGGCGCGGCGGCGACCTTCATCTGCGCCTACACCGAGTCGATGTTCGGCCTCGGCGGCTGGGCGGTCAAAGGCGCGCTGTTCGCGGTGATCATCGGCATCCACATCCGTGGCGTCGGTGAAGCCATGGGCCTGACCATGATCGCCGGAGTCATCGCCGTCGCGGCCCTGCTGACCTTCGGCGTGGCCATGGCGCCGCATGTCGAGCTGGCCAGCCTGCTGGCGATGCCGGCGGCGACCAGCACCCCGGCCCTGAGCCTGGGCGGGATCTTCGCCTGCGTACCCTTCGCCATCTGGCTGTTCATCACCGTCGAGCAAACCGGCTCGGCTGCCGAGGAGGCCAGCAACCCGGGGCGCAACATGCCACGGGGGATTCTCGCGGCGGTCGCTACCCTGCTGGTGACGGCGCTGGTGGTGCTGGTCTGCGCACCGGGCGCCGGTGGCGTCGAAGCGGTGGGCTCGGCGGGTGATCCGCTGTACGCCGCCATGACCCGCACCAATGCCTACGGCGACGGCTCGTGGCTGGCCAAGGTAATCGGCTGCGGCGCGGTGTTCGGCTTGATCGCCACGTTCTTCTCGCTGGTCTACGCCGCCTCCCGGCAGTTGTTCGCCATGGCCCGCGATGGCCTGTTCCCGCAGTGGCTGGGCAAGACCGGCAAGCGCGGTACGCCCTACCCGGCCCTGCTGCTGATCGGCGCCATCGGCCTGCCGCTGTCCACCGTCGACCCGGCCACGGTGATGCTCGCCGTGGTGCTGCTGCTCAACGTCTGCTACCTGCTGATTTTCGCCGCCTACCTGCGGATCAAGCGCAGCCAGCCGCATCTGGCGCGCCCGTTCCGTCTGGTCGGCGGCACCTTGATTGCCTGGCTGGGCCTGGCCCTGACGCTGGTGGTGATCGCCGCCTGCTTCCAGCTCGACCTGATGATGCTGATCGCCCTGGGCGTGACCTTCGTCCTGTGCATTTTCAACTACCTGCTGCGCGCTCGTGCGCACAGCGCCACCGACATCGAGGTACCCGACCATGCCTGAAGACACCCTGCTGCAACGCCGCCACCGCGTGCTCGGCAGCGCCTCGCCGCTGTTCTACGACAAGCCCCTGCACCTGGTGCGCGGCGAAGGCGTCTGGCTGTACGACGTCGATGGCCGGCGCTACCTGGACGTGTACAACAACGTGCCCTGCGTCGGCCACTGCAACCCGCACGTGGTCGAGGCCATGCACCGCCAGGCCAGCACCCTGAACATCCACACCCGCTACCTCGACGAGCAGGTGGTGCGCTACGCCGAGCGCCTGACCGCGACCTTCGCCGCAGCGCTGGACACGGTGATGTTCACCTGCACCGGCAGCGAGGCCAACGAACTGGCGCTGCGCCTGGCGCGGTTCGCCAGCGGTGGCACCGGGATCATCGTCAGTGACTACAACTACCACGGCAACTCGGCGTCGCTGGCCGAAGTCACCACCGCGCTGCCGTCGCCCGAGCCATTCGCCACCCACGCCCGGGCGGTGCCGATCCCCTGCCGCTATCGAGCGCCGGCGGGGGTCAGCGAAGCGCAGCAACTGGAGGAATACGCCGCCAACATCAAGGCCGCAATCGCCTCTATGCAGGCCCAGGGCATCCGCCCGGCGGCGCTGCTGATCGACACGCTGTTCGCCAACGAAGGCCTGCCACGGGTGCCGGCCGGGTTCGTCAACAAGGCCGCCGAGCTGATTCGCGCGGCCGGTGGCCTGTTCATCGCCGACGAGGTGCAGTCGGGCTTCGGCCGCACCGGCGAGCACCTGTGGGGGCATCAGGCCCACGGCGTGGTGCCGGACATCGTCACCCTCGGCAAACCGATGGGCAACGGCTACCCCCTCGCCGGGCTGGTCACCAGTAAGGCACTGGTCGAGTCGTTCGGGCGCAGCGCGATGTACTTCAACACCTTCGGCGGCTCGCCGGTGGCAGCAGCGGTCGGCATGGCGGTGCTGGATGTGATCGAGCAACAGCAGTTGCTGGACAACGCTATGACCGTCGGCGCCTACGTGCAACAGCGCCTGCAAACCCTGGCTGGAAAGCATTCGATCATCGGCGACGTGCGCGGCAAGGGCCTGTTCTTCGCCATGGAACTGGTGCGCGACCACGCCAGCAAGGAACCCGCCGGGCCGGAGGCGCGCCGGGTGGTCAACCACATGCGCGAGCACGGCGTACTGATCAGCAAGATCGGCGCCGGCGACAACATTCTCAAGTTGCGTCCGCCGCTGGTGTTCAGCCGCGAGCACGCCGACCTGTTCGTCGACACCCTGGACAGCGCCCTGAGCGCGCTTTGAGGCCCTGCCATGAGTGAATTCCATAGCTTGAACCACGACCAACAGGTCGCCCGCCTGCACGACTTCGCCCGCCATGCCCTGGAGCAATGGGACGGCACCTTTGGCGATGTGCAACTGGTGAAGTTTCGCGAGAACGCGGTGTTCTCTGCCCACCGCGAGGACGGCCAGCGCGTCGCCCTGCGCATCCATCGCCACGGCTATCACTGCGAGGCGGCGCTGCGCTCCGAACTGCAATGGATGGAGGCGCTGGCGCAGGCTGGCATCACCGTGCCGCAGATCATCCGTGCACGCGGCGAGCGGCATCTGGTGGAAGTCGCCCATGCCGACATTGGCGAACCGCGCCAGGTCGACATGCTCGCCTGGCTGCCCGGTGCGACGGCAGGCACCTCGGAAAACGGCGTACAGGCCGGTACCGAGATCGACTTTCTCTACGCCGAAGCCGGCGCCATTGCCGCGCGCATTCACCTGCACGCGGCGCAGTGGCAGCAACCGGACGAGTTCGTCCGGCATGCCTGGGACGAAGAAGGCCTGATCGGCAACCAGCCGTTCTGGGGGCGTTTCTGGGAGCTGGAACAGCTCAGCGACGAACAGCGCCAGCTGCTGCAGGACGCCCGCCGTGCGGCGCGCCATGACCTGCGCCGCTATGGCCGGCATCTGGACAACTTCGGCATGATCCACGCCGACCTGGTGCCGGAGAACCTGCTGATCGAGGGTCCGCAGTTGCGCTTGATCGACTTCGACGATGCCGGTTTCGGCTGGCACATGTTCGAACTGGCCACGGCCCTGTACTTCTGCCTGGATGATCCGCGCTTCGAGCAGATCCAGGCGGCGCTGCTGGCCGGGTATCATGCGGTCAAGCCGCTGACCGACACGGACCGCCAGACCCTGGCGCTGTTTCTGATGCTGCGTGGCACCACCTACCTGGGCTGGATTCACACCCGCCAGGGCACGCCCACCGCAATCGAAATGGCGCCGATGCTGATCGAACGCGCCTGCCGGTTGGCGCGGGAGTACCTGCAACAGACTCGGTGACCGAGCGACCGCCCCCTGTTGATCGTTCCCACGCTCTGCGTGGGAACGATCAATCCACCACATTACCCTGTAGGAGCGAGCTTGCTCGCGATGGAAGCCCAGGCACCGCGGGCATCCAGACAGCCCGCGTTATCGTTGACCACCATCGCGAGCAAGCTCGCTCCTACAGGTTAATTACGTTCAGCAAGCTACCCCTGCATGCTCCAACCGGTGAAACAGGCGGTTGAAATACACCAGGCTGTCACCCGCCCCGCGCACGCCGATGTTGGACAACTCGACGAACATCACCGAATGCGACCCAACCTCCTTGCACTCGCTGATCCGCCCTTCCAGCTGCACCAGCGCGTCGCGCAGCACCGGCACGCCGGTGTCGCCGTCGTCCCACAGGTCCCAGGCGAAGCGTTCGGCCATGGTCGCCTGGGTCATGCCGGCGAAGTGGCGGGCCAGTCCTTCCTGTTCGCCGCACAGCACGTTGACGCACAGCTGGCCGTTGGTGCGGAACACATCGTGGGTGGCGCTGTTGCGGTTGACGCACACCAGCACGGTGGGCGGCGAATCGGTCACCGAGCACACCGCGCTGGCAGTGATCCCGCAGCGGCCGCCAGGGCCGTTGGTGGTGATGATGTTCACCGCCGCCGGCAACTGCGCCATGGCATTGCGAAAGTCGATTTGCTGCTGGCTCAGGTTGGCCATGTCGGTGCCCCTTTTCTTGTGCGGGGCCGTCATTGCGCGGCCCGTTGGATTAGCTACAAGACTAAGGCCCGGCGCGGCGTGCAACCATTCTCGCGATCCCCATGCCGAGGTGGGCTTTCCGCTAGTCGCCTAGGTGGTTTCTTTATCGTCAGGGCCCGCGGCAGTGGTTATGCTGCGTGCAGGCGTCAATGAACGCCAACCGCCGCTGCGTGCACGCGTGCGAAAACAATAATTAGAAATTCGTGGCAACCCTGATGGAAACACGCAAACCGATTGTTTATATCGTCGACGACGACAAGGATTTGCGCACTTCACTGGCCTGGCTCCTGGAGTCGGTCAGCGTGCAGGCGCAATGTTTTGCCGGTGCCGAAGAGTTCCTCAACCAGTACGACCCACGGCAGCCGGCGTGCCTGGTGCTGGACGTGCGCATGCCGGAAACCAGTGGCTTCCAGCTCCAGGAAATCCTCAACCAGCGCGGCAGCAGCCTGCCGACGATCTTCGTCTCGGCCCATGGCGACATCCCGATGTCGGTGACAGCGATGAAGAACGGCGCCCTGGACTTCGTCGAGAAGCCCTACAACCCGCAACAGATGATCGACCGCATCCAGGCCGCGCTGAAGACCGCCGTGCACGCCCAGGCCGACCAGGAGCAGCGCCAGCACCTGCAAAGCAAACTGGCCCTGCTGACCGGGCGCGAACGCGAGGTGCTGATGCTGGTGATCGACGGCAAGGCGAGCAAGGTCATCGCCCGCGAGCTGAACATCAGCGTGAAGACCGTTGATGTGCACCGGACCAAGATCAAGGAAAAGATGGGTGTCACCAGCATCGCCATGCTGGTGCGCGAGGTGTTGCATTTACCGGCGGAGGAGCCGGTGCGGCATTGAGGTCGGCCGTTCGGCCTATCGCGAGCAGGCTCGCTCCCACACCGGATTTGTGCACGACACACCTCCTGTAGGAGCGAGCTTGCTCGCGATGCGGTGTGTCAGGCGCCATTGATATCGACTGACACGCCGCCATCGCGAGCAAGCTCGCTCCTACAGGAATGGTGACAGTATCAAACCTGGCTATACCGCTTGCGATAAGCCCCCGGTGATACGCCAAAGCGTGACTTGAACGCCGACGAGAAGTAACTCGAATCCGAGAACCCCCAGGCATAACACAGCGCCGACAGCTTCTGCTCGACGTCCGCGCGGCGCAGGTTTTCGGCGCAGAAGTCCAGGCGCCGGTGCTTGATGTATTGCGCCACCACCAGGCCGCGCTTGGAGAACATCCGGTACAGCCCGCGCACGGAGATGCCGACTTCCCGGGCGATCATCTCCGGGCACAGCTCTTCGGTACCCAGGTGGTCGTCGATGTAGGCGATGATCTTGCGGAACTGTCGCTCATGGGCGTCGCCACTGTTGTCGCGGGCGCTGATGCCCGGCAGCAGCAGGCTGACCAGCGCATCGAGCACCGCCTCGCTTTCCTGCATGTCCAGGCCTTCCTGCTGGCGGGTGTCGAGCACCAGCTTGTTGGCCATGGTCGCCAGGGGCGAACTGGCACCGATGCGCGTGGCGCAGTTGACCGCGTTGAAGTGCGAACCGCGCTCGACCACCTGGCGCGGCAGGATCAGCGACAACTGCCGGGAATCCTCGTGATAGGTCATGTCGCTGGGACGACTGGCATCAATCAGGGCGATGTCGCCGGTGCCCAGCCGGGCGCGATTGCCGCCCTGCTCCAGCTGCGAACTGCCGCGCATCTGGAACACCGCGTAGTAATGCCCGTCACTGCTGACGCTGACGTCCCTGCTGGTGCGATACAGGTGCACGTGCGCCATGTCGACGACACTCAGATTGATCGCGCCGCTGCGATACTCCGCCAGCTCGCCATAGAAATCCGTGTCCAGGGCCCGGGCATCGAAACGCCCGCACGCCTGGTTGACCTGGTTCAACCAGCTTTCGAACGCCTCGTTGCGAACCGCCGAAGAAGTCATCATCACTGCAAAGCCTCACGTCTTTTATTGTTATTTTTCGACCGCTTCGTCGAGCGGTTCGTAAATGTCACAACCCTGGCCGTCGCCTCCTTCGACAGTCCAGGGGCGTTATTCAACAGGCTCCTGCGCTGCCTTTCCAGTCCTGCCGTGAATCAGATGTCCAATACCAGACGAGCGGAAAGCGCACGGGACACGCAGGCGCAGATCTGCTTGTTGGAAGCCTTTTCCTTGTTCGACAGGCAGTTGTCGCGGTGCTCCGGCACGCCGTCGAGCACCTCGACGACGCAGGTGCCGCAGATGCCTTCACGGCATTCGGTGTCGATGTCGCAGCCATGGGCCTGCAACACGTCCACCAGCGAGGTATTGGCCGGCACCTGCAGGACCACGCCGGAACTGGCCAGCTCGACTTCGAAACCGCCGCTGGGGCCGGCGTTCGCGGCCGGGTCGGCCTGGAAGTGCTCCAGGTGGATGGCCTCATCACCACGGCTGCGCGAGGCCACTTCCACCACCTTGTTCATGAACGGCGCCGGGCCGCAGGTATACACATGGGCAGCGCTGCCGGCCTGCTCAAGGCATTGCGTCAGCACGGCGTCCATGTCCGCCGGTTCGACGCCGTAGTGAAACTGCACATGCCCGGCGAACGTCTCGGCCAGCAGCGCGGAAAACGCGGCGTACTGCGGCGAACGGGCGAAATAGTGCAGACGCCACGGCTGGCCGGTCTCTGCCAGCCGATAGGCCATGCTCAGCAGCGGCGTGACGCCGATGCCGGCGGCGCACAGCACATGCTCGCTCGCCTCGGCGTCGAGGCGGAACAGGTTGCGCGGCGCGCCCATTTCCAGCTCGGTGCCCTCCTGCACTTCGTGCAACGCCGCCGAACCGCCACGGGACTGCGCCTCTTTCTTTACCGCCACCAGGTACGCACGGCGGTCCTGGGGCGGGCTGCACAGCGAATACTGACGGGTCACCCCGGTCGGCCCGGTCAGGTCGACGTGGGCACCCGGCTCATAGGTGTCGAGCGGCTGGCCGTCACTGCGCACGAGGCGAAAGGAACGGATATCCAGCGCTTCGTCGACGATCCTTTCGATCTTCACCTTCATCATTGCATCACCTGAATCATGTTGTTTTTGTTGGAATGCCCGCCCCCGGGTGGAATGCCTGATTCCTGTGGGAGCGAGCCTGCTCGCGATGCGGTATGCCAGTCGACATCAACGGTGATTGATACACCGCATCGCGAGCAGGCTCGCTCCCACACAAAGGGGATGGGGGTGTTTCGATCAACGCATGAACAAACCACCATTGATGTCCAGACACGCGCCCGTCACCGAGGTGGCGTGATCGGCAATCAGCAGCAGCACGCTGTCGGCGACATACATCGGGTCGCCCAGGGTGCCCGCCGGGATCATCTTGAGGATCTGCTCCAGACGCTCCGGCGCCACGGTTTCGCGCACCACCGGCAAGTCCAGCGGGCCCGGCGAGATGCTGTTGACCGTGACCCCGCGTGGCGCCAGTTCGCGGGCGAACACCTTGGTCAGCGTGGCCACACCGCCCTTGGCCGCCGCGTAGTGCGCGCCGGTGGCGGTGCCGCCGTTCTGCCCGGCGAGCGAGGCGATGTTGACGATGCGGCCAAAGCCGCGCTCGGCAAAATGCGCGCCGAACACCTGGCAGGCGACGAAGGTGCCGCGCAGGTTGATCGCCATCGACTCGTCGAATTCTTCCGGCGTGATGTCCATCAGCGCCGCGACTTTCGACACCCCGGCGTTGTTCACCAGGATGTCGGTGCCGCCCCAGCGCTCAGTCAGCAGGTCCCGCGCGCGGATGAAATCGTCTTTGCTGCGCACGTCCAATTCGATGGCCACGGCGCTGGTGCCGCTGCTGTCCAGCTCCAGGGCCAGGCGCTGCACGCCGTTGATCTGCACGTCGGCCAGGGCGACGCGATAACCCGCCGCATGCAGGCGCCGGGCGATGCATTCGCCCAGGCCCCGCGAGGCACCTGTGACAAGGGCTACTCGATACATGTCCCTGCCCTCACAAAAGGAAGCCGAGCGCGCTCAGGCTGTCGGTGGAGTTGATCAGGCGCACCACTTTGCGCTCCAGGCTTGGCACGCCGTCGGTGAAGCGAATGCGGTGGTTGAGGTCGGCCACGAACGGCGTGTGCACGCCGCGCTTGTAGGCGTAGAGCAACTGCGCCGAGTTGACTTCGACGATGTCGCCCGCCGCTTCCACCAGGCGAAAACGCGAGACGGTGCGGATGGTTTTCGCCGCGTCCACCGCCGACGGCGAGTAGCCGGCGGTCAGGCGTTCGATGCGCAGGTCACGCATGCGCGCGTCGTCGTAGGCGTAGTTGAGCGTGGCCTCGAAGTCTTCGGTGTCCGGGTCGATCGGCACGATGTACTTGCCGCTCTCGCTCCACAGGGTCGCCCATTCGGCGTAGTTCTTGTGGTCCAGCAGTTCGGCTTCGCGCCAGATGAATTCGATGGCCTGGGCCAGTGGGCCGCCATTGAAAATGTCGTGCTTGCTCATTGGCTCATCATCCTTTTCCACATGTCGTAGGCACCGCGCATGCCGCCTTCGTCGGTGGCGTGGCTGACTTTGTCGCCATTTTCAGCGGTGATTTCGCGGTTCAGGCCACGGTTGACCAGGATCGGCGCATCGACGCCGGCGTAGGAGCCACGCTGCACGCGGTCCCAGGCCTCGGCGTCATCGGGGCTGCCGAAGCCGAACGGGCCCTGGAAGTGCTCGTGAATGCGCATGCGCTCGCGGTTGGCGATTTCCGGGCCGCCGTCCATGCCCAGGGCCACGTGGCGGATTTCGGTTTCGGTGACCGACACCGGGCGCAGCACCCGGAAGAACGACATCGACATGGCCACGTTGGGGAACAGGTTGAGGTTGAACCCGGCGCCGTGCAGCGAGCGCACGATGCGGCGCACCTGCTCCGCCGGCATGCTTTTCGACAGTTCCTCGGTGACGTGGGCGAAGCGTTCCTGCAATTGCTCGGTGCCGTCGTCGTGATCCAGGTCGACGTGTTCCGGCACCATGACCATGACGCTGTGGCCGTTACCCAGGGCGTGGGTCACCGCCTGTTCGTCGGTCATGAACGAGAGCATTTCCGAGGTTTCTTCATCCACCGACGACATGAACGACTTGTGCACGATCGGGAAGTGGTAACCGTCAGTGGTGTTTTCCAGCTGGATTTTCCAGTTGCCCTTGAAGCTGAACTTGTGTTCGCCCTGGGTCTTGATCGGGTAACCGGCGCCCTGCTTCATGAACAGGTCCATCCAGTGCTTGGCGCCGCCGAGGAAGTCTTCCAGCGGTTCGATCTCATCGTTGTAGCTGGCGAAGATCATGCCGGCGTAGCTTTCCACGCGCAGGCTGGTCAGCGGCAGCTCGGACTTTTCCAGGATGCCTTCATAGCCGTCCGGGTAAGGCAGCGCGCGCAGCTTGCCATCCAGGCCGTACGACCAGCTGTGGTAGGGGCAGGTGAAACCGGTGGCGTTGCCCTTGTGCTTTTCGCACACGGTGGCGCCACGGTGGCGGCAACGGTTTTCCAGCACGTTGATGGTGTTCTTCTTGTCGCGCACCACGATCACCGGCCGGCGGCCGATGGTGGCGGTCTTGAAGTCGCCGCTGTTGCGCACTTCGCTTTCGTGCGCCACCCACACCCAGGTGCGGTAGAAAATTTTTTCCAGTTCGGCTTCGAACAGCGCCGGATCGTTGTACAGCGAGACGTCGACGCGGTCAGGCTGGACCAGGTCTTCGGGGCTTTTCGTCGATGCGATCAGCCGGTAGTCATGCGTGCTCATGCGGTTCTCCTCATGGCGTTCTTATGATTGTTTTCAGGCGCGAGCTAACCCGCCAGGCGTTGTTGCAACTGCGCACCGAAGGCGCAGACCTGTTCGTCCGCACCCTTGCGGCCGACGATCTGCAGGCCGACCTTCAGCCCGCCACAATCGAGTTCCACCGGCACCGACAGCGCCGGGTGACCGCTCAGGTTGAAAGGCCGTACCAGCGGCGTCATCTCGGCCACCGCCTTGCTCGCGCTGCGCGCCTCGACCAGCGTCGGCGGCAGGCTTGGCAGCGTGGGCAACAGCAGCACGTCGAAGTTTTCCAGCGCGGCGTCCACCTGCTGGGTGAAGCGCGCACGGACTTTTTCCGCTTGCGCCAGGTCTGCCGCCGTGGTGCGACTGGCGGCCAGCAGGCGCTGCTCGACATCCGCGCCGATCAGGCCCTGGCCGGTCAGGTGGCCCAACGCGGCCCAGTTTTCGAAGTTGATCACCGTGAGGCCGGCGGCGAAGGCCGCTTCGAATTCACTGAGGAACAGCGAGCTGCGGTGCCAACCTGCGCGATCAGCGGCAGCGCCGAGGCTGGCTTGCAGGTGGGCGTCGCAGTCGACTTCGATGAAGCCGACCCGGGCCCCCTCAGCAGGCACGCCCTGGGTTTCGAAACCGGGACAGATCACCTGCATGGCGGCGATCAGGTCGTCCATGGTGCGGGCGAACGGGCCGACGCAATCGAGGCTCGATTGCAGCGGATGCGCGCCCACACGGCTGACGCGGCCGTAGGTCGGCTTGAGCCCGGCGATGCCGCAGCAGGCCGCCGGTACGCGCACCGAGCCACCGGTGTCGGTGCCGATGGCGATGTCTGCCAGGCCCGCCGCTACGGCCGCCGCCGAACCGCTGGAAGAACCGCCTGGTACCCGGTCCGGCGCCTGCGGGTTGATCGGCGTGCCGGTCCAGTCGTTGATGCCGGTGACACCAAAGGCCAGTTCGTGCAGGTTGGTCTTGCCGACGATCTGCCAGCCTGCCGCAAGGATCGCCTCGACTACTTCGGCGTGCTGCGCCGCCGGTGCAACCTCGGCAAAGGCGCGGCTGCCGGAACGGGTCGGGTGACCGGCGATGTCGATGGAGTCCTTGATGGCCACGCGCTTGCCGTTGCCGCCGAGAAGGAATTGGCTGATGAAGGTGCTCATGTATTGAGTTCCTGATTGAACAGGCGCTGGGTGCGAAAATGCGCGATCAGCCAGGTGCCCTCGACGCAGCGAAAGTCGATGTTCAGCCGCGTGCCGAACAACTCGCTGCGCCCGTCGGCGTAGGTGGAAATCTGCTGCATGATCCAGTGCCCCTGCGCCGCCTGGCCGTCGACCTGGATCGACTCACTGGTGAGGTAATGCAGGTTCAGCTGGAAATGATCCGAGGGCGGCAGGTAACCGCCAACGAACGCCGCCACCGCGTCCCGGCCGTGATGCTGGCCGAAGGTCTGCGCGGTCTGGCTGCCGACGCCTTCCCAGATCGCATCGAGGCAGAACAGCGCCGCCAGATCGCTCACGCGGGTGGGCGCCCTGGGCACATCGCACAGGTCCATGTAGCGCGCCATCAGACGGCGCACCGCACTTTCCCCTTCGAGCGTCGCCAGACGCTGGAGCAAGACCTGGTCCATGACTTACACCTTGGCCGCGTCGGGAATGGTCAGCGGGCGACCGATGCGCGCTTCGACCTTGGCGTAGCGCCACAGGCTGTATTCGTTCACCGGGGTGGTACGGAACAGGTTGCAGGCGTCGATCACCGACTGGTGGCAGTCGACGTCGGCCATGATGTACACGGTCCAGGGCGAGGTGGTGGACGGGCCGACCATCAGCCGGTCATCGTCCATCGCGCCGAGTACATTGATGCCGGGCATGGCGCCGAGCGAGGCCATCATCTGGCTGAAGCCTTTCCACACGCTCAGGCCTTCGCCGGTGGGCAGGTCGAAGAAGTTCTGGGTGATGCCGATGCAAAAAACGACGCGCAACGGTTCCTGGGTAGTCTGGGACATGGTTCGATCCTTTAAGAGAGGGTTCAGATGTAGCCAGGGAATGGCGATACGCCGAGCAGCACGGAACCGGCGCCGTCGTACAGGCCTTCACTGAGAAAGGCGTGCTGGGTGACCACCATCGAATCGCGCAGGTAACGCTGCAGCGGATGGTGCAGGTAAATGGCGGTGGTCCCGGCCAGGCTGTAGGCGCTCTGCACCACGGCCGCACCGGCCTGGGACACGTGAATGGCGGACAGGCGCAGCAGGCTGGTCTGTTCGGCGGTGACCGGTAAGCCTGCCAGGATCGAATTCCACACCTGCTCGGTGGCGTTGTAGAAGAAGCCGCGGGCGGCGGCGAGGCTGGCTTCGGCCTTGGCGATCTCGATGCGTACGTAGGCGCGGTCGGCCATTTTTGGCGCACCGGTGATGCCGCTGCCGGCGGCCATGCGGCTGACTTCGTCGAGGGCGGCGCGGGCCAGGCCGAGGTTGACCACCGCCAGCACCTGGGCGGCGTAGGCAATCGACGGGTAGCGGAACAGCGGTTCGTCGATGGTGGCAGCGCCGCCGCGGATGAACGTCCAGCGCTCGTCGACGCGCTTGTCTGTGACGCGCAGGTCATGGCTGCCGGTGCCCTTGAGGCCGACCACGTCCCAGTTCTCGATGATGTCCACCTGATCCGGGCGCAGCACCGCGGTGCGCGGCTTGCCACCGGCGGCGCCGATGCCGACGCCGAGCAGGTCGGCGCCCTTGCAGCCACTGGCGAATTTCCAGGTGCCGTTGACCTGGTAACCACCCTCGACCGCTTCGGCCGGTTGCAGCGGGAACAGGCCGCCGGCGAACACCAGGTCCGGGCCGTCGGCATACAGTTCAGCCAGGGTTTCCGGCGGCAATGCCGCGAGGTAGACCCCGGCGCTGCCGAAACTGGCGACCCAGCCCGCAGAACCGTCGGCCTCGGCGATGCGCTCGATCATGCGCAGGAACAGCGCCGGCGCCAGGGCGTCGCCACCGAAGCGTTTCGGCGTGGCGGCGCGGTAGATGCCCACCTGCTTGAAGCGTTCGATCATGTCCCGTGGCACATGGGACAGCGCATCGAACTCATCGCGCCGCTGGCGTACTTCTTCCAGCACTTGCGCAAAGACGGTGTTCTCATCAACGCCTGGCAGAGGGTCTTTCTCCGCGACAGCTGAACGCAGCATGGCTTGTCTCCGTTGTATTTATTATTGGGTGCCCCGTGCCCCCTGTAGGAGCGAGCTTGCTCGCGATGGCGGTATGCCTGTCGACATCACTGGTGACTGACACACCCTCATCGCGAGCAAGCTCGCTCCTACAGAGGGCGCGGCAGGCCGTTACCCTTGTGGCCCCCAGTGTAAAAACCGCCTCAAGCCGCAACCATTGGTGCGTGTAGCCACTTGCCTAAAGAAATCCCCTAGCCCGCCCCCGGTTACTTCTGAGCGCATCCCCACGCGCGAGCGGGTATAAAGCGCCATACTCTCCACTCCCAGGTTCCACTGGCTGCAAGGGCTGCGCGATGTACCTGCCAACACCCAACGACTTCTTCACCCTCATCGAAGCCATGCCGCTGTGCATCATTCTTCACGACGCACACAGCAAAGAGATTCTCTGGGCCAACACCGCCGCCCTCGACGCGCTGGGCTTCACCCTGGAAGAACTGACGCCGCTCAAGGCCCCGGACATGACCCGCGATGCGCCCAAGTACCGGCGCTCGGTCGGCCTGCGCTGGCTCGAAGGCGCCGCACGCACCGGCCAGCGCGCCATCGAGTGGTGTTATCGCTCCAAGCAGGGGGTGGAAATTCTCTCCGAGGCGGTCGCGACCCTGGTGCACCTGGAAGGCCGCGATGTACTGATGGTGCAGTTCCGCGACATCTCCAGGGAGGACAAGGTCAAGCGTGACCTCAAGCGCTTCGAAAGCCGGCTCAAGGCCTTCATGCAGGACCTGGCCGAAGGCGTGGCGGTGCTCAGCCCCGAGGGCGACATCCGCTTCATCAGCGACTCCGGCGCGCAGTTGCTGCAGGGCGAAGGGCCTGCGCTGACCGGGCAGAACTTCCTGTCCTGGTGCGACGAAGACTCCCGCCAACGCCTGCTGCAACAACTGGCCAATGAGACCCCGGAGCATGCGCCGTTCAGCGTGCAGTACCACGTGCAGCGCCGCGATGGAGAATGGCGCTGGCACCAGGCGACCTGCCGTTTCATCGAGATCGAAGACGACCTGGTCGGCCACCTGCTGCTGTTTCGCGACGTCACCGAACACGTGCGCGCCGAGGAAGCACGGCGCCTGAGCGAGCAGAAACTCGAATACCTGGCGCGCTACAACGCCATGGGCGAGATGGCCGTGGCGATTGCCCACGAACTGAGCCAACCGCTGGCCGCCACCCGCAACTTCATCGAGGGCGCAATGATTCGCCTGGGCAAGGAGCTCACCGTAGAACAGGGCGTGAGCTGGGGACTGCAAAACGCCGTACGGCAGATCGAGCACGCCTCGGTGATCATCAAGAGCGTGCGCGACTACGTGGTGAAACTGGAGCAGAGCGAAGAGCGGATCGACCTCAACGAACTGCTGCGCGAGACCCGCTACTTCATCAGCCTGCGCGCCGAACCGAGCCAGGTGCAGGTCGAAATCATCCCCAGCGCGACGCCGCTGCTGGTCAGTTGCGAGAAGGTGCTGATCGGCCAGGTCATCCTCAACCTGGCCTTCAACGCCATCGAAGAAATGAGCGACCTGCCCATCGAGCGCCGAGTCCTGCGCATCCAGGCCAGCCGCGAACAGGAGGTGGCACTACTGCGCATCGAGGACCGTGGGCGCGGCATCCAGGCCGAGGCGCAGGAGAAACTGTTCGACGGCTTCTTCTCGTCCAAGGTCAGCGGCAACGGGATTGGCCTGGCCCTGTGCAAAAACATCATCGGCCGCCACCGGGGGGACATCTGGGCGCAGAACCTCGAGCCTTGCGGCGCAGTGTTCAGCGTCGCCCTCCCCATCGCCCCCAATCTGTAGGAGCGAGCTTGCTCGCGATGGCGGCCTTCCGGTGTACATACCCATTTTTGCGGTAACGGCCGCTTTTGGTTCCGCCCTTACGGCGGGTGACTTTGGGGCGCCAAAGTCACCAAAACGCTTGGCCCCTGACGTACGGCCCTTCGCTAACGCTCCGGGTTCCCTCGCTCCGGCCCTGCTCCGTGGGCCCGCCGCCATCGGCCATCCTTGGCCGAGGGCGGCTAACCCGGCATCCATGCCGGGTTGCCCACTGCGCAGAACCTCCACTCGGCCTTCCGACGGGGCAATCTATGGCGCCTGGTCATTCTCGGCCAGAAGCTAAAGATCAAAAGCACAAAACCCTTCCCCTGTGGGAGCGAGCCTGCTCGCGATGGTAGCCCAGACTCCGCAGGTACCCAGGCAACCCGCGTCATCGTTCACGACCATCGCGAGCAGGCTCGCTCCCACAAAGGATCAAGATCACAAGCGGAACACGGCCCCCTGTAGGAGCGAGTTTACTCGCGATGGTGATTCAGGCACCGCTGGGTGTCAGACAGTCAACGTCATCGTTGACGACCATCGCGAGCAAGCCCGCTCCCACAGAAGATCAAGATCAAAAGCCGAGCACGCCCCCCTGTAGGAGCGAGCTTGCTCGCGATGGTAGCCCAGGCACCGCGGGCATCCAGACGGCCCGCGTCATCGTTAACGACCTTCGCGAGCAGGCTCGCTCCCACAGAAACAGCAACAGAGCCACGATCCCACAGGCGCCGCAGATTGCCCCGTCGGAAGGCCGAGTGGAGGTTCTGCGTAGTGGGCTACCGCGGCATGGATGCCGCGGTAGCCGCCCTCGGCCAAGGATGGCCGATGGCGGCGGGCCCACGGAGCAGGACCGGAGCGAGGGAACCCGGAGCGTAGCGAAGGGCCGTACGTCAGGGGCCGGGCGTTTTGGTGACTTTGCGCCGGGCCGCGTAGGCCCCAAAGTCACCCGCTGTAAGAGCGGAACCATAAGCGGCCGTTGCCGCAACAACGGATATGTACACCCGACAGGCCGCCATCGCGAGCAAGCTCGCTCCTACAGGTAAACGTCGCCGTAAGGGCGGAACCCTAAGCGGCCGCACCCGCAAAAATGGATATGTACACCCAGAAAGACGCCATCGCGAGCAGGCTCGCCCCCAAAACTCCAGGCCAATCCCCCCGCTCATCAAGACTGGCACAGACAAACAACCTCTTGGCAGCCACAGCAATTCCCCCTCTCCCCGGCCAAGGCAGAATCGAACTGCAAAAATCTGCCATGCACCCGCGATTTGCGAGAACAATAATTCAGGGAGTTCCCCCTAATGCGAGCCACCAGGATCACCGTACAGTCAGCGCTGAGTCTCAGCCTGCTGGTACTGGGTTTGAACAATGCCAGCGCGGAGTTGCCCGCTGACACCGGCATCGGCCAGACCGTTTTGGCCTTCCCGCCGGAAGCCCACCGGGCCTTTGTTGTCGACGTCGAATTCGAAAGTTTCGTGGCCGGTCGTGTGACCGTGGTCGATCCCGACAAGAAACGCGTGCTCGGCATGGTGCCGACCGGTTTCGCCGCACCTTCGACCTTGAGCCACGACCAGAAAACCCTCTACAGCGCCGACATCTGGTACTCGCGGGGTACCCGCGGTACCCGTACCGACGTGCTGACCGCCTGGGACAGCTCGACCCTGTCGCCGGCCTGGGAAGTGCTGATTCCGAACAAGCGCGCCGAGTCGCTGACCCAGCGCTATGGCCTCAAGACCAGCGGCGATGACCGCTTCGTCTACGTCTACAACTTCACCCCGTCGACCTCGGTCACCGTGGTCGATACCCAGGCCAAGGCCGTGGCCAGCGAAATCTCGATCCCCGGTTGCGTGCTCAACTATCCGATCGGCAAACGCCGCTTCGCCTCGCTGTGCGGCGACGGCAGCCTGCAGGTGGTGACGCTCAACGACCAGGGCCAGGAAACCGCGCGCAGCCGCACGCCGTTCTTTGACCCGAATGCGGAAAAACTGGTGGAGCGCGCGGTCAACGTCGGCGACACCTACTACTTCACCACGACCACCGGCACCGTGCGCGCCGTGGACTTCAGCGGTGAAGCACCGAAGATCCTGCCGAGCTGGTCGCTGACCAACGACGAGGAAAAGAAGGCCGGTTGGGCCCCGGGTGGCTGGCAGCTGATGGCCGTGGCGCCGAAGCTCAATCGCCTGTACGTGCTGATGCACGACGCTCACGAACCGATGAAGTGGGAAGACCCGAGCCCGCTGATCTGGGCGTTCGATCTCAAGACCGGGAAGAAAGTCGCCACCCTGGAAGCGCCTGTTCCGGTGTGGAGCATGCAAGCCACCGGCGACGACAAACCGTTGCTGCTGGGCGCCGACGTCGAGGGCGGCTTGCAGATTTTCGATCTCAAGACCAACACGCTCACCGGCAGCATGGCCAAGGTCGCCAAAACCGCGACCCAGGTCATGAGCTACTAAACGAGGTGCGACCATGCACTTGGACCCGATTCTGATCATCGCCAGCGCCATCGCCATTGCGGTGTTGCTGGCCAGCGCCGCGACCCACAAGTTGCGCGCGCCGGCACGCTTTCGCAAACAACTGGCGGACTATCAACTGCTGCCCGACGCCCTGGTTCGCCCGGTCGCGCGCACGATTCCGTTGATCGAACTGGCGATTGCCTTCGCGCTGCTGGTGCCGGTGTGCCGCGCCTATGCCGCGTTGACGGCCGGCGCGCTGATCGCGCTGTACGCCGCCGCCATCGGCATCAACCTTTGGCGCGGTCGTCGCGACATCGACTGCGGCTGTGCCGGCCCGGGCCAGGCGCAACCGCTGCGGCCGGTCCTGCTGCTGCGCAACAGCGCACTGGTGGGCCTGGCGTTGCTGGCCAGCGTTACGCCGACGGCACGCGAGCTGGGCTTTTTCGACGGTTTCGTCACCCTCGCTGCCAGCGCCGTGGCGCTGCTGATCTACGCCGCCGCCGATGGCTTGCTGGCGAACTCCCCTCTTCTGCTCAAATTGATTGGTAGGTAATCAAAATGGAAGGCTTGATCGTTTCCAACGTTTTGCTCTGGGTGCTGCTGGTGGCCCTGGCGTTCGTCGTCATGGGCCTGGTGCGTCAGATTGGTGTACTGCACGGTCGCCTGGCGCCAGCCGGCGCGCTGATGGTCGACAAAGGCGTGGCCGTCAACGAAGCCGCACCGCAAATCACCGCCGCCGACCGTCACGGTCGCCCGGTGAACTTCGGTTATGCCGGGGAAAAATCGCAACTGCTGTTCTTCCTTTCGCCGACCTGCCCGATCTGCAAGTCGCTGCTGCCGGCGATCAAATCCATCGCCAAGGAACAGGCCGGCAGCCTGGACGTGGTGTTCGTCAGCGATGGCGACATGGACGCCCAGCAAGCGCTGATCCGCGAACACAAGCTGGAAGACGCCACCTACGTGGTCGGCCCGGAAGTGGGCATGACCTACCAGATCGGCAAGCTGCCTTACGCGGCGCTGATCGACAAGGCCGGCACCCTGCGCGCCAAGGGCCTGGTCAATTCCCGCGAGCACCTGGACAGCCTGTTCGAAGTGGAACACCTGAAGCACGCGACCTTGCAGCAATACCTCAACGCTCAGCCACACGAGCACAACCACGACCACAGCCACGGCCATAGCCACTGATAAGGCAGGGAGACTTTCATGAAACTGCTGGATCTGTTGTTCGAGCGCTCGACGCGCCGTGTTGCCGACACCACTTCGCGCCGCAAACTGCTGTCGCGCATGGGCTCGCTGATGGTGGCTGGTGCCGCCCTGCCCCTGCTGCTGCCGCTGGATCGCACCAGCAAGGCGCTGGCCGCCACCGACCCGAAAGCCGGCGACCCCGGTGATCCGAACAGTTGCGACTACTGGCGCTACTGCTCCATCGACGGCTTTCTGTGCAGCTGCTGCGGCGGGTCGGTGACCTCCTGCCCACCGGGCACCGAGGCCTCGCAAGTGACCTGGATCGGCACCTGTCGCAACCCGGCGGACGGCAAGGACTACATCATTTCCTACAACGACTGCTGCGGTAAGCAAAGCTGCGCCCAGTGCGCCTGCACCCGTAACGACAGTGAAGAACCGGCCTACCGCCCGTTCAACAACAACGATGTGAACTGGTGCCTGGCCGCCAAATCGCACATCTATCACTGCACCGTTTCGATCATCCGCGGCGTGGCTGTTTGAGTTGATGTAACACCTCACCCCCCGCCCCCTGTAGGAGCGAGCTTGCTCGCGATGGACGTTAACGATGACGCTGGATACCTGACACTCAGCGGCGTCCTGACGACCATCGCGAGCAAGCTCGCTCCTACAGGGACAGGGATCGGTCATAACAACAAGAAGGGTCTGTCATGCGTCACATGTTAATCCTCGGCCTGGCCTGCCTTTTCCTCACCCCACTTGCCCACGCACGCGCCATTCCCAATCCGAACCAGCGCCATGCACCGGGCAACGAAGAACTGCAAACACCGATTGCCGAGGCAGGCTATAGCGTTGGCGTGAACTACCAGTTGCAATGCGCCGGCTGCCACCTGGGCAACGGCATGGGCTCACCCGCCAATGACACGCCACGCATGGCCGGGTTTGTCGGCAACTTTCTGAAAGTCCCCGGTGGGCGCGAGTTCCTCGTACGTGTTCCCGGCATGTCGCAATCGGCGTTGAACAACGCGCAACTGGCCGACCTGCTCAACTGGCTGATGCGTCCAGGCGGCATGGCCGGCAAAAGCGTGCCAGAGCATTACCAGCCCTACACCGCCGAAGAAGTCACCGCCCTGCGCGCCGAAACCATGCTCAACCTGCCCGGCACTCGCGCCGAGCTGATCAAGGCCATGCAAGCGCAAGGCATCGAAATCGAAGACGGCATGAATAAATGAGTGCGAGCGTCTAGCGACGCTTGCCAGCCTGCCCCCACTCGCGCGGGCTGACCCCGGTCTTGCGGCGGAACGCCCGGGCCAGGGCCGACGGGCTCTCGTAGCCGACTTCATCGGCAATCAAGGCAATCAACTTGCCCTCCCGCAGGCGCTTCTGCGCCAGGCTGACACGCCAGCTCACCAGGTAGTCCACCGGCGTCTGCCCCACCACCTGACGAAAATGTTCGGCAAAACTGGCCCTGGACATGTTGGCGGCGGCCGACAGCTCGGCCACGGTCCAGGCCTTGGCGGGCGTGTCGTGCATCAGGCTCAGGGCCCGCGACAGCCGTGCATCGGCCAGGCCCGCCATCAGGCCGGGGCTTTGTTCGCGACTGCTGAGCAGGTGGCGCAACAACTGGATGACCAGCACTTCGAACAGGCGATCCATCATCGCTTCGCGCCCGCACAGACCGTCGAAGGCCTCCTTGAACAACCAGTCGAGGGTGCCGGCCAGGGTCGGCAGGTCCTTGAGGTCCAGCACCAGATAATCCGGCAACGCCGCCGCCAGGGCATTGCCGGCGCCACCGTCGAAATCCAGTGAGGCGCACACCAGTTGCGTATCCGAGTCGTCGGCGGCAAACAGCCGATGGCGGTAGGGCCTGGGGAAAAAGATCAAGGTCGGGGTGTCGAGTTGCTGTTCCCGCTCATCGGCCAGCTTCAGGGTCAGCTCGCCAGCGCGCAACAGATGCAGGTGGCCGCAGGCCTGCTCGCCGTCAAACGCGGTAATGCCGCAGAACGTACCGCTGTGGAAGGTGCCGGCACTGACGCCGAAATGACTGAGCAAGGTCGATAAACGATCCATGAACGAACTCCCGAGAGAAGATCTGGACGATCTGTCGCATATCCTCGACGATTTGCACCCAATACACCAGCACTGATCATTAGCATGAACTCCGTACCCAGCGCATACCGCGCCCTTATCGGAGAATCACCATGAGCCGCATCAACACCCTGAGCCTCGACCAAGCCAATGACGCCACCCGCCCGCTGCTGGAAGGCGTGCAGAAAAAAATCGGCTTCCTGCCGAACATGTTCAAAACCCTGATCCACGCCCCTGCCGTGCTGACGTCCTACATGCAGCAGTCGGCCACCCTGGGCAAGACTTCGCTCAGCGCGGTCGAGAAGGAAGTGATCGCCCTGGCCACGTCCCAGGTCAACGGCTGCGACTACTGCCTGAGCGCCCACACCTTCTTTGCCGGTAAAGCCGGGATGTCGGCCCAGGAAATCCTCGACGCCCGCCATGGCCAGCTCAACGCCGTCGCCACCCTCGCCCGGCAGATCACCGAACGCCGTGGCCAGTTGAGCGACGATCATCTGGCAGCCGCGCGGGACGCCGGTATCGACGACGCCAAGATCATCGAAGTGATCGCCCAGGTCGCCCTGATGACGTTGACCAACTACCTCAACAACGCCGCGCTGACCGATATCGACTTCCCGACCATCGAGGCTTGAACCACTGTTTAACCGAGGAGTACCGCTGATGAACACTGTGACGCTCTACACCACCGATACCTGCCCGTACTGCCGCAACGCCAAGGCGCTGCTGGCCAGCCGAGGCATCGTTGCCCAGGAAATCAACGTCCAGGCCGAACCGGGGAAATTCCAGGAGATGCTCAGCCGCAGCGGTGGCCGTCGCAGCGTGCCGCAGATTTTCATCGGCCAGACCCATGTCGGCGGGTTCGACGACCTGGCAAAGCTGGATCGCCAGGGTGGTTTGCTGTCGATGCTGGCTTGAGGGGCACGTGACACGCTTCATTTTTTGACAAGGATGTTGTATCAAACCTGAGCAATGTCGTGACTGATTGCCCAGTACTGCTAAAGTGACAGCACCCGTCTTCATCTACCTGAACAGCAATATTCCGGCGATGAGACGGGTGATGCGTTTGAAGTGGCTTGCCGGTGACGCCAGGGCTCTCGTGGGGGAGCTGATAGACCTGAATCTCGTCATTAACGAGCGCGAAGGAAAGCAAATGAGGTCCAAGCATGATTTTTGAGCCTAACAATACCCGCTCCGTGCTCCAGCGTAGAAGCAGTACCAGTACCGTTATCCAGGCAGGTCTCGATTGTGTTGCGGTCACCGGCGTTGCCTGGTTCCTGATCAACTATCACATCGGCTACATCACGCAAGACTACGTCATCATGCTGCTATTGCTGCTTGGCGCATTAGCCGTGGTGTATGACCACTACGCCATTTACCGCAGCAACGTGGTGTTTACCATCAAGGCCTTCAAGCTCCTCAAGGCCTGGACCGCGACCTTCGGCTTCCTGGTGGCCATGGCGTTCCTGACCAAACAGAGTGAGGTCTATTCACGTCTGTTGATGGGTGAATTGTTCGTGCTGGGTTACGTGGCCCAGCTGTTGCTGCATCTGGCCACCCGGGAAATGCAGAAGAAATTCCTGGCCCATCCGACGCAACTGGAAAATGCCCTGATCATCGGCTCGGGCGAACTGGCGAACTACCTGCACAAGAAAATCAGCACCAACCCGTGGCTGGGCGAACGCATTGTCGGCTGCGTGCTGATTGGCGCGGACGATGATCGCGGCAAGGAACCGGCGAACGGCAAGCATCGCCTGTCGATCCTTGGCGACATTTCCCACCTGGATGATCTGGTGGTCAAGCATTCCATCCGCACCGTGTATTTCGTCACGCCGCTGGGCGGCTCCGAAGTCATTCAGGACGTTTACCTGAGATTGTTCGATAAACACATTTCGGTTAACTGGGTGCCGGACATCTTTTCCCTGCGCCTGATCAACCACAGTGTCCGCGAAATCGCCGGGATTCCCGTGCTGACCCTGTCGGAAACCCCGCTGATTGGCATGCGCCTGTTCCTCAAGAACCTCGAAGACAAGGTCCTGACCGTTCTCATCCTGCTCCTGGCCGCCCCGGTACTGGCGCTGGTTGCCCTGGCGATCAAGCTCGACAGCCCGGGGCCGGTGTTCTTCCGGCAGGAGCGCATGGGCTGGAGCGGCGAGTCCTTCCGCATCTGGAAATTCCGCAGCATGGTGGTCCATCAACCGGCCGAGGGGACCATCAAGCAGGCACAGAAGAACGATCCACGAGTCACCCGGGTGGGCGCGTTCATCCGCCGCACCAGCCTCGACGAGCTGCCGCAGCTGTTCAACGTATTGATGGGGGAAATGTCACTGGTGGGCCCTCGCCCGCACGCCATCGCCCATGACGTGCAGTATTCGCCGGATGTCTCGGGCTACTTTGCCCGCCACAACATCAAACCCGGCATCACCGGCCTGGCCCAGGTGCGCGGCCTGCGGGGCGAAACCCGGGAAATCGACCAGATGATCCGCCGGGTCGATTCGGACATCGAGTACATCAACAACTGGTCGCTGTGGCTGGACTTCACCATCCTCGTGCGCACGGTATTCGCGTTCACCGGCAAGCACGCCTATTGACCCCAACCCCAACCTGTAGGAGCGGGCTTGCCCGCGATGGAGTTCAACGATAACGCTGGCTGCCTGGCACTCCGCGGTGCCTGGGTATTCATCGCGAGCAGGCTCGCTCCCACAGAGGATCACACCGTACCTGTAGGAGCGAGCTTGCTCGCGATGGTGGATCAGACACCGCGGAGTGTCAGGCGGCCAGCGTTATCGTTGACCACCATCGCGAGCAAGCTCGCTCCTACAGGTATAACAAGGTTCAGAGAGCGGCGTAGCGGCTCTGCGTATCCTGCGACACCGGCAGCAGATCCAGGGTGCGTTCCACTTCATCCGAGTCGATCCGGAACCCGTCCCCCTCCGGCATACCCACGACAAAACCGAAGTTCTGCTGATCGCGGTCCGTCAGGTATTTGAAGAAGCACAGGAAGCGGTTCGGCGGTTGCAGCACCAGCAGCGACCCACCGGGCGGCAGGACGTTGACGCCGTGGATCAGGTGACTGCCCTCGATACCCACCACTGTCCTGGCCCCGGCACAGGCGGCCACGATGGTCGGCACATCGCAGACGGCCGGGTCGAGAATGCGAAAACCCCGGCGGTCGCGCAGCCGCTCGGCGACTTCCATTTCGTTGCGCAACCGTCGCGAAGCACCGTGGCCGCCTCGCACGATGAACACGCCGGGATGGCTGCTGACATTGACGTGGGAGAGCAACTTTTCGCCCATGGCCCGAAACCGCAGGTGTTTATCCAGGTTCTGACTGAGGTCGTTGAAGATCACCAGTTCGCGAAAGAATGCATTGCGCACGCGCAGCGGGTTCATGCCCAGCCAACGCTCGTAACCGGGAGCGTGCAGGATGCCGTTGCGCGCCACCGAAACGTTGTCGGCAAACGGTGCGGAGGTGACCGGCACGCCCTCTTCGCAAGCCAGGCGATAGGTCAGGCAGTCGTCCATCAACCAGCTGCCGAACCATTTATTGCCGCCCATGGTGCAGTACAACGCGCCGCGATCAATTTCCTGTTCGACGCGAATGCCCGGCAACCGACCCGCACCCGGGGTCAGCCAGGACTTGGCGTTGCCCTTGTACAGCGCGCCGTCGATCATCCACACGTCCTTGAGCAGGAAGCCCCGGGTCGCCCCGTGCTCGACCGGCCCGGTGCCTTCCATGGTGCGGCGGGGATGTTCGTTGGGATAGAAAAGCGCTTCCTCCCACCCCGTCACGCGTTCGAGCTGGTTGGGCAGGTAAAACGCCGGCGGCGCAATCGTCTGCGAAGCGGGGGCGATTTCCCAGGATTTGACCGCCAGGCTTTCAAGGGTGGCCGCTGGCTTGCGGGTCACCCGGGTGTCAAACATGTATTTATACGCAGCGAGGCTCCACCTGGACTTCGACGGGCTGCTGGTCAACGCATTGAAGTGCAACATGTGCTCACCCTTTTAACCGCGGCTATACCCAATGAACTTTGCAATCGGCAACTTTTCAGGTGACAACACGTATTCCAGCACGGGCGGTGAGTTCAAGTGACTGTATCGACTGCGCAATATATCGAGCAGTTGTTCTCGCGGCGGAGCTGCACAATGGAGATAAACTTTCGATAGCCCACCGAAACCCATTTCGCGATAACGAACAGCTACTTCCTCATCACTCCTGGCACTCGGCACGCCCAGATGCAGCGTCAACTTTCCATTTTCAACAGCAAATAAAGGCGTCTCCCAAAGAAACTGCTCGGCCCCCACTTTCGGCAACTTCACAAACAAGTAACCATGATTACCCAGCGTGTCGACATCCCCCCCACGCCGTCTCTTCCACTCAAGCAATCCATCGTCCGGGCGAGCCAGGCAGGTGCCGATATCGTAATAATCGAAGTTATTCTCGATCGCCCACTCCAGCGCCATGAAAGTGGTGATCGAATTCACCTCGCGCAATTTCTTGTGATCGGAGAACACCGTATCCGGGTAGCCAAAACGGACGGTGCTCCAGTAGCGCTTGCCGGAACGGGTGACGGTGCAACCCAGGTGACAGGCAACCACGTCATCTTCCAGCAGCACCAGGTCCAGTCGCCCGGCGCTCTTGGCCACCCGATGCACTTCCTGCGTCTGAATTTGCGACGCCGCACTGCCGTGTCTGGCACGGGCATAAGGCTGGAGCATGTCGCGGTCCGCGCTGGCGATATCGTCATCGTTCAACGCTTGTTGCATCCGATAACGCGCGCGGTGTTTGCGCAGGTTTCGCCGCAATTCGCTGTTGTATTGCCCGGTGATCTCGTCAAGCGAACGGCGCAGCGGTACGACGGCGCTCAACTGTTGCGGCACGAACAGGGCGCCGGGGGTCGGCACCTCGGTGACCAATAACGTGTGTTCGGATTTTTGCAGTCTCAGGCGGGTGTCTGCGCCTGGTGCCTGAGCCCCCAGCAATACCTGGACGAACTCCCGGCGGTCTTTCGTACCCACATACAAAATGTCGTGGGCACTGTCTTCGCGCAGTTTGAAACGGGCCATCTCCCAGCGCCAGAAACAGGCCCTTGCGAGGCTGTCCTGCAGCCACGCGAATGCTTTGCGCAGTTCGAATCGCAGCGAGGGGGATAACAACTTGCGCAAACTTTCCGTCACGATCGTTTTCATCTTTATCAACGCACGTCAAATGAAGTTTATTTAATCTGCAAACCAATAAACCCACTATTCGACACAGGCACACTACGACGCGACAGCGAGTCAGACCATGGCGTTTTGCGCGCCATTTCCAAATGCGTGTCACACTTTCCTTCTTGCGAAAAACTCGCAACTCCCTCCGTGGAATCCAGATTTTTTGACGCCATTTCGCCGTCGAAAATCTTTGTGAAGAAAACAGTCTCTAGTACAGCTGCCAAGCCAGAATACTAAGCAGAGTAAAGATGCAAGCCGAGAGTTTTGCAAGATATTTCAGAAGTGATACGAAGTCCCCTCAACGCTCAAGAGGGCCTGCTGAGAAAAGTGCGTAACAGAAACATCGGGTTACCCACGACGTAGCGCGTAAACAGACGCCGCGGCTCGCTGAGCAGCCGAAATACCCATTCACAACCGAGGCGACGCATCCATTGCGGAGCGCGTGAAACCTTGCCGCCGAGGAAGTCGAGGATGGCCCCGCCACACACCACGAGGCAGGGCTCGCCGCCGGCCGCCAGCAAGGCGGCAACGGCTTCCTGCTTGGGCATGCCCATGCCCAGCACCACCAGTTCCGGCTGATACTGCCGGGCCAGATCGACATAGGTCTGGGCCGGTGAAAAACCATGATGCACCGACACCACGTCAACCGAAAACCTGGCTTGGCTGTGTCGCACCGCTTCGGCCAGCCAGGGCTCCTGCGTGCCCCAGAAGGCCACTCGCCGCCCCTTGTAGGCGGCCAGCAGCTTGGGAATCAAATCGGTGCCATTCATGTTCAGCCCCGGTTCGACACCCAGCCGGCGAAAGAGAATGGCCATGCCTGAACCATCGCGCAGCAAAACATCAGCGGCGGACAGCGCCTGACAATAGTCGCGGTTGCCGGTCACCAGGTTCATGGCGTGGGCGTTGACGAAACCGACAACGGTGGTCGCCTGCGGCCTGGTGAGCGTTTCGATCAGGGCTTTCTCGTCGCCCGCATCGTTGACCACCCTGATGTTAGCCACGATCGTTTGCCAGTGATGCCGCCAGCCTGAAGCACTCATCAATGATCATCCCGTTTCGAACGCACCCATTCGACCTGGCGCTTGAGCAAGAAGCCGATGTACAAGGGAATTTTCTTCAACGCGTAGAGCGGCGCATACATCAGGGCGGTGAACGAGATGATCGCGCGGCCGAATTGACTCCATGCCAGCAGGATCGCCGTGCCCAGGATGGCCATCCCCACGGTGGCGATCAGCGCCGGTGCCGAGGGCCCGCCAAACAGGAACAGCAGCCACGACAACACAAAGCCAGCCCCCAGCACCAGGGTCAGCAAGGCCAATGGCGGGACCCACATGTCCAGGGTCATCGCCAGCAGGTTCCAGTTGCGCTGGCGCAAGGATTCCACGAACAACTTCGGCGCATCGCCGAGAATCACGCCCAGGTGGCCATGCTCCCAGCGGGTTCGCTGACTGACCAGGCCTTCCTCGGTGCGGGGGAAGTAGCTGGTGACCAGCGCATCCGGGCAAAACAGCGGCGGCTTGCCGTTGCGGCATAAGTCCAGGCCCATCTTCAAGTCTTCGACGATATGGTCGCTGCCCAGTTCGATCAACGCCAGGTCCTTCCAGACAAACGCCATGCCCGTGCCCATCAACGGGCACGGCAGGCCCAGCCATGCCCAGCCACGCGGCCGCACCCGGTTCTTCACACACCAGGCGAACTCGGCCAACTGCACTTTCAGCCCGGCACCGGCAGGCGCATGCATCAGGTCCAATGCCTGGGTCGGTCGCCCCGATTCGATGCAGCGCAGCGCCAACTGCTCGATGGTGCCCTGCCCCAACTGGCAATCGGCGTCGATGACGATCATCACCTCAGGCGCGTCGCCGGCCAGGTGACGGGTACCGAATTCCAGCGCAAAACCCTTGCCGCGCTGCTGGTCATTGCTGCGTTCCACCACCTCGGCACCGGCCGCGCGAGCCACGGCGGCGGTGTCGTCGGAACAGTTGTCCGCCACCACCAACAGGCGGTCGCCCGCGACCAACTGCGCCTTGATGCTGTTGATCGTCGCGACGATCACCGGGGCCTCGTTGTGAGCCGGCACCAGCACCGCCACCCGTGGGCGTGTCGCCCGCGCAGGTGCCCGCGAGCGCACGGGCAGGCAGGCCAGCAGCACCTGCACGAACAACACCAGCACCGGCAGCACGATGAGGAGCAGCACAACGCTGAACAGCCAACCGAGTAATGTGATCATGCCTGCGCCTTGAAGAGCGCGGCCAGCTTGGCCGCTTCGGTGTCGATGTCGTGTCGCTCCAGCACCCGTTGATACGCGGCCTCGCCCATGCGCTGCAAGACGTCGTCCGGTTGCGCCAGGCAGTCTTCCAGCACGTCCGCCAATTCTGCCACGGCGCCGGCGGGAAACAGCCAGCCGTTTTCGCCGTGGCGCACCAGTTCGGGAATACCGGCGACGTAGGTGGTCAGCACGGGCCGGCGCAACGCCATGGCTTCCATGATGACCACCGGCAAGCCTTCGGCGAAGCTGGGCAGGACCATGGCCCGCGCCCCGAGAATATGCGCGCGCACCTGCTCGCTGCTGATCCAGCCGGTGATCTGCACGTGCGCCTGCAGGCCGTGCCGGGCAATCAGCGCCTCGATCTGCCCACGCATTTCACCATCACCCGCCAGGACGATTTCGAACGCCACGCCTTTGGCCGCGAGGATGCGCGCAGCCTCCATCAGCAACAACTGGCCTTTCTGCTCACACAGGCGCCCCACGCAAACCAGGCGCGGCAGGAACGGCATCGGCACCGCCGGCACGTCATGGAACGCCTGCTCCAGCCCACAGTGCACGACCTTGACCTTGCTCCAGTGCCCGTGATCGACCCAGCGATACAACTGGCTGCGCCCGTAGGAACTGATGGCGACGACGAACGCCGAGCGCCGGACCTTTTCGCCCAGATGAATGAACTGCGGTTTGTCGAACTCTTCCGGCCCGTGCACGGTGAAGCTGTAGGCCGGCCCGCCGAGGGCATTGGCAAGCATCACCACTTCAGTGGAGTTGGTGCCGAAATGCGCATGCACATGTCCGCAGGCTTGCAGCCAGGGCAGCATACGGCAGGCTTCCGCCAGGTAGATCAAGTGGTAAGGCCAGCTGCGATCGGCACGCCGCCCCATGCGCAGCGCCAGCCACAAGGCGGAAAAAAACGCCCGTGGCCGCTCGCGCAACACCTGCAGCACAGGCTTGAGCAGCGCCTTGACGCCGCCTTGCAGCACGTACTGGGTCTTGTCACGCTCGGACACGTCCTCGGCGTCCACCAGCTCGGCATCCCAGCCGCGCAAGGCAATGCGCTGGACCTCGAACCCCTGACGCTCCAGCGCCAGGATCTCGCGACGAATGAAGCTGTGGCTGACCTTGGGGTATTGATTGATGAAATAAGCGATGCGCATAGGGACCGGGCTTAAAGATCGTTGGAGGTAGTGGCGGCGGCAGGCAATGCCACGCCGGCCTGCGGATCAGTGCCCGCCACCGGCGTGGCGGCCGTGCCGCTGCCGAGCAACAGGCTGTCGACTTTGCCGAACGTGCTTTGCAGCAACTCATAACGACGGCGGTACATGGCGCGCTTTTTCGCGGCGATGGTGTCCAGCGGCTTGATCGACGGCGCCATGGGCAGCTCGAAGAAGTCTTCACGGTCGGACGGTGTCGCCCCGTGCTCCAGCCAGATCACGTCATAGTTGGCCGCCAGTTCCTGGGCCTTGTTCGCGCCGAAGTACGGGTGGCGGTGATGACGATGTTCATCGGTCACGGCGTACAGCCTGTCGACACCCAGTCGGACCGCCATGTGCTTGAGCACTTCGATCAGCAGACTGCGCGGGCGCAACCCTTCGAACGCCTTGGTCAGGTCACGGTAAATGGTCAGGGAAGTGTCGCTGTCCACGCCTTTGTGAATGCCCTGGACGGCGCCGATGAACAGACACATCCCGGCCTCGGTGCGGCCCAGGGTGAAGGCCAGCGAGGCGATGCGCAGATCGTCCTGGAACAGGTTCAGCACCAACTCCCCTTCACGCATGAACCATTTCGGCCGATCCAGCACCAGTGAGCAACGCTCGGCCCACTCGGACAGGTCGGCCAACGTCAGGCTTTCATTGCGCCCCGACAACAACAATTGCGGACAGCCCTGGCTGACCACTTCGTAATGCGCCGCGATGGCTGCCAGCCGCTCTTCGGCCTCCCAGCGCTTGCTGAGATAGGGCCATTGCACCACCCCCAGGCAATCGGTCCCCAGTTTTTGCAGGCCGTTGGCGCCCAGCGCCGTGGTCATGCGCGAGGAGAACCGCTCGAGCGCCGGCCGGTTGTTCGCCACCAGCAGCGGCACCTTGAGCTGATTCTTGAAAGCCCTGGGCGTGACGCCGGCATTGAGCTTCAGCAGGCTTGCGAGGGTGAGCCAATAATCCATGTGCGCCTCACTTGTATTCGATCAAGGCCGACTTGCCGGCGCCGAATCTGCTCAATAGAAATTTGACCTGCCCGAGCATCTCGGGAAACTTGCCCAGCACCAGGAAGAACGCCAATTGCCAGTTCTGCCGCGCCGATCTGCCGCCCCGGCGAGCCAGGCGCGCAACCTGCAAGGGATAGATCAGCAGGATCAACAGCCCCGCCGCCCCCAGTATCGCGCAGGCGAACAGCGTGGCCAGCGGCACGCCCAGGCCCCAGAACCAGGCCCGGCGCGATTCACGGCGCCAATGTTGCTCGGCCGTACCACCGTGCAACGAAGCCCCTTCGGCGAAGGCGTGACCACCGCGCAAGGTGCGTTTCCACCACTGGCCGAAACGGGTCATGGCCGCATCATGCAAGGTCATTTCCTCGTCCAGGCGCCAGACCTTCCAGCCTTTGGCCCGCAGGCGCACGCACAACTCCGGCTCTTCGCCCGCGATCAGGTCGGCACGAAAGCCCGACACGGCGGCAAACGCATCCGCACGCATCAGCGCATCGCCGCCACAGGCCCGGGTCTCGCCAACCGGCGTATCCCATTCGATGTCACACATCAGGTTGTACACCGAGCGCTCTGGAAAACGCTCACGGCGCCGTCCACACACCACCGCCACGTCGGGCCGTGCATCGAGAAACGCCCGGGCCTGGGGCAGCCAGCTGGCAACCACTTCACAGTCACCGTCGACGAACTGCACATGCCGCAACGTCGGCAACAGCCGTTGCACACAGGCGAACCCTTCGTTGCGTGCGCGCGCGGCGGTAAACGGGATGCTCATGTCCAGCTCCACCACCGCCACCCCGCGGGCACGGGCCAGCTGCACCGAACCATCGGTGGACCCGGAATCGACGTAGACGATCTGCTGCGCCGTTGCGGCCAGCGACGCCAGGCAACGCTCCAGGCGCTGGCCTTCATTGCGGCCGATGACCACGACGCCCATGTCATTGATCAAGGCATTCACCCGAGCCGGATAGCGAAAACGTTCATGAGCATTCCTTTGCCTGTGCAGGCTTGCGTTGCTTGATGACCGCAGGCACACCCACGGCCACGCAGTCGTCCGGTACGTCGGTCAGGACCACGGCATTGGCACCGATCACCACATTGTTGCCGATGCGGATATTGCCCAGCACCTTGGCGCCGGAGCCAATGTCGACGTTGTTGCCGATCACCGGGGCAATGGGTTCGCTGACATTCTTCAGGCCGACGACCACGCCATTGCGGATCCGGCAATCATCGCCAAACTGCGCGTATCCACTGACGACGATGCCGCCGAAGTGGTCGATGACAAAATTGCGCCCGACCGCCACCTCGCACGGCAGCTCGATGCCCGTCAGGATCTGCACCAGTTTGAACAGCACTTTATAGATGAACGAAAACACTTTGCGTAACAGCGCCGGACGTACGCCATAACGCCAGCGCCCGAAGCGGTAAACCAGCATCACCCAGAAACCCTGGGCGCCCCAGTCACCGTTGTAAGCCCGCAGATCCGCGCGAATGTTGTCGAACATGAATGGCTCTACCGTGTGGGTTGGGTGGCGAATTTGGTGTCACGCAACAGCGCCCAGGTAACCCGGGCATGCTCCCAGCATGCACCGATGGCGGCCCTGCCACGGCGCTTGAGCAAGGCCTTGAGCGCCAGGATCAGGTCGCCGACGCAAACCAGCGCCATGTGCCAGGCCAGGCCCGCCACGCCGTGGTGCTTGCGGAAATACAACAGCTCACTCTCGATTTGCAGGCGGGGTATCTGCCGGCTGGCGGCATTGAGTTCATCCACGGACTTGGCGCTTTCCCCGCCGATATGCACCACGGTGGTGTGCGGGTAGAAGATCACTTTCCAGCCGGCCTGCTTCACCCGCTTGCAGTGATCGACTTCCTCGTAATAAAGGAAGTAGCGCGGATCGAACAGCCCCACCGTGTCGATCACTTCGCGACGGATCAGGTAATAGCAGCCCGGCACCCAGTCGCACTCACGGACCGAGGCGTGATCCCACTGCATGTCGTCGACGCGCTTGACCATCGGGAAGAAACGCTCGAGCCCGGTGCGCGACAGAAACACGTTCAATGGCGTCGGGAAATAACGGCACGATGGCTGTAAGTCCCCTTCCCGGCCCTCCAGCCGCACGCCCAGGATGCCGCAATCGGGATGCGCTTCCATATAGTCGAGGGTCTTGCTCAGGGTGTCCGCCGCGACGAAGGCATCGGTATTGAGCAGCAGCGCGTACTTGCCCTGCAGGTGTTCGACCAGTTGGTTGTTGGCCCGGCCAAAACCGACGTTGTCCTTGTTGCTCAGCAGCACGGCCTGCGGGCAGACCGTCGCCAGGCACTCCAGCGAATTGTCGACCGAGGCGTTATCCACCACCAGGTAGCGCGCACGGTCCACGCTGTCGGGCTGGCGCAGCGCATTGAACATCGGCTGCAACAGGCCCGCCGTGTTGTAGTTGACCACCAGCACATCGAGAGACGCGTTAACCATTGGATTTTTCACCAAAGAAATATTCGACGCGCATGGCTCGCAGCTTCACTTCCAGTTCGGGGTCGAACTCGCCGTCGCGCTCACGGATGAGGTCCATCCACGGGTAGGCGGCGCAGCGCTCCTGGGAGTTCTTCAACAGCGTTTCCATCGTGCAGATGACCCTGGCCGGATTGCCTCCGACCACCACGCCGGGCGGCACATCGCGGAGCACCACGGCGCCGGCCGCCACCACCGAGTCCGGGCCAATCGTCACGCGCGGCAGGATGATCGCGCCATGCCCGATGAAACAGTTGTCGAGGATGTCGATGGGGCCGACCGAATCGAGCTTCGTCCCGTAGCGCACATTGAGCAGGGCGACGGTGGCGTCGTGACCGAACAGCGTGCAGTCGGACAGGCCGACGTTGTTGCCCAGGCGCACCAGCGTCGGGTCAGCGATGTTGCAGCCCAGATTGATCCACACGTTCTTGCCGATGGAGTGCAGCCCGCCCCAGCGAGCCATGTGGATCGCCCATTGCAGGCCGTCCGGTTGACAGAATCGCTTGTAGAGCCAGGTTAAACGTCCCGTTTTCATGGCGAAACAAGCAATCGCGCGTTTCAGTAGACCAATCATCCTGTCAGCCCCAAAAAAATCCAGTAAACATCTGTGCCAGGGTTCGATTCACCCTGATTCTCGATTCGTGTCACTAAGCGTAGCCCCCGCGCCGAGATTCGACACGTGGTTGTCACACCCAGTCAAACCAGTGAAACAGCGCCAACACCAACTCCCCGCATAACCACCCGACCAGCATCATTGGCAAGACCATCAGCTCGCGGCGGATATCGAACAAGCCCACCTTGCGATTGACGTAGGCCACCAGGATCAGCGTCGGCAACGCATGCAGGGCAACGCCCCAGATCGCGTACTCGACGCCGCCAACCGCCAGCAGCAGCGGCAACAGCACCCACAGCGAGATGGCGCGGATGATGTTGTCCATCGCCTGGTACTTGGTCAGCCCCAGCGCCAGCCAGAGTTGATGCGCCACGGCGAAACGCCAGGTGAAAAAAGACAGTGAAAGAATCGCCAGCATGTGGCCAGCACCGGCATAACGCTCATCGTACAGAATGTGGATCAGTAATGGGCTGAGAACCCAGGCCAATCCGCAGAGAAACAGCGAGATCAGGTCGAACAGCAATTTGAAGCGGTCGTACAGCGCGTGCAGTCGCGCCGTGTCATTGACCCGCGCCGCTTCGCTGAAGGCCGGCAACGCCACGGCGCCGAGCAAGCGTTGCATGCCCATTTGCAGCGCCCCGAGAAACAGGACAGCGATGGAATAGACGCCCAGCTCGGCCGCCGACATGCTGCCGCCGAACCAGATGCGGTCGCCATTCATCGCCAGTACGCCCACCGCCGACGACAGCAGCATCCAGCGACCGAAGCCCACCACTTCCTGCAGCGCGCGGCGCTCCCAGTGCAGATGGTTCGCAGGCCCGGAAAACCACACATGGCCCAGCAGCGTCATGACCAGGGCAGACACCAGGCCGGCCCCCACCAGCGACCAGATCGAACGGGTGAAGTAACCGATCACCAGCATCGTCAGCAGGCCGGCGATCTGCGAGGCGAACTCGGCGAGCACGACTTTTTTCTGCTGGAAGTCGCGCACCGCCACATCGACCTTGGTCGACTGGAAGCCATAGATGATCGCGGACAGGCCGGTCAGGGCCAGCACCAGTGGCAATTCGGGCGCGGCATAGGTGGAATGCTCCGACCACATATGGATGTACTGGGCGAACCAGGCGAAGCCGGCGATCAGCAGGGTAAAGGCGAAAAGGATGAAGCCGCGGATGATCTGCGCGGTCCACACGGTATTGAGGAAGGCCGGATCGTTGCCACGCGGGCTCTGGATGATGTTCTGGCGAAAGCCGACATCGGACAGCAGGTGCAGCACCACCGACACGGTGGTGGCGATGACCATGATGCCGAACATTTCCGGCATCAGCAGGCGCGCCATGATCAGGTTGCCACCCAGGCGAATGCCCTGGGATGCCACCAGCGCCCCCAGATTCCATGCCCCGGCGAATATCGCTCGCCTGCGCAGGCTCAACGGTGGCGATACATCAGCTGGTGGCATCACTACAACCCCAAAATCAATGGCACGAAAAGGTACTATAGTCGCCGTTTGCCCTACCACTGGAATCTGGCAGGCACACCGCTGTTACACCACGGAAGAGGCGGTCTTGGCCGAACGTTGCCCGGACGGGCGCTTGCCGACCGCCTTGACCAATGCCGCTTCGAACAGCTTCGCCGAGTGTTCCCAGGAGCTGGCCGCCACGGTCTGGTGGGCCGCTTCGGAAACCTCACGCCATTGCGCGTCATCCAGGGTCAGAAGGTGTTCGGCGCCCGCCGTCAGCGCCTCGGTGTCATCAATGTCTGCCAGCACGCCGTTCTTGAACGGGGTGATGGCTTCCAGCGGCCAACCCGTGCGGGTCGAGACCACGGGCGTCCGACAGGCCATGGCTTCCATGGCCGTCAGGTTGAAGCCTTCGCTGCGACTGGAGGCGAGCCACACATCGCATTGGGTGTACAGGTCGCGGATGTGCTCCTGATCGGGCGCCAGGTGGAATTCGACACTCGCCGGCACCTCGAACGCCCCCGTGGGTGCGAAGCTGCCAAAGGAAATGACGCGCAGGTCCGGGATCTTTTTCTCCAGGGCGCGGATTACATCGAGCGTCACGTCGAGGCCCTTCAACGGGGTTTCGTGGTACAGAAAGCCCAGGGTCGGGCGCTGCTGCCGGCCCCGGGGCGCGGCGAAGAACTGCTGATGATCGACACTGTTGGGCACCAGGTCGACATCGGCGTCGCCGTACTCCACGCGCATCAGATCCGCCAGCCAGCGGGAAATGGTGATCTTGTGCAACGGCAGCTTGTTATAGGTGGCGATGACCCGGTCTGTCGGGCAGAACGGGAAAATCTCGTGCCCCTGCACGAAATACACTTTCTCGCCCTTGGCCGGACTCAGGTCGTTGACCCACTCGGCGGTTTCCCACCAGGTGGCGATGACCACATCGGCATCCGGCACGTCGGATTCCACGATCGGCCGGTATTTTTCGATCACCCGATGGTCGAGGTCCATGTCGTCCAGGTAGGAAGGAATGACCGGTGTTTCCAGCCAGCCCTTGCCGGTGACAAAGCTCTTGATCTTTCTGCGCAGCGGAATTGCGGGATAAGGCAGCGAAACGAGTGTTACATCATGGCCGGCGTCAGCCAGTGCCTGGGCATAGATGGTCACCACGCGGATGCCGCCCGACATGCTCGCCACACTCAGAACAAAAGTCACTTTCAACAGACTATCTCCATTCCCCCTCCGCAGATCCGGAGGCTGGCTACCAAATTCCGATGCACATCCAGCCAGGTGAGCCGTGATCAAGCCACCCTGACGAGCACCAGCCAGAAAATCCAATTTGAGCGCTAACTTATACTATTAATGTGCTCCGCCAGTCTTAGTGTCAGTTGTAACAGCGGCATGGTCGGATTGCTCGCACCGCCGGTCGCAAAAACGCTGCTGCCGGCGATATGCAGGTTCTCGACGCCGAAGACCTTGCAGTTCTCGTCGACCACGCCGAACTCCGGCGCCGAGGCCATGCGCGTAGTCCCCATGTGATGGGCATGGGGGTTGAGCTTCAGTGGCACGGTCTCGTCATAGACGCACTGCTCCAGCTTGACCAGGCCCAGGCCGGTGTCGGCAAAGCATTTGGCCATTTCCAGGCCGATGGACTTGACGGTGTCACGGTCCGCCGGGCTCAGCTCCCAATGCACCGTGGCCTTGCGCATGCCCAGGGCATCCCGTTCGGGTCCCAGCGAGACGCGGCTGTTGAGGTTGGGAAACTGCTCGATCAGCGTGCCGATCACCCCATCGCCCGGGCAATCGAACTTGGTGATGAACTCGATCTTCTGCTCCACGCCGATATCGCAGATCAGGTTTTCGAAGAAACTCTTGATCGCCGCCGTACGGCCATAGGTCTTGACTTCCGAGACCAGCGAAATGGCGACGTTGCCCTTGCCTGCCCGATGCTGGGCGACGAAGGCATCGGTGGTGAAATACTCCCGGGAGTTCTTTTCCTGCCCGTCCTTGAGGATAAAGGTGCCCAGTTCGACGTTCAGGTGTTCCATGAAACATTTGCCGACCAGCCCGCCCTCGGTGACGATGCCGCCCGCCGCCAGCGACTCGCTGTTGAGCAGTTGCCGGGCATTCTCGATCGCACCGGTGGCCAGGATGAACTGCCGCGCCTTGACCCGCTCGCGCCGCTGTTGGTAGTCCGAAACGACGATGGCCGCAATGCGCCCGGTCCCGCTGTCGAACTCGAGGTCGACGCAGTTGCAATGAATGAAGACTTCCAGGCCCTCGGTTTCATTGAGTTCCCTGGCGTACTTCGTCGCAAAACGGGTCGGCGGGCTGAGCAGAAAGCGATCCGCTTCAAAGTCGGCACCGTCCAGGGAAGCGTTGATCGCCTTGAAACTGGCATTCGGCGCCAGATCGACAATGGCCATCGCTTCGGCCAGATGCCGCTGCATTTCGGCAAACGCGATGGGCCAGCCGGGCAGGCGCACGGGCGGGCCGGTGTTGAAGTCGGAGGCTTCGAAGGGGCGGCAGCGCCCGGACCAATGGTTGGACGTCCCGCCCAGATAACGCAGGCGGGTTTCTTCGGCATAGACCTCAAGGCCCGTGGAGGGGCATTGGTAGAGATCTTGCGAGTCTTGCGAGTACTCGCGCCCACCGCCCTCGAGCAACAACACCTGCCTGCCCTGCCCGGCCAGGCGCAACGCCAGGGTGATACCGGCCGGGCCCGCGCCGATGATGCAGATGTCATAGGCCTCGCGCAGTTCTTTCTGCGATTGGTAGTCTTTGATCATGTTTGCGCTGGCTGAAAGTGTTGGGCCGGCAAGACCCATCCGTTGACGACGAAGTACCCGGACTTGGCCGCGACGGGCCGGGCAAGCGCAGTGGAACAGCCAAAGACGAGCCCCCCGAGGCTCAACAGCGCAAATGCCTGGAGGAAATCCCTGCGATCCATTGCAGACGTATTCAAATCAGGTTCGTGCATGATTCAAGGCTCCCCGACGACCCAGTCAAAACCAGCCGGCAATCTCCAGCACCACTTCCCCGCAGACGACGCCTACCAACGCCAGGGGCAGCACCACCAGTTCACGCTTGAGATCGAACAACCCCACCTTGCGATTGACGTACACCACCAGGAACACCGTCGGCAACGCATGCAGGGCAACCCCCCAGATCGCATAATGCACGCCGCCGATGGCCAGCAACAGTGGCAGCAGCACCCACAACGAAACGGCACGGATGATGTTGTCCATGGCCTGGTATTTGGTCAGCCCCAACGCCAGCCAGACCTGATGCGCCACGGCAAAGCGCCAGGTGAAAAACGACAATGAAAGAATCGCCAGCATGTGGCCGGCTTCGGCGTAGCGTTCATCGTACAAAATGCTGATGAGCAGCGGGCTGATGACCCAGAACAGCCCGCAGATGAATAGCGAGACCCCATCGAAGAGCAATTTGAAGCGGTCATACAAAAGGTGCAAGCGCTCCTTGTCGTTGACTCGCGCCGCCTCACTGAACGCCGGCAGCGCCACGGCCCCGAGCAAGCGCGCCATGCCCAGTTGCAAGGCACCGAGAATCAGCACGGCAATGGAAAACACCCCCAGTTCATTGGCCGACATGCTGCCGCCGAACCAGATGCGGTCGCCGTTCATGGCCAGCACGCCCACCGCCGATGACAACAGCATCCAGCGACCGAAGACCACCACTTCCTGGAGCGCGGCACGGTCCCAGTGCAGGCGGTTGCGCACCCCGGGAAACCAGAAGTGCCCGAGCAAGGTCATCGCCAGCGCGGCAACCAGCCCGGAGCCGACCAGCGCCCAGATCGACCGGGTGAAATAGCCGATCACCAACATGGTCAGCAGGCCGGCCAGTTGCGAGATGAATTCGGCGAGCACGACCTTCTTCTGCTGGAAGTCGCGCACGGCCACATCGACCTTGGTCGACTGGAAGCCGTAGATGATCGCGGAAAAACCGGTGACGGCCAGCACCAGGGGCAATTGCGGCGCGGCGTAGGTGGACTGATCCGGCCACAGGTGCAGAAGCTGGGTGAACCACGAACAGCCGGCGATCAGCAGGGTGAAGGCGAACAGAATGAAGCCGCGGATGATCTGCACCGTCCACACGGTATTGAGGAAGGCCGGATCGTCGCCTCGCGGGCTCTGGATGATGTTCTGGCGAAAGCCGACATCGGACAGCAGGTGCAGCACCACCGACACGGTGGTGGCGATGACCATGATGCCAAACATTTCCGGCATCAACAGGCGGGCCATAATGAGATTGCCGCCCAGCCGGATGGCCTGGGAGGTGATCAGCGCACCAAGATTCCATGCCCCGGCAAATATGGCTCGCCTGCGAAGGCTCAACGATGGCGAGATATCAGCTGGTGGCATCAGAACAACCCCGGACTCAACTACTCAAAAACGTACTATAGTCGCACTTTGCCATTCTACTAGTATCTGTCATTCACCCATTGGTAAGCCTGACTCTCCATGCCTGAGCACTTTCGCGCGTTAGTCGTCATTCTCGTTCTTGCCGGCGTGGTTTTTTTCATGGCACGCCGGCCCGCCAGCGACCTGATCCCTGCCCACGACTTCAGCCGTCGGCGCAACCTGTGGTTCGTGCTGACCATCCTGGCCTTCGTCTCGCACAGTTTCTGGATCTATGTGGCCGTGACCACGATCCTCCTGACCATCGCCCGAAAACGCGAACACAACCCCGTCGCGCTGTTCTTCATCCTGGCGTTCCTGGTGCCGCCGGCGCAGGCGCGCATTCCAGGCTTCGGCCTGATGAACTACTTTTTCGACCTCAACTATGTCCGGCTGCTGTCGCTGTGCGTGCTGCTGCCGGCGTTTTTCTCGCTGCGCCGGCAAGCCGACACCCAGGGATTCGGGCGTACCTGGCCGGATAAATTCCTCGCCGCCTACCTGGTGCTGACCAGCCTGCTCCTGCTGCGCGAAACCACGGTCACCGATACCCTGCGCCAGACGCTCTACCAGTTCACCGATGTGTTCCTGCCGTACTACGTCGCCAGCCGGGCGCTGAAGAACCTCAGCGACTTCAAGGACGCCCTGCTGGGCTTCGTCCTCGCGGCGATGGTGATGGCGCTGATCGGCTTCTTCGAGTTCGCCCGCGGCTGGCTGCTGTACAGCGCACTGATCGGCGCCATGGGCATGCAGTGGGAAATGTCCAGTTACCTGAGCCGCGGCGGCTTGCTGCGTGCCAGCGTGACCACCGGCCAGGCCATCGCGTTGGGGCTGGTGATCAGCACGGCCATCGGCTTTTACCTGTATCTGCAGGAAGGCGTGCGCAGCAAGATGCAACGCCGGCTTGGCGCCCTGCTGCTGGCCGGCGGGCTGTTCGCGCCGCTGTCGCGGGGCCCGTGGATCGGCGCCGCCGCCATGTTGCTGGTGTACATCGCCACCGGCCAGAAGGTGGTCAAGCGCATCATGCTGCTGGCGTTCGCCGGCATACTCGCCCTCCCCGTGCTGACCGTCGTGCCGGGCGGGCAGAAGGTGCTCGACCTGCTGCCGTTCGTCGGCAACGTCGAGGTGGAAAACATCACCTACCGCCAGCGCCTGATCGACAACTCGATCCTGGTGATCCAGCGCAACCCGCTGCTGGGCACCTTCGATTATCGCAAGGCGCCGGAAATGCAGGCGATGATCCAGGGCGAAGGCATCATTGATATCGTCAACACCTACATCGGTGTGGCCCTGTCCTATGGCTTGATCGGCCTGGCGGTGTTCGTGGCCTTTTTCGCCGCCGTACTGCTGGGCATCCGCAAGACCATGCGCTCGTTCCCCGACAAGGACGATGAGGCCCGAAGGCTCGGGCGGGCATTGTTCGCGACACTGGTCGGCATCCTCGTGACCATCTTCACCGTCAGCAGCATCACGATCATCCCGGTGGTGTACTGGTCGGTCGCCGGGCTGGGCGTTGCCTATGTGCGCATGGCGCGCAATCTCAAACACACCTCGCCAGCCGTGGCGGCCAGTGCCCACCTCCAACTCCGGTAACCCCATGCTCAACATTGTCCGCCGCACACGTCTGCTGCTCCCGGTTGTCTTGTCTGTCGTGATCCTGCCGCTGCACGCCTGGGCGTCCGACTGGGTGGCCAATGTCGATGAAAAAAGCGGCCTGCCCGCCCTGACGCAGGGCGGCAGCCCGGCCCTGGCGTCTTCGTTCGTGTTTTTCGAGGCCGACTATGGCTGGACCGCCTTTCCCACCAAATTCACGACCAAGGGCCCGTACAGCTACACCCTGGTCGGGCAGAACCAGACGCTGGACTTCGACCTGACGGCCAACATCCAGAAACCCGGCGAGCAGCAACTGACCTGGGACGTCTCGGTAGAAGCGCGCAGCGCCAAGCCGAACGTCATCGGTGGCGGCTTCGTGTTCAATTTCGACCCGGCCCTGTTCCAGGGCGCCATGGGCCAGCCGCAATTGCTGCCCGGCAACAAGGGCTGGGCGTGGGGCGATGCCCAGGGCCGACGCATCGAGATGCGCTTCGAACCGGCCCTGGCCAGGGTGTTCATCGAACCGGGCGACGGCTCGGAGATCCGTGCATTTTTCTACAAGGACGCGATCAAGCCCGGCCGGCAGAACTTCAAGGCGACCCTGAGCGTGTCCGGTGATGTGAACCTCGGCCCCACCACCGGCGAGCGCTTCGGCCTGGTGGACCCGAAAACCTGGCCGACGGACAAACTCGACTGGCGAACCTCGCCGGTCGATCTGTCGTTCCTCAATGCCAACGAAAAACCCGCCGGCAAGCGCGGCTTCGTCAAGGCCGCCGGCGAGCGACTGGTGTTCGCCGACAACACCCCGGCGCGCTTCTGGGGCACCAACGTATCGGCCTACGCGCTGTTCAGTACCCCGGACGAAGACATCAAAAAGCAGGCCAAACGCCTGTCCGGCCTGGGCGTCAACCTGGTACGCCTGCACCACCACGACTCGCCCTGGGTCAGCCCGAACATCTTTGGCCCGGCGCCCAATGCCAATACCCTGCAACCGAGCCCGGATTCGCTGAAAAAAATCGACCTGTGGATCAAGAGCCTCAAGGACGAAGGCATTTATGTCTGGCTCGACCTGCACGTCGAACGGGCCTTCACCGCCAAGGACAACATCTACGGCTTCGATGAGCTGCCCAAGGATGAGCATGGCAACGCCGGGCTCAAAGGCTACAACTACGTCAACATCACCATCCAGCAAGCGATGAAGCGTTTTGCCGCGGCCTACCTGAACCACGTCAACAGCTACACCGGCCTGGCGTACAAGGATGAACCGGCGATTGCCGCCGTGTTGATCACCAACGAAAACGACATCACCAACCACTTTGGCAATGCCCTGCTGGGCGACAAAGACGTGCCCAAGCACAGCAAGGTCTACATGGCCGAGGCCGAAGCGTTCGCCCGGCAGCACAACCTGTCGGCGAACCAGACCTGGCGCGCCTGGGAATTCGGCGCCTCGAAAATGTTTCTCAATGATCTGGAGCGCAGCTTCAACGTCGACATGATCAAGCACCTGCGCGATCTGGGTGTGAAGGTGCCCATCGCCACGACCAACAGTTGGGGCGGCGACGGCCTGCTGTCGTTGCCCGCATTGACGTCCGGCGACATCATCGACGTACACAGCTATGGCGGCCTCGGCCAACTGGAGAAAAACCCGCTGTCCAGCGCCGGCATCACCAACTGGATCGGCGCAGGCCAGGTCACAGGCAAACCGGTGACCGTCACCGAGTGGAACAGCGAGCCCTTCCCTACCCCCGATCGTCACGGGGTACCGCTGTTCATCGCCGGCACGGCCAGCTATCAGGGCTGGGACGCGCTGATGCAATACGCCTACAGCCAGGAAGGGCTCTCCGACGGCTGGCGAACCACCGGCAACTGGAACCTCTATAACGACCCTGCGCCGCTGTCCACCTTCCCTGCAGCCGCGCTGCTGTTCCGACGTGGCGACGTCAGCGAGGCGAAGACCACTTATGTGTTCGCGCCTACCCCGGACACCCTGTTCGGCCAGGCCATTACCCCGAGCACATCGGCCCTGCTGCGCACCGCCATGGAAAAGGGCAAGTTACAGATCGCCATGCCGCAGACGCCCGCATTGCCCTGGTTGCAAACCGGCGCGACGACGGGCAAGACCCAGGTGTTCCACGATCCCGACCAGTCGCTGCTGGAGGCCAATGCCAGCGAATCCACGTCCGACTCCGGTGAGCTCAAGCGCAACTGGAAACGCGGCGTCTACACCATCGACACACCGCGCACCCAGGCGGCAACCGGCTGGATCGGCGGCGAGTCGATCAGTCTCGGCAACATTCAGGTCAATGCGAAGACCGCCAACGCCAGCGTGGTGGTGCAAAGCCTGAATGACACGCCGCTGGGTCAGTCCGAAGACCTGATGATCTCCCTCGGCGCACGCGCCCTGCCCAATGACGAGGAAAGACCGCCCTACTTCGTCGAGCCCCTGGCCGGCACGCTGACGATTCAGGCGCCGCCGGGCCTGACCCTGTTCACGCAGGGCATCCTGGCACAGCAGAAAAAGCTGCCCGCCACCTATGCGGATGGCCGCTACACCATCAAGCTCGATGGGTTGCAGACCGCCAACTGGCTGTTTTTAAGGAAAAATACCGCGCGTTGATGGCACAATCCGCGTTTACACAGCAACACTCGCCCAGGAGGGCAGGATGAATTTTCTGGTGGTTGGCGGCGCAGGCTACATCGGCTCGCACATGGTCAAACAGTTGCGACGCGCCGGCCACGAGCTGGTGGTGGCCGATAACTTTTCCACGGGCTACCGCAGCGCCCTGATGGGCGCGACGCTGGTGGAGCTGGACATCGCCGACGCACAGGCCCTCGACCGGCTGTTCGCCGCGCATGCGTTTGACGCAGTATTCCATTTCGCCTCGTTCATACAGGTGGGCGAATCCGTCAGCGAGCCGGCCAAGTACTACCAGAACAACCTGGCCGCCACCCTGACCCTGCTGCAAGCCATGATCCGGGCCGACGTCAAACGCTTCATCTTTTCTTCGACCGCCGCCGTCTACGGTGACCCGGTGTACGTGCCTATCGACGAAGATCATCCGAAAGCCGCGATCAACCCGTACGGGCGCAGCAAATGGATGGTCGAGCAGATGCTGGAAGATTTCGATCGTGCCTACGGGCTCAAATCGGTCTGCCTGCGCTACTTCAACGCCGCCGGTGCGGACCCGGACGGCGAGTTGGGCGAGCGCCACGAACCGGAAACCCACCTGCTGCCCCTGATCCTGCAGGCGGCCTCGGGGCGGCGCGAATCCATCACCATCTATGGCCGCGACTACGACACCCCTGATGGCACCTGCATCCGCGACTACGTGCACGTCAGCGACCTGGTGGCTGCCCACGCCCTGGCCGTGGATTACCTGCTGGACGACGGCGAGAGCACGGCGTTCAACCTCGGCAACGGTCAGGGTTTCTCGGTGCAGCAAGTGATCGACACGGCGCGTCGGGTGACAGGCAAGGAGATCCGCGTCAGTGAGGCGCCGCGCCGCGCCGGTGACCCACCGCGCCTGGTCGCTGACCCGACAAGGGCCCAGGCGATTCTGGGCTGGCGAGCGCAGTTCGCTTCACTTGAGCAGATCGTGAGGCACGCCTGGGCGTGGGAACAGAAACACCCCTGGCAGTAGGTGTCTCGGCGCTGCGCCGTCACGCCCAGCGCCGAGAAGCAGCACGTCAGTAGTAGGTGCGGTTTTGCGGTTCGGCCTTGTTCAACACCGTACCGACGATATTGGCACCGTCCAGGTGGTGCAGGCTTTCCTCGATTTCCTTGTTGCTGTTCATGCCGTTGGCCACGACCAGCAGCACGCAGTCGAATTTCGGCAGGACGGTGATCACATCGTCCGAACTGAGGATCGGCGGCAAGTCGAAAATCACGATGCGCGAGTCATAGCGTTCGCGCAGGTCGACGATCAGGTTGCTGACTTGCGGCGAAGACAGCACCTCGGTGGACAGCGGAATCGGCTCACGTGTCGGCAATACCACGAAACGCGGCAATGTCGGGTTGACCAGCACGTCCTGCAACTCAGCCTCATCACTGAGCAGCTCATTGAGCGATTTTTCCATCGACAGGCCCAGGCAACTGCCCACCTTCGGCCGACGCAGGTCGAAGTCCACCAGCAAGGCGGTCTTGGTGGTGTGGTGGGCGATACTCATGGCCAGGTTGATCGCCAGCACCGTCTTGCCCGCTTCCGGGGTCGGCGAGGTAATGGCCAGCGTGCGCCAGCCATTTTCGTCCATGGTCTTCAGGACCTGAGTACGCAGCAGGTCAAAGGCCCCGCCCATGCTGGAGTTCTTGTTGTAAGCGACAATACGGTTGCGCTCCAGGTGGTCATACCGCAGCGGCACCACCCGTGTCTGTACATAACTGAGTGCATTGAGCCCCGAACCGGTCGGTGTCATGGCCTTCGAGGAGGCCGGTTGCTCGGCCTTGTCGGCATCGGGTTTGAGAATGTCCATCGCTGTCTTTCCTTATGCAAACCGGCCCAGAGCTTTGATCATCAAAAGATCCAGGGGCATGTAGAGGAAGTGCACGAGCACCAGGAAGATCGTGAAGATCACGAGCCCTATGATGACCAGGCGCACTCGCCATTGCTTGCGGCGTGCCAGTTCCGCTCGGGTGTGAATATAGGGAATCGAGACCAGTACCCGTTTGCCCAGCACGCTGGCCAGTGCTTCGGCACCACGCACACGCGGGTTGATCAGTTCCAGCAGCATGACCAGGGCGCCCGCGCCCACCGGAGCCAGGACCAGGCCCATGGCGACCACTTTCTTGCGGTTGGGCTTGATCGGTTTTTCCGGCATCAGCGGCGATTCCAGGAGCACGAAGCGCTCGGCCTTGTTTTCCTGCTCAAGGCTTTCGGAGATCTTCGCACTCATTTCCTTGGTGCGGATTTCCTCGTATTTCTTGCGCGCGTTTTCGTGGTCGCGCATCAGCGTGACCAGGCCACGCTCGACTTGCGGCGTCTCGAGAATCTGCGCTTCGTAGGTGGAGATCTTTTTGAGGATCTGCTGCTTTTGATCCGCAAGCGACTGCATCCGTGCCTCAGAAGCGGCGATCCGGGCCTGGGCCTTGGCGACATCCAGGTTGGCCGGCAGCGTTGAACCGGAGGAACCCTGGGCCTCAAGGGCGGCAATCTTGCGCTTGACCGCACGGACGTCGGGGTGGGCTTCGGTGTACAGCGACATCAGACGGGCGTATTCGGCTTTGAGGCTGCCCAGGTCCTGCGGCTTGTCGGCAGCGGCGCCGGCCAGGCCTGGCTTGGTCGACTGGCCAGAGTTGGCGGCGGAGAGCTCCAGATCGTTGAAACGCATTTCTTCCCGAACGGACTTGTAGTCGCGGTCGACTTCCTTGAGCTCGGTTTCGGCGCGCGTCAGCATATTCATGCGCAGTTCCTGGTGCTCGGGCAGCGCATTGCTGTGCGCTTGCTTGAAGTCCGCCAGGCGGTTTTCCAGGGTTTCGAGCTCGACGCGCAGCTTGTCCGCTTCCTGGGTCAGGAATTCCGTCGTTTCACTGGCGCGTTCGGTGCGTTGCTTGATGTTTTCGTCAAGAAACAGCGTGACCAGTTCGTTGGCCACCTTGTTGGCGATTTCCGGTTGGCGGTGCTCAAAGCCCAGCCGGAACGCAATCGTCACCTCGCCCCGCCCTTTCACGTCGGCGCTGACCAGGGAGATGGTGATGGCGTTGCGCATTTCCTCGATCTTTTCGCTGAGGCTCAGTTGCCGGCTCTGCGACGAGAAAAGATTGTATTTGTCGATGATCCCTTCCAGGTGCTCACGGGTCATCACGCGCTGGCGAATGACCTCGATGCGCTCATCGGCGAAGGAGTTGTTGTTGGGCCCCACCAGGTCCGTCGCAATCTGCTGCGACTCGACCAGGATCGTGCCGGACGACTCATAGGTCGGCGGCAGAGAAAGCGCGACCGCCAGGCACACGCCAAGGATGGCCGCGCCACTGAGGATGATCAGCAAGGCATGGTGCTTGGCGATAGCCAGGTAGTCGTTGACCGACATTTCGTATTCAGAGGCCATATTTCTCACACTACGGAATTTCAGAAACCGGGGTAGCTATAAGTCAGCGTCAACCCGACGACATTTGCGGTAGCATCCGGCAAGCCATCTTGCTGGCGTTCTTTGTATGTGTAGGATAGGCGCGCCATCCAAAAAGGCGAGAGTTCCTGACTGAACCAGGCGCTGTAGTTGTACAGGGTGTTAGGCGTCTGCCCCTTGGAATCCTGCCAGGATGCCGCCACACCTGCGCGCCGGGTCTCGTCTATCGCGTAGCTCCAGATACCGCTCACGCTGTCCACTTCGACGAAACCGCCATCGCCGCTGGCGATGGTGTTGCGACTGGCGTCGATGCCCGCATCCACCCGCTCGCCGCTGAAGTTCAGCGACATGCCGCCCTGGGCACTCGGCCCGCTGTCGGCATTGGACTCTTCGTTGACCCCGACATACACCGTACCGCGCAACTCTTCGGAGAACTGGTAGTTCACGCCGACGTCCGGGGTGTAGCTGTTCGAGGACTCCGCCAGGGTCGAGCCGGAATCAGGCTTGTAGCGTTTCACGCCCAGACGGGTGAACAGCTCCATGCGTTCGCTCCAGGCATAGGTATAGCCCAGGCGGTTCGACAGCTCGTCGTAGTTGGTCAGCGAGTCGATGTCGTAGGTGACATGGCGGTACTCGATGTCGTTGGTCAGGGTGCCGCGTTCGCTCAGGGCCGAGCGCCAGTTGCCTTCCAGCGAGGTCATTTTCTGTGTGCCATCGGGCACCACCACGCCGGTTTCCTGGACGGTCGAGGACAACGTGGAGCTTTCCTCATACCGGGCCGTGAGGCCGAAAGCGCCGGTTTCGGTCTCGCGCTGCCAACCCAGCTTGAGTCGCGGGTCCTCGCGGTCGGTCACGATGTCCGTGTCCGAGGAACGCACGGCATACACGCCAAGACCGAACTGGAATTCATCCTGATCGGCTGTCCCGATGAGGATGGCGTCCGGCGCAAGGATGTAGCGCGTCACCCCCTTTTCGTTGCTGGTAGCCAACGTCGGGTTGCTGTCGTATTCGACCATCGTGGGCACGGTGATCGCCGACTGCCAGGTCGCAGCGTAGGCCACACCGGAGCACGGCAGGACAAAGATTGCCGTGGCTACTCCGGTTGTTCTCAGCGCCATCAAGGTCACACCCAATACTTGGCGCAAGGCTATGGCACGACCAGCGTATCGCCGGCCTGCAATTGGATGTTGGTAGACATGTCACGTCCGGACATCAGGTCGCTGTAGTTCACCGGAAGGATCTGCTGCGCGCCCCCCTTGTTCCGGACCACCTTGATTTCACCCTTGTCGGCGAATTTGTCCAAGCCACCGGTGAGGCTCAACGCTTGCAGCACGGTGGTCGGGCCCACCATCGGCACGGTGCCAGGCTTGAGCACCTTGCCTTGCACGTAGACGATGTTGCCCGCAGTGCCGGTGACGACCACGCTGACCTGCGGATCGGGTATGAACTTCTCGAGCTTGGCGGCCAGCCGCTCTTCGACGGCGGTGGAGTCCAGCCCCAGGACATCGACCTTGCCTGTCAGCGGGAAAGTGATGCTGCCATCGGGAAGCACGGTGACTTCTTCCTTGAGCTTGTCTTCGCCCCAGACGGAAATCGCGATTCGATCGCCCTGGTTCAAATGGTAGGCGTTATTTTCAGCGGCACTGGAAACGCTGGGCAGAACAGCCAGCGCACAAAATACGGGTAGCAAGAAACGTGACATCGGGGTCCCTCCGCCTAGATAGCCATGTAAGAAGCTTTGCATAAAACGGGGAGCAAATCACGCTCACCCCTGCGCACATCGAGAAATTGCTCACCACGGGATTGCTTGCGCCTGGCGGCGACCGGTGTCTGGCGCGCCGGCGTAAAAATCCCCTGACGGGCAGGCTTTTGCGAAGGAAGTTTCTTATTTAACAACAACGTGCAGTCAAACATATTACCCCCGATGCATACCCGCCAAATTAGTAGCACTTTAATAATAAGTACCCGTCATTCAGCAACTACATCGCCAAACACCCACTATATAACCCGTCAACTTGAGTGCCATCATCAGCACATCAAATTGATATCAACTAATTATTGTTCTACCAGCGCATGCGCACCCATTACCGCTAAACCTTGCGGCGATTGGCGACCATTACGAAACCAAACAATGCAGACGAAAACAACCACGCCGCGGCCGGCAAGGAGACTGCAATCGGTTGATTGGTAAAGACTTCGGTGCCAGCACTCAACACCTTAGTCGGAGTATCGGAATTTGCCAGAAATTTACCCTGGGCAAGTTGCGCCATTAATCCGTCGCAGGAGGAAGTATTGACGGAAGCGCTCACTTTGGCTGCAGATTCAACAAGAATATTGAACTGCTGTTTAGTGTTAGCGGCCAAGTTGGTTTCGTTGGCGCCCGCCGGGATTGCCGAGCTGACACCCAGGGTGAAAGGTGCGCCACTCTGTTCCTCGACCGCCGTGCCCCGTTGCGGCGCGGCTTCTTCACAGGAGCCGCCTATGCGACTAATTTCATAGGCCAAATTGCTCGCCTGCGCGCTCACCACTGCTGCACCATTAGAGAGCACCGACAACAAAACGCATTTAAAGACGAGTGATTTGCGCATGAACCGCCTCCCTGCTGAGCGGATATTTCTGTTGTCGGGTGAAGGAAATCTTGACCGGTTTTTCAGCAGACTATAAGCACATCGCCATTACGTCAATGGCCCGTCACCTCAACGGTGAAAAATAAAAATCCAGCGCGAATGACGTCAAAATCTCGACTTTAAAGGACATTTGCCGATACCTGCGCTATGCCTATGAATTGATTCGAAAGTGCTGTTTTGCGCCCCGACCCGAAGGCGTCCAGACGGGTAAAACCGTGGCCTGCGCCACTATGGGCAAACTGTCGCAGGGCGCTCTATGATGGAGCCCATGACGAACTCTCTGCCGATACGCCAACCTTGTCCGCCCGGTGCCTGCATCTGCGAGCGTGAACCCCTGCTGGAGACGCCAGGCGCCGACCTGCGCATCCTGTTTTTGACGCGCAGCGAGGAAAAGCGCCTGATCGAGCGCCTGGAAAACCTCAAGAGCCTGAGCGACCTGGAGGGCATGCAGCAAAAGATGTACCAGCAGCTGGGTATTCGAGTGGAGGTCGCTCCCGGTTTCAACGAGGTGCGCACCATGCGCGGCATCGCCATCACCATCGACGAACTGCCGGGCCTGTGTCGCAAGACCCGCCAGGCGATCCCCACCGCCATCCGTCGCGGCCTGGAGAAGCGGCCGGAAATCGCCTACGCGTTGCTGAACGCCAATGACCTGTTGCGCGATGCCTGAAACCATCTTGTGAGAACACAAGGAACAACTGTGGGAGCGACGGTGCGACGATTCGACCTGCTCGCGATGCGGCGTGCCAGGCGGTGCAGCTTCGTCTGACACTACGCATCGCGAGCAGGCTCGCTCCCACAGTTGTTTTGGTTGAGACTTGAGCCGCTACTTCTTCATCCCGACCCGCCGGCGCATGTCGGCGGTGATGGCCTGACGGGTTTTCTTCATGTCAGCCCAAGGCTCGTTGCCCACTTCGGCCAGGCGCTCCTGTACGGTATGAATGGTCCACTGATTGCCCCCCTTGAGCTCGGCCACTTCTTCGCGAAAGATCGGCACCGACACCGGCATGCCTTCGCGGGTCCGGGCGGCGTAGGCACAGATGGTGGTGGCGCCAAGACCGTTGCGCAGGTAGTCGATGAAGATTCGCCCGACCCGGTTCTTCGGCCCCGACACGGCGGAAAAGCGCTCCGGCAGTAATTTGGCGATGTGGCTGACAATGGCGTGGCTGAAATCCTTCACCTCATCCCAGCCCAGTTTGCGGGTCAGTGGCACGACCAGGTGGATGCCCTTGCCGCCGCTGGTTTTCAGGAACGCCTTGAGCCCCAGTTCGTCGAGCACCGACAGGGTCAGCTGAGTCGCCTCGACCATGCTTTTCCACGGCAGCGCCGGATCGGGGTCGAGGTCGAGGACAAAGCGGTCGGGTTTTTCGAGGCTGGCCGAGGTGGCGTTCCAGGTGTGCAGCTCCACCGTGCTCATCTGCACGGCGCCGATCAGCGCTTCCGCGTTGTTGATGATCATCATCGGCTGCCCGGTCAGTGCCTTGTCCAGCACCTTGATGTCGGGAATGGCCAGATGCTCAGCGTTTTTCTGGAAAAACAGTTCGCCGGCAATTCCGTCCGGCGCGCGCACCAATGCCACCGGACGGTCTTTCAATTCCGGCAGGATCCATTCAGCGACGCTGGCGTAATACTCCGCCAGTTGCACCTTGGTGGTGCCGCTGCTGGCATCAATCACCCGTTCGGGGTGGGTAATGCGCACCTTGCCCTGCTCCAGACCCAGTTGGGACGGCGCCGGGGTGGCTTTTTCCGCCACCTTTTTCGCGGCGGTCGCCTTCTTGCCGGCGACCGGCTTGGGTTTGGCAGTCTTGGTCACCACGGCAGCGCGCTCCTCGGTAATCGCCTTGGCCGGCTTGTCGTTGCGCAGGCCATGGAAGACGGCGTGGCGCACCGAGCCCTCCTTGGTCATTTCCGCAAAGGCGACTTCGGCCAGCAAGGTGGGTTTGAGCCAGTGCACGCCCTTGGCATCGAAACCGCTCGGCGGATTGACCACCGAGGCCTTTTTGGCCTGCAACGGCTTGAGCTGCCCATAAATACGCATCAACGTGGCTTCATTAAACCCGGTGCCCACCTTGCCCGCATACCGCAGTTGCCCACTGTCCTTGTCATGCAACCCCAGCAACAGCGCGCCGAAACCGCTACGCGCGCCTTTGGGATCGGTATAACCGACCACCACGAACTCCTGCCGATGCTTGCACTTGAGCTTTATCCAGTCGCTGCTGCGGCGGGACACGTAGGGCGAACCCAGCCGTTTGCCGATCAGCCCTTCCATCTGCATTTGGCAGGCACTGTTGAGCAAGGCGTCGGGCGCTTCGGAAAACGCGTCGGAAAAACGCAGTATCGGGTCGTCGCTCGGTTTAAGCACCGTCGCCAACGCCATGCGACGCTCTTCGACCGGCACCTCGCGAAGATCCACACCATTGAGGTACGGCATGTCGAACAGGTAATAAAGGATGACTTCGCTACGGGCGCTGTCGAAAGCGTTCTGCAACGCCTGAAAATCCGGCACACCTTGCTCGTTGGTGACCACCATCTCACCGTCAAGCCACGCTGACTCCAGCTGCAACGCAGCCAGCGCCCGTGCTTGCGCGGGCAGTTTGTGCGTCCAGTCGTGGCCGTTACGGGTAAACAGCTTGACCTCGCCATGGTCAAGGCGCGCCATGATTCGGTAGCCGTCGAACTTGATTTCGTAACTCCACTCGCCGTCTGGTGCCTTTTCGACCAGTGTCGCTAGCTCCGGCTTGAGGGTGTCCGGCAGTTTCGCCTTGTGCGCGCCGGTCAGCTGCGCCGACGGTTTTTTTGCGGGGGCGGCGCGCGCCGGCTTTTTGACCGGCTTGGATTGGGTCGCCGTCCTGGCCTTCTTCGGCACAATCGTACGGTCGCTGAGGACGCTGTCCGGCTCGGCGGCGACCACGTCGTAGTCGCTTTCAGGCTTGGCCGCGCTGTCCTGGTGCTTGATCAGAAACCATTGCTCCTGCTTGCCCGGCATGTGCGTGCGCACCAGGTTCCACAATCCGGCGAGCTTCTCGCCCTGCAATTCGAACTTGAGCTTGCCCTTGGCGTAGGCCTGGGCCGGGTCTTCCTGGGGAATCCACACACCACGGTCCCAGACGATCACGTCACCGGCGCCATAATGGCCTTCGGGAATACTGCCCTCGAACGTGGCGTAGTCGATGGGATGATCCTCGACATGCACCGCCAGGCGCTTGACCGTGGGGTCCAGCGACGGCCCCTTGGGCACCGCCCAGCTTTTCAGCGCACCATCGAGCTCCAGGCGAAAGTCATAGTGCAGGCGTGAGGCGTCGTGTTTCTGGATGCAGAACTGCAAGGCATGCGCGGGCGCAGCTTTTTTGCCCGAACGCCTGGCGGCAGGTTCCGAAGTCGCCGAGAAGTCGCGCATGCGGTTGTAGTCATCCAGGTTCTTGTTCATGGCTCACTCACCTGCGACGGATTGATGAATCCCGCCCGTGTCGGCGCCCATGCGCGTGACAATCAGCGCCACCACGGCGATGCGCTCGACCCGTTGGTAACCGGGGGTCAGCAGTTCTTCGCCGAACACATCGGGGTCGATTTCCCGATAGGTCCAGCCAAAGCGCAGGGAATCCAGATAAGGCGCCAGGGCATCGAGAAACGGATCGCAGCCATCGACCATGGCCACGCCCGTGTACAACACCAAGGAACCGCCAGGGGTAAGGCGCTTCAGCGCCTGTTCGACGATGCGCACCGACAATTGCGCGCCCAGCGCCCCGCCGCCATGGCGATAGGCGCGCCCGGCCGGGTCGGCCATGTACGGCGGGTTGGCGACGATCAGGTCGAAACTGCCATCGACATCCCGCAACACATCACTGGCCTCGACCCTCACGTTATTCACTTCGGCCAGCGCCGCGTTGACCGCGGTCATGCGCAACGCCGCCGGGTTGATGTCGACCGCCAGCACCTGCGCTTCATGCCGTGCCCGGGCAATCACGATGGCCCCGACCCCGGCGCCACAGCCAATGTCCACGGCGCGCCTGACCTGGGTAAACGACTGTTGCAGATGGTTGTGAATCAATTGGGCGAAACGATAGGTATCGGGCCCGAAGAACACCGAATCGGCTGCCTCGGTGGGAAACCCCGAATGCACGAACAGCAGATCGTCCAGGCTCGACCAGCGCACCAGGCTTTTCAGGTGGCCATTGCTCTCTTCAAGCACGCCGGCCTGCTGCAACTGCCGCTCTTCGTCCGGTGACAGCAGGCCTGGCTGGAATGCCCGTGACCAGCCAAACACCTCACGCAGGTTGCGCGCGCTCTGGCCGAAGGTTCGATCATTGACCCGCTGATGCGTCAACGGCGTGGGGGTGATGAAGCGATAACCGTCAGCCTGCAAGCGGCGCCCCAGTTGCACCAGGGCGAGGTCGGCAGGGCTCAGAGTCGATTCATGATTCATGCGCCGTTCCTTATCGCAGGCTGGTTTTGAGTTCGATGAAACGTCGGGTGGCCATCAGCCCGGCGGGGTGAGCGTGACGATGGGCCGACAGCCACGGCATCAACACCGGCATTTGCTCGCCGGCGGGTAACCCCTCCAGTGCCGCTTGCAAGCGGTTCAGATCCGGATCATCGACGTGCGCCACAGGCTCGCCGCTGGTGTGGCTTCCCCACCGAACCGCTGGCGACCGGCATGCAGGTGTCCAGTCGCCAGCGATCCAGTCGTGCAGCAGTTGTTTCTCATAGGGGCTGAATACCCCGAACATAGCCGCGCCATCGCCGTCGATCAATTGCCAGAAGCGGCTTTGCCGGGGGTCCTGGTGACGCTTGATCCAGCCCTTGTTTTCCAGCGCCGCGAGAAAGCCCGGCAACTGTTCAGGCCTGGCCAGCCATTGGTTGACCGTCTGCCCTTCGAAACGGCAGTAATCGGAATGCATGTGCTGGCCGAAGGGGCGCTTGCGTTCGAGCATGTTCATCACTTCGGCATTCAGGTCGAATGATTCGATAATCGCGCGACTGCCCTGCCCCAGGTCATTGAGCCGATAACCCAGCGACACCCGACGCAGGAAGTCCTGGCGATCACCCTCGATCGGCAGCAGCTGCAACATCGACTGCACGGCTTTATGCGCATGCCCGGTGCTGGCGTTGTCGATGGTGACGTGCAGGGTGAAGTAGTACGGGTCGATGCCCAGTTCGGCCAGTTCGTAGGCACTGATCAGCAAGTGCAGCGGTAGTTGCTCGTAGCCAAGGTTGTAGCCGATCACTTCGGGCAGGAACTGCTCGGCACACTCACCCAACGCCAGTTGGAGGGTGCCTTGCAGGTAGTACTCATCCGGGATGGCCGCACTGTCCAGGCCGTGCGCCGCCAGCAGCTTGCGATAGATCAGCACGTGGTTCTGCGCCGGATTGCCATCGCCCAGTTCTTCCAGATAAGTGCAGATCAGCCCGTCGAAACGCGGGTCGCGCCAGTGCCGCAACAAGCCGTACAACCAGGCGCCGTCCACCAGTTTGGTCGGGCTGACCGCTTGCAGGAAAAACAGCGCATGCGCCTTATTGCAGAAAAACTGGCGCGGCCCGCCTTGCTTGCGGGCTTCGAGGTACTCGGCGTATTGGCTCGCCACGTCGGTACAATGCTGTTCGACGAAGCTCTGCAGGGTGGAGAGGTCCTGCGGCAATTCGTCGGGCAGGTCAGCAGCCTGCTGCAATTGGCCTTCGAGGAACGTCTGGCCGAGTGCGCGACGCTGCTCGGGGTCGTCACCCAGCAGCAGTTGTTCGTAGGTCTGTTTGAGGCCGCCGGTGCGGGGGATGGCTTGCTCGGATTGGATACGGGTCAGGGCAGTCATGGGCGCGTCTCTCGGTCTGTGGCCGGTGGCAGGACGCTGGAACAACGTCTCTACCTCAGCAGAGCGATGCGCCGGGGCAAAAATTCAATCGGGTTTGCGGATGTGGGGATGGACGGGTGTGTTGAAACACTCGGATCAGCGGAGACCTTTGTGGGAGCGAGCCTGCTCGCGATGGTTTATCAGTGGCATGTGTGTTGGCTGACACACCATCGCGAGCAGGCTCGCTCCCACAAAAGCAGCAGGGCCAACCTTCTATATGGAGGCTTAGCCTGCCCCTCTCGCCTGCTGCTCCAGATGCACCTGCAAATCCGGGTCGATCTGCAATGCCGCCGCCAGTTCATCCAGGTAGTCGCGCTCGGCGCCTTGCTGGTCACCGGCCACCATGACGCTGGCCAGGTACATTTCCGCAGCCATGGCCGGGTCGGTCGCCGATTGCGCCACCTCCTGGGCATCCAGCGGTTTGGCCACTTCGTCGTCCAGCCACTGCTGCAGCTCGGGGTCATCGGTGTGACGACCGATTTCCGTGCTGATCATGCGCTTTTCGGCCTCGTCGATCCGCCCGTCGGCCTTGGCGGCGGCAATCAATGCCCGCAGCACCGCATGGCTGTGGCTCTCGACCTCCGGGCCGGCCAGCAGATCGGCGGTGCGCAGTGCCTGTTGTGGTGCAGCGGCGGCCTGGCTGCGCTGCCAGGCCTGGTAGGCCTGGAAAGCCATCATGCCCAGCGAGGCCAGGGCGGCGTAATTGGTGCCACCGCCCGAACGTCCCTGGGGCGAACCACCCAGCCCGGACCCGCCACCGAGCAGCCCACCGAGCAAGCCACCCAGGCCACCGCCAGCAGCACTGCCAGCCCCACCGCCACCGCCCAACAGGCCGCCGAGCAAACCACCCAGATCGCCGCCCATGCCACCCTGGGTTGCGCCGCCGCTGGGGCGGTTCATCGAGCCCTGGCCGGCTCGCAGCAGTTGTTCGAGCAAATCGCTGGTGTTCATGACGACGTCCTCATCGAACGGAGCATTCCGTCTGGCAACGATAGACCCCGTGCGCCAATGCGCCAGCACCGTTTGGCCGGTGAAAAAGCGCCTTATATCCCGTGCAGGACCCGCCCGGATTAATCCGCAGTGTTTTTTCGCGGTCCAGCTAAGATTTACTGAGGGTGAACCTTATTCACGGATTTTCGGTCGATACCTGCAACCCGACCCGGTTTGCCGCCGCCCTCGAACGCCGAGGGTGATGATTGGCTTGTTTCATTTTCTGGAGAACGCGCCCGTGATTTCGACCCTACACATCGCCAGGCTCAAAGCATGGGGCGCCCATGGTTTCACGGCCACCGGCGTGGTCACCGCCTTCCTCGCCACCCTGGCCCTGCTGGAAAACCAGCCGACCAACTGCCTGCTGTGGCTGGGCGTCGCCCTGATCGTCGACGGGCTGGACGGCGCGCTGGCGCGCAAGGTCAATGTGCAGTCGGTGCTGCCCAGCTTCGACGGGTCGATCCTCGACCTGGTGATCGACTACCTGACGTACGTGTTCATCCCCGCCCTGTTCATCTATCGCTATATTCCGTTGCCGGACTACACGCTGCTGCTTACCGTGTCGCTGATCCTGGTGTCGTCGCTGTTCTGCTTCTGCAACGTCAACATGAAAAGCAAGGACAACTACTTCCAGGGCTTCCCCGCCGCCTGGAACGTGGTCGCGCTGTGTCTGTACATCATCGCGCCATCCCCCTGGATCACCCTGCTCACGGTGATTGGCCTGGCCCTGCTGACCGTGACCCGGATGAAGTTCCTGCACCCGTTTCGCGTGCGCCGGTTCATGCCGATCAACATCGCCGTGACCGCCATCTGGTTGCTGTGCAGCCTGTCGCTGGTGATCAACCATCCGGTGATCAACCCACTGGTCATGGGCCTGTGGCTGCTGATGTCGGCCTACTTCCTGGGCATCTGCATCTGGCGCACGGCGCTGGAATGGTTCGACGAAGCGCGGCACCGCTGAGATGCCGATCCATATCGTGCGCCTGGGCTCGCCGCGCTCGCCCGACGAAGGCCTGCGCATCGGCACCGTGCGCCGCCCGCCACGGGGCGTGCCGAAGACCGAATTCGCCCGACGGAATTTCTATGACGTGTGGCAACCGCTGTTGTCACCCAGCCCGGAACTGGTGGCCGAGGCCCAGGCCGCCGAGGATTACAAGGCGTGGGATCATTTCCGGCGCAAGTTCAAGGCCGAGATGAAACAGCCTGCGGCCAGCCACTTGCTCGATTTGTTGGCCGCCCTGTCCCACCAGACGTCCATGGCGGTGGGCTGTTATTGCGAGGATGAGGCGCATTGTCACCGGTCGGTGTTGCGGGAGTTGCTCCAGGAGCGTGGGGCGAAATTGCAGTAAAACCTGTCACCACCTACCCTGCCCCCTGTGGGAGCGAGCCTGCTCGCGATAGCGATGAATCAGTCGACATTGTCTTTGACTGACACACCGCTATCGCGAGCAGGCTCGCTCCCACAGTGGATCTCTACATAAATCCCATCAACGCCGCGTAATCACCACCTCAAGATACTCACTCGGCACCACCAGCGAGGCATCACCGGCACGGTTCGAGCGGTTGATCAGTTCGGTCAGGTCGGCTTCCAGGGCCTGGGCGGCCTCGGGTGGCAGCGCGGCGAAGGCCTTGTGTACCGGGCCATACCAGGTGCGGAAGGTGTCGATGAAATGCGCCGCCGAACGATAGCGGAAGTTGAAGAACCGCCGGGTCACCTGGGTCAGGAAATTGCGCTCATCGAAGTGCGTGTGCAACCACGCCTCGCTGCCCCAGTTCGACGGTGGCTGCGCCCCCGGCGGTGGTGGCGGCAGGTGACGGCCAAGGGTCTTGAACATCTGCCCGACAAAACCTTCCGGTGTCCAGTTGGCCAGGCCGATGCGTCCACCGGGCCGGCACACCCGCGCCAGTTCGGCAGCCGCCTTGGGCTGGTCCGGGGCGAACATCACGCCGAAAGTCGACAACACCAGGTCATAACTGCCGTCGGCAAAGGGCAGTGCCTCGGCATCGGCCACCTGGAAATCCACCTCCAGGCGTTCTGCCCGGGCGCGGTCCTGGCCGCGCTCCAGCAATGCTGCCACGTAGTCCGTGGACGTCACGCGACCGCCACGCCGCGCGGCCGCCAGCGTGGCGTTGCCGTTACCGGCGGCGACATCCAGCACGCGTTCATCGCACAACAGGTCGCAGGCTTCGGCCAGTTGCTCGCCGACCAGTTGCAAGGTGGTGCCGATCACGGCGTAGTCGCCGCTGGCCCAGGAGGCCATCTGACGGTTTTTCAAGGCAGTAAGATCAATAGGGGTACTCATTGAAACGCTCCGTTTTCGTTATGGGTGGCGAGTCGAGGGCTCAATCGGCCGTGGTGGGATCGATGATGGTGGTGACGCGGGCAATGCTGTTGGCGGGGAAACCGCTTTGCCTTGCGTGTTCGCGGATCGCCTCTTCGTCAGGGGCGATGTACACGCAGTAGAGCTTGTCGCCGGTGACATAGCTCTGCTGCCATTGCACCTGAGGCAAATCGCGCAACGCCCGGCAGGACTTTTGCGAAGCCGCTTTCAGATCCCGTTCCGACAGCGATCCAGCACCTGGAATCTCGCGTTCAATGACGAACTTGGGCATGACAACCTCTCATTCTTGTTTTAGTTGGACAGGGCCGGCAGACCCTGTGCGTCCACTATCGCGCCGCGGGCCGGGAGCGTCCTGCCCGATCGTCGCTCAAGACTGACCGATCGTCCGCCGGTTTCCGCAGGAGGCGTAACAGGCTCACAATCAAGGGCATTTCGCCAAATCGGGGAAAACCGTCATGGACGCCCTGTCCCAGACCCTGCGCGTCGTCCGCCTGGTCGGTGCGATCTTTATCAATGCGCGGTTCAGCGCGCCCTGGTGCTATCAATCGCCCCGCGCCGACACCGCCGCGCCGTTCCTGGAGCCTGACGCCGAGCGGGTGGTGATCTTTCACCTGATTACCGAAGGCGAGTGCTACGTCGAACTCGGGGATGAACCGCCCCTGCTGCTGAAGGCCGGCGACGTGGTGCTGTTTCCCCAGGGCGATGCCCACCGCATGAGTTCCGGGCCCGGCTTGAAACCGGCCACCAGCGCGCGCCTGGACGAAATCCTCGCGCGCCGGCCGCGCCAGCTCAATTACGGCGGTGGCGGCACGGTCTGCCGCCTGGTGTGCGGCTATCTGGCGTGCGACACACGGCTGGCGGGCATGTTGCTGACCGGGCTGCCGACCATCGTGCGGGTCAATGTGCGCGGCTCCAATGCCGGCAAGTGGCTGGAATCCTCGGTGCGCTATGCGCTGGCCGAGGCCCGCTCGCCCCGCCCCGGCGGCGAAGGCGTGCTGGCCAAGCTGGCCGAGGTGCTGTTCATCGAGGTGCTGCGCCTGTACATGCACCAGCAAGGCGAAGGCCGTACCGGCTGGCTGGCGGGCGTGGGCGACCGGATCGTCGGCGCCGCGCTCAACGCCCTGCACAAAAAGCCCTGTCACACCTGGACCCTGGAAGAACTGGCGCGCACCGCCGGCACCTCGAGGTCGGTGCTGGCCGAGCGCTTCCAGCAACTGGTGGGGATTTCGCCGATGCAATACCTGACGCAATGGCGAATGCTGCTGGCGGCCAACCTGTTACGCAGCAGCAACAGTTCGCTGCTGCGTATTGCCGAAGAGGTGGGTTACCAGACCGACACGGCCTTCAGCCGGGCTTTTCGTCGTGAGTTCGGCGCGCCACCGGCGGCGTGGCGACGGGGCCAGGCAGGGTCACGCAACGAGGTCGGGATTGCCGGCGCGACGTGAATCGGCTCTTATGTGCCACCCCTCCCATTGAAAGGATTCAAGTATGGCAACGCGCCTGGAATGGCTGGCCGATCACCCGCAGCACAGCGACACCTTCGCGGCGTGGATTCATCGGCAGTTTCACTACGAGTACGCCGAACAGCCGCTGGTTGACTGGCAACGCGAATTTGCGGAAGGCCAACACAATGGCGACTGGAAATGCCTGATTGCCCTGGACGGCGAGCAACTGCTGGGCGGTGCGGCATTGGCCCGGGCCGACCTGGCCAGCCGCCCGGACCTGGGGCCATGGCTGGCCTGCGTGTTCGTCAGCCCAGAGGCGCGCGGCCAGGGCCTGGCCGAACGGTTGATCGAGGGCATCTGCGCCCAGGCCAAGGCGGCCGGAGCCGGGAAAATCTACCTGCACACCCAGGACAAGCACGCCTACTACGCCAAGCGTGGCTGGACGCTGCTGGAAGGTTTTACCGCCTGGGAAAAACAACAATGGCTCATGGTGCGAAACCTCTGAGCCATTGATGTTTGCGTTTTACGCGGCAGGTGTGGCGGCCTTGGCGTCGGCCTTGGCCTCTTGCAGCAGTTGCTGGATCATTTTTTCCTGGGCGTCGTAGCGACCTTCACCGAAGTGGGTGTAGCGCACCTGGCCCTTGGCGTCGATCAGGTAATGCGCCGGCCAGTACTGGTTGTCGAAGTTGCGCCAGATCGCATAGTTGTTGTCGATGGCCACCGGGTAGGTGATCCCGAGCTTCTTCACCTGAGCCTTGACGTTGTCGATGATGCGCTCGAAGCCGTATTCCGGGGTGTGCACCCCGATCACCACCAGGCCATCCTTCTCGTACTTCTGCGCCCAGTCCTTCACGTACGGCAGGGTGTGCTGGCAGTTGATGCAGTCGAAGGTCCAGAAGTCCACCAGCACGACCTTGCCCTTGAGCGATTCGTTGCTCAGCGCCGGCGAGTTGATCCATTCCACGGCACCGTTCAGCGATGGCATCGCGCCCTTGGCGTTGTCCTGGGTGGTGTCGGCCTGGACCTTGCTCACCAGGTAATCGACCACTTTCGGCACGCCTTCGAGCACGCCCTTCTCCAGGGTGCTGACGCCTTCGGACGACGTACCGGCCAGCAGGGTCTTGTCGGCACCGGTGGAAATCACCAGCGCAGCGCCGAGTACGGCAAAGCCCGCACCGCGACGCAGCCAGCCGGTGACCGGAATCGACGCTTTCAGGCGATTGACCAGGCCACGCCCGGCGAAAATCAGGGTGCCCAGCGACAGCGCGCTGCCCGCTCCATACGCCACCAGCAACAGGCTGGTTTGTGCGTTGGCGCCTTGCAGCATGGCCCCGGTGAGGATCACCCCGAGGATCGGCCCGGCACACGGCGCCCACAGCAGGCCGGTGGCGACGCCGATCATCAGCGAGCCCAGCGGGCCGGACATCTTGCGGGTGCTCGGGTCCAGGCGGTTGCCCAGCAGCACGAACGGACGTGCCAGCCAGCCACCGACCCGCGCGGAAATCAGCGACAGGGCGAACAGCGCCATGACGATCAGGGCGATATGGCGACCGGTGTTATTGGCCTGGATCACCCACTCACTGCTGACCACGGCCAGGCTGGAAACCAGGGCGAAGGTCAGGACCATGCCGCCCAGGGTGAGCAGGATCGAGGAACGGCTGCGGTCAACACCGGCGAACAGGAACGGCACGACCGGCAGGATGCACGGGCTGAGGACGGTGAGGATGCCGCCCAGGAAAGCGATGAGGAACATGGTGATCACCTTGGTGAATTAGACATCACATCTTTCCCCCTGTGGGAGCGAGCCTGCTCGCGATGAGGCCAGTACATTCAACAGCGAGGTTGGCTGACACTCCCTCATCGCGAGCAGGCTCGCTCCCACAGGGGATTTGTGGCGTACATCCAACATCACGCCATCTGGTTATCGAGCAACTGCCCCTGCGGCGTACGGCTGGTGCCGTCCTGTGCCAGGAAGTCATGGGCGCCCTGGTTTTTCACCGGGGTCAGCTGGAAGCAGGTGCTGCTGCCGCAACTGCTTTGCTCAACGGCGGCGTTGGCGTGGGCGGCGGCGCCGGCGAAAGCGAAGGCAGCGGCGGTAAGGAAACGGGTGATGTTGGTCATGATCGTGCTCCTGTCTCGAAAGTGATGGGGTCAGCCGGTCTTAGTTGTCCGAGGCGCATTCGCCGAATTTGCGGTAGTCCAGGACCTGGGTCTTGTTCTGCGAGTCCAGGTAGGTCAGCTTGGCATCGACGATCCCGCAGGAATCACCGCTGGCCTGGGACAGCGAGACGACTTTCTTGATGTCCAGGTGGGTGCCGTAGGAGTAGGTTTTCTCGCTGACATCGGCTTCGGCACGGGCCGACAGGGTGCAGATGTTCAGGGCGGCAAACAGGCAGGCGGCGTAGATGGCTTTAGTGTTCATGGTGCTTATCTCCAGGTTTCAATGATGGTTTCTTCGAGTGAGGCGGTTTGCGTTGCCTCGATGGAAGCCATTTAAAACCTGCGAGGTATCTCGTCTGTGTCGAGAATCAGCGCGTGTAAATCGGTACGTATCCAGAACGCCTGTAGATACACAGCGATACAAAACCCCTGGATTTCGTGGTTTTTTTGTCCGCGTGTATCCCTCGATACGCCAGATACACTGCAATACAAATCGTTGCGGGAGAGCCGCAAAAGCCTCTATAGACTGCGTGTCATCCCCCTTTGCAGAGACATGCCCCATGGAACACGTCGATCACATTCTCATCGTGGACGATGACCGCGAGATTCGAGAACTGGTAGGCAACTACCTGAAGAAGAACGGCTTGCGCACCACGGTGGTCGCGGACGGCCGCCAGATGCGCACGTTCCTGGAATCGACACCGGTGGACCTGATCGTGCTCGACATCATGATGCCGGGTGATGATGGCCTGATGCTGTGCCGCGAGATCCGCGCCGGCAAACACAAGGCCACGCCGGTGCTGATGCTCACCGCGCGCAATGACGAAACCGACCGCATCATCGGCCTGGAAATGGGTGCCGACGATTACCTGGTCAAGCCGTTCGCCGCCCGCGAACTGCTGGCGCGGATCAACGCCGTGCTGCGCCGCACGCGCATGCTGCCACCCAACCTGGTCGTCACCGAAAGCGGACGCATGCTGGGCTTCGGCCGCTGGCGCCTGGACACCTCGGCCCGCCATCTGCTGGACAAGGACGACACCATGGTCGCCTTGAGTGGCGCGGAATATCGCCTGCTGCGGGTGTTCCTCGACCACCCACAACGGGTACTCTCGCGCGATCAGTTACTGAACCTGACCCAGGGTCGCGACGCCGACCTGTTCGACCGCTCCATCGACCTGCTGGTCAGCCGCTTGCGTCAGCGTTTGCTCGACGACGCGCGGGAACCGGCCTACATCAAGACCGTGCGCAGTGAGGGCTATGTGTTCTCCCTGCCGGTCGAAGTTTTGGATGAACTCTGATGAACACAACCCTGCGCTGGCCCCGTACCCTCGCCTCGCGCCTGTCGCTGATCTTCCTGATCGGCCTGATCCTGGCCCAGGCCCTGTCCTTCGGCGCGCAGTACTACGAGCGCTACGAAAGCGCGAAGAACACCATGCTCGGCAACCTGGAAACCGACGTTTCGACGTCAATCGCCATCCTCGACCGCCTGCCGGCAGACGAGCGTGCCAGCTGGCTGCCGCAACTGGACCGACGCAACTACCGCTACCTGCTCGACAAAGGCTCGCCGGGTACTGCCTTGAGCGATACGCCGATTGCAGTGACCTCGATCAAGGACGCCATCGGCATGGATTACCCGATGACCGTCACCGACATTCCCGGACCGATCAAGCGCTTTCAGGTGCACCTGAACCTGGCCGATGGCAGCCCGGTGACCATCGACGTGCGCCCGAGCATGGTGCCGCTGTCGCCATGGCTGCCGTTCGTGTTGCTGGGGCAATTGACGCTGTTGATCATCTGCACCTGGCTGGCCGTGCGCATCGCCATCGGCCCCCTCACCCGCCTGTCCCAGGCGGTGGAGACCCTGGACCCCAACACCCATCCGATCCACCTGGATGAAACCGGCCCGACCGAAGTGGCCCATGCCGCCCGCGCCTTCAACGCCATGCAGGCGCGCATCGCCGCGTACCTCAAGGAGCGCATGCAGTTGCTGGCGGCGATTTCCCACGACCTGCAAACGCCGATCACCCGCATGAAACTGCGCGCCGAGTTCATGGACGACTGCGTCGAAAAAGACAAACTGTGGAACGACCTCAGCGAAATGGAACACCTGGTGCGCGAAGGCGTGGCCTATGCCCGCAGCGTGCACGGCGCCACCGAGGAAACCCGTCGCACCAACCTGGACTCGTTCCTCGACAGCCTGGTGTTCGACTACCAGGACATGAACAAGCACGTGCAGCTCACCGGCAAGAGTGAGGCGGTGATCGACACCCGCCCCCACGCCCTGCGCCGGGTGCTGGTGAACCTCACCGATAACGCGCTGAAGTTCGCCGGTGCTGCCGAGTTGCAGGTGCAGGCCAAGCCTGATGGCAAGCTGTCGGTGAAAGTCATGGACCGCGGCCCGGGCATTTCCGAAGAAGACCTGGCCCACGTGATGGAACCGTTCTACCGCGTGGAAAACTCGCGCAACCGCAGCACCGGCGGCACCGGCCTGGGCCTGGCGATCGCCCAGCAACTGGCCCTGGCACTCGGCGGTGCGCTGACCCTGAGCAATCGTGAAGGAGGTGGGTTGTGTGCGGAGTTGGTGTTGCCCGCAAAATTGCAGAACCACTGAAACCTTTGCACACCTGTGGGAGCGAGCCTGCTCGCGATGGTGGTTCAGACACCACGGGCATTCAGACAGACATCATGAACATTGATGTCCATCGCGAGCAGGCTCGCTCCCACAGTGGGCAAAAAGCAGAGGCCACGGAAAGCCTCTATATTGAAACACCAGCCCCCCATTCATCATTGCCAAGGACATGCCAATGGATGAAAACCGCAGGCCCATCAAGACGCGTTCTGCGCGATGGGCCAGATACATCACCGACCTTCTGGTCAAACGCGACCTCTCCCCCAATCAGATCTCCGTGGCGAGCATCGTTTTCGCCCTGATCGGCATCATCGCGCTGAACATCGACAACGGCGTGATCGGTTCGATCCTCTGTGCCATCGGCATTCAACTGCGTCTGTTGTGCAACCTGTTCGACGGCATGGTGGCGATCGAGGGCGGCAGGAAATCGGACATCGGCAGCCTGTACAACGAGTTTCCCGACCGCATCGCCGACAGCCTGCTACTGGTCGGGCTCGGTTATGCCATCGGCTACCCGGATCTTGGCTGGTTCGCTGCGCTGGCGGCGGCGCTGACCGCCTATGTACGGGTGTTCGGTGGCTCCATCGGCTTGGCGCAGAGTTTCATCGGCCCGATGGCCAAGCAGCACCGCATGGCGGTGATGACCGTGGCGCTGCTGCTCAATGCCGTCGAAGCCACGCTTTACGCCAGTCACTACCTGCTGTTGATCGCGCTGATCATCATCGCCGCAGGCTCGGTCGCCACCTGCGTCACGCGCACGCTGGCCATCGCCCGGCAACTCAAGGGGGCTGCCCATGTTGATCAGTAACGCATTGATTTCCGTCCTGCGCTTTCTCATCGGCGTCACGGCACGCTGGGAAAGCCCGCCGGACCTGTCGCGCCAGCGCATCTACTTCGCCAATCACACCAGCCACATGGACACCCTGGCGATCATCGCCGCCCTGCCCCCGGAGGCACGCCGGAATGTGAAACCGGTGGCCGCTGCCGACTACTGGGGCAAGAACCGCTTCCTGTCGTACATCTCGCAGCAGGGCCTGAACGCCGTGCTGATCGAGCGCAACCCGGCGCCGGGGGTCAATGTGCTGGAGCCGATTTTCGAGGTGGTGCGCGCCGGCCATTCGATCATCATTTTCCCCGAAGGCACGCGCTCCAGCCAGGCCCTGCCCGGCCCGTTCAAATCGGGGCTGTACCGATTGGCGCAGACGTTCCCCGACGTCGACCTGGTGCCGATCTACCTGGAAAACCTGCACCGCTCGATGCCCAAGGGCAAACACGTGCCGTTGCCGATCATCTGCACCATCCGCATCGGCAACCCGCTGGAACGTATCGCCGCTGAGGACAAGGAAATGTTCCTGGAGCGTGCCCGTGACGCCATCGTGAGGCTGTCGAAATGAGTCTTGAAGCCAAGTTCCTGTGGTTCTTTTTCGCCATTGCCTGCCTGCTGGCAGTGGCCTCGATCATCGGCCATGTGCTGGCAAAGCGTGCGACGTCGGAAAGCGCGGTGTCGACCGTGGAAAACCTCAACCAGCGGGTAAACGCCTGGTGGGGGATGGTGATTATCTTCTTCGTGTCCTACCAGTTGGGCGGGAATGCCACGGTGGTGTTGTTCGCTTTCATTTCGCTGTTCGCGCTCAGGGAATTCATCACCCTGACGCCCACCCGGCCGGGCGACCACAACGCGCTGTTTTCCGCGTTTTTCATCCTGATCCCGCTGCAATACCTGCTGATCGGCACGCACTGGTACTCGATGTTCACCCTGCTGATTCCGGTGTATGCCTTCCTGTTGCTGCCGGCGATTGCGGTGCTGAGCCAGGACACCGAGGCATTCCTGGAACGCAGCGCGAAGATCCAGTGGGGGGTGATGATCTGCATCTACTGCATCAGTCATGCGCCAGCGCTGTTGCTGCTCGACCTCGAAGGCTTCCGGGGCCAGAACGCCTTGCTGCTGTTCTACCTGGTGTTCGTCGTGCAACTGAGCGATGTGCTGCAATACGTGTTCGGCAAACTGTTTGGCAAGCACAAGGTCGCGCCCCTGGTGAGCCCGTCAAAAACCGTGGAAGGCCTGGTCGGCGGTGGGCTGTCGGCGACCTTGATCGGCGGCTGCATGTTCTGGATGACCCCATTCAATTTCTGGCAGTCGCTGCTGATGTCGTTTGTCATCGTCGTCATGGGTTTTCTTGGCGGGCTGGTGATGTCGGCGATCAAGCGCAGCCTCAGCGCCAAGGACTGGGGCACCATGATCAAGGGCCACGGCGGCATGCTCGACCGCATGGACTCGATCTGCTTTGCGGCGCCGATTTTCTTTCACCTGACGCGGTATTTCTTTTCGGTGACGTGACCACGCTGTCACCTGTAGGAGCGAGCTTGCTCGCGATGGCGGTGTGTCAGCCAATACAGTTTTAGATGACACACCGCATCGCGAGCAATCGAGCGTCGACCGGCTGCTCCTACAGGGGGCTTACTACACCTTCGGCCTGCATCTGCCCCAACAAGGCCGCGCCGTTGTCGATGAACTCATCCGACCCCACCGCGCCCGCCTCCACCGCCAAGCCCTGCAACTGCTCTGCCCCCGTCAATGCCGGAAACTCGCCGATGCGCTGCAACAACCGCCACGCCAACGGGCTCAGCTCGGAAAACTTCACTCGCCAGTCTTCTGCGCGCTGCACCAGCAACAAAGTCGGCTGGGCCGGCGGGGTTTCAGGTTGATAGTCAGGCCCCACCAAATGCACCGGCCACGCATAGGCCAGAGGCCACGCCAGTGCCGACACCTGCAAGGTGCAGCCCAGCAACGGTGCAGCATCTCCGCCGGGCAACGGCTCGGCGTCGGACTGCTGCAATACCATCTCGACCCATTCGTAATGCGCCAGCTCCACCATGAACGGCGGCCATGGGCCCTCGTTCAAGGCCGCAGGCTGCGAGGCGAGGAACTCGACGAACTCCTGGGCGATCTCGCCGAACTTCGGTGTGCGCGCACGGTAGTCGCGCAGGAACATGCGCATCAGCGAACGCCAGCGCTCATCGCCGAGGATCCTGATCAGCACCGGGAACGTGCCACTGAGCAACAGCGACAGGTTGTTGAAAATCAGGTCGCGATAGACCTGCACCCGCGCCACGTCCATCCCGGCGGGCGGCGCACAGTGCTCGGGGTCGCGCAGGTACCGACCGAGGGTGTTCTGCTCGTCGAACAGCGCTGGTTTAGCCACGATTCGAGCCCTCGTTCTGCAAACGGCGGATGGTCTGCAACTCGGCGACCAGATCGGTGAAGGCCGGGAAGTTGAAATCCCGCTCCAGCAAGGTCGGCTGCGCACCAAAGCGCGCATAAGCCTCGGCCAGCAACGACCAGACCACCGGTTTCACCGAGGCGCCGTGTGTGTCGATCTTCAGCGTGTCCGATTCATCGAAATGCCCGGCCACGTGCATCGCCACCACCCGGCTACCGTCGATACCGGCCAGGAACACCTGCGGGTCGAAGCCATGGTTGATCGAGTTGACGTACACGTTGTTGACGTCCAGCAGCAGGTCGCAATCGGCTTCGCGCAGCACCGCGTTGGTGAAGGTCACTTCGTCCATGTCCTGCCGGGGTGCGGCGTAGTAGGAGACGTTCTCCACCGCCAGGCGCCGGCCGAGGATGTCCTGGGCCTGGCGGATGCGGGCGGCGACGTGCTGCACCGCCTCTTCGGTAAAGGGCATCGGCAACAGGTCGTAGAGGTGACCGTCATCGCTGCAATAACTCAGGTGCTCGCTGTACAGCGGCACGTCGTGGTGATCGAGGAACACCCGCACTTCTTTCAGGAACTGGACGTCCAGAGGGGCCGGCCCGCCCAGCGACAACGACAAACCGTGGCAGGACAACGGATAACGCTCGGCCAGGGTCCGCAGCGCCGCGCCATGGGCGCCGCCGATGCCGATCCAGTTTTCCGGGGCAACTTCCAGGAAGTCGAAAGCGCCGGTGGGTGCCGCCAGCAGGTCTTGCATCAAGCCACGCCGCAGGCCCAGGCCGACACTGGCCTTGGAAGTGGTGAAAGAGGTTTGCATGATGTCGATCTCAAGTCGTCAGGAGGTGATCGCAGTTAATCGAACCGGTGTATCGGGGATGTGTGGCGAGCCGCGGCAAAATCACCGCCTGTGTATCGTCGGCCGGCCTGTACACACTGCGATACAGACCGGCCGGCGTGGCTTACGCCAGGTCGTATTGCTCACGCACCAATTGGCCGATGCAGAGGCGATCGAGTACGGCCATCGGGCACAGGAACGTCACGCGTACGGTGCCTGGCAAGCGGCTGATGTCGATCGAACCGGTGATGGTTGCGCGGTTGAGCACCTCGTCATACGGCAGGCCGGTGACGCTGGCGGCGCGTTGCAAGCCGTTTTCCACCGCCACGTTGAGGTTTTCGCCGCTGCCGATGAAGGTGATCGGGCCGCTTTGCTCGATCTCGGTCTGGCCCCAGCGCTGGCCCAGCTCGCGGACTTTCTGCCGTTGCTCGGCGGTCATCGGCCGCGCCATGGGCGGCAGGTCATCGAGGTTCTGTAGCAGGATCGGGCCTTCCAGGGTCAGGTCCTTGATCACCTGCACCTGCACTTCGGTTTCCCCGGAGCAGTCGGTGGCGTGCCCGGCGATTTCACCGTTGCCCTGCTGGGCATGCATGTCGCCCATGTAGACCCCGGCACCCGGTACTTTCACCGGGCAAATCAGCACGCAGCCTTCCCGGATCGAGTTGGTGTCCATGTGGCCATCGGTCTTGGCTGCGTGCAGTTCTTCGCGGGTCATGCCGAAGCGGTGTGGCGCGCCGATCAGGTACTGGCCGAAGTCGGCGCAGTTGTGCGAATCCGGCAAGTCACGGGACGGCGTGGTGCCGATGTTGCCGAGGAACGGCCGCATATGGGCGGCGACGCCGGGCATGTCGGCGCGGGCCAGCGACAGGATCGAGTGCTGGGCGGCCAGTTCCGGCAATGCCGACATTTGCGGCGCATGGCCGGCCAGGCGGTTGGCGATGTCCTGGTTAACGGTGAGGCTGACCTGGTTCTGCGCATCGAACACGATCACGTAGCCGTGGCTGAAACGAAAGGCGCTGACCTCGGCGCCGCAGGTGTTGCAGCGGATCGAGTCCTCGCCGATGCCTTCGACGTGGCTGGCCGGGTGCTCGGTGCCGCACTGGGAGCAGAATTTGGAAACGAACGGGTCACCGTGATAACGGCCTTCGACGAAGCTCATCACGCCCGAAGACGTGGCCTGGGAGGTCACGCGCATGCGCTTGATCCGGATCGCCACCGCATCGCCCACCTCGGCGCCGGCGATGGCCACCGGTTGCGTCACCTCATGACCGCCCTCGAAGGCCGGCGTGATCATCGGCCCCCAACAGCCCGGCGGCGTGCCGGTGATCAGGGTGCCACCGTCGGCCAACGGGCCGAGCATCGGCTGGCTGGGGCCGATGATGCCGGATGTGTATTGCTCGACGCGCAGGTACTCGACGGGCGTGGATTTGCGGTCTGTTTCAGGCTGGAGCGTGCTCATTGTTATCCCCTGGACGGTTATAGGGCGCCAAACGGCCCGGCCAGTTGATCGCAGGTTTGTATCTGGGCTGTGTTCGGGGGCGAGCGGGAAATGGTGCGGAGTGTATCGAGAGGGTGTCTGGATACACTGCGATACATGAGCGACCGGTTCCCCTGTAGGAGCGAGCTTGCTCGCGATGGCGGTGGGTCAGGCGATACAGTTTTGAATGACACACCGCATCGCGAGCAAGCTCGCTCCTACAGGGGGCCAGTGTCAGCTTGGCACTTTCGTCGCCTCGCCCATCTGCACCCCCCCTGCGAACTAAACTTAGTGAACCCCCAACCACCGCCCAGAGCCGGCTGCCTGTATCACCTTGACCCTGGACACTGCCACAGGAGCGCACGTGATGGACGAGGCCAGACTCAACGATTTCATGGGCAAACTGGTGAACGACATGGGCGGCGCGGCCATGCTCGCCAACGTCATTCTCGGCGAGGAACTCGGGCTGTACCGGGCCATGGCCGACAGCCAGCCGATCACTCCCGAAGCCCTGGCCGACAAGACCGGCTGCAACGCCCGCCTGCTGCGTGAATGGCTCAGTGCCCACGCCGCATCCGGCTATATGGAACATCAGGACGGCCAGTTCCGCCTGCCGGAAGAACAGGCGCTGGCATTGGCTGTCGAGGACTCGCCCGTTTATGTGGCCGGCGGTGCCTCGGTGGTCGCCTCGTTTTTCCATGACAAGGACAAACTGATCAAGGCCATGCGCGGCGATGGCGCGCTGGCCTGGGGCGACCATCACCCGTGCATGTTCAGCGGCACCGAACGCTTCTTCCGCCCCGGCTACCGCGCACACCTGATCGCCGAGTGGCTGCCGGCGCTGGACGGTGTGGTTGCCAAGCTGCAGGCCGGCGCCAAGGTCGCCGACATCGGCTGCGGCCATGGCGCTTCGACGGTGATCATGGCCCAGGCATTCCCCGATTCGCACTTCGTCGGCTTCGACTACCATGCCCCTTCCATCACCGTCGCCACCCAGCGCGCCGAAGAAGGTGGCGTGTCCGGGCGGGCGCGATTCTTTCAGGGCACGGCGAAGAGTTACCCCGGCGACGACTATGACCTGGTCTGCTACTTCGACTGCCTGCACGACATGGGCGACCCGGTGGGCGCGGCACGCCACGCCTATCAGTCGCTGAAGCCGGACGGCACAGTGCTACTGGTGGAACCCTTCGCCAACGACCGGCTCGATGACAACGTCACCCCGGTCGGCCGCCTGTTCTACGCCGCCTCGACCTTCATCTGCACACCCAACTCGCTGTCCCAGGAAGTCAGCCTGGGGCTCGGCGCCCAGGCCGGCGAGGCGCGGCTGCGCAAAGTGTTCACCGAAGCCGGGTTTTCCCGCTTCCGCCGGGCGACGCAGACGCCGTTCAACCTGATTCTTGAGGCGAGAAAATAACCCATACCCTCCCCGCCCCTGTAGGAGCGAGCTTGCTCGCGATGCGGTGTGTCATTCAAAACTGTATTGGCTGATACACCGCCATCGCGAGCAAGCTCGCTCCTACAGGAATGGAGGGTTGAGGTGTTAATGTGCATGGATTCAAGGTGCCCCCGGAGTGTTGAACATGCTCGACCGTCCGATCCATGACCAGCTCGATCGCCTCCAGCAGTTCATGGCCGAACAGCCATTCGCCGTCCTCACCGGCGCGGGCATCAGCACCCCGTCGGGGATTCCGGACTACCGCGACAACCAGGGCGTGCGCCGGGGGCGGCAACCGATGATGTACCAGGAGTTTCTCGGCGCCCCGGAATCCCGGCGCCGCTACTGGGCGCGGGCGATGCTCGGCTGGCCGCGGGTGCGCCTGGCCCAGCCGAATGCGGCGCACGAAGCCCTGGCCATGCTGCAGGGCACCCGCCAGATCGAAGGCCTGATCACCCAGAACGTCGACACCCTGCACGACCAGGCCGGCAGCCGCGACGTGATCGAACTGCACGGCAGCCTGCATCGGGTGCTGTGCCTGGATTGCGGCCAGCGCAGCGAGCGCGACTCGATCCAGCAGTTGATGGAGGCACAAAACCCTTACCTGGCCGGGGTCGACGCCGTGCAGGCACCGGATGGCGACACCCTGCTCGATACGGCGTTCGAGGCGCGCTTCCAGGTGCCGCATTGCCCGCACTGCGCGGGGGAACGGATGAAACCGGATGTGGTGTTTTTCGGCGAGAACGTCGCGCAACAGACGGCGGCCAGGGCCATGGCCACCGTGGAGAAAGCCGCCGGGCTGCTGGTGGTCGGCTCATCGCTGATGGCCTATTCGGCCTTTCGCCTGTGCCGGGCGGTGGCCGACCAGGGCAAGCCGCTGATCGCAATCAACCTGGGCAAGACTCGGGCGGATGACTTGCTGGACCTGAAAATCGAAGGGTCGTGCGAGCAGCTGTTGCCGTTGTTGGCGCAGCGACTCAATACCTGAATTCACCATTCCCCTGTAGGAGCGAGCTTGCTCGCGATGCGGTGTGTCATACAACACTGTATTGGCTGACACTCCGCCATCGCGAGCAAGCTCGCTCCTACAGGGGGAACGGTGATTACTGGTTCCACGACTCCCTAAGCACATCAAACAACGCCTGCGCCGCCGCCGACAACTCCACCCCCGGTTTGGTCAACACGCCAATCGCCCGCTCCACCACCGGCTCCTGCAAAGTGATACAGCGCGCGCCCAGCTCACGCATCTGCCCGGCACACAAGGCCGGCACCGCGCTCACCCCCAGGCCGCTGGCGACCATGCGCCCCACTGTCGCCAGTTGATGGCTCTCGAACTCCACCGGCAGTTTCATGCCCCGCGCCTGCAAATGTTCTTCGAGCATCACCCGCACCGTCGAGGGTCGCTGCAGGGTGATGAACGGTTGTTCCAGCAGTGTCTGGAAGTCGATGTCCTGGCGGCTGGCAAACGGCGAATCCAGTGGCACCACGGCGACGAAGCGGTCGCGATACAACGGCGTGAACGCAAGCGAAGTGGTTATGCTCGGTTCGAACGCCACCCCCAGCTCCACCTGACGGTCGCGCACCAGCTCCAGCACCTGCTCGTTGATCACGTCATTGACCGTGACGTTGACGTTCGGGTAGCGGGCGCGGAAGGTCTTGAGGATCGGCGGCAGCAGGTTGCCGGCAAAGGACGGCATCGCCGCCAGGGTCACGCGCCCGCGTTGCAGGGTGAAGCGCTGGCGCAGTTCATCCTCGGCGTTGTCCCAGTCGGCGATCAGGCGCCGGGCCAGCGGCACCAGCGCTTCACCCTCGGCGGTGAGCGCCACGTTGCGCGTGTTGCGGGTGAACAGCCGCCCGCCCAGGCCCTCCTCCAGCGCCTTGATGGTCAGGCTCAGCGCCGATTGCGAGAGGTGCAGGCGCTCGCAGGCCACGGCAAAGCTCAGGCTCTGCGCCACGGCCAGGAAGGCGCGGATCTGCTTGACTGTCATGGCCGGTGCCTCCAACGTAATAACAATGACTGATTGGTGAGTTTTATCTATCAATCAACCTTAAAAATCAACTTAACAAATGAATATCCCGGCGAGACACTTCATCCCATACGGCTAGCCAGCCGCCCACAAAGAATAAAAGAGGTGCATATGGCAGGTTTCGACAAGCGCGTGAGTTCCTACGAGGAAGCCCTGGCAGGTCTTGAAGACGGCATGACCGTGATCGCTGGCGGCTTCGGCCTGTGCGGCATTCCGGAAAACCTCATCGCCGAGATCAAGCGCAAGGGTACACGCGACCTCACCGTGGTCTCCAACAACTGCGGCGTCGACGGTTTCGGCCTCGGCGTGCTGCTGACCGATCGGCAGATCAGCAAGGTGGTGGCCTCCTACGTCGGCGAGAACAAGCTGTTCGAAGAGCAACTGCTCAAGGGCGAAATCGAAGTCATCCTGACCCCGCAAGGCACCCTCGCTGAAAAAATGCGCGCTGGTGGTGCCGGCATCCCGGCCTTCTTCACCGCCACCGGCGTCGGCACCCCGGTCGCAGAAGGCAAGGAAACCCGTGAATTCCACGGCCGCAAATACCTGATGGAAGAGTCCATCACCGGCGACTTCGCCATCGTCAAAGGCTGGAAAGCCGACCACTTCGGCAACGTGATCTATCGCCACACCGCCCAGAACTTCAACCCGCTCGCCGCCACCGCCGGCAAGATCACCGTGGTCGAAGTCGAAGAAATCGTCGAACCCGGCGAGCTGGACCCGACGCAGATCCACACCCCTGGCATCTACGTCGACCGGATCATCTGCGGCACGTTCGAAAAACGCATCGAACAACGCACCGTACGCAAGTGATCCCCTGCCCCCGGACCGAATGAAGGAATAACAACAATGGCACTTTCCCGCGAACAAATGGCTCAACGCGTCGCCCGTGAAATGCAGGACGGCTTCTACGTGAACCTGGGCATCGGCATTCCGACCCTGGTCGCCAACTACATTCCCGAAGGCATGGAAGTCATGCTGCAATCGGAAAACGGCCTGCTGGGCATGGGTCCGTTTCCTACCGAAGAAACCATTGATGCCGACATGATCAACGCCGGCAAGCAAACCGTGACCGCGCGCACCGGCGCGTCGATCTTCTCCTCGGCCGAATCCTTCGCGATGATCCGCGGCGGGCATGTCGACCTGACCGTGCTGGGCGCCTTCGAAGTGGATGTGCAAGGTAACATCGCTTCGTGGATGATCCCCGGCAAACTGGTCAAGGGCATGGGCGGCGCCATGGACCTGGTGGCCGGTGCCGAGAACATCATCGTCATCATGACCCACGCGTCCAAGGACGGTGAGTCCAAACTGCTGTCCCAGTGCAGCCTGCCGTTGACCGGCGCCGGCTGCATCAAGCGCGTGCTGACCGACCTCGCCTACCTGGAAATCGAAAACGGTGCGTTCATTCTCAAGGAACGTGCGCCAGGTGTCAGCGTTGAAGAGATCATCGCCAAAACCGCCGGTAAACTGATCGTCCCGGACCACGTTCCAGAGATGCAGTTCGCTGACCAGTGAGGAATCATTCCATGCAAGAAGTCGTCATTGTTGCCGCCACGCGCACCGCCATCGGCAGTTTCCAGGGTTCGCTGGCCAATGTGTCCGCCGTGGACCTGGGCGCCGCGGTGATCCGTCAGTTGCTGGCGCAAACCGGCCTGGACCCGGCCGAAGTCGATGAAGTGATCATGGGCCAGGTGTTGACCGCCGGTGCCGGGCAGAACCCCGCGCGCCAGGCCTCGGTCAAGGCCGGCCTGCCCTTCGCCGTGCCGGCCATGACCCTGAACAAGGTCTGCGGCTCGGGCCTCAAGGCCCTGCACCTGGCCACCCAGGCGATCCGCTGCGGCGACGCCGAGGTGATCATTGCCGGTGGCCAGGAAAACATGAGCCTGGCCAACTACGTGATGCCCGGCGCACGCACCGGCCTGCGCATGGGCCATGCGCAGATCGTCGACACCATGATCAGCGATGGCCTGTGGGATGCGTTCAACGACTACCACATGGGCATCACCGCCGAGAACCTGGTGGAGAAATACGACATCAGCCGCGAGCAGCAGGATGCCTTCGCGGCCGCCTCGCAGCAGAAAGCCACGGCCGCTATCGAAGCCGGGCGTTTCGTCGATGAAATCACGCCGATCCTGATCCCCCAGCGCAAGGGCGACCCACTGTCCTTCGCCACCGACGAGCAGCCACGGGCCGGCACCACCGCCGAATCCCTTGGCAAGCTCAAGCCGGCCTTCAAGAAGGACGGTTCGGTGACCGCCGGCAACGCCTCGTCGCTCAACGACGGCGCCGCCGCCGTGATCCTGATGAGTGCGGAAAAAGCCAAGGCCCTGGGCCTGCCGGTGCTGGCGAAGATCGCCGCCTATGCCAACGCGGGCGTCGATCCGGCGATCATGGGCATCGGCCCGGTGTCGGCCACCCGCCGCTGCCTGGACAAGGCCGGCTGGTCCATCGACCAGTTGGACCTGATCGAAGCCAACGAAGCCTTCGCCGCCCAATCGCTGGCGGTGGCCAAGGACCTGGAATGGGACCTGGACAAGGTCAACGTCAACGGCGGCGCCATCGCCCTCGGCCACCCCATCGGTGCCTCGGGCTGCCGCGTGCTGGTGACCCTGCTGCACGAAATGCTCAAGCGCGACGCCAAAAAAGGCCTCGCCACCCTGTGCATCGGCGGTGGCCAGGGCGTGGCGTTGGCTCTGGAACGGGCGTAAGCCCACCGCGTTCGACAGGCTGCACGGGGATCCACGAAGAACCGCCGCAGCCTGGCAAAACACCCGGTGCACCGTTTGGTGTCACCGGGTTCTTTTTTTCTGACGCTGGATCCTCACCTGCCCCCCGGTGGGAGCGGGCTTGCTCGCGATGGTGGTCAACGATAACGCTGGCTACCTGGCACCCCGCGGTGCCTGGTCTCCCATTCTGTAGGAGCGAGCTTGCTCGCGATGGTCGTCAACGATGACGTAGGCAAACTGACACCCCGCGGTGCCTGGTCCTCCATCGCGAGCAAGCTCGCTCCTACAGGGACAGGGGATTACCCCAGAAACTGCAGGATCAACCAGCTGTTGGCCGCGCTGATCACCACGAACAACCCCCAGGCCAACACCCGCGTCGGCAGGCGATTCACAAAGGGCCCCATCAACTGGCGATCGTTGGTCATGCGAATCAGCGGGTACAGGGCAAACGGCAATTGCAGGCTCAGCACCACCTGGCTCAGTACCAGCAACTTGCCAATCGCGTTGTCGCCCATCAACCACACGCCGATGAACGCCGGGATCAGCGCCAGCCCACGGGTGATCAAGCGGCGCTGCCAGCAAGGGATCCGCAGGTTCAGGTAACCCTCCATGATCACCTGCCCGGCGATGGTGCCGGTGAAGGTCGAACTCTGGCCGGACGCCAGCAAGGCGACGCCGAACAACACGCTGGCCAGCGCCCCGCCCACCAGCGGGTCGAGCAGATGGTAGGCGTCCTGGATATCCACCACGTCAGTGTGTCCGGTCTTGTGGAAGGCTGCGGCAGCGAGAATCAGGATCGCCGCGTTGACCAGCAGCGCCAGTGCGAGGGAGCCGATGGTGTCGATACGCGCCAGCTTCACCGCGTCCTGTTTGCTGGCCAGATCCTTGCCGATCATCCGCGTCTGAACGATCGAGGTGTGCAGGTACAGGTTATGCGGCATCACCGTGGCGCCGAGGATGCCGATGGCCAGGTACAGCGGCGCGGCCTCGCCAATCGCCGACAGCGACGGCGTGAAGCCGCTGGCGACGTCCGGCCAGTACGGCTTGATCAACAGCAGCTCGACGAAGAAACACGCGCCGATGGTGGCCACCAGCACCAGCATGATCGCCTCCAATCGGCGAAAACCACGGTTCTGCAAGGCCAGCACCAGCAAGGTGTCGAACGCCGTGAGGGCAATGCCGACGCTCAGCGAACAACCCAGCAGCAGGTGGAACGCCAGCGCGCAGCCGAGCACTTCGGCAAGGTCGGTGGCGATGATCGAGATTTCCGCCAGCGCCCACTGGGTACGCGCGGTGCGGGTGCTGTAGCGCTCGCGCGACAACTGCGCCAGGTCGCGCCCGGTGGCGATGCCCAGGCGCGAACACAGGCATTGCACCACCATCCCCGCCAGGCTCGCCAGCAGCACCACGAACAACAGACTGTAGCCAAACCGCGACCCGGCCTCGATGGCGGTCGCCCAGTTGCCCGGGTCCATGTAGCCGATCGACACCAGCAGACCGGGGCCGGCAAAACGCAGGACACGCTTGAAGAACGAGGCACGGGGATCGACGGCCACACTGCCCGCCACTTCCGGCGGACAAAACGGCGCAGTGGCGATTTTGGGCAAACTGAATTTCACGCAGGCATTCCAGAAACGGGCGGGAGGGGGCAGCTTAGACGTTTCGCGCCTCTCGGACAAAGGTACAACGCCCTGTAGGAGCGAGCATGCTCGCGATGGGCGTCAAAGATAACGCTGAACACCTGATACCCCGCGGTGTTTGGTCTTCCATCGCGAGCAAGCTCGCTCCTACAGGATGATCGCCGACCTCTGTGGGAGCGGGCTTGCCCGCGATGGTCGTCAACGATAACGCTGAAAACCTGACACCCTGCGGTGTTTGATCCTCCATCGCGAGCAAGCTCGCTCCTACAGGATGATCGCCTACCTCTGTGGGAGCGAGCCTGCTCGCGATGGGCGTCAACGATAACGCTGAACACCTGACACCCTGCGGTGTTTGGTCTTGCATCGCGAGCAAGCTCGCTCCTACAGGGGGTATGTTGTATACAAAATTAATGTGGATATAGAGCAATCCATTCGTCACGGTGCTAACGTTGCCGACTCACAGGTCGGAGGTATGCGCGTGCTGTTGCTCAAACTGTTGGTCATTCCCGGTTTTCTGCTGCTGATTTCACTCGCCGGTAAACGCTGGGGTCCGAGTGTTGCGGGTTGGTTGTCGGGTTTGCCGGTGGTCGTCGGGCCGATTCTGTTTTTCCTCGCCGTCGAACAGGGCGATGCGTTCGCCGCGCAGTCGGCGACGGCCGCCTTGTCGGCGATGTTTGCGATGATCGCCTTCTGCATCTGCTACGCCCAGGTCGCCCAACGTGCCGGATGGCCGCGGGCGCTGACGGTTTCGTTGCTGGTCTGGGCGACGGCAGCCTGGGTGCTGTCACTGATACCGGCGTCCCTGGTGATCTCGGTGATTGCGGCGGCAACCGCCCTGCTGGCGGCACCGTACCTGTTCCCCGCCGTGCAACCGGTGGTGTCGGGCCCTGCGCCGAAATCCGACAAACTGCTGCTGCGCATGATCGCAGGCGCCCTGCTGACCCTTGCCGTCACCTGGCTGGCGAGCACCGTCGGTGAACGCTGGAGCGGTCTGCTCGCGGTGTTTCCGGTGTTGGGCAGCGTGATGGCGGTGTTCTCCCAGCAAAGTCGCGGGCCAGCCTTCACGGCCGCCCTGCTGCGGGCGACGGCGACCGGCATGTACTCGTTTGCCGCGTTCTGCCTGGTGGTGGCACTGGCCTTGCCGAGACTGGGCTTGGGCGGTGGCTTCGCGCTCGGTATTGCGGTATCGGTGGCGATGCTGGGTGTAACTAAACGCCTGTTAACCCGGCCAGCCCGGACGGAATAAGGGTTGCTCATCCTGAGGCCTTTTACCCTTCCCACAAGTGACGACAGAAACCCCTGATTCGTGAATTTCTCCCACATGTTTTTCCGGTTGGCCGTCAGATCTCCAAAGCGTAGCGTTGTCACCACAGAAGAAGGTATGGCCAAGGAGAACGCCACCATGCAGTTGAATCAGCAGCAAAACCCCGTAGCCTTTCAGTATGCTCAGGTCCTCGATCACGCCTGTAGCGTGTTTGGCGGCAAACCATTTGCCGAGCAATGGCTGAAGAGTCCTTGCAAGCAGCTGGAAGGCCAGATCCCTTTGGAACTCCTCGACAACGCGCTCGGTTTAGAGCAAGTCGAAGGTTTTTTGACCCGTATCGAATACGGGGTCTATCAATGAACCCTCTGCCCTGGGATGGTAAATGGCATGCCTGGCGCCTGGATCGCGAGGCCTTTAAAAACACCTGGGCCACCGGGGTCGGTGCGCAAAGGGCCGGTGGCCGCTGGAATCCGCCAGGGCGCCGGATCATCTATGCGTCGGCGGACCCTTCCACAGCCATTCTGGAGGTGGCAGCCCACGCCGGGTTTGACCTGATCGACCGGGTGCCCCATGTCATGACGCGTTTCGAAGTGCTGGATTCAGCACTGATCAAGATCGTCCAACCCGAAGAACTGCCCAACCCCAATTGGCTGACGCCATCCCGTCCTTCTCCCAATCAACAGCAGTTCGCCGACAGGCTGTTGGCCGAGCATCCCTTTGTGCTCATCCCTTCGGCAGTGAACGGCTGTTCCTGGAACCTTCTGGTCAGTTGCGATCTGGCGGCAGATCACTATCAACTGGTGTCTCAGCAACGTTTTGGGCTGGATACCCGATTGGTGAGGTGCGCGTGAACCCCACAAGCACCTGACCGTCCGTTAGCCCGTGCTGGAACATGTCACAACCTCCATGGGATGATCGCCCCCCACCGCGAGCCCACCCTGGAGATGCCGAATGTCACTGTTGAGTAAAAAAGCCGTTGTACTGCTACTGGCGGCGGTGGCCAGCCTGGGGTCTTTGAATGCTTACGCCGCCAAGGCAGCCGATACGGGACCGGCGCCGAAGGTTTCGTTGCTGGGCAACAAATTCAAGTTCACCCTGCCCAAGGGCTTCGTTGCCAACCCCCTGCCAGCGAGCCCGACCGGCGCGAGCGGCACCATGTACACCAACGAAACCAGCAAGACCGTGGTCATCGTCGCCGAAAACACCATTCCGGGCGGCGTCAACGCCAAGGACAACGACGGCCCGTTCCTCGACGCCACGGCCGCTGACTTTGCCACCGAGCAGGCCAAGGCGCTGCCGGACTTCACCAAGCTCAGTGAGAAAAGCTTCACGCAAAAAGACACCGGCCTGGGTGTGCGGCAGATCGACAGCACCGCCACCCAGGGTGGCGGCAAGACCCTCGACACCACGCTGATGGCTGCCTCGGGTACGCGCATGGCGCTGGTTCAGGTGATTTCCCGTCTCAGCGACAATGCCGGCCATGAGGCGCTGATCAAGCAGATTGTCTCGGGCAAATAGGTTCAGGGGTTGAGGCGACGCAACCAGGCGCTCAGGTCCTGCATTTCAGCGGCACTGATGGTGTGCCCGACACCTGGGTAGGCATGAAACTCAGGCTTGAGTGACAGGCTCTTCAACAGGCTGTCCGCCTCGGTGCCATCGTTGAAGGGCAAGCGTTTATCCGCCGTGCCATGCCCGATGAAGATCGCCAGGGACTGGCGTCTGGTATCGGGCTTGAGTTCGGATTTCAGCACCGGCAGGATCCTGCCGCTCAACGCGGCAATCCCGCCCACGGCCTCGGGGTGACGCAAGGCCACTTCATAGGACATGATCGCGCCCTGGCTGAAACCCACCAGATAAACCTTGTCCGGCTGGGTGTGATATTTCTTTGCAGCCTGTGCGATGAAATCCAGCAGCATCTGGCCGCTGGTTTTCAGGTCATCCGTCTCGCCGTTGTAGGCACCCTCGCCCTTCTTGCGGAACCATTGATAACTGCCCTCCTGCAACACCATCGGTGCACGCACCGACAGATAGGTGTAGCGCTCTGGCAACTCGTCCTTGATGCCAAACAGATCCTCCTCGTTACTGCCATAGCCGTGGAGGAAGATGACCAGGGGTTGATCGACGGAATCAGCATTGACCTGCTCCAGGTACCGGAGCGGCAGGTCGGTTTGCAGTGGGGTTTGGGCGTGGACGGCGGCAGACACCAGGAGTGTGAGCAGTGCAAGAACCTTCAACATGAGCCTTCCTTCACAGAGCGCAGGATTCGGCCCAGAGCCTAACACTGTGAAGCGGACCGGCAAATGACCGCCCCCACACAACCTGCAGGAGCGATCACCGTCAGCCTCAATCGTTGATCAACTTCCCGACGCGGATCGGCTCACGCCCCGCGACTTTCGCCTGCCAGGTGCCCGGCTGGGTGTAGCGCCCGCGATCAATGGCGAACAACACGCCACTGGTCCCGGCGCACACGGTGGTGACTTTGTCGCTCAGCGGATCGACCACTTCAAACAGCGCATCGCCCTGCTCTACCCACTCACCCGCCTCGCGCAGGAAACTGACCACGCCATGGTGTGGGGCAAACAGATACTGCGTGCCTTCGAACGGCATACCCTCGCAGCACTCCTCCGGTGCCGCTGGCCAGGTGCCCTGGATGAAACCGTGCTCGGCCAGGAACCCGAGGATCGCCTCGCAGTTGGCCTGGGCCTGATCGACCCGGGTATCGCCCATGCTGCCCAACTCCAGGGTCGTCGCCAGGTTGGCCGGTGGAATCGCCGCTTGCGGGAAAGCCCTGGCCAGACGCAGCCATGGCGAAGAGCAGGACTCATCGAACGAGCTGCCACCCGAGTCTTCGCACAGCAAGGCAACGCCCGCCTTCAACCGCGCCGCCAGCGACTGCCACTGCGGCCAATGCTGCGGCAAGGCATAGATATGAATGGCCGCATCAAAATCACAATGCAGATCAAGGGTGATGTCGGCGTCACAGGCGTGACGCAACAACAGGCGATGCATGGCTTCCAGTTGCGACGCCGGCGCTGGCAGAGAGTCGAGCACCTGGCCCATGGTCTGGCGGATCAGCGCGATGTTGGCCTGGGCATCGGCGCCCAGGCGATCACCGATCAATTCAGCGACCGGCGCGCTCAGTTCCACGAACGAGCGATTGAAGTTCTTGCCACTCCCCAACTCGAAACGGCCCATGTGGCTGCCTTGCAGGTGTTGGTCGAGCCCGATGGGGTTGGCCACCGGCACCAGCTCGATCACGCCTTGCAGCTGCCCCTGGGCTTCGAGTTCGGCCAGGCGTTTTTTCAGCTCCCAGGCCGTGCGCATCCCCGGCAGTTCGTCCGCATGCAGACTGGCCTGGATGTAGACCTTGCGCTCGCCGGCACCATAGCGAAACACGCTGAGGGTGCGCTCGGTGCCGAGGTGGCTCCAGGGGAGTGGGTGGTCGATGCGTTGCATGGGAAACTCCTGAAAACTGGAAAAACACAAGATCATCTGTAAGAGATCACCTGTGGGAGCGAGCCTGCTCGCGATAGCGGTGAGTCAGTCAAACCGCTATCGCGAGCAGGCTCGCTCCCACAAGGGACTTTCAACAGGGTTCTCATTTTGATAGAGAACAAACAATAAAAAAGTGGCCACCGCGTCAACGGTGGCCACTTTTTTCTACAGCGTATTAATGGCCGTAAACGTCAAAGTCGAAGTACTTGTCCTGCACTTCCTTGTACTTGCCGTTGGCGCGGATTTCGGTGATGGCGGCATTAAACTTGTCTGCCAGGGCTGTATCACCCTTGCGTACCGCGATCCCGGCGCCGCCGCCGAAGTACTTGGCGTCTTCGTAGGTCGGGCCGACGAATTCGAAGCCCTTGCCGGCGTCGGTTTTCAGGAAGCCGTCGCTCAGGTTGACCGAGTCAGCCAGCATCGCGTCGATGCGACCGGACACCATGTCCAGGTTGGCTTCCTGCTGCGAGCCGTAACGTACCAGGGTAATACCGGCCGGTTGCAGCACTTCGGTGGCGTAGCGGTCGTGGGTACTGGCGCGCAGTACACCGACTTTCTTGCCCTTGAGCTCGGTCAACGGGTCTTTCACGCCGCTGCCTTCCTTCATCACGAAGCGCGCCGGGGTGTGGTAGTACTTGATGGTGAAGTCGACGTTCTTCTTGCGATCGTCAGTGATGGTCATGGACGACAGGATCGCGTCGATTTTCTTGACCTTCAGCGCCGGGATCAGGCCATCGAACTCTTGCTCGACCCAGGTACATTTGACTTTCATCTGCTCGCACAGTGCGTCACCGATGTCGACGTCGAAACCAGTGAGTTTGCCGTCAGGGGTTTTCATCGAGAATGGCGGGTAACCGGCTTCGATACCGATGCGGATCGGCTTGGCGTCGTCGGCCACGGCGGTCAGGGACAACATCGACAGTGCCAGGGCACCGAACATCACTAGCTTCTTCATTTATAACTCCCGTGTGCGGAGGCTTTTATTGGCAGCATTCGATTGTCAGCTTTCGGTCAGAGCCTTGTTATTCGAGAAGACCGAAGTGGCCGGCAGTCTAGAGCGGCTGCGGACGGGCAAATTGCGCACAGGCGACAAATAGTTATAAAAAATGCGAGTAGTGTAATGATGCAATTCGTCGTTGAACCTGACTCAACCCCGACGATCAGCAGTCACAGCTGACGGTACGGACCACTGGCTCCTGCGCTGGCGTGTCGAGCTCGAACCCCTCGTCCAGCCAGCCGGTTACCCCGCCGATCATTTCCTTGACCGGGTAGCCCAATGCCGCGAGTTTCACCGCCGCCTTGTTCGCTCCGTTGCAGTGCGGCCCCGCGCAATAGACCACGAACAACGTGGACGGCGCGTAACCGGCCAGTTGCTCGGCGCAGAGCAGCCGCCCCGGCAGGTTGATCGCCCCCGGCACATGGCCGCGCTCGAACGCCAACGGGCCGCGGGTGTCCACGAGGACAAAATCCACCTCGCCCGCCTGCTGACTGGCGTGGACGTCGGAACAATCGGTTTCAAAGGTCAGACGGTTGCTGAAATGCATCAGGGCAATGGCTGACGGGGCGGCGGGAATCATGCGAACCAGGCTGGTCATGGGCGGTGCTCCAGAGTCTCGTTGGGGATGAGAGGACTTTATCCGCGCATGACTTATGGCTACAGTGGCGCACAAGACACTCACCGGGAACTTTCCGCCAAATGCAGCCAACCCCTGGAGCGGTCGCCATCCTGGCCTACGATGGCCTGTGTACCTTCGAGTTCGGCATTGCCGTGGAGATCTTCGGCCTGGCGCGGCCGGAATTCGACTTTCCCTGGTATGAACACCGCATTGCCGCCGTCGATCAGGGCCCGATGCGTGCCATGGGCGGCATCCAGGTGCTGGCCGATGGCGGCCTGGAACTGCTCGCCGACGCCCGCACCATCATCATTCCCGGTTGGCGTGATCGCAGCGCCCCGGTGCCTGAGGCGTTGATCTGCGCCCTGCGCCAGGCCCATGCCCGCGGGGCACGGTTGCTGTCGATCTGCTCCGGGGTGTTCGTGCTGGCGGCCACCGGTTTGCTCGACGGCCACGGCGCGACCACCCATTGGCGCTACACCGCGGAACTGGCCGAACGGTTCCCGAACATTCTGGTCGACCCGGACGTGCTGTATGTCGATTCGGGCCAGTTGATCACCTCTGCCGGCAGCGCCGCCGGCATCGACGCCTGCCTGCACCTGGTGGCGCGAGACTTCGGCACGCAAGTGGCCAACACCGTGGCGCGACGACTGGTGATGTCGCCGCAACGCACCGGCGGCCAGGCACAGTTCATTCCGACACCGGTCAGCCCTACGCCGCGCAGCGATCTCTCACGGGTCATGCAATGGGCACGACAACGCCTGCACGCACCGCTGGAAGTGCGTGAGCTGGCGAGCGAGGCGGCCATGAGCGAAAGAACCTTCCTGCGAAGGTTTACCGAAGCGACCGGCCTGCCGCCCAAGGCCTGGTTGCAGCATGAGCGCCTGGCGCGGGCTCGTGAATTGCTGGAAAGCACCGGACATAACACCGAGCAGATTGCCCAGCAGTGCGGGTATCGTTCGGCGGAGAGTTTCCGGGTGGCGTTTCGTACGGTGGTGGGGGTGCCGCCTTCGGTGTATCGGGAGCGGTTTGGGCGAGGGGCATCATGAGCTCATCGCGAGCAGGCTCGCTCCCACACTGACCTGCGGACGACACAAATCCTCTGTGGGAGCGAGCCTGCTCGCGATGGCTTCAACCCGATCCTCCCATTCAAGGCTTGCGCAACAAATAGGTATCCATGATCCACCCATTGGCCAACCTCGCCGCCTTGCGCACCCGTTCGATATCATCCGCCACCTCCTCCAGCCGACCGCTGATGAGGATCTCGTCCGGCGTCCCCAGGTAAGCGCCCCAGTAAATCTCTGTCTGCCGATCGGCCACCTGCTGGTAGGAATCTTCTGCGTCGAGCATCACTACCAGACTGTCAGCATCACTCACCTGCCCCGCTGCCAGGCGTCGTCCGGTGGTGATCTCGATCGAGCGACCAATGCTGTTCAGCGGCACCTTATGCTGCGCCGCCAGCGCCTGCACGCTGGTGATGCCGGGAATCACTTCAAACTCGAACTCGCAGTGGCCCGAGGCGAGAATGGCCCGCAGAATCCGGATCGTGCTGTCGTACAACGCCGGGTCGCCCCACACCAGGAAGCCGCCGCACTGGTCGTCGGCCAGCTCCTCGTTGATCAGCCGTTCGAAGGTCGCCTGCTTGGCGAGGTTCAGATCCCCCACGCTGGACGTGTAGTCCACATCACCACGCTCGCGCTCGGGGCTGTGCGCTTCAACGAAGCGGTAGGCATGATCGCTGATGTAGCGCTCGCAGATTTCGCGCCGCAGGTCGATCAGCTTGTCCTTGCTCTGGCCCTTGTCCATGAGAAAAAACACATCCACGCGGTTCAGCGCCTTCACGGCCTGCATCGTGACGTAGTCGGGGTTGCCGGCGCCGATACCGATGACCATCAATTTTTTCATCAACTGCGACCCTCCAGGTCAGATTCCGCCAACCGCAGGCGCCAGCGGCCGCTGAACCGCAGCTCGATGGACGACAGCGGCTCGACGTCGATCAGATTGAATGCCGGACTGCACAACACCTGGGTCAAGGCCGCACGGATGACAAAGGGATGGGTGACGGCCACGATATGCCCCGGTGTGGCTTCCAGCGTGGTCAGCCATGCCGCGACCCGCTGACCAAGTTGTGCCACCGATTCACCACCATGAGGCGCCGCCTGCGGATCATCGAACCAGGCCTGCAGCGCTTGCTGCTCGGTCGCCTGCAAATCGCCGATCCGCTCGCCGCACCATCGCCCGAAGTCGCAGTCCCTCAGCGCCTCGACGATCACCGCATCGCTGCCGAACAAACGCGCCGTTTGCCGGGTCCGCAGTTCCGGTGCGCAGAAAAGCAGTGGCGGTTTGCGGAACCGGCGACCCAGGCTGCCGCTCGCCGCTTGCCAATCCATTTCCAGTGGCTCATCCGTAGGAAAGCGTGCCACTTTTTGTGCGACGGTTCTGGCATGACATAACAAAGTCAAACGGGTCGACTGCACGAAAGATCACTCTGTTAAAAAAACACAAACAGCGGGTAGCGCCATGATTGTGCCGTAAGAAAAGTGTTCACAAGCGCCTCATTCCATAAGGAAATCAGGTTTACCTGCGACGAATACGGCAACGTCCGACACCCTCGTCAGCGTCAGCCTACAAGACCCGCCGACAAGCAGGTAGCCCCCGACTGACGGGCATTTCGCCTGCCATTAATGCTGTAAACAACCTCGCAAAAATTCACTGGACAGGCGGCGCGGGATAAATAAATACTGCTGTAACGGATTATGAAATATAAACAATACCTTCATCCAGCAGGAGCCCGGATGCCCTCTCCCAGTCACCTGAATCATCGACTGCGTCGCCAACTGACCGACCGGCCACACTACAACCGGTGGTCGACGCAGTGCCTTCCCGATCAACAATAAAATAAAACAAGAGCGGCGCTGTCCAGATATCAAGCGATCGCCGATTCAACGCGTGGAAACCGACAGTGATAGTCAGGTTCGTGCCCAATGCCGAACCCTTTGATACAGGAGTGCATCCATGCTGGTCATACGCCCAGTGGAGTTAACCGACCTGCCGCAATTGCAGCGACTGGCTCGCGAGAGTCTGGTCGGTGTCACATCGCTGCCGGACGACACCGAACGCCTGCGCGAGCGAATTCTCGATTCCTGCACCTCATTTGATCGAGCCGTCGAGGCGCACGGACCGGAGAACTACTTTTTCGTGCTGGAAGACTCGAGCGACCAGCGTCTGGTCGGCTGTTCGGAAATCCTTGCCACAGCCGGTTTCGAAGAACCGTTCTACAGCCTGCGCAACCGCCACTTCACCAGTGCTTCGCGGGAACTGAACATCGAACATGGTGTGCCGGCCCTGTCCCTGTGCCATGACCTCAATGGCCACACCCTGCTGCGCGGGTTTCACATTGATGCGGCGCTGGCGCGTTCGCCGGCTTCGGAACTGCTGTCGCGGGCGCGACTGATGTTCATCGCCGCCCACAGGCAGCGTTTTGCCGACGCGGTGATAACCGAAATCGTCGGCTACAGCGATGATCAAGGCCACTCACCCTTCTGGGACGCGGTGGGCAAACACTTCTTCGACCTGCCCTACGCCGAGGCCGAACGCCTTTGCGGGCTGGAAAGCCGCACGTTCCTCGCCGAACTGATGCCGCAATACCCGATCTACGTACCGATGCTGCCCCAGCCGGCCCAGGATTGCATCGGCCGCATCCACCCGGATGGCCAGGACGCTTTCGATATCCTTGAACGCGAAGGCTTTGAAACCAATAGCTACATTGACCTGTTCGACGGCGGCCCGACGTTGTACGCCCGTCTGGCCGACATCCGTTCCATCGCGCAAAGCCAGACCGGCACCGCCCTACCGAGCGACACCTGCGATGCACGCGGTCGCTACCTGATCAGTAACGAGTCGTTGAACGGTTACCGCGCCATCGTCGCCGACCTGGACTATCGACAAGGAGCCCCGGTGGCATTGAGCCCCGAAATGTGCGTCGCCCTCAACGTGACAGATGGCAGCCCGGTGCGGTTGGTCGCCCTGTGAGTGCCCAAGCCGCGGCGGCGCAACGGTTCGACAGGCGCTCAACCGCAGAGGCGGGTGTTTCATGATCGTGCGTGCGGCTCAAACCACCGATCTCCCTGCGCTGCTGGCGTTGGCGCGGCAGGCGGGTCCGGGATCGACCACCCTGCCCGACAATGAGGAACGCCTGGCCCATCGTCTGCGCTGGACACAGAGGACCTTCGCCGGGCAGATCGAGCGCGCGGACGCCGATTACCTGTTCGTGCTCGAAGACGACGATCAGCAGGTCGTGGGCATCAGTGCCCTGACCGGGGCCATCGGGTTGCGCGAGCCCTGGTACAACTATCGACTCGGGCTGACCGTCAGCTCTTCACCCGACCTGGGCATTCAGCGGCAGATCCCGACACTGTTCCTCAACAACGAAATGACCGGTCAATCGGAAATGGGCTCGCTGTTCCTGCAACCCGACCAGCGCCAGGGCAGCAACGGCCGGTTACTGTCGCTGGGACGCCTGCTGTTCGTGGCGGAGTTCGCCGAACTGTTCGGCGAGAAAATCATCGCGGAACTGCGCGGCAGCGCCGATGAACAAGGCTGCTCGCCATTCTGGGACAGCCTGGGCCGGCACTTCTTCAAGATGGACTTCAGCCACGCCCATCACCTGTCGGGCCTGGGCAGCAAAGCGCTGATCGCCGAGCTGATGCCCCGCCAACCGCTTTACACCTGCCTGCTCACCGAACAGGCCCAGGCGGTGATCGGCAAGGCACACCCCAACACCGAACCGGCGATGAAGATCCTCACGGCCGAAGGGTTTACCCACCAAGGCTACATCGACATCTTCGACGCCGGCCCGGTCATCGAGGCGCCGCTGTCGAAAATCCGCAGCGTACGGGATAGCCAGGCGCTGCTGCTGGCCATCGGCGTGCCGGACGACCAGGCGCCAACCTGGTTGATCCACAATCGCCGCCTGGAAAACTGCCGTATCACCGCCGCTCCCGCCAGGCGAGTGGGTAGCAGCCTGATGGTCGATCGACTCACCGCCAAACGCCTGCAATTGCAGCCGGGGGACTCGGTTCGCGCGGTGCCGTTGCTGTGTCAGCAACAGCAGGCCGTGGCCGCCTGAAGCCGTGCCCCGTTGCCACGGGGAGGAGTGAAAATGAAAAGTCCGACAAATTCGTCATCATAATTGCCCCCGCGGCGTGATAGCCTTTTGCGTCTTCGGCGTTGACACTCTTGCTCAAGCCTTTCCATTCCTTTGTATTGGTGGAACTTATATGTCCAGGCTTTCCCATCAAGATTTGCGCCGCAACTTCCGTGAACTGTTCGCTTCCAACAAGTGCTATCACACCGCATCGGTGTTCGACCCGATGTCCGCGCGCATCGCTGCCGACCTGGGTTTCGAGGTCGGGATTCTCGGGGGGTCGGTGGCCTCGTTGCAGGTACTGGGCGCCCCCGACTTCGCCCTGATCACCCTCACTGAATTCGCCGAGCAGGCCACCCGCATCGGCCGCGTCGCCCAATTGCCGTTCATCGCCGACGCTGACCACGGCTATGGCAACGCGCTCAACGTGATGCGCACCATCGTCGAGCTGGAGCGCGCCGGCGTGGCCGCCCTGACCATCGAGGACACCCTGCTGCCGGCGCAATTCGGCCGCAAATCCACCGACCTGATCGGCGTCGCCGAAGGCGTCGGCAAGATCCGCGCCGCGCTGGAAGCCCGGGTCGATACCGAGATGGCCATCGTCGCCCGCACCAACGCCGGCATCCTGCCGGTGCAGGAAGTCATCAGCCGTACCCGGCAGTACCAGAACGCCGGTGCGGACGGCATTTGCATGGTCGGCGTGCGTGACTTCGATCATCTGGAACAGATTGCCGAGCACCTGAGCGTGCCGCTGATGCTGGTCACCTATGGCAACCCGCTGCTGCGCGACGACAATCGCCTGGCGGAACTGGGCGTGCGCGTGGTCATCGACGGGCACGGTGCGTACTTCGCGGCCATCAAGGCGACTTACGACAGCCTGCGCGAACAACGGCAGATCTTCACCCAGGCCTCGGACCTGAGCGCAACGGAACTGACCCACACCTACACGCAGCCCGAGGAATACATCCGCTTCGCGGAAGAATTCATGAGCGTGAAGGAATAAAACTCAGCACCCCTTCCCCTGTAGGAGCGAGCTTGCTCGCGATGATCGTCAACGATGACGCGGGAGTACCTGACACCCTGCGGCGCCCTTAAGACCATCGCGAGCAAGCTCGCTCCTACAGATAAAAGGGAATTCAAGCCCGCGTGGCGAGCTATGCGGCATGCTGAATATCACGCTATTGCCGCGCCACACCTGCAAAATGTTTGGCTATACATGAAGGGGGAAAATCAAAACCAAACCCCCTAAAGGACGCCCATGCAGACTTTCCAGGTGTTGATCATCGGCAGCGGTTTCGGCGGGCAGTGCGCGGCGATCAATTTGCTCAAGGCCGGCATTGATGATTTTTGCCTGCTGGAGCGGCGCGATTTTTTCGGCGGGACCTGGTGCCAGAACACCTACCCCGGCGCAGCGGTCGATGTCCCTTCGCCGCTGTATTCGCTGTCCTTCGCCCCCTATCGCTGGACGCAGATGTTCGCCGGGCAGGCGGAATTGCATCGCTACACCCAACATGTGGTGGAACGCTTCGGGCTGCGGGACAAGGTCGAGCTCAATGCAAATGTCGAACGCGTCGAATGGGACGCGGATGCCAGGCAATGGGCGGTGTACACGGCAAGGGGCATCTTCCGCGCCCAGTTCCTGATCAATGCCACAGGACCGTTGAGCCAGCCCGTCATCCCACACTTCGAAGGCGTCGAGCGCTTCAAGGGCAAGACCTTTCATACGAATAGCTGGGATCACACCTACGACTACCGACACAAGCGCGTCGCCATCGTTGGCAGCGGCGCCAGCGCCGCCCAGGTGATCCCGACCATTGCCCCGGACGTCGAGCACTTGCATGTGTTCCAGCGCTCGGCCCATTGGGTGCTGCCCCGGGCCGACCGCACCTTCGGCCCCATACAGCGCTGGCTGCTCGGCCTGAAACCGGCGTACAAGCTGCTGCGGTGGAAGATCTACTGGCAGTTCGAAACCCGGGTGATTGCCTTCAAGTACTCGAAACCGGCGATTCGCATGGTCCAGCAGCACGCGCTGCGCTTTCTCAAGCGGCAAGTGCCGGACCCGGAGCTGCGGCGCAAACTGACCCCGGACTACGCCATCGGCTGCAAGCGGGTCATCGTCTCCAGCACCCTCTACCCGGCCCTCGCCCGCCCCAACGTCACGCTGCACAGCCGTGAACAAGGCATCGCGTCCATCGACGAAACCGGCATCAACACCACCGATGGCCAGCACCTCGACGTCGACCTGATCGTCTGGTCCACCGGGTACGACGCCACTGACGGGGTGATTTCCTACCCGGTCAGCGGAAAGAACGGCAAGCAACTGCGCGACTTCTGGGCAACCTACCCCCGCGCCTACCTTGGCACCAGCCTGCCGGACTTCCCCAACCTGTTTATCGTCACCGGGCCCAACACCGGTATTGGCCACACATCGGCGTTGTTCATCATCGAATCACAGATGAACTACATCATCGACTGCATCCGCACCTTGAAAAAACAGGGTTTGCGCAGCATCGAAGTTCGCCCTGAGGCAGAACGTACCTACACTGAAATGATCCACCGGGAAATGCAGCGCACGGTATGGAAGTCCGGAGGCTGCCACAGCTGGTATCAAAGCAAGAGCGGGCATGTGATCGCCATGTTTCCAGGGTTCAGTTTCAGCTACTACCAGCTGACCCGGGCACTGAAACCGGCCGACCACATCCTGTCTTGACCAGAAAGAAGGGAGACGCCTGATGCTTTTGTTGGTTGTCGTCATCGCGGTTTTCATCGCCTGGAGCTGGTTGAGCTACCCGGCCATCGGTTACTGGCTCTATGACCTGAACATGGCGGCCGAAGCCAAGTTGTACCGGCTGCACAAAATTGTCGTGCCCATCGCCGAAATGACCGTCTCTACCTGGCAAGGCGGGCCCTACGAAGCGTCGAGCAGCGTGCTGATGCTGCATGGCTACAGCGCCGACAAGAACATCTGGCTGCGCTTTGCCCGGCACTTTGTCGGTACTTACCGGGTGATCATTCCCGACATCGCCGGCCATGGCGAAACCGGGTTCAAGGAGGGCGGCGGTTACGACATTCCCTTGCAGTGCAAGCGGATGATCCAGTTGCTTGATGTCTGCGGCGTTGAGAAGGTGCATGTGATCGGCAACTCGATGGGCGGCTTCATGGCCGCGTGGCTGGCGGCGACTTACCCGGACCGCATCGCCTCGGTCGCGCTGATCGACCCGGCGGGGGTCACCGCCCCCGAGGCCAGTGACCTGGAACGCCATCTGGCCAATGGGCACAACCCGTTTCTGATCAACTCCCGTGAAGAATTCCGCCAGTTTTACGCCATGACCATGGCTGAGCCGCCATGGGTGCCCGGGGTGGTGCTGGACGCCATCGCCCAGCGTTATGAACAATCGCGCGATGAGCTGGAGGAAATCTTCCGGGATTTTCGTGCCAGCCCGCCCATGGAACCGAAACTGGCCGACATCAAATGCCCGGCGCTGTTGCTCTGGGGGCGCAAGGACCGTTTGATCGACGTCAGCAGCGTGGCGATCTGGAGCAAGGGCATCGAAGACCTGCGGGTGGAGATCTGGGAGGGTGTCGGGCATATGCCGATGGTCGAGGCGCCGTCAGGTTCGGCCCGCCTGTATCGGGAGTTTTTGGCATCCCAGCGCCTGGAGAGCCCGCAGGATCAGCGCATGCATTAGGCGATCAGTCCTTTGCAGAATGAAGTCCATAAGATTCTTCGTTTGCCGGTGTCGCGCAAGGCTGCGATCTTTTCATCCAACCTTCCCGTCACCGTGCCTGGAACTCCTGCATGAGCCACCCTAACTTTGTCAGCCCTGACCTGATCCGCCAACGCTTCTCCAAAGCGATGTCCGACATGTACCGCAAAGAAGTGCCGCTGTATGGCGCGCTGATGGAGCTGGTGGAGCAGACCAACCGCCACGTGCTGGACAACCAACCGCAGATCGCCCGGCAGTTGGCCAACACCGGTGAAATCCAGCGCCTGGACATGGAGCGCCACGGCGCCATCCGCGTGGGTACCGCAACAGAACTGGCGACCCTCGCCCGCCTCTTCGCCGTCATGGGCATGCAGCCAGTCGGTTATTACGACCTCACGCCAGCCGGTGTGCCGGTGCACTCCACGGCGTTCCGCGCGGTACATGAAGATGCGCTGCAAGTCAGCCCGTTCCGGGTGTTCACCTCGTTGCTTCGCCTGGAACTGATCGAAGATGCGCAACTGCGCGCCTTCGCCCAATCGGTGCTGGATGAACGCTCGATCTTCACGCCGATGGCGCTGAGCCTGATCGAGCACGCCGAGTCGCAGGGGGGCTTGACGGAAGAGCAGGCCGAGACGTTCGTGCAGCAGGCCCTGGAAACCTTCCGCTGGCATGAAAGTGCCACGGTGACCGCCGAGCAGTACCGCCAACTCAGCGCCCAGCATCGGTTGATCGCCGACGTGGTGGCGTTCAAGGGGCCGCACATCAACCACCTGACACCGCGCACGCTGGACATCGACATCGTTCAGGCGCAGATGCCGGCGCACGGCATCACCCCCAAGGCGGTGATCGAGGGCCCGCCTCGCCGCCAATGCCCGATCCTGCTGCGCCAGACCAGTTTCAAGGCGCTGGACGAGCCTGTCGCGTTCACCGACCACCCTGACAGCCAGGGCAGCCACAGCGCCCGCTTCGGCGAAATCGAACAACGTGGCGCCGCCCTCACGCCCAAGGGGCGAGCGCTGTACGACCGTTTGCTCAACGCCGCCCGCGACGAACTCAAGGAGTTCCCCAACGAAGGCAATGCCGCCCGCTACAACGCGCTGATGACGCAACACTTTGGCGAATTCCCTGACACCTTCGAGGGCATGCGCCAACAGGAGCTGGCGTATTTTCGCTATGTGGTCACGGAAAAAGGCCTGGCCTCAGGCGAACGTCGGCAAGTGTCCCTGAATGAGCTGCTGAACAGTGGCTATGTCAGGGCGGAACCGCTGGTGTACGAGGACTTCCTGCCTGTCAGTGCGGCGGGCATTTTTCAATCGAACCTGGGGGATGCGGCGCAGGCCCATTATGGCCAGCACTCCAACCAACAGGCGTTCGAAAAAGCCCTCGGCCGAGCGACGCTCGATGAGTTGGGCTTGTACGCCGAAACCCAGCAGCGCTCGATCGAGGAGTGCTTTGCCGTATTGGGTCTGAAGCCCTGACACCCTCGCCACCCAGGATGATCACCGGCCCCTTTGTGGGAGCGAGCCCGTCGAGGCGTCGAACCGTCGCGATGGGCGTCAAGATGACGCGGAACATCTGACACAGCGCTATCGCGGGCAAGCCCGCTCCCACACAGATCACCGCAAATCCTGTAGGAGCGAGCTTGCTCGCGATGGTCGTCAACGATAACGCAGGGCGACCTGGATGCCCGCGGTGCCTGGGCTACCATCGCGAGCAAGCTCGCTCCTACAGGATGATCACCGGCCCTTTGTAGGAGCGAGCTTGCTCGCGATGGTCATGAACGATAATGCGGGCTGCCTGGATAGCTGCGGTGCCTGGGCTACCATCGCGAGCAAGCTCGCTCCTACAGGGGCAGGGTTATTTGAGTTTTGCCAGCAGGGCCTCGGCCGTTGCTTCGGACGAGGCCGGGTTCTGGCCGGTGAGCAGTAATCCGTCCTCGACCACGTAACTTGCCCAGTCAGCGGCCTTGGAGTAGATCCCGCCTTTGTCCTTGAGCATGTCCTCCACCAGAAATGGCACCACATGGGTCAATTGCACCGCGTCCTCCTCGGAGTTGGTGAAGCCCGTCACCCGCTTGCCCTTGACCAGCGGCTGGCCGTCCGTCCCCTTCACATGCCGCAACACACCCGGCGCATGACAAACCATCGCCACTGGCTTGCCCGCCTTGTACAACGCTTCAATCAATGCGATCGAAGCCTTGTCTTCAGCCAGATCCCACAGCGGGCCATGGCCGCCCGGATAGAAGACCGCATCGTAATCGTCGGCCCGCACACTGCTCAATAACGCGGTGGACGCCAGCGCGGACTGGGCCGCCGAGTCCTTGCGGAAGCGGTCCGTGGCCGCAGTCTGGGCATCCGGTTCATCGCTTTTGGGGTCCAGCGGCGGCTGGCCGCCCTTGGGCGAAACCAGCGTCAGTTGCGCGCCGGCGTCCTTGAACGCGAAGTACGGTGCGGCAAATTCCTCCAGCCAGAAGCCGGTTTTCTTACCCGTGTCACCCAATTGATCGTGGGACGTCAAAACCATCAGGATTTTCATGTCGCGCTCCTTGAATTCGGGGAATGTGTTCGGCGCTGAATTCGACCACCCGGCAGCGCAGTTCGTTGCAGCGGATCAGCGCACTGATGGCCTGCCGTCTCGGTGCGCAACAAACTGCACGCGCAATCCCGCGAGAGGCTCGGTTTCGCCACAGATGTCCGGGCTGGACTGACCCGCCAAGCAGTGTGCAAGAAGTTGTTAAAGGCTGCGCAGGTTATTGCACGTATTTCGCGACTGATCGTCGCCTGGAATGCCCGCTACGCGGGAGCAATCAGCTCAACGTCTTGATTCAAGGGGATTTCGGTCGGCCTGGCATGGACCTTGATAACCGTGATGCTCCCCGACGGGCGATATCGTCCGGGGAGTCCTCACTTATTCAGGGAGAGAATCCATGGCAATACCTGCGTACATGTCCATTGTTGGCAAGAAACAATTACTGATCACCGAGAATGCCTCGACCTTCGAATCGGTTGGCCAGAACTATCAAAGGGGTCATGAGGACGAGGTCATGATTCAATCTGTCCGCCATAACATCATCATCCCGTATGACCCACAATCCGGCCAACCAACAGGTCAACGGGTGCACAATCCGTTCGTGGTCACCAAGACTTTCGACAGGTCCTCGCCGCTTCTGCAAGTCGCCCTGGCCGAAGGCGAACTGCTCACCGAAGTGGTGATCAATTGGTATCGTCCCACAGCAGAAGGTGGTCGTCTCAAGTACTACACCACGACATTGGAGGACGCGATCCTCGTGTCCATGACCAACATCATGTACGACTGCCAGGACGCGACCAAGTCGCAATACTCCCATGTGGAAGAATTGCAATTCAGCTATCGCAAAATTTATTGGGACCACTTGATTAGTGGAACCACCGGCGAAGATGATTGGCGCGTACCGAAAAACTAACTCCCGCTATCCATTCGCTATCATCGGCCAGTCATACTGGCCGATATCATATATATATCCCTCTGCGCACGCCCACTTCCCTTAAATCAAGCACACAACCATTTTGCGCAAAATAGTGCGCATTTTTTTTGGTCACTGTGAACATAAGGGATAAACGCTTCGCGAGAATCATTCTCGGAAAATACCGGCGGGAAAGGTGTTCGCCCAGTGTAATAGCCTTGGCAATCCATGCACCGGTAAAGAGCCCTCCACTGGGCGAACGGCGGGTATTTTAATGGAACACTGGTGCTATGTCCGCGCCATTAACATCAAATTTATCGAGCATTAATTAATTGTCATCAAAAAATTGATTTACATACACGTGCTAAACCCACCAGTTCGGTCATAACGTTCAAATATCCTGTACAAAAGATGTACAAGAACTATCGAAAGTTATAGAGCTACTGCTCCAGCACTTATTTCAACATTCACGCAAGGCAATATTCAGCGATTACCCGCAGTTTCCTGTGCGGTAGATTCGCCACTGGCAGTGCCTTTTGCATTTTCCTTGCGCCGGTTCGGATCGGTCGGACGCAGCGCATCATTATCACGCTCGACTTCTCCAGGTGGACGCGGCTCGTCAGGATGCTTCGCGGTATCGGGGGATCGAGTGTTCACGGCTGTTCTCCAAGTGCTGGCACTGTTGAATTAGGAGGTCGTCGCGCAGCCGAGAGTTCCACCTCAATAACCGGTCATTTCCAGATACCCCTGCCCCGCATGGCTGCCATTCAAGCGCACGGGCCCTTCCCAATAGGGAATCCGCAGGTCCATCCAGGCCTTGGGGTTCAGCGCCGTGGTGGTCAGGTCGAGTTGTTTGGCGGGAATCCTGATGGACCAACGCACCGGCATCGAGCGCCCGGCGACGGTCTCGTAACCTTGCGGTGTGAGGCTGATTTCAGCGCCGTGCAACAGCTCGGTGTGCCCCTGCGCATCGATCCAGGTGCCGGTGAGGTAAGGTTCGCCCTCGTGCTGGCGCATACGGTACAACATGACCTGTTCACCGCTGTCCAGGTGCAGGGAAAACCAGTCCCAACCGCTCTGATTGGCGGTCAGGGGCTGGCTGCTCCATTCACGGTCGAGCCATGCCGGGCCACTGACCTGATAGGCCTTGCCGTCGATTTCCAGGGTGCCGCTGGCCTGGAAGAACGGTTGGCTGTAGTAGTACGACGCCTGGCCCTGTTCGGATTTCTGGCTGAAGCCCTGGTCGCCCTGCAAGACCGGTGCATGGCTGGTCGCCAGTGTCAGCGCATAGCTGAATCCCTTGCCCCGAGCTCTGAGTTGCAGATCGTCCAGCCCTTCTGCCTGGCTACTGAACTGCCAGTCGTCGATCCAGGCATTGAAGGGCTGCACGGTCACCCCGGCCTGGCCGACGCCACCGCGGGCATAACGTTCGGCAGCGTGGTGCGCGGTCGCCGAGGTCACTGCGGCGTGGCCGAGCCAGATGGTCTGGGCGCCCCACCCGGCCACTTCCGGCGTGGCTTTCAACGCACTGCGAAACAGCGTCCATTGCACACCGAACTCCTGCCCCTGATCGTCCTTGAGGTTGGCGGTGACATACCACCACTCGATGCGAAAGCCCTCATGGACGCCGTGATCGGCAGGAAAACTGAACGTGCGCCCCGGCACCACCTGGGTGAAGGCGGCGGCTTCACCCCCCAGGCCCGCAAAGCCTTTTTCCTCAGGTTTAGAATCATCGCAGCCGCTCACCAGCAGCATCAGCAACCCCACCACCGCGAGCTTAATCCTCATGGGCAAAGGTCCTCAGCAGGTCCGCCGGTTGCGTGCGATACAGGGAATACAGCGGCCACGCCGACGCCAGCAGGGTCGCCAACAGGGCCAGCCCCATCAACTGCATCAGTTGCAATGGAAACACGCGCAATGGCAGGCGCCAGCCGAAGGCCTGCACGTTGATCACGGCGTCCAGGCACCATGCCAGCGCGATGCCCAGCGGTAACGCCAGCACCAGCGTCAATACCGCCAGCAGCCAGGTTTGCCCGAGGTTGAGCAACATCAACTGGCGGCGCGTCACGCCCAGCGCCCACAGGGGTGCGAGTTGGCCAAGACGGCTCTGGCTCTGGGTCAGCAGACTGATGAACAGCGCCACGCCAGCAACACCGAGGGTCAGGCTGTTCAACGCGGCCGTGGCCGCGAACGTGCGTTCGAACACCTGGGTGGACCAGCCCTTGAGTCGCGCCTGGTCAACGATGCGGCTGTCGTCGAGGCTGAAACGGGCCTGTAAGGTGTTGAGGAACGCAGGTATCAAAGCCGGCTCGATACGCAGGTTGAAGCGATTGGGCGTCAGTTGCGGCCAGCCGCGCAGCAGGTGATCGGCGTTGACCAGGATGTGCCCCTTGGGATTGCCATAATCGGCATAGATACCGACGATGCGCGGCGACCACGGACCGGTCGGCGTGGGCAGCGTCAGGTGTTCACCCAGACGGACGTCGAGGCGCCGGGCCAGTTGCTCGCTGAGCATCAGGGTGTCGTCCTCGGCCAGCCGCTTCCAGGGATTATCACCGAGGGCTTCGAGCAACGGCCAATGCTGGCGATAGCTCGGGTGGTCGATCACGCCGAACACATCCGCCGGCCAGCCCTGCAACTGGATCGTCACCTGCCAGTTGGGCAGCACCGCCGAGACCGATGGCTGTTGTTTGAGCCAGGTGAACAACTCCCGGGACTGCGCCGGGTTTTGCGGGTTGACGTACAGTTCGGCGGTCAGCCGCTGCTCGAGCCAGTCGTTGAAGGTCTGGCGAAAACCCGCGGTCATGCTACCCGCGCCGATGTTCGCGGCCAGTGCCAGCAGCAGCGCCATCAACGCCAGGCTCAGCGCCGGCAATTGCTGGCGGCAATCGGCGAGAAACCATTGGCCGAGCACTGAGCGACGGCGCTGCAACAGCATGTTGAGCAACCCATTGAGCACCACCGGCAATGCCAGCGCGGCACCGATCAGCAACGACGCCATCAGCACGAAACCACTGGCCAGACTGTTGCCGAAAGCCAACGCCAGAAGTGCGATCACGCCGGCCAGCGTTGCAACCCAACCCTGACGCCGCAACCAGCGCGCATGCGCCTGATGCCAGGCTTGCGGATCGGCCAGCGCCAGCAACGACAAGCGTGCCGCACGCAACAGGCTGTTCGCTCCGGCCAGCAATGCGCCGAACAGCCCCAGGCCGACTCCGCTGAGCCACCACCACGGGCTCAGGCTCAGCTGCCCCGGCACTTCGGCGCCATACAACCCGCGCAGGCTGGCGGCGACATCCGGCAACAGCACGCTGGCCAACAGGTAGCCGCTGACCACACCGGCGATACCGCCGATCAGCGCCAGAATACCCAGTTCGACAGCCAGGCAAATGATCAAGCGGCGCGCGCTGACGCCGCAGGCACGCAGGGTCCGGAGCAAGCCGCGGCGTTGTTCGAGGGCCAGCCCGATCGCCGCATGGACGATGAACAAACCCACGACAAAAGAAAGAAACCCCAGGGCATCGAGGTTCAGGTGAAAGCTCTCGGTGAGCCGCGACAGGTTGTTCTCCTCGCCGCTGCTTTTGAGTTGCAGTTGGCCCTTGAACTGATCCGGCAAGGCTGAGGTGAAGTCCTTGGGCAACAGCAGTCGCGACAACTGCTCCGGCAGTTGGAGAATCTGCTGGGCAAAGCCGATGTCCACCAGCAATACGCCGGGGGCCATGTCGGCTTGCACCTGAAGGGGTGGCAGCGACACACCGTTCACGCTGGCAGGTCGTTCCCCTTCCCTGAGCCCCAGGGCCTGCAGGGTTTGCGGCGAAATCCAGGTCGCGCCCGGCGGGCTGAAAAATTCGACAATCCGCTCGATCGCCATGGTTTGCCCCGCTACCGCAGAGCCGGCCGGCAACGACACCGGCTCGATCCCCATCAGTTGCAGACGCTGATCCTCATGGCCCTTGAGCGTCACCCGCCCCTGCAAGACCGGCGACACCGGCCAGCCCATCCGTCGCAGCTCGATGAACACATTCTGGGAAAACGTCCCGCCGCCGGGCGCACTGAGACTGGCCTGGGGTTCGCCGCCGATCATCTGGCTGGCCCGGGCATAACTGTCCCGCGCCTGACTGTTCAGCGCCTGCACACCGGTCAGCAGCCCCGTGGCGAGCCACAGCCCGGTCAGCACGCTGAACAGTTGCACCGGATGCCGCCGCCAATGGCTGAGCAGTGCCCGTAGCGTCTGGTAAAAAATCCGCACCTCAGCGATCGTCCGCGCCAACCAGACGACCACGGTGCAGCACCACTTTTTCCCCCAGTCGCGCAGCGACGCTCGGGCTGTGGGTGACCATCAACAAGGTGGTCGGGCTGTCTTCAAGCAGTTCCAGCAACAACTTCAAGACTTCATCGCTGGTGGCTTCATCGAGGCTGCCCGTGGGCTCATCGGCCAGCAGCAACTTGGGTTGTGCTGCCAATGCGCGTCCCAGGGCGACCCGCTGTTGCTGGCCACCGGACAATTGCTCCGGGTAGCGGCGCAGCACATCCCCCAGGCCCAATCGCCTGACCAGATGCGCCTGCCAGCGCTCATCGAAGCGCCCCGCCAATCGCGCCTGGAAGGCCAGGTTATCCTCCACGCGCAAACTGCCGATGAGGTTGAACTGCTGGAACACCAGGCCGATTTCCGTGCGCCGCCAATCGGCGAGCTGCCCTTCGCTCATCTGCTCGAGCCGATGCTCGCCACTGCGAATGCTGCCGCGGTCGACCTTGTCCAGCCCGGCGATCAGGTGCAGCAAGGTGCTCTTGCCACTGCCCGATTCCCCCATCAGCGCCAAACTGCTGCCGGGTTTTAGCCTCAGGTCGATCCCCTGCAACACCGGCAATGGACCTTGCGCTGTGGCATAGCTTTTGAAGACACCCTGGACCTCAAGCATGGGGATGACCTTTGGAAAGTGTGGGCACAGGATAACGGGGATGGGCGGTGACTGGCAGTTTTCTGATATTGCCTCCAGTGACGTGATGGTGACCGAGACGCCGCAGGCAGCCAAACAGCCCTCGTCATCGTTTACCTCCATCGCGAGCAAGCTCGCTCCTACAGGTACCGTGGTGTTCATGAGATCGGCGGATGGCGCAGATCCCCTGTAGGAGCGAGCATGCTCGCTCCTACAGGTGTCAGAGGGTTAACCAGATCACGTAATCCATTGCAGCATTTGTGCGGCGGGCAACGGATAGCCCTACGAAAATAAAAAGAAAAACACCGCCCGACCACAGAACCGACTGACTGTGTGCAAATGCCCAAATGGATACAGTCGTTTGATGAATTATCTCATTCAACAAACCACCCATTTCGCGACATGGCATTCCTCTGTCCGTGATTTACGGGCAAAGATGGCAATCGCTCGACGCATAGACCGAGCAACAACAGGAAACCTTGGCGATGTGAAATCGGTAGGTGAAGGCGTTTCCGAAATGCGCGTGGACATCGGTGCCGGCTATCGGGTCTACTTCACGCTGCGCAATAACATTGTCATTGTACTGCTTGCCGGTGGCGACAAATCCTCGCAAGCCGCTGACATTAGGCGTGCAAAAAAATTGGCCAAGGAGGTTTAGCCATGAGCCAGACTTTGACTGCATTTGATATGGCAGCGCTGCTGGACAGCGATGAAGCCATCAGCGAATACCTGTCCCAGGTACTGGCAGACGGCGATAACGAGGAGTTTCTCCGGGCTATCGGCTACGTGGTGAAGGCTCGCGGCATGACACAGATTGCCAAGGAATCAGGCATGGGGCGCGAGAGCCTGTGCAAAGCGTTCGCGCCCGGTGCCAAGCCCCGTTTCGAGACCGTGTTGAAAGTCGTCCATGCACTTGGAATCGACTTGCGCGCACAACCAGGCCATTCGGAAATCATTCAGCAATCTGAATACACCGTCTCGCCTTCCTCTCCCCAGTAAACACAAGGGCTTTCCTAAAGCAGATCCCCTGTAGGAGCAGCCGGTCGACGCTCGATTGCTCGCGATGGCGGATCAGGCACCGCGGCCCTCCAGACAGTCAGCGTTATCGTTCACGCCCATCGCGAGCAAGCTCGCTCCTACAGGTGTTTCACCGCCACCCAGGTAAAACACATCGGCAATTGCGCGGTCTGTTGCTGATATCGGTCATACAGCTCTTCACGGTTGGAATGCGGATATTCCTGGAAATGGCTGATCTGCAGGCCCGCCGCGATGGCGGCGGTGAAGAGGTCGCCCAGGGTGTGGACGAACCAGTAGGACGTCGCCGCCGGTTGATCGACCTTGCCTTCGTAGACGATCGGCTGGTTTTGCACGAACGGCTCGCGGCGAAAGTAGGAGCTGTCCAGGCGATAAGGGTCGGCGGCCTCGGGGTCGAACATTTCCAGGAACGGATGGGTTTCGTACACCACCAGCACGCCACCGGGCTTGAGGACGCTTGCAACGTGACGGAAGAACTCGCCAACATCCGGCATCCAGCCCAATACGCCGATGGTGATCAGGGCCACATCGAAGCGCTCGCGCAGTTCATCCGGCAGGTGATGGATGTCGGCCTCGATGAACCGGGCCGGGTGCGGCGAGCGGGCCGCAAGCTCCCGAGCCTGTTCGAGAAACGCCGCCGACTGGTCCACCCCCACCACGCTATCCGCGCCCAGCGCAAACAGCGACAGGCTCTCGCGGCCGTTGTTGCAGCCCAGTTGCACCACGGCCTTGCCCTCGACACCCACCTGTTGCAGCACCGTGCACAGGGTGTCGTCGAGGCAGGAAAAATCGGCCTGGGTCACCTGTTCCAGCAGGGACAGCCATTCGGGGTTTTCCTTGTGATGTCGGGCAGAGTCGTTCCAGGCATCGCGGTTGCTGGCGATGGCTGATTGGTTTGACGGCATTTCCATTGCACGCTCCAGAATGGGCAGTTGTTGAACCGGACCGAGTCTAGATCAGCGCTGACGACAACCCCATGTGGCGTTTGTAGCAATGTTGTAAACCGGCAGCCGCCACGCCCGGCAGCTATAGTTAATGGCCTTGGGGACATGCGGGAAAACCGATTTCGCAGGTGCAGCCATGAAACACACCGATCTGATGCTGTTGTTCGCCCTCGGCCTGACCACCACCCTCGCCGCCCACGCGGACGACAGCCTGCCACCGACGTCCGAGTACAGCAGCGAGTTCAACTACTACGGCGCCGATCAGCCGTTCGCTCACCCGGTGCCACCGAGCCTGAGCACGGTGCCGCCGGGCTCGTACATTCCCACGGCGCCGCAGGATTTCATCCCGATTTCCAGCCAGCATGAATTTTCCGATTCACGCCTGCCGACAGTCGCCGACGCCACCGTGCGGGTGTTCATCCGCACCTACGACGCCGAGCGCGGGGTCTACGTCAACCAGGAAGTCGTCGACCCCGGTTGCCTGCTGACCTGTATCAGCCAGAAGGCGATGACGGTTTACCACTGACGTTTGTCCGGACGTGCCAGGCCGAGCTTTTCGATCCGGTAACGCAGCATGTCCCGGCTCAAGCCCAGCAGGCGCGCGGACTTGGTGACGTTCCAGTCGGTCTTGTCGAGCATCTTGCGCACCATGTCGCGCTCCACTTCCGGCAGGTTCATCGACTCGCTGCTGGCGCTGTACACCGGGCGAGGTTCGCTGTGGGGCATCTCCGGCATCACCAGCGGTTCATCCACCAGGCTCATGCACACGTTCAACTGGTGCGCGGCGATGGTGTCGCTCTGGGCGAGCAAGACGGTCTGTTCCAGCATGTTGCGCAACTCGCGCACGTTGCCCGGCCAGCTGTAGCTGAGCATCAGCTCTTCGGCCTGGTCGCTGAAATGCAGGTGCGGCTTGCCATAACGTTTGCCGTGCAGGGCCAGGAAATGCCGGGCCAGCAACAGGATGTCTTCGCCTCGGGCATACAGGCGTGGCACCTTGATCGAGATGATGCGCAGACGGAAGAACAGGTCGCGGCGGAACTTGCCCTGCTGGACCATCTGTTCGAGGTTGCAGTTGGTGGCGCTGATCACCCGCAGGTCGACCTTGCGCTCCTTGACCGACCCCACCCGGCGAATGGTGCGGTCTTCCAGCAGTTTCAGCAGCTTGGCCTGCAGCAGCAGGTCCATCTCCCCCACTTCATCGAGAAACAGGGTGCCGCCATCCGCCGCTTCGACCAGCCCGACCCGGCGGTCCTTGGCGTCGGTGAACGCGCCCTTCTCATGGCCGAACAGTTCCGACTCCAGCAGGTTGGAGGGGATCGAGGCACAGTTGAATTCAATGAACGGGCCCTTGCTGCGTGGCCCGTCGAAATGCAGGGCGCGGGCCACCAGTTCCTTGCCGGTGCCGGTTTCGCCTTCGACCAGCACCGGGGGCAGATCACCATTGGTCATGCGCCGTTCGGCGTCGAGCAACTGGCCAATGGTGTTTTTCAGGTGCTGCATGGGCGCTGATTCACCGATCAAGGCTTGCACTCCCGACTTCTGCGCTTCGCGCTCCTGGTAGAACGACAGGGTACGTTCCATCCGGTCAGTGGCCAGGGCCTTGTCGAGCATCAGCTTGAGTTCGGGCAGCGCCACCGGTTTGGTCACGTAGTGAAAAGCACCTTCCTTCATTGCCACCACGGCGTCTTCGACATTGCCGTAGCCGGTCATCATGATCACTTTCAGATCCGGCGCGCTGATGCGCAGCTTCTGGATCAGGTCGTGACCGCTCATGCCCGGCAGCGAGTTGTCGGTGAGCACCACGTCGGGGGCAAACGTGCGCATCTGGTCCAGCGCCTCTTCAGCCGAATGGCAGACCGTCACCTCGAAGTCCCTGCGCTCCAGGTACGTCTGGATATTCTCGGCGAGGAGTTCGTCATCCTCGACCAGTAGAATGCTGTGCTCCATGATCCTCTCCCGTTGCCACTTTAAAATTGAGACTGACGCGGGTTCCTTCCTGCTCCTGGCTGGTCAGTTCGACCGAGCCTTCAAAGCGCTCCATTATTCTTTTGACCAGGGCCAGGCCGACGCCCAGGCCACCTTGTTTGGTGGTGAAAAACGGTTTGAAAACCATTTGCTGTTGTTGCCGGCTCATGCCCTTGCCGGTGTCGCTCAGGGTCATGCGCAAATGGCCGGGATGTTGCGATTCGATGTCGATGCTCAGCACGCCGCCCTTGGGCATCGCCTCCAGGGCGTTAGCGAACAGGCTATTGAGAATTTGCGTCAGCAGCACCTGTTGGCTGACGACCGGTGTGCAGGCCATCGACGTAAAGCGCACTTCGACGCCACAGCGCTTGATCAGCGCTTCGAAGGCGCTCAGGGTGTCGTCGATGGCGGCCACCAGATCCACCGTTTCGTCATCGTCATTGACGGGGCGCAACGACACCAGCAACTCGCGCACCCAACGCGACATGCGATCGACCTGGCTGATGATGTCGCCAATGTTCTTCTGCGCACCGTGGCTGGCGATTTCCTGGGCCAGCTCGGCGCTGGAACGGATGTTCGCCAGTGGGTTGCGCAGGCTGTGGGCCACCGCCGAGGACATTTCCCCCAGGGCGACGAAGGTTTCGTTGCTGATCAGTTGCTTCTGCTGGCTCTCCAGCAGCTTGGCCGCGCGCCAGACGATCCAGAACAGCCCCAGATAAATCGCGGCGCCGCCCAGCAGCGTGGCAAACCAGATGGTCTTGAAGCCGCGCTGGATGCTCGCCACCAGGTCCGCCGGCTCCTTGTAGATCTCCACCATCGCAATCACTTTGCTTTTATCGGCGTTGAACATCGGGATGTAGTTCTCGATGAACAGGTATTCGGGCTCACGCAGCAGGCGCTGCTCGGGGCGTTCCTCATCAATTTCGTGGTAACTGGTGGACACCGGTTCCTTCATTTCGAAGGACTCGTCCAGCTCATCGTCATCAGCAATGCGCACCCCGATCAGCTCCGGGTTGGTCGACCAGACCACGGTACGGTCCAGGGCGTACACGGTGGCCAGCAGCAGGTCGGGCAGATGCTCGACATGATCGAGAAATTCGCCACGGGAAGAGGCCCGGGCCTGCGCCGTCAGGTCAGGATCATCGTCATCCTGGCGCGGGTCGAGCATTTCGCCGATGGTCCGGGTCGGCGAGATCGAGGCATGGCGGATTTCGGCGGCGCCGATGGCTTGGACGAACTGCGCGGTGAGCATGGAATCACGCTCGATGCTCTCCTCCACCACGAAACGCGTGGAAATGTAGCCCAGCGCCAGCGCCACCCCGGCGATGATCAGGAAGCTGCCCAGGGAAAACCAGCGCAGCAGATTGAATTGTCCCCGCAAGCCCAAGCCTTCTTCGGCTGGCGTGGTCGGCAACGCAGGTACTGGTGGTGGGTCGAGTATCTGCATGGGTGGAGTCCTGGTCGCGACGTAAGGCATTTCCCGTGGTGTTTCGAATCAGTGTAGGTGGCATTGATCGAAACCGACGGCCTCAATGATTGTATTTAGCCGCTATTGCACCTGGGCGGCCTGCAACGGTTGCTGTCGTTCGGTTTCCTCCTGCAAAAAGTCGATGATCGACTGCGCCGACTGCTCATCCAGGCGCAAGTTGGGCATCGGAATTCGCTCATAACGCTCGAACAACTGCGTGGCGATCGGGTCCTTCTCGGCCAGCAGGCGATCCGGCTCGCGAATCCAGCGATTGAGCCAGGCCGGCTCGCGCTGGCGAGTCACGCCGATCAGGTCCGGGCCGATGCTGCGCATGCCGATACCCTGCCCGTCCTGGGGCCCGAGGCTGTGGCACGACGCGCATCGGGTACGGAACAATTCTTCGCCATTGCTCGGCGGGCGGATTTCGGGAGCATTGGCGTAGCTTTCTTCGGCACTGGCCTGCTTCCAGTTCTGCAGGGTGTTGGCCAGTTGGTCGGCGAGGATCCACGGGTTCTCGAACGGTGAGGCTTTCATCCAGCGCCCGGTTTCCTGGTTGCCGACGATCAGGCTCAGGTTGTGGTCCTTGCTGCGGCCGTTGTCGACGCCTTCGATGAACAGCCCGAGCTTCTTGCGCAGATCGGTGACGGCCTCGAACTCGCCGGTCAGGAACTGCCAGCCCGGCCCAACCTTGAAACGTTGTGAATAGGCCTTGAGCACTTCGGGGGTATCGCTCAAGGGGTCGATGCTGATCGAGTAGAAAAAAATGTCCTTGCCCACCCGGTCCCCCAGCAGCTTTTGCACCTGGCGCAGGCGCGCCGTTTCCAGCGGACATGAATCGCTGCAAGAGGTGAAGATGAAATTGATCACCACCACCTTGCCTTTGATCAGGTCGTCGAAGAACCGCACCTGCCGACCGTCCTGGTCGGTCAGCAGGGTGTTGGGGAAGTAATCACCGCCCCAGGGCGTGGCCGATTGCGTCGGCGCCAGCACGCCGTCGTGGGCCACCAGAACGCGGGTGGCCAGCAGACAGGTCACCAGCATCAGGATCAGGTGCATGCCCAGGGCCCGGGAGCGTGGCGTCGGCTGCGTCCTGTCGACGCCCGCCCGGTTCATTTTTTCACCTGCACTTGCGGGCCGAAGCCATCGCCATTACGGAAGGTTGGCAGCGCGGCGGAGTTGACGTAGCGCACGCCATCCCAGCTTGGCAGCGGTGTCGGCATCAACTGCAGTTGGCCGGGTTTTTCCAGGTCCCAGCGCAGCAGCATGGAGTTGTCCTCATGCTGGGTGTTGTGACAGTGCTCCATGTAGGTCCCGGCGAATTCGCGGAAGTTGATCGCCATTTCGACGCTGTCCAGGCCATCGTTTTCCGAACCGATGCGGTACACGTCCTTGCGTGCCCATTTTTCCCATTCCGGTGGTGCCTTGCCGCCACGACTGAGGATGATGCCTTCCTCGAAGTGCACATGCACCGGGTGGCTCCAGCCCTTGCCGCCAGCCTTGATGTTCCACACTTCCAGGGTGCCGAAGCCTGCGGCGCCAGCATCGGTCGGGCCGGAATTCAACTGGGTCGAGGCATTCAAGCGCCGAGGGTCCATGTGGAAGCCGAACCCGCCGTCGGTCTTGACCGTCCACGGAGCCTCATCGGTGCCGTCGGAACGACCGAAGGTGAAGGTGCGATGGCGAGCGGCAGCCAGGCGTTGCTTGTCAGCCGCGTTGTCGCGGTGGATCTTCAGCGGGATCATCACCAGGCCTTCGGCCTTGCCGGGTTTGGCGGGTTCATACGCGGCCGGGTCCATCGCCAGGTCCTGGCCGGTGTAGGCCTTGACGTTGAGTTGCAGGACCTTGCCGATGGCCGGGTCGCCCTTGTCCCACTGCGGCCCCTTGCTGGTCTGCTTGATCACCGCCAGGTATTTCTCCGACAGCACGTCCGCCAGGGAAATCGGCTCTTTCGGGCCTTTACCGTCGTCATGGGCCAGCAGGTTGACGAAGAAGATCTTGTCCCCCGGCTTGATGCCGTTTTTCGCGAAGTTGACGATGATGTCGAAGCGCTCGGCAATGCCCTGGGTTGGCAGGATGGCGTTGTGGTTCTGTTTGTCGCCGTCGGCATCCAGGTCCATGGTGCCGTCGAACGGCACGGCGTGTTCCATGATGTTGCCGTCGTTGGCGATCATGTGGAACGGCACCCGTGCATAGGACACGCCCGAGCCTTTGGGGCCCTGGAATTCGCCACTGGTGCCCTTGATTTCCCGCACCAGCGCCAGTTTGAAATAGCGCGATACCGAGCCGTTGAGCATGCGGAAGCGGTAGCTGCGGGCGCGCACGTCCAGGGTCGGTTTCCACTGCCAGTTGACCAGTACCTGGTCACCGAGGAAGCCGTCGGTGTTGAACGGGTTGAACCACAGTTGGCCGCTCTGATCCCAGGCCTTGTCGGCGAACAGCAGGTTGACGTCATAGTCGCGGTTACCCCACGGCAAGGCGCTGCCACTGGGCAAGCGCAGGTTGACACCGTCGTTCACCGATTCATTGCCGCGGTCCAGGGCGCTGTAGTAGTTCATCATCGCCGCGTTGCCCTTGTAGACGTTCTGCGCGGTGAAATCGAGCATGTGGTCGTGGAACCAGTGGGTGCTCATGGTCTCGCGCCAGTCGCCACGAATCTTGATGGTGCCGTGGTCGCAGGTCTTGAGACTGGGAGTCAGGTCGTTGGTCCACAGGGTTTCGCCCGGTGCGCAGGGGAACGCCGCGCGCGGGTCTTCGGCCTTGGTGTTGATGCTGTCGTAACCGGCCAGCTGGATCGGCCAGCGATAGTCGTAGTACTGGCCGGGGAAGAAGAACGCGTTGGCATAGCCGTCGCTTTCCGCCGGGGCGTGACCGTTGTGCTCGTGGGTGCTGATGGTGTGCAGGCCGAAGCCCATGTTGGCCGCCGGATCAATCGGCAGGCCGTTGTAGTGGCGCATCAGCACCGGCTGGCCGTAACGCACCATCAACAGCTTGGGCGGCAGGGTGCCGTCGAAGGTCCACACCGAGTTGTGGTTCTGCACCGGCATGTTCGGGTGGATCCGCGCATCGACGCCCTTGGCCGTGCCGTCGGTGGCCGGTATACCCGCCACGTTGTGATAGAGACCACCGGGGCCGAACTCGCCCACGGCATAGCCGTGCATCTGATGGCTGTCACGCCAGCCGGTGTTGAGCCGCGCGCCGGTCTGCACGGTCTTGTAGGCCATCTGCGGGTAGAACTCGTTCCAGCGCTGGTGCGACCAGCCTTTTCCCGGTGGACGCCCTTCGGCCGACGAGCCGATGCGGCGGTTGAGGAAGTACTCGATCTGTGCCTGCCACGGGTTGCGGTCCACCACGTTGGAGAACTGGCTGGGGAACGGCGTCAGCCCCGGCTGGCGCATGAAGGCGTCGAGGGCCGCACTGGGCGGGGCACTGCGCGCCACGCTGGTGGGGTCCTGTTGTGGCAACGGGCCAACGGTGGCCGCCGGGAACGGCAACGGAGCCGCCGGTGTGGTGGGGTCGAGTTTTTCCGGGCCGAACTCTTCGAACAGCACCAGTTGCTGGGTAAACGGCAGCGCGCCGAACAACGGGCTGGGTTTGCCGTTGGTGGGATAGTTGAAACTGGTCTGCACCCGCGGTGGCAGGATGTTTTCCTGGCGGGTGGTATCGCGGGTGCCTTTGACGCCGTCGGGCAGATCGAAGGAGTCTTCGTTGGCCTCAGGCATGGTCAGGATGGCGTTGAGCGCCGCAGGCTCGTCGGCCGGCTCGTCGTAGTAGGCCGAAGGGTCCGAGGTTTCTGGCTGTCGCTCGTCATCGATCGGGCTGGCACGCAGCGTTGCCGTGCCCAGTGCCATTGTGAGGGCGACGCCCAAGGGCTTCAGGAGCCATTTGAAGGGATAACGCGCTTTCGTTTTCATCACCAGCCGCCTCGTAGTCATGAAGGGGGTGCTGGTGGTGGTGCAAGGAGCCGGCCAAATTTGTAACAACTTAATACGAAAGTGTTAATACCTCGTAAAACAATGGCTTATCAACATCAATGTGCCATGCCCCCTGATTGGGGCTGGGGAATGACACCCGCTAACGGGGAAAGTTCATCCCCATTTTCAGGGGAATCGTTTGAACGACAGACGGACACAAGTGCCCTCACCCTCGCGACTGTCCAGGCGTACCGCGCCGCCACAACGCTCCATGATCCGCTTGACCAGCACCAGCCCGACGCCAAGCCCGCCCTGCTTGGTGGTGAAAAACGGCCGGAACGCCATGCTGCGCTGTTCTTCGTTCATGCCTTTGCCGGTGTCACACAACGAGACTTCCACGGTTTGCGAGTCGCTGGCTTGCAGGGTGATGGTCAACGTGCCGTCCTTGTCCATGGCTTCCAGCGCATTGGCGATCAGGCTGTTGAGAATCTGCGCCAGCTGCATCGGCTGGCTGAGCACCATGGGCGTTTCCTGCGGCTCGAATACCACGTTGACGCCGGCTTTGGCGATCTGCTGTTCGAAGGCCGACAGGCTGTCGTGCAAGGTCGCCACCAGGTTCACCGATTCCGGCTCGTCCTGCAGCGGCCGCAGCGATTGCAGCAATTCGCGCACCCACTTCGACATGCGATCGACCTGGCCGATGATGTCCTTGATGTTCTTGTGCGCCGGGCCGCTGTCGAACTCCAGGGCCAGCTCGGCGCTGGAGCGGATGGTGGCCAGCGGGTTACGCAAACTGTGGGCCACCGCCGATGACATCTCGCCCAAGGCGACAAAGGTTTCGTTGGTGATCAGTTGCTTTTGTTGCGCCGCCAGCAAAATCGCCGCGCGCCGTACGATCCAGTACAGGCCCAGGTAAATCAGCCCGCCGCCCAGGGCCGTGGCGAGCCAGATCAGCACCAGGCCGCGCTCCATGCGCTCGATGAGGTCCTTGGGTTCCTTGTAGATCTCGACCATGGCCGTGACGTTCTTGCCCTCGGCGTCGAACAGCGGAATGTAGTTCTCGATAAAGATGTATTCCGGCGGCGTGATGAACTTCTGCTCCATGCGCGCCTCGTCGACGTCGTGGTAACTGGCCGACACCGGGGTCTTGAATTCGAACGCATGATCCAGGTCTTCATCCGCCTCGATGGTGGTGCCCATCAGCGCCGGGTTGGTCGACCAGATCACCATGCGGTCGGGGGCGTAGATGTTGGCCAGAATCACGTCGGGCAAGTGCGCGATGTGGTCGAGGAATTCGCCCCGGGCATCGGCACGGGCGAGCGGGTCGATTTCCGGGAAGTTGCGATCCTGGCGCGGGTCGAGCAAGTCCCCCATGGTGCGCACGTGGGGAATCGAGACGTGGCGCACTTCGGCCGAGGCAATCGCCTGAATGAACTGCGAGGTCAGCAGCGCATCGCGCTGGATGCTCTCGGTAATCACGAACTTGGTGGACACCGCGCCCAACGCAATCGCCACGGTGCCGATCACCGCCATGCTGATCAGCGAAAACCAGCGCAGCAGATTGAACGGCTGCTTGCGCGAGCGCAGAAGGACATCACCCTCCTCGTTGCGGAGGGTATGTGTTGGCATATTCATGGGTGAACTTCCCGACGACTCCCCCTTTTGGTTATAGCCCATGGCCACGTTTTTGCCCGGTGTTGGGTCAAGTGCCGGGAATGGGGAATGTGTTTTCAGTTCCTCTGTGGGAGCGAGCCTGCTCGCGATGGTGGTCTGTCTGTCACCACTGATGTCGACTGATAGACCGCCATCGCGAGCAGGCTCGCTCCCACAGGAAAAAGATCAAGGTTCCCCATCCCCAGCCTTCCCCCAATCCTGGGGAAACTCGCCCGCTCTCCCCTGCGCCGCATCAGTCCCTCTCCCTGCCGACAGCCAGCAACCACGGGCCTCTGCTGGCAATTTTGCGTTCTTGGTATGGAAGTTGCCGAAGCCCCCTCAACTGACCCAACCCCAGGGGGCAGGTCTTTGATAGAGGGAAAACTCATGCACCCTTTACTGTCCAAAACCGCGATCGCCTTGATCGTGAGTGCACTGGCCCAAGGCTCTGCCCAGGCCGCCCTGTTTGCTGTCGACACCGGCCCCTATGTGCCAGCCAACGGCAATTTCGCCGCCTGGTATCAGGATTCCCACGGTCGAACCCTCGACCTGTGCCTGACCAAGGCTGTCAGTTCCAGGGCTCCGGTGGTGCCCGGCGCGCCGGCCTACATGTGCCTGTTGAATCCCAACCCCGGGATTTTCGACGACACGCAGCCCATCGTTTTCCCGACCAATTTTCCCGATGAAGCCTTCTGGTTCACCGGCGACGGCTCCATCGTCGATGCCGCTCGCGGGATCGACCTGACCTACGTCAGCGCCCTGGAAGCCGCCTTCGCGGCAGAAGATCCGGTAGAAGGCGACCAGGTCAGTTTCGGCCGTATCCGCATTCGGGTCGATGTACCCACCGCCGGCATCTACACCATCACCCACCCCTACGGCGTCGATATCTTCGACGTGCCCGCCGGTGGCCGCCGTGCGATCAACATGACCCGGGACATCGGCATCGGCTCGCCAAAAACCTACGACGGCGCGCTCAAGAGTGACCTCGGTCCGTTCCTGCGCAGCCTCAACGGCCCCTACACCGAAACCAACCCGGCCACCGGTGCCGCCGAGCAATTTGTCGGCGATCCGAACCTGGAAGAGGCCTTCACCGGCAGCCCCTTCAACACCAACTACATCCGCATCGAAGGGCCCAACGGCCTGGACCTGCGCACCACGGTGATGGCCATCTCCGGCAAATTGTCGACCGTGGCCCGCCCCACCCCGCTGATTGCCGAGCGCAGCACTTACTCACGCAAAGCCGGCGCCAGTGCTCCGGTGGCGCAACAGGACGTCTTCGTGCTGGCGCCGCCACCACCAGCCGTCGTCAAGCTGGACAGCAACACCCCGGTACTGAACCTGACCGAGGCCGACACCACCGGCCACTGGTACGCGCAGTCGTCCACCAACCCGACCTTGCCCGCCAACCTGGTGGTGACCGCCGATAACCAGATCGCCATCCCCACCAGCACGCCGACCACGCGGTCCATGCCGCTGACCGATCTGGTGGTGATCACGCAGGCCCAATACAACCTGAGCAACAGCACGCTCACCGTCGTCGCCTCCAGCAGCGATGAAACCTCGCCACCGGTGCTGACCGCCACCTCCGGTACCGGTGTCGCCATCGGCACCCTGAGTGGCAACGGCGCAGAGAAAACCCTGTCGACCGGCATCACGCCGATTCCACCGGCCAAGGTTCGGGTGACGTCCGCCAATGGCGGCACCGATATCGAAGACGTGGTCATCGTGCAATGAACGCACTCATGCCCAGATCCGCATCAGGAGGCATCATGAACAAGTGGCCACGCTTCGCACTCAACGCGCTGGGGCTGACTCTTTCGTTGTCCGGCAGTGCATTCGCGCAACTCGCCGCCGTCGACCCCGGCCCCTACACCTTCGCCACGGGGAAATTCCCCATGTGGTACCAGGACAACAATCTGCTGTCGATGGAACTGTGCCAGTCACGGGCAACCAGCACCCGGGCACCCGGTGCGCCTGGCGCGCCTGCCTACATGTGTATCCTGAACCCGGAGCCCGGGGTGTTTGACGACACCCTGCCGATGGTGTTTCCGGATAACTGGCCGCCGGAAGCGTTCTGGTTCCTGGCCGAGACCAGCATCAACGATGTCGGCGGCTATGGTGTGGATGCCTACGTGGCGGGGATCGAAGCGGCGTTCGCCTCGGAAAACCCGATTGATGGCGACCAGGCCAGCTTCGCGCGGATTCGCATCCGGGTGAACATCCCCATTGCCGGGACTTACGTCATTACCCACCCTTACGGCCAGGAAACCATTAACGTTGCAACGCCAGGCCGGCGGGCGATCAACATCACCCGCGACATCGGGATTGGCGCACCGGGCAACTTCTCCGGCGCGCTCAACGGTGAAGTCGGGCCTTTCCTGCGCGGTGTCGGCGGCCCTTACACCGAGGTGAACCCCGACAACGGCGCAGTCGAGACCTTCATCGGCGACCCGAACATCTCCGAAGCAGTCACCGGCAGCCCCAACAACACCAACTTCCTGCGCGTCCAGGGCCCGGCTGGCACGATCCAGACCAACCTGTTCACGGTGTCTGGCAAAGTCCTCGACAACCGCGAACAAACGCCTGTGGAAGTCGGACGCGCCACTTACCGGCGGACCTCCACCGGTCCAGGTACCAGCAGCACCCGGGTCGAAGTGTTCAGCAAGTCGGGCAACAGTTCGAACCTGTGCTTCCGTGAAACGGTGGCACTGGTGGCCGGACCGCCGCCATCCCCCTGCCTGACCAGCATGCTCGGTGATGGTCGCGGCGAATACTTTGGTCATCGCCTGACCGGCAGCACCGTGCCGCCGGTGGTGGTGATTACCGCCACCGATCCGAGCGGGGTCAAACGGCCGACTGCGGTGTCGAGCAAAGTCACCGACGTGGTGAAAGTGCAGACCGCCCGCTACAACTGGAGCAATCACAGCCTGCTGATCGAGGCCACGTCCACCGATGAAGTGAACGTGCCGGACATGGTCGCCCAGGGTTATGGAAGGCTATCGAAGAACGGCACCCTGCAGCGCATCACCATCGCAGACCTGACTCAACCACCGGCCAGCGTAACGATCAAATCGTCTGCGGGGGGCAGCGATACCGAACCTGTGGTGGTGGTCGGTACTGCGCCGGATTCCGGCGAGAACCAGGCACCGATCTCCAACGCCGACAGCGCGAGCACCAGCTTCGGCGTGCCGATCACGCTCAACCTGTTGACCAACGACAGCGATCCGGACAACAACGTGCCGCTGGCCATCACCGCGCTGACCCAACCACCGAGCGGACAAGGCACCGTACAGCTGAGTGGCACCACCGCCGTGGTCTACACCCCGCCTGCGGTCGTCAACACCACACTGACCACGACCTTCACCTACAAGGCTCAAGACGTCAAAGGCCTGGCCTCGACTACGCCAGCCACCGTCACCATTACCGTAGCGCCCAACCAGGCGCCAACGGCAGTGGCTGACAGCGTCGCGACGCTGGGTGTGGCGGTCCCGATCAGCGTGCTGGCCAACGATACCGACCCTGAAGGCAATCTGCCGCTCGCTGTGGCCAGCTTCGGCCAGCCACCTGCTGGACGTGGCACGGTCACCAGCAACGGTACGGTGCTGACCTACACCCCACCGGCCAGCGTGACAACGGCCTTCACCACGACCTTCACCTACTTCGTGCGGGACAGCTTCGGCGCCGTATCGACAGCTCCGGCGACGGTCACGGTGCAGGTCTCGCCTCGGCCTGCGGCGGAAACCTTCGCCGTAACGGCGGCCACCGTGACCGCACGTTCCAACAACCGCTTCACCTGGGACCTCAGCGGGACCTCATCGGTGACCACTGGCAACACCATCACCGTGCAGGTCAGCACCCCGACCGGCGTGCAGACACTGGGCACTACCACGGTGCCGGTGACCGGACGCTGGCGGCTGACGGTAAACAACACGACAACGGTGATCCCGTCGGCCAACCCGACCGCCACCATCACCTCGTCGCAAGGCACCGTGCGCACCGTGCAAGTGATCTCCAACTGAGCCCGCGCCCCATCGGCCACCCGGCTGATGGGGCGCACTCAACCCAAAGGCTGAAACGAAGGACAAAGCCATGAAAACGTCGACCGCCGCCCTGCTCTGCCTGCTCCTGCTTTGCGGCAGTGCAGGTGCGCGCGCGGCCGACGACCTGATGGAAAACGACGACCTGGGCCCTGGCGCCGATCTCGGCGAGATGCCCGCACCGGTTGGCCAGCAGGCGCTGATCAACCAGAACGGCCAGGCCAACCAGGCGGTGCTGCAACAGAACGGTCAGTCGTTGCTCGGCACCATCGTCCAGTCGGGCAGCAATCAGGAAGCCTACATCCTGCAACAAGGCAGCGACCTGATGGCGATGATCACCCAGCAAGGTTATGGCAACTCGGCTTCGATCACCCAGAGCGGTAGCCAGAACCGTGCGCAGATTTCCCAGAACGGCAACAACAACGACGCCAGCATCGACCAGGCCGGCACGGGGCTTTCCAGCGCCGTGAACCAGTCCGGAAACGGCATGAGCGTATCGGTCAAACAATACCGCTAGAGCACTGCACCCCTTGGAGGTTTCATCATGTTCAAACTGACGCCCCTTACCGCCGCCATCCTGGTCATGGTCAGTGCCCAGGCAATGGCCAATGACAGCGTGTCCAACCAGAACCAGACTGGTACTGCCAACGTCGCCGACGTCAAGCAGAGCCAGGCCTCGTTCAGCACCGCCACCCAGCAGCAACTCGGTCAGGGTAACGATGCGGCTGCCGTTCAGGATACGGCCAGTGGCACCATCGACCAGAACCAGGTCGGCGACTACAACGCCGGTTACGCCGAGCAGTTGTTCGAAGACAACAGCAAGATCACTCAGCAGCAGAACGGCGCCTTCAACACCGCCCACGCCAGTCAGTCCATCGGGGTTGGCGGCGGCGAAGTGCTGCAACAGCAGGAAGGCACCGGCAACTTCTCGTTCGTCTACCAGGACAGCCAGGAAGGCAGCACAGGCCAGACCTTCCAGTTCGGTGACAGTAACGAAGCCAACATCGAGCAGATCCAGCTGGGTGCCGCCAACAACTCGGTGATCATCCAGTACGGCACCGGCAACTACGGCACCGCCGAACAGGTGTTCCACACCGGTGGCCAGATCAACATCAACCAGGCCGGCAGTACCAACTACGCCTATGGCGACCAGCGCAATGGCGAAGGCGGCACCCTGACCATCAACCAGTTCGGCGACGGCAACGGCACCGAGGTGTGGCAGGACACCCAACTCGCCAGCCAGGCCACCGTCAACCAATCCGGTGTGAGCAACGAAACCGTGGTCGACCAGAGCTTCGGCGAAAACAACGTCGCCCAGGTGTTCCAGGTCGGCGATCTCAATGCCATCTACGCGGACCAGTTCGAATCCATCGGCTCGAGCCTGGCGCTGTACCAGACGGGCGTGGGTAACGTGCACTTCACCTACCAGACCGGCGACAGCCATTCGCTCTCCGCCACTTCGGTGGGTAACGACAACAAAGTCTACGCCAGCAACTGGAAAGGCCCACAAAAAGGCGGCCAATTCGGCAGCAACCAGCGCGCCACGGTCAATCAGAACGGCAATGGCAACACCGCCAACTTCACCCAGGACGGCGTCAGCAATATCATGACCACCTTCCAGGCGGGGTCGGGCAACAAGACCACAGTCGTCCAGGCTGACAGCTTTAACGAGCTGTACTTCGAGCAGAACGGCAGCGACAACATCCTCATCTCCGACCAGCGCGGCACCGCCAACCTGGCCATGGGCAGCAGCACCGGGATGAGCAACACCACCGACTTCACCCAGTCCGGCACCGGCAACGAGGCCTACACCTCGCAGAACGGCGACGACAACATGATCACGGTGAAACAGGCTGACACCATGAACGTCGCGTACGTGACCCAGGACGGCACCGGCAACACCGCCAACGTCGACCAGAGCGGTGTGACGCAGATGGCAACGATTCAACAGATGGGTATGGATAACCGGGCGACAGTGTTGCAGCAGTAAGCGCGGCGTAAGGAAAACCGCGACCCTGGTGAGGGTCGCGGTTTTTTTTGTGCTTGGGGGTGATGACGCGGGGCAGCCCTGATGTTCCGCGGTAGGAGGTTCATCACTGTCCACTGTGGGTGCGGGCCTGCCCGCGATGGTCGTTAACGATGACGCGGGGCAGTCTGACGCCCCGCGGTGCCTGGGCTACCATCGCGAGCATGCTCGCTCCTACAGGGGGGTGGTTGGTGCGGGCATTATCGGCGTCGATAGTTACCATCAGTTCAATGAAGTTCTCATAAAAAATCTGCGGCGTAACATCAGCTCCATACCAACCAATAACACCCCCGGAGCACTCGATCATGAAACGCCAAACTCTTCTCAGCATCGCTTTCTCGGTTTTCGCAGTTAACGCTTTTGCCGCTACCTCTGCTCAGCCAGTTGTTGCTGAAGGCGGGTCGGATCGTTTGATTGAACGTCGTGTGGCTGAAGGTGGTTCGGATCGTCTGATCGAACGCCGCGTTGCTGAAGGTGGTTCGGATCGTCTGATCGAGCGCCGTGTAGCCGAGGGTGGCTCCGACCGTCTGATCGAACGCCGTGTAGCTGAAGGTGGTTCGGATCGTCTGATCGAACGCCGTGTAGCTGAAGGTGGCTCCGACCGTCTGATCGAACGCCGTGTAGCTGAAGGTGGTTCTGATCGTCTGATCGAACGCCGTGTTGCCGAAGGTGGTTCCGACCGTCTGATCGAACGCCGTGTTGCCGAAGGTGGTTCCGACCGTCTGATCGAACGTCGTGTAGCCGAAGGTGGCTCTGACCGTCTGATCGAACGCCGTGCCGTATGAAGCATGGCTCCAGCGCAACACCTGACAAAAAGCCCGGTCTGAACAGCCGGGCTTTTTTGTGCCTGTCGGGGGACCTGTAGGAGCGAGCTTGCTCGCGATGGTCGTTAACGATGACGCGGGGCAGTCTGACGCCCCGCGGTGCCTGGGCTACCATCGCGAGCAAGCTCGCTCCTACAGGGGGGTGGCGCGGGCATTATCGGCGTCGATAGTTACCATCAGTTCAATGAAGTTCTCATAAAAATTCTGCGGCGTAACATCAGCTCCATACCAACCAATAACACCCCCGGAGCACACGATCATGAAACGCCAAACTCTTCTCAGCATCGCTTTCTCGGTTTTCGCAGTTAACGCTTTTGCCGCTACCTCTGCTCAGCCAGTTGTTGCTGAAGGCGGGTCGGATCGTTTGATTGAACGTCGTGTGGCTGAAGGTGGTTCGGATCGTCTGATCGAACGCCGTGTAGCCGAAGGTGGTTCCGACCGTCTGATCGAACGCCGCGTAGCTGAAGGTGGTTCGGATCGTCTGATCGAGCGTCGTGTAGGTGAAGGTGGCTCCGACCGTCTGATCGAACGCCGCGTAGCCGAGGGTGGTTCTGATCGTCTGATCGAGCGCCGCGTAGCCGAAGGTGGCTCCGACCGTCTGATCGAGCGCCGTGTAGCCGAAGGTGGCTCTGATCGTCTGATCGAACGCCGCGTAGCCGAAGGTGGTTCCGACCGTCTGATCGAGCGCCGTGCTGTATGAAGCATGGCTCAAACGCAACACCTGACAAAAAGCCCGGCCTGAACAGCCGGGCTTTTTTTGTGCCTGTCGGGGACCCTGTAGGAGCGAGCTTGCTCGCGATGGTCGTTAACGATGACGCGGGCAGCCTGGCACTCCACGGTGTCTGGGCCTCCATCGTCGGAACGCCGCCCGGAGCATGCTCGCTCCTACAGGGGATCCAGGTTATCCAGCGCGCGATTCACTGCCAGGTCAGCCAGCATGATGATTTGCTGGATGCCCAACAACATGCTGCGCTGCGGCCCGTCCACGAACACCGACAGATCTCCGGCCATGATGCTCGCCGAGGCCAGGGATTCGCAGGCGCTGGCCAACAGGGTTTCGGTGTCGATGTCAGGGGCGATGAGGAACAGGGTACTGGGGGTGTGGGGGGATGCGCACTTCAGCAGCGCAGGATCGAAACCCAGCTCGTCCACTGGCTCGTTTGGTGAGGATGATTCGGGGGGATTTGGCGTTACCTTGGGCATGGTGAAGCTCCTTGATCAATGGAGTCGCCACGGGTTGCTGCTAAACAAGTTGGTGGCAACTGTACGCGGGTTAGCAGACCAGGGATCAAGGAACCCGGCGCACCGAAGTGCCCCACGCACAGTCACCGTAACGAGGTGTGCTGGCGTGCCTTGAAATTGTCCAGGCTGCTAAACCCGTTCGCTGAATGGGCAGCGACAGGGGAACGGTAAGGCCAGGAGACAAGGCACACAAGCCAGCGGATTCTGGCGTAGTTGTAGGCAAAGGAGCAAGGTGAGGCCGTCGCGGAAGTATCCTACAGAAACAGTTTCTGAAGGATCGGGCTCGGCCGCGATGGTCGTTAACGATGACGCGGGGCAGTCTGACGCCCCGCGGTGCCTGGGCTACCATCGCGAGCAAGCTCGCTCCTACAGGGGGTGTGGTTGGTGCGGGCATTATCGGCGTCGATAGTTACCATCAGTTCAATGAAGTTCTCATAAAAATTCTGCGGCGTAACATCTGCTCCATACCAACCAATAACACCCCCGGAGCACACGATCATGAAACGCCAAACTCTTCTCAGCATCGCTTTCTCGGTTTTCGCAGTTAACGCTTTTGCCGCTACCTCTGCCCAGCCAGTTGTTGCTGAAGGTGGTTCGGATCGTTTGATCGAACGTCGTGTGGCTGAAGGCGGTTCGGATCGTCTGATCGAACGTCGTGTGGCTGAAGGCGGTTCGGATCGTCTGATCGAACGCCGCGTTGCTGAAGGTGGTTCTGATCGTCTGATCGAACGCCGGGTTGCTGAAGGTGGTTCTGATCGTCTGATCGAACGCCGGGTTGCTGAAGGTGGCTCTGACCGTCTGATCGAGCGTCGTGCCGTATGAAGCATGGCTCCAGCGCAACACTCAACAAAAAGCCCGGCCAGAACAGCCGGGCTTTTTTGTGCCTGTCGGGTGACCTGTAGGAGCGAGCTTGCTCGCGATGTCGTTAACGATGACGCGGGGCAGTCTGACGCCCTGCGGTGCCTGGGCCACCATCGCGAGCAGGCTCGCTCCCACAGTGCTTTGTGGATATCAGGAGAGGTCGGTACGACGGCAAGATCGCTATCGCGGGCAAGCCCGCTCCCACAGGGTTTTGTGAATATCAGGAGAGGTCGGTACGACGGCGAGATCGCTATCGCGAGCAAGCCCGCTCCCACAGTGTTTTGTGGATATCAGGAGAGGTCGGTACGACGGCAAGATCGCTATCGCGGGCAAGCCCGCTCCTACAGGGGGAGCAGGCCGTCTCGGTCATTCCTCTTCTTCGGGAACGACTTTGTTCTGTGTCAGGTACCGATCCAGCGTTTCATTCTGGACGGGCACGGAGTTGTCCCCCGCCACTTGCCACAGGTGCCGCTCGATCCCCTGGGCCAGCAAATGCCCCACCGCTGCTTCGATCGCCGACAGTACACACAGTTGCGCCGGTTCGTTGGTGGTGTAGCCGACCTCGGCTTCGAGCAGTTTCTTGAACTCGATGAACTTGAATACCCCGGCGCTGCGGCCGACCGAGTAGATGGTTTTGCTGGTCATGACGTTGGCCAGCACCTGGCCGCTGCGTACGTCGACGGCGCGCAGGTTGACGGTGACCTGGTCCACGCGGTACTCGCGGGAGATGTCGATGCCCAGGTAGCGCGCCCCCTCCCCGCCGCTCTTGACGTTGGTGTCGTAGGCGATGATGCCGCCTTCGAGCATCATGTTCGCCGCTTGCAGCGGTGGCAGTTCGGCCTGGATGTTCACCGGGGTGTTGGGCTTTTTCTGCGAGGCGCGGATGATCTTGCGTTCGGTCAGCAGGTTTTGCAGACCTTCACGCTCCAGCACCACGAACCAGCCGCTGGCTTGCAAGGCGTCCATCAGCATGCTGGCCGCGCCCTGGGTCACGCTGGTGGAAAACGAACTGGCCGGGGTCGGTTTGTATTGCCCGGTCTGGTCACGGAAGCCATACACCACCGCCATCAACCGGCCCTTGGGACGCGGCATGTTGATCAGGTCGTAGTAAGTCGAAGCCCTCGGGGTCAGGGTCGGGGTCTCGGTGTCCTGTTCGGCACCCACCGGTTCGCGCAGACTGCACCCTTGAAGCGCTGCCAACATCAGCCCTAGCATTATTATTTTTTTCATCTCGATCACTCCCCTTCAAACCACATCCCCATCACGGGGCCAGGCCACTCACCCTGATTTCCGAAACTTCTCCGGTCGCGCGATCTGTCACTTCGATGGTCAACTGCCCGGAATCGTCGACGACGTTGACGATGAACGCATCGGTGGACAGGCTGCCGGTGTTGCCGGTGGAGATGTTGTCCAGCAGTTGCCCGAGCAGGCGCGATTGCAATTGGCTGGAGAAACGCTCCAGGGCCGAAGTCCCGGTCGCTGCGGTGCGTTTTTTCAGGTCGGGATCGTCATAGTCGTTCTGCGCCTGGGCGTTGTTGAGCAACCAGGTGCCGTTCAACGGGTTGCCGCCGAACGACGGGTTGATCGGCGTGTAGACCAGCTCCGTGGCGTGCACCAGGGCGCAACTGCCCAGCCCGAGCAGGCACAGGCCGGCCCGGCAAAGCCCTGAACGTGGCGAGAAGTGTGTTGTTTTCATAATTCGTCCCTCTCAAGGTCCGTTGTGTCCTGCAACATGGCTTCCAGCTTGCGCTGGACGATCTGCCCGCGTACCCAGTCGGCGGCGTCGTACGCCTCGTCCTTGAGCTCCACGGTGTTGGGCGGCAGGAACCGCCGGTAAACCAGACGCTGCTGATACTCCACGGTGACCAGGGCGCCCCAGCGCGCCGAAGGTCGTTCACGCACCACCAGGTTGAAGTCCATTGGGCTTGTGGCGCGCAGGCGTTCACTGAACGAGTAGTAAAAGTCGTGGCCGATGTGCGAGATCGTGTCATCGACGATGAAGCCGAGCATTTCGTCTTCCTCCCCTGCCTGGGCGCTGGCGCAGGCCAGCACCAGGATCAGGGCCATGGCGCAGCGGTTCATGGCTGCAGCCCCTGGGGCGCTTTCGACGGGCCCTTGGCGGTACCCGGTGCGCCGTCGAGGAAGGCTTTCTCGGCCACGAACTGCCAGTCCTTGTAGCTGGCCATGCCGGCGAAATCCGACCACTGGCTGGGAAAATCCGCCTGTTTCATTGGCTTGTCCGTCGAGGCGCTGGACAGACCGGTGATGCGCCCATCGAAACCCCGTACCAGGAACCATTCGCCACCGGTGATCGGGTCCGGATACAACTGGCGCAAATGATGTTTGGGGCTGGGAAAACGTTCGTCCTGCAACAGGTCTTCCAGGGCTTTGGGGTACTGCGCCACGCCCGGCGAACTGCGGTAGTAGCTGCGCAAGGCCTGGGCATACTGGGTACCGACCCAGATCAACTGGCGCTCGCGGTCACGGCGCGAGGCGGTGGACCACAACTCGGCGGCACTGGCCAGCCCCATGCCCATCACCATGATCAGAAACAGCACGCCCAGGTATGTGAAACCGTCTTCACCGGCAGGGCTACCATTCGGAATAAAGGCTGCCATCACGCGCCCTCCCTGTAGCTCCGCTCTTGATGTCGGCGACTGCGCCCTGCACGCCATCCGGTGGTGCGACCATCACCCACATATCCTTGCGCTCGGTGATCGGGTCCATGGGCGGGTTGCGCAGGTAACGCTGCTCCACCAGTTGATCGAGCGAATCGGGGTAGCGCCCGGTGTCGCCGTAGTAGTGGTCCAGCGCTTCGCGCATCGCCGCCAGGCTCTGGCGCAGGGTGGTTTCCTTGGAGGTCTCCAGGCTGTTGAAGTACCGGGGCATGGCGATGGTCATCAGGGTTGCGATGATTGCCATGACCACCATGAGTTCCAGCAGGGTAAAGCCCTTTTGCCGACGCATGATTCACCACTCCCGATACGCAATGCCGTTGAGTCCCTTGCCCCGCGCCCTGGAATACACATCGAAGACGTCTTCGCCTTCGCGCGGGTTCTGCGCCGAGCTGTCATAGGCGCGCAAGCCCCAGCCACCTTCATCGTCGCGCTTGACCGGCACCAGCGGGTCGCGGGGCACGCGGCGCAGGAAGTAGAACTTGGCACCCTTGGCGCTGCGCACATCGCGCACGCCGTCCACCAGCACCTTGAGGTTGGGTGGGTAGCCGCTGTTGTTGAGCGACTTTTCGATATAACCGGCATCGAACGCGCGCTTGTACGCGTCGATGGCATCACGGATCTGATACAGCGCCGTGCGCAGCTCCTGCTCCTTGCCCCGGCGCACCACGGTCTCGGTCAGCGGTGCGGCCATGCTGGCCAGCAGGCCGATCAGCGCCAGCGTCACCACCACTTCGATCAGGGTAAAACCGCGTTGCGAGGCGTTCATGATCAAGGCTTCTCGATGTAGACCTGGGTCGTGGTCGCTGCCACGGGCCGGTCGAGTTGATCAACGGGACCTTTGTTCACGGTGGTCTGCATGCCGCGATCCGGCGCCTGGATGTGCATGCTGGTTTCAGTGCCGGTGGTGAACTCCATGTCCGACGGGCTCTGATACGGCAGGTTGCGCACCACACGCGGGGTGATCGACAGCACCAGCTCGGATTTGCTGACGTTGTCCTTGTTGCTGCCGAACAGCCGGCCCAGCCCCGGAATGTCGCCAAGGCCGGGGATCTTGTTGCCGGTGGCGCCGTGGTCATTGCGCATCAGACCAGCAAGGATTTGCGTTTCGCCGTCGTGCAGGCGCAGCGTGGTCTGGGCGTTGCGGGTGTCGACCTGGACCGGAATCGTGCCTTGGCGGGTCGGTTCCAGCGGTGTGGCGTTACTGACTTCGAGGGCGATCTTGATCGCCACTTCGTTGTTCAGGTGCACGGTGGGCTGCACTTCCAGTTTCAGGCCGACGTCCAGGTAAGTCACGCTTTCGGTGATCACCGGGCCCTGGGTCGAAGGCACCGAAGTGGCGCTGATGATCGGCACGCGCTGGCCGATGTGGATGCGCGCCTGCTCGCGGTTGCTCACGCGAATGGTCGGGCTGGCCAGGGTGTTGATGTCGTTGTCCTGGGCGTTGATCTTGGCCTGTGGCGAGGGGTTGATGGTGATCCGGCTGGAGTCGATGCCCTTGAGCTGGTCGAGCAGGGTCACCGGCGAGCCATCGCTGTTGATCACGCCGAAGGTGTTGGGCCATTGCAGGCCGAGGTCGAGGATGCGTTGGGTGGCGACTTCCATCACCTCCACTTCCAGTACCACCTCAGGGTTGGATTGGTCCTGCGACTGCAGGAGTTTTTCCGCCATGCGGATCGCGTCTTCGGTGTCGCGCATAGTCAGGGTGTTGAGGCGTTCGTCGACGAACACGTCGCGGGTCTTGAGCATGGTCTTGACCATGTTCAGCGCGGTGTTGGCGTCGATGCTGGTCAGGTAGAAGGTGCGCATCACCAGCTCCTGGTAATCCTTGAGCTTCTGCGGCGAGTCCGGGTAGATCAGCAGGGTGTTTTCGTTCACCACTTTCTGGTGCAGCTGGTTCTGTTGCAGCAGCAGTTCCACGGCGTCCTCGATGCGCACGTCACGCACGAAGATGGTGGCTTTCATGTCCGGGCGCAGGTCCTTGTCAAAGATGAAGTTCAGGCCGGCGACCTGGGACAGCACTTCGAAAATGGTCTTGAGGTTGGCGTCGCGAAACTCCAGGGTCACCGGCCGGTCCAGGCGCGTGCGCAGCTGTGGGTACTGGATGACGTTGCGGCTCTGCACCAGGCGGATGTTGCCTTGCAGTTCCAGGGCGCCGGCGTTTTGCGGGTCCAGTTCGAGGATCTGTTTGACCTGGCGGTCGGCGCCGTAGATGTCGCCCCGGCGCAGGTCGCCACGGGCCAGTTCGAGTTTTTCGTCCATGCTGCGCAGGTATTCGAGCTGGCGCAGGGAGTCCTGGGCGCGGCGGTTGTTCGGTTCGATGGTCAACACCCGGCTGTAGCTGGTGCGGGCCGAGGCGAAGTCACGGCGGGCGCGATCGGTGTCAGCGTCGGTGAGCAAGGCGTTGATGGCCTTGACCCGCTGGGTGTTGAGCGCCATGTGCAGTTCGGTGTCGCGAGGGTTTTCCCGCAGCCCTTCCTGGATCCGCGCCAATCCGGCTTCGTATTGCCCCTGGTCGATCAGGTCGGAGGCTTCCTTGTTGGCCACTTGCGCGGAACTGCACGCAGCCAGCGCCGCGCAAAGACCAAGGCTCATCAGCGAACGGATTGTGTTCATGGCGCGCTCCCCACAGACAACGTCTGGGACAAATGCATGGGCAGGTAGACCAGGCTCAACTCGAGGTCGGTAATGCCCTCCAGCCGCCAGGTGTCGTCGATCACATCCCCTTTGCGTACGACGTATATTTTTTCGCCGCTCTGCAAAAACACCTGCAGGTCGGAACGGTCATCCAGCCGGCCGACGAACTGGAACGGCATGGGCGGTACAGTGGGGGCCTGCACCACGGGGGCTACATTGACCGGTTGCTCGGTAACGCTGGCCAGGGTCGGCGCGGCTTTCCAGCTGCGGGCGCCGAACAGGTCACCCGCCGGGCTCAGGTCCTTGACCACTGCCGCTTTGCTTGCCTTCGCCGGCAGCGCGCTTTGGGCCTTGCTGCTGGCTTTCGGGGTAGCGGCCACCGCGACCTCGACCTCACCCTCTTCGGCCGGCATCCAGTACTCGGGCAACCAGGCCAACGCCGCGGCCACACCGAAGAAACCCAGCCATCCTGCTACGCGCTTGGTATTCATCATGACCTCGACAGGTAAAGGGTCAGGCGGATCCGTCCGGTGAGGTCGGTGTCAGCGATTTTCTTGCGCTGGAACTCCACGTCCTCCACCACCACGGCGGGCAACTGGCCGAGCAAGGCGTGCAGGAAGCGCCGCAGTTGCGGGTAGCTGCCGCGTACCGGCAGCAGGATCTGATAGCGCGCCAGATGGGTCTTGGGATCAATGCCCAGGGCGTATTCACCGCGCGACAGCGTGATGTGTTCCTGGGCGGCCAGCGCGTAGATTTTGTCGATGGCGACGGTGGCCTGGGGTTGCGCCGGCAGCTTGCTGCGAAAGTCATCGAGTTGCCGTTGCGGCACCATCGGCGCGGCCACGCTGCCCTCTTCGACCTTGGCCAGGTATTCGCGGGCCTCCTGGGTCTGCACGCTGAGCTGTTGCAGCGATTGCCAGTGCGGCATCAGCCCGGCCAGGCCATACACCAGCGCCAACAGCAGCATCGCCATCCCCGCCAGCCCCGGAACGCCGAGGCCCTGCAGGTATTCGTGGACGATCAGTCTAGGGATTCGCATCGCCAATCTCCCAGGTAGCCGACAGGTTGAATTGCACCGGATGCTCCGGCACCTTGGCCACGATTTCATGGCTGAGCAGCGACACATCGGACAGCTCGTCACTGGCTTCGAGGTTGCGGTGGAAATCGAGCATCGCCTCCAGGTCTTTCGCTTCGGCGCTGATGCGCACCTGCCCCTTGCGTGCATCCGGGGTCAGGGTCAGCAAGGCGATGTTGTCCCGGGGCATGGCTTCGAGCATGGCGAACAGGCTTTCCCAGGGCCGGCGCAGTTGCTGCGAGACCTTGCGCATCTCGGCGAGGTTCTGCGCCTGTTCGCGGATCTGTGCCGGGGTCAGGCTGACCTTGTCGACGCTGTCGCCGGTCAGTACACGCTGGGTGGTTTGCAGATGGCCCTGCTGTTGCTCGACCTGTTCGCCCAGGTGCTGCGACAGTATCAGGCAGCCCAGGGTCAGCACTGCGCCGACGGCCAGCAGGCTCCAGCCCAGAGGGCCGGAACGACGACGGGGTTGGAAATCCAGGTTGAGGGCGCGCATCTCAGGCCACCGCCCGGGACATCACGTACAGGCAATCGCGTACGGGCGTCCGGCCTTCTTCGAGGGTGCGCAACTGCACATCGGGCAACTCCGGTTGCACGTCGATGCGCGCCGGGGCATGCAGGTAGACGTTCAACGGACGCTCGCTGGTGGACGCCTGCAACTGGCATTCACGGGCAATCAGCGCGGTCAGTGCAGCATCGCTGTCGCTGCTGCCCACCGAGCGCACCGAGGCCCAGCGCTGCTCGCGGGCCAGCAGCAACACGCTGCGCACCGGCTCGGCCACCACGAACAGAAAGTCGCCGCCGTCCAGGCTGCGGTCGAAATGATTGAACGCCGCCATCAGGTACGGTTGCACCGAGCGCAGCTTCAGGCCACGGGCACGGACCAGCGTACGCAGGCGGCCCAGCAGGTCCTCGGGCAAGGCACTGGCGATGCGGTCATGGCCGGCCGGTTCTGCCGAGAGCACCAGGCTCCAAGGTTGGCTCGGCACGCCGTAGAGGTCTTCGAAGCACAGTTTGGCAAAGCCCTGCAATTCGCCGGGGCTGCTGATCTGCTCGCTCCAGGGCACCAGGCAGAAGCGGCTGAAGTGCCCGGACACCACCACGCTCAAGTCGGCACCGGCGCGGGTGTGGTCGGCCAGCAGGTGGTCGAGGGTGTCCAGTGCCACGGCCCAGGCCTGGAAACCTTCGTCGATGAAGCCGACGCTGCCCAGCCACAAGGTTTCGCTGCCACGGCGCTGGCCAAGGCCGACACCACTGGCGCCGATGACGGCGACATAACGCTCACGAGATAAAAGTGACACGATTGATCTCCTCGAGAGTGGTCCGGCCTTGTTGCACCAGTTCCAGGGCTGACTCGCGCAGCAGGCGCAAGCCACGTTTGCAGGCGTGGGCCTTGATTTTCGCAATCGGCTGGCGCTCGACGATCATCTGCCGCAGTTCGTCGTCCAGGTGCAGCAGCTCGGCGATCGCACTGCGCCCGCGGTAACCGGTGCCACGGCAATGCCCGCAGCCCTTGCCCTGGACGAAGTGATAATGGGCGGCCTGGCGGGCATCGAGGCCCGACGCTTCCAGCTCTTCGTCGCTGGGCAGGTAAGGAGCGCTGCAACTGCTGCACACCAGGCGAATCAGGCGCTGGGCCAACACGGCGTTGAGCGCCGACACCAGGCTGTAGGGGTCGATTTCCATCTGGGTGAACCGGCCGATCACGTCGAACACGTTGTTGGCGTGGATGGTGGTGAACACCAGGTGCCCGGTGAGCGCCGACTGCACGGCGATCTGTGCGGTGTCCGGGTCGCGGATTTCACCGACCATGATCTTGTCCGGGTCATGGCGCAGGATCGAGCGCAGGCCACGGGCGAAGGTCAGGCCCTTTTTCTCGTTGACCGGGATTTGCAACACGCCCGGCAACTGGTACTCCACCGGGTCTTCGATGGTGATGATCTTGTCCACGCCGTGGTTGATCTCGGTGATCATCGCGTACAGCGTGGTGGTCTTGCCGCTGCCGGTCGGGCCGGTCACCAGCACCATGCCGTAGGGTTCGGCGGCCAGGCGGCGCAGTTGGCGCAGGGTCTCCTCTTCAAAGCCCAGGGCCTGCAACTGCACGCCGCAGACCTTGTCGGCCAGGTCCTGTTTGTCCAGCACCCGCAGCACCGCGTCTTCGCCGAAGATGCTGGGCATGATCGACACCCGGAAGTCGATCTGCCGGCCATTGATGCCGATCTTGAAGCGACCGTCCTGGGGTACGCGCTTTTCGCCGATGTCCAGTTCGGCCATGACCTTGACCCGCGAGATCACCTGCTCGGCGAACTCGCTGCCCTGGATCTTGCTGATGTTGTTGAGCACGCCGTCGATGCGGTACTTGATCACCAGGCCGCTGCCGGTGGTGCCCAGGTGAATGTCGCTGGCATGCATTTTCAGGGCGTCGTACAGGGTCGAGTTGACCAGCTTGACCACGACGCTGGCGTCCTCGCTGATGCTGGTCAGCGACAGGCTTTGCAGGGTATCGGTTTGCGTGCCGGCGTCGGCCTGGGCGTTGAGCGATTCGACGGCGTGGAAGCTTTCTTCATGGCGCGCCAGATACGCTTTCAGATCGTCGGCATGCACCAGGTACAGCGGCGCGCCGTGCAGGCAGTCGTCGATCCAGGCCAGGCGCGCGCTGTCGAAGGGGTCGGCGAACACGCCAATGACCGCATCGTCGTGACGCAACAGGATGAATTCGCGCTTGAGGCATTGGGCCAGGGTGACCCGGTCGAACACCGGCGTGGCCTTGAACAGTGTGTCGGTGTCGAGCACCGGATAATGCAGGGTAGTGCCCAGGCACTGGATGAAAGGCATGGGTGCCAGTTCGCACAGCACCCCGAGGGCTTCGAGCATCCGTTCGCCGGAACTGGCGGCCAGGGCCCGTGCCTGGGCCAGTTGCTCACTGGAAAAACGCGATGGCGGGCATTCCAACTGCGCCGGTTCTACGGCAAGGGATAGACGGTCCATGGCTTGCTCTCCAACGCCGGGGCCCTTGAGCCCTGTCGACGCGGCGAGCAATTTCGGTGGTAACCGGAAGGGCTTGTCGCGCCACTACTCCCCGGTGAGCAATTGTTCGTCGTCTGGTGCCTTGGAGGTCGAACTTCGTCGGCGATCCGCCAGCACCCAACTGCCGTCGTACAACTGCAGCGGGAAACTCTCTTTCCTGCTCTGGCGTCGTTCGACAAAACCTTCGGCGTTGCCCGTGGCGGTATTCGTTTCGCGCTTCATCCCCAGAAGGTCACACACGGCTCGGGCCAGTTCCGCCATCGGAAACGGTTTGAACAGGACGTGGCTGACTCCCAGTTGATGGGCCCGTTCGCAGACTTCAGCGGTCGGATGCCCAGTAATCAGCACAAAGTGGCAAGTCCTGTTCTGGCGGACGGCTTCGAGCACCTCAAACCCTTCCATATCAGGCAAGCGGTAATCGAACACCATCACATCGGGTGCAAACTGTTCGGCTTCGCCGATACCTGTCGCACCGTCATGTGCAATCCGAACGTCCAGTTCCTGCGCCTGAAGGTAATCCTTGAGGTTTTCTGCAAGAAGCTGTTCGTCTTCAACAACCAGTACTTTGTTTAACAAGGTGGACTCCTTGAAACCGCAGGTCCGATTTCCGAGCCTGCTGGAGTGCGCGCCTTGATAGGTCTAACGCACACTTCATGCCAGGCCGAGCGCCGGTGAATTCACCGCTGCATCCCGTTGAATTTCTTCGAATAATATTTTCGTCCAGACACCCTTTCCCCCAAAGCCGGGGAAGCGCACGAAGGGTCGCTGAAGCTTTTTCCCCACTATTGGGGGGCCAATCTTCAGTCGCCGTCAATCCTTTGAATTCGATTGTCTGCGCGCAGCTGCGCGAGCACTTGCTGACGTACCTGAACTTGTCGCTGTCGGGCGAGGTATGCCCTGACCATTTCAAGCCCCTGTGCTTCTGAGACATCGACCGCCTCCAAGTGGTTCTGTAAATAAATCAAATGCCAGCCCAGCGGGGTGCGCACCGGCTCGCTGAGTTCACCGGACTTGAGGGCAAAGGCTGCCGCTTCGAACGCCGGGTACATGCGCCCACGGGAAAAATAGCCCAACTCGCCGCCTTCGCTGGCCGAAGCATCTTCGGAGCCGGTGCGGGCCACGCTGGCGAAGTCTGCGCCCTGGGCGATTTTGCCCTGCATCTCTACCAAGCGTAGACGTGCCGCCTCCTCCGTGGCGGCGTCGGCGCCTTGCGCCACTTTGACAAGGATGTGCCGCGCCTGCACGGTCTCCGGCTGGCTCATTTCGCTGCGGTGTTCGTCGAAGAACGCGCGCACGGCTTGCTCGTCCGGCTCGGCGACCTTGGTCAGCTCAGCGAACATCTGTTGGGCGGCGAGCTCGCGGCGGGTGTACTCGGCAAACCCGGCTTCATCGAAACCGGCATCTTCCAGGCGCCGGGCGAATTTCTCGGCCCCCCCCATGGCCGTGCGCATCTGTTCGACCTGGTTGCTGACGTCGGCATCGCTGATCACCACGCCGCGTTTTTGCGACTCCTGCCACAGCAGCTCGCGGTCGATCAACGCGTCCAGCGCTTTCTGCCGCAGTTGTTTGTAGGCCTTGGGATTACGGATGCTGCCCAGCGCCCGCCCCTGGTCTTCCAGGTACTCGGCGAAATAACGCTCGAAGCGCAACGCCGAAATCTCCTCGTCGTTGACCCGCGCCACCGCCGGGCCATTGCTGGCGAATGCCCCCGGCAGCCACAGTGTCAGCACCATCAACAGCGTGGTGATTTTCATGATCAAGGCCTCCGTTCAGGGTGTCGCCGTCACAGACTTGTACGGGGCGACCAGGTAGAAACGCTGGTCGGGCAGGTCCACGGTGACGATATGGGCGCCGTTCAGGCCCAGGCGCCGACCGGGCCCGAAGCTGATCAGCGGGGTCAATCCGGTCGCGAAGTCGTGCAGGCCTTCGAGGGCATTGATCAGTTTCTCGCGGCTGGCGTCGCGTCCGGCCTGTTTCATGCCTTCGCTGAACACCAGCATCGAACTGAACGCGCCGACCTGCAGCACCGAGTGCTGACCACCGAGCCCCTGCTGCTCGCGCACCTGGGTCAGGGCCAGGCGCCCGGCCTGGGTCCAATCGCTGGGCACGAACGGATAGGACAGAAACACGCGCCGGGAAAAACCGCTGGGCACCTGCATCAGGTCACCGGCCACCTGATTGGACGTGGCAAACAGGTACGGCACCTGCCCGGCCATTTCCAGGCGCTCGGCAAAACGCGTGAAATCCTCGCCGCAGCCCAGGTAAAACACCGAGCGCGAACCCAGCGGCAATTGCTCCTGGGTCGGGCCGTAGGCGTTGACGCTGACGTTCTGCCAGCCGCGCTGATGCAGGTACTGCCCGAGGTTTTGCGCCGCCAGTTGCTGGCCAGGTTCGTCCGGGTAGGTGATCAGCGTCGGCCCCTGGAGCACGCGCAGGCTGTCGGTGGCGTAATCGGCAAGGGCGAACAGTTGCTCGCGCAGGCCGGGCATCGGTTCAAAGATCTGCCGACTGGTCTGCGCCGTGCCCTGCAACGACACCGGACCAATCAGCGGCACACCGGCCTGTTCCAGGCGCGCCACCAGTTGCGAGTCGAGTGCCGGTGCCAGCGGCGCGATCAGGGCGAACACCTGCTCCTGCACGATCAATTGGTCCAGCGCGCGCTCGGCACTGGCCAGGTCCGGCCCCGGATCGACGATCGTCAGGCGCAATTGTCGGCCATGAATACCGCCCGCCTTGTTGATGCGCGCGATGCTGCCGTTGAGCACGGCGGCCACCGTCGCGCCCTCTTCGGCCAACAGGCCTTCACGGGGCAGCAAGGTGCCCAGGTGCAGGCTGTCGGGGGTCATGCCGGGGTCGCGTTCATCGGCCAGGCGCTTGAGATAGGCCGTGAGGTTGCGCTGATCGTTCATCGACAATACGAAGCGCGGCATCGCCGGGTCGAGGCGATTGTCGCCGGGGTCGCGCCCTTCCTGTACGGCCCGCGCCAACGTACGGTCGGTATAGGCCGGATAGTCGCGGCCATTGATTTGTTGCTGGCCGTAAGTGCTGGTCAGGCGCGACCAGCTCAGGTCCGGCGGGCGTACCCCACCCTCGGGCCGGCCCAGGCCATCGGCGCCATGGCAGTTGGCGCACGGCAGGCTGGTGGCCGGCAGTACCATGTTCGCCGCCCCGACCCGCGCCATGATCGCTTCGCCGCTGCCCGACACGCCTTCGCGGTACAGGCGTTTGCCGGCACTTTCTTCAGGCGTCAGGGACGCCGCCTCGGCGTGGAGGTAACCCGCACCGAGCAACAACAGGCCGAGGACCAGGGCGAATTTCATGGCGCACCCTCAGCGACCGGCCACGGGCATTGTCAGCAACTGCAAGCGCTGAGCAATGGCGGCGGGTGGCGCATCAGGGCGGATCTTGCTCCAGCGTTTGTTGGCCACATCCCCCACGATCAACTGGGTGGAATGCTGCTCGGGGGTCGGCACGATCTGGCCGATTCGGCTCAGTACAAGGTCCATTTGCGCCTTGTCGCCGGTCAGAAAAAACCAGTGGGGCCCATCGACGCCCTGTTTCAAGGTGTAAGCCTTGAGCACCGCTGGCGTGTCCCGCAGCGGATCACTGGTAAGGGAAATGAAGGTGATGTCGTCCGCCTTGTCGCCCAGTACTTCACGCACTTCCTTGAGTTTCTGGGTGATCAGCGGGCAGGCATCGTTGCAACTGGTGAAAATCACATTGAGCAGCACCACGCGATTTTGCAGCGCGTCGCTGTAGAAACGCAGGGTGTTGCCGTTCTGGTCCTGCAACGGCGTGTCGGTGAACCAGGTTTTCGCATCGCGGGTGCCGGTCGCGGGTTGCGCCGCCGCGACCTCAGGCGTGGCAGCCTGATGCCCTTCATGGGCGAACGCCATGGCGCTGAAGATCCAGAAACACAGGGTCAGGGAGATCCAGTCGATGACTCTCATGGTTGTTGCTCCGTGCTGGCGATGGCGGTGTGCTTGGCGTGGGTGTTGCGCTGGCCACTGATTTTTTCCACTTCGCGGGTCAGCACGGCCGGGTCGGTGAAACCGTAGTAACGGGTCCAGTGGCGGCTGTTGCCGTCACCCACTAGGATCAGCGGTTGGTGGCTCTTGAAGTCGCCACTGAAACTGCCCAGGCCCTTGAGGGTTTCGTTGACCGACTGCGGCGTACCGGTGAGCCAGCTCCAGCCCGGCCCCTTCTGGAAGGCGCGGGCGTAGTCGTTGAGGCGTTTGGCGTCGTCGCGTTGCGGGTCGATGCTGATCGACACCAGTTGCACTTCCTTGCCGACCCTGGCGCCGAGCTGTTGCTGGACCTTGCCCATGATCGAGGAGACCACCGGGCAGACCGTTGAACAACTGGTGTAGATGAAGCTCATGACCACGATCTTGTTGCTGACCAGGTCTTTCTCCAGGCGCACGCTCTTGCCGTTCTGGTCCACCAGTGCCACGTCGGCGAAGCGGACCTGGGCGCTTTCGGAACTGGCGCTTTTGGCTTGCGCGGTGTGCCCGGCGTGTTCATCCGTCGAATGCGCCAGGGCCTGGCCGATGCCGCTGGCCAGCAGGCAGAGAGTCAACAGTCCGGATTGTGTGAATCGAATCATGTCGATGTCCTCTTCAATGAGCGGCGTCGGGCAATACCCGAACACTGGCAAACGTTTGATCGCCGAAGGTTGCGCCAAGGGATGGCGCGCGTACGTGCAGGTACCATGCACCCTTCTGGTCGAGCGTGACCGGAGCTTCGTAGATGCCGTTGCCGACGTCCCGAGTGGCAACCTGCTGCGGCCGTGAACTGGGCGCCAGGAAGTAGCGCAGTTGCACATCCTGAACGCCGCTGCGCACGACATTCTGTTTGCCCTGGACGATGCGCAACCGCACCGTGTAGGGCTTGCCCAGGGGCGCAGTGGACTTGTCGAGCAGGAACTCGACTTTCGCCACGCCGGTCGGCTGTGCAGTGCGGGTGTCCGGCTCGACCACGGCGCTGAAGCAATGGATGATGTTCGGCTGGTTGAGCAGGAACGCCACGTCGAAACGCCCGGCCGCCGGCAACTTGATCCGCGAGCTGTACAGACCCGGCTCGACTTCGCGCAGGCTGCGATCAATCACCAGCGCCGCCCGCGCCAGTTGCCCACGGTTGGGGTAACCGGACATCGGCGCGTTCATGCCTTCGGCGTAGAAGTAGGTGGTGTTGTCCACCGGGTTGACCACGAACACCGCATTGTCGTCGCGCGACACCGCCAGGCTCGACGCCAGCGGCAGGTCGCCGGCCATGCGTGGCGGTTTGGTCCCGGCCTCGAACCCTTGGGTGATCGGCTTGCGCCCTTCCCCCAGCGACGCCAGGTTGATCATCGTCACCTTCGACGAGGCCAGGCCACGCACGTAGGCATAGGCCTTGGTGAACACCACTTGATAGGGCTCGGCGGACACGTCCAGGTCATGGATCAGCGCGTCGGTGGCAGCGTCGATCACCGAGGCCCGGTTTTCCAGGGTGTTGAGCACGATGCCGAAACGGCCGTCGGCGCTGAAGCCCATCGGACCCAGGCCCTGCTTGAGCTGGATCACCCGACGCACCGACTGGCTCGTGGCATCGACCACGGTGATGGTGCCGTCCTGACCGTCGGCCACGTACGCAGCGCCGGACAGCGGCGAGTACACCACCGACAGCGGGTGCGAGCCGGTCTTGAGTTGCTTGAGCAGGGTCAGGCTGGCGATGTCGATGATGCTCAGGGTGCCGTCGTCGCGATTGGTGACGAAGGCGAAGCGGCTGTCCTTGCTGAAGGTGATCTCGTGATGACCGGCGCCCGTGGCCAGGTGCTTGAGGGTTTTCAGGCTGCGGCTGTCGATCACCGTGACCCCCGATTGCTCGGCGGCCTTGGCGTTGTTACCGACCCACAGCAGGCGCTCGTCCGGTTGCAGGGCCACGCGCATCGGGTTGCTGCCGGCAGCGATCGAGTCGAGGACCTTGAAGCGTTCGCTGTCGATCACCGCCACTTCGTTGGCCAGTGGCATCGACACGAACACCCGTTTGTTGTCACGGGGGGTGACCCAGTCCATCGGCGGTTGCTTGATGTCGATGCGGGCCATGGTGCTGGTGATGCCGCCCACCGAGACCGTCGGATCGACCACCATGACGCTGGCGTCGCGGTTCATCACCAGCAGGAAGTAGCTGTTGAGGTCGAGCAATGGCCGTGCGCCGATGTTGGACTTGAGGAACACGCCGACTCGCGACTTGCAACTCTTGTCGCGGCCCTGGGCCTGCTCGGCGGCCATCGCCTCCGGGTCCAGCCAGGCACCGGGCGCCGCGCCTGCCAGCGGCTGGCCGGAGGCCTTGTCGGTGATGCGAAACAGCACGTCGGCGAACTCCCCTTCGCGCAGCACGCCGTCATCGGCCAGTGGCCGCACCTGCAGCGCCACCGACACGCCATCGCGCTCCAGCGTCTGGCCGGCGGGTAGCGCAACGTTGCTGAGCTGAGTCGGCGGCGTGGTGCGCCAGACACTCAGCCAGATCACCGCCAACCCGATGACCAGCGTGCCTGCGGCGATTGAGATGGTCTTGTTCATTGTTGTTCTCCCCTGGTAAACCTGCCAACCCGATCCCCTGTAGGAGCGAGCTTGCTCGCGACGAGGCCAGCACCTTCAACATCTCAGCGCCTAACACTCCGCTATCGCGAGCAAGCTCGCTCCTACAGGTACTGCGTCGTCCTTTGTGGGAGCGGGCTTGCTCGCGATGGCGACATCAGCCTCACCACAAAATGGTGGTGAATGCATCGCGAGCAGGCTCGCTCCCACAGGTTCCTGCTACGGCGCGGGCGCCGGTTCCGGCTCATTGGTCACCCGCAGCAATCCCCACAACCCGGAGATGTTTCCGTAGGCGCCGTAGTCGCGGAACAGGTAGTCCCCCGGTATCGCATTGACACCCCCGGCGCTGGGCAACATGAAGCTGAAGTGCGCTGCCGGCAGGATGCTTTCGTGGGCGCCGATGTACATCGACATCGGGTTGTAGCCGAACTTCACCGAGCCCACGCCCGGGGCGCCCATGGGGTAGCCGCCGGTATCGCTCTTCTCCGACAGGAACGGGTTGGCCGACCAGACATGCCCGTCGAGCTGGAAGGTGGTGCCGCGACTGCCGCCGGTCGGCATCAGGATGTGAGTCCTGAACGGTTGCCCCGGTTTGGCGTACAGCACCGGCGTTTGCGGATCGCCACCCACCAGCGCGTTGCTGTAGGCCATGTGCGCGTTGGTCATGTCACCGTAACCGGCGCCATCGGCATGCCCGAACGGTGCGTCCGGCGCCAGGCCGAAGCGGTACCACAACGGCTCGCTCCGGTAGTTGATGGCCATGCTGGAGTTGTCCTGCGGATCGGTCGGCACGCCGAACCCTTCCGCCGCAATCCCTTCCACCGGCCGCCCGTTGGCCCAGCGCATGTTCAACGCCTTCTGCCAGACCATCGCAAAGTCGCGGTAGCTGGTTTGCCCCGGTGCGGTGACCGTCGCGTTGACCTTGCGGGTGTCCTCGACCCAGGTCGCGCCCATCGGTACCACACTCATCGCCGCAGCCAGGCCTTTCTGGCCCTGCTTGATCACGTCCGCCGGGGTGAAGTTCAAGCCGCCGAACTCGATCGCCGTGGCATTGATGTTGTCGACGTTGCGACCCAGTTGGGTGATCGGTTTGCCTTCACGCTCCAGGTGCCCGGCGTAGTACTGGTAGGTACGGTTCGGGTAGGCGCCGCTGTTGCCGACCCGCGGTGGCACGGTCTGGGTCGGGTTGGCACCGACGTTGGCGCCATCGGACTTGGTGATGTCGTAGGCCAGCAATTGCGCGTGCAGCCCCACATGGCTCGACGGCCGCATCAGGTTGTTGCTGAAGGTGGTCGAGCCGGTGCCGCTGTTGCGGTCGCGCTTGACCATGCCTTGCATCACCGCGGTCTGGGTCAGGTCCGGCATGACGCTGGGCAGACGGTTTTCCAGGGTGATGTTGATGCAGTCACCGGCTGCTGCACGCAGCACCAGCGGTTCGACGGGCACACCGGCCTTGAGCTTGCCTGTGGTCGGGTCGAGATCGGCCTTGCGTACATACAGGATCGCGGTCGGGTCATGCAGCGGCCCGCTCTGCCCGCCGATGGTGATGGTTTCACCGTCTTCGGGGTCGGTCACGGTGACCTGTGGAATGCTCACCGTGCGCGAGTTGAACACCAGGGTGCCGCCCGCCGGGTTCAACGGCCCACCCACGTGCATGCCCAGGCCAGCCGGGTCGCCGATGGTCAGGCCCAGCGGGTTGGTGAGGATGTCGTTGGCCAGCGCCGCGACCACTTCATAGTTGCGTTGCGGCGTTGGCCGAGTGCCGATGCCGTTGGGGTTGGCGCCAATCCGTGGGCAGACGCCGTCGAACGCCACGGTGTTGCGCATGCCGGTCGGCTTGGCGTTGTTGGGGATGGCGAACAGGTCGTTGCGCTGCGCGGTGTAGTTGCGCATCACGCCCCAGATGCCACTCCAGTAGCCCTCGATCGAGGCGTCCATCGAGTACAGGTAGTCACCCGTGGTCGCCGCCGAGCTGGAGAGCATCGACACCGGCGCAATGAAGCCCATCTGCTCGGAGATGCCGATCATCTGCGACGCGCGCCAGCCGGAGTTGGAGCTGTTGCCGAAACCGGAACCGCTCTGCAGCCATTTCACCCCGTGCAGCGTGACGTTGTGCTCCTCTTCATGGCCACCGGCGTGCACCCGCAGCCGCACGTTGTCACCGGTGTAGGTGCGCAGCATCGGGGTGAACGGATCCCCTGCTTCCGCGCCGCCCTTGTTGATGTGTGGCGGGAACAGCGTGGTGCCGCCGGTTGGGCCGGTGGCCGCGGTGATCAGGTTCGGCGCCAGGTTCATCGCCGGGATCGCACGGTCGGTACGGCTTTGCATGGCATACGCCAGGTCGCCGCCGAGGCCGTCGGCCTGCATGCCGCGCTTGCCGTCCGGGCCGACCTTGTTCGGGTCGTACACGCGCAGGGCCAGCGGCTCGTTGCGGTAGTTGACGACGAACATGCCAGGGTCATCCACCGAGATCGCCTGCGGACATGGCCGGGTCGGGCAGCCCGGCACGATGCCGCCCTGCACTTCCAGGATGCCATCGAGCAAGGTGCTGGCGTTGTTGCGCACCGGCGGGTTGATGGCGTAGCGGAAGCTGTCGGCGGTCGCCGGGAACGCTTGCGGGTTCGGCACGCCGTTGGGTCCTGCGCCTACATACACACCCGCTTCATAGGCGTGCTGGAAGTCGCTGTACTCGAGGAAGAACTCACGGAAGCTGTCGTTCTTGCCGTCGCCGTCCAGGTCGCCCGTGTTGATCACCGCTTGCCAGGAAGTCGGCCCGCCGTCCTGGCGCGCGCCGCTGTACAACGGCTCGCCGGTCTCGGCATGGAACCAGGTGGAACCGGCCGGTTCAGCCAGCACGGTGGCGTACAGGCCAATCTGTTGGTGAGTCGATGGGCCGAGGTGGTCGTGGGTGAATATGGTGCCCAGGCCACGGTCCACACCCTTGGTGTTGATCACCGGATCGACGAACCAGCGCTGCATGGCCGTGCGTGCGCCCACCCAGTCTGCCCGGCCGTATTGGCCGAAGAACGGATGGTTTTTCGCCTTCGGACAGGCCGGAGTGCCATCGCGCGGGTCGGTGTCTTCGCACTGGTTGTATTGGCGAATCGCGTGGATGCGCTCCTGCACGGCGCCAGGGGAAAGCACGCCATCCTCGTAGTTCCAGCCGTTGGCCGAACCATCGGCGGCGGTCAGGTCCCACTTCGGCAGGTGGATGTGCTGGCCGATCACGTCGGTCGGTGTACGCACCTGGTAGTCGTCCATTTCATAGACGGCGGGCACCAGGTTGGTTTGCTGGTACTGCACGCAGTCGAAGGTGTTCATGCGCATCACCAGAGGCTCTGGCGGACGCTGCTTGGTGATCACCGGCCAGGCGTCTTCCCACAGCGCCAGGATGCGCGCTTGCGGGAAGTGATAGCCGACCTTGTTGTACACCGCGTCGAACTGGATGTTGGCCGCCTTGTAGATCCGTGGGCGGTCGGCGGTGAAGGTCGAGGCGCCGGTGAAGGTCATGCCGTCGATGCGCTCGCCGCTGGCGAACTCGCCGGTGCCGGCGCTGCTGGTCAGGCGTTTTTGCCGGTCATCCATGCAGGGTTCGTAGTACGGCGCGCCGGCCACCGGCAAGGCACCGTTGGTGCGGAAGTTGCGCGGTACGATCTGGTTGCCCGGCAGCAGGGCGAAACTTGGGTGATCCTTTTTCGCATGGAAGGCCATAGCCGCCTGTTCGACTTCGGTGCCCTCTTCCGGCAGGTACAACGGCTTGGCACGTGTCACTTCCTTGGAGAAATCCAGCGAAGTGGTCACGGTCAGGGCTTCGCCACCGGCGGAGAAGCCGTCGAGGGAATGCCGGCCCAGGCCGCCGTCCCAGCCACCGGACTGGTTCGGGTCGAGGTTGGCCCACAGGGCCTTGCCGGTGGCCTTCAGGCTCTGGGCGGTGGCCGCGTCGAGCATGTCCAGCGGTGGGGTCGGTGGGCGTTGGCCGACCGAGCTTTCCATGCCGCCGATCCAGAACGGATAACCAGGGTTTTTCAGGGTGCCGTCGGCGTTGCGGTTGGCTTCGCTGCGATCGACCAGAGCCAGCGAACCGATGGCTTGGGCGCCACCGCCATGGTGCTGGCCGCCGTCATCGTCGTCCTCATGTTCTTCGTCATCGTCGTCATGGCCAGCCACCAGGGCTTCGCCGATTTTCGGCACGACGGCGACTTTGCCAGGCATCGGCGGCATGGCTTTGCCCGGCAGCGGCACCACGGCCGGGATCGGCGTACCGGCGATGATTTCACCGTCAGGCAAGGCCCGCGCACCCGCAGCCGGTTTACCTTGGCGCAGGGCGTAAGGTTCGCTGTGATAGCCGTCGTTGCCCTGCTGCGAGACTTCCAGTCTGGTGCCTTCTTCGAACACATCGTGCACCCGCCACATGGCCCACATGCCCTGGGCGAAGTGCGGGTAGAAGTGGCAGTGGTAGATCGCATCGCCCGCGACCCGGTTGCGGTTGCCCGAGCCACCGTTGGCGATTTCATAGGTGTAGCCGGCGCCTGGGCCGATGCCCTGGGCGTCGACGTAGTCGGAGTTGTCGTCATTGGGGTTGAACAGCCACTGGTGCCCGTGCAGGTGGAAGATGTGCTGCTCGTGGCCGTTGTGGGTGTTGCGGAATTTGACGAAGTCACCGATGTAGCTGTGGTTGACGTTGGAAGGCTCCGACGGATACAGCGCCATGCTCGCCTTGACCCCGATCTGGTCGGCGCGCGGCGTCTGGCCGGGAGTGATGCCTTCCAGACCGGCGTTGGCCGGCACGTCCACCAGCATCGCCACGTCGCCGACGGTGTGGGAACTGAGGAAGAACTCCTCATAGGCGCAGGACAGGCAGTCGTGCATCGGCCCCACGCCCAGGCGGTTGGCGACCACTTCGGCGCCCATGCCACCGGAGCCATAGTTGATCATGAACGAATCGCGGGTCGGCTCCAGCACGTGGGCCATCACCGGGTCGGCCCAGTACGCGGGGAACGCCTGGGTCGCCGCGGTTTCATCCTGGAACTGCGAGGCGAAATCGCGGAACGGTTCCAGGCGATTGGGCAGCGCCGGGTTGCGTTTGCCCACCGCTTCCAGCGCGTAGGTGGCGGCCGGGAAACTGCCGTCGGCGTTGCTGCCCATGACGATGGCGTCGCTTTCGCTGGAGATGATTTCGTTGCCGTCGACCATGTTGATGATCGGTGAACCGGCCTTGCCCTCGCGGATCCACGGCTCGCGTTGCGGGTAGCGTGCCTGGTAGTCGACGATCGGTTGACCGGCCGGGGTACGCCCGGTGCTGGCCAGGCGCATTTCTTCTTCGGTAAGGGTGTTGCGGTAAGTGCGACCGCCCTTGGGCACCACGGCCACCTGGCCGAACAGCCCGTTGGCCACGTTGCCGGCCGCGCCTTCGCCACCGAAGGTCGCGCCACGGCTGCTGACGGCGAACACCCCTTCACGCTCGGCGTACAGGGTGTAGGACCGGGTGGCACCCGGCGGGATCAGGGTGTTGGCGTTACGCCCGGTGAACGACGAGATGTCATCAATGCTATTAACGGCCTGCAGACCGTTGACCTGGAAACCGACATGACGGTCGGCGACCTGCTCGTCGACCTTGAACTGGTCGAGGTTGCCGACTTCGATGCCTTCTTCTTCCTCACCCTCCTCCTCACCCTCTTCATGGGAGCCGGGGTTGGCCTGGTAGGCCAGGAGGTTTTGCAGGTTGACGGTCAGGCAGTCACCGGCGGCGACGCGCAGCACCAGAGGGCGCGGGCGCTTGTCCGGCCGCAGCGACACTTTGCCCGGCACCGCCGCGCCGCCCTGGGCCAGCGACACTTCGTTATCGTCGACCACATCACGCCGCAGGGCGTAGATCATGCCGTTGACGTTCTGCGCGCCAAGGCGGTTGAACATCAGCGGCTGATCCAGTGCCACGACGTTGGCCACCAGATTGCGTTCGCAGCGCGCAGCCGCCTCGGCGAGTTCGACGCCGAGCAGCGGCGCAAGAAACAGCAGGAGGTTAACCAGGTGATGAGCGTGGTGTATGCCGGTCATGATCAGGGGCCTCGCTGTGGGTGTTCACAGGGAATGGTTCTCGACAAAAGCCCTTCAGCAATCTGCATGCCATAAATATTTTTGTTGTTTTTCAGATGGTTGCGTAAACGATTTGATAAGTGGGGGGAAATTCCCCACCCATTTCCCCCACATTTCGGGTTGATGGCAGATTGCCCAATGTCAGCGTTTCCACTGTGGGAGCGAGCCTGCTCGCGATGAGGGATCGGCCAACGTCCATTTCGACTGACACACCGCCATCGCGAGCAGGCTCGCTCCCACAGGGGCTATCAACAGTCAGGGAGATCAGGGGCAATTGCCCCACATCTGGGGCAACCGCGAATTACAACGGCGCGTCCGCTGCCAGGCCCTGCAAACGGCGGTACTGGCGCAGCACGCTGGGGACATAACGCTGGGTTTCGGCAAAGGGCGGGATCACCCCGCCGCGGCTGAGCACCGCTTGCGGCCCGGCGTTGTAGGCGGCCACGGCGAGGGCGATGTCGTTGTCGAACAGGGTCAGCAGGCGCTTGAGGTATTTGGTACCGCCCTGGATGTTGGCCTTGGGATCGTAGGCATCGGTCACCCCCATTTCCCGGGCGGTGTCGGGCATGAGCTGCATCAAGCCCACCGCCCCTTTGGCCGACCGCGCGCTGGGGTCGTAGGCGGACTCGGCCTGGATCACCGCATGCACCAGCGCCGCCGGCAATTGATTGGCCGTGGCGGCCGCCGACACCAGCTCGGCAAAGGGCTGCCGGGCGATCATCTGCGGCTGTTGATCGAGGCTGACCAGCGACGATTGCGGCTCACGGATCACCCGTTCATAGGTGCGCCCGGGGCGGTGGACGTTGGACAGCACGTAGCCGCCATTGGCGTCCACGGAAACGAAGACATCGGCCTGGGCAGCGCCCGCCAGCAGCACACAACCGAGCAATCCCGCGGTGAGTGTTTTCATTATTGTTCTCCCCTGGCCGGCCCCGAAAAATGGGGGTAATGCCCCAATGGCCGGTGGTAAATCAGCCATACGCAAGCACTGTGCCGACTGCGGGGAGGCCCATGATTCAAGGGTTGCGCGAGGTTGCCTGGGGGTGAGCATGGCAATTGCATGAGCGGCTTTGGCGACCCTTCTGCCGACTCTGTGAGGTCATCATGAAACAGCAACTGTCTTGCGCCCTTCGCGGGCGTCCAGTGCGAACCCAGCGTGGGTTCACCCTGCTCGAATTGTTGGTGGTGCTGGTGGTACTCGGGCTGTTGGCCGGGATCGTCGCACCGAAATATTTTGCCCAGCTCGGCCGTTCCGAAGTGAAAGTGGCCAAGGCGCAAATCGAAGGCCTGGGCAAGGCCCTGGACTTGTACCGCCTGGAGGTCGGCCACTATCCGTCGACCGAACAGGGCTTGCAGGCACTGGTCACCGCGCCCAGTGACGAAACGCGCTGGACCGGCCCGTACCTGCAGAAAAAACTGCCGCTGGACCCCTGGGGTCGCAGCTACACCTACCGCTACCCCGGCGAAAATGCCGAATACGACCTGCTGTCCATGGGCAAGGACGGCCAACCCGGCGGCGACGGCGAAAACGCCGAAATCACCAGTTGGCAATGACCGGAGGTGCGCATGCGTTTTCATCTGAAGGCGGTGGGCAAGGCCGGCGTGGTGTCGATGAGCATCGAGGCCCAGGGTGACAGCGAAGCGCGGCGCATGGTCGAAGACCAGGGCCTGCGCGTGGTCAGCCTGCACGCCGAGCGGCACTGGCGCGCGCTGCGCCTGCAAAAGCGCGAGACCTTCAACCTGGTGCTGTTCAGCCAGGAACTGACCACCCTGCTCAATGCCGGCCTGCCGTTGATCGACGCGCTGGAAAGCCTCGCGGAAAAGGAAACCGCGCCCCAGGCGCGCAAGACCCTGAGTGAACTGGTGCGCCTGCTCTACGAGGGCAAGTCGTTCTCCCAGGCCCTGGGCCAGTTGTCGGCGGTGTTTCCGCCGCTGTACGTGGCGCTGGTGCAGTCCAGCGAAAAGACCGGCGCCGTGGGCGATGCCCTGGGACGTTATGTCAGCTATCGCCAGCGCATGGACGAGGTCCGGCAGAAGATCGTCAGTGCGTCGATCTATCCGCTGCTGTTGCTGGTGGTCGGCGGTGGCGTGGTGCTGTTCCTGATGGGCTACGTGGTGCCACGGTTCAGCCTGGTGTTCGAAGGGCTGGGCTCGGACCTGCCGTGGCTGTCGCAGATCCTGATGAGCAGCGGCATGTTCCTCCATGCCCATCAGGCGGAGTTCTTCGGTGGCCTGGCGGCGATCGTCGTCGCCCTCGCGTTCCTGCAACGACAACCAACCTTTCGTCGGGGCGTGGACCGTCTGGTCGAAAAACTTCCGGCGGTGCACCAGCGCATCGTCATGTACGAACTGGCGCGTTTTTATCGCTCGCTGGGCATTCTGTTGCAGGGCGGTATTCCCCTGGTCACCGCCATGGGCATGGTCCGCAACCTGCTCACTGTCGCCTCGCGCACACGCCTGGACGAAGCCTGCGAACGGGTGCGTGAAGGCCAGTCGCTGTCGGCCGCGCTGGAGCTCAACCAGCTGGTGACGCCGGTGTCCCTGCGCCTGCTGCGGGCCGGCGAACAGTCCGGCAACCTCGGGCAGATGATGGAGCGCAGCGCCGATTTCTACGACGAGGAAATCAGCCGCTGGATCGAATGGTTCGTGCGTTTGTTCGAGCCGTTGCTGATGACCTTCATCGGCCTGTTGATCGGCGTGATCGTGATCCTGATGTACATGCCGATCTTCGAACTGGCCTCAAGCATTCACTGACCCCGCGAATAAATTCCCGCAGTGAGGTGTTCATCGACTGACAAGCAGCGCATTGCAGCGTTTATCAACGTTCCAACCCGAAAAAGAAGACGGAGAACGACATGCACATCAACAGACTTTTACTGGCGGTCGCCATTGGCGCAGTCCTGTCGGCGTCTACCGTACTGATTCCGGACAGCCTGTCCGGCGTATCCAGCGCAATGGCCAAGGATGGGGGAAGTGGTGGCGGTGGTGGTGGGGGTCATGGAGGAGGCGGTGGTTCTGGTGGTGGCGGCGGTGGAAACGGCGGTGGCGGTGGTGGCGGTGGAAACGGCGGCGGTGGCGGAAACGGCGGTGGCGGCGGCAATGGCGGCGGCCACGGCGGTGATCACGGCGGCAGTGGTCACGGCGGCAGCGGCAGTAGCCACGGCGGCGACCATAGCGGCAACAGCGGCAGCGGCCATGACTCGGGACGCTCCGGCAACACGGCCTCTTCGGGTCGCAGCGGCACCCACAGCGAACCAGGCGATGACCATGGCGTGCATCGTTCCGGCGAAATCGGCGATGACCACGGTGTGCATCGTTCCGGTGAAATCGGCGATGACCACGGCGTACACCGCTCTGGCGAACTGGGCGACAACCATGGCGTGCACCGTGCCGGTGAAATCGGCGACGACCACGGCGTGCATGTCGGCGGCGAACCGGGTGATGACAAACGGTCCTGACCGAAGCTGATCCTTCAGTGGAAACACAACCTGTGGGAGCGAGCCTGCTCGCGATGGGGCCCTGTCAGCTAACAGAAATACTGACTGACAGACCGCCATCGCGAGCAGGCTCGCTCCCACAATGTTAGAGACACAAGTTGTACAGGTGGAGGCCTATAGACCGCCTTCCACCCCATCCAGCCGCTCGCGCAAAAACTCGATCAGCGCCTGCACCGGTCGCGAACTCTGGCGATGCTGCGGGTACACCGCCGACAGCACCAACGGCTCGGGCTGGTAATCCTCCAGCACCGGCACCAGCCGCTCTTCCTTCAGCGCCCCACCGACAATGAACGTCGGCAGGTAGGTAATGCCCATCCCGGCCACCGCCGCATCCCTGAGCACTTCACCGTTGTTGACGCGCATGCGCCCGGCGACGTTGACCGTCAACGGCTTGCCCGGCCCGGCAAAGCGCCATTGCACCTGGCGCCCATGGCCATAGGGCAGGCAGTCATGGTTGTGCAGGTCTTCAGGCTTGAGCGGCGTCCCCCGCTCGGCCAGGTACGCAGGGCTGGCGCAGTACACCCGCTGGATCACGGCAATGCGCCGGGCGATCAGCGTCGAATCCTCAAGCACGCCAATGCGCAGCGCCAGGTCATAGCCCTCGCCCAGCAGGTCCACGGGCCGGTCGCTCAAATCCACTTCCACGGTGACGTCGCGATAGCGCTGCAAAAACAACGGCAGCAGGCAGCCCAGATGCGCCAGGGCAAACGACAGCGGCGCACTCAGGCGAATGCTGCCGCGTGGCTCGGTGGTCTGCCCGGCAATGCCCTGCTCCACCTGCTCCACTTCGCCCAGCAGGCGCATGGCCGATTCGTAATAGCTCTGGCCCAGGGGCGTCACGTCCAGGCGCCGTGTCGAGCGGTTGAGCAGGCGCACGCCCAGGCGCTCTTCGAGCTGCATCAGGCGTCGGCTGACGAACTGCTTGGACAGGCCCAACTGATCGGCCGCGGCGGTAAAGCTGCCGGAGTCCATGACCTGGCAAAAAATACGCATGTCTTCGAACGGGTTCATTGTCACTCTCTGGTTGACAGTTAAACGCTTTATAGCCGCTTTTTCCTTTTCCGGCACCTTATTAATCTGTGTCCACGGTGTTGCTGAGGCCTGAACCGCAGAGCCAGCAGCCCTGACCCTTAGGTAACGAACTTCTAATTAATCAAAAAGGAATTGCACCATGAACATCGTCAAGAAAACCCTGACCGCTTCCCTCCTCGCCCTCGCTGTCGGCAACGCTTTCGCCGCGGGCAGCCCAGGTGTCGAACACAACACCCAGGCCTTCCTCGAAGCCCTCGCCGCCGGGGGTGGCAAGCCGCTCGAACAACTGAGCCCGAAAGACGCCCGTGCGGTGCTGACCGGTGCACAGAACTCGGTGAAAGTGGACCTGTCGGGTGTTGAAGTCAGCGACCGTGCGATCAAGGTCGACGGCCAGGTCATCGACCTGAAAATCGTCCGGCCGGCCAACGTCAAGGGTGACCTGCCCGTGTTCATGTTCTTCCACGGCGGCGGCTGGGTGCTGGGTGACTACCCGACTCACCAACGCCTGATCCACGACCTGGTGGTGGGCTCCGGAGCCGTCGCGGTGTACGTCAACTACACGCCTTCGCCGGAAGCGCAGTACCCGACCGCGATCAACCAGGCCTACGCCGCGACCCGTTGGGTGGCCGAGCATGGCAAGGAAATCGGCGTCGACGGCAAGCGCCTCGCGGTGGCCGGCAACAGCGTCGGTGGCAACATGGCAGCGGTGGTCGCGTTGATGGCCAAGGAACAGAAAGCCCCGGCGCTGCGCTTCCAGCTGCTGATGTGGCCGGTGACCGACGCACAGTTCGAAACCGGTTCCTACCAGCAATTTGCCGAAGGCCACTTCCTGACCAAGGGCATGATGAAATGGTTCTGGGACAACTACACCACCGACAAGGCCGAACGTGCGCAGATCCACGCCTCGCCGTTGCAGGCCAGCGCCGAACAGCTCAAGGGCCTGCCCGCCGCCCTGGTGCAGACCGCCGAGTTCGACGTGTTGCGTGACGAAGGTGAAGCCTATGCCCGTCACCTGGACGCGGCCGGTGTACCGGTTACCGCCGTGCGCTACAACGGCATGATCCACGACTTCGGCCTGCTCAATCCGCTGAGCCAGATTCCGGAAGTGAAAGCGGCGGTGCGCCAGGCGGCGTTGGAGCTCAAGACTCATCTGAACTGAGTCACGCTGTAAAAACCTGTAGGAGCGAGCTTGCTCGCGATGGCGACATGTCAGATATGCAAATGCAGCCTGACACACCGCGATCGCGAGCAAGCTCGCTCCTACAGGGGCTGTGTTCCTACCCTTGCCTTGCGGAGTCGTCCCCATGTCCTTCCTCTCCAATCACCTGCTGACTCTCAGCGCCCTGCTCCTGCTCATCGACACCGTGCTCTGGCACCTCGCGCCGTTCAAGCATCGCGTCACAAAGGTGGGTGTGCGCCTGGTGATGTTCGTGTTGTTCAACGCCATCGGCATCAACGCCGGGGTCAGTCCGTTGCAGGCGCCGTCGTTCGTCGATGATCGCGTGGCGCAACTGGGGGCCACGGCCCTGGGGATTCTCTGGTGGCTGTACGCTGCGCGGGCACTGACCGAGGTGATCGGCCTGGTGCTGATGCGGCGCATCGGCCATAGCGGCCGCCTGCTGCAGGACGTGATCGGCGCGCTGGTGTTTCTCGCCGCCAGCGTTGCCGCTGCCGGTTACGTGCTGGAGTTGCCGGTCAAGGGGTTGCTGGCGACCTCCGGGGTGGTGGCGATCGTGGTCGGTCTGGCGTTGCAGAGCACCTTGAGCGACGTGTTTTCCGGCATCGTGCTCAACACCACCAAGCCGTATCAGGTGGATGACTGGATTGTGATCGACGGCGTGGAAGGCAAGGTGGTCGATATCGACTGGCGCGCCACGCACCTGCTGACCGGCGCCGGCACCACCGCCGTGGTGCCCAACTCGGTGGCGGCCAAGGCGAAGATCGTCAACCTGAGCCGGCCGAACAACATGTTCGGGGTGTCGATCAGCATCCACATTCCCAACAACATTCGTCCGCGCCGGGTGCTGGACGCCCTGGAGCGCACATTGCGCGGCAGCAGCCGTCTGCTGGCCAGCCCGGCGCCCAAGGCGGTGCTCAAGGAAGCGGGCGAAACCATGTCCGAGTACGTGGTCAGCGGCTTCATCGCCGAACTGGGCAAGAAAAGCGAAGTGCGCAATCAACTGTTCGACCTGGCGCATCGGCACCTCGAAGCAGCAGGCATTTCGCGTCGGCTCGACGGCGTGATCGAACCGGCCACCCGCGCCCGCTCGCTGCTCGACGAGGTGAAGATTTTCCGTTCCCTGAGCGAGGACGAACGCGACCAGATGGCCCAGTCCATGGTGGCCCAGCAATACGCGGCCGGCCAGGTCGTGCTGGAGCTGGACGAAGTACCGGACAGCCTGATGGTCATCGCCACCGGCGTGGTCAGCGCCACCGTACCGGACGGCAACGGGCACACCGAAGCCGGGCGCATGGGCCCCAGTGAAGTGATGGGCGAACAGAGCATCCTCGGCGACACCCCTTCCCAGGCGACATTCACCACGCTGACCTCGTGCATCATCTACCGCATCGACAAGGCGCTGGTGCGCGGCTGCATGGAGCAGCGCGTGGAAGTGGGCCGGGCATTGAACAAGTTGCAGGCGGTGCGCACGCAGAACAGCCGATTGGCGTTGATGGCCAAGCCTGCGCCGATCAAGAAGGGCGGGTTTCTGAGCTGGATGCAGAAGAAATGAGTGTGTGATCCGCAAGATGGAGACAAACAACTGTAGGAGCGGGCTCGCCCGCGATGGCGGTGGGTCAGACAAGTAAATGTTGACTGACACATCGCCATCGCGGGCAAGCCCGCTCCCACAGGGGGAGGCGGCGTGGTTATTTCGCAGTGAAGGCCGAGTAGCTGTTCATCAGGTTGCGGTAGTTCGGGATGCGCTGGGACAACAGGTTGGCCAGGCCTTCCATGTCGTTGCGCCAGTCGCGCTGCAGTTCGCAGGCTACGGCGAACCAGTTCACCAGTTGTGCACCGGCGGCGGTCATACGGGCCCATGCAGCTTGCTGGACGACGTCGTTGAAAGTACCGGAAGCGTCGGTCACGACGAAAACGTCGAAGCCTTCTTCCAGGGCGCAAAGGGTCGGGAACGCCACGCAGACGTCAGTCACAACGCCAGCGATGATCAGTTGCTTGCGACCGGTCGCCTTGATCGCCTTGACGAAGTCTTCGTTGTCCCAGGCATTGATCTGGCCTGGACGAGCGATGTACGGCGCATCCGGGAACATTTCTTTCAGCTCTGGCACCAGCGGGCCGTTCGGGCCGGATTCGAAGCTGGTGGTCAGGATGGTTGGCAGGTTGAAGAACTTGGCGCAGTCGGCCAGGGCCAGGACGTTGTTCTTGAACTCGTTCGGCGAGAAATCCTGCACCAGCGAGATCAGGCCGGTCTGGTGGTCGACCAGCAGGACAACCGCATCGTCTTTGTTCAGGCGTTTGTACGGAACGTTGCTCATGTGAAGCTCCTCGATGGATGGGTGTTACAGGAGCGCCGGCACGCAAGGCCAGCGCCATTTTTAATCAGAACGCGAAGCACGAGCAGCCGAAGGCGCCCCAGAAGCCGGCGAAATCGCTGACCGGCACGTTCGACATCCGCGCGCGATCATGGCTGTGCGCATGCACGCCGCACGGCCCGCTGCAATGGTGAACCTGGGCCTGCATCGGCGAAGTCGGACGCCAGTGGCCCGGGACTTTCGCCACCGGCGACCAGTCCGGCAGCACCGGCACACTGGCCGGCCCGAGTTTTTCGAAGTCGCCAGCGGCGTACACCACCTTGCCGCCGACCACGGTCAGCACCGACTCGATCCACTTGATCGCTTCTTCCTCGACGCTGAAGAAGTCCGCGCTCAGGGCGGCGACGTCAGCCAGTTGGCCGACCTTGATCATGCCTTTCTTGCCCTGCTCGGAAGAGAACCAGGCGCTGCCGTGGGTGAACAGTTCCAGCGCAGTGCTGCGTGGCAGCCCTTCGGCGTGCAGTTCCAGGCCGCCGACGGTGCGGCCGCTGACCATCCAGTACAGCGAAGTCCACGGGTTGTAGCTGGACACGCGAGTGGCATCGGTGCCGGCACCCACCGGCACGCCTTCGGCCAGCATGCGCTTGATCGGCGGGGTGGCTTCGGCCGCCTTGGCGCCGTAGCGCTCGACGAAGTATTCGCCCTGGAACGCCATGCGGTCCTGGATCGCGATGCCACCGCCCAGCGCCCTCACCCGCTCGATGTTCTGCGGGGTGATGGTTTCGGCGTGGTCGAAGAACCACGGCAGGCCATTGAACGGGATGTCACGGTTGACCTTCTCGAACACATCGAGCATGCGGCTGATGGATTCGTTGTAGGTGGCGTGCAGGCGGAACGGCCAGCGCTGCTCGACCAGGTGGCGCACCACCGGCTCCAGCTCGTCTTCCATGGTTTGTGGCAGGTCCGGACGTGGCTCGAGGAAGTCCTCGAAATCCGCCGCCGAGAACACCAGCATTTCGCCGGCGCCGTTGTGGCGCAGGAAGTCGTCGCCCTGGTGCAGGGTCACGCTGCTGGTCCAGTTCTTGAAGTCGGTCAGCTCTTCCTTGGGCTTCTGGGTGAACAGGTTGTAGGCGATGCGCACGGTCAGCTGCTGGTCCTTGGCCAACTGCTCGATCACCTGATAATCGTCCGGGTAGTTCTGGAAACCACCGCCGGCATCAATGGCGCTGGTCAGGCCCAGACGGTTGAGTTCACGCATGAACTGACGCGTCGAGTTGACCTGATATTCCAGCGGCAGCTTCGGCCCCTTGGCCAGGGTCGAGTACAGAATCATGGCGTTGGGACGCGCCACCAGCATGCCGGTCGGCTCGCCGTTGGAGTCACGCACGATCTCGCCACCCGGCGGGTTCGGCGTGTCCTTGGTGTAGCCGGCCACGCGCAGCGCGGCGCGGTTGAGCAAGGCGCGGTCGTACAGGTGCAGGACGAACACTGGGGTGTCCGGCGCCGCCTGGTTGAGTTCGGCCAGGGTCGGCATGCGCTTTTCGGCGAACTGGAATTCGTTCCAGCCACCGACCACCCGCACCCATTGTGGCGTCGGCGTGCGGTCGGCCTGCTCCTTGAGCATGCGCAGCGCATCGGCCAGCGACGGCACGCCTTCCCAGCGCAGTTCGAGGTTGTAGTTCAGGCCGCCACGGATCAGGTGCAGGTGCGAGTCGTTGAGGCCCGGGATCACGCAGCGACCCTTGAGGTCGATGACCTGGGTGGCTGAACCGCGCAGGGCCATGGCCTCGGCGTCGGTGCCCACCGCGACGAAGCGACCATCGCTGATGGCGACGGCGCTGGCGCGTGGGTTTTCCCGGTCAACCGTATGAAATTGACCATTGAACAGAATCAGATCGGCGTTCATCGCGTTTCCTTGGAGGGAGTGGAAGAGGACAACCAGGGGGCGAACAGGCGTGTCGCCAGGGGCATGAACAGGTAGCACACCGACAACACGATGGTCAGCGTGATCAGGAACGTGGCGACCACGTAGTTGGACAGCCAGGCATTGAGCTTGAGGAGCGGGCCCCACAGCATCGGCACCAGCAGGGTGTGCGGCAGGATCACCACCAGCGTGACGAACGCCTGCTTCCAGCGTGGTGGCGGTGGCGGCGCGTTGTCGGCGGTCGGTGCGAACCAGAACTCATTGACCGGGTTGACCTCGGTCTGGTCGCCATCGGCGAGCATCGGCGCGGCTTCGTTGACCAACTGCATGCGTTGCGGTGAGTCGAGCCAGCGCTGCATCGCTTCGGTGCTGCTGAAACGCAGTACGCAGGTAAACAGGTCGAGGCCGGCGTTCTTGCCGCGAATCACGTCCACGCCCAGGTGGCCTTCCTGCTGCCCGGCGATGCTGACGATGTTGCGTAACCAGGCTTCGTAGGGCACCTCGAACCCGGGTTTGATCCGGTGTTTGATGACCAGGGTCACGACTTCGTCGAAACGGTTGGATTCAGGCATAACGTAAAGCTCCGGTGAAACGGACATTGAGCGCGAGCCGTCCAGGCCCGGCGATAAGAACGCTGCCAAACAGCAGCAGCAACAGCCAGCCGAACTGCCCTTCTTCGATGCTCCACTGCGGGTGCACCACCAGCAGCGCAATCAAGAGGACACACAGGATCGGCAGGCACGCCAGGCGCACCAGTACTCCGGCGATGATCAACAGCGGGCACAGCACCTCGGCAAAGATCGCCAGCATCAGGGTGATGTGGGCGCCCAGGTGGAACGGGTCTTCGATCATCTGCAACTGCGCGGTGTAGTTAAGCAGCTTGGGCAGACCGTGCACCCACAGCAGGAACAGGCTGGCGCTGACACGCAAAAAAAACAGCCCGAAAGCCTGGGCCTGTTCATCCGCTCGCGAAACGTTCATGGGCTACCTGCACGACTGAAAACCACGGGCGCCGATGCGCCACAACGTGAAGGAATAATGCGGGGATGGGGGGAGGGAAAATTGGATGTACGTGCTTAGTTTTGCGGAGGGTGCCCGCGCGCGCCCCCCCCTGTAGGAGCGAGCTTGCTCGCGATTGCGCAATGTCAGTCAACGTATCCGCGTCTGACCCACCGCTATCGCGAGCAAGCTCGCTCCTACAGGGAAGATGTTGAAGACATCAATCGATCGGCAACGGCCGCGACATGAATTCGCTGATGCGCGAGCGCAGCCAGCGTTCGGCCGGGTCGTTGTCGTGTACGCCGCTCCAGGCCATCGACAGTTGCGCGGCGGCAATCGGGAACGGTGGGTCTTCGGCGCGCAGTGCACAGCCTTCGACCAGGGCACAGGCGGCGTAGTCCGGCACGGTGGCGATCATTTCGGTGCCGGCCAGCAACGCGCGCAAGCCGCTGAACTGCGGCACACCGAGCACCACCCGGCGGGTGCGGCCGATCTTCGCCAAGTCCAGGTCGATGTTGCCGGAGAGGTCGCCGGAAAACGACACCATCGCATGCGGTCGCTCGCAGTACTCGTCCAGGGTCAACGGCCCCGGCCGCTTGTCGCCACGCAGCACCTTGCAGGGAATGTCACGCAGCTTCTTGCACTTGGCATTGGCCGGCAGGTCGGTGGTGTAGCTCACCCCCACGGAGATTTCGCCCGAGGCCAGCAAGGTCGGCATCAACAGGTAGTTGGCACGCCGCACGACGACGATGATCCCCGGCGCCTCCTCCTGCAACTGGCGCAGCAACGGTGGAAACAGACCGAACTCGGCGTCGTCCGACAGGCCGATGCGAAACACATCGTTGCTGGTCGCCGGGTCGAATTCCTTGGCCCGGCTGACCGCGCCGGAGATCACGTCCATCGCCGGCTGCAACTCCTTGAGAATCGCCAGCGCCCGCGCCGTCGGCTCCATACCGCGACCGTTGCGCAACAGCAGCGGATCGTCGAACAGGTCGCGCAAACGACCGAGGGCCGCACTCACCGCCGGCTGCCCCATGAACAGTTTTTCGGCGACCCGGGTCAGGTTCTTCTCGAACATCAGGGCCTCGAAAATCACCAGCAGGTTCATGTCGACGCGGCGCAGATCGTTACGGTTCATGGGCAAGGCTTTCCTTTTTTTTAATGCGTCGGACTTTACGCGATCTCGTATGCACATCGACACAATTAACAACGTTTAACTCGCCTGGCAGAGGCCCCCGACCAAGAATGAAGTTCACCGACACGGACATTTGTTATGGCCCATTCTCAGCAGAACACCGCCTGTTTGGCCGTTACGCAAGCGCCGAAAAAAACCACGGGTGGCCTGACGCCCTGGCGTGAAGCCCTGGCCAAGCAGTTGATCCTGGAACGCCTGGGCGAGGCCATCGAGGTCAGTGACCTGGCCCGCGCCTGCGCCCTCTCGCGCAGTCATTTCTCCCGCGCGTTCAAGTGCAGCACCGGCCTTTCGCCGCAGGACTGGATCCGTCAGCAGCGCATCGCAAGGGCCAAGCAATTGATCCAGGACACCGACCGCAGCCTGACGCAAATCAGCCTTGAATGCGGCTTCTGCGACCAGGCCCATTTCTGCCACATCTTCACCCGCAGCGAAGGCATCAACCCGTTCGCCTGGCGCTGCCGCACCGTGCGCGCCCTGCCCCACCACGCCCCCCAGTTTCACGCACGCTGACCCTGCGCCACCGGCGCAGGGTCAGCCGTAAAGCACCCGGAAAAACCTGATCAGACGGGCGGATGCCCCATGCGCTCGGCCAGCCGCGCCACTCGCTCACCCAGGTGTGCGGCGGTGCAGCGGTCTTCGGCAGGCGGGGCCAATTCTGGCGGTTGTTCGACGTTCGATTGCGCCATGGCACCCAGCGAGCTGCCCAGGCGATTCATCTGCCCGTCGAACGCCCCGCCGCCGGAGCGGGCCGGCAATACGTCGAGCCCGACCCAGATCATCGAATGCTGAGCGGCGAACACCGCCATCTGCAACAAGGTGTTGAGCTTGTCGCCGCACAGGCTGCCGGAATTGGTGAAGCCCGCCGCGAGCTTGTCGCGCCACGGCTGGGTCAGGTAGAACGCCGAGGTGGCTTCCATGAAGGCCTTGAAGCGCGCCGAGGCGCTGCCCATGTAGGTCGGCGCACCAAAAATGATCGCGTCGGCGTTGTGCAAACGCTCCCACTGCTGGTCGACGTCTTCCACCGAAATCAACAGGCAGGTGCTGCCCGGGTGGCGTTCAACCCCCTGGGCCACGGCCTCGGCAATGACGCGGGTGTGCCCGTAGCCACTGTGATAGACCACTACCACGCTGCTCATTGCGGCGTCCTCATGACGAACCATTCCTTTTGCAACCAGGTCACGCCGTCAGTCGGGTTGCGCCCGACCGATGGGCGTTGAAGATGCAGAGTTTTGGGCGTAGACCGGACCCAGCACGAGTTAAATGTTGTTAATTTTTCCTGGCGCCCCAAATGCCTTGGCATCACCCATGCACGCGGCGCAGCCGGTCTATTCGCGCGGTCGGAAAAGCCCGGCGGCGCATCGGCACCGCACGGGCATTGGCCCGCACATTGCTTTGCAACAAAAACCTGATAAAAATGCTCGGGTTATACGTACCAGACGGCTGCAAGCAGGAGCACCTCCATTGACCCCACCCCACGCCCAGGCGATCCATTTCGGTCCCTACCGGATCTATCCCGGACAACGTCTGGTCATGGAAGCCGATCAACCGGTGCGCCTGGGCCGACGCGCCATGGACATCCTGCTGATCCTGCTGGAACACGCCGGCAACGTGGTGAGCAAACAGACGCTGATCGCTGGCGTCTGGCCCAACAGTGTCGTCGAAGACATCAACCTGCGAGTGCACATGGCCGCCTTGCGCAAGGCGCTGGGCGATGGTCAGGCCGGGCAACGCTACATCGTCACCGTGGCGCAGCGTGGTTACAGCTTCGTGGCGCCGTATTCGCTGGAGCATGGCGAACAACCGGCCACCCCGCCCGCACCAACACCTGGCGGTCATAACCTGCCGTTGCGGCGCACCCGCATGATCGGCCGGCAGACCCTGGTCGACAACCTGGTGACCCAGTTGCCGCGCCAGCGCTTCATCACCCTGGTGGGGCCCGGCGGAATCGGCAAGACCACCGTGGCCCTGCGGGTCGCCGAGCAACTGATCGGGCGCTACAGCGACGGCATCCTGCTGCTGGACCTGGCGCCGATCAACAAACCGGCGATGATTACCACACACCTGGCCAACCTGCTCGAACTGTCGTTGCACGAGGGTGAAACGTTCAGCGAACTCGGCGCCTTCCTGCGTGAGCGGCAAATGCTGCTGGTGATCGACAATTGCGAACACCTGATCGACACCGTGGCCCTGCTGTGTGAAAACCTGCTGCGCGCCGCACCGCAGATCCACATCCTGGCCACCAGCCGTGAAGGCCTGCGCGCTGAAGGCGAATTCGTGCAACGCCTGGAATCGCTGGACTGCCCGCCCCCCATCGCGGTGCTCGATCGCGCCCAGGCCATGACGTTTTCGGCGCTGCAACTGTTTGCCGAACGGGCGATGACCAGTCACGACAGTTTTGAACTGAGCGACGCTGAATTGCCGCTGGCGATCGAGATCTGCCAGCGCCTGGACGGCATCCCGCTGGCGATCGAACTGGCGGCGGCGCAGGTCGGTCCCCTGGGTTTGAGCGGTTTGCTCAAGCAACTGCAAGGCAGCTTCCGCCTGCTGACCCAGGGTTGCCCGGCGGTGCTGGGCCGGCACCAGACCCTGCGGGCCACGCTGGACTGGAGCTTCGAACTGCTCAGCGCCTGCGAGCAGACCTGCCTGCGTCGCCTGGGCATGTTCCGCGGCAGTTTCACCCTGGAATCGGCCGCCGCCGTGATCGGCGGCGAACACATTGAACCGCGCGAGGTGTTCGGTTCGATCACGCAACTGGTGGCCAAGTCCTTGCTGAACGTCGAGGTCGGCGACGAGGACGTGTTCTACCGTTTACTCGACACCACCCGCAGTTATGCCCTGGAAAAACTCGGCCTGGCTTCCGATCTGCCGGGTACCCGCGAACGCCACGCCGAACGCTGCCTGGCCTTGATGGAACAGGCCCGCGACGACTGGGAGCGGATACCGACGGCGATGTGGATCGAGCGTTATGCCCGCAGCCTGGAAGACATCCGCTCGGCGCTCGACTGGGGCTTGACCACCCAGGGCCCTCAAGGCCTGGCGATCCGCCTGACCGCCACGTCTACGCCGCTGTGGCAGGAACTGTCACTGCTCAAGGAACACGGCCAGTACGTGCGCAAGGCGCTGGCCCTGTTGCAGGCGGCCGCCGAGCCCAGCCCCAAGGTGGAAATCGCCCTGCAACTGGCGCTCGGCAGCTCCTGCTACCACACCCAGGGCCCCACGCCGGAAACCATCGAAGCGTTCGTCAACGCGCGGGTCCTGGCGCGGCAATGCAACGACATCGCCGGCCAACTGCGGGCGGTGTCCGGGCACATGGCGGTCAATCTGTGTTGCGCCCATTATCAATTGGCCCTGGAGCAGAGCCAGCAATTCGACCGCCTGGGCCTGCATGGCGACGCCGTGCTGTCGCTCAGCACCCAGCGCCTGCGGGTGCTGGCGCTGCACTTTGCCGGGGATCAGGCACAAGCGCGGGTGGATGCCGAGCAGGTACTGCAACGCATGGCCCAGAGCGGCCACCTCAATCGTTTCACCCACGGTTTTGGCGTGCAGTACGACCAGAGCGTCGCGTCGCTGACCATCCTGGCGCGTATTCTCTGGCTGCAAGGTCAACCCGAGCAGGCCTGGCGCACCGCCCGGCAGGCGCTGGACATCGCGCTACAGATCAATCACGGCACGTCGATCTGCTACACCCTGGCCCTGGCCGGTTGCCTGATCGCCCACTACAACGGCGACACTCGCAGCGCGCGCGAACTGCTGCGGCTGTTGCTGGAGCAGGCGCAGAAACACTCGGTGCCGCTGTTCTACACCTGGGCCAGGCATTACGCCCAAGTGATCGACCGCGACGAAGCGCGCCTGCCATTCAAACCCAGCGTGGGCTTGATCAAGGACCTGCTGATCACTCTGGACAGCACGTTCATCGACGATGATCTGATACAACGCGCCGACACCGGCATCGCCGGCTGGAACACGGCGGAAATTCTCCGGGCCAGGGCCGAAGCCCTGCTGGCCGAAGATTACCTGTTGAATAACCAGGCCGCCGAGGACCTGTTGATCCGGGCGCTGAACGTGGCGAAACAACAGGGTGCGCTGGCCTGGGAGCTGCGCAGCGCCACCTCGCTGGCGCAACTGTGGCAGCGCCAGGGTCGTCAGCAGCAGGCCCACACGCTGTTGGCGCCGATCTTCTACCGTTTCACCGAGGGTCATGCCACGCCGGACCTGGTGAAAGTGCGGCGACTACTCGACCAGTTGCAGCCCCACCGGCCCCTTTGAATCCAGGGAAGTCTGGCTGATGTAGCGCGCATAGCGCATCTCGACAGCGCGCAGTTCGCCGCTGCTTTCGAGCTTTTCCAGGGCATAGCTGCGAGTGGTGTTGAGGAAACGGTAGCGGGCCGGGCCGCCGCCCTGCTCCACCGAGAGCAGCGACTTGCGCACCAGGCTTTGCAAGCTTTCCATCAGCCGTGCCGGCACCAGCGCCGGGCAACCGAGCACGCCAATCGCCGCGTCCAGAGTAAAGGCTTTCTTGAACACCGCCAGACGCTGCAACACCACTTGCTCCTGCGGGCTGAGCTGGTCGTAGCTCCAGTCCAGCGCGGCTTCGAGGGTCTGATGGCGCGGTACGGCGGTACGGCGCCCCTGGGACAGCAGCTGCAAACAGTTATCGAGCTGGGCCTGCACCCCGACCAGCGCCAGCGCATCGACTTGCCCCGCCGCCAGCTCGATGGCCAGCGGCAGGCCGTCGAGGCGGCGGCAGATTTCGCCCACGGTCGCCAGGTCCTGCTCGCGCAGAGCGAACCCTTGTTGACGGGCGCGGGCACGACTGACGAACAGTTGCACCGCCGAATAACCCATGGCCTCGTTCACGCTGTGCAGCGCCGACCTCGGCGGGACCGTCAGTGGCGGCAAGGCCTGGACGTTTTCACCCTGCACCTGCAACGGCTCGCGACTGGTGACCAGCACCGACAGGCGCGGCGACGATTGCAGCAGGGTTTCCACCAGCGTTCGGCAACGCTCGTGCAGGTGTTCGCAATTGTCCAGCACCAGCAGTGCATGCCAGTCGGCCAGGGATGCCAGCGTGGTGCCGACTTCCAGTTCGAGGACACGGCTCAGGTGATCTTCCACTTGCGCCGGGTCATCGACTGCCGTCAGATCGACCAGCCAGACGCCGTCGCGATAATGCTGCAACAGCAGTTCGGCCACGCGCAGCGCCACGGTGGTCTTGCCCATGCCGCCGGGGCCGACCAGGCTCATGAGTCGAGAAACCGGCAATTGGCGCACCAGGCTGGCCACCAGCGAGTCGCGCCCGGTGACCGGTGTCAGCCGTGCCGGCAGGTTGTGCTGAATCCTCAGCGCGCAGTCGAGCGGGACCTCGGTGCCGACGGGTGCATATCGCACCGGGGCAATGAAGCGATAACCGCGTTGCGGCACATTGTCGATGTAGCGTTGCCCGTTCTGCCCATCCCCCAGGGCACGACGCAAAGCGGCAATGTGCACGCGCAGGTTGATGTCCTCGACCACCGACGTCGGCCACACCCGGGCAATCAATTCGTCCTTGCTGACGATATCGCCTGCGTGCTCGACCAACACCTGGAGAATGTCCAGGGCGCGGCCGCCCATGCGCAGCGGTCGGTCATCCTCGAGGATCAACCGTTGCCGCAGATGAAAGGCGTAGGGACCGAAATGCAGCACGGTCTCGGTGTTCAACTGTCTGAGACTGTTCATGCGCGTTCATCGGGCAAACCCGTGATAGCTCAATGACATACGGGCGCCCTGCACCTCCTTGCAAAACGTTCACCGGTATATTGGCAGCCATCGGTGACGGAAAAACGGCCAAAGGGGGAGCGTCACGGCCATCACGGTGCGCACAACGGACATATCAGCGTCAACTGAACTGCTCGCGGTACTGCGCCGGGGTCAGGCCGAGTTTTTCGCCGAACAGAAAGCGCATGTGCCGGACACTGCCGAAGCCGCTCTTGAACGCCACAGTCTTGAGCGGCAGCTCGGTGGTTTCCAGCAGGTTCCTCGCGCAGTCGATGCGCGCGCTTTGCAAAAACTCCATCGGTGTCATGTTCACCTCCCGGGCGAACACCCTGGCGAAATGCCGCGGGCTCATGGTGGCCAGGCCCGCCAGACGCTCGATGCTGAACGCTTCGTCGAGGTGTTCGAGCATGTAATTCTGCACCCGGGTCACCGCGGTTTCCTGGGGCGCGACCGCGGCCATCAACGGGCTGAACTGCGCCTGCCCGCCCTGGCGCTTCATCACCACCAGCAACACCTTGGCCACGTCCTGGGCAACCTTCTTGCCATGGTCTTCGGCAACCACGGCGAGCGCCAGGTCGATGCCGGCCGTGACGCCACCGGAGGTCATCAGGTTGCGGTCCTGCACGAAAATCTGGTCGGTTTCCACCGTGGCCTTGGGGAAGCCCTTGATCAGCCGTTCGGTGTAATGCCAGTGGGTGGTGACCCGATAACCGTCGATCAACCCGGCATGCCCGAGCACAAAGGCACCGGTGCAGATCGACCCATAGGCCCTGGACCGTCCGACGTTGTGCCTGAGCCATTCGAGCAGCGGCGGATGCTTTTCGTTGTAGGCACCGGGGCCGCCGGGTATGAGCAGCAGGTCATAACCATCGCAGGCCTGGTCGATGTGCAGGTCGGCCTGCACGTTCACTCCGTTGGAGGCACGCAACGCACCGGGCACGGTGCCGATGGTCGACAGCACGTAATGGTCATCCGGCTTGAGGTAACGATTGGCGATGGAGAACACCTCCATGGGCCCGGCCATGTCGAGCAGGAGAAAGTCGGGGAACAGCACCATTGCCACGGTTTTCATGGGTTGCACATCACTGAAAATTCAAAAAAGTCTTCGGGCCCAGGTGCGCAGATGCACTGTGGGAGCGAGCCTGCTCGCCATGACGGTGTCAACTGCAACCTGTTGTGACTGACACGCCGCCATCGCGAGCAGGCTCGCTCCCACAGGGATTACACATTCAGGCACCGATCATGGCGAGCATTATGGCCCAGCTCTACAGCCCAGCGCTGCCCGCACATCACTGTCAACTCAAAGGAGACAGTATTTCAATTTTCATCTACTTATTGCACCACAGGATAACCATTAACCTTCTCCTCACTCGGACGAATCAACGTCCAACACAGGAGATTCCATCATGCTGACCCTTCGTAAAGCTTCTGATCGCGGCATGGCCAATCATGGCTGGTTGAAGTCGTTCCACACCTTCTCCTTCGCCAATTACCGCAACCCACGGGAGCAGGGTTTTTCCGACCTGCTGGTGATCAACGATGACCGCGTCGCTGCCGGCAAGGGCTTTGGCCAACACCCGCACCGCGACATGGAGATCTTCTCCTACGTGCTCGAAGGCGCCCTGGAACACAAGGACACCCTGGGCACCGGTTCGGTGATCCGTCCGGGCGACGTACAACTGATGAGTGCCGGCAGCGGCGTGGCCCACAGCGAGTTCAACCACTCGGCGACCCAGGGCGTGCACTTCCTGCAAATCTGGATCGTACCGGACGTCAGTGGCGCCAAGCCGCGCTACCAGCAGGAGCATTTCAGCGCCGAGAAAAAACGCGGACGCCTGCAACTGATCATTTCCCCGGAAGGGAAACACGGCTCGCTGAAAGTGCGCCAGGATGCGCGGGTCTACGCCGGACTGTTCGACGGCAAGGAAAGCGCCACCCTGGAACTGGCCGCCGACCGTTATGCCTACGTGCACGTGGCCCGTGGCAGCGTCGAACTCAACGGCGTGCAATTGCAGGAAGGCGATGGCGTGCGGGTGCGCAATGAACAGCTGTTGAACCTGAGCAACGGCGTGGATGCCGAAGTGCTGGTGTTCGATTTGCGTGCGCAGGAGTTGCCGGAAATGCCATGAGGCATTTCTCCCCCCTGTAGGAGCGAGCTTGCTCGCGATGGCGATACATCAGTCACATAGAGGTTGGCTGACACACCGCCATCGCGAGCAAGCTCGCTCCTACAGGAGAATCTAGGCAAACACCTCGACAATCTCATCAATCACTGCGCGCACCCTCGCGGTGTGCCGCAGGTCGGCGTGGGTGACCAGCCACACGTCGTAGGGCAAGGGTCGCGTGCGCTCCGGCCACAACCTGACCAGCCCGTCCCTCTCGCCCATGTACACCGGAATCTCCCCCAAGCCGATCCCCGCGGCAATTGAGCGCCGCACCAGCAGGCTCGAACTCAGGCTCGCGACAATGCGCCCTCGCCCCGGCGGTTCCGCCACCAGGGTCAGTTCCCGGTTGCCCTGCATGTATGGCTGATACACCACCAGGTCATGCCCCTCGAACGCCGAGCCCGGCGCGGGTACGCCGTGGGCGTCGATGTAGGCTTGCGAGGCGAACAGCCCCACCGGCCAACGGGCGATGCGCCGGGCGATCAGGTCCGGGTTGTCCGGCCGGGTGTTGCGCACGGCAATGTCCGCCTCGCGCTTGGACAGGCTCAGGATATTGGTCGAGGCATCCAGTTGCACCCGCACCTCGGGGTGGCGCTGGTGCAGCCGGGCAATCGCCGGGATCAGGAAGTCGATGGCCATCGAATCGGTGGTGCTGACCCGCACGGTCCCGGTCAGGCGATCGTCGAGGCCTTGAATGCGCCGTTGCAGCTCCAGCGCCGAATGCTCCATTTTCTCCACGGCCTGCAACGCCGCTTCACCGACGGCGGTCAGCGCGTACCCTTCGGAAGTGCGCAGAAACAGCGTGGCATTCAGGGTCTTTTCCAGCGCCGACACCCGACGCCCCACCGTCGCCTGATCCACCCCCAGCACCCGCGCGGCACCGCGCAAGGTCGACTCCCGGCACACCGCGAGAAAAACCCGCGCGTCATCCCAATTCATGCTGTTCCCCTGTGATGCATTTACGCATCACTCTAGCGCAAAATCGCTGCGTAATTGCACCAATGAAACTGGATAAGCTGAGCGCAAGAGAAATTCCACAGGACGGTTCCCATGCTCACTCCCTCCGCCCCACCCCGCAGCGCGGTCTGGCTGCCGATCTTCGCCGGCCTGTGCGCCAGCCTGGTCAGCATCGGCCTGGCACGGTTTGCCTACACGCCCTTGATTCCCTCGTTGATCCAGGCGCAATGGTTCTCTGCCAATGATGTGGTCTACCTTGGCGCGGCCAACCTGGTCGGTTACCTGATCGGCGCCCTGATCGGTCATCCCCTGGCTCGCCGCACCTCCAACACGACGGCATTGCGCCTGATGATGCTGGCGGTGACGGCGGCGTTTTTTGCCTGTGGCTTCCCATTGTCGGTGGGCTGGTTCTTCGGCTGGCGCCTGCTGTCGGGCATCGCCGGTGGCGCGATCATGGTGCTCGTGGCCGCAACGGTGCTGCCGCATGTGCCGGCCTCGCGCCGGGGCCTGGCCAGTGGCGCGATCTTTCTGGGCATCGGCCTGGGCATTGCCGGGTCCGGGACCATCGTCCCGCCGCTGCTGAGCCTTGGCTTGCAGGACACCTGGTTTGGCCTGGGCCTGTTGTCCCTGGTGCTGACCGCCGCGAGCTGGTTCGGTTGGCCTGCGACTTCGCACACGGCGACGCCCACCACTTCGGCTGATAAAACCCCGGTCGATCCGCAAGTGTATCTGCTGTTCGCCCAGTACGCGTTCATGGCGGCCGGGCTGGTGCCCGCCATGGTGTTCCTCGTCGATTACGTCGCTCGTGGCCTCGGTGCCGGGCCGCACGTGGGGGCGCTGATCTGGGTGATGTATGGCCTGGGTGCGATCATCGGCCCGGTCAGCTACGGCTTTCTCGCCGACAAACTGGGGGCGCGGTGGAGCATCCGCCTGGTACTGGTGGTGCAGGCCATCGCCGTTGGCCTGCTGGCGATCTCCAGTTCCTTTACTGCGTTGGCGGTGCTCGCGGTGATCATCGGTGCCTTCCCGCCCGGCATCGTGCCGTTGGCGCTGGCCCGGGTGCATGAGCTGATCCCACAGCACCACCAGCAACAGATTGCCTGGAGCCGTGCCACCGTATCGTTCGCCACCTTCCAGGCGCTGGCCGGCTTCGCCTATTCGGCAATGTTCAATGCCAGCGGCGGACACCACCAACTGTTGTTCATCATTGCCGCCGGTGCGATCGTGATAGCGCTGCTGCTGGAACAGGGCATGCGCCTGGTCAAGCGGGGTGATCGGTTACACCCGGCACTGAACTGAGTCACTGATGCCTTCATGCGGTCCCACTTGAAAGAAACCTTGCAGACAGGATGCTTCGATGAATTTGCCCAACAGCATGACCCTGATTGAAATCACCCAACCCGGCGGCCCCGAAGTGTTGCAGCCACGCCAGGTACCGGTGCCCCGCCCCGCGGACGGCGAGGTGCTGATCCGCGTGTACGCCGCCGGGGTCAACCGTCCCGACGCCTTGCAACGGGCCGGCAAGTACCCGCTCAAACCCGGCATGAACCCCAACCCCGGCCTGGAAGTGGCCGGTGAGGTGGTGGCGATTGGCAAGGGCGTAAACGAATTCATCGTCGGCGACAAGGTCTGTTCCCTGACCAACGGCGGTGGCTACGCGCAGTACTGCCTCGCCCCGGCGGGCCAGACGTTGCCGATTCCCGAGGGCATGGACTGGTTACAGGCGGCCGCCGTCCCGGAAACCTTTTTCACCGTGTGGGCCAACCTGTTCGACATGGGCGGCGCCAGCAAGGGCCAGCGCGCGCTGATCCACGGCGGCACCAGCGGCATCGGCACCACCGCCCTGATGCTGTGCCGCGAGTTCGGCATCAAGGCGTTCGCCACCGCCGGCAGCGCGGACAAATGTGCGGCCGTGCGCCAGCTCGGCGCCGAGGCGATCAACTACCGTGAACAGGATTTTGTCCAGGTGATCCAGGACAACACTGGTGGCAAGGGCGTGAACGTGATCCTCGACATCATGGGCGCTTCGTACCTGAACCAGAACATCGCGGCACTGGCCATAGAAGGTCGCCTGGTGATGCTCGGCTTCCTCGGCGGCGCCCGTGGTAATGACGTCGACTTGCTCGGCATCATGAGCAAACGCGCCACCCTCACCGGCTCACTGATGCGCCCGCGTACCGGCGCGGAGAAAGCCTCGATTGCCGAGCAACTGCGCGAATACGTCTGGCCAGTGCTGGCGGCCGGGCGCTGCCTGCCGATCATCGACCAGGTCTACCCGCTGACCGAAGCGGCGCAGGCCCATGCGCGGATGGAGGCCGGGGATCACATCGGCAAGATTGTGTTGCGGGTGGATTGAGTTCAGGCCCTCTTTGATCGTTCCCACGCTCCGCGTGGGAACGCATCCGGTGACGCTCCGCGTCACATCTTCCTATGTCGGCGGCAATGGAACGCGGAGCGTCCCTGGCGGCATTCCCACGCAGAGCGTGGGAACGAGCAAGTCACACAAAACCACACAAAAACCACACAACACCCGCCACGCATCTGTTAAAAATCGACTTTCCATGTTCAACCGGTAACCCAGCCATGTCCTCACCCCTGCTGACCACCCTGCGCCGACGCTGGCTGGCGCTGCTGTGCATGACCGTGCTGGTGGTCGGCCTGCCGGTAAGTTGCGGGGTGCTGCAACATACCGAGCGTGAGTTGCTGTTTCGCATCGAGCCGGGTACGGCCGGCTGGTATCGCGGTTTGCCCCAGGACGTTCAGGAGTTCGACATCCAGTCGCCGGCCTTCAAGGGCGGGCAGAACCTGCATGCCTGGTGGTGGCCCGCCGCGCGTCGCGATGCGCCTTCGATCCTTTATCTGCACGGCGTGCGTTGGAACCTCACCGGCCAGGCGTTTCGCATCGAGCAATTGCGGGCCATGGGCTATTCGGTGCTGGCCATCGACTACCGTGGCTTTGGCCAGAGCAAGGGCGACCTGCCGTCCGAAGCCAGCGTGTATGAGGATGCCCGGGCCGCCTGGGAACGCTTCAAGGCGCTGCAACCGGATGCCAGCAAACGCCTGATCTATGGGCATTCCCTGGGTGGCGCCGTGGCCATCGACCTGGCGGCAGACCTCGCCGCCCAGGCAAAAAAAGACCATGTCACCGTACCGGCGCGCGGCCTGGTCATCGAATCGACCTTCACCTCACTGGGCGATGCCGTGGCACAGGTGGCCGAAAGCAACCTGCCGGTGAAATGGCTGCCGGTGCGCTGGCTGCTATCGCAGAAATTCGATTCCATCGACAAGATCGTCGACATCGACATGCCGCTGCTGGTGGTCCATGGCCTGGCCGACGCCTTCATGCCATCGCGCTTCAGCGAGCAATTGTTCAACGCCGCCAACGAACCGAAAAAGCTGCTGCTCATTCCCGGCGGCACCCACAACAACAGCATGAGCCTGGGCGGTAACCAGTATCGGCAGGCCATTGAAAACCTGTTCAAGAGCAAACCGGCGCAGATGGCCGGCCCCACGTTGACCCGCGCCGCCCAGGACTCGTGACCTTCAGCGGTGACGATTGCGTTTGCGCGGTCTCCTTGAGTCTGCTCCAGGTGGTAAAGGGCCGAGTGGAAAGCCCAGTTCCTTGGGCGGTATACCCGTCCTGTCCCATTCTTCCATCATTCGCCGCAACTCAGGCGGCATTTCTTGCGGTGCTCTTATTGACATGTCTTCACCTTGGAAACTAGACCGAGAGTCAATAAATACAGCACCTCAGAGGCCCGTGTCATCCACGGATCCAGCGAGGTCGTGACAAGAAATTTCGGGACTACAAGCCGAGGTTTTTTCGTACAAAAGGCAAAGAACAACCGTACAAAAACTCGATCCAAGCCTTACGTTTAAGGCTGAAACTTCGCCCGATATTTCCCCGGACTTTCCCCCGTCCACTTCTTGAACGCCCGGTGAAACGCGCTGGGTTCCTGGAAGCCCAGTTGCTCGGCAATGTCGCCGATGCTCGCCCGGCTTTCGCGCAGTTGCTCGAAGGCCACGGCGCGGCGTACTTCGTCCTTGATTTCCTGGTAGGAACAGCCTTCGCGTTCGAGCTTGCGGCGGAAGGTGCTGGGGCTCAGGTGTTGTTCCTGGGCGAAGGCCTGCAAGGTCGGCCATTGGCTGTAGTGGCTGTTGCGCAGGCGCTGGTGCACTTGCGAGGCCAGGCCGTGCTGGTTGCGGAAGCGAATGACCAGCCACTGCGGGGCGGTGCGCAGGAAGACTTTCAGCGAGGCCAGGTCCTGCGCCACCGGCAGGCGCAGGTAATGGCTGGCGAATTCGATTTCGGTGCGTTCGGCGCCGAACGTCAGGTTGGGCCCCCAGAGCAGACGGTCGTCGCTCAGGGACAGGCGCTGATGGCGGAAGTCCGCGCGGTCGATGGGAATGCGCCGCCCGCCCAGCCAGCACATCAGGCTGATCATCAGCACCAGGAATGTCTCTTCGCCAAACCGCGCGACATCGGCGTTCGGCGCGCGGGTCTCCAGGCTGATGAACGCACGCTTGCCCCGCACCGTCAGGGTGCCGCGATAGTCGCTCAGGAACAGCGAAAAATTGCTCAGACACTGGCGCATCGCCTTGTGCAGATCAGGTTCCTGGATCAACGCGCGGCAGATCAGGGCGAAGCTGCCCGGCGGCATGCCGTGGGAATCGAGACGGAAGAACTCGTCGTGCATGTCGCGGATCTGGATCAGCCACAACGCCGCAAACGCGCTGGCCGGCACCCGTGCCGAAGGTTGTTCGAGCAGCGCCGGGTCGATGCCGGCCTGCGCCAGCGCCCGCTCCAGACGCTGCGGATCGTCGCCCAGCCCATGGATCATCGCCTGCACAAAGTAGGCGGCCACCGAGTCCTTTTCCCGCATCTGAACGCTTCGCTCCCCATCAGCCGAATGGCAAAAAACACCAGCACCGTTGAACAGTTTCGGCATAGGCCAACCGTCAAGCCGGTTCTAGACTCGCGGCAATAGTACGCCTTCGGCCGTTGCGGCGGCGAAGGTATCGCAGGGTTGATCGAAAGGACGGCACATGAATCTGCAAAACATTGGCGTGATCGGCGCCGGCACCATGGGCAACGGCATCGCGCAGGTCTGCGCCCAGGCCGGTTTCAAGGTGACCCTGATCGACATCGCCGACAGCGCCCTGCAAAAGGCCCTGGCGACCATCGACAAGAACCTCGAGCGCCAGGTGACCAAGGACACCCTGACACCCGCGCAGAAACTCGCCACCCTCGACAACATCCGCACCAGCACTGATTACAGCAGCCTGCAACAGGTGCAACTGGTGATCGAAGCCGCCACGGAAAACCTCGAGCTGAAGCTGCGCGTGCTGCAACAGATCGCCGCGCAGGTCAGCGCCGACTGCGTGATCGCCTCCAACACCTCGTCGCTGTCCATTACCCAACTGGCGGCCAGCGTCAGCGAACCCGCGCGGTTCATCGGCCTGCACTTCTTCAACCCGGTGCCGGTGATGGGCCTGATCGAAGTGATCCGTGGCCTGCAAACCAGCGACGCCACCCACGCCCTGGCGCTGGAGATGGCCACCACCCTGGGCAAGACCGCGATCACCGCCGGCAACCGTCCGGGGTTCGTGGTCAACCGGATCCTGGTGCCGATGATCAACGAAGCGATCCTGGTGTTCCAGGAAGGCCTGGCCAGCGCCGAGGACATCGACGCCGGCATGCGCCTGGGCTGCAACCAGCCGATCGGCCCGCTGGCGCTGGCGGACCTGATCGGCCTGGACACCGTGCTGGCGATCCTCGAAGCCTTCTACGAAGGGTTCAACGACAGCAAGTACCGCCCCGCGCCACTGCTCAAGGAAATGGTGGCTGCCGGGTATCTGGGGCGCAAGTCGGGGCGTGGCTTCCATGCCTATGCCTGAGCGCTGCTCGCGGTTCGCCGAGTACCGGGACAAGGTGCTGGAGTTGTTCGCCAGCAAGGGTTTCGGTCAGGTCGGCATGCGCGAGCTGGCGACGTGCCTGGGGCTGTCCCCGGGCTCGTTGTATCACCATTACCCGAGCAAACAGCATTTGCTGCTCGACCTGATCGAAGAGTTCTACGAAGAGCTGCTGGCGGCGCTGGCACGCATCGACCACAAGGCCGGGGTCAAGCGCGACAAACTGCATAACCTGATCCGCGCGCACTTGAACCTGCACCAGGAAATGCCCTGGCATTTTCGCCTGGTGGAGCGCGACAGCGGCTGCCTCAACGATGAGCAGCAGGCGCGGGTCCGGCAGTTGCGCGAACAGTACGAAGGCACCCTGTTGCGGATGCTCGGCAGTCGCCTGCGCCTGAGCGAACCGGCGCGCCTGGCCACCGGGCACGCCATCGCCAACCTGCTCAACAGCGCGCCGTGCTGGCTGGCGCAGCATGCACTGGATGAGCCGGCGCGCGATGAGCTGCTGGAAAGTCTCATCGGTGGCGCCATCGAGCGGCTGCTGCGGCCTTCGCTGCCCAGGGCCGTTGCCTGAAGCGATAAGCCGCTTCGCGGCAATAGACAAAACATCTAAAAGATTTTTGCGTGTGCTGCGCTCTAACGCTTTGCTATCGGAACTTCATCCATCGCAAAGCCGGAGCCTGCCATGAAAATCAATCCCTACCTCATCTTCAACGGCGACTGCAAAGCCGCGTTCACCTTCTATGCCCAGGCCCTGGGTGGCCAGATCGAAGCAATGATGGACTTCGCTTCAAGCCCGATGCGCGACGAGGTCCCGGCCGACCTGCACAACCTGATCCTGCACACCTGCCTGGCGGTGGGCGACCAGAAGATCATGGGCTCGGACACCACCCCCGACCGCCCCACCGATGACATGGCCGGGTGTTCGATCTCGCTGAATGTCGACAGCATCAAGGAGGCAGAGCGGGTGTTCAATGCGCTGGCCGAAGACGGCAAAATCGAGATGCCGCTGCAAGCGACCTTCTGGGCGGCGCGCTTCGGCATGCTGAGGGACCGGTTCGGCGTGGCTTGGATGGTTAATTGTGAGAAGGATCAGTAGTGGGTCTTGAAGGCCTGATCACCACCCTTCCCCTGACCTCATACCCATCCACTGTGGGAGCGAGCCTGCTCGCGATAGCGGTGTGTCAGTTAAAACTGATGTCGACTGACACTCCGCTATCGCGAGCAGGCTCGCTCCCACAATGATCGCTGACACACCGCTTTCGCGAGCAAGCCCGCTCCCACAGAAGCAGTGTCTGCTATCGTCAAACGGGCTACCCGACTCACGCTTCATTATCGGAGTACCCCCCATGCCGCTCCTGTCCCCCCGGTTAAAACTGTCCCTGCTGGCGGGAGGGCTGGCTGCCGCCTTCCTCGTCCTCCAGGGCTGCGCCACCGTCGACGCGCACACCACCGCCTACGTCGGCGTCGAACACCCAGCGCCGACCCTGCCCAGCGAAGTGCAGGTACTGCGCACCGAACCCCTGCGCCCGCACATTCGTCTGGGTGAAGTACTGATCGACGCCAGCACCGAACCGGCGCCGCCGATCACCGAAGTCGAACAGAAACTGCGCGAGGAATCGGCCAAGCTCGGCGGCGATGCCGTGGTGGTGGTCTACGACCACATCCAGACCACCGGGGCATTCGTTCGCGGCGGGCTGTGGAGCCGCGACGTCGAAACCGTCCAGGGCCGCAAGCTCAAGGGGATTGTGATCAAGTATCGGTGAGACATCACCTGTACCTGTACCTGATACCTGTAGGAGCGAGCTTGCTCGCGATGGTCGTCAACGATAACGCTGGCTGCCTGACACCCTGCGGTGCCCGAACCACCATCGCGAGCAAGCTCGCTCCTACAGGTTTCAGGGTGTTGGTGTCAGTTCCAGCACCCGGTTCCGGCCACCTTCGGCCACCAGGTAGCTGCCGGTGCCCGTGGCAATGATTGATTGCGGTGCCTTGAGGAACGACAAGATGGTCTGCCGTTGCCCCTGCGGGGAAATCAGCAACAGGCGCGCCCGGTGGGTCGAGTCTTCGCTGATCCACAGGCCACGTTCGTCGCAGCGCAGGAACGTCGGCTGATTGAGGTCGGCGATGACCACCGGGTCACTGCGGTCATCGGCGAGCAAACGAACCACGCCCTGGCCCTTTTGGGTGTAGAGCATGCGCCCGTCTGTACAGCGCGTGATGGACTCCGCTTCATCCAGGTTGTCGCGCACCACCGTGACGGTCTTGTCTTGCCAGTTGTAGCGCAGCAATCGCCCGATGGCCTTTCTGTCTTCGATGGCGTAGATGTCATCGCCGTCATCCCACAGGCCCTGCACGCTGGAACCCTCGAACAATGGCGTGGTTTGCCCATCCTTGAGGAACATGACCGGTTTGTCAGCTACCTCCTGACTGAACACCCAACCGCCTCGTGCCGGAATCAGGCCATCGGGTTTGGACAGTTGACCGACCACCACATGATGATCACCCGGCCCTTCGATGCGCACGATGCTGCCGCGCCCCTCGCGCAATTCCTGGCTGACCAGAATGGCGCCACCGGGCAACAGCGCCAGGGAAGCGGCCTTCGGCACCTTCGGATAGGCAACCCGGTAGCTCCAGCCACTGGCAGCCTGTACCGGAAAGAATGATTGCCAGGCGAAGAACCCGGCAGCGACGGCAACGGTAGCGCCGGCCAACGCCAGGCTGCATTTGAGCGTACGACGGGCCCGTTTTTTGGCCTGATTGATATTGTTCAAGGACTTGCCCATGGTTTCGACCGTGCCCACTTGTAGGAGCGAGCCTTGCTCGCGATGGACGTCAACGATAACACCGGGCAGCTGAAACCCCGCGGCGTTCTTGCGTCCATCGCGAGCAAGGCTCGCTCCTGCAGGGGTCGAGTTCACCACTCGTCGCCTGGCGTCTAGCGCCCTGAAAACCCCACAGCCTCTGGCTCACGGTTTGCACACGCAGGCGTGATCGTCAGGGAGCGTCGAAATCCTGGCGTAACAACCATCATCTATACTCACCTACGCCAGCAACGAGCTGGGTCAGCTTTTCGGAGATACAACGTGTCAACTCTCAGTGAAATCGCAGCGAATCACGCGAAAATGGCGAAAAAGATGGCCGGAGAGTCGACTGAAATGTGTGAGCGCCAACCCGTGGTGGTTGGTGGCTTCGAGGTCAGTTCCGTCGATGAGCCCGTGCAAGTGCCTTTCCATCTGATCGTGGGTGCGCAGGACGCCCCGATTGCCTTGACGGCAGGCTACGCGCTCTGACGGTCCGCCCCATAAATGCCTCGAGGATGATACTGACCCTGTAGCTCTCGGTAACAACCAGCCCCGTAAAGGTGCGTGTTTTTCCGCACGCCCCCTCGCCCGCCCCGCTATCCATGGCGCAAACCGCCATGGCGTAATTTGTGCATCGCTTGAAGCTTCCCTGTTACCCGAAGCTGCCATGCGCCCCAAGGAACTCAAACTCTGGACCACCGGTGTCGCCCACTTGCTCGACCTGCAAGCGGGGCATGCGCGACTGGCCGGGTTGAGCCACTGGTTGCGCCAGGTATGCCCGGTCGATCATTTCGTCCTGTTCGTCTACGAAGGCAACCACCGGCCACTGGCGCTGTTCGATACCTTCGCCGCCGACAAGCGTGCGGTGTATGTCGATGACTATCAGTGCGGGCCCTACCTGCTCGATCCGTTCTACCTGGCCTGCACCCGCGGGCAGGCGCCGGGGCTGTGGCGCCTGCGCCAGTTCGCACCCGACCACTTCTACCTCGGCGAGTATTACCTGACCTATTACCAGCAAACGGGCCTGGCCGAGGAAGTGGCGTTTTTCGTCGAACTGGGCGGCGGCGCCATGGCGGTGTTGTCGCTGATGCGCTCTTCGGCCAGTTGTGCGTTCAGTCGTGACGAGATGCAGTTGATCGAGTGCGCGCAAGGCGTGGTCGAGCAGGTCATCAATGAAGCCTGGCGCCTGCATCGGGTCCAGCAACCACGGCCCGCGCAGGATCTGGACTTCAAGATCCGCGAAGCCTTCGATCAGTTCGGCGCGCACATCCTCACCGGCCGCGAACAGGAAATCGTCCAGCTGCTGTTGCGCGGTCACTCCAGCGCCTCGGTGGCCGAGCAACTGAACATCAGTCCCGGCACGGTGAAGATCCATCGCAAGAACATCTACGCCAAGCTCGGCATCGGCAGCCAGTCCGAACTGCTCGGGCTGTTCATTCGCGATCTCACCGGCCAGGAACTGGTCGTCGACGCCTGAAAACGACTCTATCCCCCAAGGGATATATACAGCGCAAAACCGCCATTGCTAGTTTGGCTCCCGTCGCACTGATTCATCACTGCAAGGGAGCCGGCCTCGTGAACGACAATTCGCCAAGTGATATCGAATTCTGCAATGTGGTCAAACGCTATGGCGACGTGACCGCCGTCAGTGGCCTGAACTTCGCCGTGCGCCGTGGCGCCTTCCACTCCTTCCTCGGCGGTTCGGGCTGCGGCAAGACCACCACCCTGCGCATGATCGCCGGCTTCGAACAACCCTCCAGCGGCGAAGTGCGCCTGGCCGGCCAGTGCGTCGCCGGTGTGCCGGCCTACGAGCGGCCGGTGAACATGGTGTTTCAGCATTACGCGCTGTTCCCGCACCTGACGGTGGCACAAAACATCGCCTACGGCCTGCGCTATCGCACCCCGCGCCCGGACCGCAAAACCCAGCTGCGCATGGCCGATGAAGCGCTGGAAATGGTGCGCCTGAGTGGCTTCGGCCAGCGCAAGCCGAGCGAACTGTCGGGTGGTCAGCAACAACGTGTCGCCCTGGCCCGAGCCCTGGTGAACAAACCCACCGTGCTGTTGCTCGATGAACCGCTGGCGGCGCTCGACCGCAAGCTGCGCAAGGAGATGCAGTCGGAACTGCTGCGCCTGCAACGGGAAGTCGGCATCACCTTCGTGCTGGTCACCCATGATCAGGAAGAAGCCTTGTCGATGAGCGACAGCATCAGCGTCATGCACGCAGGCTCGATCATCCAGACCGCCACCCCGGAACAACTCTACGAAGCGCCGGCCAGTCGCTACGTGGCCGACTTCATCGGCGAATCCAATCTGTTCAACGGCACCGTGCGCCACCTGCACGGCAACTCGGTGGTCCTGCGCACCGAGCAGGGCCTGGAATTGACCAGCCCGCTGACGCCCACCGGCAAGCCCCTGAGTGCCGACACCGCCGGGTGCATCGCGGTGCGCCCGGAGCTGATCAGCATCGCCGGCAACCCTGGCGACCTGGCTCGCGAAGTGAAGCTGCAAGGCTGCGTGGAAGACCGCATCTACCTGGGCAACTCCACCGAATACCGCGTGCGCACCCAGGCCTTCGGCGTGGTCTGCGTGCGGGTTCCGCGCCATCAGGACGCCCATGCATTCGAACACGGCGCGGCAGTGAGCGTCGGCTGGGATAACGCCAACGGCCTGGCCATGGCGATGTAATTCAACGATTCATCAACCGGATGTGGAGCGTGCTATGGACCAGAAGACGTTTATCAAAACCCTGCGCAGCTGGCAGAACGGCTCGATCAGCCGCCGCGAATTCCTCGGGCGCACGGGCCTGGGGATTGCCGCCGCAGTCGTCGCCACCAACATGCCCGGCCTGCTGACATCCACCGCGCACGCGGCCGAGCAGGCCAAGCTGGGTGATCGCCTGTCGCTGGCGACCTGGCCGAATTACCACAGCCAGGACAACCTCGATACGTTCGGCAAGACCACCGGCGCGCGGGTGTCGATGAGCGTGTTCGGCTCCAACGAAGAAATGCTCGCCAAGTTGCAGGCCGGCGGCAGTGGCTGGGACGTGCTGGTGCCGACCAACTACACCATCAGCACCTACGTCGGCCTGGGCCTGATCGAACCGCTGGACCTGTCGCGTATTCCCAATTTCGACGCTTCGGCGTTCCAGCAGAAGTTCATGGCCCAGGGCACAGTGGACGGCAAGGTCTACGCGGTACCGAAAAACTGGGGCACCACCGGCATGCTCTACGACACCGGCAAACTGAAGAACGGCCCCACCAGCTGGAAAGAATTCTGGGCCGCCGCGCAAGGTCCAGCCAGTGGTCGCACGATGGTCCACGACTACCAGTTGACCGCCATCGGCAACGCCCTGAAAAGCTTCGGCTACAGCTTCAACTCCCTGGACCCGAAAGAACTGGCCGACGCGGAAAAACTGCTGATCGAGGTCAAGCCGCACCTGTTCGCGATCAACTCCGACATCCAGCCGTCGATGCGCAGCGGCGATGCCTGGCTGGCGATGTCCTGGACCGGCGACGCCTCGCAACTGCACCGCGACAACGAGCAGATGCACTTCACCCTGGGCAAGGAAGGTGGCGAGCTGTGGAGCGATTTCTTCGCCATCCCCAAGAGCTCGGAGCACAAGGACGCTGCCTATGCGTTCATCAACTACCTGCTCGATCCGCAGCACAACAAGCTGGAAGTGCTGAGCCACGGCTACCCGAGCGGCGACAAGCGCGTCGATGCGCTGCTGCCCACCGCCATGCTCGACGACCCGATCATGTACCCGGCCGCAGAAGCCTTGAGCCCGCTGGAGTTCGGTGCAGCGGCCACGCTCACCAGTCCCGCGCGCGCTGAACTGATGGCGCGCTTCAAGTCCGCCTGAGCCCCTGACCATGGCCAATGAGGAGTCCCCCATGAACGCTGCCGCCCACCCGCAAACGGTGCAGCCGGCCCTGTCAGCCCCGGTGCGCCAGCGGCGCAGCCTGGGCCGACGGATCACCATGCTGATGCTGTTGCCCTCGACCCTGTGGTTCCTGCTGCTGTTGCTGATGCCGCTGGTGATCATCCTGGTCTTCAGTTTCGGCGAGCGCAGTGCTGTGGGCGGTTATGCCGGTGGCTTCACCCTGGCCAACTACCTCAACCTCGGTTCCCGTGGCGCCGCCTTCAGCAACACGCTGATGCTGGCGCCACTGGGCACCCTGGTGTGCCTACTGGCGGCCTACCCGCTGGCGTACTTCCTGGCGGTCAAGGTCACCCGCAACCGTTCGCTGTTGCTGACGCTGGTAATCGTGCCGTTCTGGACCAGTTTCCTGATCCGCACCTACGCGTGGATCTTCATCCTCAGTGGCAAGGGCATCCCGGCGCTGCTGGCAAGCCTTGGCCTTGAAGACGTGCGCTTGATCAACACGCCCTGGGCGGTGCTGATCGGCATCGTCTACGGCTACCTGCCGCTGATGGTCTTCCCGATCTACGTCAGCCTGGAAAAACTCGACAAGCGCCTGCTGGAAGCGTCCGCCGACCTGGGCGCCAGCGCCTTCGAAAGCTTCCGGCGCATCACCTTGCCGCTTTCCGCGCCGGGGATCATCACCGGGGTGATGCTGGTGTTCATCCTGTTGATGGGCGAGTTTTTGATCCCGGCGATTCTCGGCGGCGGCAAGGTGTTCTTCGTCGGCAACGCGCTGGTCGATCTGTTCCTGCAATCGCGCAACTGGCCATTCGGTAGCGCGCTGGCGATGACGCTGGTGGCGATGATGCTGCTGATCATCGGTGTCTACCTGAAACTGGTGGCGCGCTACGGCGGCCGCCCTGCCGATGGAGGCATGTGACATGTGGCTGCGCAGCTATTCGACCTCGCTGTACCTGTTCCTCTACGCACCCATTGCGCTGATCGTGCTGTTCAGCTTCAACGCCGGGCGCAGCGGCCTGGCGTTCGAATGCTGCTCGACGCAGTGGTTCGGCCGCGCCTTCGGCAACCCGTTCATCATGGAAGCGCTGGGCAACAGTGCGTTGATCGCCTTCACCTCGGCGCTGATCGCCACCCTGTTCGGCACCCTGGCGGTGTTCGGCTTGCAGCGTGCACACCCCAAGGTGCGCCTGCTGTTCGACGCCCTGACCTACTGCGCGATCATCGTCCCGGGCATCGTCATCGGCATCTCGACGCTGATTGCCTTCATCAGCCTGTTCGACCTGATCAACCCGTTGCTGGCCAGCTGGATCCCGGCTATGCCACGCCTGAACATGGGCTTCTTCACGGTAATCGCCGCGCACTCGCTGTTCACCATGGCGCTGGTGATGGTGATCGTGCGCAGCCGCGTCGATTCGCTGGACAAGGCCCTGCTCGAAGCCTCGGCCGACCTCTATGCGCCGCCGATGCACACGTTCTGGCGGGTGACGCTGCCGCAGATCAGCCCGGCGATCATGGCCGGGTTCCTGCTGGCGTTCACCTTCAGCTTCGACGATTTCATCATCGCCTTCTTCGTCGCCGGCTCGGAGACGACGTTGCCGATCTACATCTTTTCTTCGATCCGGCGCGGCGTGACGCCGGAAATCAATGCGGTTTCCACGGTCATCATCTGCGCGTCGCTGGCGCTGTTGTTCACTTCCCGTCACCTGCAAAACCGCCGTTCCGGCGTCCAGGAGTCTCACCATGCATGATCAGCTTTACATCAACGGCGAGTGGGTCAGCCCGGACCTGGGCGGTTACCTGGACGTCATCGACCCGGCCACCGGCCAGGCGTTTCATCGCGTAGCGGCGGGCACCGAAGAAGACGTCGATCACGCCGTGCGCGCCGCCCGGCGCGCCTTCGACAATGGCTGGAGCCAGACCACCGGCGCCGAACGCGCACAGTGGCTGGAAGCGCTGGCCGACGAACTGGAGAGCGGCCAGCAAGCCCTGGCCGAACTGGAAGTGCGCGACAACGGCAAACCCTTGCCCGAAGCGCAGTGGGATATCGGCGATGCCATCGGCTGCTTTCGTTACTACGCCGGGCTGGCCCGTGAACTGGACCAGCAGCAGGACCAACCCCTGGCGCTGCCCGATGCGCGTTTTCGCTGCCGTATCCGCCACGAGCCGATTGGCGTGGCCGGGCAGATCATTCCGTGGAACTACCCGCTGCTGATGGCGGCCTGGAAAGTCGCGCCGGCCCTGGCCGCCGGGGCGACGCTGGTACTGAAACCGTCGGAACTGACCCCGCTGACCGCCCTGGAACTGGCCGCAGCGGCGGACCGCATCGGCCTGCCGGCCGGGGTGCTGAACGTGGTCAGCGGCCTGGGCGCCGATGCCGGTGGCCCGCTGACCGAGCATCCGGGCGTGGACAAACTGGCGTTTACCGGCAGCGTGCCGACCGGGGCGAAAATCATGTCGGCGGCAGCGCGTGACATCAAGAACATCAGCCTGGAGCTGGGCGGCAAATCGGCGTTCATCGTGTTCGACGACGCCGATGTCGAGGCGGCGGTGGAGTGGATTCTGTTCGGGATTTTCTGGAACCAGGGCCAGGTGTGCAGCGCCACCTCGCGCCTGCTGGTGCAGGAAGGCATCGCCCCGCGGCTGATCGAACGGCTGGTGGCCGAAACCCGCAAGATCAGCATCGGCCAGGGCATGCAGCCCGGCGTGTTGCTGGGGCCGCTGGTCAGCCAGGGGCAGTACGACAAGGTGCTCGGTTACGTCGACCAGGGCCTGGCCAGCGGTGCCCGCCTGCTCACCGGCGGCCAGCGCCCGGCGCACCTGCCCGAGGGCTATTTCATTGAACCGGCGATCTTCGATGAGCCGGGGCACAACAGCATCCTGTGGCGCGAAGAAGTGTTCGGCCCGGTGTTGTGCGTCAAGCGATTCAAGACCGAAGAGCAGGCCCTGCAAATGGCCAACGCCAGCCGCTTCGGCCTGGCCGCCGCCGTCATGAGCGCCGACCTCGAACGCAGCGCCCGGGTCGCCAACCAGCTGCGTGCGGGAATCGTCTGGGTCAACTGCTCGCAACCGACCTTCGTCGAAGCACCGTGGGGCGGCATGAAACACAGCGGCATCGGCCGGGAGCTCGGTGAGTGGGGGCTGCACAATTACCTGGAAGTCAAACAGGTGACCGAGTACATCAGCGACCAGCCTTGGGGGTGGTACCTGAAATAGCTGCTCCCACAGGTTTTGCGGTGTACCCCGGCTTTATGGGCAACCAATACCCCTGTAGGAGCGAGCATGCTCGCGATGGTCGTCAACGATGACGCGGGTTGTCTGGATGCCCGCGGTGCTCGGACCTCCATCGCGAGCATGCTCGCTCCTACAGGGGTGGAGGTGTGCCCAGAGCCTGTGGGAGCGAGCCTGCTCGCGATGGTTTTGACATCATTGCGGGTGTCAGAAACCCCGCGTCATTGTTGTTCAACATCGCGATAGAAGACATCATCACCATACGGATACCACCAGTCATGAATCTTCGGCTGGTGATCGATGATGACCATTTTCGAGCGGCGGAACGCCTCCAGGCCCTGCCGCCCCAGTTCGCGCCCGAGCCCCGACATCTTCCAGCCGCCGAAGGGCAGCGCGTCGCTGTCGATCAGCGGGTTGTTGACCCAGACCATGCCCGCTTCAAGACGCTCGGCGGCCTCCATCGCTTCGGCCAGGTCGGTGGAAAACAGCGACGCCCCGAGGCCAAACGGTGAGTCATTGGCCAGGCGCACCGCCTCGTCGAAATCACTGACCCGGCAGATCGCCGCGACCGGACCGAAGCACTCTTCCTGCAGGATCGCCATGTCGGCCGTCACGCCGGTAAGGATGGTCGGCTCATAGAACCAGCCAACACTGTGCTGCGGCGGCACCCGTCCGCCACACACCACCGTCGCGCCCTTGGCCACGGCGTCGTCGACCAGACGCATAACCTTGTTGCGTGCCGCCTCGCTGACCATCGGGCCGATTTCCGTGTGTTCAAGGCCATGGCCGATGCGCAGGGCCCGGGTACGTTTGGCGAAGCGCGCGACGAACTCATCGTGGATCTCGTCGACCACATAGAAACGTTCCGCCGAAGTGCAGATCTGCCCGCTCAGGTGGAACGCCGCAGTCACCGCCCCAGCCGCCGCGACTTCCAGCGGTGCATGCCTGGAAATGATCATCGGATCGCTGCCCCCGGCCTCGATCACGCAGGGTTTCATCCGCTCGGCGCAGGCCACCGCCACCGCCTTGCCCGCCGCCACGCTGCCGGTGAAGGCCACGGCGTGGGTGCCGCTGGACTGCACCAGCGCCTGGGCGGTCGCGGCATCGCCCGGCACGCAGGCCACCAGCCCCGGCGCCAGCGTGGTGAAGTGCTCCATGAACTTGAGCGTGCATAGGGTGGTGGCTTCCGCCGGCTTGATGATGCAGGCGTTGCCCGCCGCCAGCGACGCCGCCACCGTCCAGCACATCAGCAGGATCGGAAAGTTGAACGGCATGATGTGTACGCTGACGCCGCAGGGCTCATAACGCACATGCTGGAACGAACCAATTTGCGTGGTGCCGGCGACCTTGCCCGCCTCGTCCCGGGCCATTTCCGCGTAGTAGCGAAAGATCGGCGCGCAGTTGGCCAGCTCGCCCATGGCCTCGGCGAACGGCTTGCCCATTTCCAGGGTCATCAGCCGCGCCACTTCGCGGTTGCCGGCGCTGTTCTGTTCCAGGGCGTTAGCCAGTTTATGCAGGAGCGCGGCGCGGCTTTTCGCATCGACCTGCCGCCATTGCCGTTGCGCGGCGGTGGCCGCCTCGACAGCAGCCTGCACATCGGTGTCGCCGCACAGGCCGACCTGCCCGACCGCTTGCAGGTTGGCGGGGTCGAGCACTGTGCGCACACGCCCCTGGGTCAGCGGCAGGTATTGGCCATTGATGAAACGCAGTGCGGTGTCAGGACTAAAGAGGGTCATGGGCAGATCCTTGAACCATTCGATAAGGGGTTTGGCGCAATGCAGCGAGGGTGGCCGGCGGCAGTTCGTCGCGCCAGCCCGGCACATGGCCGTTGAGCCACGCGCGCAGCGGCCCGAAGGCCTCGGCGTCGAGGGCACGCACGAACAGCCCCAGGGTGCGCGGCAGGTGCGCCAGGTAACCGTGCTTGCCATCGCGGCCGGCCAGGCGCACGAAAATCCCCAGCACCTTGGCGTGACGCTGGGCGGCGAGCCGGCGGTAGTCTTCGAGAAAACGCAGCGAGTCGAGCTCCGGGCGCTGCATCAGGTAATGGGTCAGCAAGGCCACCCGCAATCCTTCGGGCACATCGCGGCGGGCGTCTTCGAGCAAGGACATCAGGTCGTAGGCCGCCGCGCCATTCAAGGCATCCTGAAAGTCCAGCAAGCCACAGGCCGCCACGCCCTGGCGGCCTTCGAGCAGCATCAGGTTGTCCACGTGGTAGTCGCGCAGCACCAGCGCTTCGCGGCGTTGCGCAACCTCGCGGCAGGCCTCGGCGAACAGCGCCAGGTACGCCCCACGAAGCTCGCGCGCAGCCTCCTGGCCGATCAGCAGCGGCGCGTACCAGTCGATGAACAGTGCGCATTCGTCACTCAACTGCCCGGCATCGTACGGCGCCAGTGCCGCAGCGGGCGGCGCGCGATGCAACGCCACCAGCGCATCCACCGCCAAGCGGTAGAGCGCCCCTTCCGGGTGCCCGGCCGCCAGCAGGCGGGTGTAGGTGTCGTGACCGAAATCCTCGATCAACGCCAACCCCGCCTCCTCGTCCACCAGGATCAGGCCCGGCGCCGACAGCCCCAGGCCGTGAAGATGCCGGGCAACCTGGACGAACGGGCCGATCGGCTCGCTGTGCGGTGGCGAGTCCATCAGCAACAGACCCTCGCCGCCCAGGCGGAAATAGCGTCGGGTCGAGGCATCCGCCGGCAACGCCTCCAAGGGCGCCGCGGCCAACCCGGCACGCGCCAGGAAGGCGGCGCGCTGGCGTTCGCGCTCGGCTGCGGTCACAGATGTCTGGGTCATGGCGGTCACCGGATCATGTAGACCTTTTTCACCGTCTCATGGACGGTGCACACGCCCTTCCAGTCCTTGCGGAAAAACGCCGCGGTGTCGGGCTTGATCTCGATCACTTCACCGGACTCGTGCACGTAGGTGCAGCGGCCTTCGAGGAAGTGGCAGAACTCGTCGCTGGTGACGTGGCAGAACCACTTGCCCGGGGTGCAGATCCACACGCCGCACTCGGACTGCCCTTCCGGGCCCTTGTGCAGGACGACGCCGCTGACCCGGGACTCGCCTTCGAGCATGGTGGGGATCACGCCCCAGTCCTTGACGTCGGTGATGTTCAGGGGGTTGTACAGAAATGGGGTGGTCATAAACATTCTCCAAATGAGTGATATCCCCTGTAGGAGCGAGCTTGTCGAGACGTCGAACCGTCGCGATGGATTCCGAAACACCGAGGGGTGTCAGGTTTCCCACGTCATCGTTGACGACCATCGCGGGCAAGCCCGCTCCTACAGGTTCGGGTTGGGTTTCAAGCCAGCATGTAAACGTTACGCAGGGTCGCCCGCACATGGCATTCGCCAGTCCAGCCGGCCGGGAACAGCACCAGCGTGTTGGCGCGGATTTCGATCACCTCACCGTTGTCGTGACGGTACGTGGCATCGCCTTCGAGGAAATGGCACAGCTCGTCACGGGGAATCGACAGGCGCCAGCGCCCTGGGGTGCACACCCACAGGCCGGTTTCGGGGCTGTTGTTGGGACCCTTGAACAGCAGGCGCCCGCTGGAATGCGAGACGCCTTCGACGGCGTCACTCTGCACGCCCCAATCCACCAGGTCGGTGCGGGTGCTGACGGCTTCGAGGTACGGGGTGAACCCCGCCGTGGTGTTGGTATCAAGCATCGTTCAGGACCTTGTCGAGAATGGCCGCTGCATCGGCAGGGCCCTTGCGGGATTGCATCTGCGCGCTGGTGCGCTGCAAGCGTTGGCGCATGCTCTGGTCGTTCAGGCAGGCGGCGAGTTTTTCCGCCAGTTGCGCCTCGGTCCACTCGTAGCGATCGAGCCTGAAGCCGTGGCCGCTTTCCTCGGCGCGCATGGCGTTGTCGTGACCGTCCCAGACGTAGGACATGACGATCGCCGGCTTACCGAAGAACAGGCATTCGGTGAAGCTGTTGTTGCCGCCGTGGTGGATCACCGCGTCGACCTGGGCGATCACCGACGGCTGCGGGAACCAGTTGGAAATCTGCACATTGCCCGGCAGGTCCGGGTATTCGTCCAGGTGCTCGCCGACGTTGAACAGCGCCCGGTATGGCAACTGCCCCACGGCGCGGATGAGCCGTTGCAGCAGCTCGACGTCACCTGAGCCGAGGCTACCGAAACTGACATAGAGCAGCGGCTTGTCGTTGTGGACGGCAAACGTTGGAATCTCATAGCTCGTATCGTTGCGCACGCACCCTTGCAGGTAGTGGAAGCGCTCGGCCGGCAACGGGTGACGACGCTCGAACTTGACCGCGTCCGGGTACAGCAACAGGTTCATGTAGGGCGACGCTTCGAAGAAGGTGCCCAGCGGGTACGGCGCCTCGCCATGGGCTTGCAGGAACTGGTTGAAATCGTCGTGGATCGGCCCGACCACCTCTTCGAAGCGCTGGCGAAATTGCGCATGGCCGGCCTTGTCGTCGACACTCATGCCCGACAGGTGCGGCGGGATGTCCGGGTCCTCGATCTCGTTTTCCGAGCAGGAAATGATCCGCACCCACGGCTTGCCGTATTGTTTGATCGCCGGGAACAGGATCACGTTGTCGACACAGATCAGGTCCGGCTTGACCTTGTCCAGCACCGCCGGCAATTCCTTCTGTGCCCACTTGGCGGTGTCGACGATGGCGGCCCAGCACTCCTTCACATAGTTGTCGATCTGATCCAGCGGCGTCTTGCGAAAGTTGGGAATGTGGCCGTTGATGAAGTCGACCCAGTAGCGGGCCATTTCTTCCGGCGGCATCGGCGCGGACATGTTGACCATGTGTTCTTCAAAACCATAACCGGCATACACGCCGCTCATACCCGGGTCGGTGAGGAACACCGCCTTGTGGCCGAGGGCTTCGCACGCCTGGGCGATGCCGACGGAATTGAGGGCCGGGCCATAGGCGGCTTCGGGAAAGAACGCGATCACTTTCTGTTTCATCGAACACTTCTCCTGCCTGGTCTTTTTAATTGTTCAGCGCGTCAATACGCGGGCATGGCGAGCCTGCCAGCCGAGCCGGACCTGCATGCCCAGCGCAAAGTGGGCGCCTTCGCATTGCGAGGACGGCACCCGCACGATCAGCGGCTTGTCGCTGAACGCGGTCTGCACATGCAGGTTGGTGTCGAGGCCGTGATAGGCGATCTCGACGACCTGGCCGCCGACCTGGTTGGTGCAGGTCTCGCCCTCCCCCAGCACCTGCAGGCGCTCGGGACGCACCACCAGCGCCACCGGTTGCCCCGGCACCAGCGGCACCTCGGTTTCGACGTTGAATTCCTGGCCGTTGACCCGCACGCTGTGCTGCCCGGAACGCACGCCCTCGAGCAGGTTGCTGACCCCGATGAAGTTGGCGACGAAGCGGCTGTTGGGGTTCTCGTAGAGTTCGCTGGGGCTGCCGCACTGGCAGACCTTGCCGCCATCGAGCACCGCCATGCGGTCGGACATGACCAGGGCTTCTTCCTGGTCGTGGGTGACGATGATGAAGGTGATGCCGCTTTCCAGTTGCAGGCGCTTGAGTTCCAGCTGCATCTTTTCCCGCAGCTTCTTGTCCAGCGCGCCCAGGGGTTCGTCCAGCAGCAACACCCGTGGCCGCTTGACCAGCGCCCGCGCCAGGGCGACGCGCTGGCGCTGCCCGCCGGAGAGCTGGTCGGGCTTGCGCTCGGCCAGTTCGGCGAGCTGCGCGGTGCCCAGCACTTCATCGACCCGGCGGCGGATCTCCGCTTCCGGCAGGCGCTCCATCTCCAGGCCGTAGGCGATGTTCTTGCGCACGGTCATGTTGGGAAACAGCGCGTAGGACTGGAACATCAGGTTCAGCGGGCGCTTGTTGGCCGGCAGTGGCGAGATGTCCTTGCCATCCAGGTAGATGCAGCCGCCGCTGGGCGTCTCGAAACCGGCGAGCATGCGCAGCAAAGTGGTCTTGCCGCAGCCCGAGGGGCCCAGCAGCGCGAAGAACTCGTTCTCGCGGATGTTCAGCGACACCTCGTCGACCGCCAGGCCGTTGCCATAAGACTTGCTGACCTTGTCCAGGATCAGTACCGCAGATGAATTATTCATGGGTGCGAGGAGCCTTGTTCAGACGCTGCGAAGCCAGCAGCGCGGTGATGCTGACCAGCATCACCAGCGTCGCCAGGGCATTGATTTCCGGGGTGACGCCAAAGCGGATCATGGCGTAGATCTGCATGGGCAAGGTGGTCGACGCCTGGCCGGAACCGGAGTTGAAAAACGCGATGATGAATTCGTCCACCGACAGCGTGAACGACAGCAAGCCGCCAGCCAGCACCCCTGGGAAAATCGCCGGCAGCAGCACCCGGCGAAAGGTGGTGAAGGCGCTCGCGCCGAGGTCGATCGAGGCTTCGAGGATCGAGTAGTCAAAATGCTTGAGGCGCGTGCGCACCACCGCGCAGACGAAGGCGATGTTGAACACCGCGTGACTGATGATGATCGAGTGCAGGCCCAGGCCGACCTTGAGAAAATTGAAGAAGCTCAGCAGCGCGATGGCCAGGACGATGTCGGGGATGATCATCGGCGCCATCAGCAAGGTGTCCACCACCTGGCCCTTGTCGCTGCCCTTGCGGCGCAACTCGATGCCCAGGGCCAGGAAGGTACCGAGCACGCAGGCGATGAAGGTCGCCGCCAGCGCCACGATCAGGGTGTTGAGCGCCGCCGACAGGATCGCCGAGTTGTGGGCCAGCGACACGTACCACTTCAACGAGACGCCGCCCCATGCGGTCGGCAGGCCGGACTTGTTGAACGACAGCAGGATCAGCACCAGGATCGGCACATACAGGAAGGCATACACCAGCCACAGGTGCGTGTTCAGTGCGGTGCCGCCCACGGAACGCGACTGGCTCATGCGCGGCCCCCTTCTGCACGGCGGGCCACCAGGGCCTGGACGAACAGCAGGATCAGCATGATCGCGATCAGGAAGAAACTCAGCGCGGCACCGAACGGCCAGTCCCGCGCGGTGAGGAACTGCGCGTAGATCAGGTTGCCAACCATCTGCACCTGTTTGCCGCCCAGCAGGTCGGCGGTGATGAAGTTGCCGATGCTGAGCACGAACACGAACACCGCCCCGGCCGCGACACCGGGTACGCTGAGCGGCAAGATGATCCGGCGGAAGGTCATCCAGCCCGAGGCGCCGAGGTCCCGGGAGGCGTCCCACAGTTCGTTGTTGATGCGCGACAGCGACGAGAAGATCGCCAGGATCACGAACGGGATGTAGTTGTAGACCAGGCCCAGCACCACCGACGCTTCGGTGTACAACAGGTTGATCGGGTCACCGCTGTAGCCGAACAGTTGCAGCACGCGGTTGATCAGGCCTTCACGGTTGAGCAGGACGATCCAGGCGTAGGTGCGGATCAGGTAGTTGCTCCAGAACGGCAGCATCACCAGGAACAGGAACACCGCCTGGTGACGCCGTGGCGCACGGGCAATCGCGTAGGCTGCGGGGTAGCCGATCAGCACGGCGAACAGCGTCGCCAGCCCGGCGATTTTCGCCGACTTGAGCAGGATGCCCAGGTACAGCGGATCGAACGCGCGCTGGTAGTTTTCCCAGGTGAACAGCCAGTCGATGCCGCCGTAGGCGCCGCGCTCGACGAAGCTGTAGACCAGCACCAGCACGCACGGCACCACCAGGAAGATCAGCAGCCAGCCGAAGCCGGGCGCAAGAAGCCAGGCCGACAGGCGCCTGTCAGCATGCGAAGCACTCATTACCCAATCCTTTCGCCCGGGAGCCCGGGCGGCTTGCGAACGTGGCGAGGCATGCCCGGCATGCCTCGGGAGCGAGGTGGCCTAGTTCTGCGCCGCCATGATTTCGGTGACAGCCCGGGTGTAGGCTTTTTGCGTGGTGCCGCCCAGGTCGCGCAACTGCTCCATCTTCAGCAAGTCGTCGGGGGCGATGGTGAGGTTGGGGTATTGCTTGAGCAGGTCAGCCGACAAACCGGCCATGGCCGCCTGGTTGGGGACCTTGTAGAGGATGTTTTCCGCGACCCAGGCGTGGTTTTCCTTGGCCAGCATGAAGTTGATGAACTGCAGCGCCTGGTCCTGGTGCTTGGAGCTTTTCAGCACGACCATGGTGTCGACCCACAGGTCGGAGCCTTCCTTGGGCACCACGAACTTGATCGCGGCATTGGCCTGGGTGCCGTAGTTGCACCAGCCGTCCCAGGCGTGCGCCATAAGCGATTCGCCGGAGGCGAGCTTGGAGTAGAAGGTGGTGTCGTCGAAGGCGAGGATGCGTTTCTTGGTGGCGATCAACTGGTCGCGCACGGCGGCGATCTGTTTCGGGTCGTTGTCGTTGACCGACCAGCCCTTGGCCAGGAACCCGGCGCCGAGCATCCAGCGGTCGGTGGCGAGCATGGTCACCTTGCCCTTGAGCGCATCGCTGGGGTTGAGCAGTTCATTCCAGCTCACCGGGGCCGGGGTGACCTTGTCCGAGCGGTAGCAGATGCCGGTGGTGCCCCAGGTGTACGGCACCGAGAAATGGTTGCCCGGGTCGTATTCCAGTTTCGAGGCTTGAGGGTAGAGGTTCCTGAGGTTGGGGACCTTGACCGGATCGATGTCGGCAAGCAGCCCCTGTTTGTGCAGGACTTCGGCGAATGGCGAGGAGACGAACACCACGTCATACCCTTCACCGCCCGAGGCCATGAGCTTGCCCATGATCTCTTCGTTGGTCGCGTGCAAGGCCTTGTCGACCTCGACGCCGCTGGCGGCCTTGAACTTGTCCAGCGCATCCGGAGCCATGTAGCCGTCCCAGATGGAAATCACCATGTCTTTCGCAGTGGCCGCCTGTGCAGCGATCGCCAGGGAAACGCTCAATCCCAGACACATAAGGCCTTTCAGCTTTCTCATAATACTCACCCGACGATTGTTTATTTTTCGAATTCGAAGGCAGTACGGCAAAACCAGAGAAACGATTGCATGTGTTTTTTTTTAGAAATTAGGACCAGTATAAAAAGATGTCAACGGTTTTTTCTGGCCTGACGGGTAAGCGGCGCATGACATAAGATGGGCTGCCCGAGTCTGTGGCGAACAACAGAGATAAGACGCTTGAGCACAACAGCTGAAAAGAAACCGCGCACCAACCACCTGGAACTGGCCCGACGCATCCTCGAGCACACCCAGGAAAGCGGACTGGTGGCCGGCGACCCGGTGGCCGAGCAAGCCCTGGCGCGCACGTTCCAAGTGTCGCGCACGCTGATCCGTGGCGCGCTCAACGTGCTGCTCGAGGAAAACCTGCTCAGCCATGAAGCCGGCAAGGGTTATCGCCTGCTCGCCACCCCCGCCGGCCAGGCGTTCAACGCCGTGCTGCCGCAGGCCGAGGAGGAAGAGCTGGCCACGTCGGTACTGCGCGATCGCATGGCCGGGCGCCTGGGCGACAGCATCAGCATCAGCGAGCTGATGCGCCGCTACGGCATCGGCCGCCCCGCCGCGCAGAAAGCCTTGCAGCAACTGAGTGAAAACCAGGCCATCGAGCGCGGGCCGGGGCAGTCGTGGCTGTTCCGGCCGTCGCTGAACAGCCTTGCCGCCCTTGAAGAAAGCCTCAAGTTCCGGCTGATTCTCGAACCCGAAGCGCTGCTCAGCGCCCACTTCAACGCCGACCCGCAACGCCTGGCCTTGCTGCGCAGCGCCATGCAGAGCCTGCTGGCCAGCCCGGTCGAGCATTTCGACATCCAGCAGTTTCGCGAGCTGGACATCAGCTTCCACGAGCTGATCGGCCAGAGCTGCGGCAACCGCTTCATCGCCGACGCCCTGCTCCAGCATCAAAGCCTGCGGCGCCTGCCGAACCTGCTGCCGAGCGTCAGCGTGCATCGCTTGCAGGAGGCCCTGCGCGAGCACCTGCAGATCATTGCCCACATCGAACGCGGCCAGCTGGAAATCGCCGCCGACCTGCTGCGCCTGCACCTGCGCCTGAGCACCGCCCAGCGCCCGCAAACCGCCAACCGCGGGATCCCCCAGGGCCAATTGTTCGGTCGTCGCTGAGGCGCTCAAAATACAGGATGATTTTTTTTAAAAAATAAGACAGCATCCAGTCATCTCAGGCACGGCGGGCTTTACCCGCCACGGATTTTATTGCCATGCACCCACAAAAACTGATCGCCCTGTTTCCGGAAGCCAGTTTCGGCGCGGCCCTGAACTGCATCGGTATCGCCCAGTCCTTGCGTGAGCTGGGGGCCAAACCGGTGTTCATCTGCTACGAACACTTTCAAGGGCTGTTCGCCGAGTACGGGTTCGACGAGTACCCGATTGCGCCGGTCAATCCGCTGTCGGCGGCCGAACACCAGCATTACTGGGAGCGCTTCATCGAGCGCAACATCCCCTACTTCGACCAGACCCCGCAGGCGCAGATCGACAGCTACGTGGCCCCGGCCTGGGAAGCGATCATCGACACCGCCATCGAGGTCGAGAAGCCGTTGCAGCAACTGCTCGGTCGCCTGAAGCCGGATGTGATCGTGCTCGACAACGTGGTCATGTTTCCGGCCATCGCCAACGCGGGCTGCCCGTGGGTGCGCATGGTCTCCTGCGCCGAAACCGAATTGCCGGATGCCGCGGTGCCGCCGTATCTGTCAGGTTGCCTGGCGGACGACCGCGAGGGGCGCGAGCGGTTTGCCGAGCATTACCGCCGCGCCGTCGCACCGGCCCATGAGCGCTTTGCCGCGTTCCTGGCGAGCAACGGCACGCCGCCCTGCCCGCCGGGCCAGTTTCTCGATGACTCGCCGTGGCTCAACCTGCTGCTGTCGCCGACGCCGGTGCGCTATGCGCGGCACAAGGCCCTGGACCCGCAGCGTTATGTCTACCTCGACGGCTGCGTGCGGCGCGAGGCGCCCTACATCGTGCCGGACTTTCCACGGTACAACGACGCGCCGCTGATCTACGTGAGCTTCGGCAGCCTGGGGGCGGCCGACACCTCGATGATCAAGCACCTGATCGGCACCATCGAACACCTGCCCTATCGTTTTCTGATCAACGTCGGCGCCTATCGCGACGAGTACGCCACAGTGCCGGACAACGTCTACCTGGACAGCTGGTTTGCACAACCGGCGGTGCTCAGGGAGTGCCAGTTGTTCATCCACCACGGCGGCAACAACAGCTTCTGCGAAGCGCTGTATTTCGGCTTGCCGTCGGTGATCATCCCCTACTGCTGGGACGGCCACGACAACGCCGCCCGCGCCGAGGAAGTGGGCGTGGGACGCTACCTGCCACGCTTCGCCGATCCCCTGGCGGCGCTGCCTGGGGCCCTCGAACAACTGTTGGCCGATGCCTCAATGAAACAACGCCTGGCCACGATCAGCCAGACCATGCAAGCCACCCGCGGCACCGACATCGCGGCGCGGGCGATCATGGCGCTGTAACCCCGATTCTCCTGAACCTGATCCCCTGTAGGAGCGAGCTTGCTCGCGATGGCGGTATGTCAGGCACCATTGATGTTGAATGTGCCGGCCTCATCGCGAGCAAGCTCGCTCCTACAGGGATTGTGCACCGCCAGTCCAAATCACCAGAGAACCCACTGTGGGAGCGAGCCTGCTCGCGATGGCGGAGCGTCAGGCACCATTGATGTTGAATGTGCCGGCCTCATCGCGAGCAGGCTCGCTCCCACAGGGGGGGATGTATTGCCAAGCACGGATCATCCGAATCGCACAGATCCACTGTAGGAGCGAGCTTGCTCGCGATGGCGGTATGTCAGGCGCCATCGATGTTGAATGTGCCGGCCTCATCGCGAGCAAGCTCGCTCCTACAGGGGTGGGTATTGCCGGGGGTTAGAACCGCCAGCCTACCTCCTCTAAGGCCTTGCCCAACGCTTCGACATCGGCATGGCTGCGTTCTTCGAACGCGGGCATGTAGGCCAGCGGGTCGCTCAGGGTCGAGTTTTCACCCAGGAAACCCTGGGCGGCGGCGTGCAGGCAGTAGGCGCTGTAGGCCGGGTTGTAGCCGCCTTCCTGGACGATCAGCAGGCGTCCTTCGCAGTGCGCGTCGGCGAACTGGCGGGCGCGTTGGGCCAGGCGGTTGAACCCCTTCATGGTCAGCAACTGGCGGCCGTTCGGGTCGAACTGCGAGGCGTCCAGGCCGTTGGCGATGATCAGCAATTGCGGGGCGAACGCCGCCAGCGCCGGCTCGACGAACCGCTCGAACGCCAGCGCGTAGGTCAGGTCCCCGGAGCCCATCGGCAACGGGATGTTCAGATTGCTGCCCAGCCCATCACCACTGCCGCGCTCCTCCACCCCGCCGGTCTGCGGATGGCTCGGCCCCCAGGCGCCGTGGTCCATGTGCAGCGACACGGTCAGCACCGTCGGGTCGTGGTAGAACCCTTCCTGGGTGCCATTGCCGTGGTGCACATCCCAATCGACAATGGCTACGCGCTCGATGCCCGCCGCCTGAGCCGCTCTTGCGGCCACCGCGACGTTGTTGAAAAAGCAGTAGCCGTCGGCCATGGCCGGCGCCGCATGGTGCCCCGGCGGGCGCACCAGGGCCATCGCCGGGCGTCGCTCGCGCAGGGTCTGCTGCAGCGCCGCAACGCTGGTGCCCGCCGCCGCCAGCAACCCGGCCAGGCCGCCGGCATTGATCAGCGTGGTGCTGCTGAAGCGCCGCCCCTGCTGATCGGCCTGCTGGATGCTCTCGCCATAGGCCTGGGTGTGAAACCGCAGGATCTCCTGCCAGGTGGCGTGGCGCCCCTCGTGCCACACCAGGTTCCCGGCCACCGGCCCACTGCGCAGGATCGCGCGCATGTTGACCAGCCGCGGGCTGCTTTCCGGGTGCTGGCTCTGGGTATCCAAAAGCTCGCTGGGCGGCGCCTCGAACACCCCATAACCGGTGTCGTGGCGCAGCACATCGTCGTGCCAGAAAACGTCCATCAATGCAGGCATGAAGGCATCCTCAGTCGATGATCACAAGCTCTGGGGCAATCTCGGACATACTGCGCGAACCATCCTTTTCACACAGTACGGTGTCACCGAGCTTGAGGCCAAAACCCTCGGAGTATAGAGACAGATTCGGCTCGATCGAGAACGACATGTTCGGCTGGAACACATGGTCGTCGGCCTCATCGACCATCATCGCTTCCAGCCAGGTCGGCGGATAGGCCAGGCCCAGGCTGTAGCCGATGCGGTGCACGCGGGTGCGCGACAGGTCGATGCGGTCGAGGATCTTGTTGCACACCCGGTTGGCCTCACCCACCGGCGTGCCCGGCTTGGCCACGTCGATGGCAGCGTTGAACGCTTCGGTCAGCAGAGTCGAAACTTCCCGCACCCGCGCCGTCGGCTTGCCGATCACCGCGGTACGCATCAGGATCGCGTGGTAGCGGTTGCACACCCCGGCATGTTCGAGAATCACCACATCACCAGGGCTGATGGTGATGCGGTGCGGCATGGCGTGGGTCATGGTGCTGCGCCGCCCGGTGGCACACATCGGGCTGATCGCCGAATATTCGCTGCCGGCCTCGCCGAGTGCCTGGGAGACGATCCCGGAAATTTCCACCTCGGACATGCCCGGACGCAACGCCTCGAACGCGGCGCGCATGCCGTAGTCGGCCATGCGTGCGGCGCTGCGCTGGTATTCGATTTCTTCGGCGGTCTTGATCAGGCGCTCTTCGGCCACCACCACCGAGGCATCCTCGAAATGCGCGTTGGGCATGTGCCGCAGCAGCGTGGTGTATTGCAGGGCGCTGAAGGTCGAGGCCTGCATTTCCAGGCCGATGCGACCCTGGCTCAGGCCCAGCCCTTCGAGCGAATCGGCGACGATGCGCAGCGGGTCCTGCTTGGCGATGTCGTAGAAAATCCCCTCTTCCAGGCTCGACAACTCATAGGTGCACGGCTCTTCGCTGGTGCGGGTGAGGAAGATCGGGTTGGCCAGTTTCGGCGAGATGATCAGCGCCTGGTACCAGAGAAAACCCAGGCTGTCGAAGCCCGTCAGGTAGTTGATGTTGTCCGGGTAGTTGATCACCATCGCGTCGAGGCCACGCTCGCTCATTCGACGTTTGACCGCGTCGATACGTTGACGATAAGTGCGCAGCGGAAATGCAGTCATCATGAGGTATCCCTCCTTAGGGAAAAGGTGCACGGGTGACGAGTGAGGTATTGCGTTGAGACGGGCCGGCTAGCGACCCGGTGTGTCAGCGTTCTTGTCGTGCCGGTACAGGCGCACCAGCAGCACGACCAGGGTGATGAAAATCATCAGGGTGGAAACGGCGGCGACGGCCGGGTCGAGGTTGTAGCGCAGGCCATCCCAGATGCGCTTGGGCACGGTGATGACGTTGAGGCCGCTGGTGAACAGCGTGACCACCACCTCTTCCCAGGACATGATGAAGGCCATGAAGAAACTCCCGGCCATGCCCACCCGCACGTTGGGCATCAGCACCTGGCGAATGGTCATCCACAGGCCCGCGCCCATCGAACGCGAGGCCTTGTACAGGCTGGTGTCGAGCCGGCTGTAGGCCACCAGCATGGCGATCAGCGAGTATGGCAGCGCCATCATCAGGTGGCCGAAACCCACGCTGAGCAAGGTGTCGAGTTGCTGCACCTTGGCGCCCAGGTAGTAGATGGACATGGCGGACACCACCTGCGGCACGATCATCGGCAGCAGCACCACGGTGGTCAGCGCGATGCGGTGGCGCGGTTCCAGCCAGATGCCGGTGGCGAACAGCAAGGCCAGGGCGGTGCTGATCACCCCCACGACAATCGCCAGCCCGAGGCTTTGCAGGATCGAGCTGAGCCAGCCGCCGCTGAGCAGCTCCGCGTAATGACGCAGCGACCAGGCACCGTCCGGAAAGGCCAGGTAGCGTTGATCACCGAACGACAGCGGCACGATGACCAGCACCGGCAGCAGCAGGAACGCCGCCGCCAGCAACAGACCGGCGAACGACAGCAGCCGGGCGACATCGAAACGCGGCTTCAATCGTGCAGCGGCCGGCGCCTGCGCCGCCAGGCGATTCACCGTAGGCAAGGTACTCATGCGGTTCTCCCGGTCAAACGCCCAAAGCCCACCAGCTTGCCGAACACCAGCGCACACACGGCAACCATCAGCATCAGGACAATGCTCAGCGCGGCGCCCAGGCCCCAGTTGGACAACTGGAACATCTGGATGTAGATGCTCTCGGCCAGCATCGCCGCCTTGCCACCGCCCAACAGGGCCGGGGTGACGAAGCAACCGAGGCTGAACACGAACACCGTCGCCGAGGCCGCCGCCACACCGGGCACGGTAAGCGGGAAGAACACGTCCTTGAGCATGGCCCAGCGTCGGGCGCCGAGGCTGCTTGCCGCCCGCAGCAACCCGTCGTCGATCTGGCGCATCGAGGACAGCAACGGCAGCACCGCGTACGGCACCATGAAATGCACCATGCCGATCAGTGCCCCGAGTTCATTGCGCACCAGCGCCAAGGGCTCATCGACGATGCCCAGGGTCAGCAGGCTCTGGTTGACCAGGCCGTCATTGCGCAACAGCACCAGCCAGGCGAACGCGCGGATCAGCATCGACAGCCAGAACGGCAGCAGCACGAACAGCTCGATGAACTGCCGCCCGCGCCCGGATGCGAACCGCCAGCGATAGGCGATCAGGTAGGCGATGGCGACGCTGATCAGCGTGGTCAGCAGGCAGATGCGCAGCGTGCGCCAGATGACCGTGTGGATCGTCGCGTTGTCGATGATCGTCGCGTAATGCTGCACGCCCGGCTGCGGCAGGCTGAGACTCCAGCCCAGCACACCCACCGTCGGCAACAGGTAGCCGACGAGGATGATCACCGGCAACGGCAGGATCAGCAGCGCGTAGATGCGCAACGTGCCTTGGGAACCGAGTCGCATGTCAGCCACCAATCAGGGCCAGGTAACGTTCGAGCGTTTCACCGTAGTGATCGGCGTACCACAGGTTGTTCATCGACACCTGCTTGGCCAGGTTGTCCGGCGCCGTCGGGTTGATGCGCTGCAACTCGGGCGAGAGCAAGGCGTTCACCTTGGCGTCCACCGGGCCCATGTTGTAGATCTCCATCAGCTTGGCCTGGACCTCCGGGCGCAAGGCGTAGGCGATGAATTTCATGGCGTTGGCGGCACCGGCCGGGTTGTTCTTCGGCACGAACCACACCGACGGCGCGACGATGGCGTTATCGAAAGTCCAGTCCACCGCACCACCGGTGTCGTGTTTGACCAGTTCGGCGCGGGTGTGCCACATCTGGCCCATGCTCGCCTCGCCGTCGCGCAGCAGTTGCTGCGACTCGGCACCGGTGGACCAATGCGTGACCACGTGGGGCATCAGTTCCTCGATCTTGCGCAGGGCGCGATCGACGTCCAGCGGGTAGAGCTTGTCCGGGGCGACACCATCGGCCAGCAGCGCGCACTCGAGGTTGGCGCTCATCCATTTGTACAGCGTGCGTTTGCCGGGGTATTTCTTCACGTCCCAGAAGTCCGCCCAGCTTTTCGGCGGGTTCTTGCCGAAGCGTTTGGCGTCGTAGCCGATCACGTAGCTGTAGGTGTAGTTGGCCAGGCCGAATTCGTGGATGTCGCCGTAGCCAATCAAGGACTTGTCGACGACTGAATAGTCGATGGGCGCCAGCACGCCCTCCTTGCCCAGGCGGTACGAGGAATACATTTCACCGTCGCACACGTCCCAGCGCACCGCGCCACTGTTGACCTGGGTCTTCACCGCGCCTTCGGTGGGGCCGCTGCCATCGACCTTGAGCACCAGGCCACTGGCGCCGGCGAAATCCAGATAGCTTTTCTCGAAGGCCGGGACCGCGTCACCGCCCCAGTTGGACACCACCAGCGAGCCGCCGGCGGCGAAGGCCCCTCGCATCGGACCGAGCCCGGCCATGGCGGCCGCGACCATCAGGGCCTGGTTGAAACTGCGACGGCTGAGCGTGCCGGCTTCGAGTTTCTCGCGGGCGATGTCCATTGTGTCGTCGATAAAGCGCTGTTTGTCTTTCATCCTCGGAACCCCATGCAATAGGTTGTGGGCAGGTGATCGAACCAGTTTTTATTAGGTGTGTTGCTTGCTGTTGTTTTAAGCCGAAATCAGGTGGCCATGCTGTTGCGACCAGGAGCACCAGTACGGCTGGCCCTGCTCCAGGTTGTTCAACATCGGGTGACCGACCGGGATGCGCAGCGCCATCGGCTGCGCATCGTCCAGGCGCATGTCGAGGCTGACGTGGGTGCCCAGGTAGGTCAGTTTTTCCATGCGCGCGATCACGCCGTTACCACCACCGGCCAGGGCGACCGGTTGCAGGTCGACGTGTTCCGGGCGAATCGCCAGCCAGTGCTCACCGGTGTTGCTCACCGCCACCGGGTCGGCGCCGCGGGTGACCACCAGCGAGCGGCCCTGGTAATTGCAGATCAGCGCATCGTCCTGGCGGCGAATGCCCTGCACGCCGAGCAGGTTGGTGTCCCCGAGGAAATTGGCGACGAAGCGACTGGCGGGACGCTCGTAGACTTCCTGCGGCGTGCCCAGTTGTTCCAGGCGACCGTGATTGAACACCGCGACCCGGTCGGACAGCGCCAGCGCTTCTTCCTGGTCGTGGGTGACGAAAACGAAGGTAGTGCCGAACTCCTTGTGCATGCGCGCCAGCTCCATCTGCATTTCCTGGCGCAGGCGGCGGTCGAGGGCCGACAGGGGTTCATCGAGCAGCAACAACGAGGGTTCAAACACCAGCGCCCGGGCCAGGGCCACACGCTGTTGCTGGCCGCCGGAGAGCTGCTTGATGCCGCGATCGCCCTTGCCTTCCAGGCCGACCCTTTCGAGCATCTGCCCGACTTTCTCGGTGATCTGCGCGGTGGGTATTTTGCGCACCTTGAGCGGGTAGGCGATGTTCTGAGCCACGGTCATGTGCGGGAACAGCGCATAGCCCTGGAACACCACGCCGAAATCGCGCTGGTCGGCGGGCAGGTGGGTGATGTCCTCGCCGTTGCGTTCGATGCGCCCTTCGCTGGGTGTTTCGAAGCCGGCGAGCATCATCAGGGTGGTGCTTTTACCAGAGCCGGACGGCCCGAGCAGGGTGAGGAATTCACCGCGCTTGATGTGCAGGGTCAGGTCGCTCAACGCGCGGGTTTCACCGTAGGACTTGCCGAGGCGTAACAGGTCGACAAAATGCTCATGCTGAACCGACATCGAAAATCCCTCTCGTGTAACCGTTTGAGTGACTGACTCGTGCAGCCATCTTCACGACAAACCAGATTGACATCAAATGATTTGTTTTCTAGGTTTCATGTGAATTCAACTAACCGTAAATCGGGCAAACATGGCTCTGAAAGCGACACGCCGCCTCCCCTCCCTGATCGCCCTGCGCGCCTTCGATGCCCTGGTCCGGCAAGGCAGCACGGGCGGCGCGGCGCTGGAACTGCACGTCACCCACAGCGCCATCAGCCACCAGATCAAAAAGCTCGAGGAAGAGCTTGAAGTAGCGCTGGTGGAGCGCCAGGGCAAGGGCGTGCACCTGACCTCGGCAGGGCGCAAATTGAGCCAGTTGGTCAACGGCGCGTTCGAGCAACTGCGCGACATCCAGACCGCCCTGCCCGCCTCGACGCCCTCGGGCAGCCTGCGCATCGCCTGCGCCCCGGCGCTGCTGGCGCGTATCTCGAAAATCCTCGACCGTTTTTTGCGCGACTACCCGGACGTGTCGCTGTACATGCTGCCGATCGAACAGGCGACGCCGAACGTCGACATGGTGATTTCGTTTGGTGACAGCCAGGTCGAAGGCCAGCGCATCGCGGCGCTGGGCGACATCATGTATTTCCCGGTGGGCAGCCCGCGCCTGCTCAACGGCAGCGAACCGTTGCGCAAGCCACGCGACCTGGAGCGCCAGGTGTTGTTGCATGAGGACGAGGGGTATGACTGGAGCCGCTATTTCCTGGCGGCGGGCATTCCCAGCCTGCAGGGTCGGCAGAACATCTACCTGCCAAACGCCTCCCTGACCATCGACGCGGCGATTGCCGGCACCGGCGTGACCATCAGCGACCACATCCTGGCGGGCGAGCACCTGGCCCAGGGTACGTTGATCCGCCTGTTCGACATCGAATTCCCGGCCCCGCACCCCTACTTCATCATCCTGCCGCCACGGGGCGCCAATGACCTGGCCAAGGCATTCTCGGACTGGCTGATGCGCGAGCTGGAGATGATTGCGCGGGTGGATTGATTGCAAGCAGCGGCACACCAGATAGCCCCTGTGGGAGCGAGCCTGCTCGCGATGGATTTGAAGCCACCGCAGTGTGTCAGGTGCCCAGCGTCATCGTTGGCGACCATCGCGAGCAGGCTCGCTCCCACAGTGGGCGGCGGTGTGGCACCAATCGTGTGAACACCCACCCTCCCCTGTAGGAGCGAGCTTGCTCGCGATGGATTCAAAGCCGCCGCGGGGTGTCAGGTGCCCAGCGTCATCGTTGGCGACCATCGCGAGCAAGCTCGCTCCTACAGGGTGCGGCGGTGTTGCACCGATCGTGTGAGCACCAGATATCCCCTGTGGGAGCGAGCCTGCTCGCGATGGATTCAAGGCCGCCGCGGGGTATCAGGTACCCAGCATCATCGTTGACGACCATCGCGAGCAGGCTCGCTCCCACAGTGGGGCGGTGGTGTTGCCTAAATCGCGTGAACACCACCCTCCCCTGTAGGAGCGAGCTTGCTCGCGATGGATTCGAAGCTGCCGCGGGGTGTCAGGTGCCCAGCGTTATCGTTGGCGACCATCGCGAGCAAGCCCGGTCAGGTGACAAAAATCTCAGCCCCGGAGAATCATGAACACCTTGCGCACGTGCGTGAGGTTTTCCCAGGTGCCCTTGAACCCGGCGGCCACCACGAAGGTGTCGCCGGCCTGGAACGACTGGCTGATGCCATCGCTGTCGGTCAGGCGCACTTGCCCTTCGAGCAGGTGGCAGAGCTCATCGTAGTCGCACTCGCAACGCTCCAGGTGCGGCGGGGCTTCCCAGATGCCGGCGGTGGCTTTTTTCTGCGGGTCGACGAAGTGCCGCCAGCTGCGGCTACGGTACGGCGTGTCGACCAGCGCCGGATCGTTGGTGTCCAGTTCGACCACAGGCAACTCAGGGTTGGCGAAGTCGATGATGTGCGAAGGCGTGCTCATGCGTGTACTCACTCCAGTCAAGAATCAAAACCGATGCCCAGTGCATCGAACCCCTTGAGCAGCCAGTCGCGGTGCCCGGTGCGGTCTTCGCGGGCCAGCGAGCGCTGGGCCAGCGACACGCCCAGGTACCGCAAGGGCTCGGGGGGAAACGGAAACGGTGCGGTCGAGGTCATTGCCAGCTTCGTGCGTTCGGTGGCCTTGCCCTCCAGCAGGTCGAGCAGGGTCAACGCCGCGAAACGGCTGGCGGACACGCCCTGCCCGGTGAAGCCCTGGGCATAGGCCACACGGCCATTGGCGGCGGTGCCGCAGAACATCGTGGTGCGCGCCGAGGTGTCGATGATGCCGCCCCAGGCGTGGCTGAAACGCACATCGGCCAACGCCGGGAAGGCCGATTGAAATTGCCGGGCCAAGGTGGCGAAGCTGTCGGGACGCTGGGTCAGCGCCTCGTCGCGGCGACTGCCGAAGTGATAGATCGCGTCATAGCCGCCCCACAGGATGCGGTTGTCCTCGGTCTTGCGCAGGTAATGAAACTGATTGCCACTGTCGGCGATGCCGTAGCGCCCGACCCAACCAATGGCGCGCAATTGCTCGTCGTCCAACGGCTGGGTGGCCAGGGCATAGTCGTAGATCGGAATGACCTTGGATTTCAACGCCCCCAGCAGGGGCGGCGCAATGTTGGTGGCGAGCGCGACCTTGGCCGCCCTGACCGTACCCAGACCGGCTTCCAGCATCTGATGGCTGCCGTCTTCACGCAAACGACTGACCGGCGAATGCTCGAACAACTGCACCCCTTGCGCCAGGCAAACCCGGCGCAACTCGCTGACCATTTTCACCGGGTTGAGCAACGCATAATTGGGCTCGAAGACACCGGCGACATAGTCGGGCGAGTCCAGATAGGCCTTGAGCGCTTCGCCTTCCACGTACTGGCAATCAATGCCAAAGCGCGCATAGTTGCGCTGCATCGAGCGCAAGCCATCGACCTGCCACGGCTGGCTGGCGACGTTGAGTTTGCCCTGGCGCTCGAACGCCACGTCCATGGCGTACGCCTGAAGGTCCTGCTGGAAAGCATCGAGATTTTCCCGGCCCAGGCGCACCAGTTGCTCGGCCTCCCCCGGCCAGCGTTTCAATGCGTTGGCCACACCATGGGAAATGCTCGGCGCGCAGAACCCGCCGTTGCGTCCGCTCGCTTCACCGCCACACTGACCGGCTTCCAGCACCACAATCGTCGCATCGGGCCGGCGCTGGCGCGCCTTCAGCGCCGTCCACAGGCCGACAAAACCACCGCCGACGATGGCGAGGTCGCAGCGGAGGTCGCCAGTCAGCCGGGGAGCGGCTGGCGGGCTGACTCGCGCCTCCAGCCAGACGGGGTAGGGCCGGGCATCGGCCAGGGATGGGGTCGCGGTGTGCTGGGTCATGCGCTCGGCTCCAAAAAATCATGGGCTGACGCTAATGCAAACGCCTGCGCTTTCACAGGCACCATGGCGCGACAAACCTCGCAGCGGACACGGGCGGAAAATCAGCGCTTCTGGAATACTGAGGGCCTGCCCCCGAGGCGCGCCCTGGAGTTCGTCGTGCAAGCACTGGATTTACCCACCACTGAAACCTTCGTGACGGACCCGGCGAGTGCGCAGACCCACGACGTCGCGGTGCGTTACCACCAGGCCTGGAAACGCCGCGACCTCGACGCGGTAATGGCGCTGTATCACCCGGCGGTCGAGTACAACGATTTCCTGCAGAACCGCACCCTCGACTACGCACAACTACGCGCGTATCTCGGCGCCAGCATGCCGCGCGGGTCGCAGGAATTGCAGACCTACACCGACCGCCTGCGAGTCGATGGCGACACCGCGTTCCTGCAATACCAGGTGACGCTCAACGGCAGTGACGGGTTGGTGTCATTGCGAACAATGGAAGCGCTGTCGATCCGCGATGGCTTGATTGTCCGGGTCAACGAGCATGCCGCCCTGGTCAGCCAGGCACCGCCCGTCACCCGGCCGACCTACAGCGCGGGTGCCGTGAGCCGCCTGGGCCTGTCGGCCCGGCAGATCGGTGCGCTGGCCAATGATTTGCAGCAGTACTTCGAACAGTCCAAGCCGTACCTCGACCCACGCCTGGACCTGTCCCACGTGGCGGCGTCGACCGGGTACACGCGTAACCAGATTTCGTTTTTCCTCAACCAGGTGCGCGGGCAGACGTTCTATGCGCTGCTCAATCAGCTGCGACTGGATGAAGCGCTGGAACAGTTGAACAGCCAGGGCACGACGGCACGGATCGAGGAGATCGCCAGTGCGGCGGGGTTCAATTCGTTGTCGACGTTTTATCGGTGTTTCAAGGAGCGGACGGGGTGTTCGCCGAAGAGTTATGCGCAGCGACTGCATAACCTGTAGGAGCGAGCATGCTCGCGATGGTAGCCCAGACACCGCGGGCATCCAGGCAGCCAGCGTTATCGTTGACGACCATCGCGAGCATGCTCGCTCCTACAGGTTTTTGAGGCAGTTCGAGTACTCGTAAAACGCCAACGCCGCCAGGTTCTTGTCCTTGGCTTCGAGCATGATGTCGAAGCGGTCGAGAAACTGCACGGCGTAGTCGTTGGTCCAGCGGTTCCACATCCGGTCGCTGTGGGCGTAAAGGTCGCGCTTGGAGACCACCTGCAACAACGCGTCCATTTCCAGCTTGTGCTCGGCATCAAAACCCAGTTCCTGCAGGTGCTCCGGCGGCTGCGAGTAATGCATGGTCGGGCGCACCCCGCGCCAACTGTCGATGACCCGCTGGACCCGCGGGGAGTCGGGGGCGATGTAGTCGTTCTCGTTGATCCAGCAGTGGTGAATGTCCAGCACCACCGGCGCGAGGTCGGCCATTTGCAGGCAGTGGTCCAGGCCATAGGTCTTTTCGTCGTTCTCGAAGGTGATGCAGTTACGCGCCACCTCGGACAACCGCGCCCACACCGCCCGCGTCCCTTCGACGCCCAGGCGCCCGGCGATGTGCACGTTGCACTTGAGGTCCTGGAAGCGCCGGCCGTAACCCATCATGCGGATCATGTCGGCGTGGTATTCGAACTCGGCCAGGCTGTTCTCTACCACGCCAGGATTGTCCGACCCCAGCACACAATACTGGCCGGGATGAAACGACAGGCGGATGTCCAGCGAACGCGCCAGCTCGCCGATGGCGGCGAACCCCGGGACAAGTTGCTGCTGAATGGCAGGGTCACGGTAAAAATCCCGCACCTTGGCATGGCTGTAGAACGGCAGCAGATCGCTGCTCAAGCGCACCATGCGCAGGCCCGGCGGCAACTGACCGACGTAGGCCAGCAATTTCAGCTGCGCCGCCAGGTTGTGCAGCACCACTTCCAGCAGTTTTTCCCGTGCGAGCTGCGGCGCCACGCCGTCCATCCAGCGCAGGGTGGTGGTGCGTGGGTTGAACGGGCCTTCAATCAACTTCAGTTCGGACACCGACAGGCTGCGCTGCGGATGCTTGTACTGACAGGCGAAGCCGATTCGGGGTGAGTTCATGGGGAAAACCTGTCGGTGGGTGCTCATACGATCTTAGGTGCGCATTCTCCCGGGCGTTCAGTAAATATCCAGCGAAACTTTCAGCGCCCGCGCCCGGTCAAGTGCTAAGCAGGTGCCACGCATGGATTCAAAGGAATGACACGTTGGAAAAAGACCGAGCCGCTGTGGCCAGAAGCGCTGGAAATGGCCAGGCTGAAGTGCAGAAAAACCGCTGGCGGGCGTTCGCGTTGCCAACGGGTATTTTCCTGTGCGGGTTACTGATCTCCATCATCGTCGGCACCCTGGATGCCCAGCAGCAGGCGCTGGGGTGGCCCTCCAGCGTGCTATTGCTATCACCGCTGTTCGTGGTGGCCCTGACCGGCACGATCCTGTTGACCTGGTTCGCGGCACAAATCGGCAAGCGCAACCGGCTGATCCACCAGCGCCACGCCGAACTGGCGCAGGAAGTCGAAGAACGCCGGATCGTCGAGCAGTCGCTGGTGCAGAGCGAAGCCAGGTTCCGTGCCCTGTTCGAGCGCTCCCCCGACCCGATCTGGATCCTGCGCCGCAACGGCATCTGCATCGAGGCCAACGCCGCGGCAATGCGCGTCTTCGGTTTTCACGACCCCTCGATGTTTCACGCCATCAGGACCCGCGATATTTCGCCGCCCCTGCAAAGCGATGGGCAAGCCTCGCCGGACAAGGCGCAGGACATGCTGAAAACCGCACTGGCCAATGGCGTGCACCGCTTCGAATGGCTGCACAAGCGCGCCGACGGCACGGTCTTCCCGGCCGAGGTCACGCTGTGCACCGTCAACCTCTCCAATGAACCGATGCTCTATGCGGTGGTGCGCGACATCTCCGACCGCAAGCAGGCCGAGGAAGCGTTGCAGACCCAGAAGGCCCTGCTGCTGGAGATCGTCGAGAACGCTCCGTCACTGATCTACGTGTACGACACCGAAGGCCGGTTGCGCCTGTGCAACCGCATGTTCGAACAGGCCGCCAACATTTCCTTCGAACAGATGGAAGGCAAGACCCGCGAGAGTTACCTGCCGGCCGCCGAGGCCCGAACCCTGCGTGACAACGACCGGCAGGTGCTGGCAACCGGCAAGATCCTGCGCTTCGAAGACCATCTGGTACAACGAGGGACGCCGCGCACCTACGTGACCACCAAGTGCGTGCTGCGCGGGGCCACCGGCCAGGTGTCCGGGGTGCTGGGTATTTCCACCGACATCACTGCCACCCGGCAGAACACCGAACAGCTGCGCCTGGCCGGCATCGTGCTGGACAACACCGCTGACGGCGTGATCATCACCAATGCCCGTGGCCATATCCTTTCGGTGAATGCCGCTTTCAGCAAGATCACCGGCTACAGCGCCGAAGAGTCCATTGGCCTCAAGCCCAACATCCTGATTTCCGAGCAGCAGGACAACGCCTTCTATCGCGACATCATCCACTGCCTGAAACAGACCGGCCTGTGGCGCGGGGAGCTGTGGAACCGGCGCAAGGACGGCGAACTGTACCCGCAGTGGCTGACCATCAACACCGTCCATAGCGACACGGGCAATGTCATCAACTACGTGGCGGTGTTTTCCGACATGTCCGCCATCAATCAGTCGAAGTCGGAGCTTGAACGGGTGTCGCACTACGACCCGGTGACCGCCCTGCCCAACCGTTCGCTGTTCCACGAGCGCTTGCAGCATTGCCTCGACCTGTCGCTGAGCTACAACCAGACCCTGGCAGTGGTGGTCATCGACCTGGACGGTTTCAAGACCGTCAACGACAGCCTCGGCCACTCACTGGGCGACCTGCTGCTGCAACAGGCGGCGGCGCGCTTCCTCACGTGCGTGCGCGCCGAAGACACGGTGTCGCGCCTGGGTGGCGATGAGTTCGCGCTGATCCTCAACAACCTGACGCACCCGGTGGACGCGATCCTGATTGCCAAGAAACTGCTCGCCTCGCTGCAGGAGCCCTTCGACCTCAAAGGCACGTCGACGCTGCTGACCGCCAGCATCGGTATCTCGATGGCGCCCCAGGACGCCCAGACCCCCGAACTGCTGCTGCGCCAGGCCGACACGGCGATGTACGGCGCCAAGGAAGGCGGCCGCAACGACTACCGTTTTTACCAGCCGGAGATGACCCTGCGCGCCCAGGAACGCATGAACAGCGAGCGTTTCCTGCGCCGGGCGGTGCTCAATCACGAGTTCGAAGTCTGGTATCAGCCCAAGATCAACCTGGCCGACAATGGCGTCGAAGGCGCCGAGGCGCTGATCCGCTGGCGCGACCCGGTGCAGGGCCTGATCTCCCCCGCTGACTTCATCCCGCTGGCGGAAAGCACCGGCCTGATCATCCAGATCGGCGAACAAGTGATCGACCGGGTGTGCCGGGATATCCGCCGCTGGGCCGACCGCCAGATCACCCCTGGCGTGATCGCAGTGAATGTCGCCGCCCTGCAGATTGATCGCAGCGACTACGTCGAAACCCTGAAATGTGCGCTGGGCGTGTTTGGCCTGCCGGCCAGCGTGCTCGAAGTGGAAGTGACCGAAAGCCTGATGATGGCCAGCCCGGAGCACTCCCGGGCGATTCTCAGCACCCTGCAGGAGATGGGCGTCACCACCGCCATCGACGACTTCGGCACCGGCTATTCGTCCCTGGCCTACCTGAAGATCCTGCCGATCAACCATATCAAGATCGACCGTACCTTCATTGCCGACCTGCCCCAAGACCCGAGCAATGTGGCGATTACCAAGACAATCGTCGAACTGGGCCATGCGCTGGGCTTCAGGATCATTGCCGAAGGCGTCGAAACCGAAGAACAGCATCACTTCCTGCGCAAGATCGGCTGCGACCAGGCTCAGGGTTACCTCTACGGACGCCCGATGCCGGCGCAGGACTTCGAACGCTGGCTGAATGCACGTCACTGCGCCCTGTGAGCTGGCGTAGACGCCAGACGGCACTACACTCTCCTCGTCCTCAACTAAAATGACTTCTGGAGCCAAGGCCGGCTCCAGCCGTTCGCCTGTCGGACGCAAAACACACGCACATCAACGGGTTACCAGGGAGGCAACAACGACCGCCATGCGACTGTACGACTTCATTCCCAAACACATGGAGCAGATTTTGTCGGCCTGGGAGAAATACGCCAGGACGATCGACACCGCTTTGCCGACGCTGGACACCAAAGGCTTGAGAGACCACGCGCAATTCATCCTGGAAACGGTGGCGCGGGATATGCGCGGCGCCCAGACCGAGCAACAACAGATCGCCAAGTCCGAAGGACGTGGCCCGCAGACCGAAGGCGACTCGCCCGCCGACACCCACGCCCGGACACGCCTTGTCGCCGGCTTCTCCATGGATCAGATGGTGTCGGAGTACCGCGCGCTGCGCTCCAGCGTGCTCCGGCTCTGGCTGGCACAGAACCCGCTCGATGACACTTATCGGGTCGATGACATGATCCGCTTCAATGAAGGCGTCGATCAGGCCCTTGTCGAGTCGATCAAGACCTACGGCGAGGCGGTCGAGGCGACACGCAAGACCGTCCTGGGCGTCCTGGGGCATGACCTGCGCTCCCCCCTTGGCGCAGTGATGATGGCCAGCGACCTGTTGCGTGAAAGCGCCCACCTGTCGGATCGCGAACGCAGGCTCGCAACGCAGATCAGCACCAGCGTGCGGCGCGCCGATTTGATGGTCAATGACCTGCTCGACCTGGCACGGGTCAATCTGGGCACGGGGCTGCCGGTAAACCTGGAGCCCTGTGAGTTGAACAGCCTTTGCACCTCGGTCATCGAGGAACTGCGCACCGGATTCCCCGAGGTGCAGATCGTGTGGCATGCGGGTGAGCCGGTCAGCGGTCAATTCGACCCGTTGCGCATGGAGCAGGTATTTACCAACCTGATTGCCAATGCCATTCGCCATGGCGATGCGCAGCAGGCGATCCACGTGACGCTCGAGCGCGACGACGGCCAGACGGTGTTCAGCGTGCAGAACAGCGGCGAACTGATTCCCGCCAATATCATGCCCTACCTGTTCAACCCCGAAGGCCGATATTCCAGCTATGCCAGTGGTGAAAAGGGCTCTTCGGCCGGGCTCGGGCTGGGGTTGTTCATCGCCGCGCAAATTGTCGAGGGTCACGGCGGCAACATCGAGGTGCAATCAACGCTCGATCACGGCACGACCTTCAAGGTGCTGCTGCCCTCGACCTGAAAGCGGCCCTTGCGCGGTTTCCATCAGCAGATGATCGACCACTTGCGAGAGTGCCTGGCGGGGCTGGCGACCGCTGCTGATGGAGGCTTGATAGACCACCCGTTGCCGTCCTGCGCTGGTGCCTTCGCGAATGACGTGCCGCAGGGCGCTGAACACCCCTTCCGCACCCAATGCGCCGGCTGTCGCGCCCAGCGTTTGCTCGGCCATGCGCAGCCATTGCTCTACGGACAATGGTTGCTCATGGCCTTCCATCAGGAACGCGGCGTTGATGCCTGATCTTTTCGCTCGCCAACGATTCTCCATCACTGTCCATCTTGATTGTTCCGAGTAACCCGCGCCCGGATGAGGCTGTGCGATGGCGTGGGCGACCATCACGCGGAACAACGACGCCAGGCTCAGGGCATCATCGAGCCGCGGACAGGCGTCGGTCATTCGCAACTCCAGCGTCGGATAGCTGGCCGACGGGCGCACGCCCCACCAGCAGCCGCTGGCTTTCCTCATGGCGCCCCTGGCGATGAGAAACGCGACGTACGCCTCGTACGCCTGCTGATCGGCCAGCAGTTCCGGCACGCCCATGCGCGGCCACTCATCACAGGCAGTCTGCCGGTAACTGGCAAAGCCGCTGTCGGCCCCCTGCCAGAATGGCGAAGAACAGCTCAGCGCCAGCAGCAAAGGCGTCCAGGGCAACACCTCGTTCATCACCCGGATGCGATCCAGCCCGGCCGGGACTTCCACGTGCACGTGCAGCCCCGAGACCACGCTGCGTTGGGCCACGTATTGGTAATCGTCGAACAGGTGCCGAAAGTGTGGCTGGTCAGTGGCGTGCTGGTCGCGCCAGTCTGCCAGGGGGTGGCTACCCGCGCAGACCAGGCCCAATTCAAAGCCGCGCAAGGCATGCTGCAGGGCGCCGCGAGCGTTGGCCAGGTAATCGGTGGCCTGTGCGAGGTGGGTGAATATTGGTGAGGCCACTTCGATCTGGGCCTGGAACATTTCGAAGGCGAAGTGTTGGCCCAGAGCGGCCTGGCACCGGTCAATCGCCGCCCGGGGGATCTGTCCGGGCATCTGGCGGGTGGCCAGGTCGGTGATGAAATATTCTTCTTCGATGCCGAACTTGAGGGGTTCGTTCATGGCGGTGGCCAGACACTGGGGTGTTTGGGTATGGAGCGTTTTTGGGGGTGGGAGGTTCAGGGGAAATGATGAGGTGTGTAGTGTTTGTGCGATCGCTATCGCGAGCAGGCTCGCTCCCACAGGGGATAAGTGAACCACACAGATCCAATGTGGGAGCGAGCCTGCTCGCGATGAGGCCCGCACAAACACTCAAGATGCTGGTTGATGCACCAGATGCCCATGCAACCGCTCAATATGCTCCGGCCCAATCCCGCAGCACCCGCCAACGATACTCGCGCCCGCCGCCACCCAGGCTTTGGACCAGTACAAATACGCCTGCGGCGTCAGATCCGCGCGAATCTCCAGCAGCGTGCTGTTGGCCTCAGCCTCGGCACTGACCGGTGGAAACGCATTGGCATAAACGCCCAGTTCAATCGCCTGCCCGAGGCTCTGGATAACCGACCGAGCCTCAGCCAGCGCCGCGGCCATCACCTCCGGCTGACTGCAGTTGAACAACACCGCTGAGGCACCCAACCCGGCCGCCACTTGCACCGCCTGCGCCACCGATTCGCCGGAGCGCAAGCGCGGCGCGCCGTCCACTTCATCCAGCAGCGTGTAGGACACCCACAAGGGCTTGGGCTGCGTGCCCAGGGCTTCGGCCACCGCTCGTACTTCGGCGATGGAGCTTTGCGTTTCCGCCAGCCAGACATCGACCTGATCGCGCAGGCCCTCGATCAACTGGCGGTGAATGGCAACGCTGCGCGCATGATCGAACAGGTCTGGCCGGTAGGAGCCCAGGGCCGGCGGCAGCGAACCGGCCACGGTGACCGGTTCGTGGTGCTCGCTGGCCGCCTGGCGCGCCAGGTTTCCCGCGCGTTCGGCCAGGGCCAGGCCCTGTTCGGCGAAACGCTGCTCGCCGAGGTGAAACGGCACCACCGCGTAGCTGTTGGTGGTGATGATCCGGGCACCGGCGGCGATGAACGCACGGTGCGCCTGCAAGACGAATTCCGGCGCTTCGATCAGCGCCAGCGCCGACCATTCCGGCTGACGGAACGGCGCGCCGATGCGCTGCAACTCGCGGCCCATACCGCCATCGAGCAAACGTACGCTCATCAGTGGGCACTCGCGGTCTGCGCCGGACCCGCCAGCCACTGATCGACGATGGCCGGGTTGGCCTTGACCCAGGCCTTGGCGGCGACATCGGCCGGTTGCTTTTCCTTCTCGATCTTGAGGATCAGGTCATTGAGCTGCGACGGCTGGATGGCGACGTTTTGCAGGAATTCGGCGATCTTTGGCGCACGCTTCTGCAGGGCGACCGAGGACAGCACGTAGACCTTGGCATCGGGGAACGCGCAGGTGATCTGGCTCTTGTTCAGCCAATCCGGGTCGACCGTCGGGCTGATGAATTTCCAGCAACCGTCAGCCTTGTACAGCGGGTCGCCTTTCTTGTTGTCCTGGGCATAACCGTCGAAGGCCGGCTCTTCCAGGCGACGCAGGTCGAAGGCGGAGAAAATCCAGTCCGGGGTGTAGGCATAGAACACCACGCCACGACCGGCCTTGTAAGCGGCGGCCAGTTTGGAATAGGTCACCGAGGCCTCGGTGGAGATCGACTCGAATTTATCGGCGAACTGGTAATCCTTGGCCTTGATCTCGCCGATGTAGGTCGACTCCCAACCTGCCGGCCCCACCAGCAACTGCGCCTTGCCGCCGCCCAGCGGTTCGAAGAGCTTGGCCACTTCCGGTTTCTTCAGGTCGTACACCGACTTGATCCCGTACTTGTCCTGCAAATAGCCGGGAATGTAGAAGCCCTGCTCACCGACGTAGGGCTGCTTGTTCGGCACCAGCGATTGGGTGCCGCCGGTGACGTACTTGGCCCAGGCGGCAGATTGGTTAGGCAGCCAGATGTCGGTCAGCACATCCACCGAGCCGTCGCCCTTGGACGCCGCACTGAACAACACCGGGACGTCGCCGGCCAGGTAGGAAACGTCAGCGCCCAGGCGAGTTTCCAGCACCTCGCCGAGGATGTGCTGGATGGCGATGGCGCCGGTCCAGTTCTGTTCGCCAATGACGATCTTGTCCTTGGCCATCGCAGGAGCGATCAGGGATGCCAGCAAGGCCGCGGTGCCGAGGGTGCGCAATAGAGGTGTCTTCACGATAAGTCTCACTTTCACTGGTAGAGGTGGCCTTGCTTGCGCAAGCTCGATTGAATGATTCGGTCGGGGATCAGCGCACACACGACAATCGCGATGCCGGCCAGCACGCCCTCGCCGCCCTTGATGTTGCGCAGCGCGGTCATCACGTCGTAGCCCAGGCCGCCGGCACCGATCAGCGCGGCGACCACCACCATCGACAGGCTCATGACGATGGTCTGGTTGATGCCCAAGAGCAGCGAACGGCGCGCCAGTGGCAGTTGCACCTTGATCAGCGTCTGCCAGGGGCTGGCACCGTGGGCGACGGCGGCTTCGACCGCGTCCTTGGGCACCTCCTGGATGCCCAGGAGGTCAGGCGGATCATCGGCGCCAGGGCGAAGATCACCGTGGCGATCACCGCCGGGGTCTTGCCCACCGAGAAGAACGCCACGGCGGGAATCAGGTAGACGAAGGTCGGCAGGGTCTGCATGACGTCCAGCAACGGCGTGAACAGCCGACGCACCAGTGGTCGCTTGGCCAGTACGATGCCGGTGGGCACGCCGATCACCAGGGCGATCAGCACCGAGGCCCCCACCAGCGCCAGCGTGGCGATGGTGTGCTCCCAGAAGCCGAACAGGCCGATGTACGCCAACGCCGCCGCACTGGTCAGCGCCAGGCCCCAACCCGCCGAGCGCCAGGCGAGGAACACCAGGGCCAGCGCCGAGACCGGCCAGGGCAGCCAGCCGAGGATGTTTTCCACGCCTTCGATCACCGTGCGCACAGCGACGATCACGCCGACAAAGGCGCCTTCGAAGGTGATCTGCGACCAGCCGATAAAATCGTCGATGCTTTGCGCGGTCAGCAGCATGGCCTGGCGATTGATCGGGAATTGCAGCAGCGCATGGCTGGTTTCCGGGGTGATCACCCGCCACACCACCAGCGCCTGGGACGCCAGCACCACCGCCAACGGCAGCAGCCAGCCTGAGGCCTTGGCGCGCAGGGCATGCCGGCTCAGGGTGATCGCGGTGAAACGGCTGGTGGCCAGCACCAGCAGCGCGACGATCACCGGCCACGCCGAGGCGCTGGCAACGCCCTGCCCCAGCGCGGCCAGGGCGCCGAGTTCAGCGGCGAAGGTGGCCCAGAACGAGGCGCCTTTGCCCCGAGCGGCCAGCGCCGCCGGCCCGAGCAACAGCGCTTGCCACCAGGGCAAACCGGCAAGGGTCGGCTGCTCGCGCAGTTCTGGTTGAGTGCTTTCAATGGCCGTGTTGCTCACAGCCACTGTTGCGATTGGGGCGGGCTGGCAGTCGCGGAAAAAGTCCGCCACTTCGGCGTCGGCGGGTTGTTCGAGCAATTGTTGCGGCGTGCCCAGTTGCACCAGTCGGCCGCGCCGCAGCACGGCGATGCGGTCGGCCAGGCGAATGGCTTCGGCGGGGTCGTGGGTGACCAGCAAGGTGGTGATCCCGCGCTCGCGCACCAGATCGAGGAAATGCGTTTGCAGGTCGCGGCGGATCGTCGGGTCCAGGGCGCTGAACGGCTCGTCCATCAGCAGGAAGTCCGGCTCGGTCACCAACGCCCGGGCCAGACCGACACGTTGCTGCATGCCGCCCGACAGCTCATGGGGATAATGTTCGCCCCAGCCTGCCAGGCCCACGGCCTTGAGCTGCACGGCGGCGGCCGCCAGCCGGATAGCCTCGGGCTCGCCGCACAGCTCCAGCGGCAAGGCGACGTTCTCCAGCACCGTGCGATGGGGCAACAGGCCGAAATGCTGGAACACCATACCGATACGCCGCGACCTGAGCGTGCGCAACGCGCTGCTGCTCAAGCCGCTGATGGCCTGGCCTTCGATCAGCACTTCACCCTGGGTCGGCTCGATCAGGCGATTGATATGGCGCAGCAGGGTCGACTTGCCGCTGCCCGAAGTGCCCATCAGGCACAACACTTCACCACGGCGCACCTCGAGGCTGACATCGCTGACCGCCGGCAGGGTCGCCGCGCCCTTGCTGCGCGGATAAGCCTTGGTGACGGCCCGCAACTCAAGCACCACATCAGCTGGGACAATGGACCTTTGCGCAGGCTCAAGGCCTGTCGCCAACGGGGTTTGAATAACTGACACGGCCGCTCCCTGCACATAATCTGACGCAAAAAAAAGCGCCTGGCTGGGCAGCGAGGCGCTCTGCATGGGCATAAAGCTAAACGATCTTAAAAAATTGAAATAAATAATATTTTGGAATTAGCTTAGTCGACGGTGAACCTACCGATCACCTCGTCCCACCCTGTAGGAGCGAGCTTGCTCGCGATGGTGGCCCAGACACCGCAGGGCGTCAGGCAGCCCTCATCATCGTTCACGACCATCGCGAGCAAGGCTCGCTCCCACAGTGGGCCAGGCCAGCCGCAAAATGTGTGACCGACACAAAACCCTGTAGGAGCGAGCATGCTCGCGATGGAGGCCCAGACACCGCAGGGCATCAGGCAGCCAGCGTCATCGTTCACGACCATCGCGAGCAAGGCTCGCTCCCACAGGGGGCCGGGCCAGCCGCAAGATGTGTGGTCGACACAAAACCCTGTAGGAGCGAGCATGCTCGCGATGGAGGCCCAGACACCGCGGGGCATCAGGCAGCCCGCATCATCGTTCACGACCATCGCGAGCAAGCCCGCTCCCACAGTGGGCCGGGCCAGCCGCAAGATGTGTGATCGACACAAAACCCTGTAGGAGCGAGCTTGCTCGCGATGGTGGCCCAGACACCGCGGGGCATCAGACAGCCAGCATCATCGTTCACGACCATCGCGAGCAAGGCTCGCTCCTACAGGGGGCCGGGTAAGCCGCAGGATTTGTGGTCGACACAAAAACCTGTAGGAGCGAGCTTGCTCGCGATGGTGGCCCAGACACCGCAGGGCATCAGGCAGCCAGCGTCATCGTTCACGACCATCGCGAGCAAGGCTCGCTCCCACAGTGGGCTGGGCCAGCCGCAATACATGTGATCGACACAAAAACCTGTGGGAGCGAGCCTGCTCGCGATGGAGGTTCAGGCGCCGCAGGCGTTCGGTCTGTACCACCACGTATCCACCCCGCCAATGGCTACCTCAGGATACAAAACACCCCACCGCTCGACACGCCGCCGACACACCCCGCCCGCCTAATGAGTTCACCGCACAGGCGCTGCACTCCTCGCTTCGCCGTGCCCTTACCGGAGAACAACAATGTCTCGATTCAAGACTGCTGCCCTCGCTACCGTCGTCGCACTCGGCGCCCTCGCTGGCATCGCCCATGCCGAAGAAACCAAAAGCTGGCAAAGCGGCCTGCACCGCACCGACCTGCTGCGCGCCGATCTGGGGGCCGCCGACCGCGAGGTGATCCAGGTGCGCGTGGACTTCGATGCCGGCGTGGCTGCGCCGAAGCATTCCCACCCTGGCGTGGAGATCGCCCACGTCGAGAGCGGCACGTTCGAATACCAGCTCGAAGGCCAGCCACCGGTGACGCTGAAAGCCGGCGACTCGCTGTTCATTCCCGAAGGTGTCGCGCACACGGCGAAAAACGTGGGCTCGACCACAGCGTCGGAACTGGCGACCTACGTGGTGAAGAAAAACACCCCGTTGCTGATCCTGTCGAAATAAGCGCCAACGCCCTGACGGGCCCACAAGGTGTGTGGCCCGTCGGTTGACCCGTCACATCAGAAATCGGTGATGCTCGATCCGGCGATACTCTCGGCGAACCCGCTGCCGAACAGCTGGGCCGGCGTTGCAAAGCCGGGACGACGCTCGCCACCCAACACCCGACGCGCAGCTTGCACCGCCGCCAACGGCGTATAGGTGTAGCCGTTGACGGTCTCGATCAGTGAACGCGCCACGCGGCCATCCGCCCCAGTGACTTCGGCCACCGCCCTGGCGCGATGCGCCGCACGTTGCTCAGCGCTCGGCCCCTCGGGCAATTGCGCTAAATCCCCCTCGGGAAAGGCCTCCCCGGTAATGTGCACGAACATGGCGATGTCAGGGATGCCAGTGGAGTGCCAACCCGTGACCAGGTCACCGAAAGACAGCGGCGCACACAAGACCGGGCCCTCGCCAAAATCAAAATGCCGGGGTTGCGCATCGGGCGTTGCCACCAGCGCTCCACCCACTCGCGCCAGCAGCCCCGCGCCGATGATCTCGCTGACACTCAGGGCCGATCCCCGAGACATGGAGCCTGCAACCTGCAGGGCCACCTTCAACGACTGCGGACCCTGCACACGCCGGGCGACATGCACCGCCAGGCAATCGGTGGGCACCACGTCCCAACCGACCCCGGGCAGGAGCATGACACCGGCACTGGCGGCCTCGGCGCCCAGTTGTTCCGCCAGCCGGTAGACGTTGATCTCGGCAGTGATGTCCAGGTAATCGACACCACACTCGATACAGGCACGCATCAGGGCGTGCGCCGTGCGGGCGAATGGCCCGGCGAAGTTCAGCAGTACATCGACCCCCTCCAGTGACTGCGAGGTCAGCTGATCGACCGCGAAGACCCGATAAGCAACCCCCAATCGGGCAGCCAACGGTCGCAGTGTTTGCTCGGTACGTCCGCCAAGCACCAGTTCCAGCCCCAGCGCCTTGGCCTGCTCTGCCGCCATGCGCCCGGTGTAGCCGGTGGCGCCATAGATCATGAGTTTTTTCATAGTGTGTGCTGCCAGTTCTTGTAGACGAATTCCAGGCTGTAACCGTCCGGATCGAGGACGTTGGCCGCGTAGTAATCGGGGTCGTAGTGCAGGCGTGCACCTGGCGCGCCGTTGTCGACGGCACCATTGGCCATGGCCGCCCGATAGGCCGCATCGACCTCGGCCTGGCTGCTCGCCACGAACCCGATATGCGCCGCCCGCCCTTCCACGACGCCCTCGCGCAACCAGAAAAACATCCGACCATTGGCGCCAAAGCCCTTGAGGTCCGGATGGCCTGGCGGGCCGTCCTTGCCGTCGTAGTCGAGCCGTGCGGTGATGCCCAGCGGCGTCAGGGCCGCGGTGTAGAAACGGATCGAGCGCTCGACGTCGCTGACCGAAATGAAGACATGATCAAGCATGGGAATTACCTCGCAGAAATCAGATGAAGTAGCCACCCGCGACTTCGATGGATTGCGCGTTGATCCAGCCTCCGTCTTCAGACAGCAAGGTGGTGATGACCCGCGCGACGTCCTGCGGTTCGCCGACCCGGCCCAAGGCCGTTTGCGCAGCGAGCAACGCTTCGAACTCATCATTCAGACCACCACCCAGCTCCGTGCGTATGGCCCCCGGCGACACCGAATTGGCGCGGATACGGCGTTCGGCAAACTCCTTGGCCATGTAGCGCGTCAGCACTTCAAGGCCGCCCTTGAACGCCGCATAAGGGGCCACGCCAGCCGTGGCGACGCGGGTCGTGGCGCTGGTCACGTTGACGATGCTGGCGCCCTCTTCCAGCAGCGGCAGCAGGGTTTGCGTGAGGAAGAACGGGCCTTTGAGGTGGACGTTGAGCAAACCGTCGAACTGTGCCTCGGTGACCGATTCCAGTGGATTGAACAAGCCATGGCCGGCGTTGTTCACCAGGCCACTCAGGGTGGTGACACCCCAGGTCGCCTGCAGGGTCCGGCGCACCGACTCACGGAAGCGCCCGAAACCACTGACATCGGCAACATCCAGCTCAAGCGCTACGGCCTTGCCACCAGCCAGCTCGATACGCTCGACCACGGCCCTGGCCGATTCGGCATTGCTCTTGTAGGTCAGGATCACGCCCATGCCGTTGCGGGCGCAGTGTTCGGCGGTGCTGGCACCGATGCCCCGGCTGCCGCCGGTTATGACGATTACGCTCATTCGCTGCTCCGTATCACTGGGTTGAGCCACCACAGTAACCAGCGCCCTTGCCGCGGGCGCAGCCGTTCCTGCCCGATTCCTGCCTGTTTCTGCTTTTTGCTTGCGCAGGCCTGTGCGCCTGGGTTCAGATGGCGGGCATGGAAAACTCACTGATCGAACTTCGCGCGCTGGCCGCACAGGCCGAAAACCGCCGTACCGAAACGGGCATCCCGCGCGTGGCCATGGTCCAGGGAAAAATCCCCGAGCACCTGCTGGCCGCGGTCTACGAACCGATGATCAATCTGATCCTGCAAGGCAGCAAGTCGATGACCATCGCCGATCGCACCTTGCACTACGATCCGGCGACCTATTTCGTCATGTCCATCGGCCTGCCCGCCGTGGGTCAGGTCAACCCCGGCGCCAACGGTGAACCTTACCTGGCAGTCAGCCTGACCCTCGACCCGATGGTGCTGGCGACGCTGCTGGCGGACCTGCCCGAACCTGCCGGGGCTCACGAACAGGACAGCGGATTCTCGGTGGCCGCCGTCACACCCGAACTGATGGACGCCTGGGTGCGCATGTTGCGCCTGATGCACCGTCCCGATGACATCGCGGCCCTGGCGCCCGCTTATGAACGGGAGATCCTGTACCGTGTGCTGCAAGGACCCAATGGCTGGATGCTGCGTGACATTGCTGCCCCCGACAGCGCCATGGCCCGCGTCAACCTGGCCATCCAGCGCATTCGGCAGGATTTCGCCGAACCGATCCGGGTCGAAACCCTGGCCCAGCTTGCGGCGATGAGCGTGTCGGCGTTCCACCGTCACTTCAAGGCCGTCACTGCCTTGAGCCCCTTGCAGTACCAGAAAAGAGTGCGTCTGTTGCAGGCGCGCACCTTGCTCGTGGCCAACGCGAAAAGCGTCACCCACGCGGCCTTCGAAGTCGGTTATGAAAGCGCGACCCAATTCAGTCGCGATTACGCGCGGGTATTCGGCCTGCCACCGTTGCGCGATGCGGCGCGGATCAACGGGCTATCGCGCGGAGCTTGAGTCAATCAGGCGTTCGCCCCGCTGCTGCCTCTTCCCGCAACACCCTGCCCACCTCGATCTGAATGGCATAGGCCGGCTCTTCCACCGCGTTGAAATCCGCGGTGTAGCGCTGGGCAAACCCGCCGACACCCCACTCCTGATACTGCTGCACGTGCTTGAGCTCATGGGCCCACAGCCCGATGTTCTGTTCGGCGTCTTCGGCGCTGCGAAAAATGATGATGTCGATCAACGTCACCGCGCCGATGTCGGGGTTTTGCAGCATGGCGTTGGCGGCGTTGAGCTGGCCATCGTCACTGATCTTGTAGCTCACGGCGTCGAGCACGCTGGCGTCGTACCAGCGCAGCAGCCGCTCACGCACAGGCGCCGGGATCGGTTGCACGCCGGCGCTGGCCGCTTCTGCGCGCGACTGCGTCAGCCACAGCGCCAGGGCGGGCGCGGCTACCTGATAAATACCGTCTGGGACACCGGCGATCTTGCCCAGGTCCGGGAGGCAGATGCAGCCGTTGAGGCACAGCTGTTTTTCTCCCGCCGGGCAGGCGCTGTCCTGCGCCGCCACGGAAAAGCTCAGGCAAAGCACCAGCAACGCGGCCAGGCGCAGGTGAATGGGCGGCATTGACGTTCCTGTCATGGAAATTGGCGTGCCTTCAAGCGTAGCCCTCACGCCGTCAATCGACGGCGAGTTGACAGTCAAATGACTAACTCATAATCTGCACACAACCATGCACACACAGATGTGTGGTACTTTGTTTTACCTTTCTGCCTACAACAATCAAAACAGTGAGGTCAAAAATGGTCAGGTTCTTCCCAGCGTCTCTCAAAACCCTGTTTGTCTGCGCCAGCCTCTGTGGTGCCTTGCTCGGACAGTCGGCCGCGCAGGCCGCCGAAACCTCGGTATGGCAAGACATTCAGAAAGCCGGCGTGCTGCGTTGCGGCGCGGCAGTGGCAGCGCCCTATGTCATGCGTGATGCCGGCTCAGGCGATTACAGCGGCTACTTCGTCGACCTGTGCAAGGACTTCGGCGAGAAGGTACTGAAGGTCAAGGTGCAGTTCGTCGACACCAGTTGGGACAACCTCGTCGCCGGCCTGCAGAGCGGTAAATGGGACCTTGCGATGGCCCTCAACCAAACGCCCGAGCGTGCGTTGGCGGTGGGTTTCAGCGCACCGGCCACCGACTATCAGGTGTCTTTGCTGGTCAACAAGGACAACCCCAAGGTGGCCAACGTCGCCGATGAAATCGCCGCACTCGACAAACCCGACATGACCTTCGCCGTCATGTCCGGCACTGCACAGGACAAGGCCATCACCTCGGCCATTCGCAACGCCAAGATCATGCGTTTGCCGGGCATGGATGAAACGCGGCTGGCGGTGATGTCCAAGCGCGCCGACGTGCTGGTCGATGCCAGTGATACCAACCACCTGTTCGCCCTGGCCAACCCCGACTGGGCCCGTGAAATCCTGCCCAAACCCGCCCTCGCCAAGCAGGGTGTGGCGTTCGGCATCCGCCGCGACATCTCGCCGGCCGATATGGAGGTGCTGAACATCTACATCAAGCAGCGCCGCGATAACGGCGAGATCCAGCAACTGGTGGACAAGGCTTCCCTACAGGTCAACGCCGCCAAGTAACCCGCCACCGCGATGAGCCGCTTGTGTTGAATCAACAAGCGGCATCGCGTTTCGCTTGCACACGGCAGCAGTGGCTGCCAGAGAGGGTCTGCCCATGCAAAGGTTTGAAAACAAGGTCGCCATCGTCACTGGCGCTGCTGGCGGGATCGGCTCAGCAATCGCCGCAAGACTGGCAGCCGAGGGGGCGACAGTGGTGGTCACTGACGTCAACCTGCAAGCGGCTCAAGAGGTGGCGCAGCAGATCGGCGACAATGCCCATGCCCTGGCCGCTGACATTTCCAACGGCGAAGCCTGCCGGACGCTGGTTGCACAGGTTGCCGCACAGTTCGGGCACATCAATGTGCTGGTCAACAATGCCGGCATCAACCGTCGTGGCAACCTGCTGGCCTTGAGCGAAGAAGATTGGCACACCAGTTTTGCCGTCAACCTGGATTCGATGTTTTACCTGTGCCGGGCGGTGTTGCCCATCATGATCGAGTCAGGGGCTGGCGCCATCGTCAATACCGCCTCGCAATGGGGCCTGTACCCCGCACCGGGGCACATCGCCTACAACGTCACCAAGGCGGCGGTGGCTTCATTCACCCAGAATCTGGCACGTGATTATGCGCCCCACCATATCCGCATCAATGCCGTTTGCCCCGGTGAAATCCATACGCCGATGCTGGAAGCAGGTGTGCGGCGCTCAGGACGGACCATCGAGGACCTGGACAAAATGGTGCCGTTCGGCCGTATTGGCAAGCCGCAGGAGGTAGCGGCACTGGTGGCCTTCCTGGCCAGTGACGAAGCCGCGTTCATGTGCGGCTCCCTGGTGGAAATCACCGGTGCACAGGCCGTGGCCTGATCAGGCCACAGCGGCCCGCCGGCCTTGCGCGCTCATGGTCCAGGCGACGCCACCCAACACCAGCAGGATGCCGATCGCCTCGTTGGCACCGGGCAACGCCCACAACATGAGGTAGCCATAAACCAGCGCACACAACGTTTCGAAGACGATCATCTGCCCGCTGAGCCCCAGCGGCAGGCGTTGTGCTGCGCTGTTCCACAAGCCGTTGGCCAGCCACGACCCGCAAATGGCCAAAAACAGGATCACCAGCACGAACACGGTCATGCGCCCCCCACTCAACGCCGTCGGCAGAATCTGCGGATTGAACAGGCACACGCCGATGCTGGCAAACAGCGCGACGATGCCCGTGGTCACGCCCTGCAGCGTCGACCATTCACTGGGGCTGAAGCGCAGCGTCTTGAGGTGCCCGGCATTGCGCAAGGCGAACCACGACCAGGACAGCACGCCCAGTCCTGCGAGGAATGCACCGAACGCCTTGTCGCTGTTGCCCTGGCCATGGAAGATGTCCATGATCGCCGGCACGTTGATCCACGCCGTGCCGACGCAGATCAACGCGAGCGAGATGTACATCGACCCGCTGCTGCCACCGCTGGTTTTCCTGCCCATGAGCATGATCGCCACCGGAATCAGCCCATTGATCAGGGAGGCGATCGCCACCCCGGCATACTGCACCGCCGCGCTCAGCAGGATGAAATAGACCAGGTTGCCGGTCAGCGCCAGCTCCAGCAACATCAGCACATCGCTCTTGCGCAGGCGCCCCAGGAGCTGCCGGGCACGAGGCAGCGCCACCAGCACGGCGAACAGACCATACACCAGGAAACGCGCGCAACTGATCACCACCGGGTGCACATCGGGGATCAATGAAGGCGTGACGATCACCGCCCCCCATAACGCACCCGCCATCATGGCGTGGACTACTGCTGTTCGCATCGCGGCTACCTTTCGAAGAATGTCACGATACTAGGAGAAATCCTTGCGTCGATGTAACGAAAACGCCGCATACTGACATTCCTTTTCGGCATACCTTGGGCACTCGAATGGCTGGACGTTTTCGGCATATGCCACCCCTCGACACACTGGTCGCCTTCGAATCGGTGGCCCGCCTGCAAAGCTTCACCCGCGCGGCCGCCGAGCTGTGTGTCACGCAGAGCGCCGTCAGCAAACAGATACGCACGCTGGAGCAGGCGCTGGGCGTCGAGCTGTTCACTCGCCAGGCGCGCGGGGTCAAGCTCAGCCCTTCGGGCCTGATGTACCACGATGAAGTGCTGCCCGCGTTGCACCGCATCCACACGGCCGGCCAGCGCGTCAGTGCCACCCGCGCCGCCAATACCGTCACCGTGCTGGCCACGCACGCCGTGTCGCAGTTCTGGCTGTTTCCACGGCTGCTGGGGTTCAGTGCGATCCATCCGGAGATCACCGTCAACATCAACGCGACCAATGACATCCTGCCGTTCATGGTCCCGGACTGCGACCTCGCCATTCTCTATGGTAACGGTGACTGGCCGGGCCTTGTGTCCACCTCGATGATTGCCGAGGTGATATACCCGGTCGCCCTGCCCGGCAGCCCCGGTACACAAGCCTCGACGCTGGATGAGCTGGCGAACCTGCCGCTGATTCAACTGACTTCGGCCTGGGACTGCATGGAGTGGAAAGACTGGTTCGCCCACTTCAACCACGCCTATCAATCACCGAAATCCGCCCCGACCTTCAACCAGCTGACCCTGACCTACGCGGCCACCCTCCAGGGTGCCGGCATCAGCCTGGCGTGGGATTTCATGGCAGCCGATACCGTGCGCAAAGGTGAACTGGTCCGGGTGACCGAGTTTGCGGCGGTCACCGGGCTTGCCGAGTATGTGGTTCACGATGCGGGCCGCCCTCTTTCGCCCGCCGCCACGTATTTCAAGGAGTGGCTGTTGCAGGAAAGCGCCAGGACAGGGTGATGGATCTAGCGGGTGCTCTCGTCAGCCAGCATCAACCCGGCCTGATCATGGCCGAGCAGATCGCAGAGTGCCTGGACGATGATCTGGTGATCCTGACGGTCTGGCAGGCCCGAGACCGTCACGCTGCCAATGATCCCAGCACCTTTGACGATGACGGGAAAACCACCGCCGCAGCTGGCGTAATCGGCCGGTGAAAGATGGTAGCGCTGTGAAATGTCCTGCTCCTCCACGGCAAGTTGATGGGCGATGCGATAGGAACTGCGCAGAAAACGCTGCACGGTGTTGGTCTTGCGCCGCACCCAATCCAGATTGTCAGAGGTCATGCCAGGCCTGGCAGCAAAAAACAGCGGGCGGTCGAACCGCCTGACGTCGATCACCAGTGGCCACCCTTCAGCCACGGCTCGCTCGTGCAAGGCGCAGCCAAGCTGCCACGCGGTGTTCTCGTCGAAATGCTCAAATTGCAGGGTTTGTTCCTGGCGAACCATCACGGCCAGATCATCTTGCAGGTTCATTGTGATTTCCTTGAGGGTGCGGGGCGAACGTCGCGAAGAGTTCGCCCCTGGGGTTCAGCGGATGTAACTGCCTCCGTTGACGTCCAACGTGGCGCCATTGAGCGAAGCCTGGGACTTGCGCAGCACGAAAGCCACCAGCTCGGCGACCTCCCCAGGCTGGGCAATTTCACCGATCGGAATGTCCGCGACGGCGGCCTGCTTGCCATGTGTGGCAATGAACTGCTCAGCCATGTCCGTGTGCACCCAGCCGGGAGCGATGGCCACGGCGACCACGCCGTCAGGTCCGAAGGAACGTGCAATGGACTTGGTCAGGTTGATCAGCGCCGCCTTGGTGGCGCCATAGGGCAACGCTTCGGCCGCGTAGCCGCGCTGGCCGGCACGGCTGGCCATGTTGACGATGCGCCCGCCCTCGAACTGCTGGAAATGGCGGATCGCTTCCTTGCACAGGTCGGCGGCGGCGAAGAAGTTGACCTGGAACTCCTTCTGCCAGGCAGCGGACCATTGCTCCGGCCCGGCGTCGATGGAAATTTCGGTACGAATACCGGCGTTGTTGACGAGCCCATGAATCCGCCCGGCGACAGCGATCGATGCGTTCCACAACTCGAAGGCGCCCAACGGTGTCGAAAGATCACCTTGTACGACGAACCCGTTGCCGCCAATGCGCTCAAGCAGGCGTTCAGCCGCGACCTTGTCCCGCCCGTAATGAATGATCACCCGCGCGCCTTCGCCAGCCAGTTGCGCCACGATCGCCGCGCCGATACCGCCTGACGCCCCCGTAACCAGGACGGTTTGTCCTTGCAGTGGTTGAGCCATGTGTACCTCCATCAATTCGTTCAGGAAAGGCAGCGCAGGAACCCCGCCATGCGCTGCCGATTCAATCGGTTACTTGATGTACCAACCCCACGGGGCATCGCTTGTGTATCGGGTGATCTGCTTGGTCTCCAGGTAGTTGTCCAGGCCCCAGCGGCCCAGCTCGCGACCGATGCCGGACTCCTTGTAGCCGCCCCACGGCGCCTCGGTGAAGGTCGGCTGCGAGCAGTTGATCCAGACAATGCCCGCCCGGAACGCAGCGGCCACGCGTTCAGCCCGCACATCGTCCCTGGACATCACCGCAGCGGCCAGGCCGAAACGTGAATCGTTGGCCAGAGCGACGGCCTCTTCCTCGGTCTTGAACGGGCGAACGCAGACCACCGGGCCAAAGATCTCCTCGACCCAGGCGGCGCTGTCCAGCGGCACATCCGTGAGCACGGTTGGTTGCAGGTAGTAGCCCTTGTCGAAGCCCTCGGGGCGTCCACCGCCGCAGGCTACTGTGGCACCCGCCGCGCGTGCGGCGTCGATGGCGGCGATTACTTGCTCGTGCTGGCGCCTGGAAACCAGCGGGCCGAGCAGTACACCTTCGTCCATGCCGTTGCCAATCCTGATACGGCGGGTTTCTTCCACCAGCCTGGCGAGCAATTGCGGGTAGAGGCCTTCCTGCACCAGCACGCGCGAGGTGGCGGAGCACACTTGGCCCTGGTTCCAGAAAATGCCGAACATGATCCACTCGACAGCCTGTTCGATGTCGGCGTCGTCGAACACCACGAACGGCGACTTGCCGCCCAATTCGAGGCTGACCCGTTTGATGTCGCGCGCCGCGGCCGCCATGATCTTCGAACCCACAGGGCCAGAGCCGGTGAAGGCCAGCTTGTCCACGCCCTTGTGATCGATGATCGCCTGGCCAGCGACAGAACCGGCGCCCGTCACCACGTTGAGCACACCTGCCGGCAGGCCGACATCGTCGGCAATCGCCGCCAGTTGCAAAGAGGTCAGCGACGTCACTTCCGCGGGTTTCAACACCACGGTGCAACCGGCGGCAAGCGCCGGGGCCACTTTCCAGGCGGCCATCAGCAACGGGTAGTTCCAGGGAATGATCGCCCCCGCGACACCGATGGGTTCCTTGACCGCTTTGGAGGTAAATCGCCCGTCGGGCAAGTCGATGTTTTCCGTGCCACATCTATCGAGTTGTTCGGCCAGGCCGGCGTAATAATCAAAGCAGCCAGCCGCATCGCCGATGTCCCAATTCGCTTCCGGCAGCGGCTTGCCGTTATTGATGACCTCCAGCGTCGCGATCTCATCCTGGCGATCGCGAATGCCCTGGGCGATGGCGCGCAGGAACTTCGCCCGTTCGGCACCCGAGCGTTTCGGCCAGCCGTCCTTGTCGAACGCGCGTCGGGCAGCCTTGACGGCCAGGTCGACATCGGCCTCGGTGGCGGCGGCAATTTCCTGCACCACCTCTTCGGTGGCCGGGTTGGTCACGGTCTCGAAACCGCCGTTGACCGGGGCTACCCACTTGCCGTCGATGTATAGCTTGCTGCGCATAGCGATCACCTGTCTTTGCCTATTGTTGTGATTAGAAACGGTTGACGCGGTACGGGGTCATGTCGACGGGCGGCTGCTGCCCGGTCATGAGGTCGCTGATCAGACGTGCGGTCGTGGCCGCATACGTGAGACCCAGGTGCCCGTGGCCGCAGGCGTACCAGACATTGCGCCGGGTCGCCGAACGGCCCATCACCGGCACCGTGTCCGGCAACGCCGGGCGATGGCCCATCCATTCGGAGGTGTCCTGAACCTGCAGGTCCGGCAGCGCCTGGCGGGCGCGTTTGACCAGGACCTGTGCCCGGCGATAGTCAGGTTCGGCGTCCAGGCCCGCCATTTCCACCGTGCCGCCGATGCGAATGCCACCAGCGGTCGGGGTGACCATGAAGGCCTTGGCCGGCCAGATGATGGAGTGCTGCATGGAAATGCCCGGCGTCATCACCTGGGTGTGATAGCCGCGTTCGGTCTCCAGCGGGATGGGTTCATCGATCAGCCTGGACAACCTGGCGGTGTAGGCACCGGCGGCCAGCACCACTTCTTCGGCTTCGATCAGCCGGCCGTCCTTCAGGCGAACCCCGGCGACGTGGCCATCGCACTGGTCAAAACCTACCACCTCGCCCTTGTGCTCCACCCCGCCCAATGCCTTGAAGCGCTCGAGCAGTTGCATCACCAACTGATAAGGGTCGGAGATCGAACGATTCTCGGGAAACAGCACCGCTTTGCCAATCTGCCTGGCCAACGCCGGTTCAAGCGCCTGAAGCGCCTCGCGATCGAGGGTTTCGTGGGCGAAACCAAAGCGCTCCAGCACCTCGATGTGTTCACGATCGGCGCGGTATTCGGCTTCGTCGGTGTACAGGCTCAGGCACCCCTGCTCACTCAGCATGTGCTCAAGGCCAGCGTCCTTGAGCAACTGCGCGAGGTCTTCATGCACACGCAAGCACAGCGCCGCGCCAGCGGCCTCCAGCTCGCGCACCTTGGCCGGACGGCTGGCCGACAGGAAGCGCAGGAACCATGGCATCAACTTGAATAGGTAACCCGGGCGAATGCAGATCGGCCCCTCGGGATCGAGCAGCCACTTGGGCATCTGCGACCAGATGCCCGGCCGGGACGCGGGCATGAACTCGGTCACGGCGATGCTGGCCATGTTGCCAAAGGAGGCGCCCTTGCCGGGCTCCGCTTTATCCAGCAGTACCACCCGCTTGCCGCGGCGCTGGAGTTGGTAAGCGATGGTGGTGCCGACGATTCCGGCACCTACAACGACGATCGGCCGCACAGGTCTTCCTCACTGTTGTTGTTTCGCGAATCTACCAGACGCCTGCATACCCCTCGATGTACCGAAGGTCGCCGGCCAATGCCCGGTTGTTGATTGCCCGTTGACAACGATCATAAGCCCGCCCTAATCTGAATGCAACGCTGCATACAACACAACACACAAGCATGCGTTAAACATTGATTTGCCCTTCTGCCTACAAGAACAAGTTCAACGGAGAGGTAAAAAATGGCTGGTTATCAATCGCTGTCGCTCCACAAGGCATCGGCTTGCGCCTCTGCGCTTACCGCTGGTCTGTGCAGGAACTCGGGCGCCCGTGCCGGGGATACATCGCAGGACAAGGCAAACGCCCGGCTCACTGCCCAGACCAGTACCCGGTAAACCCTCGATGACTGACCGGGGGCGGCGTTACGTGCGCCCTCGTGGAGACGACAATCATGAACACTCCCCGCTTGGTGGCTTCCCAGCCACAGGTTCCGCTCATCCCGAATTCGGCCAACACCGGCGATTTCATCCAGTTGCATGAAGTCCGCAAGGCCTACGGCGACCAGTTGGTGGTGATGGACCGGATGAACCTCAACATGAGTGCCGACGATCGCCTGGTCATCATCGGTCCTTCGGGCAGCGGCAAAAGCTCGCTGCTGCGGGTACTGATGGGGCTGGAAGGCATCCAGGGCGGCAGCATCCAGTTCCAGGGCAAACCCTACATCGACGGGACTCGCAAACAGGGCAAACCACTGGATGAAGTCCTGCACAAGCAGATCGGCATGGTGTTCCAGCACTACACCCTGTTCCCGCACCTCTCGGTACTGGGCAACCTGATCCTCGCGCCGGTCAAGGTGCATGGCCTGGGCAAGGCCGAGGCCACGGAAAAAGCCCGCGCCTACCTCGCCCGTCTGGGCCTGGAAAACAAGCTTCATGCCTACCCCAATCAGCTCTCCGGCGGGCAGAAGCAACGTGTCGCCATCGCCCGGGCATTGATGCTCGAACCACGCCTGATGCTGTTCGATGAAGTCACCTCGGCGCTCGACCCTGAAATGGTCATCGAGGTGCAGAACGTGATGATGCAACTGGCCGAACAGAAGATGGCGATGATCATCGTCACCCACGACATGCACTTCGCCCGGCATATCGCCACCCGCGTGGTGTTCTGCGCCAACGGCAAGGTGGTCGAGCAAGGCCACCCCGACCAGTTGTTCACCTGCCCACGGGAACCGCGCACCCGCGAGTTCCTGGAAAAGGTCCTGCACCTGGATTGAGGGAATTGCCATGAACTACCAATTCGACTTCCACTTCCTCAACGGCAGCCTGCCGGCGCTGCTCGACGGGCTCAAGGTCACCCTGGAACTGGCGCTGGTCGCCAACCTGATCGGTCTGACCTGCGGTTTTCTGCTGTGCCTGATGACCATGAGTCGCTGGTTCTTCATCCGCTGGCCGGCGCAACTGTTCATCGAGTTCTTTCGCTGCACCCCGGCCTTACTGCAGATCGTCTGGTTCTTCTACTGCGTGCCGATGCTGTTCAACGTGTTCATCGACCCGATCGCCATGGGCTTCCTGGCCCTGGGCCTGAACCTCACCGCCTTCAACGCCGAAGCCTATCGGGCCGGCGTGCAGGCGGTGCCGCGTGAGCACCTGGACGCCTGCGTGGCACTGGGTCTCAAGCCGTGGCAACGCACGTTGTACGTGGTATTGCCGCAGTCGCTGCGCAGCGCCCTGCCGGTACTCATCACCAACGGCATAGGCACGCTGCAACAGAGTGCACTGGTCGCCATCGTCGCCGTTGCGGACCTGATGTACGTCGGCAAGAGCCTGGCCACCGAGGCCTATCGTCCGCTTGAAACCTACACCCTGATCGCACTCGTCTACTTCGCCCTCTCGCTGCCCATCGCCCAATTGGCGCAATGGTTCGAGCGGCGCCAAGACCTCGCTGTGCAGCGCTGAGGACTGAGCCATGCCAATCAATTTTTCCGTCGTACTGCATTACTGGCCGGTGCTGCTCAAAGGCCTTGGCCTGACACTCGGCTTCACCCTGGTGTGCGCCGTGCTGGGCAGCCTGATGGGGTTCATCGTCAGCCTGTTGCGCCAGGTACGCACGCCACTGGTGCGCCTGCCACTGACTCTCTACGTGGAGTTTTTTCGCGGCACGCCGCTGCTGATCCAGCTGTTCTGGGTGTTCTTCTGCTTCCCGGTGGTGTTCGGGCTGGACGTTCCACCCTATGCCTCGGTGTTGATCGCCCTGACCCTGTTCATGGCGGCGATCACCAGCGAGACCTTTCGTGGTGCGCTGAAATCCATCGCCAGCGAACAGCATGACGCCTGCATCGCCCTGGGCCTGTCATCGCGGGTCAAGGTGCTCTACGTGGTGTTCCCCCAGGCGCTGCTGCGGGCGGTTCCACCGTTGCTGTCGAACATGGTCAGCCTGTTCAAGGAGAGCGCGCTGATTTCCTCGGTCGGGGTCGCCGACCTGATGTTCGTCGGCCAGAACATCTCCAACAGCACCGCCCGGCCGGTCGAGTTCCTCTCGGCCGTGGCCGTCATCTATTTCCTCGTGGCATTCCCCCTTACCCGCCTGGTCGGCGTGGTCGAGGGACGCCTGCTGCGCCGTTACGCCTACTGACTTTCATCCCACCGGAGACATCACCATGAAACTGAACGGTATCCTGCCTGCTCTCGTTACCCCCTTCGACCAGGCCGGCAAAGTCGACCACGAGACCCTGGCGACCATCCTCGAAAAACAACTGGCGGCAGGGGTCAGTGGCTTCGTGCCACTGGGCTCGACCGGCGAATACTACGCACTGACCAATGATGAGCGCCGGCAGATCCTGGCCACCGTCAAGGAAGTGGTGGGCAACCGTGGCACCTTGATCGCCGGAGCCAACGGTTCCTGCACCCGCGAAGTGCTGGAGCAGATCAGGCAGACCGTCGACGCCGGCTACACCAACCTGCTGATCGCACCGCCCTACTACGCCCTGCCATCCCAGGAAGAATTGCTGGCGCACTACCACACCATTCTCGAGAGTTTCCCCGAGATCAACGTGGTGCTCTATAACTACCCGATCCGTACCAACGTCGAAGTGGGCATGGACGTGGTTGCCGCACTCAATGACCATCCACGGGTGATCGGCATCAAGGAGAGCAGCGGCAACCTGCTGCGGGCCATCGAGATCGGCGAGCATCACAAGGGCATCCAACTGTCCTGCGGCTCTGACGATCAGGCCCTGGACTTTTACCTGTGGGGCGCCAGCAGCTGGATCTGCGGGCCGGCCAACATCTTCCCGGAGAAGGTTGTGGACTTTCATCGCAAATTCACCAGCGGCGACATCCACGGCGCGCAGGACGTCATGCGCAACCTGTTCCCGGTCATGGCCAACCTGGAAAGCGGCAAGTTCGTGCAGAAGGTCAAGTACGGTACCGAACTGTCCGGGTTCAAGGTCGGCAACGCGCGTGCCCCCTTGCTGCCGTTGACGGATGATGAGAAAACCGAGTTCCGTCGTGTCTTCGAAGCCTGCCAGGGCTGACGGACAAAGCGTTGACCGCCGGGCCGTTCCACGCATTAGCGCACAAGGAACGGCCTAGGGCGCTCTATCAGATGAGGTAAGCCATGCGCTGGAAGAAAACCCTGCAACTCGCCGAAGTGCACTGCGAAGGCGAGATCGGCAAAGTCATCACCGGCGGTGTCCTGGGCGTTCCGGGCGCCACGATGCTCGACAAGATGAACTACATCAACGAAGTGGACGACAGCCTGCGGCGCCTGGTGACGCTCGAACCCCGGGGCTGCCTGCAGATGTCGGTCAACCTGCTGCTGCCACCGACACGCCCGGAAGCCCAGGCGGGTTTCATCGTGTTGCAAGCAGACAAGGCGCACCCGATGTCCGGCAGCAACTGCATTTGCGTGGTGACCGCGCTGCTCGAACTGGGCATGGTGCCAATGGTTGAACCCGAGACGACCGTGGTACTGGATACTCCGGCGGGCCTGGTGACCGCCAAGGCGCGTTGCACTGATGGCCGCTGCGAAAGCGTTTCGCTGGACATGGTGCCAGCATTCGTCGAACACCTGGACCTGGTCATCGAGACCGCCGAATTCGGCCCCTTGAAAATCGACGTGGCGTTTGGTGGCGTGTACTACGCGCTGATCGATGTCGAGCAGATCGGCCTGGACATTGCCCCCCAAAACGCACGTGAACTGGCCAGCGCCGGTGTCGCGCTCAAGGCGATCATCAATCGCCAGATCAACATCCAGCACCCATTGATGCCGTCGGTCAACGAGGTGGCTTACGTGATGTTCCGCAATCGTCTCGATGATCGCACCTACCCAGACATGCACCACGTTGCCGCCAGGGCGCGTCGATCGTTCACCCTGTGGCACCGGCAGTTCCGCCAACCTGGCAACACTGGCGGCACGGGGCCTGGTACAGAGCGGTGACCAGTTGACCTCGCAGTCCACCATCGGCGGACAGTTCCAGGTCACGCTGCTCGGTGCGACCGAGGTGGCCGGTCGCCCTGCCGTCCTGCCACGCGTGACGGGTCGAGCCTGGCTATATGGCTTGCAACAACTGGGTATCGATCCGGATGATCCGCTGGCTGAAGGCTTCATGCTCAGCGACACCTGGGGCAGCGGTTTCAACCCATGAACACAAGGGAATGGCATGTATACTCAGCGCCATTCCAACCGAGACCTGATGATGGCTGCAAAAACCGAAACCGAAAATGGTGCTCGCCGCCACGGCGGCCGCTATATCTACGAAGAGCTGCGCAAGCAGATCCTGACCCTCAAGCTCAGGCCCGGCGCGCAGCTGGACGAAGTGTCGCTCGCTGCGCAGTTCGGTCTGTCCCGTTCCCCTGTGCGCGATGCGCTGGCCCGCCTGATCGCCGAGGGCCTGGTGACCATCCTGCCCAACCGCACCACGTTGGTGACGCCCTTCGAGATCGAGGACTTCCCCAACTACGTCGCGGCCCTGGACCTGCTGCAGCGCACCGTGACGCGCCTGGCTGCCAGCCAGCACCGCCCTGAGGAGCTGGCCGCCATTCGCGAGGCGGACGAGTTGTACCTGCAAGCGGTCAACAGCGGTGATTTCCAGGAAATGTCCGAGCGTAACAAGGCCTTTCACATGGCCATCGCCCATGCCAGCCATAACCCTTATTTCACCAGTACGTACGAGCGTTTGCTGGGTGAAGGTCAGCGGTTGCTGCACCTGCATTTCGATCACGTCGTCAGCTCTGCCAGCGCACATCGACTGGGTCGCGACCACGACGAGATCATCGAAGCCATTGCCGCCCGTGATGCCGAAGCGGCGGAAAAGGCCGCGCATGAGCATACGATGTTGTTCCAGCAACGCTTCCTGGATTACATGCGCCAGAATCTGACCGCCGCCATCAAATTGTAGGTTCCCCTGTATGTCCATCGCCGACAACCTCCTCGCCTTCACCCTCGCCGCCACCCTGCTGACGCTGACGCCGGGCCTGGACACCGCCCTGGTCCTGCGCACCGCCACCGTGGAAGGCCGGCAGCAGGCGTTTCGCGCCGCACTGGGCATCAACGCCGGTTGCCTGTTGTGGGGGGCGGCCGTGGCGTTTGGCCTGGGTGCGCTGATAGCGGTGTCGGAGCTGGCCTTCAATGTCCTCAAATACTGCGGCGCGGCCTACCTCGCCTGGCTGGGCCTGAACATGCTGCTGCGCCCGCGCAGTTCATTATCGCCGGTGCAGGCCGACGCCAAGCCCAATGCCAACTGGTTCCTCAAGGGCATGATGGGCAACGTGCTCAACCCCAAGATCGGCATTTTCTACGTGTCGTTCCTGCCGCAGTTCATCCCCCAGGGGCACAACCTGGTTGCCTGGACCTTTGGCCTGGTGAGCATTCACGTGGTCCTGGGCCTGATCTGGTCCACCACCTTGATCGGTGCGACCCAGCCGCTGGCAAGCTTTCTGCGCCGCGAGAAAGTCATCAAGTGGATGGATCGCGCCACGGGGATGCTGTTCGTGCTGTTTGCGGCGCGGTTGGCGTTCAGCAAGCGTTGAAATAGGCGCTGAGGGGTGCCAGGTTTTCCGCATTATCGTTGACGAACATCGCGAGCAAGCCCGCTCCCACAGAAGATCAAAAGCATTACGCGATCCCCTGTAGGAGCGAGCTTGCTCGCGATGGTGGCCCAGGCACCGCGGGGCATCAGGCAGCCCACATCATCGTTCACGACCATCGCGAGCAGGCTCGCTCCCACAGAAGATCAAAAGCATTACGCGATCCCCTGTAGGAGCGAGCTTGCTCGCGATGGTGGTTCAGGCACCGTGGGCATTCAGACAGCCATCGTCATCGTTGACGACCATCGCGAGCAAGCTCGCTCCTACAGGGATCGTGTTTGCTTGCAGAAATCGGCACCACCGCGAGCCAGTCAAACAATCTTTGCTCATTGCCTGGCCAGCATCGTCCGATTCGATACGCTCTGTAGCCTCTGTGGAGACAATTTCCTCACGGCTGCCCAGTGTTTTCCTGGCAAAAAAAACCCACGCCGACATCGGCATGGGTTGAAAAATGGCTGGTTGCGGCCAACCAAAGGAGTTGCGCAAAAGCGCAGTCAGCCAAGGATCAGATGCAATCCTGCGCGACACGCTCAAAGCTCGAAGGCAGTACGTTCGAGGCCAGCAGTTGCGGGTCGTAGACAAATACCTTGCCGCCCTTGCCAGCCTTGTGCGCCTCCAGCACCTTGTCCGCCGAAACCTTGCTGGGCACCACAATCCGATAGCTGCGCTGGCTCTGCGAGACGGTCGGCGTCAGTGCGTTGTCCTGCAATTTCGGCACAACGCAATCGGCGTATTCGGCCGGAGTCTTGCGGGTCTGCAAGGTCAGGGTCGGGTCGTTCGGTGCGCAGGCGCAACCCGTGAGCATCACGGCAGCACACGCCATGGCCGCCATCGGTAAAACACCCATTCGACTGATCCTCAGCAAGTCGCGTCGCCAGGTGCCTGGCGACGCTGCAGCGATACGCTGTACGCCGCGCTGCGCGACAGCAGCACCGGATCGTCCGACGGTTCGATGCCATCCGGCAGGCGCATCGGGTCGAACACCCCTGGGTTGCACAAGCTGTCCGGTTCGACCGCCTGAACGCTCAGGCGTCCGAGTTCGAGGCGAGCGCTGTGGTTTTCGCTCCACTGTTGCGACGGGTCGACGAGCGAGTCGTTCGGCCCCGCCGGCTGAATGTACAAGCGAAACTGCGCCGTGCCGCTCTGCAGTCGCGCATCGAGTTCTGCGGCCAGGAACGCGTCAGGCAGGCTGGCCTCCTGTTCTTCACTGAGCAACACCGTACCTGCCACCGGTTCCATCACCAGCCGGCCCCATACACCTTCACCACGGCCGTTGACGAAGCGAAAGGCGTGCGTGGAAAAGTACGCGGTCGTGGCATAGGACGCCGGCGCCGGGTGCGACGCCAGCAGGCGTGGCTGGAGCTTGCCGTCGGGGAAGCTGGCTTCGTACGCCTTGATGTTTTCCGGATTGGGCTTCTTGGTGGCCGGGTCGGCCACCCGCGCTTGCAGGAACGCGACGAACGAAGCGGGCGTGGCGGCGAAGAACACCGGCTCGGAAATCATCATCAGGTCGTAGGCTTGGGCGCCGTCGTTCAGGTGCACCGACAGGCCGCGCACGGTGCGGCTCTTGTCAGAGACGTTGGGGTTGCCACCGCCCACTGAAAAACGCAGCACCGCGGGCACGCCACCCTGGGCAAACAGGCTCGACCTGACCCATTGGGGCGCGTCAGTGGATGGCGTGAATTCACCACTCGCGCAGACGCCCTTGGCATGAGAACTGCGCGCAGCTTGGTGTTTGCCGAACACTGCATTCAGTGCATCGACCATTTCGGCAGGACGGGTATTTTCGTGTGCGTTCATTTGTCTTGGCTCGGCAATCATCAGGCTTGGTTTTGGTTTTATCGCGTTGCCAGGCGAGTCTAGCTGCATTACGCGATTAATGACAATACCAATTGTCATTAATCGCCTTACCCCACTTTGCCGGAGGGATTGCTATGATCGGCACTTTTGGACCACAAGGATTTTTTCGTGACCACGAAAAACGACATCCTGCGCCTGTTGCAACGCGAACCGCTGACTGTCGTGCAGTTGTGCGAGCACCTGGACGTCACGCGCAATGCCATCAACGTGCAGTTGCGCCAACTCGAAGCGCAGGGCCTGGTCCGTCGCGCCACGCTCAGGCAACGCGGGATGCTCGGCAAACCACCGGTGGTCTATGAAGCGGCGCCGGGCAGCGAGGACATCGAGTCGAGCGCCTATCGGCTGTTCCTGCGCGGGCTGTTGAAAGTCATGCAGACGCGCATGGACGAGCGGCAGATCAGTGAACTGCTCGACGAGACCGGCCGCCACCTCGCCCGTGAAGCCGGTATCGCCACGCCCGAGGATTTTCAAAGCGGCCTGCAATCCGCCATGGCTGCTGCCAACGCGCTCGGCGCCAACACCGAAGCGCATGCCCAGGACGAAGGCATCATGGTGCGCAACTACACGTGTCCGCTGGGCGGCGCCGTGCACGACGAACCTTGCGTCTGCCGGGCAATGGCGTCGTTCTTCTCCGAAGCCACCGGCCAACCGGCGGCGGACCAGTGTCTTCGCGGAGAACGCCTGGTGTGTCAGTACCTGATCACCCGCCCCGTGGAGAGCGGCGCCTGACCTACACCGAAGCCAGCAACGGCGTGTAGCTGCGTTTGTAGAGCTTGTCGCCCAGCAGCTTGAGAATCAGGTTGCGGGCCGGCACCGGCAGCGTGCGCATCTTGTCCCGCGCCACGCATTGTTTCTGTACCCAGTCCACCCTCGGCTGACGCTTGGTGCTGTACGCCTGCAACGCCGCGTCCAGGTCCTGATGGGTGGCGATGGCGTCGGCCATGACCCAAGCATCCTCGATGGCCATGCCCGCACCCTCCGCCATGCTTGGCGATGAGGCGTGGGCCGCGTCGCCGATCAGCACGGCGCGGCCGCGATACCAGTGCGGCATGACCACTTGCTGGATGCTGCCGAAGTGGGTGTCCTGGCGTGTGTCGGCCAGCAGTGGAACCAGCGGCCCGGCAAAGTCACCGAACAGGCTTTGCAGTGAGGCGTGCCTGACGCGCTCGGATTCGTCTTCGGCCACCGCCATGTCGGCATAAACGTAGACCTGCTCGTCACTGACCGGGATGGCCAACAGCGTGCGGCCCTTGCCCAGCATTGCCGTCCAGCCTTCGATACCCGTGGTGTTCTGCGTGATGAAGCGCCAGCAGACGTTGCCGACATAGGATGGCTGGATCGCCGGAAAAATCATCCGGCGCACGGTCGAATCAATGCCGTCGGCGCCGATGACCAGGTCATAAGTGGCCGTGGTGTGGTCGGAGAACACCACCTCGCAGGCATCGGTCGCGGGCGTGATCCCGGTGATGGAGACGCCGAAGCGGGTGTTGGTGCGCTCGAGGGCGCCGCGCAGGATGGTGTGCAGCGCATCACGCGGCAGCGACAGGCACGAGCCGCAGTCACGCCAGAAATCCTCGGTGTCGGTGACTGTCAGCAAGCGCCCACGCTGGTCCATGATCCGTTGCGTCTTGATGAGCGCCGCCGCCTCGCGAACCGAGTCCAGCAGACCGAGTCGGGCGAGTGCGCGGCCAGCGTTGCCCGGCAGGTAGAACCCCATGCCACCGGGTGATTCATCGAGACGGCGCTCGACCAGTTCCGGCGCGAAACCCTTCAATTCCAGGGCCCTGGCCATGGCAAAGCCAGCGATGCCGCCGCCCACAATCAATATCCGCATTGCAAGGTCCTTGAGTCTTTGAACATAAGCAGTGGCGCCATCATAACCCGCCGAAATTACAGGGAGTGTCCCGGCGCGAACCGACACTCATAGAATCAGGCAAGTAATTCACAGGAATGATCTACAGGGCGTGCTGGGTTCGGCCACACAATGGGCATCCGATTGAATCACTCAGGAATCTCCCCATGCTTGTACACGCCTACGGTGCCCATGCAGGTGACAAACCCCTTGAGCCCCTGCAGATCAGCCGCCGCACACCCGGCGCCCATGACATCAAGATCGACATCGCCTTCTGCGGCATTTGCCATTCCGACCTGCACCAGGTGCGTGCCGAGTGGGCAGGCACCCAATTCCCCTGCGTGCCGGGTCATGAAATCGTCGGCCGCGTCGCCGCCGTCGGCGCGCATGTCGCCGACTTCAAAGTGGGCGATCTGGTCGGCGTCGGTTGCATCGTCGACAGTTGCAAACACTGCGACGACTGCGAAAGCGGCCTGGAAAACTACTGCGACGGCATGATCGGCACCTACAACTTTCCCACCGCGGACGCACCGGGCTGGACCCTCGGTGGCTACTCGCAGAACATCGTCGTGCATGAGCGCTATGTGCTGCGCATCCGCCATCCCGAAGCGCAACTGGCCGCCGTCGCGCCGCTGCTGTGTGCCGGCATCACCACCTACTCGCCGCTGCGTCACTGGAACGCCGGCCCCGGCAAGAAAGTCGGTGTGGTCGGCATCGGTGGCCTGGGCCACATGGGCATCAAGCTGGCCCATGCCATGGGCGCGCATGTGGTGGCGTTCACCACCTCCGAGTCCAAGCGTGAAGCCGCCCGCGAACTGGGCGCCGATGAAGTGGTGGTGTCGCGCAACGCCGAGGAAATGGCCGCGCATGCCAAGAGTTTCGACTTCATCCTCAACACCGTCGCCGCGCCCCATGATCTCGATGCGTTCCTGGTGCTGCTCAAGCGCGATGGCGCCTTGACGCTGGTCGGTGCCCCCGCCTCGCCGCACACCTCGCCGAACGTGTTCAACCTGATCACCAAGCGTCGCACGATTGCCGGCTCGATGATCGGCGGTATTGCCGAGACCCAGGAGATGCTGGATTTCTGCGCCGACAACGGCATCGTCGCCGACATCGAACTGGTGCGCGCCGATCAGATCAACGCGTCCTACGAGCGCATGCTCAAGGGCGAAGTGAAATACCGTTTCGTGATCGACAACGCCACGCTGGCTGGCTAACCCCCCCCGCTAAAAAAACAACCTTGTCGCGCCCCCGATCCAGGGGGCGCGATGCTTTGCGTTTAAAGGATTCAGACAATGACCCAACACCCCAAAACATCCTGGGGCGCGGTATTCGCCATGTCCCTCGCCGCCTTCGTGCTGGTGGCCTCGGAGTTCATGCCCGTCAGCCTGCTGACACCGATTGCCGCCGACCTGCACGTCACCGAAGGCCAGGCCGGCCAAGGCATTGCCGTGTCCGGCTTGTTCGCCTTGATCACCAGCCTGCTGATCGCCTCGATCGCAGCGCGGGTCGAGCGCAAACCGCTGCTGTTGTCGCTTACGCTGCTGATGATCGTGTCGGGCACGGTGGCGGCCTTCGCGCCGAACTACACGACCTACATGCTCGCTCGCGCCTTGATCGGCATCGCCATCGGTGGTTTCTGGTCATTGTCGGCGGCCACCGCCATGCGTCTGGTCCCGGAAGACCAGGTCACCCGGGCGATGGCCATCGTCAATGGCGGCAACGCCCTGGCGACGGTGATTGCCGCACCGCTGGGCAGCTTTGTCGGTTCGTTGATCGGCTGGCGCGGGGCGTTTTTCTGCATCGTGCCGGTGGCGGTCCTCGCTGCCGCATGGCTGATGGTGAGCATGCCCACACTGAAAAACAGCGGCGCCGCCAACAGCGGCAACGTGTTCAGGTTGATGGAAAGACTGCCGGTGGCGCTGGGCATGATCGCCGTCAGCGTGTTCTTCATGGGGCAGTTCATGCTGTTCACTTACCTGCGCCCATTCCTCGAAACGGTCACGCAGGTCAGTGTGTCGACGCTGTCACTGATGTTGCTGGTGCTCGGGTTGGCGGGCCTGGCCGGGACTTTCCTGATTGAAGCGTTCCTGAAATCCGGCCTGCACCGCACGCTGATCGTCATCCCGTTGCTGATGGCCGTGATCGCAGTGGCGCTGGTGTCCTTCGGCAGCTCGGCCATAACCACCACCGTCCTGCTGGGCCTGTGGGGCCTGGTGGCCACGGCGGCACCGGTGGGCTGGTGGACATGGCTGGCGAGGACCCTGCCGGACGACGCGGAAGCCGGCGGCGGCCTGATGGTCGCCATCGTGCAACTGGCGATCGCCTCCGGCGCCACCGTGGGCGGTTTGCTGTTCGACTTCAGCGGCTACCGTGCGACTTTCGAGTCGAGCGCGATGTTGCTCGGCCTGGCGGCTGCCCTGGCGTGGCTGGCAGCCCGCAGTGCTTCGCGGGAGGCGAATGGGGTGACGAACCTGGCGTGAAAGGGCTCCTCTGCTCTACTTCGCCGTTATCACTGACAACTTGGTGATCCCCGCCCGCTCAATGGACGCCATCGCCCGCGCCACCTCGCCATAATTCACGCCGTTGTCCGCCTGTAATTGCACGCGCACATCGGCGTTTTTATCCTTCGCGGCCTTCAAGTTGATTTCCAGCAGATCGGGCTGGATCTCGTCCTTGTTGATGAACAACCTGCCCTTGTCGTCGATGCTCACCACCAGCGGGTCTTTCTGCTCCGCCGGTGCCACCGCTTCGGTTTTCGGCAAGTTGATCGGGATCGAGTTGGTCAGCAGTGGCGCGGTGACGATGAACACCACCAGCAGCACCAGCATGACGTCCACCAGTGGCGTGACGTTGATTTCACTCAGCACTTCATCGCTGTCTTGCGTGGAAAAGGCCATCTCAGGAGGCCTCCTGCACGGCTTGCCCGCTCGCGCTAGCGACAGGCTTCCTGTGGGTCGGGTGCAGCAGCACACGGAAGGCGTTCTTCTGCGCCAGGCTGTAGAAGTCGTGGGCGAAGTCATCGAGGTCGGCGGCGGTCAGTTTCAGGCGGCGCAAAAAGTAGTTGTAGACCAGCACTGCCGGCACGGCGACGGCAATCCCTACGCCCGTGGCGACCAGCGCTGCACCGATGGGCCCGGCTACGGTTTCCAGGCTGGCAGAACCGGCAGCGCTGATCCCCTTGAGGGCCGACATGATGCCCCAGACCGTACCGAACAGGCCGATGAAGGGCGAGGTGCTGCCGATACTGGCCAGGATCGCCAGGCCGGTTTCCAGCGAGCGCCGCTCACGCACGATTTGCTGACGCAAGGCGCGTTCGAGGCGATCCTGGTGATTGATCGCCTGGCTCAGGTCAGTGGCGAGTGTGCCGTCCGGCACCTGGATCGCGGCATAGCCGGCCTGAGCCACCCGAGCGGCGGCGCCGGGCTGATCGTGGGCCAACTGCGCAGCAGAATCGAGACTGGAAGCGGCCCAGAATTGTTTGTGAAAACGCCGATCCTGATTCTTCAGGCGGGCGAATTGCACCCCCTTGAGCAGGGCCAGGCCCCAGGTCGCGACGGAAAAAATGATCAGCAGCCAGATGACCGCGTGCTCGATGGATTCGAAAGGCGAAGCGATGAGGTTCATGGGTGAGGCTCTCCGACAAGGCATTGAGTCAGTTGTAGCGATGCGCCTTTTGTCAGGTGGCCCGCGAGGTTACGGCATTAAGTGGGTTACTTGATTTTGAAGTCGATCGGCACGCTGACCCAACCGTCCTGGGCTACGTCGCCCTGCTTGGCCGGGACAAAACTCCAGCGTTTGACCGCTGCCAGTGCGGCGTCGTCGAGCTGATCGCGGCCGCTGCTTTTCTGGATCTGGATTTCCCCGGGCTTGCCGCTGGCCAGCACATGCACGCGCAACACCACCGTTCCTTCCCAGCCGCGCCGCATGGCCAGCGATGGGTATTCGGGCGCCGGGTTTTTCAGGTAGCCGGCGCTGGCCGAGGCCGGGGTCACCGGTTTTGGCGCAGAGGGTGCCGGTGGTGCGGGGGCGGCCACGGGTTGCGCGGGAGCCGGCGGCGCGGGTGGTTGCTCAACGGGTTTGGCGACGGGCTTGGGCACCGGTTTCACAATCGGCTTGGGTTTGGGGATCGGCTTGGGCGGTGGCGGCTTGACGGCCAGTTCATCTTCCACCGGCCGCGGTGGTTCGACGGCTGGCTGCACGACAGGCTCGGGTGGCGCAGGCTCCACCACCGGCGGCGCCGGCTGTGAGAACTCGATAGTCATTGGCGGGATTTCTGGCGCAACGACGGGCAGCGCCGGAGTCTCCTGATGGCTGACCCAAACGATCACCGCGCCGTGCAGCACGAGCGCGAAAATACCGAAGTAACGCCGCCTCTCGGCGGCTGAGAACCCGCTTGGGCGTACTGTGCAAACGCGATAACCCCAGCGGTTGACGCAGTACCCGACCGAGCTCGAGCAGCTCGCCCGCGGGCAACGCTGGGCGCAATACCTGGAGGATAGCGGACTCAGCCATGGGCAAACCGCCGTACCACATTGGGGGTGCGTTGCTCGGTCAAGGCTGCCGGCTCCACTTCCACGCCCAGCAGAGTCAACAGGCGTGCACGGATCGCCTGGAAGCCTGGCTGACCAGTGTCCCTGGCCCGTGGCAAGTCGATGGTCAGCTGTTCGGCGATCTTGCCATCGGCCAGTACGATGACCCGGTCGGCCAACAGGATCGCTTCATCCACGTCATGGGTGACCAGCAGCACCGCCGGCGTGTGTTTGCGCCACAACTCGATGATCAGTCGGTGCATGCGAATGCGCGTCAAGGCATCCAGCGCGGCAAAGGGCTCGTCCAGCAATAACAGCTTGGGTTCGCGTACCAGGCCGCGGGCCAGCGCCACACGCTGAGCTTCACCGCCCGATAGCGTGGCCGGGTAGGCGTCCAGCCGGTGGGCCAGGCCAACCTCGGTTAACGCCTGCACCGCACGCGCCCGGGCGTCCGGAATGCGCAACCCGAGGATCACGTTTTTCCAGGCACGTTTCCAGGGCATCAGCCGCGGTTCCTGAAACACCGCTGCCCGCGCGTTCGGTACCCGCAATTGCCCGCTGTCAATGCTGTCCAGCCCGGCCAGGCTGCGCAACAACGTCGTCTTGCCCGAGCCACTGGCCCCCAGCAAAGCCACGAACTCACCGGGAGCAATGTCCAGGTCCAGGCCATCAATGACCCGCTGTTCACCGAACTGGCGCACCACGTTGCGCAGTTGCACAGGTGCTGCCGTTGCACTGTCCAAAAGATCGATGTTCGACATGCTCAGTTCCTCACGAAAGTTGGGCGCCAGGCCAGGGCGAAACGCTCCAGCGTGCGGATCAGGCCATCGATCAACAAGCCGAGAACGCTGTAGATCAGCAGGCAGATCACGATGACGTCGGTACGCATGAAGTCCCGCGCATCGCTTGCCAAAAAGCCGATGCCGGCGGTGGTGTTGATCTGCTCGACGAACACCAGCGCCAGCCAGGAAATGCCCAGGGAATAACGCAGGCCGACGAAAAATGAAGGCAAGGCGCCCGGCAGGATCACGTGCCAGATCAGCTCGCGACGATTGAGGCCCAGGGTATTGGCGGCTTCGATCAGCTTGGGGTCGATGTTGCGAATGCCCGCGAACAAGTTCATGTACACCGGAAAGGTCGTGCCGGTGACGATCAGCGCAATCTTGGTAAATTCGCCAATGCCGAACCACAGGATGAACAGCGGCACCAGCGCCAGCGACGGAATGGTGCGCAGCATTTGCAGCGGCGAATCGAGCACCACCTCGCCGCGCCTGGACAGGCCGCTGATCAGGGCAGCCACTACACCGATGGTGACGCCGATGCCCAGGCCGATCAGCGCCCGTTGCAGTGACACCAACAAGTGTTTGCCCAGCTCACCGGACGCGATCATGGACCACAGCGTACCGCCGATTTGCGAGGGCGCCGCGATCACCCGCTGCGGAATCAGCCCCGCTTGGGATGCCAGCTCCCACAACACCAACAGCGCGATGGGACTGAGCAGGCGCAGCAGCACGTCAGGCGTGCGCCAGTTGAAGAGCCAGTTGGGCAGCAGCCGGGCAGCGTTCGATTGATCGGTCTGGCGGACAGCCTTGTTGACGGAAAACGAGCTGTCTGGGCTCGCGGTGTCGAAGGTCTTTTCGGTCATCAGGCTTCCTTCCTCGTCAAGAACATGGCCAGAGGTGCCACGCTTCAGCTTCGGTTTTCATGCTATTCACATAAAAAACCTCCGTGAAATTCTTTTTAGGAATAACCTAATATGATTAGAAATCAGCTATTGGATTTTTTCTAATAAATTATTTTCATAATAATGACCGCCCTTCCCGCTCTGCCCATGCCTGCTGGGCTGTCCACCCATAAAATGCTCATTTGTAATATTTATTCTGATGATCATTCTATTTTTTAATAATTAACATAGAACCAATCGGCATTTCACAGACCCGTCTCTCTGCGCCTACTTTTGCTCTCACAGACCGACCCCAACACCAGGTGGAGGCCTCTACCACGCCTATCCAACGACAAGGAACTCACCATGAGTGTTGAATTCATCGGCTTCATCGGCGGTCATTCAGCTTCGGAAACCCATCCTCGCAGCGGCCCGGTCCTGCAACCCGACTACGTGGAAAAAGTCGCTCGCGCCCATGAGCAAGCCGGATTCGACCGCGCCCTGGTAGCCTTCCATTCCAACAGCCCGGACAGCACATTGATTGCCTCCCATGCAGCCAGCGTAACCAGGAACCTCAAGTTTCTGATTGCCCATCGACCGGGCTTCGCCGCGCCGACGCTGGCGGCACGCCAGTTCGCCACGTTCGATGTGTTGAATGGCGGACGGACCGCCGTGCACATCATTACCGGCGGTGACGACCTGGAGCTGCGTGCTGATGGCAGCTACATCGGCAAGGACGAACGTTACGCGCGGACCGACGAATACCTCGATGTGCTGCGCCAGGAATGGACCAGTGAAAAGCCGTTCGACCATGACGGCACCTATTACCAGGTGGAAGGCGCGTACTCGGCGGTGAAGTCGCCGCAACAGCCGCACATTCCTTTGTACTTTGGCGGGTCCTCGCCTGCCGCCATCGAGGTGGCGGGCAAACATGCGGACGTTTATGCGTTATGGGGCGAAACCTACGAGCAGGTTCGCGAAGTGGTGAAACAGTTGCGCGCCGAAGCCGCCAAACACGGTCGTACCCTTCGTTTCAGCTTGTCGTTGCGTCCGATCCTGGCCGACACCGAAGCGCAGGCCTGGCAACGTGCCGAACGTATCCTCGAGCAAGCCACGGCATTGGCCGAACAGAACGGCTTCATACGCCGTGAACCGCCCAACGAAGGCTCAAGGCGCCTGCTCGCCGCAGCGGCTCAGGGTTCGCGACTGGACAAACGCCTATGGACGGGGATCGCCGGATTGCTCGGTGCGCAGGGCAACTCGACCTCGTTGGTCGGTACGCCGGAGCAGGTGGCAGAAGCGCTGCTCGACTATTACGACCTGGGTATCACCACCTTTTTGATTCGCGGGTTTGATCCGCTTGAAGATGCCATCGACTATGGCAAGCGGCTGATACCGCTGGTGCGTGAGCTGGTGGCCGAGCGTGAGCGGCTGGCGGGGGAAAAGGTGGCCTGACAGATTGGCCACCGAACAACTGTGGGAGCGAGCCTGCTCGCGATAGCGACCTTTCAGTCATCGTTGGAGTGATTGGAAGGCCCCATCGCGAGCAGGCTCGCTCCCACAGTGGATCGGCGCAAGTCAGGTGCAAACCTGCTTACGCCGCATCCCTGATCTTGCGCAACGACCCCGCCACCAGGTTGCCGAAGGCATCGACCGGCCCTTGCAGGTTGCCGAGGAACTGGGGATAGATCAGCCACAAATCCATTACCGGTTTGAAATCCTTGAGTGGCACGGCTGCCAACTGATCGACATGCGCGCTGCGCTCCAACAATGGCCGCGGTACCAGACCGAGGCCAAGCCCGTCAGCCACCAGGCCCAACTGCAACTCGGTGCCAAAGGCTTCCAGATTGACCCGCAGCGCCAGCCCCTGGTCAGACAGGGTGCGTTGCAGCCCGGCGCGGAAACCACAGCCATCAGGGTTGAGAATCCAACCACTCTCATAAACGTCCGCCAGTTTGCTCGGGCGCTTGGGCAGCTGTGCCTTGGCGCAGACCACCACCAGTTCCATCTTGCCGATCGACTCGCCAACGACGTTGTCCGGGAAGATCTTCCCAGCCGGGAACAACGCCGCAGCCGCATCCAGCTCACCGCGCTCGATTTTGCCGACCAGTTGACTGCCCCACCCCGTGGCCACCTGGGCACGCAGGTCGGGGTATTCGATGCGCAAATGTTTGAGTGCATCCAGCAACACCACATCACCAATGGTTTGCGGCACACCCAGGCGCAGCAGCCCGGTGGGCGGTGCATCAGTGGCGACCAGTTCACGCAAGGCATCCATCTCGCGCAGGATCACCCGGCACTGTTCATACACCCGGGTGCCGGTCGGCGTCGGCTTGAGCGGCTTGGTGTTGCGATCGAACAGCTCCACACCCAAGGCCTGCTCAAAGTTCTGCACTCGCCGCGTAATCGCTGGCTGAGTCAGCTGCAAGGACTCAGCGGCATGGCTGATGGACTGACAGCGAATCACTTCGACGAAGGCGTCGATATCATCAATTTTCATTTGGTATGCACATAGAAAGCAGTCCATAAGATGTCCGAAAAGCATAGTTCGATTGCATTGATCTGGATAGCCCGTCAGGGCGAGAACGACAGATCAATAGCGTCTGGCGCTATACAGCGCGGTTATAAATTACTTTCAGACATAAGCTAATCATTAAACAATCGCATATTAATCTAAAACATTATGCTTAAATCAAACCATCACAACGACCGATGGAATCGCCATGACCCAGGCCCGACACCCGGAGAGACTCAGAGCATTCATAGGTGCCCTGGCGGAATTGATCGACAGCCATCCCCGCGAAGGTGACCTGCTGCACCGTGGCGGCAAACTGCTTAGCCAACTGGTCAGCCATGACGACTGGCTGCCACAGGACTTTGCCCAGCCGGACCCCGAGCGCTACCAGCAATACCTGCTGCACGCCGATTCACGCCAGCGCTTCAGCGTCGTCAGTTTCGTCTGGGGGCCTGGGCAAAGCACGCCGATCCACGACCATCGCGTGTGGGGCTTGATCGGCATGTTGCGCGGAGCGGAATACTCGCAAGGCTTCCAACGCCAGGCTGATGGCTCACTGGTTGCCGCTGGCGATCGTGTCCACCTGCGTCCGGGTCAGGTCGAAGCCGTGTCGCCCAAGGTCGGTGACATCCACCAGGTCAGCAACGCCTTCGACGACCAGGTGTCGATCAGCATTCACGTGTATGGCGCCAACATCGGCGCGGTGCGTCGCGCGGTGTATCAGGCCGACGGCAGCGAGAAGCTGTTCATCTCCGGATATTCCAACACCCTCCTCCCCAACATCTGGGATTTGTCCAAAGAGAGCCCTGCCCTATGAGCACCGTACCGAACCGCTCCTACGCCGACATTCGCAAGGCCCTGCTCGCCCGTGAAGAACTGGCGCTGGTGGACGTTCGCGAAGAAGCGCCTTTCGCCGAATCGCACCCACTGTTCGCGGCCAACATCCCATTGTCGAAACTTGAGCTGGAGGTGTTCTCGCGCATTCCCCGGCGCAGCACCCAGGTGACGGTCTACGACAATGGCGAAGGCCTGGCGAGCATCGCCGCGCAGCGCCTGGTGGAGCTTGGCTACAGCCATGTGAGCCTGCTCGAGGGCGGGCTGGACGGTTGGCGCCGCGCCGGTGGTGAACTGTTCATCGACGTCAATGTGCCGAGCAAGGCCTTTGGCGAACTGGTGGAAAGCCGGCGCCACACGCCCTCCCTGGCCGCCGAAGAGGTACAGGCGCTGCTCGACAGCGACGCCGATGTAGTGGTGCTCGACGCTCGACGCTTCGACGAATACCAGACCATGAGCATTCCCACCGGTATCAGCGTACCGGGGGCGGAACTGGTGCTGCGTGCACGGGAGCTGGCCCCCGACCCTTCCACGCGCATCATCGTCAACTGCGCAGGCCGCACCCGCAGCATCATCGGCACGCAGTCGCTGATCAACGCCGGCATCGCCAACCCGGTGTCGGCGCTGCGCAACGGTACCATCGGCTGGACCCTCGCCGGCCAGCAGTTGCAGCACGGCCAGTCGCGGCGATTCGCGCCGACCCGCGAAGAGCACCGGCTACTGGCCGCCGCCGATGCGCGTCGTGTCGCCGATCAGGCACAGGTCAATCGCGCCACGCTCGCCGACCTGCAACGCTGGCAGCAGGAACCCGGACGCAGCACTTACCTGTTCGACGTGCGCACACCGGAAGAATTCGAGGCCGGGCACCTGCCCTCCACACGTTCCACCCCCGGCGGCCAACTGGTGCAGGAGACCGATCATTTCGCCAGCGTGCGCGGCGCGCGCCTGGTGCTGGTGGACGACGACAGCGTGCGCGCCAACATGTCGGCCTCCTGGCTGGCCCAGCTGGGCTGGGAGGTGCATGTGCTGGACGATGTCGAACCCGCCCATTTCAGCGAACAGGGTACGTGGCAGGCACCGGTGCCCGCGCCGCGTCAGGCTGAGGAAATCAGCGTTGAGACATTGGCGCAATGGCTCGCCGAGGGTGACACCCAGGTGCTTGATTTCACCAGCAGCGCCAACTACGTCAAACGCCACATCCCCGGCGCCTGGTGGGTATTGCGCAGCCAGTTGCAGCAAGCATTGACCCGGATACCGGCCGCAGAGCGTTATGTGCTGACCTGCGGCAGCAGCCAACTGGCGCGTCTGGCCGTGGCCGACGTCGAGGCGTTGACCGGCAAAACGGTGTTCCTGCTCAAGGGCGGAACCGCCAGTTGGATCGCCGCCGAGCGGCCACTGGAGGACGGCGAATCGCGCTTGGCCTCACCCCGCATCGACCGCTACCGCCGCCCTTATGAAGGCACCGACAACCCGCGCGAAGCCATGCAGGCATATCTGGACTGGGAATACGGCCTGGTCGAACAACTGGCCCGCGACGGCACCCATGGCTTTTTCGTGATCTGACCACAACCGCCCCTACGCCAACCTTGGCAAAGGGGCGTTACCACCCCCCAAAGCAACCACAACACAACCGACCCCTCTCCAGGCGGAGGCTGAACCCACAACCGAGAGGATTTGCATCATGTCCGCAGTTTTGCACTCCACCGATTCACTCTCCGCCAACACCCTGCGTGTCACCCGCCTGGAACCCACCATCGGTGCGGAAATCAGCGGCATCGACCTGCGCCAGCCGTTGACCCCGGCACTGCGCGATGAATTGCGCCGCCTGCTGCTGGAGCACAAGGTGATTTTCTTTCGCGACCAGGCCATCAGCACCGAACAGCAGATCGCCTTCGCCCGCGAGTTCGGCGAGCTGTACGTTCACCCCACCACCGAGCAGAACGATACGACCCAGCCCCATGCGCACCTGATCCAGGCGCAGGATGCACGCACCCTCTATGGCCCGAGGGTCAGCGGCCGTTGGCACACCGACACCAGTTGGCTGTTGCGCCCGACCCTGGGCGCCGTGTTGCGCGCCGTCGATTTGCCCGAGGTCGGCGGTGATACCTTGTGGGCTGACACGGCGGCGGTCTATCGCGCCTTGCCCGATGACCTGCGCGAAGAGATCGACGATCTGTATGTGGTCCACGACTTCAAGTCGTCACTGGACAAGGTCGGCCATGACTACCCGATTCTCGCCCACCCGCTGGTACGTACACATCCGGAGACCGGCGAGGACGGCCTGTTCATCAACTTCTCGCAAAACCCGTCGGTGATCGGCTGGCCACCGGAGAAGAGCAAGCAGTTGATCAGTCGACTGCTACAGGAATTCAGCAAGCCCGAGCACCAGGTGCGCTTCAAATGGCGCGAAAACTCGGTGGCGTTCTGGGACAACCGTTCGACCCTGCACTACCCGGTCTACAACTATGGCGATTACCCACGCCGCATGGAGCGAGTGCTGATCGCCTATGACGACATTCCGCATCGAGTGAAACGCGCCAACGCGGCCTGACACTCCCCTCTAAAAACATTCGATAGGGCACCCCCAAGGTATTCGCCGAACGACGCGAAGGGGGTCGCCTTTGCGTGAAGATCTTTCAGGAACCGGCACCATGAGCACATCCAGCCCACGAACCAAATATGACTATTACGCAGCCGCCGCCCTTAGCCTGCTGGCTGCGAGCAGTCAGGCCCACGCCGAAAACCCGGAGCCGGACAAGACGCTCAGCACCGTGGTCGTCACGGGTAACCGTGGCAGCCAGCCTCGCACCATCACCGACAGCCCCTCGCCCATCGACGTCATCAGCGCCGAGCAATTGCAGGCCAGCGGCAAGGTCGGCCTCAAGGAACTGCTGGCCCGCCTGCTACCTTCTTTCAACCTGCCAGCGATCAACGGCGGTGGTACGTCCTGGTCGGTGCGCGGCGTGACCATGCGCGGCCTGTCCGGCGATCAGGTCCTGGTGCTGGTCAACGGCAAGCGTCGCCACAATACCGCGCTGATCAACAACCTGGCGCGCATCGGCACCGCCGCCGTGCCAGTCAACCTGGACCTGATACCGGTGTCGGCCATCGACCATATCGAGGTACTGCGTGACGGCGCGTCCGCGCAGTACGGCTCGGACGCCATTGCCGGGGTGATCAACATCATCCTCAAGGAAAACGACAGCGGCGGCAGCGCCGAGACCTCGTTCGGACGCTACGGCAGCGGCGATGGCGACACGGTGCATCAGACGTTCAATTACGGCCTGAGCCTGCCCAACGACGGTTTTGCCAACCTGGCGCTGGACAGCAAGGAGCAGGAACCTTTCGACCGTAGCGGCAGCGCCACGGGCAACCTCTATTCACTACCCGGCTTTCCCGACAGTCGCGACCAGACCGTCGACCGTCATGGCTGGAACCCCAGCTATGGCCTGGGCCGAGAGAAAGTCACCAACGTCAGCTACAACCTCGAACTGCCGTTGCAGGATGACCTGCGGTTCTATTCATTCTCCACGGCCAGCTACATGGAAACCACCAAGGTCACCGGCAACTATCGGCCCAACGATATCTATTCGCTGGCGGGCGACCCGAACACCCCCTACCCCGACGGCGTGCATGCCCAGCGCCGCAACCGCACCAAGGACTTTCAGATTGCCGCCGGTTTCAAGGGTGAGGTCGCGGGCTGGAACTACGACGCCAGTTCGACCTGGGGCGAGGACGACTCGACGCTCAATGCCAGCAATACGCTCAACCCGTCGCTGGGCCCCTCCAGCCCGACGTCGTTCAACCTGGCCTCGCAGATCTTCGATCAGTGGACCAACAACCTCGACTTCAACCGCAGCTTCGACATCGGCCTGAAAAACCCGCTGCAAACTGCCTTCGGCTTTGAGTACCGCTGGGAGAAATACCAGATCGAGCCCGGCGACTACGACTCGTACACCCCCGGCAGCTATGTGATTCCCACAGGGCCATTCGCCGGTCGTACGCCCCTGCCCGGCCTGGCTTCCTACAACGGCACCAGCCCGGCAGATGCGGGTGAAATCAGTCGCAGCAACGTCGCCGGCTACGTCGACCTGGGCCTGGACGTGACAGACAAATGGTACGTCGGCACCGCGGCCCGTTATGAGCGCTACACCCAGGACATCGGCAGCACCTGGAGCGGCAAGTTTTCTACCCGCTACGCCTTTACCGATGCCTTCGCCGTGCGCGGCACGATCAACAACGGCTTTCGCGCACCGTCGCTTGCGCAGACCATTTATGCCTCGTCCACCTTCACCTCCGGGGGGGTGGTCAATGGCCAACAGGTGTCGGTGCCGGTCAAGGTGCTGCCGGTGGACACCGCCGAGGCCCGTGCCCTGGGTGCGGAAAAGCTCAAGCCGGAAAAATCCCTGAACTACAGCCTGGGTTTCACCTATGAGCCGACACAAAACTACCGGTTGACCACCGACCTTTACCAGATCGACATTCGCGATCGCATCGTGTCCACCAGCCTGCTGGGCGGCACCACGGTTTCCCAGGTCCTGGCCGCCAACGGTCTGTCTCCTGGCCTGTATGCCCAGTACTACACCAACGCGGTGGACACCCGAACCCGTGGCATCGACATCATCAACGAATACCGCCAGCAACTGGATGAATACGGGCAGGTGCGCTGGAGCGCGGCGTACAACTGGAACCAGACCAAGATCCAGAAGCTGCAGGACAACCCGGCGCAGTTGGCCGGCTCCGGCTTGCAACTGTTCGACCGGCGCCTGCAAAAGGACCTGACCGTGGCCACACCGCAATCAAAATTGATCCTGGCGGCGAACTGGAAGGTCACGGACTACAACCTCAACCTGGCGGTGACTCGCTTCGGCAGTTACGTCGAGGGTGACAACAACCCGGCCAACGATCGCAAGTTCAGCGCCAAGTGGATCACCGACATTGATGCCGCCTACGACCTGACCCAGCACCTGACCGTGGCGCTGGGGGCCAACAACCTGTTCAACGTGTACCCGGACAAGAACGGTATCCAGGACTGGGCGGGCGGCTACAAGTACGGACAGTTTTCACCGTTCGGGTTTGGTGGGGCGTATTACTACACGCGGTTGGCTTATAACTTCTGAGGTTAAGCCGATGTAAACAACCTGTGGGAGCGAGCCTGCTCGCGATGACGGACTGTCAGACGAATCGTTGGAACCTGATGCACCGCATCGCGAGCAGGCTCGCTCCCACAGTGATGCGACCCACCGAATCTGTGCAATCGAAATAAATGCAATATTTTGATAATACACAACAAGATGATCAGCTAACTTTATAATTAGCATATAACCATAAAGAATTTCACACGCAATTCTTATAGATATAACGTCAATCCCACACCGACCCCTTCTCCAGGCGGAGGTTATTCACAACCTCATCTGCCTGGAGTTTCCCATGTCAGCCAAAACCCTGCTGTTGAGCCTCGCCTGCACCCTGGGCATTGCCGCCGCCACCCAGGCCGCCGACCTGCAACCGCTGCTGGTGGCCAATCAGAAATCGTCGATCAAGGTGCTGCTGGAGGTGTCCGGCGAGCTGAAGAACGTACCTTATGAGATCCAGTTCTCCGAGTTCCCCGCCGCCGCGCCACTGGGTGAAGCGCTGAATGCCGGTGCCGTGGACATCGGCGCCCTGGGTGATGCGCCCTACGTGTTCGCCCTGGGAGCCGGCGCACCGATCAAGGTCGTCAGCATCGCGCACGCCGAGGGTCGCTACACCACCGCCATTCTCGCGCCCAAGGACTCGCCGCTGAATACCGCCAGCGACCTGAAGGGCAAGAAGATCGTCACCACCCGTGGCTCCATCGGCCACTTCCTGGCGATCAAGGCCTTGCGTGATGTCGGCCTGAAAACCAGTGACGTGCAGTTCATCTACCTGCTGCCGAGCGAGTCACGGATCCTGCTGGACAACGGCAGTGCCGATGCCTGGTCGACCTGGGATCCCTACACCACCATCGCCACCACTCAGCACCAGGCCAAGGTACTGGTCAGCGGCGAAAAGCTGCTGACCAACCATTTGTACTTCGCCGCCACCAGCCAGGCCATCGCCGGCAAACGCCAGCAACTGGACGACTTCATCGCCCGGGTCGATCGCGCCTATCGCTGGACCAACGCCCACCCCGAGGAGTACGCCGCCGCTCAGGCGCGTGTCACCGGCCTGCCGCTGGAAGTGCACGTGGCCGTGGCCAAGGCCACTCGCATTGACCCTGTAGAGATCGACGACCAGGTCATCGCCGGCCTGCAAACCACCGCCGACCTCTACCAGGAAGAGGGAATTCTGGGCAAACACATTGATGTCTCCCAGGGTTTCGACAAGAGCTTCAACGCCAGACGCCCCCAACTCGCCCAGGCCTCCCAATAACGATACGACGCATTCAGGAGCAAGATCATGAGCAAGCAACGCCAACTGAAACTCGGTGCAATGGTCCACGGTGTCGGTCATGGCTGGGGCGAATGGCGCCACCCGCAGGCCCGGCCCAACGCCAGTGTGAGCTTCGATTTCTACAAGCAGCAGGCGCAGCTGGCAGAGGGGGCCAAATTCGATTTCGTGTTCATCGCCGACAGCCTGCACATCCACGAAAAATCCAGCCCGCACTACCTCAATCGCTTCGAGCCGCTGACCATTCTCTCGGCCCTGGCCGCCACGACGCAGCACATCGGCCTGGTGGCGACCGTCACCGTGAGCTACACCGAGCCGTTCCAGGTCGCCCGCCAATTTGCCTCGCTGGATCACATCAGTGGCGGTCGCGCCGGCTGGAACGTGGTGACCTCATGGCTCAGCGGCACCGCCGACAACTTCGGCAAGAGCGAGCATCCGCCCCACGCCGTGCGTTATCGCATCGCCCAGGAACACGTGAACGTGGTCAAGGGGTTGTGGGACTCCTGGGAGGACGACGCGTTTGCCTACGACAAGCAAAGTGGCGAGTTCTTCACCCCCGGCAAGTTGCACGCCCTGGAGCACAAGGGCGAGTTCTTCTCGGTCAAAGGCCCACTGAACATTTCCCGCTCCAGGCAAGGGCAGCCGGTGATTTTCCAGGCGGGCACCTCCGAAGCGGGGCGTAATTTCGCCGCGCAAAACTCGGACGCGATCTTCGTCGGTTCCGAGGGGTTCGATGAGGCCCACGCCTATTACCAGGACCTCAAGCAACGCGCCGCCGGTTTTGGCAGGGACCCGCAGACGCTGTCGATCCTGCCGGGTATCCGCCCCATCGTCGGTCGCGACGCCGCCGAGGTCGAAAGTCGTTACCAGCAGGCCGTGGAACTGGTGACCATCGAAGACGCCATCGTCGCCCTTGGTCGTCCCTTCAATGACCATGATTTCAGCCAGTACCCGCTGGACGAGCCGTTCCCCGAGCTCGGCGACCTGGGTTCCAACAGCCAGAAAGGCGGTTCGGACCGGATCAAGCAACTGGCCAAAGATGAAGGCCTGACCCTGCGTGAAGTCGCCCTGCGCTTCTCCCGGCCACGCCGTGATTTTGTCGGCACACCTGAGCAAGTCGCCGACGCGCTGCAACAGTGGTTCGAACAGGGCGCGGCAGATGGCTTCATCATCAACTCATTGCTGCCCGACGGCTTGCAATACTTCACCGAACTGGTGGTGCCGGTGCTGCAACAACGCGGCCTGTTCCGTGAGCAATACAGCGGCCAGACCCTGCGTGACCACCTTGGCCTACAAGTGCCGGTCAACCGCCATGCTCGCGCGCCTCTGAAGGCCGAACAGGAAAGCGAGGCACTGGCATGAGCGAATCCCTCAACCGTTTGCTCGCGGACTTGCATGCCCAGCGCGTCGCTTCCTGGGAGCCCGCGGCATTGCAGGTGAACATCGACCAGCGCCAACGCCTGGTGGATGAAGCCCGCCACGAAGACTTCGTCAAGGTCGGTGACACCCTGGAGCCGTTTACCTTGCTCAAGGCCGAAGGTGGCAGTGTGAGCCGTGACGAATTGCTAGCCGCTGGGCCGGCCGTCCTGATCTTCTTTCGCTTCGCCGGCTGCCCTGCCTGCAACATCGCCCTGCCGTACTACCAGCGCCGGCTCTACCCACAACTGCACGCTCTCGGCGTGCCATTGCTGGCGGTCAGTCCGCAGGTGCCTGAGCGCCTGATGGAGATCAAGACCCGCCACGCGCTGGAACTGCAGGTCGCGAGCGACCCGGATAATCAGCTTGGTCGACGCCTGGGCATTCTCTACAGCTTCGACGAAGCCTCGCGCAACGCCGCCCTGGCCAAGGGCAACAGCATCGGCGACATCACCGGCACCGGCACTTGGGAGTTGCCACAACCCACGGTCGTGGTCATCGCCAGGGACGGCACTGTGGCTTTCGCCGAAGTCAGCCCGGACTGGCTGGTGCGCACCGAAGCCGACCCGGTGATCGCTGCCGTCGAACAACTGCTCGGGCATGTCCCGGTGCAAGTCGCCATCTGACCTTTTACCTATCGAACCTCGAGTGTGCCATGTCGAAAAACACTGCTTTTGCTCAAGCACGTCGCCCGCTACTGACCGGACTGGTCGTTGCGCTGGCCGCCCTGTCATTCACCCTGCCGACACAGGCACAGGAAACCCTGCGCATCGGCTACCAGAAGTCATCGACGCTGATCACCCTGCTGAAAACCCAGGGCACCCTGGACAAGGCCCTGGCGCAACAGCACATCGATGTGACTTGGCACGAATTCCCCAGTGGCCTGCCTCTGTTGGAAGCGCTGAACGTTGGCAACGTCGATATCAGTGCCGACGTGGCCGATACCGTGCCGATCTTCGCCCAGGCCGCCCAGGCCAAACTGACCTACTTCGCCCAGGAAGCGCCCTCGCCTTCAGCCCAGGCCATCGTGGTGCACAAGGATTCGGCACTGCAGCAATTGTCCGACCTCAAAGGCAAGAAAGTCGCGGTCACAAAGGCCGCCGGCTCTCACTATCTGTTGATCGCCGCCCTGAGCAAGGCTGGTTTGCAGTTCTCCGACATCCAGCCGGCCTACCTGTCGCCCGCCGACGGTCGCGCCGCGTTCGAGAACAACAAGGTCGACGCCTGGGTCACCTGGGAACCCTTCCTCACCAGCGCGCAGCGGCAACTGCCCACCCGCACCCTGGCCGATGGCGCAGGACTGGCCAGCTACAAACGCTACTACCTGACGACCACCAGCTACGCCAACAGCCACCCGCAGGTGCTCAAGGTGGTTTATGACCAGTTGTACAAGACCGGCAACTGGATCAAAACCAATCCTCGAGAAGCGGCGCAGGTGCTCAGTCCGTTGTGGGGCAACCTGGGAGTGGAAACCGTCGAGAGCGCCAACAACCATCGCAGTTACCAGGTGCAGCCAGTCAAGATCGACCAACTGGGTGAACAGCAGCAGATTGCCGATGCATTCTTCGCCGCCGGCCTGTTGCCCAAGGCCGTCGATGCGAAGGATGTCGGTATCTGGAAGCCGTGAGGCGACTCAGATCAGTCCCAGCGTCAGCGCCTTGAGCGTCGCCGCAGCCCGGGTGGTGCATTGCAACTTGCGGAACACGCTCTCGACGTGGGTACGCACGGTGCTCGGGCTGATGCCGAGCTGGCGTGCCACTTCCTTGTTGCTGCCGCCCATGCTGATGCACTGGAGGATCTGCGTCTCGCGCTCGCTCAGCGGGCTGTTGTTGGACTTGCACGGGGCCACTGCGCTCTCGCCCCGCGCGGCGGCGATCACCGCCTGACAGGCGCGCGGGTCGAAACGCCCCTGCGCGGCTTCGTCGAGCAGCAGGCGTTCGGCATCACTGTCGCTGAAGGCCGGCCGCCAGGGTCGTACACAGCGCAATGCCTGCCAGGCGAGCGCCGCCGCCAGCAAACGGTGTTCAGGTTGCAGGGCATCGCCGTCCAGCCCGCGGAAATAGCCGCTGCCATCGAGTCGTTCATAGGCGTTGGCGGCGATTTTTCCAGGTATTTCCAGTTCAGCAATCTGCTTGCAGGCCCGCGACGTCCAGTAAGGCACCAGCCGCACCTGTTCCAGATCGCCATCGAGTAATGGACCTGGCAGGTTCCAGATACGATTGGGTACCGCCGCCCGGCCCACGCCATGAATCAGCGCCGCCTTGCCCAACTGCTCGATGGCGGGTTCGGCGAGGCCCCACAGCTTGGCCGCGTCCCGTACCAGTTCGGCCGAGCGTCGGGAATAGCCCGCCAGCCAGGGAATCTTCAGGTCGATCACATCACCCACCAGCGTCAATGACACCGGTGCCTTCAGCACTGGCGGGGTCGATTGACTGGCTGGCGGCTCCCTCAAGGCCTCCAGCCAATCTTCGGCATTGCGCGAAAGCTCGGCCGCCAGCGCCGCCGGATAACGACGGTTGCCCTGCCCCGCAATCCACTCCAGCGCGGACTCGACCCCATGGACCCGCGAGAGAATTTCCAGGTCTCCGGCCAGCAGCACCTGATAGACCACCTCCGGCACCTCGGGATGGCGCAGGCCACCCGGCCGGCCTTCGCCGTCGAATTGCTCGAACACATGACGCAGCCCCAGTTCGACGGGCGCACTCAGGCCCAGCGTCTGCGCAATGTCACCCGCCACCTCGCAATGCACCTGCGCCTGGGGCGCGGTCTTGCGCATGGCGCGCAGGCCCGCCGGGCCCAGCGTCTGGCTGAGCATCGCGTTGCGCCCGGCGACGTCATCGCCCAACAGGCGCATGAAGTCCTCGGCATTGGCGGTGCAACCGGACCAGCGCAGCAGGGACACCTGGCGCGCCACTTCGATGTGGTCACCGGCGCCATCGCAGGTTTGCGCCAGCCACTGGGCCAGGCGCGCAGCGCGGCGTGACTGATCAGTGGGTTGACCCATGCTCAGGTCGCCGACCACCGACAGGCACAACATCGCACTTTCCAGCTCGACCGCGTCGGTCTCCCTCATCACGCTCTCCATCATTCACCTGATTTTTTACCCGCCTCGGATAAACGACCGATACCGGGCTTCACGCCGGTTACGCAAACTGGCCCCATCAACCACAGGAGATTCCACCATGTTCAAACCCAAGGCAATCGCCCTCGCCCTCGCCATGACCGCTTCCGTTTTCGCCGTTGGCAGCCAGGCCGCCCCCGCGCAACCTTCGGTCGTGATCGTCCACGGCGCATTCGCCGACGGTTCCGACTGGTCCAAGGTCGTGCCGCTGCTGCAAGCCGAAGGCATCAAGGTCACCGTGGTGCAGAACCCGCTGACTTCGCTGGCCGATGACGTCGCCGCCACTCAGCGCGTACTGAACAACCAGGACGGCAATGTGGTACTGGTCGGCCACTCCTGGGGCGGTACAGTAATCAGTCAGGCCGGCACTGACCAGAAAGTTCGTAGCCTGGTGTACGTCGCCGCATTCGCCCCGGATGCCGGCCAGGCCGTCAAGGACCTGGGCAAGCAATACCCGGCGCCGTCCGGCACCAAGGACATCGCCGCCGATAAAAACGGCTTCCTCTACATGACCCCGCAAGGCATGGCCACTGGCTTCGCCCAAGACCTGCCGGCTGCCCAGACCGCCGTCATGGCCTCGACCCAAGGGCCGATCCGCGCCGCCGCGTTCGAGGACAAAACCAGCGCCGCCGCCTGGAAAGGCAAGCCATCGTGGTACGTCGTGGCCCGTGAAGACCGCATGATCCAGCCGGACCTGCAGCGTGACTTCGCCAAGAAGATCAAGGCCCAGGTCACCGAAGTGGAATCCAGCCACGTGCCACAACAATCGCGCCCTGCGGATGTCGCCAAGGTCATCATTGATGCGGTGCACAACACCAAGTAAGTGGGTGACAGGCCCCTGACAGGCAATCAATGCCTGTCAGGGAGACCCCTACTCATCCCATCAGGGCTGTAAAATTGCCCGCCGATATGTCGATAATTGGGCAATCTTGTTAGCGACCGGCAGGCACTGATGGATCATCTACTTTCCCTTCTCTCCGAAACCATCCCCAAAGCGCAGAACCTCGAACAGTTGACGCGCCCATTACTGACGCTGCTCAGCCAGGTGACCGGGATGGAGTCGACCTACCTCACCACCATCGACACCGACCAGGGTATCCAGCGGGTCGAATTCGCCCGCAACAGCGGCGACATGGTCATCCCGGAAGGGTTGGTGGTGCCCTGGGGCGATACCCTGTGCAAGCGCGCCCTGGATGAAAACCGCCTGTACTGCGATAACGTGGTCGAAGCCTGGGGAGACTCCGAGGCCGCCGCGGCGCTGGGCATCAAGACCTATGTGAGTGCGCCGATCAAGGCCCAGGACGGCGAAGTGCTGGGAACCGTCTGCGCCGCCAGCTCCAACCAGGTCGCTCGCACGCCGGAAGTCGAACCGCTGCTGACGCTGCTCTCGGGCCTGTTGGGCTATTCCCTGGAACGCGAACGACTGGTCGAACGCCTGCAAATGCTCAACGCCGAACTGACCAAGCTGGCGCTGTCCGACCCGCTGACCGGCCTGTCCAACCGCCGCGCCATCCTCAGCGACGCCACGCGCCTGCTCGCCCTTGCCGAGCGCGAGCACAAGTACATCCTCATGGCCGTCGTCGACCTCGATGGCTTCAAGCTGGTCAACGATACCCACGGCCATCTCGCCGGCGATGAACTGCTGCGCGGCGTGGCCACGCGCTTGCAACAGGCGCTGCGAACCAGCGACATCATCGGCCGTACCGGCGGTGACGAATTCGTCGCGATTGCCCTGGGCACCCTGTCCGAAAACCCCGACCAGGCCCAGGACATGCAGCATGGCGCCGAACTGCTGCAAGAGCGCCTGAGCAAGGCGACGATCGGGCGATATGAACTGGGCGATGGCCTGGACGACTTCCACTATCCCGGCGCGAGCGTGGGGGTGGTGGCGGTCATGCCCCAGGGAATGACCGCGGATGAGGTGATCAAGCTGGCGGATCGGGAGATGTATCGGGTGAAGGTGGCGCGTAAATCCCAGCGTTCGTAACAGGCGACATGAGTAGGCGCCGGAACGATCTTCCGGCGCCCGCCCCTGTCAGTTGAGCCTCAGGCTACCGCGCCTTGGCAGACTTGATATCGCTGATGATCTGCTGGGCAATCGCTTCGACCTGCTCTTTGGTCATGGCCGACATGACCCCCTCCCAGGCAGACGATGAGGTGTCATAGGTTCGGGTGCCGATCAGTTGCCCCGACTTCAGGTCCGAATAGTCCGCACTCGAGTTGACCCAGGCGTTACCCACCATCACACCAGCACTGTAGCGAGCGCCTGGGGTGAGGTAGCGGAAGTTGGTCACGTTGATCTTGATGCCCACACCGTCTTTGTCGGTGGGGCTGGCAACTGGCGTGTCAGACAGGCTGTAACCGGCACGGGTAGCCTCATTGCGCAGCGCGTCATTCCATTCTTGCTTCAAACGCGGCCAATCTTCGTTTTGCAGCACCTTGCTGTTGCCCTGGAAGTTCACCACCAGGTTGTGTTTGGCCGCCTCGGGAATGGCGAGCGTCTGTGTCCCGCCGCTCTTTACCGAAGCGGCGCAGCCACTGAGCAGCGATACGGCAACAATGCAGGATGCGAGAAACAACGACTTGTTGGCTTTCATGGAATGTCCATATTCAGGGAAGTGCGCACCTAAAAGGCGCGGTTTAGTGAAGGGTGACCACCCGGCGGCTTTCGCCGATCCTGATTCGATCCAATGCCCGATTCAGCGCATCGAGCGCATCAAGCAGCGCTTTCGCCTCAGCCTCGCGCCCCTCTCCCCACAGGCGTTCAGCCATTTTGTTCAGGGCCAGGATGGACCGCTCGATGTCGGTAGCCGTCGTGGGTGGGCGGGTTTCAGGAGGTTTTTTTGGCATATTGCGGGCTTCCACAGGGCAGCACATTGTCTGTTTGATGAGTGCGAATACGCCGAACCGACTGACTGAGGTAGACCATTGCCGGGCGAAGCGAAAATTTATCACTATTAAAACGCCACTACGAGTCTCGACGTGAGCATTCACGAATTCTTTGGTGATAGGATCTGGCTGTATTCGGGGAAGAGCACATCATCAGCGCCTGCACGCTGCCGACGAAAATCACTTGGAGGTGATTTCCGACAGCACAAAAACAGGATAATCCGACCCCAGATGACCCTATCCAGGCGCGGGACTTCGGGTGTCGAACGCACTCAAAGTCCAAGTCTCTTTAGCCTGGAGCCAAGTGCTTTCCGGACTCGTGTAAACAAACAATGTACTGAGGAGCAAACGCCAAGTGGATGGGCCAGCAGAATATGACAGCTCTCAATTTAAAGTCACTTATGAAGACTTCACCCGCTTTGTAGAAGGCGTGAACGTGACTAACGTATGCGGGTCGTGTGGTGCCGATAATGAGTGGTACGTACACACGTCCAACTTCGAGCAAAGTGAAGCCGATGCCTGCGAACTGACGATCTATCGACTGGATCATGCTTCTTTGCAAGCGTTTCGCGCGGCTTTTATGGAGGGCTGCGAGAAGTGCGGAACGATCAGAACATACGACGCCACCGTGGTGACCGAATGGTTGAAGGTCAATCCCAAGAAGGTTTCGTGGTGGAAATGAGTCATCTGCTTGCACTTGATGCCGCTTAAAAGCCTGCTGATCAGCGGGCTTTTTTGTAAGCGTCAGAAAGGTGCGGGTCTTGTACTGGCATCACAACCGCCTTTGCTGGGTATTACTAGAATCACCCACCGTCTGGGTATGCCGGCCAGCGGAATTGAAGAGGTTGGCCATGGCCAAGAGCAACGCGGTATTGCAAAAGGAAAAGCGCGCCAAGGAGAGGGCTCTGCTCGACCGGATGGGCGCCGAGAAGCGCACGCTGATTGTCTCGAAAGCGATCGATGATGCGTTGCAGGTCCTGGGCGAGCGCCACGGCTTCGAGGAATGGCAGGAGACGGTTTCCACCCTGCTGATCAATCTGGCCGGAGCCACGACCTATGAGTCCGGCAAGTTCGCCACCATGTCGCGACCTGAATTCGTAGTTACCGAAAAGCAGTCGCGACAGCTTGAGCGGTTCGCAAAGACTGGAATCGAAGCGGGATAGTAGGTCGATTTAATTCAGGCAGCCTTCCTGGATTGAAATCCAACCACAAAATCAAAAACTCCGGTGTTTAGACCTTCAAACCTAACAGTGCATACAAGGAGAACAAACCAGATCATTGCTAGAAAAAAACCAGCATAGATAGGAATTCGACTTGAAGAAAATTTTCGCATAATAAATTCGTTAGTAAAGTACGCATAAGGCCTGCTCTCTTTAACGCTTTTTCGAACCCTGTCGTTATTTGAATCTTCTTCGAACAAATGAACCAATAATGCTCGGTTCTCGAGCTTAGCTTCGAGTTCTTTATCGAGTCTCACGCTACGCCTATTTAGCTGCCATCGTAAAATCCTGTGGTATTGAGTGATCTTGGTCATTGCTTGTTCTGAACGCTGTGTATTGATCTCCCAGTGCACTTGCCAATACTTTGCACCAGCAGCCATGCAGGCTTGCAGTAATGAAATGCCGAGTCCTGCCAGGCAAATCATGAAACTCACAATCGGAATTTGCCCTGCTGACTGGCAAATCCCCGCAAGTAATACCCCCTGAAAAACCATAAAGAAATTGTTTCTCTGTACAAGCTGAGAAATTTCAAAATTTCTTAACTCAATACAAAGTTTGTAAATAGCCTTCCAAGCAGCTAAATCGCCCACAGCAGCCGTCACTGCGTTCTCAGCAGCCTTTTGTTCTTCGACTCCTGAAAGCTTCTTTTTCGACCGCTTGGGCAAAAGCGTCCGCACATCAACTTCATCGCTCACCAACTGCTCCTTCCGGCTCCATGCCGGGCAGAACACAAATACCCCACTTCAACGAATCACGCCAGCCGGCGAGGCAGGCGCGCACTCAGGAGCAAGCCATGAGCATCCCAGCGAATGCTTTGAAGGAAGACGAGCTTTTCCACTACGCAACTCTTGAGCCGGGCGCCGCCGCCGAGCTGGCCCGCCGAATAGCCTCGGGCGACATCGACCCGAATGCCGGCCTTGAAGGCCTTCGCGAAGACATCCGCCTGCTTGAAAGCCAGGCAGACGACAGCGAGGACGAGTTGAACCTTCTGCGATGGGGCTGAAGAAGCCTGCGGCTACATCAAGCGCGCGATGAATCATGACGAAGATGAAGAGCTGTCGGTAAGCAAGCTCCTTCAAAAAGCCCTCGACTGCCTGGAGTAGAGCCATGACCACTTTTGCAGTGTTTGGAATGAGCGAGAACTGGGCCCGCGAAGAGGCCAAAGAACACACACCGACTTTCAAAAATGAAAACGGTAAGCGCGTCGACCTGACCGTTTCACAGTGGGAGGCGGAGGTTGAGGTTGAGGTTGAGGTTGAGGTTGAGGTTGAGGTTGAGGTGCAGATTGCCAAGATCATGGCCGGCAAAAAGTGCGTGCGCCTGTCGCCGATGTTCGACGCCCCCCAGTACGCCCAGCAGTTCATGGAGATGGCCAGGGCCAGCATCGTCTGTCGTGACCTGAAGATCAGGACAAAGGCCGTCATGGTCGACGCCAAGAAAAAGCCGATCCTGAACGCCAAGACCGGAGCGCCCAAGGTTGGGTTTGCTGATTGGACGCCTGAAAAGTCATTCGCCGCATGACTGGCTTAGAGATTCCAGTGCCTCCACCTACGCGTGCACAGTATTAACTGGGTAGCCATTCTTGGGAGTTACTGAAACATCCCACGAACCACGGGTATTAATGAGATCGAAGGCAACCACAAACCTCCTCATCTTAAATTGCTCCAAACCATTTAGGTATCGAATGACGATTGTCGCGGAAGAGATAACGTTATAGTCACTGAAATTCACTCTGACAACAGTCTTATTAAGAGTTGCAAGCACGTCGATCTTGTGCAGCACGGATCCATTAAACGCAACCTCAACACAGGTAATCGTGTGCCCGCCATTAGCTATAACAATATCGAAATCGATCCCTTGATTGCCCTGCCCTGTATACCTGCCAGACAAAGAAAACTTAGGCTCTAGTGAGGAGGCCAATCTTTCATGCTCTAAATCGGTATTCGCTTTTTGCAAGGCGAACTGCTCTCTTGAAACCCCGAGAGACTCCTTCTGCTGATCAACTGAAGAACGCAACTCCCCTGCCTGAAGCAACAGCGCAGCCGTTCCCTGGCGAAGCTCTATTCCCTGCTGAAAGAATCCCAACACTAGCCAGAGAATAGCTACCGGACCAAAGGCGCCAGCCAGAAAATCGCCAACTGCATTAAGCTCCATGCACCGAAGAGTTTGAATCCGATCACCAACTAGCCACCAAGCAAAAAATGCATAAAGGACAGTCAACAAAATCCCTGTTATTGCAAGCACCCTTCCCATAAAACACCTTTTCTTTAGAGTTGCTTCTGAGTCTACCGCGATGAAGCCTTTAGGTATCCCCATGCCCACAGAAAACATCCGCACCATCGTCACCGAATCGCTGATTGGGATGATCGCCACCGTGACGCAGCTGGTTTCTCCCGCGCACGAGCCGCCACCGCCGTTCATCCAAGGCCCGATTGACCGCGCGGTAGACCGGATCAAGGCCGTGGTTGTCCCGGGCGTGACCCTCCACGCCGCCGCGCCCACCGCCTGTACCTCGCCGGCCCCATGACCGGCTTCGAGGATTTCAACTTCCCCGCCTTCAACAAGATGGCCGCCGACCTGCGCGCCCGGGGCTACCTGATCGAGAACCCCGCAGAGCATGGCGTGGTCGCCAGCGCCGAGTGGGCCGACTACGTGGCCTACGACCTCACCCGCCTGGGCCTGTGCGGCCAGGTCGCGGTGCTGCCCGGCTGGGAAAACTCCAAAGGCGCCCGGCTCGAAGTTCATATCGCCCGTGAGCTCGGCATGCCGGTAGTGAATGCCCATGATCTGGTATCGACGGAGCTGAAACTGGGGAGTGCTACGCAAAATCAATCTCAGGGAAGCGTTTTACCCAGCCTTCTATGACTGGGCGTAGCGCCCCAGAGATAGCGAGACTTTCCAACTTCACCGTCTCACACAAGCGCAATAGCTCAAACCGGTGCTCATCTGATGCGGGGCCCGGCCACGGAAACTCATCAACCAACCTATGGACTACCCGGTGCCGGTCTTCAACAAGTTGAGTCACACGGTCTTCAACACTCTCTATTTCGACCGATCCAGAAATCTGTTTTAGGAGGGCCATGGTGGGCTGCTTGAAAGCCTTCGCGGCTTCTACCGTTTTGATGTCGGTGAAATTGGTAACGTTCGCCTGCATCACTGCGAATCTGACCGTTACGACAAAAAACCTTTCAAATAACTGGGAGCTGACTACAGCCTCTCCTATCGCCCTGTAAAGAGCTTCATCTGACAAGTCTTCCATTTGGTCTCCACATGCTCGAATCGTTCATGGGTCAAAACCACGACGCATAAGATTTAGGAACACTACTACTAACTCCCTCCCCTTTCAAAGTCAGCCGCTACAGCGGCAAGGACGAGTGCGCCAAAAAGCGATCATTCAAAAATTAAAGAGCCGTCGATAGATGCTTGTCGTGCGGGAAAAATGAGATAAATTAGTCTGTTTTCCTCTCCGCACAACTATCTGCGGCTAAGTGCTCAAACCAAATAGAATGTTTATCAGACGGGGTCTTTAGAAAAATCTTTAAGGAAATAGCTTCAACTAACAGATTCAGAAATACGGTGAACAACATAAGCCAGAAGACCCAAGAACCACCCAAATCAAAAATCCAGATCACAGCGATAATCGTATACATATTTAATGCATTTCCAGCCCCATGCTTTAGATACCAGTCCGTCGGCGTTCCCCATAAATAGCGTTTATCTGGCATATCCCTCGCAATCAGAGTGGCAAACAAGGCTGTGAAAACCATAGGAAAAATAAATGTTGGAGACGAGATAGCTACCGCCAAAATGATCAACTTAGAAACGTCGATAGATAAAAATTTCTCAGGCTCATATTTATAAAAAATCAAAAATCCGGGAGCGACAAACGAAAAAAAGAAAATCGCTAAATTCGCTGATAATGAGACATTTAACTTTTTTAGATCACCGATTTCCATCTGGTAAACCCTCCTTTTTAAAAGTAATCAAGCCTAGCAAAGCTCGGAGCGAAATAGAACCAACACTGCTATCCCCTACCCCACACAAGAGCCTACCGGTGTACGGCGGGCGAGGAATCATCATGCCCGAAAAACCAGTTACTCCTGGCCCTTGGGGTGTCCATCGCCGGATGAAGGATTGCGTAACCTTCAACGGTAGGCACGGCGAGGAAAACCTGTTCCTCCAAAACGTCGACGGCTACTTCGCCTGCCAGAGCCACGCCGATGCGCGGCTGATTTCCGCGGCGCCTGAACTACTTGCTGCGGCCATTGAGGCGTTGGCGGTGATCAACCGTATCAAGCCGGCAGGCAACGGGAACGGCACCCAGGTAAGGCTGGCAGAAGCCATCGCCAAAGCCACCCAGTAATCACCTTCTGCCGCCACGCGCAGCATGGAGCATCACATGAAAAAAGAGCTGATCAAGATCAGTGAGTTCCAGCGCCGACGCTGGGGCGAGAACGGCACGCCGCAGTGCCCCCAGGCGATCCGCAACCACATCCGCAACGGCCAGGTGCCGGGCGAGCAGATCGGGAAACTCTGGTACGTTGACTGGACGGCGTTCAGCAAGTCGGAAGGCAACGACCTGGTGGCAATGGTGTTGAAAGGAGCTGCATGATGGTCCCACGGCCGCGCAACAAGGCGAACAAGAATCTCCCGCAGAACCTGTACTTCGATTCGTGGCGTTCGAGCTATCGCTACCGGCGGCCCACCGACGGTAAGTGGTTTCCGTTCGGCACCGACCGCATCAAGGCCATCGACGCGGCGAAGCAGTTGAACCTGGAGTTCATGCGCGGGGCCGACCTGATCAGCGCCGTGCTGGGCAACGCGACAGAGTCTTTTGCGGCTTTCCTCGACACGTACGAATGGATGTCCTCCCGCCGCGGGAGCTTGCCAAGGGCATCCTTGGCCTCTACGCCGTCCACTTCCCGCGCTTTCGAAAGCAGTTCGAAGGCCAGGCCGTGGACCAGATCACCAACCGCATGATTGCGGAAATGCTGGACGCGCTCACCCCGCGCACCGCCAACCATTGCCGGGCCCTGCTGATCGACATCTTCAACCACGCGGCAGCCAAAGGCCTCTGCCCGGACAACCCGGCAGCCAGCACCATCAACCGGATCGAGAAGAAACAGCGCAAGCGACACACCGTCGAGGGCCTGAAGTCCATCCGCGAGAAGGCGCCAGCCTGGCTGCAGAACGCAATCGACCTGGCACTGATCACCGCGCAGCGCCGCACCGACATCCTCAACATGCGTTTCGACGGGGTTCGGGAAGGGTTTCTGTATGTGGTGCAGCAGAAGACGGCCAAGGCCACGGACGCTGCCTGGATCAGGTTCAAAGTGACCGATGAGCTCCAGGCTGTGATCAGCCGGTGCCGGAATGACATCGTTTCCCCGTACCTGGTCCACCGCCGGCCTGATCGCAAGAAGCAGAAGCAGGCGCAGACGAAGGATCACTGGACACAGGTCGAAGAGCGATATTTGACTCGTGCCTTCAAAGAGGCGCGGGAGGCGGCGGGTTGTTACAAAGGATGGAAGGAAGAGGAAATGCCGGGCTTCCACGAAGTGCGAGCGCTGTCGCTGCACCTGTACCAGAAAGCCGGAAAGGATGGGCAGAAGATCGCCGGCCACGCCAGCGAGAGCATGACGAAAAACTACCAGCGAGACCACGCAGAAATCGTCTGGTCCGAGGCAATTCCGGACCTGAATATCAGCGAAATCACCGGATAGTTTTGCGCCAGTTTTGCGCGGGTTTTCCGCAGGCACAAAAAAGCCGATCTAACTGATCGGCTTAACTGTCTGATTTAACTCAGGAATAATGGTCGGGACGGAGTGATTCGAACACTCGACCCCTAGCACCCCATGCTAGTGCGCTACCGGACTGCGCTACGCCCCGACTAGGCGTGAAACTTGTTCTTCACCTCGAAGAACGCTCAAGAATGTATCGCAAGCGTTTGAAAAATGGAAGTATTCAAACCAATTTTTTATTTCTTGAGGACCACCAGCACGTCTTCCAACTCGGCAATCATCTGCCGGATCATCTGTTTGTACTGGGTGGTGTCATCTTTGGCTTCGTCGCCGGACAGGCGCAGGCGTGCGCCGCCGATGGTGAAGCCCTGATCGTAAAGAAGCGCGCGGATCTGCCGGATCATCAGCACGTCCTGGCGCTGATAATATCGGCGGTTTCCGCGTCGTTTGACGGGGTTGAGTTGAGGAAACTCCTGCTCCCAATAGCGCAGCACGTGCGGTTTTACGGCGCACAGCTCGCTGACTTCACCAATGGTGAAGTAGCGTTTGCCTGGGATGACGGGTAGCTCGTCGTTATGACTTGGTTCCAGCATAAGCCTCAACTCGGGCCTTCAACTTCTGCCCTGGACGAAAGGTGACCACACGGCGAGCCGTGATCGGGATTTCTTCACCCGTTTTCGGATTGCGGCCAGGCCGCTGGCGTTTGTCCCGAAGGTCGAAATTGCCGAAACCGGACAATTTGACTTGTTCGTTGTCTTCGAGCGCGTGCCTGATTTCTTCGAAAAACAGTTCGACCAATTCCTTGGCTTCACGTTTGTTCAGGCCCAGCTCTTCATACAGACGTTCCGCCATCTCAGCTTTCGTCAAAGCCCCCATACGTCACTTCCTTAACGTGGCGTTCAACCTTTGTTCGAGCGAGGTGAGGATGTTTTGCGTTGCGGTATTCACCTCATCGTCATTAAGAGTGCGCGATGGATGCTGCCAGGTCAAGCCAACTGCAAGGCTTTTTCTATGCGGATCAATACCTTTACCCTGATACACGTCAAATAGCCTGAGGTCCGTCAGCCATTCGCCTGCATTTTCACGGATTACGTCCAGTACGGCACTGGCCGCAACACCGGTATCCGCCAGCAGCGCCAGGTCACGACGCACTTCAGGAAAGCGCGACAACTCCTGGAATTTAGGCATTTTACCCAGTGCCACTTCTGCCAGAACCAGCTCGAAGACGAACACCGGACGATCAAGCCCCAGGGCTTTCGACAGTTCAGGGTGAATCGCACCGACAAAACCGACCAGGCGACCTTCACGCTCGATGCGCGCGGTCTGGCCCGGATGCAACGCGGGGTGCTTGCCCGGCACGAAGGTGAACGAATCCAGCGCCCCGGCAAAACCCAGTACCGCTTCTACATCGGCCTTGACGTCGAAGAAGTCCACGACATCGCGACCTTGTGCCCAGCCTTCCGGCAAGCGGCTGCCGCACACTACACCGGCCAGCATCGGCTCTTGTTTCAAGCCTTCCAGTTGCCCAACAAAACGCAGGCCGCTTTCGAACAGGCGCACGCGGTCCTGTTGACGGTTCAGGTTGTGCTGAAGCGCCTTGACCAGGCCCGGCCACAGGGACGAGCGCATGGCCGCCATGTCGTTGGAAATCGGGTTGGCCAGCAACAGCGGCTCTACGCCCGGATTAAACAACTCGAATTGTTTCGGATCAATGAAGCTGTAGGTGATCGCTTCCTGATAACCGCGAGCCACCAGCAGGCGACGCAGTTCAGGCAGGTCGCTACGCGCTTCAGCCTTGGCTTGCGGGGCCAGGCGGGCTTGCGGGTAACGAACCGGCAGGCGGTTGTAGCCGTAGAGGCGTGCCAGCTCTTCGATCAGGTCGACTTCCAGGCTGATGTCGAAGCGATGGCTTGGCACGTCCACGCGCCACTGCCCTGCCCCTTCAGCGGTGACGGTCAGGCCCAGGCCGCCGAGCAGGCTTTCGACTTCGGCCGAAGCCATTTCCATGCCGAGCATCTGGGTGATGCGCTGGGCACGCAGGGTGACCGGTGCGATCGACGGCAGGTGCTGTTCGCTGACGGTCTCGATGATCGGACCCGCTTCGCCGCCAGTGATCTCCAGCAGCAGGCCGGTGGCGCGCTCCATGGCTTCACGGGCCAGTTTCCAGTCCACGCCACGCTCGTAACGGTGCGAGGCATCGGTGTGCAGGCCGTAGGAACGGGCCTTGCCAGCCACGGCGATCTGATCGAAGAACGCACTTTCCAGGAAGATGTCGCGGGTGGTCGCGGTGTTGACGCCGCTGTGCTCGCCACCCATGACGCCGGCGATGGCCAGGGCGCGGGAGTGGTCGGCAATCACCAGCGTATCGCTACGCAGGCTGACTTCCTGGCCGTCGAGCAGGACCAGTTTCTCGCCTTTTTCGGCCATGCGTACGCGGATGCCGCCATTGATTTCGGCGAGATCGAACGCGTGCAGCGGCTGGCCCAGTTCGAGCATCACGTAGTTGGTGATGTCGACGGCGGCGTCGATGCTGCGCACGTCGGCGCGACGCAGGCGCTCGACCATCCACAGCGGCGTTGGCTTGGACAGATCGACATTACGGATGACGCGCCCCAAGTAACGCGGGCAAGCGGCAGGCGCGAGCACTTCAACCGAACGCACCTCGTCGTGGGCAGCCGGAACGCTGGCTACCACAGGACGGCTGACCTTGGCCCCGTACAAAGCGCCCACTTCACGGGCCAGACCGGCCAGGGACAGGCAGTCGCCACGGTTCGGGGTCAGGTCGACCTCGATGCTGGCGTCGTCCAGGTTCAGGTACTCACGAATGTCCTGGCCCACCGGTGCATCGACCGGCAGTTCCATCAGGCCATCGTTGCCCTCACCGACCTGCAGCTCGGCCTGGGAGCACAGCATGCCGTTGGACTCGACGCCGCGCAGCTTGGCTTTCTTGATCTTGAAGTCGCCCGGCAGCTCGGCACCGATCATGGCGAACGGAATCTTCAGGCCCGGGCGCACGTTTGGTGCACCGCAGACAACCTGGAACGTCTCGGCGCCATTGCTGACCTGGCAGACACGCAATTTGTCGGCGTCAGGGTGCTGCTCGGTGCTCAGCACCTCGCCCACGACCACGCCACTGAATTCACCGGCGGCCGGGGTCACGCTGTCGACCTCCAGACCTGCCATCGACAGACGAGCCACCAGCTCGTCGCGACTTACCTGCGGGCTAACCCAGCCGCGCAGCCATTGTTCACTGAATTTCATCCTGCTCTCCTAAGAATTCGTTACGACTAGCGAAATTGCGCGAGGAACCGCAAGTCGTTGTCGAAGAACAGACGCAAGTCGTTCACGCCGTAACGCAGCATGGCCAGACGCTCGACGCCCATGCCGAAGGCAAAACCGGAAAACTCTTCCGGGTCGATGCCGGACATGCGCAGCACGTTCGGGTGAACCATGCCGCAGCCCATGACTTCCAGCCAGCCGGTCTGCTTGCAGACACGGCAGCCTTTGCCACTGCACATCACGCATTCCATGTCGACTTCAGCCGATGGCTCGGTGAACGGGAAATACGAAGGACGGAAACGCACGGCCAGTTCTTTTTCGAAGAACACGCGCAGGAACTCTTCGATGGTGCCCTTGAGGTCGGCGAAGTTGATATCACGGTCAACCAGCAGGCCTTCGACCTGGTGGAACATCGGCGAGTGGGTGATATCGGAGTCGCTGCGATACACGCGGCCTGGGCAGACGATGCGGATCGGCGGCTGTTTCGATTCCATGGTGCGCACCTGTACCGGCGAGGTGTGGGTACGCAGCAACATGTTGGCATTGAAATAGAAGGTGTCATGCATCGACCGGGCCGGGTGGTGGCCTGGGATGTTGAGCGCTTCGAAGTTGTGGTAATCGTCTTCCACCTCGGGACCTTCGGCGATGCCGTAGCCGATGTGGGTGAAGAATTGTTCGATACGTTCCAGAGTGCGAGTCACCGGATGCAGGCCACCCGAGGTCTGGCCACGGCCAGGCAGGGTCACATCAATGGACTCGGCGGACAGTTTGGCGGCCAGCTCGGCCTCTTCAAACTGTGCCTTGCGGGCATTGAGAACCTCTGTAACACGCTCCTTGGCCACGTTGATCAGGGCGCCGACCTGCGGACGCTCCTCTGGCGGCAGATTGCCCAGGGTCTTCATCACCTGAGTCAATTCACCCTTCTTGCCAAGGTAGTGAACCCGGATTTGCTCCAGGGCATTGATGTCTTCCGCGCTTTGCACAGCCTCTAGAGCTTGCGAGACGAGCGCATCCAGGTTTTCCATGTACAGACTCCAGATACAAAATAGGGGAAGAGCTTGAAGGCTCTTCCCCTATTTATGACGTTTAACACCTGGCCCCACAGAGGTGAGGCCGGGTGACTGTCGGGGGTACTTAAGCCAAGGTGGCTTTAGCTTTCTCGACAATCGCAGCAAACGCCGCTTTTTCGTTCACTGCCAGATCAGCCAGAACCTTACGGTCGATCTCGATGGACGCTTTTTTCAGGCCGGCGATGAAACGGCTGTAGGACAGACCGTTGATACGAGCACCAGCGTTGATACGAGCGATCCACAGAGCGCGGAACTGACGTTTTTTCTGACGACGGTCACGGTAGGCGTATTGGCCTGCCTTGATTACCGCTTGCTTGGCAACGCGGAATACGCGGGAGCGTGCGCCATAGTAGCCTTTAGCAAGTTTCAGAATTTTTTTGTGACGTTTACGGGCAATGACGCCACGCTTTACACGAGCCATGAGTTACTTCCTCTATTCTTGACTAAAATTAACGAAGGCGCAGCATGCGCTCGACTTTTGCCACGTCAGACGGATGCAGCAAGCTGCTACCGCGCAGTTGACGCTTACGCTTGGTCGACATTTTGGTCAGGATGTGGCTCTTGAAAGCGTGTTTGTGCTTGATGCCGTTAGCAGTTTTCAGAAACCGCTTGGCAGCACCACTTTTGGTTTTCATTTTTGGCATGTTCGGATACTCCGCATTCAGTTGATAAACATAATCAGAAGGCCTGCCGTGCCCTGTTGATTATTTCTTCTTTTTCGGGGCGATGACCATGATCAGCTGGCGTCCTTCCATCTTCGGATGCTGTTCGACCGAACCGTACTCGAGCAAGTCAGCTTCAACTCGCTTGAGGAGTTCCATCCCCAGCTCCTGGTGGGCCATCTCACGGCCGCGGAATCGCAAGGATACCTTGGCCCTGTCCCCGTCACTCAGGAAACGTACCAGGTTGCGTAGTTTTACCTGGTAATCCCCTTCCTCCGTCCCTGGACGAAACTTGATTTCTTTAACCTGAATCTGCTTCTGGTTCTTCTTCGCCGCTGCAACCTGCTTCTTCTTTTCGAAGATCGACTTGCCGTAGTCCATCACCCGGCAAACAGGCGGGACTGCGTCAGCGGAAATTTCTACCAGATCAAGCTTGGCTTCATCAGCAATACGAAGCGCTTCATCAATCGAGACGATGCCAATCTGCTCGCCGTCAGCGCCAATTAACCGAACCTCGCGTGCCGAGATATTCTCGTTGATCGGGGCTTTCGGTGCAGTTCGTTTATCTTGTCTCATATCACGCTTAATAATAATTACTCCGAATCTTGGCGACCACGCCGGGAAACCGCTTGTGCGAGAAACTCGGAGAACTGGGCGACGGGCATCGAGCCCAGGTCAGCGCCTTCACGAGTGCGCACAGCGACAGTCTGCGTCTCGACTTCCTTATCTCCAATAACCAGGAGGTATGGAACCTTGAGCAAGGTATGCTCGCGGATTTTAAAGCCGATTTTTTCATTTCTCAAGTCAGACTTGGCACGAAACCCGCTTTCGTTGAGAGTTTTTTCCACTTGGGCGACGAAATCTGCTTGTTTATCAGTGATGTTCATCACCACAGCCTGAGTCGGCGCCAGCCACGCAGGGAATGCCCCTTCGTAGTGCTCGATCAGAATTCCGACGAAACGCTCGAACGAGCCGAGGATCGCACGGTGCAGCATCACTGGATGCTTGCGGCTGTTGTCTTCGGAGACGAATTCGGCGCCCAGACGGACAGGCAGGTTAAAATCGAGCTGCAGGGTACCACACTGCCAGACACGGCCAAGGCAATCTTTCAGCGAGAATTCAATCTTCGGTCCGTAGAAGGCACCCTCTCCTGGCTGCAGATCGTACGGCAGGCCCGCACTGTCTAGCGCTGCGGCCAGTGCCGCTTCGGCGCGATCCCAAAGCTCGTCGGAACCGACGCGTTTTTCCGGACGAGTGGACAGCTTCATCTCGATGTCCTTGAAGCCGAAATCGGCGTAGACATCCATGGTCAGCTTGATGAACGCAGCGGATTCGGCCTGCATCTGCTCTTCGGTGCAGAAGATGTGGGCGTCGTCCTGGGTGAACGCACGCACACGCATGATGCCGTGCAGCGCACCCGATGGCTCGTTACGGTGGCAGGCACCGAACTCGGCCAGGCGCAGCGGCAGCTCGCGGTAGCTCTTCAGGCCCTGGTTGAACACTTGCACGTGGCAAGGGCAGTTCATTGGCTTGATGGCGTAGTCGCGGCTTTCCGACTCGGTGGTGAACATGTTGTCGGCGTAGTTCGCCCAGTGCCCGGATTTCTCCCACAGGCTGCGGTCGACGACCTGCGGAGTCTTGATCTCCAGGTAACCGTTTTCACGCTGAACCTTGCGCATGTACTGCTCGAGCACCTGGTACAGGGTCCAGCCGTTCGGGTGCCAGAACACCATGCCCGGCGCTTCTTCCTGGGTGTGGAACAGGCCCAGGCGCTTGCCGATCTTGCGGTGATCGCGCTTTTCAGCTTCTTCGATGCGCTGGATGTAGGCAGCCAGCTGCTTCTTGTCCGCCCACGCGGTGCCATAGACGCGCTGCAATTGCTCGTTCTTGGCATCGCCACGCCAGTAGGCGCCGGACAGCTTGGTCAGCTTGAAGGATTTGAGGAAACGGGTGTTCGGCACGTGCGGACCGCGGCACATGTCGACGTATTCTTCGTGATAGTACAGGCCCATGGCCTGTTCGTTCGGCATGTCCTCGACCAGGCGCAGCTTGTAGTCTTCGCCGCGGGCCTTGAACACTTCGATCACTTCGGCGCGCGGAGTGACTTTCTTGATCACGTCGTAATCTTTTTCGATCAGCTGCTGCATGCGGTGTTCAATGGCGGCCATGTCGTCCGGGGTGAAAGGACGTTCGAAGGCGATGTCGTAATAGAAGCCTTCGTCGATGACCGGCCCGATGACCATCTTGGCAGTCGGGTACAGCTGCTTGACCGCATGGCCAACCAGGTGCGCGCAAGAGTGGCGAATGATCTCCAGCCCCTCTTCATCCTTTGGCGTGATGATTTGCAGTGTGGCATCGCTGTCGATGATGTCGCTGGCGTCAACCAGCTTGCCATTGACCTTGCCGGCCAGGGTGGCCTTGGCCAGGCCTGCACCGATGGATGCGGCGACCTCGGCTACGGAAACCGGGTGGTCGAATGAACGTTGACTGCCGTCGGGAAGAGTAATAGTTGGCATGGCGCCTCCTCTCCTAGTGGTGACCCCTACCAAAGGTCACGTGGGTTGGGATGAGCCAGTACAAGATCCAGTCCAGGCCATTCAATGACGAACGCCTGCCTTACAGCGGCAGGAGCCTTGCGGCCAACCGGAAAACCGAACCAGAGTGACTGGGATTCAAATCAGGGTTATTCGGACATCTGCCGCCGCCGGGACTGAAGGTCGCTCGTGACTTGCAAATATCCAAGCGAGGCATGCTAGCACAGATGAACGGTCGTGGCGGCGCCAAGGTTTTGCATCGAGGCAAATCGGCCATTTTGTGCCAGAGTGCTGAACTAGAAAGCCCTTTCACCCCTCAGATAAAAAGACATTGACCCACAAGGAGCATCTCAGCATGCGTCTGAATCGTTTGTTCGCCGTCGCCGCCCCTCTCGTTCTCCTGCTGCCGCTGACTGCCCACGCGGAATGGCCCAAGGGTGAACGCGAGAAGTACATGGCTCAGTGCACCCAGGCGGCCAGCCAGCAGATCGGCGCCGCAGCCGCCAAAGCGCATTGCGCATGTGGCGCCGATGCGATCAAGTCATACCCCGCCGCTGACCTTCAGGCCCTGATGGACAACAAGGCCAGCGAAGCATTGCAGCAAAAGGCACTGAGCCAAATCGCCTCATGCAAGGCCGATAACAAGGCCAAGAAGTAACGCCAAAAAGGCGCAATGAGGGGTCCGATCACCGTTGAACCCCCGCGAAAAGCGCCTTTTTCAACAATTTATGCAGGTTTTACAGCTTTTTTTATCGTCTTTACTTTCGCCTGAAAGCCTTTTAAATCGGGGCTTCCAGACGCATCGAGCAACAAAGAGCGTGTGCGTACGGGGCAAACAGTGCCTGCGGGGGGCTCCCAAATCGAACATTTCGACTATGATACCCCGGTGTGCCCAGTTGGCCTGAGCAACACAGTACTACTGAAAATATATGTTTCTTGGAGATACACCATGTCTAATCGCCAAACCGGCACCGTTAAATGGTTCAACGATGAAAAAGGCTTCGGCTTCATCACTCCTCAAGGTGGCGGTGACGACCTGTTCGTACACTTCAAAGCTATCGAAAGCGACGGTTTCAAAAGCCTGAAAGAAGGCCAAACCGTATCCTTCGTGGCTGAGAAAGGCCAAAAGGGTATGCAAGCTGCACAAGTTCGCCCAGAGTAATTTCCCGGCGCACTAAAAAAACCCCGTCCATGTGACGGGGTTTTTTATGGGTGATGCAAAAGCCTGACGCTATCAGCCGCAGTTGACGCGGGTGATCATCAGGTTCGCATCGGTGTTCAGGTTCAGGCGATCGGAACGGTATTCCAGCGTTACCATGTCGTCAGGCTTGAGGATTCGGGCATTTTGCGCACCGGCACGAACACGCGCCTGCTCCAGCAGCTCGGGCGAAGCCTTTTTGCCAAGGGCGAATTCGGCAGCCTTCGCTTCACAACGACTGTGACCGGAGTCCGTCGTTGCAACAGGGTCTGCGGCCGAGTCGGTGGATGTATTACTGCAACCTGCCAGCAGGCTAGCGGCCAGCAAAGTACCCAATGACGCGAGCTTCCAAGGCATGAAGCCTCCTTTTCCAATAGTTGAGCTTAAATCGTGCGACCGCCAATTTGGCGTTTGGTTTCCCGAGGCAGTGCTAGCACCTTGCCCTGGATCCGGGCTGGCGAGTTTGCCTGACCCTCTCCCGTCGTTCATCCCGCAATCGTGACTGAATATGAACGACACTCAGTAAACATCAATGTAGTCGTAGGGTGGCTTGGGCCAGTTGTCTTTCAGCGCATTGAAAATCTGCATGACCCAGACCTCGTCACTGGCGGCCACCCGGCCTACGTAGCCAGACCCCTTGGCCCAGGTTTCCAGGCGAAACAGCAGGTCGTCTATGTCGGTACCGCCCACGACGCCCGATGAGATATAGGCAATGCCGCCCTTGGTCACCCGCAATTGCGTGTGCACATCATCACTGGCACTGGCCAGCAGTTGGCGCACAGCCTCGATGGTCAGGCCGTCAGGAGCGTTCAAGTCGATCTGCACAGCACGTTCCTTGAAGAATCATCAATGCCCCAGTGTCGCACAGCCCTGCCCTCATGCCTAAGTCGGAGTGTCAAACCCGCGGCAAAATGATTAACTCACAGGCAGACTTCATCCCACTTCAGAGCGCCATCATGACCACCGTAAGCATCGACGCCGATATCAAGGCCAAATGGCCACAGGGCCATAGCTCCTACAGCCCGGGCAGCCCGGAGGAACTGGCAATCATCAGCGTCGATCTGTTGGTCAAGGAGCTGGGAACCGAAGCCGCGCAATCCTTCTTCGCACAGGTATTCGAGAAATACCCCGCCGACTACACAGGGGCCGAGGACAACGCCAGGGAGTGAACCCGCAGGCCGGCACCTGCGGGTGTGAGGTTTTTACTTCAGGCGTGCCAGGCGCTCGGTCAGCAGGTCGAAGAACCCCTGGGCGTCGCCACTCTCGACCCAGAAAGCGTTCTTCGGCGCTTTCAGGCCGTCATACCAGTCGACGATGGTCTGGCCGAATGTCGGCCCTTCTCGACTATCAATCACCACATTGACCGAGCGGCCACTGAACAGCTGCGGCTTGAGCAGGTAGGCAATGACGGTGGCGTCATGCACCGGGCCGCCAGGCAGCCCGTAATGCTCCATGTCGCCCTTGATGTACTCATTGAGGATATCGCCCACCAGCTTGCTGGCATTGTTGTTCAAGGCCGCAATCTGCTTCAGGCGCGCTTCACTGGTCAGGACCTTGTGCGTCACGTCCAGTGGCAGGTAGGTCAGCTTGACGCCGCTTTTGAGCACGACCTCGGCGGCCTGCGGATCGGCGAACAGGTTGAATTCGGCCACGGGGGTAATGTTGCCGCCGTTGAAGTGCGCACCACCCATGATCACCACTTCCTTGATGCCCTGGACGATCTCGGGCTCCTGCATCAACGCCAGCGCCAGGTTGGTCTGCGGCCCCAGCATGGCGATGGTGATGCTATGGGGTTTCGCGGTTTTCAGCGTGTCGATCAGGTAAGTGACTGCATTACCTTCGGCCAGGCCCTTTTTCGGTTCATGCACGGTGACGCCAGACATGCCTTCCTTGCCATGAATGTTGTCGGCATAAATCGGCGTGCGCATCAGCGGCTTCGATGCACCGGCGTACACCGGCACCTCCTCGCGCCCCGCCCACTCTCGCGCCAGCCGCGCGTTGCGCGAGGTCTTGTCCAGGCGCACGTTGCCAGCCACGGTGGTCAAGGCACGGATGTTCAGCTCCTGCGGTGATGCCAGGGCGAAAAGCAGGGCGACCACATCGTCGGCGCCCGGATCGGTGTCGATGATCAGGTCGATCTTTTGCGCCGCCTGGGCGCTCGTTGCGGTCATCAGGGACACAAGCAGCAGACTCCCGATCAGGTGGTGCAGTTTCTGGGCATAGCGGTACATGGCGCACTCCTTGTGCAAGGGGGAAACGGTCAATCAATTCAAAAGGTGACACCGGCAGCCAGGACGATGTTGCAATACGGCTGGCATTCGCCGGTGCGCACGATCGCCCTCGCCTGCCGACTGAGGATCTTGAACTGCTCATGGTCGACCAACTGGCGCTGACCCAAAGCACCTTCGGCATGCAGTTTGTCCAGGGCGACCAGCGCCGTCGGCTGTTTATCCAGGATTTCGCTGGCCAGCACGTGACGCTCGACCTGCATTTCGCTGAGGACGACGTTCAATGTGCTGATGAAATCCGGAATGCCCTGGGTCAGGGCCAGGTCGATCAACTCGACGCCTGGCGGAACCGGCAGGCCGGCATCGCCGATCACGACCAGGTCGCCATGCCCCAGGGAGGCGATCAGTCGCGACAAGGCGACGTTGAGCAGAGGTGTTTTCTTCATGGTGCGGTAAAGGCCTGTACATCGGATAAATCGGGAATCGAGGGCTGCGCGCCCGCGCGGGTGACCGACAGTGCAGCGGCAACCTGGCCAAAGCGGATGGCTTCGCTTTCACTTTTGCCCGCGGCCAGTGCCGCGGCGAAACCACCGACGAAGGTGTCCCCCGCCGCCGTGGTATCCACCGCTTTCACCTTCGGCGCTGCGCAGTGTTCGAAGGATTGGCCATTGGCAAACAGCGAACCTTGCGCGCCCAAGGTAACGATGACCTTGCCCGCGCCCATGGCGATCAGGCGCGTGGCTGCGGCTTCGGCGGTCGCCAGCGAATCCACGGGCAGCCCGGTCAGGGCCGACGCTTCGCTCTCGTTGGGGATGAGGTAGTCGATGGCGGCATACCAATCGGCGGGCAGCGGACGACTGGCGGGGGCCGGGTTGAGGATCACGGTCTTGCCCAGCTCCCGGCCACGCTTGAGCGCATGCCCCACGGTGGCATCCGGCACCTCCAACTGACAGATGATCACATCCGCCGCCTGCAACACGGCATCGAACCGATCAATCGACGCCGGCGTCAGTGCACCATTGGCACCGGCCACGATGACGATCGCGTTCTGGCTGTCGTCATCGACCACAATCAGCGCCACCCCACTGGAGCCGTCGACCGTGCTGACCGCCTGACAGTCGATACCGTCGGCCAGCAATGCCCCACGCAATGCTTCACCGTAGGCATCGCTGCCGACGCAACCGACCATCGAGACCTGCGCGCCCAACCGCGCCGCGGCAACGGCCTGGTTGGCGCCCTTGCCGCCCGATACCGTGGTGAACGACTCACCGATCAGCGTCTCGCCACCACGGGGCAGGCGCGGAGCGCGGGTCACCAGATCCATGTTCAGGCTGCCTATCACCACTACTTTTGCTGACATACATCGCTACTCGCTGATTCAACGCAATTGCGCGAACAGACCGGCCAGGGGCGCAGTCGATTCACGCAGGACAATACTGGGCGTCACGATCCGCTGATCGATGGCCGTATCCGGCTTGGCGATCCTGCGCAGCAGTACGCCCGCGGCCATTTCCCCCAGTTGCAGGATCGACTGCCCCACGGTGGTCAGCGCCGGATAGACGTAGCGACTCATCTGGATATCGTCGAAGCCGATCACCGACAGCTCGCTCGGCACACGAATGTTGCGCTCGGCGGCCGCCCGCAGCACACCGATGCCGATCATGTCGTTACCGGCGAAAATCGCGCTGGGTGGGTTCTTTTCCAGCAGGATGGCAGCGGCGCTGTAACCTCCCGTGCTGGTGAAATCGCTGCCCAGCATGCGCTCGGGCGATGCGCCGACGCCGGCTTCCTGCAAGGCGCGGCAATACCCCGCCAGACGCATCTGCGCGACACTGGTATCGGCAGGCCCGCCAATCATGGCGATGTCCCGATGCCCCAGTTCCAGAAGGTGCCGGGTCGCCAGGTAGGCGCCGTATTCATGGTCGATGCGCACCAGGTCGGCATTCACGCCTTGCAGCCCCCGGTCGACAATGACCATCGGCGTACGCACTCCTGCCAACCCTTCCGCCAGCCCGGCGTCACCACCGGCCGAGGCCACGATCAGCCCATCAATGCGTTTTTCCAGCAACACTCGCAGGTAGCTGCGCTGCTTGTCCGGGTCGTCATCGGAGTTGCACAGGATCACGCAATAACCATTGCGCTCGCAGTGATCTTCGATGCCGCGCGCCAGCTCGGCGAAATACGGGTTGAGGCTGTTGGGCACCAGCAGGCCGATGGTCGCCGTGGTCTTGGCTTTCAACGAGCGCGCGACCGCGCTGGGCACGTAGTCGAGGCTTTTGATCGCCGCCTCGACCTTGACCCGCACTTCTTCACTGACCGGGCGGGTCTTGTTCACCACATGGGAGACCGTGGTGTAGGAAATCCCCGCGAGTGCGGCCACATCTTTGATGGTTGCCATGATTCAGCTCCGCCGGCTTGCGCGCTGACTGCGATAGGTGTCCAGCACCACCGCCACCACGATGACCGCGCCGGTGATGATGCGCTTGGTCGGCTCGGTCGCACCGATCTGCGCCAGGCCGGCCGCCAGAACCGAGATGATCAGGACGCCGAAAAAGGTACTGATCACCGAACCGCGCCCGCCCATCAGGCTGGTGCCACCGATGACCACCGCGGCAATCACCTGCAGCTCCAGGCCGGAGCCGGCATTCGGGTCGGCTGCTTCCAGGCGCGAAATCTGGAACAGCGCCGCGATACCGGCCAGCAACCCCATCAGACTGAACACCAGGATCTTGTAGGGCTTGGGGTTGATCCCCGCCAGACGCACCGCTTCTTCGTTGGTACCGATACCGATCAGGTAACGCCCGAACACCGTACGCGTCAATACAGCCTGGGCCACGAAAATAATCAGCAGAGCAATGATGAACGACGGCGAAATGCCGAAGGCGATCGGATTGGACAGCCAGGCAAAGGCATCACCGATATAGGCGGTGCGCGAACCGGTCATCTGATACGCCACGCCCCGGGCCATTTCCAGCACACCGAGGGACACGATAAAGGACGGAATTCGCCAGGCCACGGTGATCGAGCCGGTGATGGTGCCAGCCAGTGCCGCAGCCGCCATGCCCAGCAGCGCGGCGGGCAACACGCTCCAGCCCCAGCCGAGAATCGCCACGCTGACCGTGGACGCCGCGAGCGCCAGCACCGAGCCCACCGACAGGTCGATGCCGCCGATGATCAGCACGAAGGTCATGCCGACCGCCAGCACCATCAGATCGGGAATCTGGTTGGCCAGGGTGCTGAAGGTGTCGTAGGACAGAAAGTGGCTGCTCAGGATCGAGAACAGGACAATCATCGCCAGCAAGGCACCGGCCAGGCCCAGGTAAGTGCCGAGGCCGTAGAAGTTGCCGCTACGTTTACCGGCAGGCGTTGCAGTTTTCATGGGAGATCCCTAGGCGCTGCCTCATTAAGCAACGCATCACGTTTTTGGTAGCCGGCAAAAGCGGCGGCAAGCAAGTCATCCTGGGTCCAGCTGTCGCGCTCGAATGTCTCGATCAGGCGACCCGCCGACAGCACGCCAATGCGGTCGCAGATCAGCATCAATTCGCGCAGGTCGCTGGACACCACCACCAGCGCCTTGCCCTGACGGGTCAACTCACCGAGCAGTGCATAAATATCGAATTTGGCACCGACGTCGATCCCGCGCGTGGGCTCGTCGAACAGCAGCACCGCACAATCACGCTCCAGCCAGCGGCCGATCACCACTTTCTGCTGGTTGCCACCGGACAGCTCGGAGACCAGTTGCGTCGGGCTGGAACTGCGAATGCGCATGGCGTCGATCTGACGCTGGGCCAGGGACAGTTCATCAACGTTGTTGACGACCCCGGCACTGGAAATTTCCTTCATGTTGCCCAGGGCGATGTTGGCGCTGATCGACTGGGTCAGCAGCAAGCCTTCCCCTTTGCGGTCTTCGGTAATCAAGGCGATCCCGTGCGCGACGGCATCCGCTGGCGAGCGAATATTCGCCACCTGCGCCGGCGAACCCAGCGCCACGGTGCCGCTGTCCGCCACATCGGCGCCGAAAATCAGCCGCAACAGCTCCGTGCGCCCTGCCCCGATCAGCCCGGAAATGCCGAAAATCTCGCCGGCACGCACTTCGAAGGACACGTCACGAACCTTGTCGGTATGGGTCAGGCCCTTGACCGTCAGCGCCGGCGTGCCGATTTTGCGGGGCCCCATGTCGATGTGTTCGCCCAGCTCACGACCCACCATCAGGGTCACCAACTGTTCGCTGTTGTAATTGGCCATCGGCTCGACGCACACCAGGTTGCCGTCACGCAGCACCGCAATGCGCTGGGCCACCCGGGCCAGTTCTTCGAGGCGATGGGAGATGTAGATGATCGACACCCCGCGAGCTTGCAGGCGGGTGATCTGCTCGAAGAGCATTTCCACTTCGCGAGCCGTCAGCATGGCGGTCGGCTCGTCGAGGATCAGTACGTGGCAATCGCCAATCAGGTTGCGGGCGATCTCGACCATTTGCTGGTGACCGATGCCCAGTTCGCCGACCAGGGTGTCCGGGTCGATGGCATCGAGCCCGACCTGGGCCATGGCCTCGATCGCCGCCTTGCGCAGTTGCTTGCGGCTGATCCAGCCCGCGTTACTGGGCAGATTGTCGAGAAACAGGTTTTCCGCGACAGACAGGGTCGGCAGCAGATTGAGTTCCTGCATGACCATGCGGATGCCCAGCTCTTCCGCCTGGGTGCGGCTGCCGGGGCGGTAATCCTGCCCCTGGAATTGCATCTGGCCGGTGGTCGGCGTGACCAGGCCACCGATGATCTTCGACAGCGTGCTTTTGCCGGCACCGTTCTCGCCGGTCAACGCCAGCACTTCCCCACGCATCAGCGTCAGGTCGATACCGGTGAGGACAGGTTGCGCATACGTCTTGCCGATACCGCTGACCGAGAGGACAGCGTTCGGAGCGGAAACTGACATAAGAATCTCCATGCGCTCGCCCGGACGGGCGAGCACCGTTGTGTCGCCAGAAGAACTACTTGGTCACCAGCTCGACTGGAGTTTCAATGACGCCATTGGCGCCGCTGTCGAGCTTCTCGCCCTTGATGATCTTCAGCGCCGTCTCGATGCCGAACACGGCTTGCTTGGCGGCGTACTGGTCGGCGGTGGCGAGGACGCGGCCATCCTTGAGCATCGGCTTGATCGCATTGATGTTGTCGTAGCCGACCACTTGCACCTTGCCCGCCTTGCCGGCGGCGCGCACCGCCGACACCGCACCGACCGCCATGCTGTCGTTGCCGGCCAGCAGGGCCTTGATGTTCGGGTATTCGCTGAGCATGGACGAGGCAACCTGGTTGCCCTTGTTGATTTCCCAGTCACCGGATTGCAGCGACACGACCTTGATCTGCGCCGCTTCCATCGCATCCTTGAAGCCTGCGGTGCGGGCCTGGGCGTTGGTGGTGGTGGACACGCCTTCGATGATGCCGACTTCGTCACCGGCCTTGAGCTGCTTGGCCAGGTATTCGCCCACCAGGCGCGCACCCTTGCGGTTGTCCGGGCCTACGAACGGTACGCTGATGTTTTTGCTCTTGAGCACCGCGGGATCGAGTTGGTTGTCGATGTTGACCACGGTGATGCCCGCGTCCACCGCTTTCTTGATCACCGGCACCATGGCTTTCGAATCAGCCGGGGCGATGACCAGCGCATTGACCTTGGAGACGATCATTTGCTCGACGATGCGAATCTGGTTGGCGGTGTCGGTTTCGTCCTTGATGCCGTTGGAGATCAGGTCGAAGTCTGCGGAGTGGTCTTTCTGGTAGGCCTTGGCGCCGTCTTCCATGGTCAGGAAGAATTCGTTGGCCAGGGATTTCATGACCAGCGCGACTTTAGGTTTTTCAGGGGTTTCGGCAAAAGCCGAGGAGACAGGCAGCGCGGCGGATGCGGCAGCCAGCATAGCGACAGCGAGAAGACGTCCAGCAAATGGCAGCTTCATGGATTCACTCCGATCTTATGATTATTCTGAGCAACGCTTGCGCTAGAGTAAGCACAGCACCCTTCAAAAATAAGACCTTCGGGGCCACGCAAACGTTTGCGAAGACCGAACTATGCGAATCCTGCGTTCATTTGTCAACGACCGCAGAGCTACTGGGTATTACTGAAGCATTCGTTTACGTTGGCTACTTCCCAAACCAGATTGGCGGTGACCGTTGATGTCGGCAATCTACGTATGCGAATCCTGCGGTCATTTGCCAACGACCGCAGAGCTACCTGGCATTACTGAAGCATTCATTTACGCCGTAGTGCTGACAATGTTCCCTGTGCTGGAACCCTTGGCCATTTCCCGGACCAGATTGGCGGTGACCTGAGCCAGCGCGGCGCTGGTGTCGGCAATCTGCCCCTGGATCGCCATGACGGCCGCCTCTTTCGCTTCCGGGGTCGCGTAAGACGCTGCCTCGGCAGCTGCCAACTGCTCCTGTTGTTCGCGCAATTGTTGTTGCAGTTCGCGCATGCGCTTGAGCAACGTCTTCACCGCCACGCTCTGACCGCTGTCGCTGGCGCTTTCCGACTTGGTCTCGGTCATGGGACCGCCACCGGTGCGAACCTGGGTGCCGTCACCCTCTTCCTCAGTACCCAACGCCAGCCCAGCCGCCCCGGAGGTCGATTCGCTCAACGCGTCGACTGTCGCCGTGGATTTGCCGCCGATGGTGATTGCACTCGGATTGGGGAAGCCAATCGAAATGGACATGCTGACTCCTGAAAAAAAATCCTTTGAAGAGCATCGACCTCACTACGGATTTCTTTAGCGACGCTCATGGGCCGATAAAAACTTCCTTCTTCCTACACCAAACGGAAAAAACAGCTGTCAGAGGATTTTCTTGAATTTTAAGCAGTTGCGAAAATGCTTACGGTTAAATACTGTATGCACGTACAGCTTAATAAGGATAATTCCGTGGCCGACACCTCCGCTTCTCCCGACGCCTATCAACGCATGGGCATGCGCGTTCAGAAAATCATCAACTCCCCCACCGCCCAGAAAGCCAAGGCAGCCCTGATCTTTCGCCTGCCCGACGAACCCGTGGATGAATGGGAGCAGTTGCTCGAAGAAATCGACGAGAACGACAACGTCACCCTCGCCTACCGCGACGATGGCGGCGTGCAGATTTTCTGGGTTGTGCCGAAGGAAGACTGAGTCGATGAGTGTTCGCTGGTTTGTTTTGCTGTTGGTTTTTTTCGCGGTGGGTGCTCAGGCGGATGCCCCGCGCACCTTCAGCGAAGCCAAGAAAGTCGCCTGGAAGCTGTATGCCCCGCAATCCACCGAGTTCTACTGCGGGTGCAAATACACCGGTAACAAAGTGAATCTCTCGGCCTGCGGTTACGTACCGCGCAAAAATGCCAAGCGCGCGGCGCGCATCGAATGGGAGCACATCGTCCCGGCCTGGCAGATTGGCCACCAACGCCAGTGCTGGCAGGAAGGCGGGCGCAAGAACTGCACGCGATACGACCCCACGTATCAAAAGGCCGAAGCCGATTTGCATAACCTGGTGCCAAGCATCGGCGAGGTGAACGGCGACCGCAGCAATTTCAGTTTTGGCTGGCTGCCGGAGCAATCGGGCCAATATGGCTCATGCCTGACTCAAGTCGATTTCAAGGCGAAGAAGGTCATGCCGCGCCCCTCCATTCGCGGGATGATCGCCCGAACCTACTTCTACATGAGCAAGCAATACGGCCTGCGCCTGTCCAAACAGGATCGGCAGCTGTACGAGGCCTGGAACAAAACCTACCCGGTGCAGGCCTGGGAGCGGCAACGCAACCAGAGCGTGGCGTGTGTCATGGGACGCGGCAACGAATTCGTCGGGCCGGTGGACATGAAGGCCTGCGGTTAAACACGACCGAAAAAACAAAGGCCTCGGGTTGAACGCCCGTGGCCTTTTTGTTTATCACTGCGATTGACCGCTACAGGTCAACGTTCACTGCGCCGCCGGGCGCTCGATCACCAGCAACTCGATGTTCTGTTTTTTCGCACGAGTCAGCGCCGCGCGCACTTCTTCCTGCTTCGCCTCGGCCTCGGCTTTCGAGTTGTAGGGGCCCATCAGAATGCGCGTCTTGCCGTTCTCCTTGATCACGTTGGCAATGAAACTGTGCTCGATCAACCAGCCACTGAGGTCGCTGACCGCCTGGGTTATCTCCCCCCGGACCTCCAGATCCCATTGAGGAACCGACGCCGCTGCCGGCGCAACAGTCGCTGACGGCTGCGGTTTTGGCGCGTCAACGCGCTTGCCTTCGCCACATCCCGCCATTGCCAGTACTGCGATTACCAGGGCCACTTTGCGCACAACGCTTACCTCTGAATACTGAAAGCGAGGATTTTAACACCGCTGAATACTTGCGCAGGCCTGCAAATTGGGCTGAAAACAGCGAGAATGATGGATGCGGCCTCTGTATAGTTACGCCTTGGGAATTAATGCAGCATCTGCGCGTCAGAAAGAGGCACCCAAACCGTGAGACTTCGCACTAATCTATACATACCACCGACCTCTGCACTGTCCGAATCAGGTGCCCCACGTAGCAATCAAGGAGAAGACCATGCTGATACTCACCCGCAAAGTCGGTGAAAGCATAAACATTGGCGATGACATTACGATCACCATTCTGGGCGTAAGCGGCCAGCAAGTCAGAATCGGCATCAACGCCCCGAAAGACGTTGCAGTGCACCGCGAAGAGATTTATCAGCGCATTCAAGCCGGCCTGACCGCGCCGGACAAACCACAGTCCTGAATCCTGCTGCAGTCAGTAGCCAGCCCGTTACCCATCACGACGGCTGGCTAAAGATTCGCTACTTGTCCCCCTCCCCGCCAGAAGCTTGCCGCGCGCCTACTAACCAAACATGACGCCACGCGCCATGCCCGTCGCCGCAATCACCATCAACAACATCAGCAAACCTTCGATATGGCTGATCCGTGCGAACAACGTCGCGCGCGCGGTATCGACAGCCGCGCCACGACCCAGGGCAATCCGCCACTTGATCAGGCTCACCATTGGCGCAAGTTCAAGCAGCAGAATCAGCACAAAAAATGTCATTTTGAGATGGAACAGCGGCTGCTGCAGGTAATAGTCCGTACCTTTTTCGTAGCCGCCGAAAGCCCGCATCCCGCCAGTCACCAGGAGAATGAGGGCGCAAATCCCCCAGACGTTGTCGGCAATCAACACACTGCGAACCTCGCCCACGCCCTTGGCCAGGCGGCGCAAATTCGTGCCCCGCGTCAGCACCGCCCAGAACCCCAGGCCAAACGCCAACAAGTGAAGTGCCGCAAGCAGCCAGTGAGTCAGCATCGAGTAACTCCCGTCAGGACGATCATGATTAAACCTGTCAGTAGTAGCTCATCGTTCACGGCCTTGCATCCATGCGACACCAAAACGATTTTCACTGGAATCCGCCCGCCTCTTCACTCGCCACAAATGATAATATTTCTCAAGACGAGATGAGGTAAGGACGCGGGGTCAATGAGGGAACGTTACGAGATCCACTTTGTGGCAGATGGTTTCAAGCAGGCCATCATCGTCGAACGATCCGGCATGAGCGACCTTGAAGCCTGGAAAGCCGCCCTGCTTCACCACGGGGAATGCGCAGGCACGACCTTCAACATTCGACGGGTCCTGGAAGCCATTGACAGGGCCAAGGACCTGGGCATAGAAAAAGTGCGCTGGAACAAGGCCAGCCACACCATCGCCTGGAGTGAGCGGGCGAAACTGGCGCGCAGTCTCGTGGGACTTAAGGTGGTGGAGTAGCACGTCTTCCCGCACCAGAGGTAATGACAGAATCGAAGGCGCCCTGAAGACACCGGACAAAACGAAGATTTCATCAAATTGGCGCTCGCGGTGCTGAACGCGCCAAATGACCGAATATCGCCTGGCGGCTAAATTTTTATCAGGATGGCGGAAAGTGACCTAGGCTCCTTCTCGCAACGCCCATCAGATCCAGGGACGGTGAATAATGAAGGCTCTCTTTATTATCACGACGGCGCTTTTTTGCCTTTCGTGCAATGCGGATGAAGTAGCAATCGCGTACCCGAGCGACCCTCAGGCGGGTTACTCGATCGTCTCGGTTGAAGGAGTGTGGCCTCGCCGAATCTCTGTCCTGAAAATTGCGAGAGAAGAATTCACCACCTACGTCAAAAGGGAGTTTGACTGCTTGAACTCTAGAGTTCGCTACCTTGGATCAAGCAACAATCCTGAGCTTTTCAGCCAAAATCAGGAGGATAAATATTCCTCCCCTGCCAACATCACTCTCCTCACCTCGATCCTTTTCTCTAAAACCTGCAAAGGATTTGTTGCGGCCTCCAGATGACGGTCGCGACCTCTGACGACACTCGACAATCCTTGCAAGACCGAGACTGGGTGGCTGTGAACAGATTCGTATGAGCCATGAGATAGCGGTGCTCGTTTGCCCAGGAATTTCCCGAAGCTTGCCCAAACCCAAGACAACAAAAAAGGGCTCACCTTTCGGTGAGCCCTTTCAGACCGCCCAGCAGAGCGGATTTTGTTTGGTAGGCGCGATTGGACTCGAACCAACGACCCCCACCATGTCAAGGTGGTGCTCTAACCAACTGAGCTACGTGCCTGCTGTGAGGCGGCATTCTACGGAATTCCGGAGGGGTGTCAACACCTTTTTTCGCGCTAACCCTATGAATATGCAAAATTTTTAATTTCGCGGCTGCAAAGAAGCTTTTGCGGTGGCTGGCGGTGGATTTTCAACTCGGGTAGGATCGCCGTGTACGTTAAATTTATTAAACAGAGGCTGCAGGATGGCGAACACCCCTTACCCAGAGTCCTATTACGCCGCATCGGCCAACGCGGCGCCTGCGCGCCCGGCTTTGCAGGGTGAAGTCGAGACTGATGTCTGTGTGATCGGCGCCGGTTACACCGGGCTGTCCTCTGCCCTGTTCCTATTGGAGAGTGGTTTCAAGGTCACGGTACTGGAAGCGGCCAAGGTCGGCTTTGGTGCCTCGGGCCGCAATGGTGGCCAGATCGTTAACAGCTACAGTCGCGACATTGATGTGATCGAGCGCTCGGTGGGTCCCAAGCAGGCGCAGTTGCTGGGGCAGATGGCGTTCGAGGGTGGGCGGATCATTCGTGAGCGGGTGGCCAAATACGACATTCAATGCGATTTGAAGGACGGCGGTGTGTTTGCCGCGATGACCGCCAAGCAGATGGGCCATCTGGAGTCGCAGAAACGCCTGTGGGAGCGTTTCGGCCATACGCAGCTCGAGCTGATGGATCAGGCCCGCATTCGTGAGGTGGTGAATTGCGAGCAGTATGTGGGCGGCATGCTCGACATGAGTGGCGGCCACATCCATCCGTTGAACCTGGCTTTGGGTGAAGCGGTGGCTGTCGAGTCTCTGGGCGGTACGATCTATGAGCAATCGCCGGCCGTGCGTATCGAGCGCGGCGCCAATCCGGTGGTGCACACGCCACAGGGCAAGGTGCGGGCCAAATTCATTATCATTGCGGGTAACGCCTATCTGGGCAACCTGGTGCCGGAGCTGGCGGCCAAGTCGATGCCTTGCGGCACCCAGGTGATCACTACCGAGCCGTTGAGCGACGAGCTGGCGAACAGCTTGTTGCCCCAGGACTACTGCGTCGAGGACTGCAACTACCTGCTCGACTACTACCGGTTGAGCGGCGACAAGCGCCTGATTTTCGGGGGTGGCGTGGTGTATGGCGCGCGGGATCCGGCGAACATCGAGGCGATCATCCGGCCGAAGATGCTCAAGGCGTTTCCGCAGCTCAAGGATGTGAAGATCGACTACGCCTGGACGGGTAATTTCCTGCTGACCTTGTCGCGTCTGCCACAGGTGGGGCGACTGAGTGACAACATCTATTACTCCCAGGGCTGCAGCGGCCACGGCGTGACCTACACGCACCTGGCGGGCAAGGTGCTGGCCGAAGCGCTGCGCGGGCAGGCTGAGCGTTTCGATGCGTTTGCCGACCTGCCGCACTATCCGTTCCCGGGCGGGCAATTGCTGCGCACGCCGTTTGCGGCGTTGGGGGCGTGGTATTACGGGTTGCGGGATAAATTCGGCTATTAACCAACCCCGCCCCCTGTAGGAGCGAGCTTGCTCGCGATGGAGGAACAGACGACGCGGGCATTCAGGCAGCGAGCGTTATCGTTGACGCCCATCGCGAGCAGGCTCGCTCCCACAGGGATCACACCGTACCGCCCCACAGGAATCAGAGGCGATCGCGTGGGATACCGCTGCGTATCCGCAGAATATCGGCCAGCACCGCTAGGGCGATTTCTGCCGGGGTCTTGCTGCCCAGGTTCAAGCCGATCGGCGCGTGGATGCGCGCCAGTTCGGTTTCTCCCAGCCCGCCGATCCGGCGCAAGCGTTCGAAGCGTTTCTGCGAGGTTTGCAGCGAGCCCATGACGCCGATGTAAAACGCTTCGGTGCGCACCGCTTCCATCATCGCCAGGTCGTCGATTTTCGGATCATGCGTCAGCGCGACCACCGCCGTGTCGCGATGGCAGCCGCCGTCGGCGATGAACACCGATGGCAACTGGCGGCGAATCTCGACACTGTCCAGCACCACGCCTTCAAGCACTTCATCGCGCGGGTCACACAGGATCACCTCGAAGCCCAGCCCCACGGCGAACTCCGCACAGGCCTGCGCCACGCTGGAATACCCCGCCAGCAACAAACGCTGGGCAGCGCCGATGCGCAAGCGCACGCGGTCGATTTCCCGCTCGACACGCACGCCCTGCTCGCGATCATCGAACAGGCTGCGGGCACCGCTGGCCAGGTCGACCTCGCGGATCAACCGGCGTCGGCCCAACAGCGCCGACTCCAGTTCACGCAGGTGCGCCTGCACTTCGCAATCGGGTTCCAGCTTCTCGACGAGCACGTCCAACACGCCGCCACAGGGCAGGCTGACCCGCGAGCGCGGGTCGTCACCTTCGCCATAGCGCACGACACTGACCGCCTGCTCGAAGGCGCCTTCGGCCACGCGTTCGAGGAAGTCCTCTTCGACGCAGCCGCCCGACAACGAACCGATCCACTGCCCGGCGGCGTTCACCGCCAGCAACGAGCCCGGCGCGCGTGGCGCCGAACCGTAGGTGGCGAGCACCGTGCACAGCCACAGGCGCTGGCCGGCCGCCGACCACGCCAGCGCCCGGCGTACCACTTGCAGATCCAGATGCTGCATGTCAGTTGGCCTTGTGCTCGAGCGGTGGCGCGTCGGCGCGCAGCTTCTGCACATCGCTCACGGCCAGGTCAGTCGTCTGCCCGCCCCAACTCTGGCGCAGGTAGTTGAGCAGATCGGTGAGCTGCTCGTGGCTGAGCTTTTCCGCGAACCCAGGCATCGGCTGCATGTGTTCGAAACCGGAAAACTTCTGCTCACCGATACCGTCGTCGATCACCCGCACCAGGTTGCGCGCATCGTCCAGGCGCAGCGTGGTGTTGCCACGCATGGCCACGGCGATGTGCGGCTTGCCCTCGCCCTCGGGCGCATGGCAACCGGCGCAGACGTTCAAATATTCCTGACGGCCGCGCTGGGCGCTTGCACCGAGCTTGTCCAGCGGCACATCGGTGAGCACTTTGGCCGCCGGTGCCGGGTCACCCAACAGGAAGGTGGCCATGGCCGCCAGATCCGTATCGCTGAGGCCCTGGGTGCTGTTGTGGAACACCGGGAACATCTCGTTGAACATCGTGCCCTGGGCACTCATACCGTGCTTGAGGAACGTGCTCAGGTCCTGATGATTCCAGCCACGCGCCGCCAGGTCAGTGGCCAGCAGGCTCGGCGCCAGGTAGCCGTTGAGTACGCCGCCGGTCAGGCGCTTGTCCTGCTGCATGGCACCGGGCAAGCCCCGCGGGGTGTGGCATTCGCCGCAGTGACCGAGCACGTCGACCATGTACTGGCCGCGCTTGAAGGCTTCGCTCTTGCCTTCGACCGGCGACAGCTTCACGTCCTTGCCGTACATCAGGTTCCAGGCGATCAGGCCCGGGCGCACGTTGAACGGAAAGCTCAGGCTGGTGACCGGCGCAGCACGCTCGATCGGCTCGATGGTTTTCAGGTAGGCGTGGATCGCGTCCGAATCTTCCCGAGGCATCAGGTGATACGAGGTGTAGGGCATCGCCGGATACAGGTTCGCCCCGTCACGCCGCTTGCCTTCGGTGACCGCGGCGAAGAACTCATCATCGCTGTACAGGCCGATGCCGTGTTCCTTGCTCGGGGTGATGTTGGTGCCGTAGATCGTGCCGAACGGCGAAACAATCGGCAAGCCGCCGGCATACGGCGCGCCACCGGGCGCGGTATGGCAGGCCATGCAGTCCGCAGCGCGGGCCAGGTACTCGCCGCGCTTGACCTGATCGTCCGCCTGCGCCAGCAACACAGGCGCAGCCAGGCCGACCGCCAGTGCCAGGCGGGTCAGTAAATGCTTCATGCTTAGCCCTCCTTGACCAGGCCGAGATCGGTCAACACGTTGCGCGTGGCGTTGTAGTAACGCACGTAGCCGGTGCAACGGCAGATGTGATGGCCGAGGCTGTCCTCGATGACCTTTTCCAGCTGGCTCTTGACCGTCGGCTGGCGCTGCAGTTTTTCCACCAGCACAGTGGCGGCGTTGACGAAACCTGGCGCGCAGTAGCTGCACTGGAAGGCGAATTCGTCGACGAAACGTTGCTGGATCGGGTTCAGTTCGGTGACCTTGCCCTGCTCGTCGCGGCTGGCGTGGCCTTCGATGGTGCGTACCTTCTTGCCTTCGAAGTAATGCGCGCCGGTGATGCAGGTACGCACTTCCTCGCTGGTACCGTCGGGGTTGTCGACGATCACCACACAGGCGTGGCAGATGCCCTGGCCGCAGCCCAGACGCGAGCCGGTGAGGTTCTTGTACTCGTGCAGGTAGTCGATCATCGGCAGGTCATCAGGGATGTCCACCGGGCCGACGGATTGACCGTTGAGGGTCAGTTGAAGCGGACGGTTAGCCATTGAGGGCCTCCTTGATGCGCGCAGAAGTGATAGGCAGGTCGCGGACACGTTTGCCGATGGCATGGGCCACGGCGTTACCGATGGCGCCGACCACCGGGATCATCACCACCTCGGCAATGCCCTTGGACGGGTCGCTCGGCGACAGCGGCGGGAGAATTTCCGACGTCTGTTTCCACACCGCGACGTGGCGCGCCATGGGCAGGCGATAACGGTTGAAGTTCCAGTCACCCTCCCCCGGCCCACCTTCGTACAGCGGCATTTCCTCCATCAGCGCGTGGCCGATACCCATGGCCGTGCCGCCTTCGATCTGGCCCTTGACCAGTTCCGGCACCAGCACCCGACCGCACTCGACCCACGAGTGATGGTTGAGCACTTCGACTTCTGCCGAGCCTTTGTTCACCTTCAGTTCCACCAGGGTCGCGACCGGGCTGTAGTAGGTCACGGCCGCGTTGTTCAGTTGCGTGTCCGGGTAATGCACGTTCTGGCGGTCGAGCAGATGGAAACCGGCGCTGTTCATCTGCGCCTTCTTCGCCGCCGGCGCACCGTCACCGTATTTGACCGCCATGCCGTCGAGCGGCAGACGCTCGCGCACGCCGTCGATGCTGAATTCGGCCTCGGCCCAGCTCCAGCGGTTGAAACCGTGCACCGTGGCAGCGGTCACCAGCCCGCGCTCGTGGGCGCGCTTGGCCAGCACCGCGAACGGCAAGGGCTCCATGCCGTTGGCGGTGAGTTTGCCGTCAACCCAATGGGCGTCTTCGCGGCGCACCACATAAGGGTTGGCCTGGCCGCCGTAAGGGCCTTGCCGCCAGATCTCCAGCGCCGCCGGCCACAAGCCGTGGTTGAACAGCACGCGCGCCGCTTCACGGGTGGCGTGGCTGAAGTAGTAGGCCGAGTTGGTCGCCGACGAGGCCGACGCGAGCTTGCCGACCCAACGCGGATTGCGCAGGAAGCCATCCTGCTCGGCCTGGCTCATGATGTACGGATTGCCGCCGGTGATCAGCTGCATTTCCTGCCATTCGGTCTCGCCGGTCTTCACCTCGTGCGCCGGGCTGCCGAGGAAATCGGCGACCACCATGGCCTGCGAAGTGGACATGCCGGTGCCGATCTCGATGCCGATGTGGCGCAGGCTGATGCGACCTTCGGCGGTGAATTCGATGCTGGCCATCGGCGCTTCGGAACCGGTGCCGAAGTCTTTCTGGCAGATGGCAAAACCGACGCCGTACCAGTTGTCCGGGTCGGCGGCTTCGCGGCGTTGCTTGATCGCGTCGCGGTTTTTCCAGACTTCGTGGGCGGCGGCCTTGTCGAGGATTTCGTGCAGGCGCAAGGCCCCTGCCGGCACCGCGCCCTGGGTGTTCTTCATGCCCGAGCGCAGGACGTTCTTGCGCCGCAGCTCGATGGCGTCGATGCCGAGGCGGCCGGCGATTTCATCGACCATCATCTCGGTGGACGCCATGCTCTGCAGAGTGCCGTAGCCACGCATCGACCCGGCTTCGACCGCGCGGGAATGGTAGGCGGTGACCTGCAGGTCGTTCTGCGGCATGTAGTAGATCGACTGCGCCGCCGTGGCGCCGACCGCCGCCACCGATGGGCTGTAGTTGATGCGTCCGCCGCCGTCGACGCTCATCTCGGCGCGGAAAATCTTGAAGCTGTGGTCGTTCTTGTCCACCGCCAGTTGATAGCGGATGTCGAACGGATGGCGCTTGATGCCGCTCTGGAACTGCTCGTAGCGGTCGTTGGCCAAACGCACCGGCACACCGGCGCCGTACAGCGCAGCGAGGGCTGCGTAGTAGACGAAAATGTTGTGGTCCTTGGAACCGTAACCCACGGTGTAGCCGGGGTGCATGTTCAGGTGGGCCAGGCCGAAACGCGACGGCGCGATCATCTTCGCGGTCTCGGTGGCGGTTTCCAGCGGGCACTGGGTGGCGACGACGAAATGCAGGGTCTTGGTGGCCGGGTCATACCAGCCGTTGCCGTTGTCCGGCTCCATCGCGGCCGGCTCGATCGACGGGGTCTTGTAGCGCTCGTCGAACACCAGCCAGTTGTCTGGCGGCGTGTCGATCTGCTGCTTCATGCGCTCGGCGTAGAACAGCCCGCGCTCGGTCAGGTTGCCGTGCAGGTTGGGCTGGGAATTCCACACCGGGCGGCGGTTGCGCAGCATCGGGAACAGGATCGAATCCTTGAGGCTGGCGAATTCGTCTTCGTCCGCCGACGTCGCCCCGCCCACGCGCACATAGCGGAAGCTGCCGTACGGATCACCTTCGTAGAACGGCACCTGGGCGCCGTAACGGATGGCCTTGTCGTTGAACTTGAGCTGGGCCTTGGCCTGGCGGAAACGCTCGAAATCATTCCAGATCAGGATCGCCACCGGATGACCGATGAACATCGGCACTTTGCCGGCCGGCAACAACGGGTCGGGAGCGTGTTCTTCCGGGAAGACGATACCGTCCTTGACCAGGTCCTCGGCGGTGACGATGCGGTCCGGTTGCAGCTCGGCGCCCAGCCAAGACAGGTCGTAACCGTCATAGATGCGGTCGGCCTTGATGGTTTTGAGCAACATGGCGTGGCCCTGCTGCTGCGGCCAGCCCGGCATGTCCTTGGCGCGGATGTCGCGGGCGAACACCTTGCTGCCGCAGACCTTGGACAACGCATCGTTACGGGCGCGCGCCTTGCCGTTGTTGCCAAGCCATTGCTCGGACGGCACGGTCACGCTGTTTTCCATCAGGGCCGCCAGCGCTTTGCTGCTGAGCGGTGTAAGCGTCACGCTCACGCCCGCCACCAGCCCGCCCTGAAGGAACGAGCGCCGGGAAATATCACGGTTGGACATGGATCATCCTCTGGGCGGTATTGGGTCCGCCCTTTTGGTTATGTTCTGGAAATCTCGAGTCGTGCAGGAGCCCTCCTGACGAAGCAGAGGGCCGATAGACAGTGCAAAGCTGACCGAAAGGTTAACTTTATAGGCTTATGCACTTTTAGAGAACAGCTTGAGCGAAAAAATCTGACCAAAGAATCAGAAATTTGCTGGAGAGGATGTTTTCAGGAGAGTGGTGAAGTTGAGGGCGCCATCGCGGGCAGGCCCGCTCCCACAGGAACGGCCTGCCCCCCCTGTAGGAGCGAGCTTGCTCGCGATGACGCCAGCTCAAACGATACAAATCAATCAGAAATCCACAGTAGCCGACAGCAAATAAGTCCGCGGCGTCGACAGGGTCAACCCCGGCTCGCTGTCATCCGAAGCCCCGGCCGAACTCCAATAGCGCTTGTCCGCAACGTTCTCGATGTTGGCCCGCAGGGTGATGTTCTTGTCCTCGACCTTGAACGCATAACGCGCGCCCACGTCGAAGCGCTCCCAGGCGTCGATTTCCTTGTCGTTGGACTGGTCCAGGTACTGCGAGCTGGAGTAGATGCCACGACTGGTCAGCGTCAGGCCTTCGACCGTCGGCACGTCCCACTCGGCGCCCAGGTTGACGTTGTACTTGGGCGTCGCCGGCGCGCGGTTGCCGTCGAAGGTGCCGTTGGTGGTGTTAGTCAGCTCACTGTCGATGTACATCACGCCGCCGAGCAGACGGAAGCCCTTGAGCGGCTCACCGAACACACTCAACTCCACCCCATCGTTCTGGCGCTTGCCGTTGGGGCCGAAGACCCGGGTGGTGGCATTGGTCTCGTAGGCCGGCTGCTTGATGCGGAACACCGCCGCGGTCACCGCGAACGGGCCGGCGTCATACTTGGCACCGACCTCGACCTGGCGGCTGATGAACGGCGGGAAGATCTGGTCTTCGTTGATCGAAGTCGACGGCGCGATCTTGCCCTGGCTCAGGCCTTCCATGTAGTTGGCGTATAGCGACAGCTTGTCGGTGGCCTTGAACAGGATGCCGCCCGACGGCGAAACCTTTTCCTCATCGTAGGCGGTGTCGCCTTTGACATCATCGGACCAGTCGTCGACCTTCACCCGCTGCCAGCGCGCACCGAGTGTCAGCAGCAGGCGGTCATCGAAAAACCCCAGGGTGTCGGACAAGGCCACGCCGCTGAAGCGGTTCTCGGTGTAGACCTTCGAGTCGATGCGGGTCGGGCGCCCGGGCGTGGGAATGGTCACCGGGTTGTAGAGGTTGCTGTTGCCCGACGCATAACGGGCGCCGCCGTTTTCGAAATCCATGTAGAAATAGCTGGCCGCCAGGTTCACCTCGTGGCTCACGGAACCGGTGCGGAACCAGTTGCGCACCCCGGCAGTGGCCGTGCGGACGTTTTCGTCACGGGTAAAGTCCCTCGGCTGCACACTGAAGTCGCCGCGGTTGTTGGTCACCGAAACGGCGTGCCGCAGGAAGTCATGGTTACTTTTGCGCGCCCCCACGGCGCCATAGAGCATGACCGAATCGCTGACATCGAACTCGCCGGTCACCGTGCCGAAGGTGTCGTTGGTGCTGGCCTTGCTCCAGGGCTGCGCGTAGTTGTGACGCACGTCGCTGGCCCGCGGCACCTGCGCATTGGCGCCGACCTGCACGCGCTCCTGCGGCGCATCGGTATCACGCTCGGTGCGGCCGATGTCCGTCGCCAGGCGCAGGCGCTCACCGCGAAAATCCAGGCCCAGCACGGCCATCTCGCGATCGACGTTCTGGTGATCCCACTCGGTGTCGCCGGACTGCTTCACGCCGTTGAAGCGCAGGCCGAACTTGTTGTCTTCGCCAAAGCGCCGCCCCACATCGACCGCACCACCGACCTGGCTGTCGGAGGCATAGTTGCCGGTGAACGAGGTGATCGGCTTGTCGGTGGCGCGCTTGGGCTCGACGTTGATCCCGCCACCGACCGCGCCACGGGGCGAAATGCCGTTGATCAGTTGGGTCGGGCCTTTGATGATATCGACGCGATCGGCCATTTCCATGTCGATCGAGTACGTCGGCAGCACGCCGTAGAGGCCGTTGTAGGCGACATCGCTGTTGAACAGGCTGAAACCGCGAATGGTGAACTGCTCGTAACGACCACCGGCCGGATTGGTGGCACGCACCGACGGATCGCTGGAGATCAGCTCGCCCAGGGTGCGCGCCTGGTTATTCTTGACCACTTCGCTGGTGTAGGTGGTCATGCTGAAGGGCGTTTCCATGAAGTCTTTCGAGCCCAGCAGCCCTTGCGCCCCTCGACGCGCTACCTGGCCACCGCTGAACACTTCGCCCGCCGCACCACCGGTAGCGCCGAGAATCGAAGTCGGCGCCAGTTGCAGGCTGCCGCCTTCCGGCACGGGCGTGAGGATGTAGGCCTGCTCGCCGACCGGTTGCAGTTGCAAGCCGGACCCTTGCAGCAGCCGGGCAAAGCCCTCCTCCACGGCGAACTCGCCGGACAGGCCGGCGCTGTTGCGCCCGCTGACCAGCGCCGGGTCCACCGACAGGTTGACGCCTGCCAGGCCGGCGAAGCGGGTCAGCGCGTCACTCAGGTTGCCGGCTGGCACCTGGTAATGGCGACGGGCGCCGTCCTCGGCCCAGCTAGGGCTCACGAGCAGCGGGCTGGCGCTAAGGCCCAGGACCAGGCTCAGGTGCAACAACGGGCGCAGACGGGTGGAAACCGGGCGCGGAACAAACACTGCAGGCATCGCAATCGCTCTCTTGATCATTCACATGCCTTGAATGACAAGCGAGTCCAAAAAAGGGGACAGGCTTTACACACTATTTTTGCGCGGCAGCAACGTGACCCAGTAGCGGGTCCGCGAATGCACCTCCAGCGGCAGGCTGGCGGCGAGCAATGCAAGGACACGATCGGTGTCGTCGAGCAGGAAGCTGCCGGTGACCCGCAGGTTTTCCAGCTCCGGCTCCCAGCGCAGGATGCCGGGGCGGTACAGGCCGAGTTCGCGCAAAAAATCCCCCAGCGGCTGGTTATTGGCCAGCAACACGCCTTCGCGCCAGCCCGGCGCAAGCGCATCGAATGGCACGATCGCCCCGGCCCCCGCCGCACCCAGGTTGACCTGCTGACCGGCGCGCAAGGCCAGCGCCGCCCCTTGCAGCGGTTGTAACTGCACGGCGCCGTGGTACATCGAGACCCGACAGCCGCGTGAATCCTGACGCACACAGACCTCGCTCTGGCTGACGATGACGTTGCCGAATCGGGTCTGGACGGTCATGGGCAGCGAACCCGGCACCTTCAGCGACATTTCGCCCTCGATCAGCTTCACGCGGCGAGCCTGAACATCGACATCGACGGCGCTGGCGGTGTTGAGCTGCAAGGTACTGCCATCGGCCAATTGGACCTTGCTGCGCTCGCCCGTGGCGGTATGCAGGTCGGCACGCCAGACGTCCAGCGGCAACTGGCGACTGATCAGCCAGGCGGCCGGCACCAATGCCACGGCGCCCAGGGCCCGTTTGAGCACCACCCGGCGCCCGGGATCGGGGCGATCCAGGCTGCTCATCGCCAGTGCAGGCGGCAAGTCGGCGAAACGCTGGCGCAGGGCCTGGGCCTTTTGCCAGGCCTGTTCGTGAGTGGCATGGGCATCGCGCCATCGTTGCAGGTTCACCCGATCCTGTTCATTGGCCCCGCCCGACTCCAGCAACGCCAGCCATTGCGCGGCCGCCCGCACGGCCTGACGCGGATCGACTGCCTGGCTGTTCACAGGTCCACCAGCAGGCAATGCTCATAGGCTTGCGCCATGTAGCGCTTGATGGTGCGCTCGGAGACCTGCAAGCGCTCGGCGATCTGCTGATAGCTCAGGCCTTCGAGCTGGCTCCACAGGAATGCCCGGCGCACCGGTCTCGGCAAGCCGTCAAGCAACTCGTCCAGCGCTTGCAGGGTTTCCAGCAGCAGCCAGCGCTGCTCGGGGGATGGCGCGCAGTCTTCGGGCAGCGTCGCGAGCGCGGCCAGGTAGGCCTGCTCCAGGCTACGGCGCTGGTAGAAATTGCTCAACAGGCGTTTGCCCACCGTCAGCAGGTAGGCGCGGGGCTCTTGCAGGTCGGCGATCCGCTGGGAGCTGGCGAGCACCCGCAGGAAGGTATCCTGGCTCAGGTCCGCCGCATCGCAGCCGTTACCCAGGCGTCGTCTCAGCCAACCTTCCAGCCAGCCGCGATGATCGCGGTACAGGTCGTGAAGGGTTTGCTCCTGCGGCATCGCTGCATCACTCATCTGAAGAAGCCCTGGGGTTTCGTAAATGAGAGTGATTCTAATTAATGTCGATGCGATCAACCAAGCCCTTTATGCAGCGAATACGCACAAAGGGGCGGACGTCAGCGGGAAGCGGCATAAAAAGCCAAATTTCAGACACAAAAAACCCCGGTCTTTCGACCAGGGTCTTTGCTATCGAATCCGAAGTAAACGCTGAAGAATCAGCGGCCTTCGTAGCTTCAAGGCGTTCAGTGGTCCTTGAGGCAGATATGGCGCAGCGGACGGGACTCGAACCCGCGACCCCCGGCGTGACAGGCCGGTATTCTAACCGACTGAACTACCGCTGCGTATCGCTGTGGACTTGCGTCCATCAAACTCGTTTGATTGAAAGCTTCGGTACTTTTCAATCGCGAACCGGATAAATCCGATTCGTAAAATATGGCGCAGCGGACGGGACTCGAACCCGCGACCCCCGGCGTGACAGGCCGGTATTCTAACCGACTGAACTACCGCTGCGCGTCGGTGGAGGCTTTTCAGCTTCCATCTTGCTTTCGCAAGACTCTCGGGAGTGGTGGGTGATGACGGGATCGAACCGCCGACATTCTGCTTGTAAGGCAGACGCTCTCCCAGCTGAGCTAATCACCCGTTTGCATCTCCGAGGCCGCGAAATTTACGCAGGTGGCGAACCTAAGTCAATAGCAGGATTGAAGTTTTTCTGAAAAAGACAAAATCGTTTCATTCCGGCCAGAGCAATTCTCTTCAGGGCCCTATCGCGAGCAGGCTCGCTCCCACACTACAAAGCAATGCGCCCCCCCTGTGGGAGCGAGCCTGCTCGCGATGACGGTGGTCCTGGCGACAAACGCCATCGCGGGCAAGCCCGCTCCTACAGGGGTCGGCGCCTCGATAAAGGAATTTACTCGCTGTAGATCATCTTCTTGCTCATCCCGCCATCCACCACGAACTCCTGCCCCGTGACGAACCCGGCGTTCTTCGACAGCAGCCAGGCCACCATCGACGCCACATCTTCCACCGTCCCTACCCTGCCCGCCGGATGCTGCGCATGGTCAGCTTCCGTCAACGGCTCGGCCCGTCGCACCGCCGCATCACGCGCGTCGATCCAGCCAGGGCTGACGGCATTGACGCGGATCTCCGGGCCCAGGCTGATGGCCAGCGCGTGGGTCAGGGCCAACAGGCCACCCTTGCTCGCCACGTAGGCTTCGGTGTCGGGCTCCGACTGCCGCGCACGGGTCGAGGCGAGGTTGACGATCGCACCGCTGTGGGCGCGCAGGTACGGTGCACAGTGTTTGGCCAACAGCATCGGCCCGCTCAGGTTCACCGCCAGCACCCGATTCCAGTAGGCCAGGTCCAGGCTTTCCAGGGTGATGTTGTGCGGGTCGGCCACCGCCGCGTTGCACACCAGCGCATCCAGGCGACCGAATTGCCCGAGCACTTCGGCAACGCCCAACGCCACCTGCGACTCATTGGAAACGTCCATGGCGATGAACCAGGCATTGTCGCCCAGCACCTTCGCCACTTTCGTCCCGCGATCGCGGTCCAGGTCCGTCAACACCACCTGCCAGCCTTCGCTGATCAGCCAGGCGGCAATCCCCAGGCCAATGCCGCGGGCAGCACCGGTAACCAGTGCCACGCGCCCCTTGGAAGCCGTGGTCAACGAGGGCAACTCGATCACAAGGCCGCCAGCCCGCGGGCCAGGTCGGCTTGCAGGTCGGCCACGTCTTCCAGGCCGACCGCAATACGGATCAGGCTGTCACGGATACCCGCCGCTTCACGTTCCTGTGGCGCCAGACGGCCATGGGAGGTGGTGCTCGGGTGAGTGATGGTGGTCTTGCTGTCACCAAGGTTGGCGGTGATCGAAATCAACCGGGTGGCGTCGATGAAGCGCCAGGCGCCCTCTTTGCCGCCCTTGACCTCGAAACTCACCACGGCGCCGAAGCCTTTCTGCTGACGTCGGGCCAGTTCGTGCTGCGGATGGCTTTTCAGACCCGCGTAATGGACTTTCTCGATGCCGTCCTGCTGTTCCAGCCACTCGGCCAGCTCCTGGGCATTGGCGCAATGCGCCTTCATACGCAGGCCCAGGGTTTCCAGACCCTTGAGGAAGATCCAGGCATTGAACGGGCTCAGCGACGGGCCGGCGGTGCGCAGGAAACCCACCACTTCCTTCATCTGCTCGCTACGACCGGCCACGACGCCGCCCATGCAACGACCCTGGCCGTCGATGAACTTGGTCGCCGAGTGCACGACGATGTCGGCGCCCAGCTTCAGCGGCTGCTGCAAGGCTGGCGTGCAGAAGCAGTTGTCGACCACCAGCATGGCGCCTTTGGCGTGGGCGACTTTCGCCAGCTCGGCGATATCCACCAGCTCCGCCAACGGGTTGGACGGCGATTCGACGAACAGCAATTTGGTGTTGGCCTTGATCGCCGCATCCCAGCCGGACAGGTCCGCCAGGGGCACGTAGTCGACTTCGATGCCAAAACGCTTGAAGTACTTCTCGAACAGGCTGATGGTCGAGCCGAACACGCTGCGCGACACCAGGACATGGTCGCCCGCGCTGCACAGGCTCATCACCACCGCCATGATTGCCGCCATGCCGGTGGACGTGGCCACGGCCTGCTCGGCGCTTTCCAGTGCGGCAATACGCTCTTCGAACGCGCGCACGGTCGGGTTGGTGTAACGCGAGTAAACGTTGCCCGGCACTTCCCCGGCAAACCGTGCAGCCGCATCGGCGGCGGTACGGAACACATAGCTGGACGTGAAGAACATCGGATCACCGTGTTCGCCTTCCGGCGTGCGGTGCTGACCGGCACGTACTGCCAGGGTATCGAACGCTACGCCTTCGAGGTCGCTGTCCAGCCGACCGGCATCCCATTCCTGACTCATGCTGTCACTCCTTGCCTTGTTCTTTGGTAGATACAAAACCGGCCCCTCAGGGCCGGTGCAAACTCAGTTGTTGTACAGGTCGATGATCGCGCTGACCGCCTGGGTCTTGACCTTGGAGGCATCGTTACGGGCCTGCTCGATCTTGTCCAGGTAAGCCTCGTCGACGTCGCCGGTGACGTACTGGCCGTCGAACACCGCGCAATCGAACTTGTCGATCTTGATCTTGCCGCCACCGACCGCTTCGATCAAGTCAGGCAGATCCTGATAGATCAGCCAGTCAGCGCCGATCAGGTCGGCCACGTCCTGGGTCGAACGGTTGTGAGCGATCAGCTCATGGGCGCTCGGCATGTCGATGCCGTAGACGTTCGGGAAGCGCACAGCCGGGGCCGCGGAGCAGAAGTAGACGTTTTTCGCACCGGCTTCACGGGCCATCTGGATGATCTGCTTGCAGGTGGTGCCGCGCACGATGGAGTCGTCCACCAGCATCACGTTCTTGCCACGGAATTCCAGCTCGATGGCGTTGAGCTTCTGGCGTACGGATTTTTTCCGCGCGGCCTGGCCCGGCATGATGAAGGTCCGGCCGATGTAGCGGTTCTTCACGAAGCCTTCGCGGAACTTCACGCCCAGGTGGTTGGCCAGCTCCAGCGCTGCGGTACGGCTGGTATCCGGGATCGGGATGACCACGTCGATGTCGTGCTCCGGACGCTCACGCAGGATCTTCTCGGCGAGCTTCTCGCCCATGCGCAGACGGGCCTTGTACACCGACACGCCGTCGATGATCGAGTCCGGACGCGCCAGGTAGACGTGTTCGAAGATGCACGGGGTCAGGGACGGGTTGGTCGCGCACTGGCGGGTGTGCAGCTTGCCGTCTTCAGTGATGTAGACCGCTTCGCCCGGAGCCAGGTCGCGGATCAGGGTGAAGCCGAGCACGTCCAGGGACACGCTTTCGGAGGCGATCATGTACTCGACGCCTTCATCGGTATGACGCTGGCCGAAGACGATCGGGCGAATGCCGTGCGGGTCGCGGAAACCGACGATACCGTAGCCGGTGATCATCGCCACGACGGCATAACCACCGACGCAACGGTTGTGCACGTCGGTCACGGCGGCGAACACGTCTTCTTCAGTCGGTTGCAACTTGCCACGCTGGGCCAGTTCGTGGGCAAACACGTTGAGCAGCACTTCCGAGTCGGAACTGGTGTTGACGTGACGCAGGTCAGATTCGTAGATCTCCTTGGCCAACTGTTCAACGTTGGTCAGGTTACCGTTGTGCGCCAGGGTGATGCCGTAAGGCGAGTTGACGTAGAACGGCTGAGCTTCGGCCGAGGTCGAGCTGCCTGCGGTCGGGTAACGCACATGGCCAATACCCATGTGGCCCACCAGACGCTGCATGTGACGCTGCTGGAACACGTCACGCACCAGGCCGTTGTCCTTGCGCAGGAATAACCGGCCGTCATGGCTGGTCACGATACCGGCAGCGTCCTGGCCGCGGTGCTGGAGCACGGTTAGCGCGTCATACAGCGCCTGATTGACGTTCGACTTACCGACGATACCGACGATGCCACACATGCGAAGCAACCCCTACTTTATGGAACTGGATTGAACACAACTCACTGAGGCGTTTTGGCCGTCGGCAAGAGGTGCTCCTTGAACGGTATTTCAGCGGGTACGCTGATACCGCTGGCAAGCCACTGACTGCTCCACCCGAGAATCAGGTTCTTGGACCAGTCTGCAACCAATAGAAATTTCGGCACGAGCTGGGACTGCTGCCACCACCCGTCCTGCTGTACCGGCCCCAGGCTCAAGAGCCCGACCGCCACGACCACCAGCAACACGCCACGCGCGGCGCCAAAGGCCATGCCGAGAAATCGGTCGGTCCCGGACAGGCCGGTCACGCGAACCAGTTCGCCGATAAGATAATTGATCATTGCGCCTACGATCAGCGTGGCGACAAACATTATTGCGCAGCCCGCGATCACGCGAGCCGAAGGTGTCTCGATGTATCCGGCGAGGTACTCGGACAATGCACCACCGAACATCCAGGCGACGACTCCTGCGATGATCCAGGTCACCAGCGATAATGCTTCCTTGACGAAGCCGCGGCTCAAACTGATCAAAGCGGAGATGGCGATAATTGCAACGATCGCCCAGTCAACCCAGGTAAATGGCACAGTGCAGCCTACAGACGGATAAGGCGGCGCATTTTAGCAGAGCCCAGGCGTGTCGGTAAGCTGCGATTGTCAGTGCATTTCAAATCGGGTCGATAGTTTTTACCCGCGTTCAGGCTGGAAGCGCACCACAAAACCCTTGAGGTTTTGCTGGCGGTTGAGCAAGTCACGCAGACGATCGGCTTCGGCACGCTCGATCAGCGGCCCGACAAACACCCGATTCTTGCCATCGGCGGTGCGGATGTAAGCGTTGTAGCCCTGGCTGCGCAGGGTCTTTTGCAGATTTTCCGCGCTGGCGCGATTCGACAAGCTGGCCAGTTGCACCGACCAGCTGACCGACAGGCCATTGGCGTCGACACGGCTTTGCGTGGTGTCCGGCTTGGCCGGGGCAGCGCCTATCGGCTGGCTCGGTGCGGTCGTCGGCTTGGTCGCCGGCACCGGGACAGGCGCAGGCACAGGCGCAGCAGGCTTGGCAGCCGGTGCAGGTGCAGGCGCTACCGGCACGGTGGCGGCCGGTGCGGTCGCGGCGATCGGCGTCGACGGCTCTTCCTGCTGGGCGATGTCGTCATCGCTGGGCACCGGTTCCTGCGGCAGGGCTTGCGGCTCCGGCACTACCACCGGCTCAACCTGCACAGGCGGGACCGAAGGCGCTTGCGGCGCGGCCGGCGCTTCGACCGTGACCTGGCGCTGCTCATCCTGACGGGAAAACAGCATCGGCAGGAAAATCACCGCCAGCGCCACCAACACCAGGGCGCCCACCATGCGCTGCTTGTACGCCTTATCCAGCAATGCCATTTGCCGCTTCCTCCGTGGCGCGCCGGGCCAACCACTCAAGGGCCTCGGCGACACAATAAAATGATCCGAACAACAGAATCTCGTCGTCGCTCGTCGCCAGCGCACACTGGCTTTCCAGGGCAGCCGCGACGCTCTCATGGGATGTTACCGAAGCGCCACGCTTGTGCAACGCTTCCTGCAAATCGACCACCGGCCGCGCGCGCGGCGAATCCAGCGGGGCGACCGCCCAGTACTGGACACTGGCGCTCAATTGGTCGACGACACCGTCCAGATCCTTGTCCGCCAGCAGCCCGAACACCGCCAGGCGCCGGCCCACCGGAGGACGAGCGGCCAGCCGCCGGGCCAGATACTCGGCGGCGTGAGGATTATGCCCCACATCCAGCAACAGGTTCAGGCGCTTGCCGTGCCAGTCAAACTCACGGCGATCCAGGCGCCCAACCACCCGCGTGGCCGTCAACGCCTGGACAATCTGCTCCGGCACCCACGGCAACCCCATCAGCAGATAGGCCTGCAACGCCAGCGCGGCGTTTTCCATCGGCAGGTCGAGCAACGGCAGGTCATGCAGTTCGACCGCCCGCCCCTGCGCATCCAGGCCACGCCATTGCCAGCCGTGATCGGTCACGCCGAGGTCAAAATCACGCCCACGCAGGAAAAACGGGCACGCCAGCTCGCGCGCTTTATCCAGCAGAGGTTGAGGAGGATTGAGGTCGCCACACAGCGCAGGCGCGCCCTGGCGGAAAATGCCGGCCTTTTCGTAGGCCACGGATTCGCGGGTGTTGCCCAGGTAATCGGCGTGATCCACGCCAATGCTGGTCACCAGCGCCATGTCGGCATCCACCACGTTGACCGTGTCCAGGCGCCCGCCCAGGCCGACTTCCAGCACCACGGCATCGAGCGCGGAACGCTGGAACAGCCAGAACGCTGCCAGGGTGCCCATTTCGAAATAGGTCAGCGAGGTGTCGCCACGGCCCGCCTCCACTGCTGCGAAGGCTTCGCACAGCGCGGCGTCTGTGGCTTCGACGCCGTTGACCTGCACCCGCTCGTTGTAACGCAGCAGGTGCGGAGAATTGTAGACACCAACGTTCAGGCCCTGCGCCCGCAGCAGCGAAGCCACGAAAGCGCAGGTGGAGCCCTTGCCGTTGGTGCCGGTGACCGTGATCACCCGAGGCGCCGGCTTGCCCAGTCCCATGCGGGACGCTACCTGTTGCGAGCGCTCAAGGCCCATGTCGATGGCCGAAGGGTGCAACTGCTCGAGGTAGGCGAGCCACTCGCCAAGGGTACGTTGGGTCATAGGTTTGCTGGCACCGGCGGAACGACGATCGGCTCGACCGGCGCGGCGACGAATTTCGGCGTCGGCTTGCCGGTCAGTTGCGCCAGCAGGTTACCCAGGCGCGGACGCAGCTCCTGACGGTGAACGATCAGGTCGATGGCGCCGTGCTCCAACAGGAATTCGCTGCGCTGGAAGCCTTCCGGCAGTTTTTCGCGCACGGTCTGCTCGATCACGCGCGGGCCGGCGAAGCCGATCAGGGCTTTCGGCTCGCCGACGATCACGTCGCCAAGCATCGCCAGGCTGGCGGAAACGCCACCGTAGACCGGGTCGGTCAGTACGGAGATGAACGGGATGCCCTCTTCACGCAGACGCGCCAGGACCGCGGAGGTCTTGGCCATTTGCATCAGGGAGATCAGCGCTTCCTGCATCCGCGCACCACCGGAGGCGGAGAAGCAGACCATCGGGCATTTGTTTTCCAGGGCGTAGTTGGCAGCACGGACAAAGCGCTCACCAACGATGGCACCCATCGAACCACCCATGAAGGAGAATTCGAACGCCGACACCACGATCGGCATGCCCAGCAGGGTCCCGCTCATGGAAACCAGTGCGTCTTTCTCGCCCGTCTGCTTCTGTGCAGCGGTCAGGCGGTCCTTGTACTTCTTGCCGTCGCGGAATTTCAGGCGATCGACCGGCTCCAGGTCTGCCCCCAGCTCGTTACGGCCTTCGGCGTCGAGAAAAATGTCGATACGGGCGCGAGCGCCGATACGCATGTGGTGGTTGCACTTGGGGCAAACATCCAGGGTCTTTTCCAGCTCCGGACGGTACAGCACCGCCTCGCAAGATGGGCACTTGTGCCACAGACCTTCAGGCACCGAGCTCTTCTTGACCTCGGAACGCATGATCGAAGGGATCAGTTTGTCTACTAACCAGTTGCTCATGCTTTCTTTCTCCAGTACCGACGGCCCGAACGCTCTGGTTCGCGGCCCCGCGTATGCCCTTAAGCGAAATTCATATGTGTGGCGATGATTGCTGGATGGCCGGGTCAGTGAAGAGACCTGCGTACAACCCATCAATCCTCAGCCGTGCCTGCCTGTCTGCTCTATGCAGCGCGGCGCAGTGCATTTTGGGACGGCGGCAGTCTGCCAGCCGTCACATCCACTACTTGCTGCTGCGTACCGCTTCAATGAATGCCTGAATCTTTGCGTGATCCTTGATGCCCCTGCTCGCCTCGACTCCACCGCTGACGTCCACGGCATACGGCCGGACCCGGGCAATCGCCTCGGCGACATTGTCCGGCGTCAGGCCACCGGCCAGGATGATCGGCTTGTCCAGGCCCTGCGGTATCAGAGACCAGTCGAAGGCTTCGCCGGTTCCACCGGGAACACCTTCGACATAGGTGTCGAGCAAAATACCGCTGGCACTCGGGTAGGCTCGGCAGGCAGCGGCAATGTCATCACCGGCCTTGACCCGCAGCGCCTTGATGTACGGTCGATGCCAGCCTTCACACTCGTCAATGGCTTCGTCGCCATGGAACTGCAACAGGTCCAATGGCACGGCGTCGAGCAATTCACCCAGCTCGCAGCGGCTGACGTTGACGAACAAACCCACGGTGGTCACGAACGGCGGCAGCGCCCGGATGATGTCGCGTGCCTGCTGGAACGTTACCGCACGGGGGCTCTTGGGGTAGAACACGAACCCGATGGCATCCGCCCCGGCCTCCACTGCCGCCAACGCATCCTCTATGCGGGTAATCCCGCAAATCTTGCTGCGAACGGCCGACATGTCGATAAAACCTCAGGGGAAATCCGGGAAAGTCCCGGATGGTAGCAAATGCATTCGAGGGCGTCAGCCGTCAAGTTCGGTGAAACCGGTCAGGAAGTGCGGGCCGATGTAGCGCTCGGGCAACTCGAACTCGTCGCGGTACTCGACCTGCACCAGGTACAGGCCGAACGGATGGGCCGTGACCCCGCCGGTGCGGCGAATGCGGCTGTCGAGCACCTCTTTCATCCACTCCACCGGCCGCTCGCCAGCCCCGATGGTCATCAGCACGCCGGCGATGTTGCGCACCATGTGGTGCAGGAAAGCGCTGGCACGGATGTCCAGCACGATCATCTTGCCGTGACGGGTGACGCGCAGGTGGTGCAGTTCCTTGATCGGCGACTTGGCCTGGCATTGCCCGGCGCGAAACGCGCTGAAGTCGTGGGTCCCGACCAGGTATTGCGCCGCCTCGGCCATGCGCTCGACATCGAGCGGACGATGGTTCCAGGTGATCTCTTCGTTCAGGTGCGCCGGGCGGATCTGGTCGTTGTAGATCACATAGCGATAACGCCGGGCGATGGCCTTGAACCGCGCATGGAAGTGCGCCGGCATGACCTTGGCCCAGGTGACACTGACGTCATGGGGCAAGTTGATGTTGGCACCCATGACCCAGGCCTTCATCGACCGCTCGACCTGCGTGTCGAAATGCACCACCTGGCCGCACGCATGCACGCCGGCATCGGTACGCCCGGCGCAGAGCAGCGACACCGGTGAATCGGCGACTTTGGACAAGGCGTTTTCCAGGGTTTCCTGGACGGTGAGCACGCCGGAGGCCTGGCGCTGCCAGCCACGGAAGCGCGAACCCTTGTATTCAACGCCCAGGGCGATGCGGAAAAAGCCCTCGGCCGCCATTTCGGCGGCCGGGTTATCTATGTTTGCCAAGAACTCAAGCCTGTTGATGTGCGCAAAGGCGGGCATTATAAGGCGGTCGGACCGGGACGCCAGCGGCGTTTGGCGGGTTTTGTGCGGATTTGCTGGCCTGGTGGTTATGCAGTGATTGGTCTGACCCCATCGCGAGCAGGCTCGCTCCCACAAAGGGCACGCCTGGCAAATGTGGGAGCGAGCCTGCTCGCGATGGCGGTGGAACGGCTTATGTGGTGATCGGCACAAACAAAAACGGCAGCCTCAAGGGGCTGCCGTTTTTTTTACTTCGGGAGCAATCAAGCCAGTCGCGAAAGCATGTCCTTGGCTTCGCTCTTCTGGCCGTCATTACCTTCGCTCACCACCTCGTTGAGGATGTCCCGGGCGCCGTCGGCGTCGCCCATGTCGATGTAGGCCTGGGCCAGGTCGAGCTTGGTGGCGACTTCGTCGGTGCCGGAGAGGAAATCGAACTCCGGCTCGTCCGCTGCGGAAGCCAGGGCGTCCTCGGCGTTGAAGGTTGGCTCGCTGATGCTCTGGGACAAGCGATCCAGCTCGGCGTTGACGTCGTCCAGTTCCGCGGAGAACGCGTCCGGCTCGTCCATTTCATCGGCCAGCGACAGATCGAAATCAGCCGGCAGGTCCAGATCGTCCAGCGGCGCCTCGGGCGTGGTTGGTGCTTCGGCGACAGGCAGATCCTTGATGTCGTCATCCAGGCTCAGCAGGAAATCGTCCTCGGCCAGCGTGGCAGGCGTTGGCTCGGCGCCCAGATCCATGTCCAGATCGAAGTCCGACAGGTCGTCGAGGTTTTCCTGGATTTCGTTCTGCTGTTGCAGCACCGAGGCAAAGCTGAGGTCTTCTTCCGCCGGGAACTCATCCAGCTCAGCCAGGGTTTCCGGCTCTGGCTCAAGTGCGGATTCAGGCTCAGTGGCCGCAACTGGCGCAACCGGGATGTCCATGTCGTCCAGGCTCAGGTCAAACGCGCTGTCGAGGTCGTCGTCCAGCGCCAGATCCGGCTCTGGCGTCGGTTCAGGTTCAGGTTCAGGTTCAGGTTCAGGTGCCAGTTCCGGCTCCTGAGGCTCGTCCATCAACAGGTCCTTGACGTACTGCGCGTCCAGCTCGGCAGCGACGGCCGCAGCCGCCAGGCCACCAGCGGCAACCACAGCCATGGCCGGGAAGCGGCTTTTCAGCTCTTCCACACGGGCGAAGTTCTCACCGTTGGCCACCAATTGACGCTCCTGGCCCACGAACGCATCGCGATCGCCCTGCTGGCCATAGACTTCCATCAGTTTCAGGCGCAGATCACTGCGCTGAGGCTCCTGCTTGATCGCGTCTTCCAGCAGCGCCGCTGCCTGGTTCAGGCGACCGGCCGCCATGTGCGACTGCGCCTTGTCGAGTACATCGTCATCACGCTCGGCAGCGGGTGCAACCAGGGGCGCGGCAATCGGCGCAGCCATTACCACTGGCGCGACCACGGGTGCCGGTGCTGGCGCTGCAGCCGGCGCAGGTGCCGGAGCCGGAGCCGGTGGCACGGTGTTGAGCTTGACGTTCGCTGGCGGCACTTCCAGGCCTTCGAAGCTGCTGTCCGGCAGATCGTGATCGAAGGTCACGTCCTGTTCTTCAGACAGCGCCCGCGCCATGCGCAGGTGCTTTTCGGCTTCCTGCTGGGCCTTGCGGCGACGTGCCAGCAACAGCAGGAGCAGCGCCAGAATCACCGCACCACCGCCCACCAGGCCCATCAGCACCGGGTTGGTCAGCAGGTCGTTGAACGCCTGATCGTCGGAAGCGGCCGGCTTGGATTCGGCTGGCGTTTCAGCCGGTGGCGGCGTTGCTTCAGCGGCCGCCGGCGCAGGCGCTGCCGGCGCGGCAGCAGGGGCTGGTGTCGGGCTCGGCGTCAGTTCGGCGGAAATCACCGGAGCCGTCGCAATCGCGCCCGCCGGGGCCGCCGCCGGGACCGGCTCAGGCGCTGCACTGGCGGCGCCCTCCGCTTCCAGCTTGGCCAACTGGTTGTTCTTCAACTCGATCAGACGCTGCAACTTGTCCATCTGGCTTTGCAGATCGCTGATGCGGCTCTTCAGCTCGGCGTTGTCACGGCGGGTCGTGTCCAGGCTTTCCTGGGTCACGGCCAACTTGTTGCCGATGGCCTTGGCATCGCCCGCCGGGCCTTTACCGCGGGCACCTGCCTCGGCGGAGACCAGGCTCAGATTGTCCTTGGCCGCTTGCGCCGGCGCGCCATCACGGCGCCCCCGGTTGGTGGCGTCCAGTTGCTGCTGGCCGGTACCGGGCCTGGCCACATAACGGCGGCCCTGGCGCCAGGCGGCGTTCTGCGCGGCGACTTCGGCAATCGCCTGGGGTTGCGGCAGGCTGGTGCTCTGGGTCTGATCGGGCAGGCGCAGGACCTGGCCGGTTTTCAAAAGGTTGATGTTGCCGTTGATGAACGCATCCGGGTTCAGCGCCTGGATGGCCAGCATGGTTTGCTGGATCGAGCCACCATTACGCGCCTTCGCGGCGATTTCCCACAGGGTGTCGCGCGGCGTGGTGGTGTATTCGGTTGGCTTGCTGGCGCCGGTCACGGGTGCGGTGACGGACTGGGCCGGCGCAGGTTGCGCAGCCGCATCGGCGGTTTGCGGCGAGAACTTGGAAGGATCGAGCAAGACGCTGTAATCGCGCAGCAGGCGACCGTTCGGCCACATCACCTGAACCAGGAATTTCACCATCGGTTCGGTCAGAGGCTTGCTGGAGGTCACGCGCAGGACGCTCTTGCCACTGGCGTTGATGACCGGGGTGAAGCTCAGGTCATTGAGAAAGGCCTGGCGGTCGACGCCGGCCTTGGCAAAATCTTCCGGCGACGCCAGGCTCGGCACCACTTCGGCGGCGGTGAGCTCCTTGACGTCGAGCAGCTCGATCTCGGCCACCAGCGGCTGGTTCGGCGACGACTTCAGGGTCAACTCCCCGAGCCCGAGCGCATGCGCCATACCGGAGGACAGCGCCGAGGCGGCCGCTATTGCTAACACCAGTTTGCGAACTTGAACCATAGCCTCATCCTTTGTCTGAACATTCCTCGGCCAGCGAGAAGGTGTTGATTGTCGCTGCCGTAAGGCATTGCGCGCGGCGGCGAAGGTCACCGCGCGCGATCATTTCTTTCATGCCCCGGAAAGCCCCGCAGGGTGGCTCGCCTTCAGCAATCCCGTCCAGCGAGTGGCCCGACAGGAATCATTATGCAAATTGTGGCCAAGTATCTTTTACAGCTGGTCTTTTATCAACAATTCAGCCACCTGCACAGCATTGAGCGCCGCGCCTTTGCGTACGTTATCTGACGTCAGCCACATATTAAGTTCCGCCGGGTCGTCGATCCCTGCCCGCACACGACCAACGTAGACCACATCCTGGCCGACCGCGTCGCCGACCGGTGTCGGGTAATCGCCGGCTTCCACCAGCTCGATTCCCGGCGCGTCTTCCAGTACGGCGTTGACTTTTTCCAGGTCCACGGCGTTGGCTGACTGCAAGGTCACGCTAAAGCTATCGCCAAAAAACACCGGGGCTTGAATGCAAGTAACGGAAATCTTTAATAAAGGCAGCGCCATGACCTGACGCAGCTCGCGCACCAGGCGTTTTTCCAGCAGCGTGTGGCCCTGTTCATCCGGCTTGCCGACCTGTGCCAGCAGGTTGAACGCCATCTGCCGATCGAAGAATTTCGGCTCCAGCGGGCGCATGTTCAAAAGCTCAGCGGTTTGCCGGGCCAGCTCGGTGACCGCCTCGCGGCCCTGATCGGAAACCGCCAGACTGGCAGAGACGTGGACGCGTTGCAGATCGAGCAGGCCGAGCAATGGCGCCAGCACCACGGCCAGCGTGGTGGCCGACGGGCTCGGGCTGCTGACCTGGAACGGCTTTTTCAGGCCCGCCAGCACCTGCGCGTTGGCCTCCGGCACCACTTGCGGCGCCTGATCGGCCGGCAAGGCGCCAGACAGGTCGATCAACGAGCAACCGGCAGCGGCGGCCCGCGCGGCGAAACTCAGGGTGACCGCAGGGCCCGCGGCGAAAAACGCCAGTTGCACCTTGCTGAAGTCGAACTCGTCGACCTCCCGCACCCGCACGTTTTTGCTGCGGAACATCACCGAGCTGCCGGCGGACTCGCTGCTGGCCAGCAGGTGCAAGGTGCCGATGGGGAAGTCGCGCTCTTCGAGAATCTGTACCAGCGTTTCGCCGACGGTACCGGTGGCGCCGATCACGGCGATGTCTAGGGTCTGGTTCATGGTTTACCTCTGGCGAAACGGGGGGAGCGGCACTTTACCGGGTGGGTGGGATGCAGGCAATTTCTGCTGGGGCCTGTGTTGATTGTACTGGCCCCATCGCGGGCAAGCCCGCTCCTACAGGGGCACCGCTGTACCTGTAGGAGCGGGCTTGCCCGCGATGAGGCCGGTACAGAGGACCCAAAATAAAAAAACCCGCACCTCTCACAAGGCACGGGTTCTTTCACGGCATCAACCGATCAACGCTCGAGCAGGATCCGCAGCATGCGGCGCAGCGGTTCGGCCGCGCCCCACAGCAGTTGGTCGCCGACGGTGAACGCGCCGAGGAACTGCGAGCCCATGTTCAGCTTGCGCAGACGGCCCACCGGGATGTTCAGGGTGCCGGTGACCTTGTTCGGGCTCAGCTCCTGGATGCTGACATCGCGGTTGTTCGGCACCAGCTTGACCCAAGGGTTGTGCTGGCTGATCAGCCCTTCGATGTCGGCCATCGGTACGTCTTTGTTCAGCTTGATGGTCAGCGCCTGGCTGTGGCAGCGCATGGCGCCGATGCGCACGCAGATGCCGTCCACCGGGATCGGGTTCTTGAAGCGACCGAGGATCTTGTTGGTCTCGGCCTGGGCCTTCCACTCTTCGCGGCTCTGGCCGTTCGGCAGTTCCTTGTCGATCCATGGGATCAGGCTGCCCGCCAGCGGTACACCGAAGTTTTCCGTCGGGTACGCGTCGCTGCGCATGGTTTCGGCCACACGGCGGTCGATGTCGAGGATCGCGCTGGCAGGGTCGGCCAGTTGATCGGCGACGGAGGCGTGGGTCGCGCCCATCTGCTTGATCAGCTCACGCATGTTCTGCGCGCCGGCACCGGAGGCCGCCTGATAGGTCATGGCGCTCATCCACTCCACCAGACCCGCCTCGAACAGGCCGCCCAGGCCCATCAGCATCAGGCTGACGGTGCAGTTGCCGCCGATGTAGTTCTTGGTGCCCGCGTCGAGCTGCTGGTCGATGACCTTGCGGTTCACCGGGTCCAGCACGATCACCGCGTCATCCTGCATGCGCAGGCTGGAAGCGGCGTCGATCCAGTAGCCCTGCCAGCCGGCTTCGCGCAGTTTGGGGAATACTTCGCTGGTGTAGTCGCCACCCTGGCAGGTCAGAATCACGTCGAGGGTTTTCAGCTCTTCAATGCTGTAAGCGTCCTTGAGCGGAGCAATGTCCTTGCCCACGGACGGGCCTTGGCCACCGACATTGGAAGTGGTGAAAAACACCGGCTCGATAAGATCGAAATCCTGCTCTTCCAGCATCCGCTGCATGAGCACGGAACCGACCATACCGCGCCAACCGATCAGACCTACACGTTTCATCGCAACTACACCTTCTTGAAAAGTGGGCCGCTGCTTCCGGGGGTGGAAAATGGCAGCGGGCCCGAGAGATTACAGATTCCGCAGCGCGGCGACTACTGCGTCGCCCATTTGCTGCGTACCGACTTTGGTACAACCGGCCGACCAGATATCGCCGGTGCGCAGGCCCTGGTCCAGGACCAGGCTGACCGCTTGCTCGATGGCATCGGCCGCGGCCTGCTGGTTGAAGCTGTAACGCAGCATCATCGACACCGACAGGATGGTCGCCAGCGGGTTGGCAATGCCCTGCCCCGCGATATCCGGCGCCGAACCGTGGCACGGCTCGTACATGCCCTTGTTGTTGGTGTCCAGGGACGCCGACGGCAGCATGCCGATGGAACCGGTGAGCATCGAAGCCTGATCGGACAGGATGTCGCCGAACATGTTGTCGGTGACGATCACGTCGAACTGCTTGGGCGCGCGCACCAGTTGCATGGCGGCGTTGTCGACGTACATGTGGCTCAGCTCGACCTCAGGGTAATCCTTGGCCACTTGTTCGACGATTTCACGCCACAGCTGGCTGGAGGCCAGGACGTTGGCCTTGTCCACCGAGCACAGCTTCTTGTTGCGCACCATGGCCATGTCGAAGCCGACACGGGCGATACGGCGGATTTCGCTTTCGCTGTACGGCAGGGTGTCGTAGGACTGGCGCTCGCCGTTTTCCAGGGTACGGGTGCCGCGTGGCGCGCCGAAATAGATACCGCCGGTCAGTTCGCGAACGATCAGGATGTCCAGGCCCGAGACGATTTCCGGCTTCAGGCTGGAAGCCTCGGCCAGTTGCGGGTACAGGATCGCCGGACGCAGGTTGCCGAACAGGCCCAGTTGCGCACGGATTTTCAGCAGACCGCGCTCAGGGCGGATGTCACGCTCGATGGTGTCCCATTTCGGGCCGCCCACGGCGCCCAGCAGCACGGCGTCGGACGCGCGTGCACGTTCCAGGGTTTCATCGGCCAGGGGCACGCCGTGCTTGTCGATGGCGGCGCCGCCGATCACGTCGTGGCTCAGTTCGAAGCCCAGGCTGTACTTGTCGTTGGCCAGTTCCAGCACCTTGACCGCTTCGGCCATGATTTCCGGACCAATACCATCACCTGGGAGAATCAGAATCTGCTTGCTCATGCTTTCCTCATGTCATCAGTCGGTGCGCCCGCAGGCGCGCCCGGAAAAATCCTATCGTTCGGCCATCAGTACCAGGACATCGGTACTGAACGAGCCATCGGCGTCAATCTCGAAATACTCGCGCACTTCGGCGCCCATCGCCTGCTGCAACTGGCGGATCGCCGCGCGCATCACCTCGGGCGTGCGCATGCGCTCGACCCAGGAGCTGTACTCCAGGCGCAGGCGCTGGCGCGTGGTGCTGCGGGCGTGCAACCCCGCCTCACTGACCTGGCGCAACCACTCACCGGCGGAATAATCACGCACGTGGCTGGTGTCACGCAGCACTTCGACGCTCTGCAGGTAAGTGTCGAACAACGGGCTGCCCGGTGACAACACGTCGATGAACGCCGCCACGCCACCCGGCTTGAGCACCCGGCGCACTTCGCGCAGGGCCAGGCCCAGGTCGCTCCAATGGTGCGCCGAATAACGGCTGAACACGAAATCGAATTCGCCATCGGCGAACGGCAAGTGCTCAGCGGCGCCACGCACCGTGGAAATATTGCTCAGGCCACGATCCACCGCCGCTGCGGCGACCACGTCGAGCATCTGTTGCGACAGGTCGTAGGCCACCACGTCACCCGCCAGCGCAGCCACGTGAAAACTCACGTGGCCGGCGCCGCACCCCAGGTCCAGGACCCGGGCCGCGCCCTTCCCCGCCAGCTCGGCCTGTAGCAGGGCGAATTCGGTGCCTTGAGCGTGGACGGCGCTGCTCAGGTAGGCCGAGGCCTGTTCACCGAATTGTTTCTGGACTACCTGGCTGTGCTGGGGAGTGCTGGTCATGGGGGACTTCCTTTCTGGGGTGAGTCTTGGGGTGTCTGTACCGGCCTCATCGCGAGCAAGCTCGCTCCTACAGGTAAGGTGATCCCCTGTAGGAGCGGGCTTGCCCGCGATGGGGCCGGCCCTGACTACATCAATTACGCGTCACGAAACAACCAAGGCTGGCTCGCCCGGTGCTTGCCTTCGAACGCCGCGATCGCATCGCCGTCCTGCAAGGTCAGGCCGATGTCGTCCAGGCCGTTGAGCAGGCAGTGTTTGCGGAACGCGTCGATTTCGAAGTTCAGCACCTTGCCGTCCGGACGGGTCACGGTCTGGGCCTGCAGGTCGATCTGCAATTGGTAACCCGGATCGGCCTCGACCTGCTTGAACAGTTCGTCGACTTCTTCGTCGCTGAGGATGATCGGCAGCAAGCCGTTCTTGAAGCTGTTGTTGAAGAAGATGTCGGCGTAGCTCGGCGCGATGATGCTGCGGAAACCGTACTCTTCCAGCGCCCATGGCGCGTGCTCACGGCTGGAGCCGCAACCGAAGTTCTCACGGGCCAGCAACACGCTGGCGCCCTGGTAGCGCTCGGCGTTGAGGACGAAGTCCTTGTTCAGCGGACGCTTGGAGTTGTCCTGGTACGGCTGGCCGACATCCAGGTAACGCCATTCGTCGAACAGGTTCGGGCCGAAGCCGGTGCGCTTGATCGACTTCAAGAATTGTTTCGGGATGATCTGGTCGGTGTCGACGTTGGCACGATCCAAAGGCGCGACAAGGCCAGTGTGCTGGGTAAAGGCTTTCATGCTGCGCTCCTCAGATCAAATCGCGGACGTCGATGAAACGACCGTTCACCGCCGCGGCGGCGGCCATGGCCGGGCTGACGAGGTGGGTACGACCACCGGCGCCCTGACGGCCTTCGAAGTTACGGTTGGACGTGGAGGCGCAATGCTCGCCCGACTCCAAACGGTCCGGGTTCATCGCCAGGCACATCGAGCAACCCGGCTCGCGCCATTCGAAACCGGCTTCGAGGAAAATCTTGTCCAGCCCTTCGGATTCCGCCTGCGCCTTCACCAGACCCGAGCCCGGCACAACGATGGCCTGCTTGATGGTCGAAGCCACTTTACGGCCCTTGGCGATCACGGCAGCGGCACGCAGGTCCTCGATTCGCGAGTTGGTGCACGAACCGATGAAAACACGGTCAAGCTGGATATCGGTGATCGCCTGATTGGCGGTCAAACCCATGTACTTCAAGGCGCGTTCGATAGAACCGCGCTTGACCAGGTCGGCTTCCTTGGCCGGGTCCGGCACGTTCTGATCAACGGCCAGAACCATTTCCGGCGAGGTTCCCCAGCTCACTTGCGGCTTGATCTGGGCGGCGTCGAGCTCGACGACGGTATCGAACACTGCATCGGCGTCGGACACCAGGTCTTTCCAGGCTTCGACGGCCAAGTCCCATTCCGCGCCTTTCGGAGCGAACGGACGGCCCTTCACGTAGGCCACGGTCTTTTCATCCGCCGCCACCAGGCCCACGCGGGCGCCGGCCTCGATGGACATGTTGCAGATGGTCATGCGGCCTTCGACGGACAGGTCGCGAATGGCGCTGCCGGCGAACTCGATGGCGTGGCCGTTACCGCCGGCGGTGCCGATCTTGCCGATCACGGCGAGGACGATGTCCTTGGCCGTCACGCCGAACGGCAGGGTGCCTTCAACCAGCACCTGCATGTTCTTCATTTTCTTGGCGACCAGGCACTGGGTGGCGAGCACGTGCTCGACCTCGGAGGTGCCGATACCGTGAGCCAGGGCACCGAAGGCGCCGTGGGTCGAGGTGTGGGAGTCGCCGCAGACCACGGTCATGCCGGGCAAGGTCGCGCCCTGCTCCGGGCCGATGACGTGGACGATGCCCTGGCGAACGTCGTTCATCTTGAATTCGACGATGCCGTATTCATCGCAGTTGTCGTCGAGGGTCTGCACTTGCAGGCGCGAAACCTGGTCGGCGATGGCCTCGATGCCACCCTTGCGCTCCGGCGTGGTCGGTACGTTGTGGTCCGGGGTCGCGATGTTGGCATCAATACGCCAAGGCTTGCGCCCGGCCAGGCGCAGGCCTTCGAAGGCTTGCGGCGAAGTCACTTCGTGGATGATGTGACGATCGATATAAATCAGCGCCGAGCCATCGTCGCGCTGTTTGACCAAGTGCGAATCCCAGAGCTTGTCGTAGAGCGTTTTGCCGGCCATCAGACGTTTCCTCATCAGCTTGTTTCTATGCCCTGGGTCTTGAGCGATTCAATAACCCTTTGGCTTGTGAGGCTGATGCTATGGGGTTAGATTAAATAACTCAAATTCATATTTTTTATGCTTTGGATAACCAACTGGAATGCGGCCATGGACCTCGCCAACCTCAATGCCTTTATTGCCATTGCCGAGACCGGCAGCTTCTCCGGCGCCGGCGAACGCCTGCACCTGACGCAACCGGCGATCAGCAAACGCATCGCTGGCCTGGAGCAGCAACTGAAGGTGCGCCTGTTCGATCGCCTGGGCCGTGAAGTCGGCCTGACCGAGGCCGGGCGCGCCCTGCTGCCGCGGGCCTATCAGATCCTCAATGTGCTGGACGACACCCGCCGCGCGCTGACCAATCTCACCGGCGAAGTGACGGGGCGGCTGACCCTGGCCACCAGTCACCACATCGGCCTGCACCGCCTGCCGCCGCTTTTAAGGGAGTTCACTCGACGCTACCCGCAGGTGGCGCTGGATATTCAGTTCCTCGATTCGGAAGTGGCCTACGAGGAAATTCTCCATGGCCGCGCCGAGCTGGCGGTCATCACCCTGGCGCCGGAGCCCCATTCGCTGGTCAAGGCCACACCGGTGTGGGACGACCCGCTGGACTTCGTGGTCGCCCCGGAACATTCGTTGATCAGCAACGGCGCGGTCAGCCTGGCGGACGTCGCCCTGCACCCGGCCGTGTTCCCCGGCGGCAACACCTTCACCCACCACATCGTCCAGCGCCTGTTCGAAGCCCAGGGCCTGACGCCGAACATCGCCATGAGCACCAACTACCTGGAAACCATCAAGATGATGGTGTCGATCGGCCTGGCCTGGAGCGTGCTGCCACGCACCATGCTCGACGATCAGGTGGCGCGCATACCTTTGCCGGGCATACAGCTCACTCGCCAGCTAGGCTATATCTTGCACACCGAAAGGACGCTGTCGAACGCAGCACGGGCTTTCATGGCCCTGCTGGATGGACAAGTCGATCTGCCAGGGAATCGAGGCTAACTTGTGCTACTCCTATAGAGCCGCGAATACCTGTGCCTAACGCCAATTCAGCCTAAGGCTTGCCAATGCCCAAATCTGTTGACCGTATTCCACCCATGCCCCGCATCCAGGCGCTCGACCCCAAACAATCGGAGCAGAGCTGGGAAAGTGCACCGCAGTTGCTCGCCGCCCTCAACGGCGCACGCCTGGGTGCCTGGTATTGGGACATCGAGCGCGGGCAGATCAGTTGGTCACGGGGCACGCAGGCCTTGTTCGGCTTCGACCCTCACCAGCCCCTGCCCGACGACCTGGAATACCTCGACCTGCTGCCGTTGGAAGACCGCGCGAAAACCGTCCGCGCCTTCCACGCGGTGATTGCCGGGGCACCGCTGGAGCAGGCGATGCACCACCGCATCCGCTGGCCCGATGGCAGCCTGCACTGGCTGGAGATCAACGGCAGCCTGCTGCCGGACAAGCACGGTCGGCCCAGGATGATCGGGGTGATTCGCGAAATCACTCACCAGCGCCAGCGCGAACAGGCCCTGAGCAGTTCGGAAAAACGCTTTGCGACGCTGTTTCACCTGTGCCCGAACATGGTCCTGCTGACGCGCCAGGACGACGGCCTGATCACCGAAGCCAATCAGTATTTCGAAAGCCTGTTCGGCTGGCCGGTACAGAACGCGATTGGCCGCACCACCGTTGAACTGGGCTTGTGGGTGCACCCCGAGCAACGGGAAAAGCTGGTCAAGGCGACCAAGGCCAAGGGCGAGCTGATCAGCATGGAAGTGCAGTTTCGCGCCAGCAACGGGCAGATCCACGACGGCATCCTCAGCGCACAGAAGGTCGAGCTCGAAGGGCAACCGTACTTGCTCAGCACCTTCCTCGACACCACCGAGCGCAAGGCCGCCGAACTCGCCCTCAAGGACAGCCAGGAACGCCTCGACCTGGCGCTGGACTCGGCGCAACTGGGTACCTGGGACTGGCACATCCCCAGCGGCATGCTCTATGGCTCGGCCCGGGCCGCGCAACTGCACGGGCTGGAAGCCAAACCCTTCCATGAATCGTTCGAGGAGTTTTTCGAAGGCGTGCCCGGCGAAGAACGCGCCGGCATGCGCGATGCCTACCGCAGCCTGCGCGAAGGGCCGGCGGGCAACTATCAACTGACCTATCGCGTACAACTCGAGGACGGCTCTTCGCGCTACCTGGAAAGTCGCGCGCGCCTCTACCGCGACGAAAACGGCGCCCCGCTGCGCATGGCCGGGACCTTGCTGGACATTACCGACCAGGTCGAACGGGAACAGAAACTGGTGGCCTCCGAAGAGAAGTTCGCCACGCTGTTCCAGGTCAGCCCTGACCCGATCTGCGTCACGCGCCAGGACACTGGCCAGTTCATCGAGATCAACTCAAGCTTCACCCAGACCTTCGGCTGGAGCACCGCCGAGGTGATCGGTCGTAGCGCCGACGAAATCGGCCTGTGGGATGCCTCGGCAAAAAGCCAGCGACGGATCGAACAAGTGGTCCGCGAACAGGGCCTGAACAACGTCGCCATCCTCGTGCGGCACAAGGACGGCCAATCCTTGACCTGCGTGATTTCCAGCCGGCAGATCAGCGTCGGCGACCAGCCCTGCATCGTCACCACCCTGCGCGACATCACCCAGCAGCAACGTTCGGAAGCGGCGTTGAAGGCCAGTGAGGAGAAGTTCGCCAAGGCCTTCCACTCCAGCCCGGACGCCATCACCATTACCGAGCGCGATACCGGCCGCTACCTAGAGGTCAACGACGGGTTCTGCCGCCTGACCGGCTACCGCGCCGATGAGGTGGTGGGCCGCACGGTGTACCAGGTCGGGATCTGGGCCGAGGAAAAACAGCGCTCGGCGCTGCTGGCCGAGCTGCAGATCAAAGGGCGTGTGCATCACCAGGAAATGCTCGGGCGCAACAAGCGCGGCGAGATGCTGACCGTGGAAGTGTCGGTGGAGCCGATCACCCTCAACGAAACGGCCTGCCTGTTGCTGACCGCCCGGGACGTCAGCCTGCTTAAGAATGCCGAGGCGCAGATCCGCCACCTCGCTTACCACGACCCGCTGACCAACTTGCCCAACCGTGCCCTGCTGATGGATCGCCTGAGCCAGCAGATCGCCCTGCTCAAGCGCCATAATCTGCGCGGCGCGCTGATGTTCCTCGACCTCGACCACTTCAAGCACATCAACGACTCGCTCGGCCATCCGGTGGGCGACACGGTGCTGAAGATCATCACCGCGCGCCTGGAAGCCAGCGTGCGCATGGAAGACACCGTGGCGCGCCTGGGTGGCGACGAGTTCGTGGTGCTGCTCAGCGGCCTTGAAGGCACGCGCAATGAGGTTTCCGCCCAGGTTCGCGAACTGGCCGACACCCTGCGCGACCTGCTCTCCGAACCGATGTTCCTCGACGGCCAGCGCCTGCAAGTGACGCCGAGCATCGGGATCGCACTGATTCCCGACCACGGCTCGACCCCGACCGATCTGCTCAAGCGCGCGGACATCGCGCTGTATCGGGCCAAGGACTCCGGGCGCAACACCGCGCAGATGTATCACAACACCATGCAGAAGGCCGCCAGTGAACGCCTGCGCATGGAAACCGACCTGCGCCTGGCGCTGTCCCGGGGCGAGTTCGACGTGCATTTCCAGCCCCAGGTCGATGCGCGGGACAACCGCATCGTCGGCGCCGAGGCGCTGGTGCGCTGGAATCACCCGGAACTGGGCGCGCAATCCCCCGCCGAATTCATCAAGGTATTGGAAGACAGCGGCCTGATCCTCGAGGTCGGCACCTGGATTGTCGACGAAGCCTGCGACGCCTTCAGGCAATTGATTGCCAAGGGCCTGGTCAACCCCTTGCAGTTCAGCCTGTGCGTGAACATCAGCCCGCGGCAGTTCCGCCAGAACGACTTCGTCGAGCGCATCGAACACAGCCTGCAAAGCCACGGCCTGCCCTGCTCGATGCTGAAACTGGAAATCACCGAAGGCATCGTCATCCAGAACCTGGAAGACACCATCAGCAAAATGCGCCGCCTGAAAAAGCTCGGCGTGAGCTTCGCCATGGACGACTTCGGCACCGGCTATTCCTCGCTGACCTACCTCAAGCGCCTGCCGGTCGACACGCTGAAAATCGACCAGTCGTTCATCCGCGACGCCACCACCGACCCCAACGACGCCGAGATCATTCGCGCCATCGTCGCCATGGCCCGCAGCCTGGAACTGAAAGTGATCGCCGAAGGGGTGGAAACGCCGGAGCAACTGGAGTTTTTGCAGGGGCTGGGTTGTCACCTGTACCAGGGCTACCTGCACAGCCAGCCGTTGCCGGTGGAGGCGTTTCAGCAGTTGTTGCGCTGAAACCTGTAGGAGCGAGCTTGCTCGCGATGGACGTCAACGATGACGCTGGCTGTCTGGATGCCAGCGGTGTCTGGGCGAACATCGCGAGCAAGCTCGCTCCTACAGGGATAGGGGCATCTCCCATACCTGCGTATGAATCTCTCAAACCTACACATGACGCCACTGACCCTGCGTACAAATGACGCCCCGGCGGCCAGCCCGTACATTGGATCCCACGTCGACGGCAAGCGCCCCCGCATCGCCGCCGACTGATCGCCAACAGTCGATCGCCCTCCCTGCAATACCCCGGCCCACCCTTCCCGATCACGGGCCGGTTTTTTTGCGCCCGCATACAGGTTATGCGGGCGCCTTTTTTCGTAGGTCATTACGACCAGGACGTAGTCAATGTGACCGCTCATGCAGCGTGTCATTTAGACGCTGGACAGGTAAACGAGCCCGCAAAAACGGGCGACTCCGCTCGGCACGAGTCTTGATAGGGCTACGCCCGAATGCCGAACGTCAACATCAAGGAGCTGATATGCAGCGCTACCCCGACCCGACAGCGATGAAGCTGTCGCGGCCATTACACAACCCTGTTCCGACGGAGGTGATCCATGGGTGAATACCGCAAATTATGGTGGTCGCTGATTGGCGTCCTCGGCGTGACTTTCTGCCTGCTGGGGTGGTTCGGTCGCGAGATCTACCGCCAGGCGCCACCGATCCCCGAACAGGTGCAGAGCGTCGATGGCACCACGCTGTTCCGGGCCGCCGACATCCTCGACGGCCAGACCGCCTGGCAGAGCATTGGCGGTATGCAGCTGGGTTCGATCTGGGGCCACGGTGCGTATCAGGCGCCGGACTGGACCGCCGACTGGCTGCACCGCGAACTGCTCGCCTGGCTGGACCTGGCGGCGCAACAGCGGTTTGGCAAGGCCTACAGCCAGATTGATGACGATCAGCAGGCGCTGCTGCGCCACCAGCTCAAACGCGAGTACCGGGGCAATCGACTGGTCGACGGCACGCTGGTGCTCAGTGAGCGACGCATCCAGGCGATCGCGAAAACCGCGGCCTACTACCACGCGCTGTTCAGCAACGATCCGTCGTTGCACGGCAGCCGTGAAAGCTTCGCCATGAAGGAAAACACCCTGCCGGACGCCGCCCGGCGCCAGCAATTGACCCAGTTTTTCTTCTGGACCGCCTGGGCGGCCGCCACCGAGCGTGATGGCCAGAGCGCGACCTTCACCAACAACTGGCCGCACGAGCCGCTGATCGACAACCACCCGACCGCCGAAAACATGGTCTGGTCGATCGTCAGCATTGTCGTGCTGCTCGCCGGCATCGGCCTCCTGGTGTGGGGCTGGGCGTTCCTGCGCAACCATGAAGAAGGCGAACCGACGGTGCCGGCCCAGGACCCACTGAGCCTGATCAAGCTGACGCCTTCGCAGAAAGCCCTGGGCAAGTATCTGCTGCTGGTCGGCGCCCTGTTCGGCTTCCAGGTACTGATGGGCGGCGTGACCGCGCACTACACCGTGGAAGGCCAGGATTTCTACGGCCTGCCCCTGTCGAAGTGGTTCCCCTACTCGCTGACCCGCACCTGGCACTTGCAGAGCGCGATGTTCTGGATCGCCACCGGCTTCCTCGCGGCCGGGCTGTTTCTGGCACCGTTCATCAACGGCGGCAAGGACCCCAAATACCAGAAACTGGGGGTCGATGTGCTGTTCTGGGCCCTGGTACTGGTGGTGGTCGGCTCCTACGCCGGTAACTTCCTCGCCATCGCCCAACTGATGCCCGTCGAGTGGAGTTTCTGGCTCGGTCACCAGGGTTACGAGTACGTCGACCTCGGCCGCCTGTGGCAGATCGCCAAGTTCGCCGGCATCGTGTTCTGGCTGGTACTGATGTTGCGCGCGATGATGCCTGCGCTGCGTCAGCCCGGTGACAAGAACCTGCTGGCACTGCTGGCGTGCTCGGTGATTGCCATCGGCCTGTTCTACGGCGCCGGCCTGTTCTATGGCGAGCGCACCAACCTGTCGGTCATGGAGTACTGGCGCTGGTGGGTCGTGCACCTGTGGGTCGAAGGCTTCTTCGAAGTGTTCGCCACCACGGCGCTGGCCTTCATTTTTACCAGCATGGGCCTGGTGTCCAAGCGCCTGGCGACCACCGCGACCCTCGGTTCGGCTTCGCTGTTCATGCTCGGCGGCGTTCCCGGCACTTTCCACCACATCTACTTTTCCGGCACCACCACACCGGTGATGGCGGTGGGCGCGACCTTCAGCGCCCTGGAAGTAGTACCGCTGATTCTGCTGGGCTACGAAGCCTGGGAAAACTGGCGCCTCAAAGATCGCGCGCCGTGGATGTCGCGCATTCGCTGGCCGTTGCAGTTCTTCATCGCCACGGCGTTCTGGAACATGCTGGGCGCCGGCGTCTTCGGTTTCCTGATCAACCCACCGATCTCGCTGTATTACATCCAGGGCCTGAACACCACGCCACTGCATGCACACGCGGCGTTGTTCGGCGTGTACGGTTCGCTGGCACTGGGCTTCAGCCTGTTGATCCTGCGCTACCTGCGGCCTAACTTGCAGTTCAATGATCGCCTGATGAGCACCGGTTTCTGGTGGCTCAACGGCGGCCTGGCGCTGATGATTTTCACCAGCCTGCTGCCAGTTGGCATCCTGCAGTTCTACGCCAGTGCCAGCCAAGGCCTGTGGTATGCCCGCAGCGAAGCATTCATGCAGCAGGACCTGCTGCAAACCCTGCGCTGGATCCGCACCTTCGGCGACATCGTATTCCTGATCGGCGCATTTGCGGTGATCTGGCAAATCGCCGGTGGGCTGCTGTTTTCGTCGCGCCATCCACGCGCCGTGAACTCGGCCACGATCGGTCAGCGCTAAACACCCACGCACAAAAAAGGGCGCCATTGGCGCCCTTTTTCATTGCTCGGCCTTAGTGTTGCAGGGCCGGCTTTTGCTCCCCGTTGATCGGGATGCGTTTGGCTTTCGCCTCTTCCGGAACCACGCGCAGCAGGTCGATGCTCAGCAGGCCATTGCGCAGGTCGGCGGCCTTAATCTCGATGTGATCGGCCAGGCGGAAGGACAGTTTGAAGGCACGCTGGGCGATGCCTTGATGCAGGAAGGTCACGCCTTCGTTGCCATCACGTTTGCCGCCACTGATGGTCAGCACACCCTTCTCGACTTGCAGCTCCAGGTCGTCTTCCTGGAAACCGGCTGCCGCTACGACGATGCGGTATTGATCGTCACCGTGTTTTTCCACGTTGTAGGGAGGGTAAGAGCTGCCAGGCTCGTTGCGCAGGGCGGTTTCGAACAGGTCGTTGAAGCGGTCGAAGCCCACCGAGGAACGGAACAGAGGCGCGAGGGAAAATGCAGTAGTCATGGTTCAAATCTCCTGAAAACAATCAGCAAGTTTTTTGTCTCCGCGACCCGAATTCGGCATCGCGTAACCCTTAGATAAGGACCGCTGATTGCATTTCAAGAGACTTTTTGCAGATTTTTTCAGGCCGCCTGCGCCACCGGCACACCGAGCAAACGCGAGACCTGATCCGGCTCGGTCTCGCGGCGCAGCGTGGTGAACAGCTCCACCGCCTCGGGATAATTGCGCGTGAGCATGGCCAGCCATTGCTTCAGACGCCCCGGTGACTGGCGCGGGGTCATCTGCGCCTGGGCCTGTTGCCAGAACTCGCGGATCAGCGGCAGCAGCTCGGCCCAGGTCATTTCGACCACCTCTTCACCGGCGCGGGCCGCCATGATCTGCCGGCCCAGGTCCGGACGCGAGACCAGGCCGCGACCGAGCATGATGTCTTCCACGCCGCTGATTTCGCGGCAACGGCGCCAGTCTTCGACGCTCCAGATATCGCCATTGGCGAACACCGGCACCTTGACCACGTCCTGCACCCGCGGGATCCACTCCCAGTGCGCTGGCGGCTTGTAGCCATCGGTCTTGGTCCGCGCATGCACCACGATGTGCTCCGCGCCGCCTTCGGCCAGCGCCGTGGCGCACACCAGCGAACCGTCCGGGCTGTCGAAGCCCAGGCGCATCTTCGCGGTGACCGGAATGTGCGCCGGCACCGCGCGCCGCACGTGCTCGACAATGCGGTTGAGCAGCTCGGGCTCCTTGAGCAGCACCGCCCCGCCCCGGGACTTGTTGACGGTCTTGGCCGGGCAACCGAAATTCAGGTCGATGACCTCAGAGCCCAGCTCGCAGGCCAGCGCGGCGTTTTCCGCCAGGCACACCGGGTCCGAACCCAGCAGCTGCACACGCAGGGGCACACCGGCGGCGGTGCGCGCACCGGTCAGCAGCTCGGGGCCGAACTTGTGGAAGTAGGCCGGGGTGAGCAATTGGTCGTTGATGCGGATGAACTCGGTCACGCACCAGTCGATACCACCGACACGGGTCAGCACGTCGCGCAGGATGTTGTCGACCAACCCCTCCATGGGTGCCAGGGCAATTTGCATGAAAAACATACTCGAGGAAAAACGTGCGGCAGTTTACTGGATTATGGACACCTGTAGGAGCGAGCTTGCTCGCGATGGCGGTGTGTCAGTCAACATCATATCCACTGACAGATGGCCATCGCGAGCAAGCTCGCTCCTACAGGGTTTGTGGCAGCGGCTGGTTAAGGGCCGGGCCATAGCCTTCGATGAACTCCGCCGGCATGCGCTTGGGCCGACCGGTGGACAGTTCGATGCACACGAAGGTGGTTTGCGCGCGCAGCAGGGTGGCGTTGTCGCTCGGGCGCTTGAGCTGGAAGTGCCGGGTCATTTTCAGGCGCTGGTCCCAATCGACGATCCAGGTTGCCAGTTGCAACTGGTCGCCCTCGTAGGCCGCCGCCAGATAGTCGATCTCGTGGCGCACCACGGCCATCGCCCGGTCCAGCCGCCGGTACTCGACCAGGTCCAGCCCCAGGCGCTGGGAGTGACGCCAGGCACAGCGTTCCAGCCAGGTCACGTACACCGCGTTATTGGCGTGCCCCAGGCCGTCGATGTCCTCGGCGCCCACTTCCAGGTTGATGATAAAAGGCGTTGCCCGATCCCAGCCCATGCCCCACTCCGGTCAGATTATTGCGACCGGGGCAGTGTAACGGATGCTCAGGCCGATTGGCGCGATTGCAGGCTGCGGCCAGCCAGCAGTGATAACACGCCATCAATCACACGCGGGTCGGCCAGTACCCGCTGATGACCGCCGTCGGGCAAGCGCAGCAAGCGGCTGTCGAACCAGGCTTCGTGGATCAGTTGGGACTCCTTGACCGAGACCAGGCGGTCGTCTTCGGCGTGGACGATCAGGCCGGGCATGTCGAGCTGATAGTGCGTGACATCCAGCGCCGCCGCGCGCATGCCGACGTCTTGCTCGACCTGGCGGATGAACGCCGAGCGAGCCCTGGGCGGCAGGCGCACGTAGCGGGCAAAGCCGCGCAGCACCCCGAGGATGCGCGCCGGCGCAGCAATGGTGACCAGCGTCTCGGTGCGCAGGCCCAGTTGCACCGCCAGCATGGCACTGGCGCCGCCCATCGAGTGGCCGATGACCGCTTGCAAGGGCGGCAGTTCGGCGGCCGCCTCGAGCATGGCGCGGGCGAACAGCATGACATTCGCTTCGCGACCGGGTGAACGCCCGTGACCGGGGCCATCCAGGGCTACCACGGAGTATCCGGCGTCCACCAGTGCGGTGATGAGGCTGGCGAATTGCGTCGGCCGCCCTTCCCAACCGTGCATCAACAGCACGGCCGGGCCGCGCCCCCAGCGCAGGGCCGAGAGACCGAAGCGCAAGGTGATGCGCTCGGATTTCGCCAGCAGCGGCAGCTCCCAGTCACGGGGCGGCAAATCCCGCGGCCTCATGAATGCCAGACGCATTTTCGCCGCAACCAGCTTCGGTGCAAACCAGCCCAAGGTGCCATTAACGCCACGAACCCACTTCAACGCGCTCATCGCTCTCACTCCCCAGGCTTGTGCCTTCAGGTCATAGCACCGCCGATTTGGCGGCACGCAGCAGTCGATCGGACAACTCTCCCGGCCCCAGCGCCCGCGCCAGGGCCAACCCACCGACCATCAGCGCCATATCGGCCAATGCCTTGTCGGTGTCTTCCGCACTGGCCGCCAACTGCGCGACCATCAACTCCACGTGCTCGTTCAACGCCACACGAAACGACTCCGGCAGGCGTCCCAACTCCCCGACCGAAGCCGGGATCGGGCACGCCGAATCAGAGGAATCACGGTGCTTGCGTGACAGGTAGAACGCCGCCACCAGCGCGCGACGCTCTTCGCCGGTCAGGTCGGCATCCATGTCGGCAATCAGTCCACGGCGGTGACCGAGCAATTGCTTGAACGCTTCCAGCATCATCGCGTCCTTGCTTTCGAAGTGCGCATAGAAGCCACCCACCGTCAGGCCGGCCGCCCCCATCACTTCACCTACGCTCGGTTCGGCCGGACCACGCTGAATCAGCGCAGCGCTGGCGGCCTTGAGAATCCGTTCGCGGGTTTGAGCTTTCTTGTCGTTCATCGCTGCCTCCAAATATTACGACTAGAATATTATTCTCATAATAATATTCTGCAAGTCATGAAAGTGACCGCTGGTCTGATGCACATTTTGAAGAAATAAGGGGATTTGGCCAAACGCCAGACAAACAAAAGGGCCATTCAATAATTGAATGACCCTTATAAATCCCGCAGAGCGGGTAATCGTGGCGTCCCCTAGGGGACTCGAACCCCTGTTACCGCCGTGAAAGGGCGGTGTCCTAGGCCACTAGACGAAGGGGACGCAAAACCTTCTATACAACTGATCAGCGCTGAGTACTGATCGCTTCAAGGCCGGTGTGGCCAGACCTTGAAGTGTAAATTGGTGGAGCTAAGCGGGATCGAACCGCTGACCTCCTGCATGCCATGCAGGCGCTCTCCCAGCTGAGCTATAGCCCCGGATTTTTCGCCTCTCGGCGCAGCGACATCTTGCAACATCGCTTGTGTAAAACTGGCGTCCCCTAGGGGACTCGAACCCCTGTTACCGCCGTGAAAGGGCGGTGTCCTAGGCCACTAGACGAAGGGGACGCAAACCCTTCTATACAACTGATCAACGCTGAGTGTTGATCGCTTCAAGGCCGGTGTGGCCAGACCTTGAAGTGTAAATTGGTGGAGCTAGACGGGATCGAACCGTCGACCTCTTGCATGCCATGCAAGCGCTCTCCCAGCTGAGCTATAGCCCCTCATCGCTGAGGACGGGGCGAATCTTAATGGCGCTTCGGAAACCTGTCAAACTTATTTTCAACAATTTTCAAAAAATTTTTCCGCCATAACAATCACTTACCGCCCTGCCCCGTAAATCCGGGGCATTTGTGCCCCTGCAGTCGCCACCTCTGGCAGCGACTGCAGAAGCCCACCTGAGATCAGGCGATGTTGCCCAGCAGTTTTTCCCACTCCTTGTTTTCCTTCTTCGACACACCACCGAGCAAGTCGATGGCCTGGCGCAGGCGGAAACGGGTGAGGTCCGGGCCGAGAATTTCCATGGCATCGAGCACCGACACCGAGCTCGCCTGGCCAGTGATGGCGGCGAACATCAGCGGCATGGCGTCACGCAGCTTCAACTCCAGAGACTCGACCACCGCCTGGATGGTCGCGGTGATGCTGTCCTTTTCCCACTGACGCAGGCTTTCGAGCTTCCACAGGATCAGTTGCATCAACTGACGCACCTGGTCGCCCGACAGTTTCTTCGACTCGAACAGTTTGGCATCCGGGTTGACGCCACCGGCAAAGAAGAAGCCGGCCAGCGGTGCCACCTGGCTGAAGGTTTCCACACGCCCCTGGACGTGAGGCGCGATCTTCATCATGTACTCGGCATTGAACGCCCACTTCTGCACCCGTGCGGCGAACTCTTCCACCGGCAGGTCACGCAGCCACTGGCCGTTGAGCCACGACAGTTTCTCGATGTCGAAGATCGGCCCGCCGAGGGACACCCGGCTCAGGTCGAAATGCTCGACCATTTCCTGCAACGAGAACTTCTCGCGTTCGTCCGGCATCGACCAGCCCATGCGCCCCAGGTAGTTGAGCATGGCTTCGGGCATGAAGCCCATGCGCTCGTAGAACGTCACCGAGGTCGGGTTCTTGCGCTTGGACAGCTTGCTCTTGTCCGGGTTACGCAGCAGCGGCATGTAGCACAGCTGCGGTTGTTCCCAGCCGAAGTACTCGTACAGCAGGATCAGTTTCGGTGCCGAAGGCAGCCATTCTTCACCACGCAGCACATGGGTGATGCCCATCAGGTGGTCATCGACCACGTTGGCCAGGAAGTACGTCGGCAAGCCGTCGGTCTTCATCAGCACCTGCATGTCCATGCGATCCCACGGGATCTCGACATCGCCACGCAGCATGTCCGGCACCACGCACATGCCTTCGCTCGGCACTTTCATGCGGATTACGTGCGGCTCGCCCGCAGCCAGGCGACGGGCGACTTCTTCCTTGGACAGCAGCAGCGCGCGGCCGTCGTAACGCGGGGTTTCACCACGCGCCATCTGCTCGGCACGCATCTGGTCCAGCTCTTCGGCGGTGCAGAAGCACGGGAACGCGTGGCCCATGTCGACCAGTTGCTGGCAATACTTCTGGTAGATATCGCCACGCTCGCTCTGCCGGTACGGACCGTGCGGGCCGCCCACATCCGGGCCTTCGCTCCAGTCGATACCCAGCCAGCGCAGGGCGTCGAAGATCTGCTGTTCGGACTCGCGGGTCGAACGCAACTGGTCGGTGTCCTCGATCCGCAGGATGAACTCGCCACCGTGCTGCTTGGCAAAGCAGTAGTTGAACAGAGCGATGTAAGCAGTACCTACGTGGGGGTCCCCGGTAGGCGATGGCGCGATGCGCGTGCGGACGGTGGTCATGGCAAGTCTCGAAATGAAGATGAAACAAAGGGCGAATGTTAACAGGCGTTGACCGCCCGGCTCCAGTGAGCAGGGCATTTAAGCCAAGTTTGCGTCTACATCGGGCCCTGGCCTGGATGAATGACCGAATATCAGCAGATGGCATTTACCCACTATTGGCTGTATGCCAAATTCGCCTGCTGATAACTTTCCTTACAATTTCTCGACTACAGTTTGCCCATGCCTGCCCAACTCAAGCGTCGCCTGTTCATTTTCCTGCTGATCGTCCTGCTGGTTGCCGGGGGCTTTTTCGCCCACTGGTTCTTCAAAGGACGGTTTTATGAAAGCACCGACAACGCCTATGTCCAGGGCGAGATCACCCGCGTGTCGAGCCAGTTGGGCGCGCGCATCGACGAAGTGCTGGTGCAAGATAACCAGCACGTCGAAAAGGGCCAGTTGCTGATCAAACTGGAGGTCGATGATTTCCAGCTCGCGGTCGACCGCGCCAATGCCGCGCTCGCCACCCGCGAGGCCGAACGCCTGCAAGCGCAGAGCAAGTTGACCCAGCAGGCCAGCCTGATCGCCGCCAGTGATGCGCAGGTGGCCTCCAGCCAGGCCAGCCTGGGCCGTTCGCAGATCGACCTGTCCCGGGCGCAAGCGCTGCGCAAGCCGGGTTACGTCTCCGAGGAACGGGTCACCACCCTCTCCGCCGACAATCACATTGCCCGCTCGCAAGTCAGCAAGGCCCAGGCCGATGCGCAAAGCCAGCGCCAGCAGGTCGCGTCCCTGACCGCGGAAATCAAGCGCCTCGACGCGATGATCAACAATGCCCGCACCGACCTGGCCCAGGCCGAACTGAACCTGACCCGCAGCGAAATCCACGCGCCTATCAGCGGCCTGATCGGCCAGCGGGCCGCGCGCAATGGCCAGTACGTGCAGGCCGGCGCCTACCTGCTGTCGATCGTCCCCGACGAGGACATCTGGATCCAGGCCAACTTCAAGGAAACCCAGATCGGCCACATGCAGCCCGGCCAGAAGGCCGAGCTGACCTTCGATGCCTACAGCGACACGCCGATCCAGGCGCGGGTCGACAGCCTGTTCGCCGCCTCGGGCGCGCAGTTCAGCCTGCTGCCGCCGGACAATGCCACGGGCAACTTCACCAAAGTCGTACAACGGATTCCGGTAAAACTGACCTTTGCCGCCGACAACCCGCTGCACGGCAAGATTCGCCCGGGCATGTCGGTCACCGCGACAGTGAATATCCAAGACAGCCCAGACAATGGCCGGTGATCAACTGCTCCGCCCGGTCGGCGAACCGACCCGGCGGGACTGGATCGCGGTGATGAGCGTGATGCTCGGCGCCTTCATGGCGGTGCTCGACATCCAGATCACCAACTCCTCGCTCAAGGACATCCAGGGCGCTCTGTCGGCGACCCTGGAGGAAGGCTCGTGGATTTCCACCTCGTACCTGGTGGCGGAAATCATCATGATCCCGCTGACGGCGTGGCTGGTGCAGTTGCTGTCGGCACGGCGCCTGGCGGTGTGGGTGTCTCTGGGGTTTCTCGTCGCGTCGCTGCTCTGCTCCATGGCCTGGAGCCTGGAAAGCATGATTGTATTCCGGGCGTTGCAGGGCTTTACCGGCGGTGCGCTGATCCCGTTGGCCTTCACTCTGACCCTGATAAAACTGCCCGAACACCACCGCGCCAAAGGCATGGCCATGTTCGCCATGACCGCCACCTTCGCCCCGTCCATCGGCCCAACACTGGGCGGCTGGCTCACGGAGAACTGGGGCTGGGAATACATCTTCTACATCAACATACCGCCGGGCCTGATCATGATCGCCGGCCTGATGTACGGCCTTGAGAAGAAAGAAGCGCACTGGGAACTGCTGAAAAGCACCGACTACACCGGGATTGTCACCCTTGGTGTCGGCCTCGGCTGCCTGCAGGTGTTTCTTGAGGAGGGCCATCGCAAGGACTGGCTGGAATCGGAGCTGATCGTCACCCTGGGCAGCATCGCCCTGATCAGCCTGATTACGTTCGTAATCGTGCAGTTTTCCAAGCCCAACCCGCTGATCAACCTGGGCATCCTCGGCAATCGCAACTTCGGCCTGTCGAGCATTTCCAGCCTGGGCATGGGCGTCGGGTTGTATGGCTCGATCTACCTGTTGCCGCTGTACCTGGCGCAGATCCAGAACTACAACGCCCTGCAGATCGGCGAAGTGATCATGTGGATGGGGGTGCCGCAGCTGTTTTTGATCCCGCTGGTGCCGAAACTGATGAGGTACGTGTCGCCGAAATGGCTGTGTACCGTAGGTTTCGGGCTGTTCGGGCTGGCGAGTTTTTCCTCGGGCGTGTTGAACCCGGACTTCGCCGGGCCGCAGTTCAACCAGATCCAGATCATCCGCGCCCTGGGCCAGCCGTTGATCATGGTGACCATCTCGCTGATCGCCACGGCTTATATCCTGCCGCAGGACGCGGGGTCGGCGTCGAGCCTGTTCAACATCCTGCGTAACCTGGGCGGCGCCATCGGCATCGCCCTCCTCGCCACCTTGCTGGATGCGCGGACCAAGACCTACTTCGATTATCTGCGTGAAGCGATCGTGCCGACCAACCCGCAGGTGGCCGAGCGTCTCGCGTCATTGAGCGACCGGCTGGGCAGTGAAACGGCAGCGCTGGGCAAGCTCAGCGAGATCGCCCACCAGCAGGCGTCGATCATGGCCTACAACGATGCGTTTCATTTTGTCGGGATTGCGCTGGGGATCAGCATGGTGGCGGTGTTGTTGACCCGGAAGTTGCCGGTGGGGCTCAAGGCTGGGGAGGCGCATTGAGTTTTGCGGTGTCTTTACCGGCCTCATCGCGAGCAAGCTCGCTCCTACAGGGTTTTGTGATCACCACAGAACCCTGTAGGAGCGAGCTTGCTCGCGATGAGGCCAGCAGCTACAGCACAAAACTCAGACGGTAATCAGACGCTCGCGCAACTTGGCAATCTCATCACGCATCTGCGCCGCCGCTTCGAACTCCAGGTCGCGAGCCAGCTGATACATCTTCTCTTCCAGCCCCTTGATCCGCTTGGTGATCTCACCCGGCGAGCGCAGTTCGGCTTCGTACTTGGCGCTTTCCTCGGCGGCCTTGGCCATGCCCTTGCGCTTCTTGCTGCGCGAGCCGGGCACGGTGGCGCCTTCCATGATGTCGGCGACGTCTTTTTTCACGCCTTGGGGGATGATGCCGTGGGCCTCGTTGAAGGCGATCTGCTTGTCGCGCCGGCGCTCGGTTTCGCCGATCGCGCGCTCCATCGAACCGGTCATGTTGTCGGCATACAGGATGGCCCGGCCATTGAGGTTACGCGCCGCCCGGCCGATGGTCTGGATCAGCGAGCGTTCGGAACGCAGGAAGCCTTCCTTGTCGGCATCGAGGATCGCCACCAGCGACACTTCCGGCATGTCCAGGCCTTCGCGCAGCAGGTTGATCCCCACCAGCACGTCGAAGGTACCCAGGCGCAGGTCGCGGATGATCTCGACGCGCTCCACGGTGTCGATGTCCGAGTGCAGGTAGCGCACGCGCACACCGTGATCGGCCAGGTAATCGGTCAGGTCTTCAGCCATGCGCTTGGTCAGCGTGGTGACCAGCACCCGCTCCTCGACCGCCACGCGTTTGGTGATTTCCGAGAGCAGGTCGTCGACCTGGGTCAGGGCCGGGCGGACTTCGATCTGCGGGTCCACCAGGCCGGTGGGCCGCACCACCATGTCGATCACGCGCCCGGCGTGTTCGGCCTCGTAATTGCCCGGCGTCGCCGAGACGAAAATGGTCTGCGGACTCACCCCTTCCCACTCGTCGAAGCGCATCGGCCGGTTGTCCAGCGCCGAAGGCAGGCGGAAACCGTACTCCACCAGCGTCTCCTTGCGTGAGCGGTCGCCTTTGTACATGGCGCCGACCTGAGGCACGCTGACGTGGGATTCGTCGATCACCAGCAAGGCGTCAGCAGGCAGGTAATCGTAGAGCGTCGGTGGCGCGGCGCCGGCCGGGCGCCCGGACAGGTAGCGCGAGTAGTTTTCGATGCCGTTGCAGTAACCCAGCTCGAGGATCATCTCCAGGTCGAAACGGGTGCGCTGTTCCAGGCGCTGGGCCTCCACCAGCTTGTTGTTGGTGCGCAGGTATTCCAGGCGCTCCTGCAACTCGACCTTGATGCCCTCGACGGCATCGAGCAGGGTTTCCCGTGGCGTGACGTAGTGGCTCTTGGGGTAGAAGGTGAAACGCGGCAGCTTGCGCAGGACTTCGCCGGTCAGCGGGTCGAACGCCGAAATGCTTTCCACCTCGTCGTCGAACAGCTCGATGCGGATCGCCTCGAAATCCGATTCCGCCGGGTGGATGTCGATCACGTCGCCGCGCACACGGAAGGTCGCACGGGCGAAGTCCATGTCGTTGCGGGTGTATTGCAGGTCGGCCAGGCGGCGCAGCAAGGCGCGCTGATCGAGCTTGTCGCCGCGATCCACGTGCAGGACCATTTTCAGGTAGGTTTCCGGGCTGCCCAGGCCGTAGATGCACGACACGGTGGTGACGATGATCGCGTCCTTGCGCTCCAGCAACGCCTTGGTCGCGGACAGGCGCATCTGCTCGATATGGTCGTTGATCGAGGCGTCCTTCTCGATGAAGGTGTCCGAGGACGGCACGTAGGCTTCGGGCTGGTAGTAGTCGTAGTAGGAGACGAAGTATTCGACGGCGTTGTTGGGGAAAAACGCCTTGAACTCACCATACAACTGCGCGGCCAGGGTCTTGTTCGGCGCCAGCACCAGCGTCGGGCGCTGCACCTGGGCAATCACGTTGGCGATGCTGAACGTCTTGCCCGAACCGGTTACGCCGAGCAGCGTCTGGTGCGCCAGCCCGGCTTCGATACCCTCGACCATCAGGCGAATGGCTTCCGGCTGGTCGCCGGCGGGTTGGAAGCGGGTGACTAGCTCGAATTCAGACATGAAATACCCCTGGGTCGCGCCCGTCCGGGCAAACCGGACAGCAACGAAAAAGACCGCAAACGACCGAAGTCGCCCGAGGAAAAAACTGGATTGGGCTCAATGTGGAGTCGATTGCTCGCTCTTTCAAGGCAAACGTCCTACATCCCTTAAAGACTATGACGCGGCCAATCGACTAACGGTCGAAAAATAATCGGAAAAACTTACGCCAAAAGCCGATTCCGCTGTCGCCATCACTCGCCGATGGCCTCTATACTAGCTCCCCGTTTGTGCACCGCTCTAGTGCATTCGGCTGGAGCGCGACACGTCCCTCCACACTCCATTCAGAGCCGCCGCAAAAATGAGCCTGTTCTCCGCTGTCGAAATGGCACCACGCGATCCAATCCTGGGCCTCAACGAAGCATTCAACGCCGATACCCGTACCAGCAAGGTCAACCTGGGGGTCGGTGTTTACTGCAACGAGGAGGGGCGAATTCCACTCCTGCGCGCCGTTGTCGAAGCCGAGACGATTCGCGTCGCTCAACACGCTTCCCGTGGTTACCTGCCAATCGACGGTATTGCCGCCTATGACCAGGCCGTGCAAAAACTGCTGTTCGGCAACGACTCGCCACTGCTGGCCGCTGGCCGCGTGGTCACCACCCAGGCCGTTGGCGGCACCGGTGCCCTGAAGATCGGCGCTGACTTCCTCAAGCAACTGCTGCCCAACGCGGTCGTGGCGATCAGCGACCCAAGCTGGGAAAACCACCGCGCCCTGTTCGAAACCGCTGGCTTCCCGGTGCAGAACTATCGCTACTACAACGCTGCGACCCACGACGTCAACCGCGCCGGCCTGCTCGAAGACCTGAACGCCCTGCCGTCCGGCTCCATCGTTGTGCTGCACGCCTGCTGCCACAACCCGACCGGTGTGGACCTGAGCCCGGCGGACTGGAACAACGTCCTGGACGTGGTGAAAGCCAAGGGTCACGTACCTTTCCTCGACATGGCCTACCAGGGCTTTGGCGACGGTATCGACGAAGACGCGGCGGCCGTGCGCCTGTTCGCCGAGTCGGGCCTGACTTTCTTCGTCTCCAGCTCGTTCTCCAAGTCCTTCTCGCTGTACGGCGAGCGCGTGGGTGCCCTGTCGATCGTCAGCGAATCGAAAGAAGAAAGCGCGCGCGTGCTGTCGCAGGTCAAGCGCGTGATCCGCACCAACTACTCCAACCCGCCCACCCATGGCGCGAGCATCGTCGCCGCCGTGTTGAACAGCCCGGAACTGCGTGCGCAGTGGGAAGCCGAACTGGCCGAGATGCGCCTGCGCATCAAGGGCATGCGCAACCAGATGGTTGACCTGCTGGCCAAAAATGCCCCGCAACGCGACTTCAGCTTCGTCGGTCGCCAGCGCGGCATGTTCTCCTACTCGGGTCTGACCGTTGAACAGGTGCACCGCCTGCGCAACGAATTCGGCATCTACGCCCTGGACACCGGCCGCATCTGCGTGGCCGCGCTGAACCAGAGCAACATTGATGTCGTCACCAAGGCGATCGTCGCGGTGATCTGAGCCGTACGGTGACAAGGCAACTGTAGGAGCGAGCTTGCTCGCGATGCGGTTTTTCATTCAACATCGTTGACGAATGACCCACCGCATCGCGAGCAAGCTCGCTCCTACAGGTCTTGTGGAGACTCCATGAAAAACGACAACCTGCGCGCCGACCGCGATGACCGCGACGATCTGGATGACTTCATCCCCCGCCCTGCTGCCAAGCGCTCCAACAACCTGGTGATGCAGGTGGCCGCCGGTGTGTTTCTCGGTGGCCTGGCCCTGTGGCTGGTGCAACTGGCCGCGACGGCGCTGTACGCCAAACTGATGCTCGGCACGATCACGTTCGGCGGTTGAACACCGTTTGTCCCGAAGATTGCCCCGATTTGCCAACTGGCGCTTGACTTCTCTTTTTGAATCAGTAAGATACGCGCAATTCCGCGATAGCTCAGTTGGTAGAGCAAGTGACTGTTAATCACTGGGTCCCTGGTTCGAGTCCAGGTCGTGGAGCCAGATCAAAAAACCCGCCTTATGGCGGGTTTTTTCGTTTTCGCGTCGCGCATCAGGTATTCAACGGCGACTGCGGTGTGTCCGGGTTGAGTTGCTGACGGCGAAATTGCCCAGGAGGCTGGCCGTGGATCTGACGAAAGCGCCGCGAAAAGTAAGCTTCGTCGGCGAAACCGCACAATCGCGCCACCTCCCCTACCGGCCGCGTGCCGTTGAGCAGGTAATTACGGGCCGCGTGCATCCGCCGCTCCAGCACCAGCTCGGTAAAGGTCTTGCCGACTTCCTTGCGCAACCAGTGGGTCAGGTAGGTCGGTGACAGGTAAGTCGCCGCGGCGACCTTGATCAGGTTGAGGTCCGGGTCGGCGATGTTCTTGCGCAAATATTCGGACATCCGGCTCAGCGCATCACGCCGGCTGACTTCGGCGGCGTTCTCTTCGGCCAGGCGCTTGAGCGGTTCGGCATACAAGGCACACACACTCCCCACCAGTTGCAGCAGCAAACCCTTGAGCATCTCGCGGGTGCCGAATTGCCGGTTCTCGTCGAGCACACGCATTTGCTCGATCAGACCGCAGACTTTGCTGAAATCCTCATCGCCGAGGATGAAGTCCAGGTGCTCCTGAAAGCGAAATGGCGACAATTCGGGCGCCAGCAGAATCGACACTTCCTCCAGATCCATCGGGTCGCACTGCAAGTGCGGCAGCAGGAAGGTCTGGGAAAAATTGATCACCATGAAATTGCTGTCGGCCGGATGCGGAATCACGTGCACCCGATGCGGCAGGATGAAGGCCAGGGTATTGCGCGGGAACGGACGCTCGACGTTGCCGATGTGCTGCACGGTGTCGCCACCGAGGTTGATCTGAATCTGGAAGTACTCATGACGATGGGGGCTGGTTTCGGCACGCCGGCCCTTTTTGTCGCGGATGTAAAAGTCCGTCAGCTCGCTGCGTTGCTGCATGACGTAGGTGGGTACTCGACTCGGTAACGACATCGGCTGAGGGTCCTCGACAGGTACATGGACAGCTTGTCGTCGCCCCGCGATGGAGACGACGACAGAGGGATTGTGACGGTGAATCCGGCCACGTTTCAACAGCTCATAGGATGACGCAGGCCTCGACGGATAATTTGTATCCGTGAGTGGAAATTTTTCCTGTCCAAAAAACCGGCCTCGATCTTTATTTTTTATTTGAATAAAAACAACAAGTTATAAATATACCAAGGCTAAAAGCGTTGGCGCACTTTCTTGGACAGGCATATTGATCACGGTTTTCATGCGAAAAAACGATCTAACGCCTCCGTTGATTTTGGAAGGTTGTACGACCACTGTGGCAGGCAATGCAGCCCGACCCATCCAAAAACAATCATTAGGTGCGCACATCATGAACCTGCTTTTTTCCCTCACCGACCCGCCCGACCTCTCCTTGAATCCGCCTTGTCGGAACATGTCCTCGGACACCTGACACCGGCTGTCCGCGCCGCTTTTGCAAACCACGCTGTTCCCGACCGGGAGCAACGGGCTCGGCTGCGCGCAGATATCTCGATTCTTCTAACAATAACGAGGTCTACCCATGTCCAACTCCACCACTTCCACGGCGACGGCGACGGCCGGCGTCCGCGATGCCGCCCCTACCCAGCGACTGCCGACACGTCGACGCTGGTTCATGCTGTCGCTGCTGCTGATCGCCACCATCATCAACTACATCGACCGGGTGAACATCTCGATTGCGGCGCCGTTCATGGCCAAGGACCTGGGCCTGGACAAGATCGAAATGGGCCTGATCTTTTCCGCGTTCGCCTGGACTTACGCCCTCGCGCTGGTGCCTGCCGGATTCATCGCCGACCGCTTCGGTTCCAGGTTGACCTATGGGGTGTCGCTGATCAGTTGGTCGACCGTCACTGTGCTGCAAGGCTTCGCCACAGGGTTTGCATCCTTGTTCGGCCTGCGCCTGGCCGTCGGTGCGATGGAGGCGCCGGCCTTTCCGGCCAATAGCCGCGCAGTGACCGTGTGGTTCCCGGCGCGCGAACGCGGGATGGCCAGCAGCATTTACGTGTGCGGTCAGTATCTGGGCACCGCCCTGTTCACCGGCGCATTGCTCTGGCTGGCGACCACCTTCGACTGGCGCCATGTGTTCTACAGCACCGGGTTGCTGGGCATCGTGTTCGGGGTGATCTGGCTGTTCCTGTACCGCGACCCGCTGAGCTGCAAGAAAGTCAGCAAGGAAGAACTGAAATACATCGAAAACGGTGGCGGCCTGGTCAAGAGCAGCCAGGAGCGTACCCGCTTCAACTGGCGGCAAATCGCCGAACTGTTCAGCTATCGGCAGATCTGGGCGATTTGCATTGGCAAGTTCGCCAGCACCTCGGCGCTGTACTTCTTCCTGACCTGGTTCCCGACCTACCTGATCGAGGAACGGCAACTGACCACCATCAAGGCCGGGATCTTTGCCGTGATGCCATTCGTGGGTGCAACGGTGGGCATTCTGCTGGCCGGGATCGTCTCGGACCTGCTGATCCGCCGCGGATACTCCATGTCCTTCGCGCGCAAATTGCCGCTGGTGGTCGGCTCGATGCTGGGGATGTCGATCGTCCTGGTGAACTTTACCGACTCGAACGTGATCTGCATCGCCATCCTGACCCTCGCCTTCTTCGCCCAGGGCATCGCCTCTTCATCGTGGGCGGCCGTATCGGAAGTCGCGCCCAAGGAATTGATCGGCCTGACCGGCGGGGTCACAAGCCTGGCCGCCAACATCGGCGGCATCGTCACCCCGATCGTGATCGGCGCAATCGTCCAGGCGACGGGCTCCTTCGCCTGGGCCTTCTGGTTCATCGGTGGTGTAGCGCTGATGGGCACCTTGTCCTATTCGCTGCTGCTCGGCCGGCTGTACCGCATCGAACTCAAGGCCCGCTGATTCAAGAAAAGCGTTTTTCTCCAAGACGAGGCGGCATTCGTCCAACTTCACCCGCGATTGCCGCCGTACGCTGATGCTTCCTACAGGACCGACACCAGGATGAACATGACCGAGTACGTTTTTACCCCCGATCTGCCCGTGACCCTGCCAGTCGCCGGCAGCCAGCAGCGTTTTCCCGTGGGCCGGGTCTTTTGCGTCGGTCGCAACTACCCCTGGCCTGACACCCAGGGCCAGTCCCGCCTGCCACCGGTGTTTTTCATGAAACCGGCAAGCAATGTGGTGGACGCGCAGGGTGAAATCGCCTTCCCGCCCTTGACCGAAGAGTTCGCCCACGAGATCGAACTGGTGGTCGCCATTGGCGAGGGTGGCGCCAATATTCCCGAGGATCAGGCACTGGCGTACGTCTGGGGTTACGGCGCGGGCCTGGACCTGACGCGTCGAGACGTCCAGCGCGCTGCCAAAAGCAGTGGCATGCCGTGGGAAGGCGCCAAGGTATTCGACGGCGCCGCCCCCATCACCGCCATCGTACCGGTCTCCCGTGCCGGACACCCCGACGGCGAGCTGTGGCTGAACGTCAACGGCCAGGAACGCCAACGCGACAGCCTCGACAGCCAGATCTGGTCAGCCGCCGAAATCATCAGCCGCATCTCCCAGTCCGTGGCCCTGCGGGCCGGCGATCTGATCATGACCGGCAGCCCGGCCGGCGTCGATGTGCTGCAACCCGGCGACATCGTCAACGCAGGCATCGACGGCATCGGCCAGATCGAAATGCGCGTCGGCCCGCGCCCCTGAACCACCACACGCTCCAGTGAATTGAAAAAAGGAAATAACAACATGACCCATCCTTTGAAAGTCGCCCTGGTAACCGGTGCCGGCAGCGGAATCGGCCGCGCCGTGGCCCTTGGCCTGATGGCCGACGGATTCACCGTGGTGCTCGCCGGACGCCGGCCAGAGCCCTTGCTGGAGTTGGCGGAACTGGCGGCTGTCGACGGCCACCAGGCACTGGCGGTGCCTACCGATGTCCGCGATCCGGCCAGCGTCGATGCGCTGTTCGCCGAGATCACCGTGAAATACGGACGCCTGGACGTGGTGTTCAACAATGCCGGAGTCAACGCCCCTGCCGTGCCCCTGGATGAACTGACGTTCGAGCAGTGGCGAAATGTGATCGACACCAACCTCAACGGCGTTTTCCTCTGCGCCCGGGGCGCCTTCGGCCTGATGCGCCGGCAACAGCCCATGGGTGGCCGGATCATCAACAACGGTTCGATCTCGGCCCACACCCCTCGCCCCTTCAGCAGTGCCTACACCGCCAGCAAACATGCGGTGCTGGGGCTGACCAAATCCCTGGCCCTGGACGGGCGCGAATTCAACATTGCCTGCAGCCAGATCGACATCGGCAACGCCCTGACCGAAATGTCGGTGCGCATGACCAAAGGCGTGCGCCAGGCCAACGGCAGCATCGCCGTCGAGCCGATGGTGGATGTGCAGCACGTGGCCGATGCCGTGCGCTACATCGCCGCCCTGCCGTTGTCGGCGAATGTCCTGAACATGACCGTCATGGCCACTGCCATGCCGTTTGCCGGTCGCGGTTGACCGGCCTTTTTATTGCGCTACACGAGGTTCACATGAAGCCAGAAGTCTTGCAGCTCAGCCCGATCCTGATCCCTGAAATCAACACTCGCCTGGGTGAGCTGTTCACCATCAGGCGCTATTTCGAACAGGCCGACAAAGCCGCGTTCATAAAAGAGCATGGTGCCAACATTCGAGGGGTCATCACGGGTGGACACACCGGCATCACCCAGGCCCTGATGGCCCAATTGCCCAAGCTGGAAGTGGTGGCGGTCAACGGCGTGGGCACCGACGCGGTGGATCTGGCTTATGCCAGGGACCGCGGGATTCGCGTGACGGCCACCATCGGTGCCCTGACCGAAGATGTCGCCGACCTCGCCATCGGCCTGTTGATTGCCGTGTGCCGGGGGTTGTGCACCAGTGATCGTTACGTGCGTTCCGGGCAATGGCCCGAAAGCCCGATACCCCTGGCTCCGTTGCCACTGGCACGCCAGGTGTCGGGCATGCGCATCGGCATCGTCGGCATGGGGCGGGTCGGGCGCGCCGTGGCAGCCCGCGCCGCCGCGTTCGGCTGCCCGATCAGCTACACCGATCTGCGGCCGATGAGCGACGTCAATCACGCCTTCGTCGCCGATCTGAAGCAACTGGCCAGTCAGAGTGATGCATTGATTCTGGCCGCCGCTGCCGACAAGGCCGAAGCCATCATCGACGCCGACGTGCTCAAGGCACTGGGTCAGGGTGGTTACTTGATCAACGTGGCCCGGGGCAAGCTGGTCAATGAAGTCGATCTGGTAGCGGCATTGAAGGCGGGAGAGATCGCCGGCGCGGCACTGGATGTGTTTGTCGACGAGCCGCGGGTACCAGAGGCCCTGTTCGGCAATGAACAGGTGGTACTGCAACCTCATCGAGCCAGTGCGACCGTGCAGACCCGCACGCGGATGGGCGAAATGGTGGTGGCGAGCCTGGTGGACAGTTTCGCCGGACGAGTACCGCAGGGCTCGGTAACCGACTGAACCCAGGCCATCGAGGGGGCGTTGCGCCCCCTCGATGATCCGGCATCAGGCGAACAGATCGACGCCCAGCTGGAAGGCGACCCACAGGGCGAGGCCGGTGGCGAACGCCAGTGCGATGTTCTCGAACAGGTTGTTGCGGTATTGCTTGTCCAGCAGCTTCTTCTGGTTGGACATGATCAGCAGACCCAGGGAAATGATCGGCAAACCAATGATGTTCAGCGCGCTGACGCCAATGGTCAGGGTCACGAAGTCCGGCATGCCCGGCATCGACCAGATCAGTGGCGTGACGAGGATGAACAGCATGAACCATTTGTGCATCGGATCATGGTGAAACTCCTTGCCGTACTTGTCGCGACGCTTGGGGAACACGTGCTGGAAGGCATCGGTGATCAGCATCGGGAACGCCGTGGTCTTGCCGGAAATGCTGGCGAACAGCGTGGCGAATACACCGATGAAGAACACGTACCAGCCGATCGGGCCGAAGTAGATTTCCAGCGCCTTGCCCAGGTCACCCAGGGTTTTCACTTCGATACCGTTGGGCCGCAGGATTTCCGCGCCGACGATCCAGATGGCCAGGTTGATGATGATCCCGACGAACACCGCAAACAGCAGGTCGTTGCGTTGAATGCGTTTGTGTTGCGGCCCGATCCAGCCCTTCTGGCGCATGACGTAAGGATGCACGAAGTTGGCGATGGAACCGGCGACCGCGCCGATCACCGACACCGCCACGAGCAACGCGCCATGCACGCCTTCGTCCTTCGGAATGCTGAAACCGATGGTGCCTTTGATGATGCCACCCACGTCGGGGCCGGACATCACCGCCAGGGCAATGAACGCCAGCGTCATGATCGCCAGCAGCAACTTCATCACGCCTTCGATCATCGAGTAGATGTTGCGACCGACCAGCATCCACACCGCCAGGACCACAGCCACCGAGCACAGCAAGGGCTGGTCGATCTTGAACAGCATCGCCAGCGACTCCCCTGCGCCCTTGATCATGTAGGCGTTCATCAGATGCCCCATCAGCAGGGCGTAAACGAGCATGAACCAGGCGAAGAAAGGATTGAGTTGTGCATAACCCTGCAGGATGGTCATGCCCTGGTTATTGCACAGCTGGAAGCGGGCGATGATGTTGACGATGAGGTATCGCAGCAGCAGCGAAACCGCCAGCACCCACATCATCGCGTAACCGTAGTTGGCGCCGGCCACGGACGACGTGATCAGGTCACCCGCGCCCAGCCAGGACAGTACGGCAATGATGCCCGGGCCCAGGAGTTTGAATATTCGTAGAAATCGACTTTGCGCGGGCGCCGCAGCCTGGCCTTCCACGGTGGGAATGCTGGTCATAGAGGGTATCTCCGTTGTTTTTTTTGTGAGAACCCGCGAAGTCGAACACAGTAAGTACGATGTCGTACAACACTTGTTAAAACGAGATTATTTAAAAATATTTCAATTCCTTAGACGCTGTACGGGCATAGCCATTAGCCATCGGCTGGGGATTTCTTCGCTGTCCGGCAAAACAGCCATTGATGTCTGAATGTTTCAGTCATAGGATGACTGATCACATCAATAACAATAAAAGGATCCACTGTGAGTAAATCCCTCCTCCTCGCGGCTGCCGTCGTCGGCGGTCTCAGCCTTCCCGTCCATGCCGCTACCTACGCCTACATCTCCAGTCCGGGTGACGGCCTGATTTCCCAGTACCGGCTCGACCAGAGCAACGGCTCGCTGAAACTGGTCGATCAGGTCAGCGCCGGGGATCAGGTCAACCCCATGGCCATCACGCCCGACGGCAAAGTGTTGTTCGCCGCCCTGCGGGTCAAACCCTTTCAGGTCGTTGGCTACCATATTGAATCCGAAAAGCGGGCACCTGACACCCGCGACCAAGGCACCGCTGGCGCAAAGCATGGCTTACCTGTCTACCGACCGGGATGGGCACTATTTGATGGGTGCCTCCTACGGTGCCGACGCCGTCACCGTGCAAGCCATCGACAAGGCCTACCAGCCCTCCGACACGATCCAGAGCTATGCCACCGGCCCGCATGCCCATTCGGTGCGCACCGACCCAAGCAATCGTTTTGCCTACACCGGCAACCTGGGCGCCGACCGGGTCCTGCAATATCGCCTGGACAGCAAGACCGGCGTACTCACCCCGATTGGCAGCGGCTACGTCAGCGTCCCGGACAACACCGGACCTCGCCACCTGGCCTTTTCCAAAGACGGCAAATACTTGTACGTGGTCGGTGAGATGAGCGGCACGGTGACTGCGTTTTCGATCAACGACAGCACCGGGGCGCTGACTCAGATTGCCGTGGCCAACGGCATTCCCGAGCGCTTGAAACTGGCCCACGGTGAAGTGCGCGATGCGCGCAACAACGACCTCAAGGACGACCCGACACCGCGAATCTGGGCGGCGGACCTGCGCCTTTCGCCCGATGGCAAGCTGTTGTTCATGACCGAGCGCACCAGCAGCTCGGTGTCGGCGTTCGCGGTGGATACGGCCACGGGTGGTTTGCGCTATCTCGAGAACTATCCGGTCGAGGAAAAGCAGCCACGTAACATCGCCTTCTCGCCGAACGGGAAATGGTTGCTGGTGACGGGTGAGAAAAGCGAAAAGGTCGGCACTTATGCGGTCGGCGACCAGGGTGCGCTGAAACGTGTCGGTGAAGCGGCGTCGGGCAAAGGGGCGTTGTGGATCGAGGTGTTGCAGACTTCGGTGGAATGAACCCTGTAGGAGCGAGCTTGCTCGCGATGGTGTTTCGGACACCGCGGGCATTCAGGCGGCCCGCGTTATCGTTGACGACCATCGCGAGCAAGCTCGCTCCTACAGAAGATCAAAAGCCCCTGTGGGAGCGGGCTTGCCCGCGATGGTGGTTCGGACACCACGGGCTTTCAGGCGGCCCGCGTTATCGTTGACGATCATCGCGAGCAAGCTCGCTCCTACAGGGGGTGGGGTCAGGCGTGTTCGCTGCTGTTGGCGTGCATTGGGCGTGGCTCGCCGTGTCCGTGGTCTTCGACTTCGATGACCGGCACTTCCTTGCCGTCGCAGTCGTGCAGCTTGCCTTCGCTGAAGTAATCGCCTTCACGCAAGGCGGCCAGGTCCTGATAGCGCAGGACACGTTCAGTGCCGGCGGCAAACACCGATTGCTGATCCGAGTTACCGGCAGTCAGGTGGTTGAACGTCAGGTTCAGCACAATCGCCATGATCGCCGAAGAACTGATTCCCGAGTGGAAGATCGTGGCGAACCAGCTCGGGAAGTGATCGTAGAAATTCGGCGCGGCAATCGGGATCATGCCGAAACCGATGGAAGTGGCGACGATGATCAGGTTGACGTTGTTGCGGTAGTCGACCTTGGACAACGTGCGAATGCCGCTGGCCGCCACCGTGCCGAACAGCACGATGCCGGCGCCGCCCAGTACGGAGGTCGGCACGGCGGCGATGACCCGACCCATGAACGGCAACAGCCCCAGGATCACCAGGAACAGGCCACCGGTTGCGACCACATATCGGCTCTTGATCCCGGTCACCGCCACCAGCCCGACGTTCTGGGCGAAGGCGCTTTGGGTAAAGGAGCCGAAGATCGGCGCAAGCATGCTCGACAGCATGTCTGCCCGCAGGCCATTGCCCAGGCGCTTGGAGTCGACCTTGGTGCCGATGATTTCACCCACGGCGAGGATGTCCGCGGACGTCTCCACCAGCGTCACCATGACCACGATGCACATCGACAGGATCGCGGCGAAATGGAACGTCGGCATGCCGAAGTGGAACGGCGTCGGGAAGCCGAACATCGGCCCTTCGGTGACGGACGAAAAGTCCGCCATGCCGAGGAACACGGCAATGATCGTCCCGACCACCATGGCCAGCAGGATCGACAAACGGGAAATGCTCGCGCTACCGATCTTGCTCAGCAGCAACACCAGCACCAGCGTCACGGCCGCCAGGCCGATATTGGCCATGCTGCCGAAATCCGGCGCGTGGCTGTTGCCACCCATGGCCCAGCGGGCAGCCACCGGCATCAGCGTCAGGCCGATGGTGGTAATCACGATCCCCGTCACCAGCGGCGGAAAGAACTTGGTAATTCGCGAGAACACCGGGGTGATCAACAAGCCGATCAATGACGCGGCAATCACCGCCCCCAGGATGGCCTGGAACCCGCCCTCTCCGCCCGTGCTGACAATCGCCACCATGGTCGCGACGCCCGAGAACGACACGCCCTGCACCAGCGGCAACTGACAGCCGAAGAACGGCAGACCGAGGGTCTGCAGCAAAGTCGCCAACCCTCCCGCAAACAATGAAGCAGCAATCAACAAACCGATGTCTGCGGCCGAGAGCCCGGCCGCCTGGCCGATGATCAAGGGCACCGCGACGATACCGCCATACATGGTCAGAACATGTTGCAGGCCGTAAGCCATATTCGCGCCGACCCCGAGGTTTTCGTCCTCGGGCCGTTGGAGTGAAACATGGGGCGTTTTCATGATTGGGGGGTTCCCTGATTTTTGTTATAGGGACCACTGTATGCAACATACGGAACAAATGTCCATAGAGTTGTATACAACTTGTCAGTCACTTTATGGACAGGCGTTCATCCCTGCCGCGCCCCATACCCTCGCCAACCCCAATAAACCTTGAAATACATCCCGGCGAGCCCGCTGGTTTCTCCCGCTAATCTTTTTCTACCTGCGGCGACAGTCGGTAGCGTTGCCCTGTTCTCAATACATATAAAGTATGCATAATGAAGTCATTCGAAATTCAGTTCGACAAAAGCAAGAACGCAGCAAACAAATTGAAGCATCACGGCGTCAGCCTCGCGGAAACCGAAGCCGTGTTCCATGACGAACGAGCACTGACATTTCAGGATGACCATCACGATGAACAGCGCTGGGTCACCTTGGGGCTGGATGCCAAGGGGCGTTTGCTGGTGGTGGCCTACACCTATCGCGACCCGAATTTCGTTCGAATCATTTCAGCGCGCTCCGCCACGAAAAAAGAGCGTCGCCAATACCTGGAAGAGGCTTGAGCAATGAAAGATGAATACGACTTCAGCAACGCCCGTCGCGGGGCGGTTGCCCCCGCCAAGGGCAAGACACGCATCACCATCATGCTGGACGACGCCGTCATCGAGGCGGCCCGTGTGCTGGCGGAAAGCGAGGGTTATGGCTATCAGACGGTGATCAACAACACCCTGCGCCATGCCTTGCTCAGCGGCAAAGGCAAATCGGCCCACCTGAAAAAGGGTGTCACCGCCGCTGACCTCAAGGCGCTGGAGAAAAAATTGCTGGATGCGGTCAGCGAGATCCAGCAGATGATGGAGCCTGAGGCTCGCCCCTGAGCGGCTCGGACAACCGTCTATGCCCTATGCAGGCGCGATCAACCGCCCAAGCGTCTGCTTCAACCGTTCACTGTCGGGTGCCTGAATATCGAACTCGCTTTGCAGCAGTGCGATCAGTTCCTCGACATCGGCGACCTCGCGTCGCACGCTTTCATGGCCGACCCGGTGAATCGCGAAACTGCCGTTGTTCAAGGTCCGCCGCCAGCCATCACCGGTGCGCGCCACCATCAGGCGCAGGGCAAAAGGTGAATCCGGATGGGTCGAGACGTACCAGTTGCCGACTTTGTAGTCGATGTCTTCCTGGCGTTGCAGATCAAAGATGTACATCGGCCGCCATTCATTCTCGACTTTGGCGCGCAACGTGTAGCCGTCCACATGTTGCTCGATGCGATAGGGCTCGTGCGGTGTGGACTGTTCGGCGCTCGTGTCGAGCAGCAGCGGCCCGGTAGGCACCATGCCACCAAAGCCGACATCCGTGATGTAGCGCACGCCGTGCAGGGTGACCAGGCTCAAGCGGTGTGTCCGCGCGGTCCATGCACCTTCGGGCTGCCCCATCACCACGCGACCGGAGATCCCCTGAGCGTCGAAACCCAACTCCTGCAGCAGGGCCAGAAAGAGATGGTTGAGCTCGTAGCAGTAGCCGCCACGGCGGTGGTGCAAGACCTTTTGCTCGATGGAAGCCAGATCAATGAGCACCGGATCGCCAGACAATGTGGTGAGGTTTTCAAACGCAAAGGCGCCGGTGTGGCGCCATTGCAACCGGCGCAGGGTTTCCAGGGTGGGCGGCGGCGCCTCGTCGAAACCCAGGCGCTGCAAGTACAACGCGAGATTACTCAGGCGCGGCTGACTCATTGCTCGTTCCTTATGCCAGTACTGCATGCCAGTGCTGCATGCCAAATGCTGCGATCTTGCACCGATTGTACCCATCGCAGATCAACGGCGCTTGCGCGAGCCCAATTGAATCCACGTCGGGGCATGGTCGCTGGCATGTGGCTCATTGCGCACCCAGGCATCGACACCAGCGTCGAGCAGATACGGACTCAGCGTCGGGTTGAGCAACAGATGGTCGATGCGCAGGCCGGAGTTTTTCTGCCAGTGTTGACGGAAATAATCCCAGAACGTGTAGAGCCGATCCTCGGGATACAGATGACGCAGGGAGTCAGTCCAGCCCTGGTCCAGCAACCGTTGATAACACTCGCGGCTTTGCGGTTGCAGCAGCGCATCCTTGAGCCAGGACTTCGGGTTGTAGATATCCAGGTCGGTCGGCACTACGTTGTAGTCACCGGCCAGCACCACCGGGTGCTCACTGTCGTGCAGGTCCCTGGCATAGGCGATCAGCCGCTCGAACCAGGCCAGCTTGTAATCGAACTTCGGTCCCGGCTGCGGATTGCCGTTGGGCAGGTACAGACAGCCCACCAGCACGCCATGCACCGCCGCTTCCAGATAGCGACTCTGGGTATCGCTGTCATCGCCCGGCAGTCCGCGACGGCTCTCCAGCGGCTGCGCATCCCGCGCCAGTATCGCGACACCGTTCCATGAAGACTGGCCCTGCCAGATCGCGCCGTAACCGGCCGCCTCGAGCTCTGCCGCCGGAAACGCGCTGTCCACCGACTTGAGTTCCTGCAAGCAGGCGATGTCCGGCTTCTCCCGCGCCAGCCACGCCAGCAGGTTGGGCAGCCGGGCGCGCAGGCCGTTGACGTTGAACGTTGCGATTCGCAATTTCTTCATCGGTCAGCTCCGGGCAGGGATGTTCTGCGTATGACATTCACACCGTCAGCGGGTTGCGTCCGCGAGCGCAAGTACGGCGTAATAAGCCCTCCCCGCTTTTCACCTCACCCGCCGAGCATACACACTGGATGGACACTCTCCTTCAAGGCAACAGAATCAGCCTGCGCCCACTGCAATACAGTGACGCCGAGGCACTGGTCCGCGCCGCCGCCGATGGCGAACTGTGGAACCTGACCGTCACCGTCGTACCCTCCCCGACCACCGTCGACGGTTACTTGAAAAAAGCGCTCGACGGCCGCGATGCCGGCACGGTCCTGCCCTTTGTCATTGTGCTGAACGACACCGCAGAAGTGATCGGCTCGACGCGCTTCTGGAAGATCGACCCACTCAATCGCAAGCTCGAAATCGGCAGCAGCTGGATCTCGGCCCGCTGGCAGAAAACCTTCGTCAACACCGAAGCCAAGTACCTGATGTTGCGCCATGCCTTCGAGGTGCTGAACTGCGTGCGGGTGCAATTCACCACCGATGAGAACAACCAGAAATCCCGCAGCGCCATCCTCCGGCTCGGGGCCCAGCAGGAAGGTATCGTACGCCACGAGCGCATCATGCCCGACGGCCGCAAACGCAACTCCGTGCGGTTCAGCATCATTGATGATGAATGGCCCCAGGTGCGTCAGCACCTCGAGCACAAACTCGGCGAGAGTGCCCGCTGACCTGACGACCGCTCGTCATCCAGTCGGCACCAAGCCATCCGCGCACCCCACCAACATCAGGTATTGACTCAGCTTTGGAGACGCATCTGATGAACAGCAAATTCGCTTCATTATTGCTGGCGAGCCTGCTGGCGACCTCCGGGGCGGCATTTGCCGCTTCGGGTGACGGCGCCGATGCCAGCGGCACCAAGTCCGGATCGACGGGCGGCTCGACCATGGCCCCCAACAACAATCCCGGCGAACCTTCCGGCGGTAACAACGGCGGCGGGAACGGCGGCTCGGGCAGTTCGGGCGGCAGTTCCGGGGGCACGAGTGGCGCCGGGGGTTCCAGTGGCTCCGGCGCGGGAGGCGGCACCGGATCGTCGGGCGGAGGCACCGGTGGTGCCGGCGGCGGAACTGGCGGCTGAAGCCAGCGCAACGACCCGTGAAAGACCTTCACGGGTCGCCCGCTGCACTCAGCGGTCGTAGCGCATCAGTTCTCCGACGCCTTCCATGGACAACACTGCCGAACGGTTGCGTCCGGAATGTTTGGCTTGGTACAGGGCCGCGTCGGCGCGCTCGATGAACACTTCGGTGCTGTCCAGCCGCGTGGGCACGAAGGCGTGACAGCCCAGGCTGACGGTCACGAAGCCACTGGGCGCGTCGCTATGGTTGATGTTGCGGGCCATGACGCTGCGGCGAATCTGCTCGGCGACCACCAGCGTGCCATGGATGTCCGTGTCCGGCAGCAACACGGCGAATTCCTCGCCACCATAACGAACCGCCAGATCGACTGGCCGGTGACAGCAACTCTTCACCGCATTCGCCACTTCCGCCAGGCAATGGTCACCCGCGACATGGCCGTAGGCGTCGTTGTACCGTTTGAAGTAGTCGATATCGAGCATGATCAGGCCCAGCGATCTCGACTGCCGGACGTCTCGGCTGAATTCGATCGCCAGCGCCTGCTCGAACAATCGACGATTGGCCAGGCCGGTGAGACTGTCATGGGTGGCGATCAGCTTCAGCGCTTCCTTGGCGTTGCGTAAATCCCGCTCGACCCGCTCACCGACACGCACCTGGCGAACGAATACCCAGCCAAACAGCCCCACGCCCAGCACGACCAGGGCGACGATCAGGCTCGATTGCAATGCCGTGTCGTACCAACCCTTGAGAATCGAATCCCTGGACGAGGCCGCCGTGACCACCAGCGGATAAGCGTCGAGTTGCCGAAAGCCATGCAGGCGCACGGAGCCATCGAGCACCGAGGTGATCATCGCGGTGCCCGACATGGCGCCAGCCAGGTACTTGCTGAATATCTCGCCCTTGGCCAGCGACAGCCCGATCTGGGCCTCCACGAACGGCCGCCGTGCCAGCAGTGTTCCGTCGGTCAGCGCCAAGGCAATCGAGCCCTCTTCATCAATGCTGAAACTCTTAAAGAACTGATCGAAGTAGGCCATCTTGATTCCGGCCAGCAGCACACCCTGGAAATTGCCCTGCTTGTCGTTCACCCGCTTGGACACCGGAATGATCCATTCACCATTGGTACGACTGCGGATGGGCGGGCCAATGTGCGCCACCGAGGACACGTTCTGCTGGTGAAAAAGGAAATACTCGCGATCGGCAACGCCGGGCCCCCGCGGCAGATCCTCGAACGACGTCACGACCCACTGGCCGTTGCGGTCGAACAGGAAGATACCGTGCAATTGACTCAACGCCTGCACACGCCGGGCGAACATCTTCTGCAACTGGGGATTTTGTGCCAGGCCGAAACCGTCCATCTGCAGCCAGTCCGCCAGGCTGGTCAGCACCAGGTCGGCCTTCATGAAAGTGTCTTCGGCCTGTTGCGCCACGGCGCGGGTCAGGTTCGCCGACGCCACTTCGGCAACGGCCAGATCATGCCGACGCGATTGCTCGAGTTGCAGGTACAGCAAGCCACACAGGCACACGCACACCACGGCAATGAACAGCACCGCAGCCTTGCGCAAGGGCAGCCGTTTCAAGGCAGTGCCATTGGCGTGCCGCGGGTCGTCGGGGGAGATAGGCAAAAAGCTCATCCTGCAAGGGCAAGGCATGGGCGAAGGCCCGAAACCCTAAAAACGGCGAGCTTAGTCTACGCGCCGATGCGCGGCAATTGTCCTTTCGACGGGCGTAGCATCGCGCGTCGAAAAGCCCCCGCGCCCATCGACTACTGCCCCGCCACCGCCGCGTGCAAATTCAACACGGGGACCGGCGAGGGTCGATTCAACGCGCGCAGCACGGGCGCGTCGTAGCCATACACATCCGGCTTGAACGACACCCGTCCGTCGCCACCCAGATCGACTGTCCAGTAGGCCAGGAGCACCGGCACCTTCACCGGCAGCCGAATGTTCTCGGTCCTGCCGTTGGCCAATTGTTTCTGAATCCCGGCGCTGTCCCATTTCACCGGATCGTTGAACAGCAGCTCCACCAGTTGCAATGGGTTTTCCACGCGGATACAGCCGGAACTGGTGGCACGCACGGTCCTGGCAAACAACTCGCGATGCGGCGTGTCATGAAGGTAGATCGCATAGTCGTTGGGGAAGCGGATCACCACCTGCCCCAACGAGCTGTCTTTACCGGCGTCCTGGCGCAGGCTGAGCCCACGGGGGTTACTCCAGTCGACGGTGGACGGGTCCACCTCGTTGCCCTCGCGATCAATCACCCGCATCCGGTTGGCGGCCAGGTAGCCGGGATTGCTCTGGATCTTGGGCAGCACGTCTTCCTTGAGGATGGTCGGTGGCACGGTCCAGGTCGGGTTGAAGGTGATGTAGGAAATCTGTGCCTGGAAAATCGGCGTATTGCGCGCCGCCTTGCCGACCTGTACCCGGGATCGCCAGATCGGCTGGCCATCGCGGTACATCGCCACTTTATAGCCGGCAATATCGACGATCACGAACGTGCCCTGAAGCTTGTACAACAGCCAGCGCGCCCGCTCCATATTCACCCGCACCTGGTCGATACGCGCCTCGACGGGCACGTTCAACGCCGCCAGGGTATTGGCCCCGGCCATGCCATCCGCCCCGAGGTATTGCTCGTCCTGGTACTTTTTCACTGCGGCGGTGACGGCGCCGTCGTAGCGGGTACCGTGAATCAGATGCGGATCGAGAAAACCGGCGGCGACCATTCGTGCGCGCAATTGCGCGACCGCCGGTTCGTCCATGCCTGGCTTGAGCGAATGATCCACCACCACTTTCGGCCAGCCGCCACGGTCACGAACATCGCGCAACTGCGCCAGCGCCTGGCGCAATCCGCCATACACCGCTTCCTGCGGCGGTGCCAGGGCAAACGCCTTGGCGACGTCGTGACTGTCGAGGGCGGCGAAGAAAGGACTGAGGTCGTCACGCGGATCCACGCCATCGACATCGAAGTTCCAGTGAATGTCGAGACGCGAAGGGTCGACCTTGCCTCGCCGCAACTGCAGCAGCGCCGTGATGAAGGTGTGGGTGGTCGCCAGGTCGAACGCCGCCAGTTGCTCTGGCGTGGCCGGCGCGACTTGCAGATTGGCGCGCGAACGCACCAGCTCATCAATGTGAAAGTCCGCCGGGTTCAGGCCATCGGTGTCGGTAGCGTTGAGGCTGGCGATCAATTGGTCGATGTCGCTGTCCTGGGTCCAGGCAGCGCGATAGGCACGGTGAGTATAAAAATCCATGACCAGGCGGGTGACGTCCACCCGACGATGACGTGACGCGGTCAGCAATGGCGGAAAGGCAGTTTTCAAGGGTTCCAGGGAAGCCTGGATGGCCTGGGCGACGTTGTCGTCAGGCGCCGCCGTAAAAATGGAGTTTGCCGCCGTTACCGGCTCAATCGGCGAAGTTTCTCCGAGCGCGGTGCCGCTGATCAGAAAGACCATAAAAAATACACGGCTTATGACGAATAACCTTGTTAAAAGCACCATGGATAATCCTTAATCTCCCGCATTCAACGCCTGGCCTGCACCGCACTGCTAGACTCGAACTTAACATGATGAGACATCTATATGGCGCTACTACGTTTTGGCAATCTGCTGCCGGGCCTGCTGCTGACTGCAATGTTCATACCGTCAGCCTACGCCGATTCACTGGCGGCCGCCCTCATCAAAGCGGCTCCGCAAGCTGACGCCAATGTCATAAATCTCGCCGTTCGTGCCTCGCAATGCAGCATCGCTCAAGGCGCTGCTCCTGTCCAAAGACTTGCCGTCATCGACTATTCCCTGCCTTCGACCCAACAGCGTCTGTGGGTGTTCGATCTGAAAAAGCGCAAGCTGCTATTCCATGAGCTGGTCGCCCACGGTCGCAACAGCGGCGAGAACATGGCGGTCAACTTCTCCAACCAGAACGAAAGCTTTGCTACCAGCCTCGGCTTGTATCGCACGCAACAAAGCTATGTGGGCCAGAACGGCTACTCACTGCGCATGGAAGGTCTGGAACCGGGTTTCAACGACAACGCGTTCGACCGGGCCATCGTGATTCACGGCGCGCCATACGTCAGCCCCGTGCTGGCACGGGCGAACGGGCGGATTGGCAGAAGCCTGGGTTGCCCGGCTGTACGCCCGGCGATTGCCCACAAGCTGATTGATTCGATGAAGGGCGGGCAGTTGCTGTTTTCCTACTACCCGGACCCGCGTTGGCTGAAGACGTCGTCCTACATCAATTGCGGAAGCGGGACGATGGCGGCGGCGGAGAAATCAACGAGCAAACGTTGAGCCCTCCACCGCAGCCATGACTGGCGAGCTTACATGTCGTAACGCAGCACCAGGCCCACCGTGCGTGGGGCACCGACATCAATGATGTCGCCACTGCGGTTGTTGGTCACGTATTCCTTGTCGAAGGCATTCTTCACGTAGCCGGAGACGGCGATGTTTTTGGTGATCTTGTACTCGGTGTTGAAGTTGACCAGCCAGTAGTTGTCGCTGCGACGCTCGCCCGTCACCTGACCTGCATCGTCGAACTCATACTCCGACGGCGCGGTACTCTGGTAGATGAGGTCAGTGTTGAGGGTCAGGCGATCGTTCCAGCGATAGGTGCCGCCCAGCGACATTTTGTACTTGGGCGAATAGAGGAAGTCCTCGCCGCTCATGTCCCGACCGTCACCCGTGACGAAGTCCTTGTACTTGCCATCCGTCACGGAAGCCCCGGCAGTCAGGGTCAACTGTTCGCTGAAGTCTTTTTCGACGAAGACTTCCAAGCCCTTGATGTCGCTGCTACCGGCGTTGAATACGTGCAGGAATTCGGTGTCCGGGTCCAGCGCACTGACCTGCTGGTCTTTCCAGTCGGTGTAGTAGACGTTGGCGCGGGTGCGCAGGGTCTTGTCGAAGAACGAGCCGCGGTAGGACAGCTCATAGTTCGTGGTGTATTCCGGATCGTAATCCTCGTGACCGCCACCAGCGCGGACGTTGACGCCGCCACCGCGATAGCCTTTCTGCACCATGAAGCCGACGTACTGGTCGGTGGCCAGCTCATAGTCGACGCCCAATTTCGGCAGCACCGCATCAAACGATTTCTTGACCTTGCCCGGACTTGAGAAGTCGTCCTGCTCAATATCGGTGTCGTTGGTCTCGTGGTCGTAGCGCAGACCGGTAATCAGCGTCCAGCGCGGGGCGAAGTTCCAGTCGACTTCACCGAACACAGCCTTGTTTTCAATCGTCGTATCGCCCTTGGCGGTGCCGAACAGCTCACCGTCGAACACCAGGCGATCGTGGAAGTTGTTGGTGTTGTGGCCGTAGTAGGCGCCAACGAAACTCTTCACCGTGTCGCCGTTGTAGTTCAGGCGCAATTCCTGGCTGAACAGATCACCGTACTGCTTGCGCAGCACCACCTGGTTGTCCACTGCCCCCTGGTCGAAATCGAGACGAGCGTCGTAATCCGAATCAGTGTTGGCCGTAAGGCTGGTGATAGACCAATTGTCATCCAGGCGATAGTCGACCTTGGCGCTGACCGTGTCCTGCTTGAGCTTGTCGTAGGCCTTGGTGTTGGACGTCATCTTGTAATAGCGGATCCGGTCGTTCTCGCGCATGACCGAGTTGTCGCCCTTGCGGCTTTCGCCGTGGGAGTACGTCAGCAACACATCGAGATCGTCGTTGGGCAGGATCAGCAACTTGCCACGGGCATTGGCGGTGCGGGTCGGGTTGGCGTCATCGCCGGTGAAGACGTTGTCGATATAGCCATCGCCTTCCTGGTAGTCCACGGCAATACGGCCGGCGATCTTGTCATCGACGATCGCACCACCGCCCGCCACTGCGCCGCCCCGCTCGCTGTAGTTGCCGACGTTGGTTTGCGCGGAAAAGCTCGGTTCGAAGGTAGGATTCTTGGTCTGGATCACCACCGCACCGGCCAGGGAGTTACGCCCCTGGGTGGTCGATTGCGGGCCGAGGAACACCTCCACCTGCTCGACGTCCCACAGCGGCATCGGGCTGAGGGTCAGTGCACGGTTGGGCTGTACCGCGCCGTCGACAAATACCGAGACCGCGCCGTTGAGGGTGGCCGGGCCCTGGTCATCGAAACCCGACACCGGCACACCGCGAATGCCCCAGTTTTCGTTGCCGGACTGGTTATAGACGCCTGGCGTGCGGGCGAAGACGTCGATCAGGTTGTGATCTTCCTTCTCGCGCAATTGCTGGTCGGTGACCACCACCACGCTCGATTGGGTTTGCTCGAGGGTGCGGTTGATTTTTTCCCCGGTCACCGTGATCGGTGCAATCTCCAGGGCATTCGATGGTTCCGCCGCCCACACGCTGTTGGACAGGTAAACGGCCGACCCCACAGCCAACGCGATTGTATTCTTTTTGAAATTCACGCCCCGCTCCCCCGCGACAGATGTTTTATGTTTTTTCTTACATCAAGAGCGCCGTAACCCTACGGCCCGCGGGAGTCTAAACGAAAGCAATGCTTTAACAAATACTATTGATAAGGCTTCTCATTTATATTTCATGACGCTTTTGTATCAGGCCCCATACAGTTTTTTGGTCAGGACTCTTGAACCGCTCTACCACAGGCAAGGTGGCGGCCACATGGAACATCACCGGCATATTTGCGGCAGAATATGCCCACACCAACATCCATCACGGAAGCCGGATAACAATGAAAACAACAAAACGCGTGCCAGTACTCGCCACCCTGCTTGCCCTATCAATGGGAGCCCAGGCCGAGCCCTCCCACCTGGACAGCGTCATCGAGCAAGGACAACTGCGCGTCTGCACCACGGGCGACTACAAGCCCTACACCTTCAAGGGCGAGAACGGCGAATATTCCGGCATCGACATCAGCATGGCCCAGTCACTGGCCGACAGCCTGGGCGTCAAGCCGCAATGGGTGCAGACCACCTGGAAAACCCTGATGCCCGACCTGGTCGCCGGCAAATGCGACATCGCCATGGGCGGCATCTCGGTGACACTCGAACGCCAGAAAAAAGCATTCTTCAGCACCACCCTCGACATCGACGGCAAAATCCCGCTGGTGCGCTGCGAAGACCAGGCGCGTTACCAGACCATCGAGCAAATCAACCAGCCCGCGGTACGCCTGGTCGAACCGGCGGGCGGCACCAACGAAGCCTTCGTCCACGCCTTCCTGCCCAAGGCGCAACTGGCCCTGCACGACAACGTCACCATCTTCCAGCAACTGCTGGATAAAAAGGCCGACGTGATGATCACCGACGCCTCGGAAGCGCTGTACCAACAGAAACTCAAACCCGGCCTGTGCGCGGTGAACCCGACGCAATTCATGCAGTACGGAGAGAAGGCCTACCTGCTGCCGCGGGATGACATGACGTGGAAGTTGTATGTGGATCAGTGGCTGCACCTGGCCAAGGTCACGGGCAATTACCAGAAGGTGCTGGGGCAGTGGATTGCGGTGCCTGAGGCCAAATAGGCGCGCCCTGCCCCTCGATTAGTCGTCGTGCAGCAGCCCGGAACTGTACTCACTGAAGCTGCTGCCAATCGCGCTCCCGCCAAACCTCAACTGGTTGGCGGAATGGCCGTCGAGCGACTGGCAGTCCTGTGCGAAACACGTGCTGGTGCTGACGCCCGAGCAGGCACTGAGCAGCACAGCGCCGCTGATGATCAGGACTTTGAGGAGGCTGGAGCTCATTTTGCAGATTCCCCTGGGCGGGCAGCATGGGACGGCGACGTTGTTATCGTAGGCCTGCTGCTTGCTGGTCAGGGTGAAATCTGCCGGTGCGACAGCTCCGGTTCAGGTGCCAAGGTTTTCGGGGCTGAAAAACAGTCCGCCGGCACACCCAACACCACCTCTTCATCCCTGATAAACTGCGGCCCTTCGCCTCGCTGATTCAGATTTCCCAATGTCCCAAAACACTGCTTCGCTTTCTCGCCGTTTTTCCGTGGCGCCCATGATGGACTGGACGGACAGACACTGCCGCTTCTTCCTACGCCTACTCTCGAAAAACGCCCTGCTCTACACCGAAATGGTCACCACCGGTGCCCTGCTCAACGGTGATCACGAGCGGTTCCTGCGCCACGACGAAGCCGAGCATCCGCTGGCCCTGCAATTGGGCGGCAGTGTGCCGCTGGATCTGGCGGCCTGTGCGCGCATGGCGCAGGAGCATGGGTACGACGAGGTGAACCTGAACGTTGGCTGCCCCAGTGACCGGGTGCAGAACAATATGATCGGCGCGGTGTTGATGGGGCATCCGCAGTTGGTGGCCGATTGTGTGAAGGCGATGCGTGATGCGGTGTCGATTCCGGTGACGGTCAAGCACCGGATCGGCATCAATGGGCGCGACAGTTACGAGCAGTTGTGTGATTTCGTCGGTACGGTCCATGAGGCTGGGTGCACCAGTTTTACCGTGCATGCGCGGATTGCCATCCTGGAAGGGCTTTCGCCGAAGGAAAACCGTGAGATCCCGCCCCTGCGCTACGACGTGGCGGCGCGGTTGAAGGCGGATTTTCCGCAACTGGAGATCATTCTCAACGGCGGGATCAAGACGCTCGAAGCCTGTCATGAGCACTTGCAGACCTTTGACGGCGTGATGCTCGGCCGTGAGGCCTATCACAATCCGTATGTGATGGCCGAGGTGGACCAGCAGCTGTTTGGCAGCACGGCACCAATCATCAGCCGGGCCGAGGCGTTGGCGCAGTTGCGGCCCTACATCGCGGCGCATCTGGATGCCGGCGGTTCGATGCACCACATCACCCGCCATGTGCTGGGCCTGGGCACCGGTTTCCCGGGGGCGCGCAAGTTCCGGCAATTGCTGTCGGTGGATATCCACAAGACCAAGGAGCCGCTGGCCCTGCTGGATCAGGCGGCGCAGTTGCTGGAAGGACGGTAAGCGCTAGCGCGCTGGCCGTCGCCTGCGTTGAACCTGTGAGCGGTTTTGTCATCGTATTTATCGACACTGCGCCCCGCCATTCAAACAGCCGTTTTCAGGTTGTTGCCGCCGGGGCCTTCGATACGTACATGTGCCCTTGAGTGGCTGTCAGCGCTCGGGTAATGTCATTGGACCCATAGGACAGAGCACGCTCATGACTTCCAAGCTGGAACAACTCAAACAAATGACCACGGTGGTTGCCGATACCGGCGACTTCGATGCCATCGCTCGCGTTAAACCGGTGGACGCTACCACCAACCCTTCCCTGCTGCTCAAGGCGGCGGCCATCCCTGGTTATGCCGAGTTGCTGAACGCCAGCGTCAACGACTGCAAGGGCGATGTGGGCCTGGCCAGCGACCGTTTTGGCGTTGCGGTCGGCCAGGAGATCCTGAAGGTGATTCCGGGCCGTATTTCCACCGAAGTGGATGCGCGCCTGTCGTTCGACACGGACGCCATGCTCAAGCGTGCGCACCGTCTGATCGAGCTGTACGACAAGGCCGGCATTGGCCGCGATCGCGTGCTGATCAAGATCGCCTCGACCTGGGAAGGTATCCGCGCCGCCGAGATCCTGGAAAAGGAAGGCATCCAGACCAACCTGACCCTGCTCTTCTCGTTCGCCCAGGCGGCTGCCTGCGCCGACGCCGGCGTGTTCCTGATTTCGCCGTTCGTGGGCCGGATCTACGACTGGTACAAGAAAGCCAACGGTAACGACTATACCGGCGCGGATGATCCGGGCGTGCAGTCGGTGACGCGCATCTACAACTACTACAAGGCCAATGACTACAAGACCGTGGTCATGGGCGCCAGCTTCCGCAACCTGAGCCAGATCGAACAGTTGGCCGGCTGCGACCGCCTGACCATTAGCCCGGACCTGATCGACAAGCTGGCGGCGGACACCGGCAAGCTGGAGCGTAAATTGGCGCCAGGCAACGCCGGTGAGGCGCGCCTGAGCCTCAATGAAGCGCAGTTCCGCTGGTTGTCCAACGAAGATGCGATGGCGACCGAGAAACTGGCCGAGGGTATTCGTCAGTTTGCCCGGGACCAGGAGAAGCTCGAGGCGCTGTTGCAGGCCAAGCTGTGAGCTGACTGGCAGGAATGAAAAAGGGCGAACCCTGGTGGGTTCGCCCTTTTTTGTGGCCGTTGGCTTATGAGGTGGTCCGGCTGACGCCCCCCCTGTAGGAGCGAGCTTGCTCGCGATGGTCGTCAACGATTACGCGGGCCATTTGGATCCCCACGAGGGTTGGGGCCCATCGCGGGCAAGCCCGCTCCTACAAGATCAGTGCCGCTCCAGCGCATTCACCAGGTCATGGAAGGCTTCACGATTGGAATCGTTGAGCCCCATGAGGATCTTGTGGGCTTCGAGCACCTTGATCCGCACCACTTCCTCGGACTGGTCCTGGTCAGGCAGGTCGTCCAGGCATTCCGGGCACGGCACGGGCTTGTCGACGATGTTGAACACCTGCTCGAACCCCATGGACTGCAACAGCCGGGTGATGTCTTCGTGGGTGGTGACGACGGTCGGCAGCAGGCCGACCTTCTGCCGCGACAGGATCGACAGCTTGGCCAGAAGGCCCAGGGTGGTGCTGTCGATGCTACGGGTTTCAGTCAGGTCGATCACGATCGCGTTGAAGTTCAACGCCGTGAAGATCCGCTCAATAGTCGCATCCAGCGCCGAACACAGGGTCAGGCGCACTTCACCGACAAACTTCAGAACGAAGGTGCCGTCCTGCTCGGCGAACTGGATTCTACCGGTACTCATTGAAGATTCCTGCTCAACACCAACAGGGCGATATCATCCGGCATCTCCCCTAGCGTGGCCAATCCAAAAACCTGCCGCAGCCCATCCAGGGTGCCGCCCGCTGCCTTGACCCGCTGGGGCAAGGCCGCTTCTTTCTCTTTGAGTGTAGGCTCCGGCAAAAGGTCCAGAATGCCATCAGACATCAGCGTCAGGCTGAATGTCGATGGCAGTTCCAGCACGTGGTCCTCGTAGGTGGCCTCGTTGAAGAGGCCTACCGGCAGGCCACGCCCTTCCAGATAACGGACACTGTCTGGCGTGAACAACACAGGCAACGGCAAATGACCGCCGATGCTATAGGTCAACAAACCTGTCTCCTCGTCGATGACTCCACCGACCATTGTGACGTGTTTACCCAGCTTACAACTGATCAGGCCCCGGTTGATATGACCCAGGACCTCGGAAGGCTTGAATTCAGGCAACGTGCCGTTGCGCTTGGACTCGAACAGCAGGCGCGTGGTCATGAACTTCAACAGCACGGTGACAAAGGCCGAGGAAGCGCCATGCCCGGAGACGTCCGCCAGATAGAACGCGACGCGACGCTCATCGACCCGGAAGTAGTCGACGAAATCACCCGACAGGTACAGCGACGGGATGATCTGGTGGGCGAACTTGAATTCGTCGGTGGTCCACGGACTCACCGGCAACATGTTCATCTGCACCTGGCGACCGGCGTTCTGGTCTTCCTGGAGCAGGTTCAGGCTGGCTTCGAGCTCGCGGTTGGCCTTTTCCAGCTTCTCGCGGTAGCGCTGGTTTTCCAGCAGCAGACGCGCACGATCCAGGGCCCGGCGCACGGAGTGCTCGAGCACGGCCAGATCTTCGAGAGGCTTGATCAGGTAATCCGCCGCGCCCAGGCGCAACGCCTCGACCGCGTCGTTCATCACGCCGGCGCCGGAAACCACGATGACCGGGGTTTGTGGCGACCGCTCGGTGACCTGGCGGATGAGTTCGAGTCCGCCCATCTGCGGCATGCGCAGATCGCAGATGACCAAGTCGGGCTTGTCTTGCTCGAATACCTGAAGTCCCTGCTGGCCATTGCTGGCCTGCAAGACGCTGAAACCACTGTCTTCCAAATAGGCCGCGAGACTCGCGCGCACTACTTCGTCATCATCGATTATCAGCAGCGTGGCACTGGTTTTTGGCATGTGGGCAAACGGCGCCAGAATTAGGTTGGCGTAGCAGGCTGGGGAATTTCCCCGCTCACACTACTGGATTCGCTTTCTAGCCTCTCTGGCGCACCGCTTTCGGGCATTGACCCGATCTGCTGGCACACCAGAGGTGCCCTTCTAAGGCGCAGACGGTACTCCCATCCGCGGGGCGTTTCAAGCTCACGCCGATGGTCGCTTGACGACTTTACTTGTCAAATCACCGGGAGTTATAAGAACAGATAAAACCGTAACCCAATGGAAGGACGAAGGCCATGAGTCGAACCGATCGGGACTACAGCGAAAAGCGCGATTTCATCCGCATGCGGGTTGATGCCGATATCACCCTGATTCATCAGGGCGACGAGGTCGCCGCCGTCTGCGTCGACCTTTCCAGCAGTGGCATGCAGGTCGAGGCGCCCCGCTCATTTGCGGTTGGCGACCGCCTCAGCGTACGGATCGAGTCCGATCACACCGCCCTCAAGGGCCTGGAAGCCGACACCGAAGTGGTGTGGGTGAAGGAACAGGACGGCGACGGCCAGAAACTCGGCCTTACAATCTTGAAGATGAGATAGGCGCGTTCCAACAACAAAAAAGGCGACTCGTGGGCCGCCTTTTTCGTTTTATCGACAGGGATCAGAAGTCGTCTTCGACCTGACCGTCCTTCACTTTGAATTCGCGGTTCTGCAGGTAGGCATTGCGAATGAAGGTGTACTTGTCGCCGCTGATCAGCTTCTCGCTGGACAGCAGGCTGGCGCGGGTGTCGACGATGTTCAGGGCGAAAATCGAGTTACGCACCGGCACATCGTTGATGTAACGGTAAGGGCCGGTGTAGCTGTCGACGAACCTGGCCGGCGCATCGCGCAGGGTGCTCGGCCCCAGCAGCGGCAACATGACGTAAGGACCGCTGCCCACACCCCAGTAGCCCAGGGTCTGGCCGAAATCTTCATCGCTGCGGTTCAGGCCCATCTTGGTGCCCACATCGAAGAAGCCCAGCAGGCCGAAGGTGGTGTTGAAGATCAGACGCGCCGTGTCGACGCCGGCCGCGGCCGGCTTGGCTTGCAGGATGTTGTTGGCAAGGTTGGTGACATCACCGACGTTGCGATACATGTTGTGAATGCCATCTTCCAGGAACTGCGGGGTCACGGCCTGGTAGCCCTGGGCAAGCGGCTTGAGCCCGTAGGTGTCGACGAAGTCGTTGAACTGGAAGATCGGACGGTTGACGCTTTCCCAAGGGTCGTCTTCCGTGGCTGCCTGGGCAACGAACGGAACCAGCAGCACGCTGGCGCACAAAGATAGCTGAGCGAGATGATTGCTCCAGCGCATAAAAAACTCCTTGGGTTTGTACGGGTGCGGGCCTCTTGGCCCAGGTATCAAGCTGGCAAGTATAAGACGGAAACGTGCATTTATGCAGCCTCGTGCGTGATGACCTACGGAGGATTCGCCATGACTGCAGGCCATTCACATCAATGTCACTCAACTGTCATTGATAACGCATAGTCTTGCGCTATTTCAGGGACGTTGACATGCCGCACGCCGAAGCCTTGCCTCTCGCCGCACCGAACCTGACTGCCGTGTTGTTCGGTCTCAGCGGCTGCCTGGTGGATTTCGGCGCCCTCACGCGCCCCCACGGCACCCATCGCGCCGAACACGCCCAAGTGACACCCGGCGCGCTGGACAGCTTGCTCAGCCTGCAACGCCAGCAGATTCCCTGCGCCTGGCTCGACGAACTTCCCCCTGCCCTCACCCACGCCCTGGCCGCCGACCTGCCGGCGTGGATCAAGCCCTCGCAACACCCAGCAACAATCAATCCATGGCCGTCGCCGAATGCCTGCTGGCAAGCATTGATGGCGCTGAACGTTGAGCGCCTGGATGGCTGCGTGCTGGTCAGTGGCGAACCCCGGCTATTGCAATCGGGCCTCAATGCCGGCCTGTGGACGATTGGCCTGGCCTCCTGCGGCTCGCTCTGCGGGCTGGCGCCCAGCGAATGGCAAGCCCTGAGCCAGAAGGAACGCGAACACCTGCGCGGCAAGGCGACGGTGCAGCTTTTCAGCCTGGGTGTGCATTCGGTGATCGATCACCTGGGCGAACTGGAGACTTGCCTGGCAGACATCAGCCTGCGTCGTGGCAAAGGCGAAAAGCCCTGATCGGGATCATGCAGGTTGCGCGCGAGTGGATTAATCTAAAGGTCAGCCATAGACCTTTGGCGTGCCGCTACGGTCTATGCCAGTGCCAATCGACAAAAGGAAGAACGCCATGCCCGCCCGCGAACTGCAAGAACAGCTCAATGCCCTGCGCGAGCAACTGGAACAGAATCCTCCACTGTCCGAAGCCGAGCGCGACAACCTGCGCGAACTGATGCAGCAGATCGAATACCAGCTTGAACTGGAAACCAAGACCCAGGACGCCAGCCTGGCGGACGGCGTCAACCTCGCGGTCGAACGCTTCGAACTCGAACACCCGACGATTGCCGGTACCTTGCGCAATATTGCCCAGGCGCTGGGCAATATGGGGATCTGATCACCCCAATTCACTGAATCCAATGAAACCTGATGTGGGAGCGAGCCTGCTCGCGATGGGGTGTCAGTCGACACCTCTGTTACTGAAAAAACATCGCGAGCAGGCTCGCTCCCACAGGATCTCCACAGAATCCAGTTTTACTGGCGAACCAACCGATGGTTCGGCAATTGAACGCTTTCAGTACTGCGATACGGATTGATATCCAACCCACCCCGCCGCACATAACGCGCATACACGGTCAACTTCTCCGGCTTCAGCAAGCGCTGCAGGTCGAGAAAGATCCGCTCCACGCACTGTTCATGGAAATCCGAGTGCTGGCGGAAGCTGACGATGTATTCCAGCAGGCTCGCGTGATCCAGCGCCGCGCCCCGGTACTCGACCACTACGCTGCCCCAGTCGGGCTGGCTGGTCACCGGGCAATTGGATTTGAGCAGGTGACTGTGCACGCTCTCCTCGACAATGCGCGAATCATCGCAGCGCAGCAGTTCAGGGCGCGGATGCTCATAGTTGCTGACGCTGATGTCCAGTTCGTCGATGCACACGCCAGGCAACGCCACGACGCCTTCGGTCTCGACCTCGCGCAAGCTGCGAACCCGCACGCCCACCGGTTTGCCTGCGGCTGCCGAGAGGTCCTTGACCAGCGTCGCTTCCAGGCTGGCGGTGTCTTCGAACGGCGTCTGGTTCAAGGAGTTGAGGTACAACTTGAACGACTTCGATTCGATGATGTTCGGCGAGTCCGCAGGGATGCTGAATTCACCGATGGCCACCACCGGCTTGCCGGACGGCAGCAGCCACGACAGCTCGAAGCAGTTCCAGAAGTCCACGCCCTTGTACGGCAGGGTCTCGGCCGTCAGGCCCAGCTCGGCCCATTTCGCGGTGCGCGGGATCGGGAACAGCAAGGACGGCGTGTACGTGGCGATGTATTCGCTGGATTTGCCCAGCGGCGAGTGTTCGGCTGCGGGATGCATGGCGGAAACCTGACTGAATAATCAGCGGATTCTATCAGCCTTTGCTCCCGCCTTAGAGTGCTTACTGACTGACAGTCAACTTGCCGACCATGCCCGCCTGGTAGTGGCCGGGAATATTGCAGGCAAACTCGAGGCTGGTGGCCTTGCTGAAGGTCCAGGTCAATTCGGCGGTTTTCCCCGGCTCCACCAGCACGCTGTTCGGATCATCGTGCTTCATGGCCTGGCCGTGGGACGCGTGATCCATGCCCGCCATAGCGCCGTGGTCCATTTCTTTCACGCCCGTAGGCGTCAGCATGCCGCTCTGCTGCATCTTGAGCATTTCCTGTTGATGGCTGGCATGCATCGCCGCATCGCCCAGGTTGAATTCATGCAGCAATTGCCCCTTATTCACCAGCACAAAGCGAACGGTCTCACCGGCCTTGATCTCGATGGCCTTGGGCGTGAACGACATGTCGCCCATCACCACTTCCACACTGCGGCTCGCCTTGGCGGCCGGGGCCGGCTGACCGAAGTCGTAGCTGTGACCCGGCGCAGCCCACAGCGGCGAACTCAATGCCAACAGGCCGGCGGCCAGCAGATTACGTAAAAACATGGTCGTACTCCAACAAGATGAGGTTCAGCGTGCGCAAAACCTTAAACTGTCTACGCTGCCCGCAAGCTGACGAACAGATTACAACTTTGTCAGGTTGGCCCGTGCAGACACTGCCCACGGTATAAAGCCTTCGTTCCCTCTGCCCCGAGTTGTCCATGAAACTGCTGATCGTCGAAGACCAAGCGAAAACCGGTCATTACCTGCGCCAGGGCCTGGCCGAAGCCGGGTTCAACACCGAGCTGGTGGCCGACGGCAGCACCGGCCAGCAGATGGCGCTGAGCGGTGACTACGCGTTGTTGATTCTCGACGTGATGCTGCCCGGCCGCGATGGCTGGCAGATCCTCCAGGCCGTGCGCGGCGCGGGCCTCGACACGCCGGTGCTTTTTCTCACAGCACGAGACGCCGTGGAAGACCGGGTCCACGGCCTCGAACTGGGCGCCGACGACTACCTGGTCAAGCCCTTTGCCTTCTCCGAGCTGCTGGCCCGTGTGCGCAGCCTGCTGCGTCGCGGCAGCGCCCAGCCCCAGGAAACCAGCCTGCAACTGGCCGACTTGCGCCTGGATCTGATCCGCCGCCGCGTCGAACGCAACGGCCAGCGTATCGACCTGACCGCCAAGGAGTTCTCGCTGCTGGAAATGCTCCTGCGCCGCCAGGGCGAAGTGCTGCCCAAATCGTTGATTGCCTCGCAGGTCTGGGACATGAATTTCGACAGCGACACCAATGTCATCGAGGTGGCGATCCGCCGCCTGCGCCTGAAGATCGACGACGAGTTCCCGAACAAACTGATTCACACCGTGCGCGGCATGGGTTACGTGCTTGAAGAGCGTCCGGCCTGATGCGCCGACTGTCCTTGAGCGGCCGCCTGGCGCTGCTGTTCGCCGCCTGCACCGCCGCCGTGTCGCTGGTGGCCGGGGTGTTGTTCAGTCGCGCCAGCGAGGCGCATTTCGTCGAACTGGACCAACAGTTGTTGGACGGCAAGCTGATCGGACTGCGTCGGGCGCTGCATGACCTGCAGTCGAGTGACAGCGAAGTGCGCCTGGCCGATGAGTTGAGCCGGCAGGCCGATCTGTCCCTGCGCATCACCGGCAGCGACGGCCAACGCTGGTATGACAGCTCGACCCGCCTGCCGGAAAAACTCCCGCAAACCGCGGGGCTTTCGACCATCAGTGACAACGGCACCGATTACCGGGTGTTGAATGCACCGCTGTTTGTCGACCAGCCGGGCTCGCCGCGCCTGACCCTGCTGCTGGACATCACCCACCACCAGCACTTCCTGCAACGCATGCAGCGCCTGATCTGGCTGACCGTCGGCCTGTCCGCCCTGGCCACCGCACTGCTTGGTGCCTGGGCGGCCCGCAGCGGCCTGCGCCCGTTACGCCGCATGAGCGCCATCGCCCGTAGCGTCTCGGCGCAATCGCTCAACGCTCGTTTGCCCGCCGACGAAATGCCGCCGGAACTGGCGCAAATGGCCCACCAGTTCAACGCCATGCTCGAACGCCTCGACGACGCCTTCCAGCGGCTCTCGGCGTTTTCCGCCGACATCGCCCATGAACTGCGCACGCCGCTGTCGAACCTGCTGACCCACACCCAGGTCACCCTCACCCGTCCGCGCCCGATCGAGGATTACCGCGAAGCGCTGCACAGCAACCTCGAGGAACTGCAATGGATGGCGCAACTGGTCAACGACATGCTGTACCTGGCCAAGGCGGACCATGGCCTGCTGATGCCCAAACGCGAACCGCTCGAGCTGGCCGAAGAAATGGAGGTATTGCTGGAGTTCTTCGCGCCGCTGGCCGAGGACGCCCGGGTGCGCATCAGCCGTGAGGGTAGCGCGCGCATCGACGGCGACCGCAGCATGCTGCGCCGGGCGCTGTCCAACCTGCTGGACAACGCGCTGCGCTTCACCCCGCCGGAGGGTGAGGTTCGGTTGCGGCTTGTCGACCAGGGCAAAGGCGTGAGCCTGAGCGTCGAGAACAGCGGCCCCGGCATCGACCCGGCGCTACTGCCGCGCCTGTTCGACCGGTTCTACCGGGCCGATCCGGCGCGCCAGGAAGGCAGCAGCGAGCATGCGGGGTTGGGGTTGGCGATTACCGAGTCGATCGTTCGGGCCCATGGGGGGCGGATTCGTTGCGAATCAGCGGATGGGTGGACGCGGTTTGTGATTGAGTTGCCGAAGAGGGATTGAGGCCAGCAGGTCTGACCCCATCGCGAGCAGGCTCGCTCCCACAAAGGTGGTGTTTCAACTCAAACCACTGTGGGAGCGAGCCTGCTCGCGATAGCGGTCTCAGGCCTTACGAATACCGAAGCGCATGCGCCGGCTCAACCTTCGCCGCCCGCCAAGCCGGATAAACCGTCGCCAGGAAGCTCAGCACGAACCCCGCCGTGCAGATCAGCGCCACATCCCCGCCCTGCAATTCCGAAGGCAGGTTGCTGACGAAATAAACGTCGGAACTGAAGATGTGCTGGCCGCTCACCCGTTCGAACCAACCCACCAGCTCGCTGACATTGAGCGCCGCGATCACCCCCAGCACGCCGCCGATCAAGGTGCCGACAATGCCGATCACCGTGCCCTGGACCATGAAGATCGCCATGATCTGCCGCGGTGTGGCACCGATGGTGCGCAGGATGGCGATGTCCGCGCCCTTGTCGTTCACCACCATGATCAGGGTGGCGATGATGTTGAACGCGGCCACCGCGACAATCATCAGCAACAGCAGGCCGATCATGGTTTTTTCCATCTTCATCGCACTGAACAGGCTGCCCTGGGTGTGGGTCCAGTCGTCCGCCTTGTAGGCGGTGCCCAGGCCGCCCGCGATATCGCTGGACACCTGTGGCGCGGCGTACAGGTCCTTCACCGCCAGGCGCACGCTCTGCACCTGGTTCGGTTGCCAGTGCTGCATCTGCGCAGCGTCGGCGACGTGGATCAGCGCCATCGAGCCATCGAGCTCGGCACCGACCTTGAACACACCCACGACGTTCAGGCGCTGCATGCGCGGGGTGATCCCGCCCGGTGCGGTGCTGACTTCCGGCACGATCAGGGTGATCTTGTCACCGACGTTCAAGCGGAAGCGCCGCGCCGTGATCTCGCCGACCACCACACCGAACTCGCCCGGCTTCAAGGCATCGAGGCGACCCTGGACGATGTGCTGGGCAACGATCGACACCTTGCCTTCCAGCGCCGGGTCGACGCCGCTGACCTGGATCGGCTGCATCGAGCCCTTGTAGGACAGCATGCCTTCCATTTCGGTAAACGGTACGGCAGCGGTCACTTGCGGGTTCTTCATGGCGGCGGCGGCCACTGGCTGCCAGTCGTCGATCGGGTTGACGCCGACGATGGTGGCGTGGGGCACCATGCCGAGGATGCGCGAGCTCATTTCGCGCTGGAAGCCGTTCATCACCGACAGCACCACGATCATCGCCAGCACGCCGAGGGCGAGGCCGATCATCGAAGTCATCGAGATGAAGGACACAAAGCGATTGCGGCGCTTGGCGCGGGTATAGCGTGTGCCGATAAAGATCGATAACGGTCTGAACATTCGCGGAAGCACCGTATAAAAATAAAAGACCCGAGGCACACCCGGCGCCTCGGGTTTCAGTCAATCAGATGGGCGTCAGGCGACCTTCCTGCAAGTGCAGGACACGATCCATCTGGCGAGCCAGGTTCATGTCGTGGGTCACCACCAGGAACGCAGTGCGCATCGACGTGCTCAGCTCCAGCATCAGGTCCTGGATGCCCTCGGCGGTGTGCAAGTCGAGGTTGCCGGTGGGCTCATCGAGCATCACCAGACCCGGCCGGTTCACCAGCGCACGGGCGATGGCCACGCGCTGGCGTTCGCCGCCGGACAACTCGGCCGGTTTGTGCTCCAGGCGATGACCGAGCCCTACCCGCTCCAGCAACGCGGTGGCACGCTGGCGCGCTTCGGGGATCGCAGTCTTGCCGATCAGCAACGGCATGCAGACGTTTTCCAGGGCGGTGAATTCGGCCAGCAAATGGTGGAACTGATAAACGAAGCCCAGCGCGCGGTTACGCAGCAGGCCACGGTTCTTCTCGCTCAGAGCCGACAGCTCTTCACCGTCGAGCCACACGCTGCCCTTGGTCGGCGTGTCGAGGCCGCCGAGCAGGTTGAGCAAGGTACTTTTGCCCGAGCCCGATTTACCGATGATCGCTACGCGCTCGCCTGGATGCAGTTCCAGTTGCAGGTTCGCCAGCACTTCCACCGACTCCGGGCCTTCCTCGTAGGACTTGCCCAGGTTGCGACAGCTCAGGATTGCTTTTTCACTCATGCCCGACTCACTCATAACGTAGCGCCTCCGCAGGCTGGGTGCGCGCGGCACGCCAGGCAGGATACAGGGTGGCGAGGAAACTCAGGACCAACGCGGCGGCGCAGACCATGACGACATCCTGGCTCTGCACTTGCGAAGGCAGGTAGTCGATGAAATACACGTCGGCGTTGAGGAATTTGTGGCCGATCAGGCCTTCGAGCGCCGAGATCGCAGCGCTGACGTTCAGGGCGGCGAAGATCCCGACCACGGCGCCGATCAAGGTGCCGACCACGCCGATGACCGTGCCCTGCACCATGAAGATGCCCATGATCGTGCGCGGCGTGGCGCCCAGGGTGCGCAGGATCGCGATGTCGCTCTTCTTGTCATTCACCACCATCACCAGCGTGGAAATGATGTTGAACGCCGCCACGGCGACGATCAGCAGCAACAGCAAGCCGATCATGGCCTTCTCCATGCGGATCGCCTGGTACAGGTTGCCGTGGGTGCGGGTCCAGTCGCGGGCGTAGTAACGATCCTCACCCAACTGCTGGGCGATGCTCCACGCCGTGCGCGGCGCCTGGAACAGGTCGTCGAACTTCAGGCGAATGCCCTGCACCTGATCCGGCTTCCAACGGTGCAGCCGCGCCAGATCCTGCAGGTTGGTGACACCCAGGTAGCCGTCGATTTCACCGGCGCCGACGTGGAAGATGCCGACCACGGTGAAGCGCTTCATGCGCGGGAACATCCCGGCCGGGGTCACGGTGACCTCCGGCGCGACGAAGGTCAGCTTGTCGCCGATGGCCGCGCCGAGCTTGGCGGCCGCCTTGTCGCCGATGACGATGCCGAAGCTGCCGGGTTCCAGGTCGTCGAGTTTGCCCTGCAACATGAACTTGTCGATGATCGACACCTGCCGCTCCAGCGCCGGGTCGATGGCATTGAGCAGCACCTTGGAGACCTTGCCGTTGTTGGTCAGCAAACCCTGCATCTGGGTGAAGGGCGCAACGGCCGTCACCTGCGGGTTCTGCCGGACCTTGTCGGCCAGGCCCTGCCAGTTACTGATCGGCTCGCCCGCCTCGATGGTCGCGTGGGGCACCATGCCCAGCACGCGGGTGCGCATCTCGTGATCGAAGCCGTTCATCACCGACAGCACCACGATCATCACGATCACGCCCAGGGCGAGACCGATCATGGAAGTCAGGGAAATGAACGACACAAAGTGGTTGCGACGCTTTGCACGGGTGTAACGCGTGCCAATGAATACGAAGAGAGGTCTGAACATGTCGGGGCTTGTTCGGAGGGAAAAGGAACGTCCTTGTGGCGGGGGTCGATAACCAGCTTTACACTCAGACCACCGCCGCTACCATGGGTTCGCCATGTCGACATTAGATGAAGAAGATCGCCGCGAATACTACCGTATCGAGGATACGATCGCACTGGAAATTCGGCCCCTGTCCGCTCCCGAAGCTGCAGGCCAGGAAGTGTTGCAGGATGCTTCCCCACTCTTCAACGTGCTCAGCGAACTGCATCTGAGCGAATTCGAGTCGCAGCACCTGTTGCGCCAGATCAGCGAGCGCGACCGTAACCTCGCGGCCTTCCTCAAGGTCCAGAACAAACGCATTGACCTGCTCAGCCAGGTGATCGCCCTGACGGTGCTCGGCCAGATCGGCGAGCCGCAGCCAGTGATCATTTCCGAGGGCGGCATCGACTTCCAGCACCCGACCCCGATTGCAGCGGGCGCGCACCTGTCGATCAAGCTGGTGCTGATGCCGCAGGCCCTCGGCCTGTTGCTGCGCGCCCGGGTCACACATTGCGATCCCAAGGGCGATGGCTTCGACGTCGGCACCGAGTTCGAACGCCCCACTGACGCCCAGCGTCAGTTGCTCGCCCGCTACATTTTGCAGAAGCAGGCCCAGGAAAGACGACTGGCCCGCGAACAAGAATCAGGCATTTAACTTAAGGAAGAACCGTGACCCTCATCTACGGCCATCGCGGCGCCAAGGGCGAAGCACCGGAAAACACCCTGACCAGCTTTCAGGAATGCCTCAAGCACGGCGTACGCCGCTGCGAACTGGACCTGCACCTGTCCATGGACAACGAGCTGATGGTCATCCACGACCCGACGCTCAAGCGCACCACCGACCGGCGCGGCAAGGTGGTCGAGCACACTGCGGCGGAACTGGTCACCTACGACGCGCGCAAGGGCGGCCCGGGCTGGATCAAGCCCTGCCCGATTCCGACGCTGGAGGAGTTGTTCGAGAAATGCGCCTTCGAGCACTGGCAACTGGAAGTCAAAAGCGCTTCACGCACCCGCGCCGCGACCACGGTACTGGCGATTCGCGAGATGGCGCAGCGTTTTGGCCTGCTCGACAAGGTGACCATCACCTCGAGTTCTCGGGAAGTATTGAAGGCTGCCCTGGACCTGGTGCCCGACGTGTCGCGTGGATTGGTGGCCGAGTACGCCTGGCTCGACCCGCTGAAGGTCGCGGCAAGCTATGGCTGTGAGTATCTGGCGCTGAACTGGACCCTGTGTACGCCGGAACGCCTGCAGAAGGCGCAGCGTCAGGGGCTGCATGTGTCGGTGTGGACCGTCAACGAACCTGCGCTGATGCGCAGGCTCGCCGACTTCGGCGTTGACAGCCTGATTACAGACTTTCCCGGTTTGGCCACTGCCACGCTCGAGAATTGCTGAAATCGGTCTCCCCGGCCGGCTCAGGCCACCGGCCGGAGCCGCTCAAAAAAGCCGGTTGAGGCCGTCGTACGCCGCGACCCGATAGGCTTCGGCCATGGTCGGGTAGTTGAACGTGGTGTTGACGAAGTACTTCAGCGTGTTCAGTTCGCCCGGCTGGTTCATGATCGCCTGGCCGATGTGCACGATCTCCGAAGCCTGGTAGCCGAAGCAGTGCACGCCCAGCACTTCCAGGGTTTCGCGGTGGAACAGGATCTTGAGCATGCCTTGCGGCTCGCCGGCGATCTGCGCACGCGCCATGCCCTTGAAGAACGCCTTGCCCACTTCGTATGGCACCTTGGCCTGGGTCAGCTCCTGCTCGTTCTTGCCGATCGAGCTGATCTCCGGAATGGTGTAGATGCCGGTCGGCACGTCATTGACGAAACGCCAGCTGCCGTTCTCGACAATGCTGCCCGCCGCCGAGCGACCCTGGTCGTGGGCGGCACTGGCCAGGCTCGGCCAGCCGATCACGTCACCGGCGCCGTAGATGTTCGGCACGCAGGTGCGATAGGCCTCGTCGACTTCGATCTGGCCGCGGCTGTTGACCTTCACGCCGATGTTTTCCAGGCCCAGCTGGTCGGTGTTGCCGGTACGGCCGTTGCACCAGAGCAAGGCGTCGGCCTTGATCTTCTTGCCGGACTTGAGGTGCAGGATCACGCCGTTGTCCACGCCTTCGACGCGGTCGTAGTCTTCGTTGTGGCGAACGGTGATGTTGTTGTTGCTGAAGTGGTAGCTCAGAGCCTGGGAAATTTCCGAGTCGAGGAAGCTCAGCAACTGGCCACGGTTGTCCACCAGCTCGACCAGTACACCCAGGCCGCTGAAGATCGAGGCGTATTCGCAACCGATCACGCCGGCGCCGTAGACGATCAGTTTGCGCGGGGTGTGGCCGAGGCTGAGGATGGTGTCGCTATCGTAGATACGCGGGTGGTGGAAGTCGATGTCCGCCGGGCGATACGGACGCGAGCCGGTGGCGATGATGATGTGCTTGGCCACCAGTTTTTCCACCACGCCGTTGGCGCAGACCACTTCGATGGTTTGCTCGTCGGCGAAGCTGCCGGTGCCGAAGAACACATCGACACGGTTACGGGCGTAGTAGCCGGTGCGGGAAGCGACCTGCTTGGAAATCACTTTCTCGGCGCTTTTCAACACGTCCGGGAAGGAGAACCAGCGCGGCTCGCCGATCGCCCGGAACATCGGGTTGGTGTTGAACTGCATGATCTGCCGGACCGAGTGACGCAGGGCCTTGGACGGGATGGTGCCCAAGTGGGTGCAGTTACCGCCGACCTGGCGACGGCTGTCGACCATGGCCACCTTGCGCCCTGCCTTGGCGGCGTTCATTGCCGCGCCTTCTCCCGCCGGGCCGGAACCCAGTACCACCACGTCGTAGTTGTAGACAGCCATGCGTACTCCTCAGAACAGGCTGCGGCGCTGTGCGCCTGCAGCTAAATCACGCCGGTCGGCGGCGTGAAGGAACAATTTGGGGCCAGTGCAGAACCCGGACACAGTCTATAGAAGCGTCAACGCCGCGCACATTAACCCTTGGTCGCGTCGTAGGCTAGTTTTGCCTGCACTACAACGCCAGTCTTGACGATTCGATCACGGGTTTTTCGTGCCGCTGAGGCGTTCAAAAGCCTGACTGGTGCGTGTGACGAAACCTGTATCGGCACGAATCACAAAAAATGCGCCGATATCGTGTTTTTCCGCGTAGTCCCAGCCGCGCTCCGGGCCGAGAATCAGCAGCAGCGTCGACAGTCCATCGGCCAGCAACGCCGAAGGATTAATCACCGTGACCGAGGCCAGCGTGTGTGAGACCGGCGCACCGGTGCGGGCATCGAAGGTGTGGGAATAGCGCCGGCCATCCTGCAGGAAATAGTTGCGGTAGTCGCCGGACGTCGACACCCCCAGGCCGTCGATGGCGAGGATCCGTTGCGCCACCTGCTGATCGTCGCGGGGTTCTTCCAGGGCGACCTGCCAGGCCGAGCCGTCGAGCTTCCTGCCCGCCGCCTTGAGTTCGCCCGTGGCTTCGGCGAGGTAATTGTGGATCCCCAGGGCCTCGAGCCTGGCCGCGATGCGATCGACCGCGTAGCCCGCCGCGATGCTGTTGAAGTCGACTTCGACGGCGGCATCCTTGCACAGCCGATCGCCCTCGATGCGCAGGTGCTGATGACCGACCCGCGCTCGCGCCTCCGCCAGCGCTTCGGCGGTCGGGACCTTTTCGCCACGGGCCTGGGGACCGAAGCCCCAGAGGTTGAGCAACGGTTCCACCGTCAGGTCGAAGGAGCCGTCGCTTTGCGCTGACAACTGCTCCCCTACCCGAACCAGCTCCAGCACGGACGCCGGCATGGCCTGGCAGCTGTTGGCCGGCAGGTCATTGAAACGCTCGATGTCGGAGTCGCTGCGATAGGTCGACATCTGCCGGTCTACCTCGGCGAGGATTTTCTCCACCTCGACCTGAACCTCTGCCGGTTTGGGCAGATCGGCGTGGCGCAGGTATTTGATTGAATATGTACTGCCCATGGTCGGGCCGCCAAAACTTTCCATGGCATCGCCATTGCCGCAGCCCGACAACGCGCCAAGCAGTAAAAAACCGAGACCCCACCACCCTTTCGACAATTGCTGCGCTCCCCGCACGGATTACTGACACAACACCCACGGCCGGCATTATGCGGCAAGCCAGCCCTCCTCTCCTTGATCCGACGACGACTGAAACGCTTAAGCAGCAAGCTAACCAGTTGTTGCCTAACGATCTTGATACACATATTGTTACAACTAGCCCGCCAAGGGAGTTCGCCCCATGGGTGATGGCGGCAACACGTCTACATCAGGGATTTCCGATCAGACAGACGAAAGTGAGTGCATTCCCATGTCCTCGAATACGGGCAAAGGCAAAGCGATTTTTCGCGTTGTCAGCGGTAATTTTCTCGAGATGTTCGATTTTATGGTCTACGGCTTCTACGCCACGGCCATCGCCAAAACCTTCTTCCCTGCCGACAGTGCCTTTGCATCCCTGATGTTATCGCTGGCCACCTTTGGCGCCGGCTTCCTCATGCGTCCTTTGGGGGCGATTTTCCTCGGCGCCTACATCGACCGCCACGGCCGGCGCCAGGGCCTGATCATCACCCTGGCCATGATGGCGGCCGGCACCGTGCTGATCGCCTGCGTGCCGGGCTATGCCACTCTGGGTGTCGCCGCGCCGCTGATTGTGCTGTTTGGCCGCTTGCTGCAAGGTTTCTCCGCCGGTGTGGAACTGGGCGGTGTGTCGGTGTACCTCGCCGAGATTTCCACGCCGGGGCGCAAAGGCTTTTTTGTCAGTTGGCAATCCGCCAGCCAGCAGGCCGCCGTGGTGTTCGCCGGTTTGCTCGGGGTTGGCCTGAACCATTGGCTGAGCCCGGAACAGATGGGCGAATGGGGTTGGCGCGTGCCTTTCCTGATCGGCTGCATGATCGTGCCGGTGATTTTTGTGATTCGTCGCTCGCTGGAGGAAACACCGGAATTCCAGGCGCGCAAACACCGCCCTACCCTGGGGGAAATCATCCGCTCGATCGGTCAGAACTTCGGCATCGTCATTGCCGGCATGGCCCTGGTGGTGATGACCACGGTGTCGTTCTACCTGATCACCGCCTATACACCGACCTTCGGCAAGGCGGAACTGCACCTGTCGGACATGGACGCCTTGCTGGTGACCGTGTGCATCGGCCTGTCGAACTTCTTCTGGTTGCCGGTGATGGGCGCCGTGTCCGACAGGGTCGGGCGCAAACCGCTGCTGCTGGCGGCGACCATCCTGGCAATTCTCACCGCTTACCCGGCCTTGTCGTGGCTGGTGGCGAACCCGAGCTTCAGCCACTTGCTGATCGTCGAGTTGTGGCTGTCGTTCCTCTATGGCTCGTACAACGGCGCGATGGTCGTGGCGCTGACGGAAATCATGCCGGTGCAGGTGCGGACCACGGGCTTCTCCCTGGCCTATAGCCTGGCCACCGCGACGTTCGGCGGTTTCACGCCGGCGGCGTGCACTTACCTGATTCATGTCCTGGATAACAAGGCGGCGCCGGGGATCTGGCTCAGTGGCGCGGCGGTGCTGGGGTTGATTGCGACGCTGGTGCTGTTCCGTGGCAACCGGCAGGCGTTGCGCATGGCGACTGCCTGATCCCCCTCCCCCTGTAGGAGCGAGCTTGCTCGCGATGGTGTCATGAGCGCCGCTGTGCATCAGGTAGCCAGCGTTATCGTTGACGACCATCGCGAGCAAGCTCGCTCCTACAGGGGGGGCAGGTGCAAATACAGACACACAAACAAAAACGCCCCGGCCAAGGCCGGGGCGTTTTCATGTGCAGCAGATGCTTAGCGTGGGAACGCAGGCGGGTTTACACCGGCCATGTCTTCCATTACGCGCACCACCTGGCAGCTGTAACCGAATTCGTTGTCGTACCAGACGTACAGTACAACGCGGTTATCCTGGGTGATGGTCGCTTCAGCGTCCACAACGCCTGCGTGGCGCGAGCCAACGAAGTCGGTGGAAACCACTTCCTGGGAGCTGACGTAGTCGATCTGCTTGTGCAGGTCCGAGTGCATGGCCATCTGGCGCAGGTACTCGTTGATTTCGTCGCGGGTGGTGGCCTTTTCCAGGTTCAGGTTCAGGATGGCCATCGACACGTTCGGCGTAGGAACACGGATCGCGTTACCGGTCAGCTTGCCCTTGAGCACTGGCAGCGCCTTGGCGGCTGCGGTGGCGGCACCGGTCTCGGTGATCACCATGTTCAACGGTGCGGCGCGGCCACGACGGCTGCCCTTGTGGAAGTTGTCGATCAGGTTCTGGTCGTTGGTGAACGAGTGAACGGTTTCGACGTGGCCGTTGACGATGCCAAACTTGTCATTGACTGCCTTGAGCACCGGCACGATGGCGTTGGTGGTGCAGGAAGCCGCCGAGATGATCTTGTCGTCAGGGCTGATGTCGCCGTGGTTGATGCCGTGCACGATGTTCTTCAGCGCGCCCTTGCCAGGTGCGGTGAGGATCACGCGGGCAGCGCCCGGGCAGGCCAGGTGCTGGCCCAGGCCGTCGGCGTCACGCCATACACCGGTGTTGTCGACGATCAGAGCGTTTTCGATGCCGTACTGGGTGTAGTCGACTTCGGTCGGGCTCTTGGCGTAGATCACCTGGATCAGGTTGCCGTTGGCGGTGATGGTGTTGTTGGCTTCATCAATGGTGATGGTGCCATCGAACGGACCATGGACCGAGTCGCGGCGCAGCAGGCTGGCACGCTTGACCAGATCGTTCTCGGCGCCCTTGCGGACAACGATGGCGCGCAGGCGCAGGCCGTCGCCACCACCGGTTTTCTCGATCAGGATGCGCGCCAGCAGACGGCCGATACGACCGAAGCCGTAGAGGACAACGTCAGTGCCTTTGCGAGCCGAGGCGTTCTGCTGGCCAACGACTTCGGCCAGTTCTTCACGGACGAACTGCTCGGCAGTACGGCCATTGCCTTCGGTCTTGAATTTGGAGGCGAGCTTGCCCAGGTCGACCGAAGCAGCGCCGAGCTTGAGCTCGCTCATTGCCTTGATCAGCGGGAATGTTTCGTGGACGGACAGTTCGCTGTCGTCGGACTGACGGTGACGAGCAAAGCGGTGAGCTTTGAGAATCGCGATGACTGAACGATTGATCAGGCTGCGGCCATAGATCGAGCTCACCACGTTGTTATTGCGGTAGAGCTGACCGATAAGCGGAATCATCGCTTCTGCGAGTGCTTCACGGTCGATCCATTCACCAAGACACTGGTCGGGCTTCTGAGTCACGGGAACCTTCCACATGTAGGGGCAGAAAAAAGGGGCTACATTATGCCGCCGAGAAACCCGCGTAGCAATGCGCGCCTGTCGTGCAATCCGTAACAATTTTCTGGAAGTAAAAAATCGGCAGCGCTGCAACCCAGTAAAACCGGGCCTTCCAGCGGGGTCGCTTTTTTGCGGACATCGCTGTCTTGTCCGTAACCCTCCGTAACACCCGCTTGTTTTGCCACTACATAATCGGTGTTTTCGAGCAAAAAAACGCGGTTTTTTGTCTTTACCACTACATTTCGCCAAACCTGCGTAATAGACGAAGTCAGCAACTGACAGGCGGCATCCCGGCCCGCTACAATTACCGACTTTGTCGCAACGCTTGGAGCTCAACCTTCCGTGCCCGTTCTGCGTCTACCGCATCTCCCTGCCGCGGCAGGTAAACAGCACTGGGGCAACTTGCCCGGTGCCGCCCTGAGCCTGGCCATTGCCGAGGCTGCCAGCGCTGCCAGGCGCTTTACCCTGCTGCTGACCGCCGACAGCCAAAGTGCCGAGCGTCTGGAGCAGGAGCTGGGTTTCTTCGCACCGGATTTGCCCGTGCTGCATTTCCCGGACTGGGAAACCCTGCCCTACGACCTGTTTTCGCCGCACCAGGACATCATTTCCCAGCGCATCGCCGCCCTGTACCGGCTGCCGGAGCTGAGCCATGGCGTGCTGGTGGTACCGATCACCACCGCCCTGCATCGCCTGGCACCGACCCAATTCCTGCTGGGCAGCAGCCTGGTACTGGACGTCGGCCAGAAGCTCGATGTCGAACAGATGCGCAGCCGGCTCGAAGCCAGCGGTTATCGCTATGTCGATACCGTTTACGAGCATGGCGAATTCACCGTGCGCGGCTCGCTGATCGACCTGTTCCCGATGGGCAGCAAGCTGCCATATCGCATTGACCTGTTCGACGACGAAATCGAGACCCTGCGCACCTTCGATCCGGAAAACCAGCGCTCCGTCGACAAGGTCGATTCGGTCAAGCTGCTGCCGGCGAAGGAGTTCCCGCTACAGAAGGAAGCCGTGACGCGTTTCAAGGCGCGCTTTCGCGAGCGCTTCGATGTCGACTTCCGTCGCTGCCCGATCTTCCAGGATCTGAGCAGCGGGATCACCCCGGCGGGTATCGAGTACTACTTGCCGCTGTTCTTCGAAGACACCTCGACCCTGTTCGACTACCTGCCACAGGACACCCAGGTGTTCTCCCTGCCGGGCATCGAGCAGGCGGCGGAGAACTTTTGGAACGACGTGCGCAACCGTTATGAAGAACGCCGCGTCGATCCTTCCCGTCCTTTATTGCCACCGGCCGAGCTGTTCCTGCCGGTGGAAGACTGCTTCGCCCGGCTGAAGAACTGGCCTCGGGTAGTGGCCAGCCAGCAGGATGTGGAAACCGGTGCCGGGCGCGAACGCTTCCCGGCGCGGGCATTGCCGGACCTGGCGATCGAAGCCAAGGCCAGCCAGCCGCTCGCGGCACTGGCCGGCTTTCTCGACGAGTTCCCTGGCCGCGTGCTGTTTACCGCCGAGTCTGCGGGCCGTCGCGAAGTGCTGCTGGAGTTGCTCGAACGCCTGAAGCTGCGCCCGAAGACCGTCGACAGCTGGCCCGACTTCGTCGCCGGCAAGGAGCGCCTGGCGATCACCATCGCGCCGCTCGACGAAGGCCTGGTGCTCGAAGACCCGGCCCTGGCGCTGGTCGCCGAAAGCCCGCTGTTCGGCCAGCGCGTGATGCAGCGCCGGCGCCGGGAAAAACGCGCCGACGCCAACAACGATGCGGTCATCAAGAACCTCACCGAACTGCGTGAAGGCGCGCCGGTGGTGCATATCGACCACGGGGTCGGCCGTTACCTGGGCCTGGCCACGCTGGAAATCGACAACCAGTCCGCCGAGTTCCTCGCCCTGGAATACGCCGAAGGCGCCAAGCTCTACGTGCCGGTGGCCAACCTGCACCTGATTGCCCGCTACACCGGCAGCGATGACGCCCTGGCCCCGCTGCACCGCCTCGGCTCCGAGACCTGGCAGAAAGCCAAGCGCAAGGCCGCCGAACAGGTGCGCGACGTGGCGGCCGAACTGCTCGACATCTATGCCCGCCGCGCGGCCCGCGAGGGGCACGCCTTCACCGACCCGAAAGCCGACTACGCCACCTTCAGCGCCGGCTTCCCGTTCGAGGAAACCCCCGACCAGCAAACCGCCATCGAAGCGGTGCGCGAAGACATGCTCGCGCCCAAGCCGATGGACCGCCTGGTGTGCGGCGACGTCGGCTTCGGCAAGACCGAAGTGGCGATGCGCGCGGCGTTCATCGCCGTCCACGGTGGCCGGCAAGTGGCGATCCTGGTGCCCACCACCCTGCTCGCCCAGCAGCACTACAACAGCTTCCGCGACCGTTTCGCCGACTGGCCGGTGACCGTGGAAGTGATGAGCCGCTTCAAGTCGGCCAAGGAAGTCAACGCCGCGGTCGCCGACCTCGCCGAAGGCAAGATCGACATCGTCATCGGCACCCACAAGCTGCTGCAGGACGATGTGAAGATCAAGAACCTGGGCCTGGTGATCATCGACGAAGAGCACCGCTTCGGTGTGCGCCAGAAAGAACAGCTCAAGGCCCTGCGCAGCGAAGTCGACATTCTCACCCTGACCGCCACGCCGATTCCGCGCACGCTGAACATGGCGGTGTCGGGCATGCGCGACCTGTCGATCATCGCCACGCCGCCGGCCCGACGCCTGTCGGTGCGCACCTTCGTCATGGAGCAGAACAAGAGCACGGTCAAGGAAGCCCTGCTGCGCGAATTGCTGCGTGGCGGCCAGGTCTACTACCTGCACAACGATGTGAAGACCATCGAGAAATGCGCCGCCGATCTCGCCGAACTGGTGCCGGAAGCGCGCATCGGCATCGGCCACGGGCAGATGCGCGAGCGTGAACTCGAACAGGTGATGAGCGACTTCTACCACAAGCGCTTCAACGTGCTGATCGCCTCGACCATCATCGAGACCGGCATCGACGTGCCGAGCGCCAACACCATCATCATCGAGCGCGCCGACAAGTTCGGCCTGGCGCAGTTGCACCAGTTGCGTGGTCGTGTCGGCCGCAGCCACCACCAGGCCTACGCCTACCTGCTGACTCCGCCGCGCCAGCAAATCACCCCGGATGCGGAAAAGCGCCTGGAAGCGATCGCCAACACCCAGGACCTCGGCGCGGGCTTCGTGCTCGCCACCAACGACCTGGAAATCCGCGGTGCCGGCGAACTGCTCGGCGACGGGCAAAGCGGACAGATCCAGGCCGTGGGTTTCACCCTGTACATGGAGATGCTCGAACGCGCGGTGAAGTCGATCCGCAAGGGCGAACAACCCAACCTCGACCAGCCGCTGGGTGGCGGGCCGGAGGTCAACCTGCGGGTGCCGGCCTTGATTCCGGAAGACTACCTGCCGGATGTGCACGCCCGCCTGATCCTGTACAAACGCATCGCTTCGGCCACCGACGAGGACGGCCTGAAGGATTTGCAGGTGGAAATGATCGACCGTTTCGGCCTGTTGCCGGAGCCGACCAAGAACCTGATGCGCATCACCGCGCTGAAGTTGCAGGCCGAAGGGCTGGGCATCCGCAAAATCGACGGTGGGCCGCAAGGTGGTCGAATCGAGTTCGCGGCGCAGACGCCGGTCGATCCGCTGACGCTGATCAAGCTGATCCAGGGCCAGCCCAAACGCTACAAATTCGAAGGCGCCACGATGTTCAAGTTCATGGTGCCGATGGAGCGCCCGGAAGAGCGCTTTAATACTGTAGAGGCGTTGCTTGAGCGCCTCATCCCGAAAACTGCTTGAAGGACGCCGAATGCGCCTGTTCCGCTTAACCACTCTGCTGCTGACCCTGGCGGCTCCGATGGCGTATGCCGATGACCTGTATCAGGTCGAAATGATTCTGGTGCGGCAGAACGCCGTGCCGGCCATCGTCAGCCGCGCCGCGCCGGAAGACTGGGACGCTGGCGCACAGCGCATCAGCGCCGAGAGCCAGCGCACGCCCAGCCTGAATGGCGAAGTGGAAAAACTCACCGCCAGCAGCGATTACACGGTGCTGCTGCACAAGGCCTGGCAACAGACCCTCGGCGAAGAAGCGTCCAAGGTCGCCATCAGCGACGGCAAGGAACAATTCGGCCAGTATCCGATCGAGGGCACGCTGAACATCAAATTGGGGCGCTTTACCGATGTCGGCGCCGACTTCTGGGTCAACCAGATCAACGAGGATGGCCTGGTCACGGCCAGCGAACGCCTGAACACCGACAGCCATACCAAAAATGGCCAACTCAACTTCCTCGACGCCGGGCATCTGGGCCTGCTGATCAAAATCACCTCGCTGACCGCTCCCGCACCAAGACCCGCCCCCGAAGAAATTCCGGACTGATACCCCATGTCCGCGCCCCTGAGCAAACCCCTGGCACCCTCCTGGGTCAGCCGATTCAAGGAACAGAGCCTGGAGCGCGGCCGGCGCTACGCCCTGGAGAACCGTGTCAGGATCGTCGAGGCGGGCGACGCGACCATCACGGCCGTTTGCGAGGGCTCTGGCGGTAACGTCTACCGTCAGACCATTCACCTGCGCGAGTCAGCCAAAGCCACACTGCTGATGGTCGATGCCACCTGCACCTGCCCGGTGCGCAACAACTGCAAACACTGCGCGGCGGTCCTGCTGAAAGTCCAGGAAACCCTCGCCTACCCTGCCGCCGCGCAAGACGCCGAACTGCTGGAAAAACTCCAGGCCGTCCTGGAAAACCGCAGCCCGAAAGCGCCACCCCAGGTGCTGGTGGAGAACGTGCAACCGGTGCCACGCCTGTGGCTGGCGAGCATCGAGTTCAGCGCCTTCGAACCGCGCAACGGCAGGATGCAGCGCTATATCCAGCACCGTGCGGCGCTGTCGTTCAGCTACCTGGATGAATACGTCAGCGGACAGAAAAACGCCGACGTACTGATCCGTCAGGAAACCCAGACTTTACGGATAAAACGCCAACCTGAAGTCGAACAGGCCTACAGGGAACAGCTGCGAATCCTTGGTTTCAAGATCGCCACCCGCCAGAGCAAGGCGTTGCCGGAAAGCGCCGGTGAGCTCTATGAAATGGTCAACGACAGCGCCTGGCTGACGTTCACCCTCAATGAATTGCCGAAACTGCGCACGCAAGGCTGGGAACTGCAGATCGACGAGGACTTCGGGTTCGACCTGACCGCCGTCGATGACTGGTACGCCACTGTGGAACAGACGCCGGAGCGCGACTGGTTCGACCTGGAGCTGGGCATCATCGTCAACGGCGAGCGGCTGAGCCTGCTGCCGATCCTGTTGAACCTGATGCGCTCGCACACCGAAATCCTCAACCCGGAACGCCTCGCCCGCCGTCGCGATGACGAACTGATCCTGGTGAACATCCCCAATCGCCCGAATTCCGAATACGGCCCGCTGCAAGTCGCCTTGCCGTTCGGCCGCTTGAAACCGGTGCTGGCGACCCTCGGCGAGTTTTACCTGCAAGAGCCCGGCGAAACCACCCTGCGCCTGAGCAAGGCCGACGCCACGCGGCTCAACCCGCTCGAGGACATGCCCCTGCTGTGGGAGGGTGGCGAGCAGATCCGCACCTTTGCCCAGCGCCTGCGTGACGTGCGCGACTACAACGCCAAGGCCCCCGAAGGGCTGAATGCCACTTTGCGCCCCTATCAGCTCGAAGGCTTGAGCTGGATGCAGTCGCTGCGGCAACTGGAAGTGGGCGGCATCCTCGCGGACGACATGGGCCTGGGTAAAACCCTGCAAACCCTGGCACACGTGCTCAGCGAAAAGAACGCCGGTCGCCTGGATCGGCCGTGCATGGTGGTGATGCCCACCAGCCTGATCCCCAACTGGCTCGACGAGGCGGCGCACTTCACGCCGCAGCTCAAGGTCCTGGCGCTGTACGGCGCCAGCCGCAAAAAACACTTCGAGCAACTGGCCGATTACGACCTGATCCTCACCACCTACGCCCTGCTGCCCAAGGACGTCGAGCGCCTGGCCGCACAACCGCTGCACGTGCTGGTGCTGGACGAGGCGCAGTACATCAAGAATCCCAACAGCAAGGCCGCCCAGGCCGCGCGCGAGCTCAATGCCCGCCAGCGCCTGTGCCTGAGCGGTACGCCGCTGGAAAATCACCTGGGCGAGCTGTGGTCGCTGTTCCACTTCCTGCTGCCCGGCTGGCTGGGCGACGTGAAAAGCTTCAACCGCGATTACCGCGTGCCGATTGAAAAGCGCACCAGCGAAGTACGACTCCAGCACCTGAACGGCCGGATAAAACCGTTCCTGCTGCGCAGGACCAAGGAACAGGTGGCGACGGAATTGCCACCGAAGACGGAAATCATCCACTGGGTCGACCTCAACGAAGCCCAGCGTGATGTGTACGAAACCATGCGCCTGGCCATGGACAAGAAAGTCCGCGACGAAATAACCCGCAAAGGCGTGGCCCGCAGCCAGATCATCATCCTCGAGGCGCTGCTCAAGCTGCGCCAGGTGTGCTGCGACCTGCGTCTGGTCAACGACGCCACCCTGCCCGCCCGCGGCAGCACCTCGGGCAAGCTCGACAGCCTGATGGAAATGCTCGAGGAGCTGTTCGAGGAAGGCCGGCGGATCCTGCTGTTTTCGCAGTTCACCTCGATGCTGACATTGATCGAGGCCGAGCTGGAAAAACGCGGTATCGACTATGCGCTACTGACCGGCCAGACCCGTGATCGGCGCACGCCGGTGAAGGATTTCCAGAGCGGCAAGCGTCAGATCTTTTTGATCAGCCTGAAGGCCGGTGGTGTTGGCCTGAACCTGACCGAAGCGGACACGGTGATCCACTACGACCCGTGGTGGAACCCGGCGACCGAAAACCAGGCCACCGACCGCGCCTATCGGATTGGCCAGGAGAAGCCGGTGTTCGTCTACAAGATGATTGCCCGCGGCACCGTAGAAGAGAAAATTCAGCACCTGCAGAAGGAAAAATCCGAGCTGGCGGCGGGCGTGCTGGATGGGCGCAAGGCTGGGGACTGGCAGTTGCAGAACGATGATATCGAGGCGTTGTTTGCGCCGTTGCCGGATAAGCTCGATAAACGCTGAGGTTTGTGGCGTCTGTTAAATCGCTATCGCGGGCAAGCCCGCTCCCACAGTGGGTCGATGGCGCACCAAAAATCCAATGTGGGAGCGAGCCTGCTCGCGATCGGGTCAACCCGATATCAAGACGACCTCAGCCCCTGAGCACCCGCGCCAACGTCGACTTCACCTTACCCATCCCGTCATGCAACGCCTGCTCGATCTCGGCCATGGTGATCACCGCCGTCGACTTGCCCGCCGCCGGGTTCACCACCAGCGCCAGGCAGGCGTAGTCCAGCTCCAGCTCACGGGCCAGTGCCGCCTCCGGCATGCCGGTCATGCCGACGATGTCGCAACCGTCACGCTCAAGCCTGGCGATCTCGGCCACCGTCTCCAGGCGTGGGCCCTGGGTACAGGCGTAAACGCCATGGCTGCTGTAGCCGACCCCTTCGGCCGCCAGTGCCGCGATCAGTTGCTGACGCAGCGGCTCGCTATACGGATAGCTGAAGTCGATGTGCGTGACCTGTTCCAGGTCATCGGCAAAATAGGTGTGTTGGCGACCGCTGGTGTAGTCGATCAACTGGTGCGGCACACAGAAATGCCCGGTGCCCATCGCCGCATGAATGCCACCCACGGCATTGACCGCCAGGATCGCCTCGGCGCCGGCCTGTTTCAATGCCCAGAGGTTGGCGCGGTAGTTCACCTGATGCGGCGGGAAACGGTGCGGATGGCCGTGCCTGGCGAGGAACAGCACTTCCTTGCCCGCGTACTCGCCAATCTGGATCTCGGCTGACGGCGCACCATAAGGTGTTTCGACTGCCAGGGACTGACGGATGCTCAGGCCTTCGAGTTGAGTCAGACCGGTGCCACCGATAATCGCGTAAACCGTCATAACGTAAAGTCCTTATTCAATCAGTTGAGCGTCTTTGAGCGCGCCAATGGCTGTCAGCCAGCGCGGGTCCTGACGGTATTCGGTGCTGGCATAGGCCTGGCCGCGCATGCGGGCAATGCGTGCGGACGGCTTGACCTTCAGGCGCTGGGCCGCGCTCAGGGCCAGCTCGGCGGCCGCGCGGTCGTTGCACACCAGGCCCATGTCGCAACCGGCGGTCAGCGCCGCTTCGATGCGGCTGGCGGCATCGCCGACCACGTGGGCACCGGCCATCGACAAATCGTCGCTGAAGATCACGCCATCGAACTGCAACTCGCCGCGCAGGATGTCCTGCAACCAGCGCCGGGAGAAACCGGCCGGCTGGGCATCGACCTGTGGATAAATCACATGGGCCGGCATCACCGCCGCCAGTTGCTTGCTCAAGCGGGCGAACGGCACCAGGTCGTTGGCGCGGATCTCGTCCAGGCTGCGCTCGTCATTCGGGATGGCGACATGGGAATCCGCCTCGGCCCAGCCGTGGCCGGGGAAGTGCTTGCCAGTGGCCGCCATGCCCGCGCTGTTCATGCCACGGATGAACGCCCCCGCCAACAGCGCCGCGCGCTCCGGGTCACCTTCGAAGGAACGGGTACCGACCACCGCGCTGCGCTGGTAATCCAGGTCCAGCACCGGAGCGAAGCTCAGGTCCAGGCCGACGGCCAGCACTTCGGTGGCCATGATCCAGCCGCACTGCTCGGCGAGGTACTCGGCGTTCGGGTTATCGGCGATGGCACGCATCGCTGGCAGCCGCACGAAGCCCTGGCGCAGGCGCTGGACCCGGCCGCCTTCCTGGTCCACGGCCAGCAGCAGATCGGGGCGAATGGCGCGGATCGCCGCGCTGAGTTCGCGCACCTGACGAGGGTGCTCGATATTGCGGGCAAAAATGATCAGGCCGCCCACTTCAGGTTGGCGCAACAATTGGCGATCTTCAGCCGTCAGCCAGGTACCGGCGACGTCCACCATCAACGAGCCTTGCAGGCCAGCAGTCATAGAGATTCCTTGATAACGATGAATCCGGCCCACAGCCATTCGCTGCCTGGGGCTTTGCCCGGCAGGTCGGCGAGTTCAGTGGGAAACGGATTCGTAACGAGAGTCGGCATGGGCGGCTAGCTTAGCGGATGTCAGCTGCCGCGCCCACCCATGTGCGGTCAAACCTTGGCGGCGACCGGTGTCGATTTGCTGCGTGGCCGCAACTGGGCAGTGGCCATCGCGGTGTCGGTCACGCCGGTTTCGGCACGCATGCCGGCGGCGAGGAACGGCACCATCAGGCGCATGACCTGCTCGATGGAGGTGTTGACGCCAAAATCGGTCTCGGCGATCGCCCGCAGGGCCTTGATCCCCGACATGCTGAACGCCGCGGCACCGAGCATGAAGTGCACGCGCCAGAACAGCTCGATCGGCGGGATCCGCGGGGCGGCTTCATTGACCAGCAGCATGTAGCGGCGGAACACCTTGCCGTACATGTCTTCGAGGTAGCGACGCAGGTGGCCCTGGCTCTGGCTGAACGCCAGCCCCAGCAAACGCATGAAAATGGACAGGTCGTTGCCGCTGCGCGGCTGTACCACCAGGGCTTGCTCGACGAGGATTTCCAGCAGCTCTTCCAGGCTCGGCTTGTTCTCCGGCTTGGCCTGGCGGCGCTCCAGTTCCTTGTCGAGGCTCACGCAGAAAGGCCCGAGAAAACGCGAGAAGACCGCCTGGATCAGCGCCTTCTTCGAACCGAAGTGATAGTTCACAGCCGCCAGATTCACACCGGCCTTGCTGGTGATCAAACGCAACGAGGTTTCAGCAAAACCTTTTTCCGCGAACAACTGCTCGGCAGCATCGAGAATGCGTTCAACGGTTTCCGACTGGGCCATGGCTACTCCGCCTGACAAACACTTGTTTGAAACATACGTTTCAGCCCCGGCCTTGTCAAGCCTGGCGGTTCGTTTTGGGAATGGTCAGTCAGCTATTTAACCACACATTAATGTCCTGTTAATCAGCCCGCCGGTTGACCGTCTGGCAGCCACTGCGAAAAGGGGCATTGCCAAGACGCCTTCACTGTATATAATCCCAGTCACTGTATAAAAAAACAGAGCGATCAAAATGCTAAAGCTGACGCCACGCCAAGCAGAGATTCTGACTTTCATCAAACGGTGCCTGGAAGACAACGGCTACCCGCCTACCCGCGCGGAAATCGCCCAGGAACTGGGTTTCAAGTCGCCCAACGCGGCGGAAGAGCACCTCAAGGCGCTGGCCCGTAAAGGCGCTATCGAAATGACCCCCGGTGCTTCGCGCGGCATCCGCATCCCGGGTTTCGAAGCCAAGGCCGACGAATCCACCCTGCCGATCATCGGCCGGGTCGCTGCCGGTGCACCGATCCTTGCCCAGCAACACGTCGAAGAGTCCTGCAACATCAACCCGGCGTTCTTCCATCCGCGCGCCGACTACCTACTGCGGGTTCACGGCATGAGCATGAAGGACATCGGCATTTTCGATGGCGACCTGCTGGCCGTGCACACCACTCGCGAAGCCCGCAACGGCCAGATCGTCGTGGCACGCATCGGCGACGAAGTGACCGTCAAGCGCTTCAAGCGCGATGGCAGCAAAGTCTGGCTGATTGCCGAGAACCCTGAATTCGCCCCCATCGAAGTCAACCTGAAAGATCAGGAACTGGTGATCGAAGGCTTGAGCGTCGGCGTCATTCGCCGCTAAAGGAGGCTTTATGCAGTTCCCGCACGCACCACAGCAAGCCCAACTGCCGCTGTTCGAGGCATTCATGATGCAGCCGATGGCGCCGATCCTGAAAGACGTGGTCGAGTCGCCCTGGAGCGCCGAACCCGAAGTCTTCAGCGAGCTATCACTGCGTGGCGCGGCCGGGAGCTGCCTGAGCCTTTTGGCACCGATCCTTCGTGACCTGAGCGAAGATCAGGACGCACGCTGGCTGACACTGATCGCCCCGCCCGCCAGCCTGACACAAGCCTGGTTGCGCGACGCCGGCCTGAACCGTGAACGCATCCTGCTGCTGCAACCCCGCGGCAGTCAGAGTGCACAGCAACTGACCTGCGAGGCCCTGCGCCTGGGCCGCAGCCACACGGTCGTCAGCTGGCTCAACCCATTGAGCGCCACGGCACGGCAACAGTTGATCAGCGCCGCCCGAACCGGGGACGCACAAAGTCTGAATATTCGACTGGGTTAAATGACGCGGGGCTTCTCCAGGGACAGAGAAGCCGATTTGCAGGGGATCAGAAAAAAGCGACGAACGGGATCAGTGCAGGACCCGAGAACCTTCATCCGTATTCAATTCGCCCTCGACCAGGCGACCGGCCATCTGCACGCCGACGCTCAACATCGCCTTGGCGACCTCAACATGCTGGCCTTGCAGGAACGCCTTGGCATCCTCGGAGAAATTCAAAGTAACCAGAGAACCCTCGTCCTCAGCCCTTCGCAGCTCGATTCGGCCGTCTGGTAACTCGACAATTTCTAGAAAGGACGTTGGCATATAGGTCTGTACTCCACGAAAGGCGGGCATTATATAGGCATCGGCCGGGCTTCGCTCAGGATCTTGACCAAATGCCACTACGAAGAGAAATTTCTCACAGTAATCTCTGAATGGGGCAGATGCTCGCAACCGCCCACCCAGGCTTCAAGCCATCAGCATTCGTTCAAACCTTCACGGAACCGCAGCGCCAGGCCTTTGAGGTTTTGCCGCCAGGTTTCCAACTCTTCGCGACTGAGCTCTTGCGGCTCCTCTTCTTCATCCAGGTTGACCGCCAGGATCAACGGCTGCGTCACGTCACCCTTGGGCTTGTGCGGCGCACGAGGCGGCTGGAACAGCGCGGCATGCTCCGCTAGCAGCCTGGCCAGCCAGGTTTCCGGGTTTTGCGCCATCTCGACCATCTCGGCCATTTCAGGGATGGCGATGGTTTCCAGCACTTCCCGGGTCAACAGCATCTCTGCCCGTGGCGCATTGGCCTGTGGCAGGCGATAGAAGCCGGCAATTTCATGGCACAACCCCAGCAGCGCACCGTACAGGTGAAACAACGCCGATTCGCGCCCGGCCTGGATCAGCGCCAGGGAATTCATCGCCCGCCCCTCTTCCGCTCGGGCAAGGGCTTCCAGCGACAGGCCGGCGAAGTAGATCTTCTGGTTGGTACGGGTATAGAGCTCGTGGGCCATGACGGCAGCCTCCACAACGAAATAATTGCGTAACACAGGTCAGACAGTGTCGGGGATCAGCCAATGCCTTCGCAAGCCCTACACCACCGTCTGTAGGAGCGAGCTTGCTCGCGATGGTCGCAAGGACACCGCATCGCATCAGGCATCCCGCGTCATCGTTAACGACCATCGCGACGGTTCGACGCCTCGACAAGCTCGCTCCTACAGGTGCGCAACAAAAAAGCCCCGGCTCTTTCGAGTCGGGGCTTTTGTCTGGCGCCGATTAAGACTTCGCGGCAGTGCGCTTGTCTTCAACGGTCCACTTGCCACCGTCATAGAAGGCTTTCCAGCCAGTCGGCTTGCCGTCGACTTCGGTCTGCACGTATTGCTCCTTGGTCTTGCGGCTGTAGCGGATCACGGCTGGCAGGCCATCCGGGTCCTTCTTCGGCGCTTCGCAGAGGAAGTGGTACTTCGGATTGATTTCGTCCTTGTGCGGGATGATCTCGATCACCAGCGGAGCACGTGTCTCGCGGTTTTTCGGGAACTGGCTGGCGGCCAGGAACAGGCCGGAAGCACCGTCGCGCAGGATGTAGGTGTCGTTGACCTTTTCGCATTTGAGCTCAGGCATCTTCACCGGATCCATCTTCGGCGGCGCCGCGTCACCACTCTTGAGCAGCTTGCGGGTGTTCTTGCACGTCGGATTGGTGCAACCGAAGAACTTGCCGAAACGGCCGGTCTTGAGCTGCATCTCGCTGCCGCACTTGTCACATTCCAGGCTCGGGCCTTCGTAGCCCTTGATGCGGTAGGTGCCTTCTTCGATTTCGTAGCCCGCGCAATCCGGGTTGTTGCCGCAGATGTGCAGCTTGCGCTTCTCGTCCAGCAGGTAGGCGTCCATCGCCGTGCTGCAGATCGGGCAGCGGTGCTTGCCACGCAGTACCAGCGACTCCGACTCACCTTCGTCGTCCGCGGCGATTTCATCGCCCGGCACCAGGTTGACGGTGGCCTTGCAGCGCTCTTTCGGCGGCAGGCTATAGCCCGAGCAACCGAGGAACACGCCGGTCGAAGCGGTACGAATCTGCATCGGACGTCCGCAAGTGGTGCACGGAATGTCGGTCATGACCGGCTGGTTGGCACGCATGCCGTTTTCCGCGCCCTCGGCCACTTCGAGCTTCTTCTTGAAATCGCCGTAGAACTCGTCCAGCACGTTTTTCCAGTCGCGTTCGCCCTGAGCCACGTCGTCGAGGTTCTCTTCCATGCCGGCGGTGAAGCCGTAGTCCATGAGGTTGGAGAAGCTCTCGGACAGACGCTCGGTGACGATGTCACCCATCTTTTCCGAGTAGAAACGACGGTTGTGCAGCGCCACGTAGCCGCGGTCCTGGATGGTGGAGATGATCGCCGCATAGGTCGAAGGACGACCGATGCCACGTTTTTCCATTTCCTTGACCAGGCTCGCTTCCGAGTAACGCGCCGGTGGCTTGGTGAAGTGCTGGGTCGGATCAAGCTTGATCAGCTTCATCGTGTCGCCCTGGGCCATGTCTGGCAGCACGTCGTCATCGCCCGGCTTGGCGATTTGCGGCAGGACGCGGGTGTAGCCGTCGAACTTGAGGATGCGGCCCTTGGCACGCAGCTCGAAGTCGCCAGCGCCCACGGTCACGGTGGTCGACAGGTATTGCGCCGGCAGCATCTGGCAAGCGAGGAACTGGCGCCAGATCAGCTCGTAGAGGCGCTCAGCGTCGCGCTCCATGCCCGACAGCTTGGCCGGCGTGGTGTTGGCGTCGGACGGACGAATCGCCTCGTGAGCCTCTTGAGCGCCTTCCTTGCTGCTGTAAACGTTGGGCGTGTCTGGCAGGTATTTCTTGCCGAACTCGCTTTCGATATAGGTACGCGCCATCGCCACGGCATCAGCCGACAGGTTGGTGGAGTCGGTACGCATGTAGGTGATGTAGCCCGCTTCGTACAAGCGCTGGGCCATCATCATGGTTTTCTTCACGCCGAAGCCCAGGCGGTTACTGGCGGCCTGTTGCAGAGTGGACGTGATGAACGGCGCCGAAGGCTTGCTGCTGGTCGGCTTGTCTTCGCGCTTGACGATGCTGTAGCTGGACGCCTTGAGCTTTTCCAGCGCGGCCATGGCTTGGGCTTCGTTCAGCGGCTTGAAGGCTTCGCCCTTCTCGCGAGCCACGTCGAAACGTACGGTCGCACCCTTGGCGGTGCCGAGGTCGGCGTGGACTTCCCAGTACTCTTCAGGGATGAACGCCCGGATTTCACGCTCGCGCTCGACCACCAGCTTCACGGCAACCGACTGCACGCGACCGGCAGACAGGCCACGGGCGATCTTGGCCCACAGCAGCGGCGAGACCATGTAACCCACCACGCGATCGAGGAAACGACGCGCCTGCTGGGCGTTGACGCGGTCGATATCCAGCTCGCCCGGCTCGGAGAAGGCTTCCTGGATCGCCTTCTTGGTGATTTCGTTGAACACCACGCGCTTGTAGCGGCTGTCATCCCCACCGATGGCTTCGCGCAGGTGCCAGGCAATGGCTTCCCCCTCGCGGTCCAAGTCGGTTGCGAGATAGATGGTGTCAGCATCTTTGGCGAGCCGGCGCAGCTCTTCGATGACTTTTTCCTTGCCCGGAAGGATCTCGTACTTGGCTTTCCAGCCATGATCGGGATCGACCCCCATGCGCGAAACCAGTTGATTGCGCGCCTTTTCCTTCGGTGTGAGCACCGGACCTTCGCCCGCGGTCTTGCCACGCTTGGCGGCAGGCTCTTTGCTGGCGCTCGCCGAACCGCTGGTGGGCAGGTCTCGGATATGGCCGATACTCGACTTCACCACGTATTGGTTGCCCAGATACTTGTTGATGGTCTTGGCCTTAGCCGGGGATTCCACAATGACCAGCGATTTGCCCATGGATCGGAAAATTCCTGAATTCGAGAAGTGAAAGGCGATTGGCGCCTGACGCGGCACCGCTATATATAGTGGCTACAAGGTGAGGTCAAGCGCAGGGTTTTGCGCGAACTCAGCTTATGGCTTCGAAAAAACGCTCGGTTCAGCCTGTACCAAAGCAAAGCGTGGCACCTGTTCGCCGTCAACCTCGACCGACTCCAGGAACATGCTCAAGGGACGTACCCAAAAGCCGTAATCGCCATACAGGGCTTGGTAAAACACCACTTCCTCTTCGGTCTCCGAATGCCGTGCAATACTGAATACACGGTACTGCGGCCCCTTGTAATGTTGGTAGAGCCCAGGTTGTATCGGCATGTATCGGCCCTCACTCAAATCTTTTCAAAATAAAAGCAAAAAAAATCCGGAAAAACAAAAACCGGGGCACTGGGCCCCGGCTTCCGTCAACGAAACGCTTAGACGCGTTCGAAGACGGTGGAGATGCCTTGGCCGAGACCAATGCACATGGTAGCCACCCCGAAGGTGCCGCCATTTTGCTTCATCACGTTCAGCAGGGTGCCGGAAATACGTGCACCGGAGCAACCGAACGGGTGACCCAGGGCGATCGCGCCGCCGTGCAGGTTAACCTTCTCGTTCATCTTGTCGAGCACTTTCAGATCTTTCAGCACTGGCAGAGCCTGTGCGGCGAAAGCTTCGTTGAGCTCGAAGAAGTCGATATCGTTGATGCCAAGGCCTGCGCGCTTCAAGGCTTTCTGCGTCGCCGGTACCGGACCGTAACCCATGATCGCCGGATCCACACCCGCCACTGCCATCGAGCGAATCACCGCCATCGGCTGGATGCCCAGGTCCTGAGCACGCTGCGCCGACATCACGATCATGCACGAAGCACCATCGGTGATCTGCGACGAAGTACCGGCTGTCACGGTGCCGCCCTTGGGGTTGAACGCCGGCTTCAGGGTCGCCAGGCTTTCCAGGGTGGTTTCCGGACGAATGGTTTCGTCGTAGTCGAACAGTTTCAGGAAACCGTTCTCGTCGTAGCCCTGCATCGGGATGATTTCGTCCTTGAACTTGCCTTCCACGGTCGCCTTGTGGGCGAGCTGGTGGGAACGCACGCCAAAGGCGTCCTGCTGCTCACGGGTGATGCCATGCATCTTGCCGAGCATTTCCGCGGTCAGGCCCATCATGCCCGAGGCTTTTGCCGCGTGCAGCGACATGTGCGGGTTAGGATCGACACCGTGCATCATGCTCACGTGACCCATGTGCTCGACGCCACCAACCACGAACACGTCACCGTTGCCGGTCATGATCGCTTGCGCGGCGGTGTGCAGCGCGCTCATCGACGAACCGCACAGGCGGCTGACGGTCTGGGCGGCCGAGGTGTGCGGGATCTGGGTCATCAGCGACGCCATGCGGGCGATGTTCCAGCCCTGCTCCAGGGTCTGGTTCACGCAGCCCCAGATCACGTCTTCGACTTCGTTCGGGTCGACCTTGACGTTACGTTCCAGCAATTTGCTGATCAGGTGTGCCGACATGTCTTCGGCACGGGTGTTGCGGTGCATGCCGCCCTTGGAGCGGCCCATCGGAGTACGACCGAAGTCGACAATCACGACGTCTCTAGGATTCAAGCTCATAAGTTCACTCTCACTCTAGTTGGGGGCGCTTAACCGAAGAAGCTCTGGCCGTTCTTGGCCATTTCGCGCAGCTTCGCGGTCGGGTGGTACAGCGCGCCCAAATCAGCGTACTGGTCAGCCAGGGCAACGAACTGGGCCACACCGATCGAGTCGATGTAACGCAGCGCACCGCCACGGAATGGAGGGAAACCAATACCGTAGACCAGACCCATGTCGGCTTCGGCGGCGGTTTCGACGATGCCGTCTTCCAGGCAACGCACGGTTTCCAGGCACAGCGGGATCATCATCCAGTTAATGATGTCTTCGTCAGTGACTTCACGCTGCTCGTAGACGATTGGCTTGAGCACTTCCAGCACCGATGGATCGGCGACTTTCTTCTGCTTGCCCTTCTTGTCGGCCTCGTAGGCGTAGAAGCCCTTGCCATTCTTCTGGCCCAGGCGCTTGGCTTCGTAGAGCACGTCGATGGCCGAACGGCGATCGTCTTTCATGCGGTCCGGGAAACCTTCGGCCATCACGTCACGACCGTGGTGACCGGTGTCGATGCCGACCACGTCCATCAGGTACGCCGGGCCCATCGGCCAGCCGAATTTTTCCATGATCTTGTCGATGCGCACGAAGTCCACACCGGCGCTGACCAGCTTGGCGAAACCGCCGAAGTACGGGAACAGCACGCGGTTGACCAGGAAGCCCGGGCAGTCGTTGACCACGATCGGGTTCTTGCCCATTTTCTTGGCGTAGGCCACGGTGGTGGCGATCGCCTGCTCGCTGGACTTCTCGCCACGGATCACTTCCACCAGCGGCATCATGTGCACCGGGTTGAAGAAGTGCATGCCGACGAAGTTTTCCGGACGCTTGAGGGCCTTGGCCAGCAAGCTGATGGAAATGGTCGAGGTGTTGGACGCCAGGATGGTGTCTTCCTTGACCTTGTCTTCGACTTCGGCCAGGACCGCTTGCTTGACCTTCGGGTTCTCGACGACCGCTTCGACCACCAGGTCCACGTGACCGAAGTCACCGTAGGACAGGGTCGGGCGAATGCCGTTGAGCACTTCGGCCATCTTCGCTGCGGTCATGCGACCTTTTTCAACGCGGCTGACCAGCAGCTTGGCGGCTTCGGCCAGGCCCTGCTCGATACCGTGCTCGTTGATGTCCTTCATCAGGATCGGCGTGCCCTTGGAAGCCGACTGATAGGCGATGCCGCCACCCATGATGCCGGCGCCCAATACGGCAGCCTGCTTCACGTCGCTGGCGATTTCGTCGTAGGCCTTGGCCTTTTTCTTCAGCTCCTGATCGTTCAGGAACAGGCCGATCAGGCTCTGCGCGGCAGAGGTCTTGGCCAGTTTGACGAAACCGGCGGCTTCGACTTCCAGTGCCTTGTCACGACCGAAGTTCGCGGCTTTCTGGATGGTCTTGATCGCTTCGACCGGCGCCGGGTAGTTCGGGCCCGCTTGACCGGCCACGAAACCCTTGGCGGTTTCGAAAGCCATCATCTGCTCGATGGCGTTGAGCTTGAGTTTTTCCAGCTTCGGCTGACGCTTGGCCTTGTAGTCGAACTCGCCGGAAATGGCGCGTTTGATCACTTCAAGGGCGGCTTCCTGCAGCTTCTCAGGCACGACCACGGCGTCGACGGCACCGACTTTCAGCGCGTCTTCGGCACGGTTTTCCTTGCCGGCGGCAATCCACTCGATGGCGTTGTCGGCACCGATCAGGCGCGGCAGGCGCACGGTACCGCCAAAGCCTGGGTAGATGCCCAGCTTGACTTCCGGCAGGCCGATCTTGGCGCTGGTGGACATGACGCGGAAGTCCGCTGCCAGGCACATTTCCAGGCCGCCACCCAGGGCGATGCCATTGATCGCGGCAACGGTCGGGACGTTGAGGTCTTCGAAATCGCTGAAGATTTTGTTGGCTTCGAGGTTGCCAGCAACAAGCTCTGCATCCGGCAGCTTGAAGTTGTCGACAAATTCGGTGATGTCGGCGCCGACGATGAACACGTCCTTGCCACTGCTGACGATCACACCCTTGATCGAAGCATCTGCCTTGATGGTGTCTACGGCCTGACGCAGTTCATTCAGGGTTAGACGGTTGAACTTGTTGACGGACTCACCCTTGAGGTCGAACTTCAGTTCGACGATGCCACTTTCAAGAGCCTTAACCGTGATGGCTTTACCTTCGTAAATCATCAACTGATCTCCACGATATGGAAGCTGAACAGTACACGTCGGAAGCAGGCGAATGGCTGGCAGGGACGGTTTCGTCGATGCTACGCCAATCCACCCCACACACCCGCCAACGCGATAGTCGGGATTCTGTTGGAGCGCGCTCTAATGCAAACGCTCAATTCATACGCCCGTTTGATTTGGGTACGCCACCTTCACGGAATTTCCGACAATTGTCAATCGCCCAAAACACGGGTTGAAAAGCGACTTTGCAGTCATTTCTGTAGGAAGATGACCTGCAACACGCCACTGCATGCACAGACATTCATAGGATCAATCATTAGAAAAGTCGCCCTAATTCGCAACGGCTCACGCGGAACCGGCTAAGCTGGCGAAACCACAGGGAAAATTTGAGCGCCTGGGCGAACGCCCGGCGCAGGATCAGCCCAAACCGAATTACCGGCCTGCCTGGCCAACCCCGCCCCGACGATGTTGTCGGGCTTTTTTTTGCAGACCTGTAGGAGCGAGCCTTGCTCGCGATGGTCGTTAACGATGACGTTGTGCACCTGACACCCGGCGGCGCCCTTTCGACCATCGCGGGCAGGCCCGCTCCCACATCAGGCCAACGCTTTAAGCGTCGCGTCGATACGCTCCAAGACCTCCGCCTCGCCCTTCTCGCCCCAATACAAAGTGATCATCTGCTTGTCGGCTTCGACCTTGTAGACATTGGCCGGCAATTTTTCGAAATGATTCAACAGCGCCTGATCGTCGCAGGGTTCCTGCCACTGATTGACCCACACACCCGCCGATTTCTGCCAGTACACCCAGCACGCCGGTTGGCTGCCGCGACGGGGCCGATGGTACTGCGCGCAGGGGTTCGGCGGCTCAGGACGCAGCCAGTGCGGCCACTCCTGAGGCGCCAGTTGCATGGCCAATCCGAGGCGGCGAGCCTCCATGCGCAGGGCGATTCGACCACTCTGGGTACGGGACGGTCGCAGCCATGCGAGGGGGCTCAATACCACCAACAGGATTGACACCACTATCCAGACCGTCATATGTGTACTCCCGAATTTTGACGAGCGCTTGCAGTCACTCTGAAAACAAAGCGCTTGAAACCAGCCATACTTACCCTTATTGCAGTTCTCAGGAGGAGCATCTCATGCCCTATGAACACATTCTGGTCGCGGTAGATCTCACCGAAGAGTGTGACCCTGTCATCAAGCGCGCTCGCGAGCTGGCGGTGAGCAGTGGCGCAAAATTGTCCCTGGTGCACATCGTCGAACCCATGGCCATGGCCTTTGGTGGCGACGTGCCGATGGACCTTTCCCAACTGCAGCAGCAGCAATTCGACCAGGCCAAGGAACGCCTTGACCGCTTGATCGTCAAGTACCCTGAGGTCTCCAAGGAATACTGCCACCTGACCTACGGCCAGCCACGCCAGGAGATTCATCACCTGGCCAAGGAGCAAGGCTGCGATCTGGTTGTCGTGGGCAGCCATGGGCGACACGGCCTGGCATTGCTGCTCGGTTCCACCGCCAATGACGTATTGCACGGCGCGCCATGCGATGTGCTGGCGGTGCGCCTGGTCAAGAGCTGACCCCGCCCACTAACGGTAGGAGCGAGCTTGCTCGCGATGGCGGCGTGTCAGGCAACTGATGCGTCGATTGGCACACCGCTATCGCGAGCAAGCTCGCTCCTACAGTACGGTGAACGTCGCAAATCCGGCGTTCACCGCGCAGTCAATCAGGCATCCAGCTCAGCCCAACGCTCGACCATCACGTCGAGTTCGGCCTGCATCTGCTCCAGCTTGGCGATCACCGCAGCCGTTTCCGCAGCAGGACGCAGGTAGAAACCGGCATCCGCCATCTGCGCCTCGACGTCAGCGATCTGCTGTTCCATGGCCTCGATCTGGCCAGGCAACATCTCCAGCTCGCGCTGCAGCTTGTAGCTGAGCTTCTTCTTCGCCGCCGGCGCTTCCACCGCTGCCGCCACTGGCGCAGGTTCTGCCTTGACCACCGCCGAATTCAGGTCGGCCTTGCCGGATTTGCTCTCGGTCACCCCGAGCAAACGCGGCGAACCGCCCTGGCGCAGCCAGTCCTGGTAACCACCGACGTACTCACGGATCTTGCCTTCGCCTTCGAACACCAGGGTGCTGGTGACCACGTTGTCGAGGAATGCCCGGTCGTGGCTGACCATCAGCACGGTGCCACTGAAGGTCAGCAGCACTTCTTCCAGCAACTCGAGGGTTTCCACGTCGAGGTCGTTGGTCGGTTCGTCGAGGACCAAGAGGTTGGCCGGTTTGCTGAACAACTTGGCCAGCAACAGGCGGGCACGCTCGCCACCGGACAGCGCCTTGACCGGCGTGCGGGCACGCTGCGGGCTGAACAGGAAGTCGCCGAGGTAACTGAGGACGTGGCGGCTCTGGCCGTCGATCTCGATGAAATCGCGACCTTCGGCAACGTTGTCCACCACGGTCTTTTCCAGGTCCAGCTGGTGGCGCAACTGATCGAAGTAGGCGACGTCGATCTTGGTGCCCTCTTCCACCTTGCCGCTGGTGGGCTGCAGGCCGCTGAGCATCAGCTTGAGCAGCGTGGTCTTGCCGGTGCCGTTGGCGCCGAGCAGGCCGATGCGGTCGCCGCGCTGCAGGACCATGGAGAAATCACGGATCAGCACCGGGCCGTCCGGGTGAGCAAAACTGACGTTTTCCAGCACCATGACCTGCTTGCCGGACTTCTCCGCGGTTTCCAGTTGAATGTTGGCCTTGCCGGTGCGCTCACGACGCTCGCTGCGCTCGACACGCAGGGCCTTGAGGGCACGAACCCGGCCCTCGTTGCGAGTACGCCGGGCCTTGATGCCCTGGCGAATCCACACTTCTTCCTGGGCCAGGCGCTTGTCGAACAACGCGTTGGCGGTCGCTTCGGCAGCCAGTTCAGCTTCCTTGTGCACAAGGAAACTGGCGTAGTCGCCGTTCCAGTCGATCAACCCGCCGCGATCCAGTTCGAGGATGCGTGTGGCCAGGTTTTGCAGGAAGGAACGGTCGTGGGTAATGAACAGCACGGCGCCCTGGAAATCCTTCAGCGCTTCTTCCAGCCAGGCGATCGCACCGATGTCCAGGTGGTTGGTCGGTTCGTCGAGCAGCAGCAGATCCGGCTCGGACACCAGGGCCTGGGCCAGCAGGACGCGACGACGCCAGCCACCGGACAGCTCGGCCAGGGTCTTGTCGGCCGGCAGTTGCAGGCGGCTCAGGGTGCTGTCGACCAGGGTCTGCAAGCGCCAGCCGTCACGGGCCTCGAGGTCATGCTGCACGTGCATGAGCTTTTCCAGGTCGGCATCGGTGACGATGTTCTGGCTCAGGTGGTGATACTCGGCGAGCAAGGCACCGACACCGTCCAGGCCCGCGGCCACGACGTCGAACACCGTCCGCTCGTCGGCTACCGGCAATTCCTGCGGCAATTCGCCGATTTTCAGGCCCGGGGCACGCCACACGGAGCCGTCATCGGGCTTCTGGTCGCCCTTGACGAGCTTCATCATGCTGGACTTGCCAGTGCCGTTGCGGCCGATGATGCACACCCGCTCTCCACGGGCGATCTGCCAGGACACCTTGTCCAACAACGGCATCGCGCCGAAAGCAAGGGACACATCGCTGAATTTGAGCAGGGTCATGAGCTTCTCCAAAAACCGGGCGCGCATTCTACCTGAATCGAGGCTTCAGAAGGCCGGCAATTTCACCTTGGTGACACTCTGCAGCACAAATGTTGCTAACTGATGCCGACAGGCCCGCAAAGCTTTCGCCCGCTGCTGGCAAAAGGCTAAGCTACAGATAATTCAGCGCGGGCAAGGCTCGCGTTTGTCATGATTTCTCTGCCCGGATGTCTCATGCGCAGTCGCCTTTTCAGTCTTTTATCGTGCTTGCTCCTTTCTGCCACTGCCGTCCAAACAGTCCAGGCGGTGGACCTGTCCACCCAACGCCAATATTACGATGAAGCCAAGCGCGCCCTGGCCAAGGGTGATACCGGCCCGTACTTCCGTTACAGCCAGGCCCTGAGCACCTACCCGCTGGAACCCTACCTGGCCTACGACGAGCTGACCGCGCGCCTGAAAACGGCGAGCAACGCCGAGATCGAGAAATTCCTCGCCGAACACGGCGACCTGCCCCAGGCCAACTGGATGAAGTTGCGCTGGTTGCGCTGGCTGGCCGAACGCGGTGACTGGGCAACCTTCGTCAAGTATTACGACCCCAAGCTCAATTTCACCGAACTGGACTGCCTGAACGCGCAGTACCAGATCAGCCACAACCTCAAGTCCGAAGGCTATGCCAACGCCAACAAGCTCTGGCTGACCGGCAAATCGCAACCAGCCGCCTGTGACGCGCTGTTCGGCATGTGGGCTGCCGAAGGCCAACTGACCGAACAGAAGCGCTGGGAACGCACCAAGCTCGCCGCCCAGGCACGCAATTACCCGCTGGCCAACAGCCTGGTCAACGGCCTGAACACCCTCGCCCCGCGTGGTCGCCTGTTGGTGGACGTGGCGCAGAAACCTGAATTGCTCAATCAGCCGTCACGCTTCACCCCCGCTGACGAGCCGATGTCCGACATCGTCAGTCTCGGCCTGCGCCGCCTGGCCCGTCAGGATCCAGACAAGGCCATGCAGTTGCTCGACGGCTACGCCAGCAGCATGCATTTCTCCCGCGATGAAAAAGTCGCCATCGCCCGGGAAATCGGCCTGACCCTCGCGCGCCGTTTTGACAGTCGCGCGCTGGATGTGATGACCAAGTACGATCCGGAACTGCGCGACAACACCGTGTCCGAGTGGCGCCTCCGCCTGCTGCTGCGCCTGGCGCGCTGGGACGATGCCTATCAGTTGACCCGCCGCCTGCCCCAGGACCTGGCGACCACCAACCGCTGGCGCTACTGGCAGGCCCGCAGCCTGGAGCTGGCGCAACCGCAGAACCCGGAAGCCCTGACGCTGTACAAGAACCTCGCCCGCGAACGGGACTTCTACGGTTTCCTCGCCGCCGACCGCTCGCAACAACCCTACTCGCTGGTCAACAAACCGCTGGTGCTCAGCCAGGCGCTGATGAACAAGGTGCGCAACACCCCAGGCGTGCGACGTGCCCTGGAGTTCCACGCCCGCGGGCAAATCGTCGACGGTCGTCGCGAGTGGTACCACGTCAGTCGCCATTTCAACCGTGACGAAATGGTTGCCCAGGCGAAACTGGCCTACGACCTGAAATGGTACTTCCCGGCGATTCGCACCATCAGCCAGGCGCAATACTGGGACGACCTGGACATCCGCTTCCCGATGGCCCACCGCGACACCCTGGTGCGTGAGGCCAAGGTTCGCGGCCTGCACTCGAGCTGGGTGTTCGCCATCACCCGTCAGGAAAGCGCCTTCATGGACGACGCCCGCTCCAGCGTCGGCGCCAGCGGCCTGATGCAACTGATGCCCGGCACCGCCAAGGAAACCGCACGCAAATTCAGCATTCCCCTGGCCTCGCCGCAACAGGTGCTCGACCCGAACAAGAACATCCAGCTGGGCGCCGCTTACCTGAGCCAGGTGCACAGCCAGTTCAACGGCAACCGCGTCCTCGCCTCCGCCGCCTACAACGCCGGCCCCGGCCGCGTACGCCAGTGGCTGCGCGGCGCCGATCACCTGAGCTTCGACGTCTGGGTGGAAAGCATCCCCTTCGACGAAACCCGCCAATACGTGCAGAACGTGCTGTCGTATTCGGTGATCTACGGCCAGAAGCTCAACTCACCGCAGCCGCTGGTGGATTGGCATGAGCGGTATTTTGATGATCAGTGAGCTGGGTTGAGGCGCTGAAATTAAAAAGCCCGCATTGAAAAATGCGGGCTTTTTTCGTGCCAAATGTTCAATCCGCCTGGTGTGGCTGGATGCTTTTACTTGGTCGGTTACTTGATCGGTTACTTGATCGGTTACTTGATCGGTTACTTGATCGGTCTGTAGGAGCGAGCTTGCTCGCGATGGTCGTGAACGATGACGCGGGATGCCTGGTACCCTGCGGTGTCTGGACGTTCATCGCGAGCAAGCTCGCTCCTACAGGGTGTTCGTGGCGTTGAACTGCAACGCCGCCAACCGCGCGTACAGCGCATTGCTGGCGATCAACTCCTGGTGGGTGCCTACCGCTACCAGCTTGCCTTGATCCATCACCGCGATTCGGTCGGCGTTTTTCACGGTGGCCAGGCGGTGGGCGATGACCAGGGTGGTGCGGTTTTTCATCAGGCTCGGCAGGGCTTGCTGGATCAGGTGTTCGCTCTGGGCATCGAGGGCACTGGTGGCTTCGTCGAGCAGCAGGATCGGCGCGTCCACCAGCAGCGCGCGGGCGATGGCCAGGCGTTGGCGCTGGCCACCGGACAACCCCAGGCCGGCATCGCCCAGATGCGTCTGGTAACCCTGGGGCATGGCCTCGATGAAGTCGTGGGCGTAGGCGATTTTTGCCGCCTCCTTCACCTGCTCCAGTGTCGCCGTCGGGTTGCCGTAGCGCAGGTTGTCTTCGATGCTGCCAAAAAACAGCGCCGGAGATTGCGAGACCAGGGCGAAGCAACGGCGCAGGTCCAGTGGATCGAGCTGCGTCAGGGGCACGCCGTCGAGCAGGATGCGGCCCTCGGCGGGGTCGTAGAAGCGCAGCAGCAGGTCGTAGACCGTTGACTTGCCAGCGCCGGAAGGACCGACCAGCGCCAGGGTTTCACCGACATTGACGGTCAGGTTCAAGCCATTGATGGCGTAGCTTTCAGGCCGCGACGGGTAGGAAAAGCGCACGTCCTGCAGTTGAAGATTGCCCGCCACACGCTCGGGCAAATCCACCAGTCCTGTCGCGGGTGGCTGGATGATGTTTTCCGAACGCAGCAACTCGGCGATCCGCTCGGCGGCACCGGCGGCGCGTTGCAGCTCGCCGATCACTTCGCTCAAAGTGCCAAACGCGCTGCCGACAATCAGGCTGTAGAAGACGAAGGCCGCCAGCTCACCTGCGGAAATCCGCCCGGCCATCACGTCCATGCCGCCGACCCATAACATCACGCCAACCGCCCCCAGCACCAGCACAATCACCAGGGTGATCAGCCAGGCCCGCTGGAAGATCCGCTTGCGTGCGGTGTTGAACGCTTCCTCCACTGTCGCGGCAAAGCGCTGCTCGTCCTGAACCTGGTGGTTGTAGGCCTGCACGGTCTTGATCTGGCCGAGGGTTTCGGAGACATAGCTGCCAATGTCGGCAATGCGGTCCTGGCTCAGGCGCGACAGGCCGCGCACCCGCCGCCCGAAAATCAGGATCGGCGCGATCACCAGCGGCAAGGCGATGACGACAATGCTGGTCAGCTTGGGGTTGGTGATGAACAGCAACACGATCCCGCCGATCACCATCAACAGATTGCGCAGAAACAGCGACAACGACGAGCCGATGACCGATTGCAGCAACGTCGTATCAGCGGTCAGGCGCGACTGGATCTCGGAACTGCGGTTGTTCTCGTAGAAACCGGGGTGCAGGTAAACCAGATGGTTGAACACCTGTCGACGGATGTCGGCCACCACACGCTCGCCGATCCAGGACACCAGATAGAAGCGTACGAAGGTGCCGAACGCCAAGCCCACCACCAGCAACATGAACAGGCCAATGGTCTGGTTGAGCAGATGCGGCGATTGGGTCATGAAGCCCTGGTCCACCAACAACCGGATGCCCTGCCCCATGGATAAGGTGATGCCTGCCGTGACGATAAGCGCGAGCAAGGCCCCCACGGACTGCCAGCGATACGGCAGGAGAAAGCGGCTGGCCAGGCGAATCGCGCGGCGATGACGGGCAGAAAGCATGGGGATTTTCCAGTTCGTAAGTGAAGGGGGCCAGCTTCACCTTTTAATGGGGGGAACTCTGTAAATCACAATGAGTCAGGTTAAATATGACCGCATTGACCATACTCTAGGCGCTATCGGTCTAAGGCTTCGGTAGCCATGTGAAGTTATTTCTGTTGGACTGACAGTGCCGCCCCGAAAGATCGCAGGGAGTTGTCACAGCCCGGTCACCTGGCGGTTCTACAGTAGGCGCACAACCTGATGAGGAGACAGGCCATGTCCTTGCAACACAGCAGCAGCGACAAGATTCAAGTGATCCGCACGCAACCGAACCAGTCTTTGGGTTGCTCGATCATCGACGAAAAAGGCCGCGAAGTACCAATCACCGAAGGCATGATCCAGGACGCCTGCCGCGAACTGGAAAAACGATTGGTCAAGCCTGCCAAACAAGGCTGATAAGCCTGCATCTTCCGAACCCGGCCCTGCATGGCCGGGTTTTTTGTTTTTTCGGTAGGACCGAGTTGCCCGTATCGCGAGCAGGCATTTCGCGAACGCCGCAATTCCCTGTGGGAGCGAGCCTGCTCGCGATAGCGCCAACCCGGTCTCTAGACCAGCGAAGCCCCCAACGCCAGCACCATCGCCCGCAACTGCGGCGAGTCCCCTTCGATCTGCACCTGCAAACCGTCGATTTCCCGGCGCGAAGGATAATTTTTGCGCAGCACATCAAAGGCCGCACGCTGCTCGCTGACACTGCCTACAAGGCTGCGACGGAAATCCGCATCATCACGGCGTGGGTCGTACACGCCACGGCACATCATCGCCAGGGCCCAGGCCGGGTCGCTGTCAGCACTCAGGGTCAACCGGGACAACCAGGGTGGCGGCAGCAAATCGCTCAATTGAACCTGCGCCGGTTGACCCAGGAAATCGCAGTAGGCCTGATAGATCTGCGCGGTCCCGCGCTGCTTGCCGTCAAGGCTGTAGCCGGCAATGTGCGGCGTGCCCAGTACGCAGAGTTCGGCGAGTGCCACGTCGACCTCGGGCTCGGCCTCCCAGACATCGAGCACCGCTTGCAGGTCGTCGCGTTGCAGCAGCACCTCGCGCAGCGCAGCGTTATCCACCACCGGGCCACGGCTCGCATTGATCAGCCATGTACCGGGTTTGAGCTGATTCAGACGGTCGCGGTCGAACAGATGCCAGGTCGCGCCATCGCCCTGCCGGGTCAGCGGCGTGTGCAGACTGATGACATCGCATTGCTCGATGATCTGCTCGAGGCTGACGTAACCGCTGCCTTCGGCGGCTTGCCGGGGCGGGTCGCACACCAGCACATTCCAGCCCAGCCCCTGCAGGACGTTGACCAACCGACCGCCAACCTCACCTGCGCCAACCACACCGTAGGTGCGCTGGGTCAAGTCAACGCCTTCGATTTCGGCGAGGGTCAGCAAACTGCCCAGCACATAATCGACCACGCCACGGGCATTGCAACCGGGAGCGCTGGACCAGGTGATGCCGACCTGCTGGAAGTAATCGAGGTCCAGGTGATCGGTGCCAATGGTGCAGGTGCCGACAAAACGCACCTTGCTGCCTTCGAGCAATGCCCGATTGACGTTGGTCACCGAACGCACCAGCAGGACATCGGCCTGTTCAACGACAGCACGGTCAATGGAGCGCCCCGCGACCCGGCGGATCTCACCGAAACCTTCGAAGAAAGCATCGAGCAGCGGAATATTTTCGTCGGCGACAATCAGCATGGCAGGCTCCTTTGGCGGGTCGGCAGTTTAGGCGCAGATGGCATACGGCGCCTAGGTCCATATTGGACTTGTGCTCGACCTTGTGGGATTAAACCTGTTTGCAATGAATCTGAAGTGCAGGTCCTACACAACGTGGGATGTGGCCCCACTGGATGGCAGGAATGGCCCGATAGAGAACGCAGAAATGGTGAAACGCAAGAGCTGATAACTTGATGCTTCACCAAATCAGGATACCGGCCATGTCAAAAGCACTAGCGCCAGACGTGCTTCAGGGTGTTATTTTCAGCACTTCTAAAAGCACTCTTGGGAACACCCTCATGCCGCATCTCTTGCTCTCGCAGGTTGTAGCAAGCATCTCGGAACTGAAAAAAAATCCTATGGGCACCGTCGCCGCCGGGCGAGGTCTGCCAGTTGCAATTCTCAATCGCAACGAGCCTGCCTTTTACTGTGTTCCGGCCAAAGAATATGAAGCGTTGATGAACCGATTGGACGATCTGGAGTTGATCGCTCTATGCAAGGAACGAGAAAACGACCCGACCATCAAGGTTTCAATTGATGACCTATGACCTGGCGTTCTCCGAGAAAGCCTGGAAAGAATGGCGAAAGCTTGGGTCGACACTGAGAGAACAGTTCAAGAAAAAGCTTCAGGAACGCTTGAGCAATCCGCATATACCCGGGGACCGACTCAACGGACTGGGCAACGCTTACAAGATCAAATTGAACAGTGCCGGGTATCGGCTCGTATATCGGGTCATTGATGAAATGCTGGTCGTGACGGTCATTGCTGTGGGCAAGAGGGAGCGTGGCGAGGTTTACAACGACGCAGGCTGCCGCTGACGGCGCAGAGCACGCCAGCGGGTCCGCAGCAGCAACGGCGTGGTCATGCGAGTTTCTTGCGAATCCAGTAGAGGTAGGTGCCCGCCTCTTCATGCTGCGCGACCAGTTCGTGGTCGAGGAACACGCAGAATTTGGGGATGTCGCGACGGGTTGACGGGTCCGTGGCGATCACTTTGAGCAGGCCGCCGGGGGCCAGGTCACGGATGTGCTGGTGCAGCATCATCACCGGTTCCGGGCAGTTGAGGCCGGTGGCGTCGAGGGTGCCGTCTACCGGCGTATCAAGGGGTTCACTCATGATTTACTCCTGAAACAGGCCGGCATTGTCGCGCATTGCCGGGTGTTCGGTCACCCCTATCTGTGGGAGCGAGCCTGCTCGCGATGAGCTGAAGAACACCGCGAGTTATCAGGTACCCAGCGAATCGTTGATGATCATCGCGAGCAGGCTCGCTCCCACAGGGGTCGGCAACACCCACAAGGCGATGCGTTAACGGGATTTGGGTTTTGCCACATCCAGCCGGCGCAGATGGCAGGTCACTTCCTCGCGGTCGTGGTACAGCTGCTTGCAGCCGATCTCGACCCGGATGCCGCGCGCCTTGAATCCATCGGCGATGCGTTCGAGCAGGCGCTTCACTTCGGCATAACGCTGCTTCATCGGCAACTTGAGGTTGACCACCGCCTCACGGCAATGGCCCTCGCCGATCCACTCTTCCAGCATCGCTGCGTTGCGCGCGGGTTTCTCGACGATGTCGCAGACCATCCAGTCCACCGGCTGCCGCGGCTTATAGGTGAAGCCGTCCGCCATCAGGTGCTGCACCAGGCCGGTTTCTATCAGGCTTTCGGCCATCGGGCCGTTGTCGATGGCGGTCACCAGCATGCCACGGTTGACCAGTTGCCAGGTCCAGCCACCGGGTGCAGCCCCCAGGTCCACACCCGTCATGTCACTGTGCAAACGATCGTCCCACTGATCGCGCGGGATGAAGTGGTGCCAGGCCTCCTCCAGTTTCAAGGTCGAACGGCTCGGCGCCTCGCGGGGGAACTTCAGGCGCGGAATGCCCATCGGCCACATCGCCGAATTGTTCGATTCGGCCAGCCCCACGAACACTTCGCGACCGCTTTTGAACGTCAGCAACAGGCGCGGCTTGCTCGGGTCATCCACCAGCTTGCCCGCCGCGATCAGCGCCTTGCGCAGGTGCACTTCGAGTTTTTTGCAGAAATTGGACAGGGCCTTGCCGTCGTTGGTGTCGACCATTTCCAGCCACAGGCTGCCGCAGACCGGAAAGTCCGTCATGTGCGCGAGGATCACGCTGATGCGGTCGGTTTCCGGCAAGTCGATGAAGCGCCCACGGGCCCATTGACGCGGGAAGATCAGCTCGGCGAACCGCAGGCCATGCATCAGGCGCTCGGCGCCGCCGTCTTCGGTGCAGATGAATTCAGCGCAGGCGGTGGCGGCTTTCGCCTTGGCGTACCCGGCCACGTTGAGCCGGGCGGCATGTTCGGAAATCTCGGAGCAGACTTCACCTTCGAAGCCTGGCCGGCAATGCATGAAAAGGGTGTTCATTCTTACTCCTGGGCAGATGGCGAACAGGACGCCACTGCGCGATGCCCAGGCTTGCGTTGAAGCGAAGCCTGTCACGAAAACCGGCGCATGATAGCCGAGTTCGGGCTGCCGGACCCAACCAAAAACCTCGCTATCCCTTGGTTTAGTGGCTTAACACCAACTGACGATTGAGACGATCTGGTCGAACGATCACGATGGTCACAGACTCTGAGTATCGTATCCGCCGAGATGACACAAAAGTTATCCGGTCATTCGCCTTACGCAGCAAACAGAGCTAGGTTTAATGCTCTGCCCGTCCCCTCAGTCCGTAGCCGTGCGGACGCAAAGGAGTGATTGCAATGCCGTCCCTCGATAGCCTGAAAACCCTTAAAACCCTGCAAATCGACGACAAGACTTACCACTATTTCAGTCTGCCCGATGCCGCCAGGAGCCTCGGTGACCTGGACACGTTGCCGATGTCGTTGAAAGTGCTGCTGGAAAACCTGCTGCGCTGGGAAGACGAAAAGACCGTCACCGGCGCCGACCTGCGAGCGTTGGCCGCCTGGCTCAAGGAGCGCCGCTCGGACCGTGAAATCCAGTACCGCCCCGCGCGGGTATTGATGCAGGACTTCACCGGCGTTCCCGCCGTGGTCGACCTGGCGGCCATGCGTGCCGCCATGGCCAAGGCCGGCGGCAACCCGCAGCGCATCAACCCGCTGTCGCCGGTGGACCTGGTGATCGACCACTCGGTGATGGTCGATAAATTCGCCAGCCCCAGCGCCTTCGAGCAAAACGTCGACATCGAAATGCAACGCAACGGCGAACGCTACGCCTTTTTGCGCTGGGGCCAGAGTGCCTTCGACAACTTCAGCGTGGTGCCACCGGGCACTGGCATCTGCCATCAGGTCAACCTTGAATACCTGGGCCGCACCGTCTGGACCAAAGACGAGGACGGCCGCACCTACGCCTTCCCCGATACCTTGGTCGGCACCGATTCGCACACCACCATGATCAATGGCCTCGGCGTGCTCGGCTGGGGCGTCGGCGGTATCGAAGCGGAAGCGGCGATGCTCGGCCAGCCGGTGTCGATGCTGATCCCGGAAGTGATCGGTTTCAAGCTCACCGGCAAGCTGAAGGAAGGCATCACCGCCACAGACCTGGTGCTGACCGTCACGCAGATGCTGCGCAAGAAAGGCGTTGTCGGCAAATTCGTCGAGTTCTACGGCGACGGCCTGGCCGATCTGCCGCTGGCCGACCGCGCGACCATCGCCAACATGGCCCCGGAATACGGCGCCACCTGCGGCTTCTTCCCAGTGGATGACGTCACCCTCGACTACCTGCGCCTATCCGGCCGCCCACAGGAAACCGTGAAGCTGGTCGAGGCCTATAGCAAGGCCCAAGGCCTGTGGCGCCTGCCGGGCAAGGAGCCGGTGTTCACCGATACCCTGGCACTGGACATGGCCAGCGTCGAAGCCAGCCTCGCCGGGCCGAAACGTCCGCAGGACCGGGTCGCGCTGCCGAAGGTGGCGCAGGCCTTCAGCGACTTCATCGGCCTCACCCTCAAACCCACCAGCAAGGAAGAAGGCCGCCTGGAAAGCGAGGGCGGTGGCGGTGTGGCCGTGGGCAATGCCGACATGGCCGGCGAAGTGGACTATGAATTCGAAGGCGTGACTCACCGCCTGAAAAATGGTGCGGTGGTGATCGCCGCGATCACCTCGTGCACCAACACCTCCAACCCGAGCGTGATGATGGCCGCCGGCCTGGTGGCGAAAAAAGCCGTGGAGAAAGGCCTCAAGCGCAAGCCCTGGGTGAAGAGTTCGCTGGCTCCTGGCTCCAAGGTGGTGACCGACTACTATAAGGCCGCCGGGCTGACACCCTATCTGGATCAACTCGGTTTCGACCTGGTCGGTTACGGCTGCACCACCTGCATCGGTAACTCCGGGCCACTGCCGGAACCGATCGAAAAAGCCATCCAGAGCGCTGACCTGACCGTCGCCTCGGTGCTGTCGGGCAACCGTAACTTCGAAGGCCGCGTGCATCCACTGGTGAAAACCAACTGGCTGGCCTCCCCGCCGCTGGTGGTGGCGTACGCGCTGGCCGGGACGGTGCGCACCGATATCAGCAGCGAACCGCTGGGCAACGACAAGGACGGCAACCCGGTCTACCTGCGTGACATCTGGCCGAGCACCCAGGAAATTGCCGAGGCGGTGAACCGGGTCAACACCTCGATGTTCCACAAGGAATACGCCGAAGTGTTTGCCGGCGACGAACAATGGCAGGCGATCGAAGTGCCCCAGGCAGCGACCTACGTCTGGCAGGACGACTCGACCTACATCCAGCATCCGCCATTCTTCGACGACATCGGTGGCCCGCCACCGGCCATCGGCGACGTCAGCGGCGCACGCGTGCTGGCGCTGCTGGGCGATTCGGTGACCACCGACCACATCTCCCCGGCCGGCAACATCAAGGCCGACAGCCCGGCGGGTCGCTACCTGCGCGACAAAGGCGTGGAGCCGCGCGACTTCAACTCCTACGGTTCCCGGCGTGGCAACCATGAGGTGATGATGCGCGGTACGTTCGCCAACATCCGTATTCGCAACGAAATGCTCGGCGGCGAAGAAGGCGGCAACACGATCTACATTCCTACCGGGGAACGCATGGCGATCTACGACGCGGCCATGCGCTACCAGGCCACGGCGACGCCGCTGGTGGTGATTGCCGGTCAGGAATACGGCACCGGTTCGAGCCGTGACTGGGCAGCCAAGGGCACCAATCTGCTGGGGGTCAAGGCGGTCATCGCCGAAAGCTTCGAGCGCATCCACCGCTCCAACCTGGTGGGCATGGGTGTATTGCCGTTGCAGTTCAAGCTGGACCAGAACCGCAAGAGCCTGAACCTCACCGGCAAGGAAACCCTGGACATCCATGGCCTCTCCGGCGTCGAACTGACCCCGCGGATGAACCTGACGCTGGTGATTACCCGTGAAAACGGCAGCCGCGAGAAAGTCGATGTGTTGTGCCGGATCGACACGCTCAATGAGGTCGAATACTTCAAGTCGGGGGGAATCCTGCACTACGTATTGCGGCAGTTGATCGCGTCCTGAGAAATGCCTCACACCCGCACCGCCTTCGGGCGGTGCTTTCATTTGCGCGCCCGTATAATCACCCCACCCTCATCACCCCGCCCCCCCTGTAGGAGCAGCCGGTCGACGCTCGATTGCTCGCGATGCGGTGTGTCAGTCAGTGCAAGTTTTGTTGACACACCGCCATCGCGAGCAAGCTCGCTCCTACAAAAGATCCGCACAAGGACACTCAATGCCCTGGCCCTACCTGATTCTGCTCACACTCGGCTACGGCCTGGCCCTGTCCTATGGCCAACTCGGCTGGCTGGCCGGCATCACCGTCCTGTTGCTGGTGATCGCCGGTTTCGCCGCGCACCACCGGTACATCCGCATCGGACGTCCGCTCGGGCACGCCTTGTTCCTGTTCGTGGCCCTGGCGCTGGCGATGCACTGGCTGCCCGGCTTCCATAACGGGCGAGGCATCCAACCCCAGCGCTTCACCGACAATGCCGTGCCGTTTTCCATGTACCTGAACCTGGACAAACCATTGATTGGTTTCTGGCTGCTGCTGGTCTGTCCTTGGATAGTCGGGGTGCGCTCGCTGCGTCTGGCCGCCTGCGCCACGGCGCTGGGATTGGCGGTGAGCACCCTGCTGGCGTTGGGCGGCGCGCTGTTGCTGGGGGTGATCGCTTGGGCGCCGAAATGGCCTGATCAAGCCTGGTTGTGGCTGTTCAACAACCTGTTGCTGGTAACCCTGGTGGAAGAAGCGTTATTTCGCGGGTACATCCAGGGTGGACTGAGCCGCGTCTTCAAACACCTGCGCCACGGCGAACTGCTGGCCCTGTTGCTCGCGTCACTGGTCTTCGGCCTCGCTCACTCGAGCGCGGGCTGGCATTGGGTGTTGCTGTCTGGCCTGGCAGGTATCGGCTATGGGCTGGCCTATCGTTTTGGCGGGTTGGGTGCAGCCATCGCCACGCACTTGGGCTTGAACCTGTTGCATTTTGGCTTGTTCACTTACCCGATGCTGGCCGGCTGACGCGCCGGTCAGTTGATGACGCTTCGGCAAATATTAAAAATTAATTTCAGTTAATCGCGAGGGGTGCCGACAACACTGGAAAGCCTTGCGGACTTAAAATGCCATGCGTAACAACCAGCCCATTACTCAAAGCGAACGGACATTTCCGGCGCAACAACGGTTGATTTCCACAACCGATACCAAGGGCGTAATCACCTACTGCAACGACGCATTCGTCGAGATCAGCGGGTATTCCCGGGACGAACTGATTCGTGCACCGCATAACCTGGTCCGTCACCCCGACGTACCGGCAGCGGTGTTCGCGCACATGTGGGGCACGCTCAAACAAGGCCTGCCCTGGATGGGCATCGTCAAGAACCGTTGCAAGAGCGGTGACTACTATTGGGTCAACGCCTACGTCACGCCGGTGTACGAAGGTAATCAGGTCGTCGGTTACGAGTCGGTGCGGGTAAAGCCCACCGCTGAACAGATCCAGCGTGCCAAAGCGCTTTACCAGCGCATCAACGAGGGCAAGTCGGCGATTCCGTCCTCGGACAAATGGCTGCCGGTGCTGCAGGACTGGCTGCCGTTCATCCTGGTCAGCCAACTGAGCTTCATGATCGGCGCCTCGCTCAACTCGCAATGGGGCTTCGCCCTGGCCGCCGGCCTGTCGGTCCCGCTGGGCCTGCTGGGCCTGAGCTGGCAACAGCGCGGTCTCAAGCGCTTGCTGCGCCTGGCCGAACAGACCACCTCCGACCCGCTGATTGCGCAGATGTACACCGACAGCCGTGGTGCGCAGGCGCGCCTGGAAATGTCGATCCTCAGCCAGGAAGCCCGTCTGCGCACTTGCCTGACCCGCCTGCAGGACACCGCCGAGCACCTGACCGAGCAAGCCCGGCAGTCCGACTCGCTGGCCCACGACAGCTCCACCGGGCTGGAACGCCAGCGCGTCGAAACCGAGCAGGTGGCCACCGCCGTCAACCAGATGGCCGCCACTACCCAGGAAGTCGCCAGCCACGTGCAGCGCACTGCTGACGCCACCCAGGAAGCCAACCGCCTGACCGGTCGCGGTCGCGACATCGCCGGGGAAACCCGCGAGGCGATCCAGCGCCTGTCGGAAGTGGTTGGCGAAACGGGCCTGACCGTGACGCAACTGGCCAAGGACAGCGACGAGATCGGCGGCGTGGTCGATGTGATCAAGGGCATCGCCGACCAGACCAACCTGCTGGCGCTCAACGCCGCCATCGAAGCGGCACGCGCCGGCGAGATGGGGCGCGGGTTTGCCGTGGTGGCCGATGAAGTCCGCCAACTGGCCCAGCGCACCAGCGAGTCCACCGGGCAGATCCATGCCCTGATCGCCAAGCTGCAACAGACCGCCAACTCCGCCGTGCAGACCATGGACGCCGGCCATCGCCAGGCCGAAGAAGGTGTGGCGCGGGTACTGGAGGCCGATCAGGCGCTGGTGGGCATCAGCGAAGCGGTGGCCAACATCACCGACATGACCACGCAGATCGCCGCCGCCACCGAAGAGCAGAACTCGGTGGCCGAGGAGATCAGCCGCAACATCAGCAACATCTCGCACCTGGCCGACCAGACCTCGGAACAGGCGCAGAACTCGGCGCTGCTGAGTGAAGAGCTGATCAAGACGGCGAATACCCAGTATTCGCTGGTGGAGCGGTTTAACCGCTGAGGTTAATGGGTGTCTGTTACGGCGCCATCGCGAGCAGGCTCGCTCCCACAGGGTTTTGTTGTTGAACACAGGATTTGTGAACAACACCCGCCACTGTGGGAGCGAGCCTGCTCGCGATTGGGGCCCGAACTGCTCACACAGGCCTTAAAGCACAAACCCCGCCACCCTCTGCGCCGCAGCCGCCAGGTGCTGCTCATGGGTAAACCCGGAAGCCTTCAACGGCTTCAAATCATGATCCCCCGCCACCAGCCAGCAGATCTCGATGCTCGGGGACAAGGCATACCCCTCAACCGCCTCCCGATTACCCAGCGCATCCCGCTCGCCCTGCACGATCAGTGTGCGCGTCTTCAGCGCCGCCAAATGCTCGACCCGCGGTTTCTCCGGCTTGCCCACCGCATAGAACGGATAACCCAGACACACCAGCGCATCGGCCCCCAGTTCATCGGCCAATAGACTGGCCATTCGCCCGCCCATGGACTTGCCGCCAATGGCCAGGCGCCCAGCGACATGGCGTCGCACCTCGGCATACACCTCACGCCAGCACTCCAGCAGCCTGGGCGCCGGGTTGGGTGGACGCTTGCCGCCATCGACCCGCCGCTGCGCCATGTAGGGAAACTCGAAGCGCACCACGTTGACACCCAGTGCTGCAAGGCGTGCGGCCATGTCGTTCATCCAGTCGCTGTCCATCGGCGCACCGGCGCCGTGGGCCAGGATCAGGGTCACAGGCTCGCCTTTGCCCTTCACCGCGGCCGCATTCCACAACCATCCCTGTTCGTCCAGGCACCGCGCCCATTGATCCCCGTCAATACTGGCCTTGTGCTCTTTGTCCATGCTTGCCTCGCTTTTAGTCTGCCTATAACTCCAGTCGAAGGGTGCGTCTGCCTTGCGCGAACGTCTTTCCTTGGGCTGAACCGTGGATGGGGAACCATGAACACTTCTATCAGTACCGCCTACAACTACAAGGTGGTCCGCCAATTCGCCATTATGACGGTGGTGTGGGGCATCGTCGGCATGGGGCTCGGGGTTTTTCTCGCGGCTCAATTGGTCTGGCCCGAACTCAACTTCAACTTGCCGTGGACCAGCTTCGGGCGTTTGCGCCCACTGCACACCAACGCGGTGATCTTCGCCTTCGGCGGCTGCGCCCTGTTCGCCAGTTCGTTCTATTCGGTGCAACGCACCTGCCAGACCCAGCTGTTCGCGCCGAAAATCGCCGCGTTCTGCTTCTGGGGCTGGCAACTGGTGATCCTGCTGGCGGCGATCAGCCTGCCACTGGGCTACACCAGTTCCAAGGAATACGCCGAACTGGAATGGCCGATCGACATCCTGATCACCATCGTCTGGGTCGCGTACGCCATCGTGTTCTTCGGCACGATCATGAAGCGCAACACCAAGCACATCTATGTCGGTAACTGGTTCTTCGGCGGGTTCATCCTCACCGTCGCCATCCTGCACATCGTCAACAACCTCGAACTGCCGGTGAGTTTCACCAAGTCCTACTCGCTGTACGCGGGCGCCACCGATGCCATGGTGCAATGGTGGTACGGCCACAACGCCGTGGGCTTCTTCCTCACCGCCGGCTTCCTCGGGATGATGTACTACTTCGTGCCGAAACAGGCCGAACGTCCGGTGTACTCCTATCGCCTGTCGATCGTGCACTTCTGGGCACTGATCACCCTGTACATCTGGGCCGGCCCTCACCACCTGCACTACACCGCGCTGCCGGACTGGGCACAGTCGCTGGGCATGGTGATGTCGCTGATCCTGCTGGCGCCAAGCTGGGGCGGCATGATCAACGGCATGATGACCCTGTCGGGCGCCTGGCATAAGCTGCGCAGCGACCCGATCCTGCGCTTCCTGGTGGTCTCCCTGGCGTTCTACGGCATGTCGACCTTCGAAGGTCCGATGATGGCGATCAAGACCGTCAACGCCCTCTCCCACTACACCGACTGGACCATCGGCCACGTACACGCCGGCGCCCTGGGTTGGGTAGCGATGATTTCCATCGGCGCGCTGTACCACATGATCCCGAAAGTCTTTGGCCGTGCGCAGATGCACAGCCTCGGCCTGATCAACGCGCACTTCTGGCTCGCCACCATCGGCACCGTGCTGTACATCGCCTCGATGTGGGTCAACGGCATCGCGCAAGGCCTGATGTGGCGCGCAGTCAACGAAGACGGCACGCTGACCTACTCCTTCGTCGAAACCCTGGTGGCCAGCCACCCAGGCTTCATCGTGCGACTGATAGGCGGTGCGATCTTCCTCAGCGGCATGTTCCTGATGGCTTACAACACCTGGCGCACCGTGCGGGCCTCGCAGCCTGCTGACGTCGTTGCTGCCGCGCAAATGGCCTGAGGAGTCCGCCATGAAACACGAAACGATTGAAAAGAACGTCGGCCTGCTGATGTTGCTGATGGTGTTCGCCGTGAGCATCGGCGGCCTGACCCAGATCGTCCCGCTGTTCTTCCAGGACGTCACCAACAAGCCGGTCGAAGGCATGAAGCCCTACACCGCGCTGCAACTGGAAGGTCGTGACATCTACATCCGCGAAGGCTGCGTGGGCTGCCACTCGCAGATGATCCGTCCGTTCCGCGCCGAGACCGAGCGCTACGGTCACTACTCGGTTGCCGGTGAAAGCGTCTGGGACCACCCGTTCCTGTGGGGCTCCAAGCGTACCGGTCCGGACCTGGCCCGTGTGGGCGCACGCTACTCGGACGACTGGCACCGCGCGCACTTGTACAACCCGCGCAACGTCGTGCCTGAGTCGAAGATGCCGGCCTACCCATGGCTGGTGGCCAACCAGCTCGACAGCAGCCACACCGAAGCGAAGATCAAGGCCATGCGCACCCTGGGCGTGCCTTACACCGACGCAGACATCGCCGGCGCCACCGAATCGCTCAAGGGCAAATCGGAAATGGACGCACTGGTCGCCTACCTGCAAGTGCTCGGCACTGCCATCAAGAGCAAGAGGTGAGCCATGGACCTGGAAATGAGTACCGGCCTGATCCGCGGCCTGGGCACTGTCGTGGTGTTCATCGCCTTCGTCGGCCTGACGCTGTGGGTGTTCAACGGCAAGCGCAACCCGGAATTCGCCGAAGCGCGCCTGCTGCCGTTTGCCGATGAGCCACAACCTGATAGCACCCAAGAAACTGTCACAAGGAGTACCCGGTCATGACCACCTTCTGGAGTACGTGGATCTGCGTACTGACCATCGGCAGCCTGATCGGCCTGACCTGGCTGCTGATCGGCACCCGCAGGGGCGAAACCAAGGGCAGCGTCGACCAGACCATGGGCCACAGCTTCGACGGCATCGAGGAGTATGACAACCCGCTGCCGCAGTGGTGGTTCATGCTGTTCGCCGGCACCCTGGTGTTTTCGGTCGGCTACCTGATCCTTTACCCGGGCCTGGGTAACTGGAAAGGCATCCTGCCCGGCTATGAAAACGGCTGGACCGGCGCCCACGAATGGGAAAGGGAAATGGCCAAGGCCGACGCCAAGTTTGGGCCGATCTTCGCCAAATTCGCAGCCATGCCCGTGGAAGAAGTGGCCAAGGACCCACAAGCGTTGAAAATGGGCGGTCGCCTGTTTGCCTCCAACTGCTCCGTCTGCCACGGCTCGGACGCCAAGGGTGCCTTCGGCTTCCCGAACCTGGCCGACAACATCTGGCGCTGGGGCGGTAACGCCGAGACCATCAAGACCACCATCATGGGCGGACGCATCGCTGCGATGCCGGCCTGGGGTGAAATGCTCGGTGAAGCCGGGGTGAAAAACGTCGCGGCCTATGTGCGTCATGACCTGGCCAAGTTGCCTCTGCCTGCTGACGACAGCGCCGACCTGGCTGCCGGCCAGCAAGCGTTCAGCACCATGTGCGTAGCCTGCCATGGCGCCAACGGCCAGGGCACCGAGGCCATGGGCGCGCCGAACCTGACGCAACCGGCCGGTTTCATCTACGGCACCAGCCTGGCGCAACTGCAACAGACCATTCGCCATGGTCGCCAGGGCCACATGCCGGCGCAGAACGAACTGCTCGGCAACGATAAGGTGCAACTGCTGGCGGCTTACGTTTACAGCCTTTCCAAAGGTGGTGAGCCGTTAAGCGACAAGTTGCAGGCAACCAGCAGCAAGTAAGCGTAAAAAGCGAAACACCCCGCAACAATCAGGGCAAAGTGAACGGCTGGCGAGCGACAGGTTTTCAACTTGAAGCTTGCAGCCTGAAGCTTTGCCCTGCTTCCTTTTGTCACACCCCTTCGATAGTCCTCCTTTCGATTCCCCGGATTCGGGTCTAAGCTTCCTGCGACACGCGATGGCAAGTGCCGGCTCCAGGTCGACCCAACCGATGTGTGCGACGAATCCGTACGATGACAAGCCGCAAAGGCTGGTAGATACCGGCTGTCGCGCCGGTTGCCATCGGTCACCCCTTCGTTGCGTTTGAACACACCTCGTTACAGACGACCCGATCCCCACCCCACTCTCGTTCGCGACGGCATTTTGCAGTCGGGTATTTTTGACCCTACTCGGCGCATGGAAAGGCCGCAGAATCAGCGATTGAAAGCATTGACCCAGGTCATGGCGCGTTGCAATGACCCCCCGCTTTCTCCATACTTGCGGCCGATTTTTACTCCTAATAAAACACCCAAACCGTGGAACCTTAGAATGAGCACAGCAATCAGTCCGACTGCTTATAACTATAAGGTAGTCCGCCAGTTCGCCATCATGACGGTGGTCTGGGGGATCCTTGGCATGGGGCTCGGTGTCTTCATCGCCTCACAGCTCGTATGGCCGGAATTGAACTTCGGTCTGCCGTGGACGACTTTTGGACGCCTACGCCCGTTGCACACCAACCTGGTGATTTTCGCCTTCGGTGGATGTGCACTGTTTGCCACTTCTTACTACGTCGTGCAGCGAACCTGCCAAACGCGACTGATTTCCGACAGCCTCGCGGCCTTCACCTTCTGGGGATGGCAAGCGGTGATCGTCGGCGCGATCATTACCTTGCCGCTGGGTTACACCACCACCAAGGAATACGCGGAACTGGAATGGCCACTGGCTATTCTGCTGGCCATCGTCTGGGTCACCTACGGTCTGGTGTTCTTCGGCACCATCACCAAGCGCAACACCAAGCACATCTATGTCGGTAACTGGTTCTACGGTGCCTTCATCGTCGTGACCGCGATGCTGCACATCGTCAACCACGCCTCCCTGCCGGTCAGCTTCTTCAAGTCCTACTCGGCCTACTCGGGTGCGACCGACGCGATGATCCAGTGGTGGTACGGCCACAACGCCGTAGGCTTCTTCCTGACCACCGGCTTCCTGGGGATGATGTACTACTTCGTGCCGAAGCAGGCCGAACGTCCGATCTACTCCTATCGCCTGTCGATCGTGCACTTCTGGGCGCTGATCACCCTGTACATCTGGGCCGGTCCGCACCACCTGCACTACACCGCTCTGCCGGATTGGGCGCAGTCCCTGGGCATGGCGATGTCGATCATCCTGCTGGCTCCGAGCTGGGGCGGCATGATCAACGGCATGATGACCCTGTCGGGCGCCTGGCATAAGCTGCGCACCGACCCGATCCTGCGCTTCCTGGTGGTATCGCTGGCGTTCTACGGCATGTCGACCTTCGAAGGTCCGATGATGGCGATCAAGACCGTCAACTCGCTCTCGCACTACACCGACTGGACCATCGGCCACGTACACGCCGGCGCCTTGGGCTGGGTAGCGATGATTTCGATCGGCGCGATCTACCACATGATTCCGAAACTGTTCGGCCGTACCCAGATGCACAGCGTTGGCCTGATCAACGCGCACTTCTGGCTCGCGACCATTGGTACCGTGCTGTACATCGCCTCGATGTGGGTCAACGGCATCACCCAGGGTCTGATGTGGCGTGCAATCAACGATGACGGCACCCTCACCTACTCGTTCGTCGAAGCGCTGCAAGCCAGCCATCCTGGTTTCATCGTGCGTGCCTTGGGCGGTGCGTTCTTCGCCACCGGCATGCTGTTCATGGCCTACAACGTCTACCGTACCGTACGTGCCTCGAACCCGGTTGAAGCCAAAGCCGCCGAACAGATTGCCGTAGTTGGAGCTCACTGATGAAGCATGAAGCAGTCGAGAAGAATATTGGCCTGCTGGCCTTCTTCATGGTTATCGCCGTCAGCGTCGGCGGCCTGACCCAGATCGTTCCGCTGTTTTTCCAGGACGTCACCAACAAGCCGGTCGAGGGCATGAAGCCACGTACCGCCCTTGAACTGGAAGGCCGCGACATCTATATCGCCAACGGTTGTGTCGGCTGCCACTCGCAGATGATCCGCCCGTTCCGTGCTGAAACCGAACGTTACGGCCACTACTCGGTCGCCGGTGAAAGCGTCTGGGATCACCCGTTCCTGTGGGGTTCCAAGCGTACCGGTCCGGACCTGGCCCGTGTCGGCGGTCGTTACTCCGATGACTGGCAGCGTGCGCACTTGTACAACCCGCGCAACGTCGTGCCCGAATCGAAGATGCCGGCCTACCCGTTCCTCGTGGAAAACAAGCTCGACGGCAAAGACACCGCCAAGAAAATGGAAGTCTTGCGCACGCTCGGCGTCCCTTACACCGACGAAGACATCGCCGGTGCTCAGGCAGCCGTGAAGGGCAAAACCGAAATGGACGCGCTGGTGGCCTATCTGCAAGGCCTGGGCACCATCATCAAAAGCAAACGGTGATTTAGATGGATATCGGGATGATTCGTGGCCTGGGCACCGTCGTCGTGATGGTGGCCTTCGTTGGTCTGGCCCTGTGGGTGTTCAGCCCCAAGCGCAAGTCGGAGTTTGAAGACGCGACCTTGCTGCCTTTCGCGGATGATCCCGAAGCCATCAAGCACGTCGAGCAAGCTTCTAGGAGTAACAAAGAATGACTACATTCTGGAGTCTGTACGTCACAGTCCTCAGTCTCGGTACGATCTTTTCCCTGACCTGGCTGCTGCTGTCCACCCGCAAGGGCCAGCGCGCCGAGCAGACCGAAGAGACGGTCGGCCACTCCTTCGACGGGATCGAAGAGTACGACAACCCGCTGCCGAAATGGTGGTTCATGCTGTTCGTGGGCACCATCGTTTTCGCCCTGGGTTACCTGGTGCTGTACCCGGGCCTGGGCAACTGGAAAGGCCTGCTGCCAGGTTACAACTACCTGGATAACGAAAAGCAGACCGCGTTCGCCAACGGCCAGACCGGCTGGACCGGCGTTCACGAGTGGGAAAAGGAAATGGCTAAATCGGATGCCAAGTTTGGGCCGATCTTCGCCAAATTCGCTTCCATGCCGATCGAAGAAGTGGCAAAGGATCCACAAGCACTGAAGATGGGTGGCCGCCTGTTCGCCTCCAACTGCTCGGTGTGCCACGGTTCCGATGCCAAGGGTGCCTATGGCTTCCCGAACCTGACCGACGCCGACTGGCGCTGGGGTGGCGAGCCGGAAACCATCAAGGCAACCATCATGGGCGGTCGTCACGCCGTGATGCCGGCCTGGGCTGAAGTGATCGGCGAGCAAGGCGTGGCCGACGTGGCTGCGTTCGTGCTGACCAACCTCGATGGCCGCAAGCTGCCGGAAGGCGCCAAGGCTGATCCGGCCAACGGCCAGAAACTGTTCGCCGCCAACTGCGTGGCCTGCCACGGTCCGCAAGGCAAGGGCACCCCAGCCATGGGCGCACCTGACCTGACTCACCCGGGCGCGTTCATCTACGGTTCGAGCTTCGCTCAACTGCAGCAGACCATCCGTTACGGCCGTCAGGGCCAGATGCCTGCGCAGGAACAGATGCAAGGTAACGACAAGGTTCACCTGCTGGCCGCTTACGTCTACAGCCTGTCTCACGGTGAGAAGGCTCCGGCGCCAGACGCTCAGTAAGGCAACGCCTGCTACACAAAAACGGCCCCGTCATGTGACGGGGCCGTTTTCGTTTGGGCCGCAGGATAATCGCTCACCTGACCGGTATCGTCGTGAGCTCGCTGCGACTCGGCCAGTTATTGCCATTGACCTGATGGATCGTCAGCGCCTTGCGATCCTGGGCAAAACTGGCAATCAGGTAAGTCTGATTGGAAGCTCCGCCACTGAGGAACACCGGCACGTCGCCAAAGTACTCCTGTCGATTCCAGCCGTAGTACTCGCCTGCACGGCTATGCTGATGCCCGGCAAACACTGCCGTTACGCCATAGCGCTGGATCATCGCGCGAAACCGCTCGATCTGCCTGTCGTCGCCCTTCCAGCCATCCGGCTTGTGCATGTTGAGCACAATGATCTTGCCTTCGTTGCGCGCCTGCCGCAGATCCCGTTCGAGCCAATCCAGCGCATCGCCGATCTCGAAGTTCACCTTGTTCAAGGGAAACCCCGAAGAAAAGTTCACGGAATAAGTCGGTTCGTTATTCAACTGCACCAGATGAACATCACCCATGGAACGCGAGTAGGCAAGGCTGCCGTAATAGACTTTTGTCCTGCCTTCGCTACGCGCTTTCAAATCGAACGTATCGAGTTTGCCCCAATAGCGTTCCTTCAACCCGATGATACTTCCAGCCGCGCAATTGTTTTCGGGGAAACTGCAGTCATTGATATTGTTTTCATAATCATGATTACCCAGGCCGTAGTCATAGGCACCACCGAGCTGTTTATCCAGAATCGCCTGCGTGGTTGCGCGCTCCTTGCCGTGCCCGAAGGCCGTCATGTCACCATTGATCATCACCGGGATATGCGCCGGATCACGGCTGAAGTTGTATCGGAAGTTCGCCACATCCGAGTACTGGCTATCAATCAGCCAATGCGAGCGGCGGTCGCGATCAGAGGCGGATTCATCGGTACCGTTGTCCGAGTTTTCAGTCCAGGGAAACTGCGGGTCCGAAGTAAAAATCAGGTGAGCAGGTGAATACCCGGTTGAGGCGGCACCTGCCGAGTACAAGTTAGCGCATAAAAACAGGCCAGCCATTGACCTGCTGTATTTAGTTAACAGCATAGAATTCCGTTTCCATAATTTGGTTATTTACGAAAGAGCAACTTATGCCACGCCAACTGAAAACTCAAACTTCCGAATAACCTGAAATTAACAATTCATATTTCATCTATTTGATGGAAGGCGTACAGGCTGCAAACGCAGTAACGACGGAGGGTTGCCAGCATGACCATCACCACCCTTTCCAGTCGTGAATTCAACCAGGAAACAAGTAGTGCCAAAAAAGCCACGCGCCAGGGCCCGGTAATCATCACCGATCGTGGCAGGCCGGCCCATGTGCTGCTAAGCATTGAGGACTGCGCTGTGCTCGTTTGCATGTTCCGGACCGCGCGAATGAAAGCGACGCGCTGATCGCCGCCACCGCACTGGTTCATGGCCTGACCGTGGTTACACGCAACACCGACGATTTTCAGTCCAGTGGCGTTCCCCTGATAAACCCATGGAGCGATTGAACGAGAAGCGGCAAAACCGTCCATAATTTCACCAGTCAATTGATACAGGTCATTACACTGTCAGTTCATTTCCACCAACGTGACCAATGGTCGCACCCTTGTGGTAGAGCTACAGGGGTATCATTGCGCCACTGCAACACGCCCTTTTTGACCGCGGTCGGCACGTACTGACCGAGGCATTTCTCCACTGCCGTGGGATGCAACCGATGAGCAATAAGATTCCGGTACACGACGTTACGCCACCCGCCAAAGCGGACAAAAGCGTAGACCTTTATGCCTCTCGAGAAAAAATCTATAACCGCGCCTTCACCGGTCTGTTTCGCAACCTGCGAATCATCGGTGGCGCGTTCCTGTTTCTGTTGTACTTCGGTACGGTCTGGCTGAATTGGGCCGGCCACCAGGCGGTCTGGTGGAACCTGCCGGAGCGCAAATTCTTCATCTTCGGCGCGACCATCTGGCCCCAGGATTTCATCCTGTTGTCCGGCATCCTGATCGTCAGCGCTTTCGGCCTGTTCTTCATCACCGTTTATGCCGGTCGCGTCTGGTGCGGTTATTCCTGCCCGCAATTCGTCTGGACCTGGATTTTCATGTGGTGCGAAAAGGTCACCGAGGGTGATCGCAACCAGCGCATCAAGCTGGACAAGGCGCCAATGAGCGCCAACAAGTTCATGCGCAAGTTCGCCAAGCATGGGATGTGGATTCTCATCGGTTTCGTCACTGGCATGACGTTCGTGGGCTACTTCTCGCCGATTCGCGAACTGGTGGTGGACTTCTTCACCGGCGATGCGGATGGCTGGTCGTATTTCTGGGTCGGTTTCTTCACCCTGGCCACTTATGGCAACGCCGGCTGGCTGCGTGAACAGGTGTGCATTTACATGTGCCCTTACGCCCGCTTCCAGAGCGTGATGTTCGACAAGGACACCCTGATCATCTCCTACGATCCGCGCCGTGGCGAAAGCCGTGGTCCGCGCAAGAAAGGCGCGGACTACAAGGCCCAGGGCCTGGGTGACTGCATCGACTGCACCATGTGCGTACAAGTGTGCCCGACCGGTATCGACATCCGCGACGGCCTGCAGGTCGAGTGCGTGGGTTGCGCCGCCTGCATCGACGCCTGCGATGCGATCATGGACAAGATGGACTACCCGCGTGGCCTGATCAGCTACACCACCGAACACAACCTGTCGGGCCAGAAGACCCACATGTTCCGGCCGCGCCTGATCGGCTATGCCGTGGTGTTGCTGGCGATGATCGGCCTGCTGATCGCCGCTTTCGCCACTCGCTCGCTGGTAGGCTTCGACGTCAGCAAGGACCGCGTGCTCTACCGCGAGAACGCCGAAGGGCGGATCGAAAACGTCTACAGCCTGAAGATCATGAACAAGGATCAACGCGACCATACCTATGTGCTCGAAGCCAGCGGCCTGCCGGACCTGAAACTGCAAGGCCGTCGCGAAATCAAGGTCGTCGCAGGTGATATCGTCAGCCAGCCGGTGGAGCTGTCCATGGCCCCGGAACAACTGCCGTCGAGCACCAACGAGGTGAAATTCATCCTCAGGGACGCCGATGACGAGAGCGTCCACGTTGAAGCCAAGAGCCGATTCATCGGCCCACAAATTCGTTGAGAGAAGTGAACATGCCCGCAGCAAACGCCGCAAGCCCTTGGTACAAGCACCTTTGGCCATGGATCATCATCGGTATCCTCGCCTGTTCGGTGACACTGACCCTGTCCATGGTGACGATCGCGGTGAACAACCCGGACAACCTGGTCAACGACAACTACTACGAGGCCGGCAAGGGCATCAACCGCTCCCTGGACCGCGAACTGCTGGCGCAAACCCTGCTGATGCGCGCCAGCGTGCACCTGGATGACGTCACCGGCGAAGTCGACCTGCGCCTGACGGGCAACAGCCAGCCGAAAAGCCTGGAACTGAACCTGATCTCGCCGACCCAGCCGGAGAAGGATCGCAAGATCACCCTCACCCGCAGCGAAACCGAACAGGGCCGCTACATCGGCCAGTTGAGCGACAAGATCGAAGGTCGCCGCTTCGTCGAGTTGCTGGGTGTGGAAGGTGACAAGACCTGGCGCATGTTCGAGGAAGAACAGGTCAACCATGAGAAGGATCTGCTGCTGGGTGACGAGCCGTTGCAGGGTGCCGAAGACCTGAAGAAGTAAAGTCGCGCTTCGCGCATCGCGAGCAGGCTCGCTCCCACAATTTGGAACGCGATCAAATGTGGGAGCGAGCCTGCTCGCGATGAGGGCCTCAAGAATTATATAGATCCCCCATGACCAATCCCCTTGCCTGCTACCACTGCGCCCTGCCGGTCCCGACCGGCAGCCGCTTCACCGCCGTTGTCCTGGACGAAACCCGCGAGTTCTGCTGCCCGGGTTGCCAGGCCGTGGCCCAGGCCATTGTCGCCGGCGGGCTGGAAAGCTATTACCAGCATCGCAGCGAGGCCTCGGCCAACCCCGAAGCCCTGCCGGTGCAACTGGTCGATGAACTGGCGCTGTACGATCGCGCCGATGTACAGAAACCGTTCGTGCGTCACGAGGGCGATCTGGCCGAAACCACGCTGTTGATGGAAGGCATCAGTTGCGCCGCCTGCGGCTGGTTGATCGAGAAGCACCTGCGCAGCTTGCCGGCGGTCGCCGAGGCGCGCCTGAACCTGTCCAACCATCGCCTGCATGTGCGCTGGGCCGATGCACAATTGCCGTTGAGCCAGATGCTCAGCGGGCTGCGTCACATCGGTTACGCCGCCCACCCTTATCAACCCGACCGTGCCAGCGAGCAACTGGCCAGCGAGAATCGCCTGGCCCTGCGCCAGCTCGGCGTGGCCGGCCTGCTGTGGTTCCAGGCAATGATGGCGACCATGGCCACCTGGCCGGAATTCAACATCGACCTGAGCCCCGAGCTGCACACCATCCTGCGCTGGGTGGCGATGTTCCTGACCACGCCCATCGTGTTCTACAGCTGCGCACCGTTCTTCAAGGGTGCGATGCGCGACTTGCGCACCCGCCACCTGACCATGGACGTTTCGGTGTCGCTGGCGATTGGCTGCGCCTACCTCGCCGGGATCTGGACCGCGATCACCGGGGTCGGCGAGCTGTACTTCGACACCGTCGGCATGTTTGCCCTGTTCCTGCTGGCCGGGCGCTATCTGGAACGCCGCGCCCGCGAACGCACCGCCGCCGCTACCGCGCAATTGGTCAATTTGCTGCCGGCCTCGTGCCTGCGCCTGATGGAGGACGGCCAGAGCGAGCGCATCCTGCTCAGCGAGCTGCGGATTGGCGATCAGGTGCTGGTGCACCCTGGCGCCGTGCTCCCGGCCGACGGCAGGATCCTTGACGGCCAGTCGAGCATCGACGAGTCCCTGCTGACCGGGGAATACCTGCCGCAGCCGCGCCGGCCGGGTGATGCGGTCACCGCCGGCACGCTGAACGTCGAAGGCGCGCTGACCGTCGAGGTGCTCGCCCTCGGCCATGACACCCGCCTGTCCGCCATCGTCCGCCTGCTGGATCGCGCCCAGTCGGAAAAACCCCGCCTGGCCGAGATCGCCGACCGCGCCGCGCAGTGGTTCCTGCTGCTGTCGCTAATCGCCTCGGCGGTGATCGGCGTAGTCTGGTGGGAGCTGGACTCCTCGCGTGCGTTCTGGATCGTCCTGGCGATGGTCGTAGCAACCTGTCCTTGCGCCCTGTCACTCGCCACCCCTACCGCGCTCACCGCGGCCACCGGCACCCTGCACAAGCTCGGCCTGTTGCTGACCCGTGGTCACGTGCTCGAAGGCCTGAACCAGATCGACACGGTGATTTTCGACAAGACCGGCACGCTCACCGAAGGCCGCCTGGCACTGCGGGCGATCCGCCCCCTCGGCACCCTGAGCAGCGATCAGTGCCTGAGCCTCGCCGCCGCCCTGGAGAACCGCTCCGAACACCCGATCGCCCGGGCCTTTGGCCGTGCGCCACTGGCGGCCGAGGAAGTCCACAGTACGCCGGGCCTGGGCCTTGAAGGCCTGGTCGGCGAACAGCGGCTGCGCATCGGCCAGCCGGCGTTTGTCTGCGCCCTCAGCGGCGCCGTCGCGCCGCCGATGCCCGAGGAAGCCGGGCAATGGCTGTTGCTGGGAGATGCCAGCGGCCCCCTGGCGTGGTTCGTCCTCGACGACCGCCTGCGCGACGACGCCCCGGCGCTGATCGCCGCGTGCAAGGCGCGTGGCTGGCGTACGCTGCTGCTGTCGGGCGACAGCTCGCCGATGGTCGCCAGCGTCGCGGCTGAGCTGGGCATCGACGAAGCCCGCGCCGGCCTGCGCCCCGACGACAAGCTGCAAGTGCTGCAACAGTTGCACAAGGAAGGCCGCAAGGTGCTGATGCTCGGCGACGGGGTCAACGATGTACCGGTACTGGCTGCTGCCGACATCAGTGTGGCGATGGGTTCTGCCACGGACCTGGCGAAAACCAGCGCCGACGCCGTGCTGCTGTCCAACCGTCTCGACGCCTTGGTGCAGGCTTTCAGCCTGGCCCGGCGGACCCGGCGGATCATTGTCGAAAACCTGCTGTGGGCCGCGCTGTACAATGGCCTCATGTTGCCGTTCGCTGCCCTCGGCTGGATCACGCCGGTGTGGGCCGCCGTCGGCATGTCCATCAGTTCGTTGGTCGTGGTGCTCAATGCCCTGCGCCTGACACGCCTGCCGAATACGGCGGCCGTCAGCGCCACGCCAGAAACCCGCCCGCTGCCGGCCTGAGCCGCGCGGGCATGGAGCCTCAACCATGCCAGCTCTCTACGTGATGATTCCGGCCGCGCTGCTGATCGTCGGCATCGCGATCTACATCTTCTTCTGGGCCGTCGACAGCGGCCAGTACGACGACCTCGACGGCCCGGCCCACAGCATCCTGTTCGACGACCAGGACCCGAACCACACCGCCGCCGTGGACGAAGCCAAGGATCAGGCCAGGCCGGACGACAAGGCGCCGCCGCATGCTTGAACTGGCCCCTCTGCTGGTGTCGGCGGTGATCCTCGGCCTGTTGGGCGGCGGCCATTGCCTGGGCATGTGCGGCGGCCTGATGGGTGCGTTGACCCTGGCCATCCCCAAGGAGCAACGCAGCCGGCGTTTCCGCCTGCTGCTGGCGTACAACCTGGGGCGCATCCTCAGCTACGCCAGCGCCGGCCTGTTGATCGGCCTGGCGGGCTGGGCGGTGTCCAATAGCCCGGCGGCAACGTTCATGCGCGTCCTCGCCGGGCTGTTGCTGATCGCCATGGGCCTGTACCTCGCCGGCTGGTGGAGCGGCCTGACCCGCATCGAAAGCCTGGGCCGCGGTCTGTGGCGGCATATCCAGCCGGTGGCGAACAAACTGCTGCCGGTGTCCAGTCTGCCCCGCGCCCTGTTGCTGGGCGCGCTGTGGGGCTGGCTGCCGTGCGGGCTGGTTTACAGCACGCTGCTGTGGTCGGCGAGCCAGGGCAATGCCCTGGACAGTGCGTTGCTGATGCTCGCCTTCGGCCTGGGCACCTGGCCGGTGCTGCTGGCCACCGGACTGGCGGCGGAACGGGTCACGGCGCTGCTGCGCAAGCGCAGCGTGCGCATGACCGGTGGCCTGCTGGTGATCCTGTTCGGCATCTGGACCCTGCCAGGGCCGCATCAGCATTGGTTGATGGGGCATTAGCGTTGACCGCAACGCGATGAACCCTGCGCCACCCGAATACCTCGCGTTGATGCAAATCAAGATGCCCCAACGCCGCACCCCATAGACTCGCAGCACTGCTAGCCTATCCGGGGAATGCCCGCATGATGCTCGACGACATTCGTTGGGATACCGACCTGATCCGCCGTTACGACCTGGCGGGACCGCGCTACACCTCCTACCCCACCGCCGTACAGTTCGACGGGCACGTCGGCACCTTCGACCTGTTCCACGCTCTGCGAGAAAGCCGCAAGGCCCTGCGCCCGCTGTCGCTGTACGTGCACATCCCGTTCTGCGCGAACATTTGCTACTACTGCGCCTGCAACAAGGTCATCACCAAGGACCGCGGACGCGCCCTGCCCTACCTGCAACGCCTGGAGCAGGAAATCCAGTTGATCGCCTGCCACCTCGACCCCGGGCAGACTGTCGAGCAACTGCATTTCGGCGGCGGTACGCCGACCTTTTTAAGCCATGACGAGCTGCGCCAACTGATGGCCCAGTTGCGCAAGAGCTTCAACCTGCTGGACGACGACAGCGGCGACTACGGTATCGAGATCGACCCGCGCGAAGCCGACTGGTCGACCATGGGCCTGCTGCGCGAGTTGGGCTTCAACCGGGTCAGTATCGGTGTGCAGGACCTCGACCCGTCGGTGCAACGGGCGGTCAATCGCCTGCAAAGCCTGGATGAAACCCGCGCGGTGATCGAAGCGGCGCGGACCCTGCAATTTCGCTCGATCAACATCGACCTGATCTACGGCCTGCCCAAGCAGACCCCGGAACATTTCGCCCGCACCGTCGAAGAAGTCATCAGCCTGCAACCCGATCGCCTTTCGGTGTTCAACTATGCGCACCTGCCGGAACGCTTCATGCCACAGCGACGCATCAACAGCGACGAGCTGCCAACACCGGCGCAGAAACTGGAAATGCTCCAGCAGACCATCGAGCAACTGACCCGGGCCGGCTACCGCTACATCGGCATGGACCACTTCGCCCTGCCCGACGATGAACTGGCCATCGCCCAGGAAGAATCGACACTGCAACGCAACTTCCAGGGCTATACCACCCACGGCCATTGCGACCTGATTGGCCTGGGCGTATCAGCGATCAGCCAGATCGGCGACCTGTACTGCCAGAACAGCAGCGACCTGAATCAGTACCAGAGCACCCTGGCTTCGGCACAACTGGCCACCAACCGCGGCCTGCTGTGCACCCGCGACGACCGCGTGCGCCGCGCCGTGATCCAGCAATTGATCTGCAGTTTCGAGCTGGAATTTGCCGTCATCGAGAAGGCTTTCAACATCGACTTCCGCGCTTACTTCGCGCCGTTGTGGCCGCAGTTGCAAGGCATGGCCCAGGATGGCCTGCTTGAGTTGAGCGATGAACGCATCACCGTCTTACCCGCCGGACGCCTGCTGGTGCGCTCGGTGTGCATGGTGTTCGACGCCTATCTGGATCAGCAGAACCGCCAGCGTTTTTCCCGGGTGATCTAGCGTTCGAGGGCCAGCGAGGCGGTTTTCAGCACTTGCTCGGGCGTCAGGCTGGCCTGACTCATGGCTTTGGACAGGGACAGGTTGGCGGTGATCAGGCCGCCATTGAGTGAGGTGATGGCGGCCTGCAACGCAACGAGCTTGGCCTTGCGTTCCTCGGCCGAGAGCCGCTTGTCGGCCATGACCGCCTGCATTCGCGCGACTTTTTCGGCGACCTGTTGCTGCAACCGGCGGATCATTTTCAGAATATGTTGAATGTTTTCCGGCAAGCCGCTTTCTTCGATGTCCTTGTTATCGCCGTGCGCAGATGCGGCCTTGTTCAGGCCGACACCCGACAGCGACACCTTGATGCCTTCGGCAACCGGCGCGTCGAGCGGGCTTGCAGCGCTAGCCGCCCCTTCTCCAACGGCGCCCTCGGAGGGTTCAAGCAGAGTCTGGACACTACTGTTACCGGGAGTAAGCACGCCGATGCTGGCCATGAAGCGAGTACCTTGGGTCTATGCGGATGCCTGTGTATCGGCCGACACCCGCAACCCTTGACTGCGATGTGACAATTCGGCACACCGCTGGCTTCAACGACTTCCGTTGGGTTACCCTTACGTCCTATGTGTGATTTCCCACAAGGATTTAAGAAATGTCCGAGCCAGTAAAACTGCGCGCTCATAACCAGGCTCATTGCAAGGATTGCAGCCTGGCCCCCCTCTGTTTGCCACTTTCTCTGAATCTGGAAGACATGGATGCGCTGGACGAAATCGTTAAACGTGGCCGCCCGCTGAAAAAAGGCGAATTCCTGTTCCGCCAGGGCGACAACTTCGATTGCGTTTATGCAGTTCGCTCCGGCGCGTTGAAAACCTTCAGCCTGAGCGATGGCGGTGAAGAACAGCTCACCGGTTTCCACCTGCCCAGCGAACTGGTCGGGCTGTCGGGCATGGACACGGAAAAACACCCGGTCTCGGCCCAGGCACTGGAGACCACCTCGGTCTGCGAAATCCCGTTCGAACGCCTGGACGAACTGGCGCTGCAACTGCCACAACTGCGCCGCCAGTTGATGCGCGTGATGAGCCGGGAAATCCGCGACGATCAACAGATGATGTTGCTGCTGTCGAAAAAAACCGCCGACGAGCGCATCGCCACGTTCCTGGTCAACCTCTCGGCGCGTTTCCGCGCCCGTGGCTTCTCGGCCAACCAGTTCCGCCTGAGCATGTCGCGCAACGAAATCGGCAACTACCTGGGCCTGGCGGTGGAAACCGTCTCGCGGGTGTTCACGCGTTTCCAGGCCAACGAATTGATCGCCGCCGAGGGCAAGGAAATCCAGATCCTCGACCCGATCCAGCTGTGCGCACTGGCCGGCGGTTCGCTCGAAGGCTGATTGCGACAAATGGCGGCTGAGCCAAACGGTTCAGCCGCCGTTATAATGCGTCGTTTGCAGCCTGCCAGGACACTTCGACGATGGTCTTCGATTCCTTCGACATCAAATCCCTGATCCGCCCGGTGATCGACTTCCCGAAACCGGGCGTCATCTTTCGTGACATCACCCCGCTGTTCCAGTCCCCGACCGCTCTGCGCCTGGTGATGGACAGCTTCGCCCACCGCTACGTCGAAGCTGACTTCACCCACATCGGTGCCATGGACGCGCGCGGCTTCCTGATCGGCTCGGTGCTGGCCTATCAACTGAACAAGCCGCTGGTGCTGTTTCGCAAGCAGGGCAAGCTGCCGGCCGATGTGCTGGCCGAGGGTTATGCCACCGAATACGGCGAAGCGTTCCTCGAAGTGCACGCCGACAGCCTGTGCGAAGGCGACTCGGTGGTGATGTTCGATGACCTCATCGCCACCGGCGGCACGCTGATCGCCGCGGCCAACCTGATCCGCCGCATGGGCGCGCGGGTGCATGAAGCGGCCGCGATCATCGACCTGCCGGAACTGGGCGGCTCGCAGCGCCTGGAAGACATGGGCATCCCGACGTATTGCCTGACGCAGTTTGCGTTGACCGATAAGTAAGCAGCGCTTGTGGTACCGCTATCGCGAGCAGGCTCGCTCCCACAATGGTTTTGTGTATGACACCAATCAACTGTGGGAGCGAGCCTGCTCGCGATGAGGCCAGCCACCACACTATAAATCTCAAAGCCCCATCTGCTTACTGATAATCTCGTTCATCACTTCCCGCGTCCCCCCGCCAATCGACAGTATCCGGTTATCCCGGTACAACCGCTCCACCAGGCTCTCACGCATATAACCCAGCCCGCCAAGAATCTGCACCGCATCGTTGACGATCCGGTCCGCCGTGTCGGTGGCGAAGTTCTTGGCCATGGAAATTTCCTTGATCACGCTCTGCCCCGCCGCCATCTTCGCCGCCTGCCGGTAGGTGAACTCCCGCGAGACTTCCAGGGCCGTGGCCATTTCCGCGAGGCGGTGCTTGATCACCTGGAACTTGCCGATTGGCTTGCCGAACGCTTCACGCTGGCGCGCCCACTTCAGGCTCTCTTCCAGGGCCAGTTGCGCGGTCATGTTGGCCATCAGCGCCAGTGCCAGGCGTTCGCTCTGGAAATTGCCCATGATGCAGGCGAAGCCCATGTTCTCGCTGCCGATCAGATGGCCCACGGGCACCCTGCAATCGTCGAAGAACAGCTCGGCGGTGTCCGAGGCCCACCACCCCATTTTCTTCAGTGAGCGGCCCACGGTGAAGCCTGGGGTGCCTTTCTCGATCAGCAACAGGCTGATGCCGGCAAACCCCGGCTCGCCGGTGCGCACCGCCACCGTGTAGACATCGGCGCGCACGCCGCTGGTAATGAAGGTCTTGCTGCCGCTGACCCGGTAAAAATCGCCGTCACGCACGGCGCGGGTTTGCAGGTTGGCAACGTCGGAACCGCCGCCGGGCTCGGTGACGGCCAGGGCGCTGATCTTCTCGCCAGCCAACACCTGCGGCACGATGCGCTCGCGAACCTCGGGCCGGGCCCACTTGACGATGGGCGGCAGGCCGATGTCCAGCGACCCCAGCCCCGCCACCAGCCCGCCGGAGCCACAGCGCATCAACTCCTCGCTGGCGGCGACCTTGGCGAACAGGTCACCCTCGTGGCTGCCACCGAAGGCTTCCGGGTAACCGATGCCGAGAATCCCCGCCGCACCGGCCTTGAGGTACAGCTCGCGGGGAAAGCCCTCGGCCTCTTCCCACTGATCGATGTCCGGAAGAATCTCGCGCTCGACGAATCGTCTGACGCTGTCGCGGACCATTTGGTGGCTGGGGTCGAAGTATTCCTGGAAGGCAGGCATCGGCGAACTCCGCTGGAGGGGTTCAGCGAAGTTAACCGAGCGCTTGCTTGGTTTTCAACCAGATTGTGTGGGTCAGGTGGACCGAGGTGTCTGCATCGCGGGCAGGCCCGCTCCTACAGAGAACCCGCGCACACCACGATCCCTGTAGGAGCGGGCTTGCCCGCGATGGCGCCCGCCCAGCCAACACAAAATCACAGGGAAATCGGCTTACGCCCCGCAAACGAATGCGCCAGCGTCCCGCCATCCACCAGCTCCAGCTCCCCGCCCAGCGGCACGCCGTGGGCAATGCGCGAGGCGATCAGGCCTTTGCTGGCCAGCAACTGGGCGATGTAATGCGCGGTGGCTTCGCCTTCGACCGTCGGGTTGGTGGCGAGGATGACTTCGGCAAAGGTGCCCGCCTCGTCGATCCGCGCCAGCAATTGCGGGATGCCGATGGCTTCCGGCCCCAGGCCGTCGAGCGGCGACAGGTGGCCCTTGAGCACGAAGTAGCGCCCACGAAAGCCGGTCTGCTCCACGGCGTACACATCCATCGGCCCTTCCACCACGCACAGCAGGGTGTCGTCGCGGCGGGTGTCGGCACATTGCGGGCACAGGTCGTCTTCGGTCAGCGTGCGGCACAAGCGGCAGTGGCCGACCCCTTCCATGGCCTGACTCAGGGCCGACGCCAGGCGCGCACCGCCGCTGCGATCGCGCTCCAGGAGCTGCAACGCCATGCGTTGGGCAGTTTTCTGACCGACACCTGGCAAAATTCGCAGGGAGTCGATCAGTTGGCGAATCAAAGGGCTGAAGCTCATGGGGAAAAGGTCCGACAAAACGACGAGACGCGGTTTATACCCGCGCCTCTCTTTAGCGTCAAATACTCAGTCCTGCGCGACGCGCACCACCAGTTTGCCGAAGTTGCGCCCTTCCAGCAGGCCGATGAACGCCTCGGGGGCATTCTCCAGGCCATCAACCACATCCTCGCGGAATTTCACCTTGCCATCACGCACCCACGGGGCCATGGCGCTGACGAATTCCGGCTGGCGATCACCGTAGTCATCGAACACGATGAAGCCCTGGATGCGTACCCGCTTGGTCAGCAGCGTGCGTTGCAGTTGCGGCAGGCGATCCGGGCCGGTCGGGGCTTCCTTGGCGTTGTAGCCGGCGATCAGGCCGCACAGGGGAATCCGTGCCTTGGGGTTGAGCAGCGGCACGACCGCATCGAACACCTTGCCACCGACATTCTCGTAATAGATGTCGACGCCCTTGGGGCACGCCAGCGCCAGTTCGCTGGCAAAGTCGGCGCGCTTGTGATCGATGCAGGCGTCGAACCCCAGTTCCTCGACCACATAACGGCATTTATCCGCCCCACCGGCCACGCCGACCACCCGCAGACCCTTGATCTTCGCCACCTGGCCGACCACCGAGCCGACCGCCCCGGACGCAGCCGCGACCACCAGGGTTTCGCCCGCCTGGGGCTGGCCGATGTCCATCAGGCCCATATAGGCGGTCATGCCCGGCATACCCAGCACCCCCAGGGCCATCGACGGGCTCGAAAGCCCCGACGGCACCGGGATGATGTTGCGCCCATCGCTGATGCTGTGGCTCTGCCAGCCAGTGGCACCGACCACCAGATCGCCCTCGTGAAACTTGGGGTTCAACGAACGCTCGACCCGACTGACAGCCCCACCGGTCATGACCTCGTCGATTTCTACTGGCGCTGCGTAGGATGGCGCGTCACTCATGCGCCCGCGCATGTAGGGGTCCAGCGACAGGTAAAGGGTCTTGAGCAACACCTGACCGTCAGCCAGGTCCGGCAGCGCCTCCCTTTCCAGACGGAAATTCTCCGGCGTCGGCGCGCCCACCGGACGGGACGCCAGGACGATTCGTTGGTTGAGGATCAATGCTTCGGGCATGTGAGCGTCTCCTTTGAACGATGAGATGGGCGGGTGTAGATGAGCAGACCTTTGTGGCGGTTTGGGGTTCGATGTTTCTGGCAATTGGACCGAGTCGGCTTCATCGCGAGCAGGCTCGCTCCCACAGGAGTTTTGTGAACACTGAAGATCCACTGTGGGAGCGGGCTTGCTCGCGATGGCGGACTCATGAGCACCGCATATGCATCAGGCAAAAACAAAAATGCCAGGCACTAAGCCTGGCATCCTGTTTAACTCATCTCACCCGCCGTGGCGAATCAGAATGGCAGTTTCATGCCTGGCGGCAATTGCATGCCAGCGGTCATGCTGCCCATTTTTTCCTGGCTGTTGGCTTCGATCTTGCGCACGGCGTCGTTGACGGCGGCGGCGACGACGGCTTCCAGCATTTCCTTGTCGTCTTCGCTCATGCCTTCGACCAGGCTCGGGTCGATGGTCACGCTTTTCAGGTCGTGACGACCGGTCATCACCACGGTGACCATATCGCCACCGGCCTTACCGGTGACTTCGGCGTTGGCCAGCTCTTCCTGCATCTTGGCCATCTTTTCCTGCATCTGCTGCGCCTGCTTCATCAGGCCGGCCATGCCACCTTTCATCATGGTAATCACCTCAAAAGTACTTGGATGTAAGCAGCGTCCGGCCACCAGACCGAACGCCTTCAGTTATTAGCCCTGACTGACCAGGGCTTCGACAGGTTCAATAGTATCGTTACGGATGACGGCACCGAACTGCTGCATCATCTGCTGGATGAACGGATCACCGTGGATCGACTCTTCAGCCTCGCGCTGGCGATCGGCACGGCGCCGGGACGCGGCCTGGGCCGGTGTCTCCTGCTCGGGCTTGATCAGCTCCATGTTCAGGGTCAAGGTGCGACCGTGGTACTGATTCAACGCATCGTTCAGGCGACGTTGCTGGGTCGCGTTGAACAGCGCACTGTGGGCCGGATCCAGGTGCAACAGCCAGGTGTCGCCTTCAACGGAGATCAACGTGCAGTTGGCGGCGATACTGCCGGTCATGCCGGAAATCGGCAATTTCGGGAACAGCTCCAGCCACTCCAGGGCCAACCCGGTGGCGGGCATTGCCGCCGGTTCAGGCTCGGGCTCCGGTGCCGGCTCGGCGGTGTGTTCGCTGGCCAGTTCATCGAGGTAACTGTAGGCCGAATCCATGTCCGGCTCGATGTAATCCTCGTCCAGCGGCGGCTCGTCGTCCAGGTCCATGCCCGGCGTGGCGGCATCGACTTCGGCCACGGAAGGCTCGGGAATCGACGCAGAGGCCCACTCGGGAACGTCCGGTGCGTCCGGCACGACGCTGTCCGGCGTCTGCGCAAGGACCGGCGGCAATTCGGGTTGTTCGGCGATGGTTTCCAGCACCGGCTCGACAGCCGGCTGCTGGATGATTTCAGGCTCAGGCTCGGGCTCAGGCTCTACCGGATCATTCCACGGCAGGTCGACCACCTCTTCCACCGCGACAGGCTCAGGCTCGGCAACCGGCTCAGGCACAACCACAGGCGCGACCGGCTCGGGCGCAGGCGCTGGAGCGGCAGCCGGCGCCGGAACAGGTGCGGGTGCGGCAACGACTACCGGCGCAACCACCGGCGCGGCAGCCACTGAATTGGCGGAATCAACTGTGGCCTGGCTGATCCCCACTGACTTTAGTGGCTGCCTGGGTGCGTCGTCGGTGTCTGCCGGACGGAACGCCAGCATCCGCAGCAGGACCATTTCGAAACCACCACGCGGGTCCGGCGCCAGCGGCAGGTCGCGACGGCCAATCAAGCCCATCTGGTAGTAGAACTGCACGTCTTCGGCCGGCAGGGCCTGGGCCAGTGCCAGCACCCGGTCGCGGTCGCCGTGGCCATTGTCGACGCCATCAGGCAAGGCCTGGGCGATGGCGACCCGATGCAGCACATTGAGAATTTCCGACAGCACGCCGTTCCAGTCCGGCCCTTGCTCGGCCAGATGGCGCACGGCTTCGAGCAGGGCCTTGGCGTCGCCCTGGATCAGCGCGTGCAGCACGTCATAGACCTGGCCATGATCGAGCGTGCCGAGCATGGCCCGCACGTCGGCCGCCATGACCTTGCCTTCACCGAAGGCAATCGCCTGGTCGGTCAGGCTCATGGCGTCACGCATCGAGCCGTCGGCGGCTCGACCGAGCAGCCACAGCGCATCGTCTTCGAACGGTACGTTCTCGACACCCAGCACGTGGGTCAGGTGCTCGACCACACGCTCAGGGGTCATGTTCTTCAGGGAGAACTGCAAGCAACGCGACAAAATCGTTGCAGGAAGTTTCTGCGGGTCAGTGGTCGCCAGGATGAACTTGACGTAGGGTGGCGGTTCTTCGAGGGTCTTGAGCAGCGCATTGAAGGAATGGCTGGAGAGCATGTGCACTTCGTCGATCAGGTAGACCTTGAAGCGCCCACGGCTCGGCGCGTACTGCACGTTATCCAGCAGTTCGCGGGTGTCCTCGACCTTGGTCCGGCTCGCGGCGTCGATCTCGATCAGGTCGACGAAGCGCCCTTCGTCGATCTCGCGGCACACCGAGCACTCGCCACAGGGGCTGGAAGTGATACCTGTTTCACAGTTCAGGCATTTGGCGATAATCCGCGCGATGGTGGTCTTGCCGACCCCGCGCGTGCCGGTAAACAGGTAGGCATGGTGCAGCCGCTGGCTGTCCAAGGCATTGATCAGAGCCTTGAGCACATGGGTCTGGCCGACCATTTCGCGGAACGAGCGCGGACGCCATTTACGTGCAAGAACCTGATAACTCATCGAAAACCGTCGCAACCAAGGAACAGAAGCGGCTAATGCTAGCGGAGCAAGGGCAAAATTGCATCCGGCATGCTCGTCTAATCTGGCTAAGATGCACACTTTGGGTTTTATCGGCACAGGTTTCATCAGTACCGGAGCGTCTATGCGGCTGGCCTTGGGGGCACTGCTGTTGATCAGTCTGAACGCCAGCGCCTCTGATGCGCCGCTGCGCTTCGTGGTGCCCGACAGTTGGGCCATGCCGATGGTGCAGCTCGAGCGCGGCCAGCCGACCCAGGGCATTCTCTACGACGTGATGCTCAGCCTCGCCACCCAGGTCGGCCTGCCGGCTGAATTCCACGTGCTGCCGCGGGCACGCGTGCAGGGCGCAATGGAGCACGGCGAGGTCGATGTGCGCTGTTATGCCGCGCAATCGTGGCTGCCCAATCAGTCGGGTGACTACATCTGGAGCATCCCGTTGTGGACGCAGCCGGACCTGCTGGTCAGCCGCCAGGAAGCACCCTACGCCGTAGTCCCGGCGAGCCTGCCGCGCCAGACCATCGGCACCGTGCTGGGTTACAGCTACCCGACCCTGCAACCGCTGTTCGACAGTGCCCACCTGGTGCGCGAAGACGCGCGCAGCCAGGATCAGGCCCTGGAAAAATTGCAGGCCGGGCGCTATCGCTATGCGGTAACCAATCAATGGACCCTGGACTGGTTCAACCAGCGTCAGCCAGCCGAACGGCAACTGCAAGGCGTGGCGGTGTTGCAGGAGCAGAGTGTCGGCTGCTTCGTGCGTAATGATCCGGCAGTGCCGGTGCAGCGCATTCTGCGCACGCTGCTGCGAATGAAGATGTCCGGCGAGATCGACGACATTATCCGGCTGTATGTCGGCAAGGCGAACACCCCTTGAGCGCCGGTCCTACACCATGGCCTCATTCAGCCGCCATTGCAGCGGCGCGACGTAGCGCTCGACCCAGCCGGGCACTGCATCCGCCGGCATCGGCCGGGCGATGAAATAACCCTGGGCGATGTCGCACCCCAACTGCAACAGCAACTCGCCATGCTCGATACTCTCCAGCCCCTCGGCGATCACTTGCCGGCCAAACGCCCTCGCCAGGCCGATCACCGCCGTGGTCAGGGCCAGATCATCATGATCGTGCAAAATGTCGCGAATGAACGAGCGGTCGATCTTGATCGTTTGCGTGCGCAGGCGCTTGAGGTAACTCAACGACGAATGACCGGTGCCGAAATCCCCCAGGGAAAACTGCACACCGAGTGCCTGGCAGGCCTGTAGACAGGCGCTGACATGCTGGATGTTCTCAACGGCCACCGATTCGACGATTTCCAGGTCCAGCAACTGCGGCGCAACACCAGCATGCCGGGCAAGCAGAGCGCCGAGGCGATCGACGAAATCCGCCCGCTGGAAATGCCGCGCGCCAATGTTGACGCTGATCGGCCAGCACGTCCCTGCGGCCTGCCAGCGCTCCAGTTGCACTAACACCTGGTCGATCACCCACTCACCGATGTCGATGATCAGGTCCGTCTCCTCCACCAGCGGCAGGAACTCTCGCGCCGGGACCAGGCCGTCCTGCGGGTGCTGCCAGCGCAGCAGCGCCTCGAAGCCGACAACAGCGCCGCTGCGCATATGCACCTTGGGCTGGTAATAAAGACGCAGCTCGCCAGCGACCAGGGCCTGCCGCACCCGCTCCACCGTCTGGTGCGTCGCCCTGACCTCCCGATCACGGACCACATCGAACAGATGAAAGCGATTGCGCCCGCTCTGCTTGGCCACGTACATGGCCTGGTCGGCATGACGCAGCAGGGTTTCGGCATCTTCGTCGTCATGGGGGAACAGCGTGACGCCGATGCTGGCGAACACATTCAACGTATTACCCTGCACCGAGTAAGGCGTCGAGAGCGCACCCAGCACACGGTTCAGCGCAGCGCGCAGCTCGGGCAGATCACGCACGTAACGCAACACCAGCACGAACTCGTCCCCCGCCAACCGCGCCACTACGTCTTCGCCGCGAACGATATCGCGCAGACGCTTGGCCACCTCCACCAGCAACTGGTCACCGCTGGCATGCCCGTAGCCATCGTTGACGGCCTTGAAGCCGTCCAGGTCGAGCATGCACACCGCCAGCGGGATGTTTTCCTGACGGGAGAACATCAGCGCCTGATCGAGCAGATCCGAAAGAAATGCGCGATTGGGCAAGCCGGTCAGCACATCATGGCCGACACGCCATTGCAGGGAATGCAGCAACTGACGTTTTTCGCTGATATCGAAACGGATAGCCAGGTAACGGTGAATGCGCCCGGTCAGATCGTCCAGCACCGGCACCAGCGTGCTCTCGACCCAGAACAGGCTGCCATCCTTGGCGCGATTACAGATTTCGCCCTTCCATACATGACCCAGGGCGATGGTGTGCCACATATCAAGGAAGAATTCGGCGGGGTGCAGCCCGGAGTTGAGCAGGCGGTGGTTCTGTCCGAGCAATTCGTCGCGGCTGTAGCCGGACAAGGCGCAGAACTGATCGTTGACGTAGGTGATCCGCCCGGTGAGGTCGGTCTCGGAAAAAATCGCGGCGGCATCCACGGCCCGGCGGTATTTCTCATCCATGATTCAGGCTCGCTGCCGCTAGCGGCGGTACCGCTCGACCAGCGCGCAACGCCTGGTGGAGATGAGTTGAATCCTGTTGCGCAGCGCCACGTGATCACTCCATGTACAGCCATTGATGGCCCATTGGCAGCCGAAGATCTACTAGGCTCAAAGACCCGGACAGAAAAACGGTACCCGCCATTTCGGTAACTTTTTGCAAGGCTTCAAGACAACTTGAGCCCGCCGCCCACCTGCGGGAAAGAGCGCACTACTGGCTCCCCGCCATCAGGCGAACTTCAGAGAACCGGACACCCAATATCCCCTTGGGAGCGCCGATTCTACGAAACACATCACATTTTGCAAAGCAAGGTGATGAACCGCGCGGTTGTCTAATGCGAAAATCTATCGTTAAGTTCTTGATTCTAAATGGGAATTGAGCGATGCAAATTTTGAGTTTGGGTTCAGCCATTCGCCGTTACCGCAAGGTTGCGGGGCTTACTCAGGCTGAGCTCGGCGAAAGGACCGGTTTTGACCCCAAAACCATCAGCCGCTTCGAAACCGGCACCTACACGCCCAGCGTGGAGGCTCTGTTCCTGCTGGCCAATGTGCTGGGGGTCCAGCTGAAGGCATTTTTTGTCGACCTGGACGATGAAGACGAGCAGCGCGCCTACCTGTTCTCCGTCATCCACAGCGCCACACCGAAGGATCTGGGCAAACTGATCGCCGCCGTCGATCAGGCGCTGTCCAAGCCCTAGCGACCGACATGAAAAAAGGAGGCCGACTTGATTCAACAGGTCGGCCTCCTTTTTTATGTGCCGCTGGCCAACGCGCAAACGACAGACATCCGCCGCTGGAAACGATCCATGGCAGAGCAGAAAAAATGAGATTGGAGATGAAAAACGCGAGAGAGGGCTTGCGGTTCGTTAAGGTGGCAACCCCACCAGCCACACCCCGGCACACAATGTTCCCGCTGTGGCTGCTGCCTTCCGGCTCTGACCAGGTTCACGGGTAATCGTTGCGGGGGGACCGATGGGGTCACCATAACGACGCCCGCCTGACGGCGAGCCGCGCCATTGTACCTGTCTGCGGCGAAGTTACAACCGTTGGCCGGGATAAAAATTTGAGTGGGTTCAAGGACATGCAAAGGCTGTCGCGGGCGAGCCCGTTCCCACAGGGGGCTTGCCGCCTGTTCACGGTGAAATCCTGTAGGAGCGAGCTTGCTCGCGATGGAGGCCCAGGCACCGCTGGCTATCCTGACACTCAGCGTTATCGTTAACGACCATCGCGAGCAAGCTCGCTCCTACAGGTTACAAGGTGGATGAAGTGCAGTTTGGTGATCGCCGCCGGGGGCAGGACGAAGGGGTAGAAATCCGGCTGGCCCATGCTGTGTGACAGTTCGTTGAGCAGGCTGGCCAGTTCGATCCAGGCGTTGATGACGGACAGGAATGCCTCGCCGCCGGGGTGCTCTGGATCGAACAGGACGCTGGCGGGGTACGGCGGGTAGTCGAGGTCCACTCCCCTTGCGCTCAGGCCAAAACCGAGGGCGGTGTCCACGGCGTCCATCATGTGCAGGTAGTGCGCCCAGGTTTCCGCCCAGTCTTCCCATGGATGCATGGTGGCGTAGGCGCTGACGAACCGTTGCTGCCAGCCGAGCGGCGGTCCTTGCTGGTAGTGACGCTCGAGGGCAGCGGCGTAGCTGGCACGTTCATCACCGAACAGTGCTCGAAACGGTTCCAGCCATGGGCCGTCGGCGATCAGCCGATCCCAGTAGTAGTGACCGATCTCATGCCGAAAATGCCCGAGCAGCGTGCGATAGGGTTCGTGCATGTGCACCCGCACCTGTTCGCGATGGGCGTCGTCGGCTTCCTCGATGTCGAGGGTAATCAGGCCGTGGGCGTGGCCGGTGGTGGGTGGTTGGCCGTACTGGTCGACGCCGATGAAGTCGAACGCCAGGCCGGTCTCTGCGTTTTCCGACCTGGGGACGACCGACAGACCCAGGCCGAGTAACTGGGCGATCAGCCGACGCTTGGCCGCTTCGACCTTGCGCCAGCGCTCGTGGTTGTCGGCAATCGACAGATCGGGGATGGTGCGATTGAGTCGGCAAGCGATGCACAAGCGGTGTGGATCGCTGGCCGGCAACAACCAGTTGCAGGCGGCCGGCGAGTCGAGGTTGGCACAGCGGCGCCAGGCACCGGTGTCCGGGGCGGCGTCGAGCTGCCAGGTGCCTGGCTGCTCGGCAGGTTGCATGGAGGTCAGGCGGCCTTGCCGGGGCTGATAGCCCAGGGCGGCTGAACAAGCCAGGCATTGGCTGTTGGGGAAGAACAGCGATTGCCCGCAGCGACAGCTCCAGACTTTGCGGCTGCGCGGGCTGAGCTGTTCGAAGAAACGGAGCATGGCGATCTCTTCCTGGGGGTTGCCAAGACTAGATCATTGCTCCATCGAGATCGTTCCCACAGTGGGTTTGGGTTGAACAAGAATCCACTGTAGGAGCGAGCTTGCTCGCGATAGCGGAGCATCAGGCGACACAACTGGTGAATGCCCCACCGCTTCGCGAGCAAGCTCGCTCCTACAGGGGGCCGCTACGCAGATATGCCGTGCTCAGCCAGGAAGCTGACAAACGCCTCTTCATCCAGCACTTTCAGCCCCAGCTCATTGGCCTTGGCCAGCTTGGAACCCGCACCCGGGCCCGCCACCACGCAATGGGTCTTGGCCGATACCGAGCCGGCCACCTTGGCGCCCAGGCTTTCCAGTTTTTCCTTGGCTACGTCACGGCTCATCAATTCCAGCGAGCCGGTCAGTACCCAGGTCTGCCCTGCCAGCGGCAAGCCTTCGACGACTTTTTTCTCGCTCTGCCAATGCATGCCGAACTCGCGCAACTGCTGTTCGGCGGCTAGCGCCAGTTGGCGGTTCTCGGGCAAGGCGAAAAACTCGCGCACCGAGTTGGCCTGTTTCTCCGGCAAAGCCTGGCGCATGTCCAGCCAGTCGGCATCCATCACCGCCTCGAGCGAACCGAAGCGGTCCGCCAGTTTCTGCGCCCCGCCCGGCCCCACCGATGGAATGTGCAACTTGTCGAGCAAGCCGCCCAGGGTGGTGCTGGCGGCAAACTCGGCGCCCAGCTCGCCCTGATCCTGAATCTGCAAACCATGCTTGAGCAGGTCGGCGATGACCTGCTGGTTGTGATGGTCTTCGAAGAAGCTGTGAATCTCGTGCGCCACTTCCAGGCCGACATCCGGCAAGTAGGTCAGCACGTTGGGCAAGGCTTGCTGCACCCGCTCAAGCGAGCCCAACGAGCGCGCCAACACCTTGGCCGTCTCCTCACCCACATCGGGAATGCCCAAGGCATAGATGAAACGCGCCAGGCTCGGCCGCTTGCTGTCCTCGATGGCGCTGAGCAGCTTCTTGCTGGACAGCTCGGCAAAGCCCTCCAGGTCAACGATGTCTTCGAACTTCAGCGCATACAGGTCGGCCGGCGAACTCACCAAACCTTCATCGACCAGTTGCTCGACGCTCTTGTCGCCCAGGCCTTCGATGTCCATGGCGCGGCGCGAAACGAAATGGATGATCGCCTGCTTGAGCTGCGCACCGCAGGCCAGTCGGCCGACGCAGCGGTACACCGCACCTTCGCTGACGGTCTCGCGGCCCTTGCTGCGCTTGACCAGTTGCGTGCGCTCGACGTGGGAGCCGCACACCGGGCAATTCTCGGGAATGTGCACCGCCCGCGCACTTTCCGGGCGCCGCTCGGTCACCACCTGCACCACTTGCGGAATCACGTCGCCGGCGCGGCGGATGATCACGGTGTCACCGATCATCAGGCCCAGGCGCGCCACTTCATCCATGTTGTGCAACGTCGCGTTGGCCACCGTGACCCCGGCGACCTTGACCGGTTTCAAGCGTGCCACCGGCGTCACCGCGCCGGTACGACCGACCTGGAACTCGACGTCGAGCAACTCGGTGAGTTCTTCCATGGCCGGGAATTTATGGGCGATCGCCCAACGCGGTTCACGCGCGCGGAAACCCAGTTCGCGCTGGGAGGCGATGCTGTTGACCTTGAACACCACGCCATCAATTTCGTAGGCCAGGCCATTACGCCGCTCACCGATATCGCGGTAGTAGTCCAGGCACTCGTCGATGCCGTGAGCCAGTTTCAGCTCGCGACTGATCGGCAGGCCCCAGGCTTGCAGTTGTTTGAGGTTGCCAATGTGGGTGTCGGCGATGTCCTGGGAAATCTGGCCGATGCCGTAGCAGCAGAACTCCAGCGGACGGTTGGCGGTGATCTTCGAGTCCAGCTGGCGCAGGCTGCCCGCCGCCGCGTTGCGCGGGTTGGCGAAGGTCTTGCCACCGGCCTCCAGTTGCGTGGCGTTGAGCCGTTCGAAACCGGCCTTGGACATGAACACTTCGCCGCGCACTTCAAGGGTGGCCGGCCAGCCCGTGCCTTGCAGCTTGAGCGGGATGTTGCGCACGGTGCGCACGTTGACGCTGATGTCCTCGCCGGTGGTGCCATCGCCGCGGGTGGCGCCGCGCACCAGCACGCCGTCCTGGTACAAGAGGCTGACCGCCAGGCCATCGAGCTTCGGCTCGCAGCTGTACTCCACCGCCGGGCCGCCACCGAACAAGTCGCCGGCTGGCTGATCGAGGCCTTCGTTGACCCGGCGATCGAACTCGCGCATGTCGGTTTCTTCGAAGGCGTTACCGAGGCTGAGCATCGGCACTTCATGGCGCACCTGGGTGAACGCCGACAACGCCGCGCTGCCGACACGCTGGGTCGGCGAGTCGCTGGTGATCAGCTCCGGATGCTCCGCTTCCAGGGCCTTGAGTTCGCGGAACAGGCGGTCGTATTCGGCGTCCGGAATGCTCGGCTCGTCCAGCACGTGGTAGCGATAGTTGTGCTGATCCAGTTCAGCGCGCAGCTCTAGAATGCGGGTTTTAGCGGCGGTCATGGGTGTTCTCTCATAAAGCAAAAGAGCAGCCGAAGCTGCTCAATTTGTTAATGCGGCAAAGCTTATTGTAGGAGCCGAGCTTGCTCGCGATGGCGATTTCAAGGACGCCATCGCGAGCAAGCTCAGCTCCTACAGGTACAGGTCGCGCGGCGCGACCTGTTCTCAACGCTTCTGGGTCAGTGCGCGACGTTCGAACTCGACGATGCGCTGACGGTAATGTTCGATGGTCTGGGCGGTCAGCACGCTGCGCTGATCGTCCTTGAGTTCGCCGTTCAGCTCCTGGGACAGCTTGCGCGCCGCTGCCACCATCACGTCGAAAGCCTGCTTGGGGTGACGTGGGCCTGGCAGACCGAGGAAGAAGCTCACCGCCGGGGTGCTGAAATGGTCGATGTCATCCAGGTCAAAGATGCCTGGCTTGACCGCGTTGGCCATGGAGAACAGCACTTCACCGTTACCCGCCATGCTTTCGTGGCGATGGAAAATGTCCATCTCGCCGAAGCGCAGGCCGCTTTCGAGGATGTTCTGCAACAGAGCCGGGCCCTTGAAGCCGGCGGCGTCGCGGCAGATCACGCTGATCACCAGCACTTCCTCGGCTTGCGGCTGATCCTTGTCGCCCAGCGCAGGCGAGGATTTGCTGTCGTCCGGGAAATCGTCGTCACGGCTGCTGAAGCTCGGGCCGCCATCCAGGTCCAGGCTCAGGTTCATGTCGCCCTGGGCAGGCTCGGAATGACCACGCTTGCCGCGCTTGGCGACTGGCTCACGGGTTTCGCGAGGCTCGCGGGCCGGTGCACTGACCGACGGCAGGTCATGCTCGTCCAGTTGCGGCTCTTGATGGGTATCGAGCACGCGGGACGGACCCAGCAGCTCGGCATTGCCGTCGTCATCCGGCAAATTGGACAGATTTCGATCAAGACGGAACTTCAGCTTCCCCTTGCCGCCGCGCATCCGGCGCCAGCCATCAAAAAGAATACCGGCAATGACAATGATGCCGATGACGATCAGCCACTCGCGCAGACCGATTTCCATGTAATCCCGTGCCTCTATAAAAAATGCTGAAAAATAAGGGGTTTACAACTGGTAAACCGCTTTAAAACGTGGCGCCAACTCTATGTTCTGACAGGCGTTTTGCCCACGTATACGAAAAATTGACATTAAACTAGCACGACCAAAGACAACTTTACACCGTCTGTCACCATGGCTTGCGCGAATATGTCGATTTGCCAGCAAGAACAAGCGTTCAGAAAGGCCTTACAGACTGAAAACTATAGTTCCTACTCACACCGGCTCAGGCATCCACCATCGCCATCGCTTCCTCGACATCCACTGCCACCAGTCGCGAACATCCCGGTTCGTGCATCGTCACCCCCATCAATTGATCAGCCATTTCCATGGCGATCTTGTTGTGGGTGATGTAGATGAACTGCACCGTCTGCGACATCTCCTTCACCAATCGTGCGTAACGTCCGACGTTCGCGTCGTCCAGTGGCGCATCCACTTCATCGAGCATGCAGAACGGTGCCGGATTCAACTTGAAGATGGCAAAAACCAGGGCCAATGCGGTCAGGGCTTTTTCGCCACCGGAGAGCAAATGGATGGTGCTGTTCTTCTTTCCTGGCGGACGCGCCATGATCGTCACCCCTGTATCGAGTAGATCTTCGCCCGTCAGTTCCAAATAGGCGCTGCCTCCACCGAAAACTTTTGGGAAAAGCGCCTGTAAACCGCCATTGATCTGATCAAAGGTATCCTTGAAGCGGTTGCGGGTCTCCTTGTCGATCTTGCGAATTACGTTCTCGAGCGTATCCAGCGCTTCCACCAGATCGTCGTTCTGCGCATCCAGATAACGTTTACGCTCCGATTGTTGCTGGTATTCGTCGATGGCCGCGAGGTTGATCGCGCCCAGGCGCGCAATGCGTGCGGCGATGCGCTCGAGTTCTTCTTCGGCGTCCTTCTCGTTGGCCTCGGCGGCCAGGGTGGCGAGCACGCCGTGCAGGTCGTAACCGTCGGCGAGCAACTGATCTTCCAGAGCCTTGCGGCGCACGGTCAGGGCTTGCCATTCCATGCGCTGGGATTCCATCTGGCCACGGATCAATTGCGATTGCTGCTCGGCCTGGTTGCGGCGTTTCTCGGCGTCGCGCAGTTCACGGTCGGCATCTTCCATGGCGATCTGCGCGGTCTTGAGTTCTTCGTCGACGGTCATGCGCTTGTCGAGCAATTCCTCGAGCTTGAGCCGCAGCTCTTCCAGCGGCGCCTCGCCCTCCTCCAGATTGAGACTCAGCTGTTCACGTTTTTCGGTCAGGCGCTCGGACTGCATTTCCAGGCGCTCCAACGCCTGGCGCGTGGAGTCGTGCTGCGCGCGCAACGAACCCAGGCGCACGGCCAACTGGTGAGCGTGATCCTTGTGCTGCCGCGCTTCCTGGCGCACACGGTCGAGGCGTTCGCGCAGGCTGTCACGCTGGGCCAGCAGCAATTCGCGTTGCTCGGTGTCCAGCGCCATGGCATCCAGGGCGTCCTGCAATTGCAGGCGCGCTTCACCAATGTTCTCGTGCTCCAGCTCGCGCTGCTCGGCCAGCTCGGTCAGTTCGTCATCCAGCCGGCTGCGGCGCAAGGTCAACTGTTCGGCCTTGGCCTTGCCGGCGGACAGTTGTGCCTTGAGTTCGCCCTGCTGGCGCGCCTCGTCCTGCAACAGACGACGCAAATGCTCGCGACCGTTTTCCTGCTGGCGCTGCTGTGCCCGCAGGTTTTGCAATTGGGTTTCCAGAGCCTCGACCGAAGCTTCGCGCTCTTCGCGCTCCAGGCCCAGTTGCTGGATCTCCTGCCCGCGGGCCAGCACGCCGCTTTCCGCTTCGCTGGCCCGACGCACGCGCAGGAAGTGCCGGCCGACCCAGTAACCATCGCGGCTGATCAGGCTTTGCCCGTCCGCCAACTGGCCACGCAGGGCCAGAGCCTGTTCGAGGCTGTCGACCGGCTTGACCTGACCCAGCCACGGCGACAGGTCGATCTGCGCCTCGACCTTGTCCAGCAGACTGCCGGCCACCCGTACGCCATCGCCGGCAGGGCTGAGCAAACGCAAATCGCCCTGGGTAAAACCGCCCAGGTCGATGCCGGCAAAATCGTCCACCAGCACCGCTTGCAGATCGGCGCCGAGCACGGTTTCCACCGCCAGTTCCCAGCCGGCGTCGACCTTCAGGCCTTCGGCCAAACGCGGACGCTGCGCCAGGTTCTGCTCGCGCAGCCACTGGGCGGTGCCGGTGCCCGGATCGAGCGCGGCCTGCTGCAAGGCTTCCAGCGACGCCAGGCGCCCGTTGAGGCGCTGCAAATCGCCCTGCGCCTGTTGCTGCGCCGACAACGCCTGCTGCAATTGCTGGCGCAGTTGCTCAAGGCGTTCGACCTGGGCCTCTTCGCTGGCCTGCAAGTCTTCCAGGGTCGCTTCGCTGGTCGCCAGTTGCTCGGCAAGCTCCATCATCGCCGCGTCTTCCGGGTCCGCCGAAAGCAACTCGCGTTCCTCGGCCAGGCGCTTCTGCCGGTCGGCCAGGCGCTCCAGGCTGGTTTCCAGCTGCTGGATGCGCGCCTGTTGCACTTCGGACTGGCGGCGCGGCTCGGCGGCCGTCAGGTTGAAGGCGTCCCACTGCTCCTGCCAGCCGTGCATGGTGGTTTCGGATTCTTCCAGCGCGGCGGCGGCTTCTTCGGCGGCGGCGCTGGTGACTTCCTGCTCAGGGGTGAGCATGTCCAGCTCTTCGCCCAGGGTCAGCAGCAAGGTGCGGTCGTGGCCCAGGTGCGATTCGGTTTCCAGGCGCGCGCGCTCGGCTTCCTTCAAGTCGTCCTGCAACTGGCGCAGGCGTTGCTGGCCGTGCTGGATGCTCTGCTCGACCCGGGCGATGTCGCCGCCGACCGAATAGAAGCGGCCCTGCACCAGATTGAACCGTTCGGACAGGTCATGGTGTCCGTCGCGCAGGCGCTCGATGCTGGCGTCGGCATTGCGCTGTTCGGCCACCAGCGCTTCGAAGGTGACTTCCTGGTTGCCGATCACCGCTTCGCGCTGCCCGACCTGCTCGTTCAGTGCCTGCCAGCGCAGTGCCGACAACTGGGCCTTGAGCTGACGCTCCTCGCCCTTGTATTCCTGGTACTTCTTGGCCGACTCGGCCTGACGGTGCAGGCGTTCGAGCTGACGTTCGAGCTCTTCGCGCAGGTCGGTCAGGCGCGCCAGGTTTTCGTGGGTGCGGCGGATGCGGTTCTCGGTCTCGCGCCGACGCTCCTTGTACTTGGAGATCCCCGCCGCTTCCTCGATGAAGTTGCGCAGATCCTCAGGCTTGGCTTCGATCAGCTTGGAGATCATCCCCTGCTCGATGATCGAGTAGCTGCGCGGGCCCAGGCCGGTGCCGAGGAAGATATCGGTGATGTCGCGACGACGGCATTTGGCGCCGTTGAGGAAATAGCTGTTCTGGCTGTCGCGGGTGACTTTGCGGCGAATGGAAATTTCCGCGTAGGCGGCGTATTCGCCGATCAGGGTGCCATCGGAGTTATCGAACACCAGTTCGATGCTCGCCTGGCTCACCGGCTTGCGGCTGGTCGAGCCGTTGAAGATGACGTCGGTCATCGACTCGCCACGCAGGTTCTTCGCCGAGCTCTCGCCCATCACCCAGCGCACGGCGTCGATGATGTTCGACTTGCCGCAACCATTGGGCCCGACCACCGCCGCCATGTTACTGGGGAAGTTCACCGTGGTCGGGTCGACGAAGGACTTGAACCCCGCCAGCTTGATGCACTTGAGCCGCACCCTTTAAGCGTCCGTCAGGGCAGAGATCACCAGATCGCAACTGCGCTGGCCATAGGCCGTCAGTACTTCGCGGATCTGTGGGAAATCACGGGCGACCACGGCGGCCAGCAGTTGCTCGAACAACGCCAGGTATTCGCTCATCGACGCCTTGCGCTGGTCGAGGGCCAGGAAATACGCACGGCTCATGGCCGGCTGCAGGTTTTCGACGGTTTCCTGCAAGTAAGGGTTATTGGCGAACGGATACGCGGCGCGCATCACATTGAAGCTGTCATCGACGAAGGTGCGGATGTCCTGGCGCTCGAAGCTGGCCTGCAGGCGCTGCTGGATCTGCACGAACGGCGCGAGGTCGGCCTGGACTTGCCAGCCGGTGGCCACGGCGTTGCCCAGCAGGATGTACAGCTCGCCCATCAGCGTGCACAGGCTGCGCACTTTGTGGGCAGTCAGTTCGGTGACGTGCGCACCGCGTCGCGGCAGGATCGCGATCAGGTGACGACGCTCGAGGATCAACAGGGCCTCGCGGACCGAACCGCGGCTGACATTGAGCGCCAGCGTGACCTTCTGTTCCTGGATGCGCTCCCCGGGCTGCATTTCGCCTCGGATGATGCGCTCGGCGAGGTGGTGAGCGATTTGCTCGGCGAGGCTGTCCGGCGCCTTGAACGTCATGGTTGTCCCTTCAAACTCTTCGATCTGTACAAGCGGCGCAGTGTAGCGCACATGAGCGGTCATGGCGGAGTGCCCACACAGCGGTTTTTGGCATGAATCCAGCAAAAAAGCAGGGGATCACGTCAGGGTCAATACTCAATAAACCTGCTGTCGAGCGAGAAAGCGAATTTTCCTGACCTTTAAGTCAAAAAATCATTGACCCAAAAGTCAGAACTGCTAAATTCGGTTCAAGTCGCTTAACAACAATAATGAATCTGCGAGGCCGTCCGTGATCCAGTTTTTACTCAACCAGGAACTTCGAAGCGAGCACGCCCTGGACCCCAACCTGACCGTGCTCAATTACTTGCGCGAGCATGTCGGCAAACCCGGCACCAAGGAAGGCTGCGCCAGCGGTGACTGCGGTGCGTGCACCGTGGTGGTCGGCGAGTTGCAGACGGACGCGGACGGGCGCGAACACATCCGCTACCGCAGCCTCAACTCGTGCCTGACCTTCGTTTCGTCGCTGCACGGCAAGCAGTTGATCAGCGTCGAAGACCTCAAGCACAAGGGCGAACTGCACAGCGTGCAGAAGGCCATGGTCGAGTGCCACGGCTCGCAGTGCGGGTTCTGCACCCCAGGTTTTGTCATGTCGTTGTTCGCCCTGCAAAAGAACAGCGACGCACCGGATCACCACAAGGCCCACGAAGCGCTGGCCGGCAACCTGTGCCGCTGCACCGGCTATCGGCCGATCCTGGCCGCGGCCGAGCAGTCCTGCTGCGGCCAGCAACCCGACCAGTTCGACGCCCGTGAAGCGCAGACCATCGCCCGCCTGAAAGCCATCGCCCCCACCGACATCGGCGAACTCAACAGTGGCGACAAGCGCTGCCTGGTGCCGCTGACCGTGGCCGACCTGGCCGACCTCTACGACGCTTATCCACAGGCGCGGCTGCTGGCTGGCGGCACCGACCTGGCGCTGGAAGTCACGCAGTTCCACCGCACCCTGCCGGTGATGATCTACGTGGGCAACGTCGCCGAGATGAAGCGCATCGAACGCTTCGACGATCGCCTGGAAATCGGCGCGGCCACTGCCCTCTCCGACTGCTACGAGGCTTTGAAGGCCGAGTACCCGGATTTCGGCGAACTGCTGCAACGCTTCGCCTCCCTGCAGATCCGCAACCAGGGCACCCTGGGCGGCAACATCGGCAACGCCTCGCCGATCGGCGACTCGCCACCGCTGCTGATCGCCCTCGGCGCGCAGATCGTGCTGTGCAAGGGCGACACCCGCCGTACCCTGGCGCTGGAAGACTATTTCATCGACTACCGGGTCACTGCGCGCCAGGAAAGCGAGTTCATCGAGAAGATCATCGTGCCCCGTGCCAGCGCCGAACAGTGGTTCCGTGCGTACAAGGTGTCCAAGCGCCTGGACGATGACATTTCCGCGGTCTGCGCGGCGTTCAACCTGCGCCTGGAAAACGGCGTGATCAGCGACGTCCGTGTGGCCTTCGGCGGCATGGCCGCGATTCCCAAACGCGCCAGCGCCTGCGAAGCCGTGTTGCGTGGCGCAGCGTTCGACAACGCCACCGTGGAGCGCGCCTGCGCCGCCCTGGCCGAGGACTTCACGCCGCTGTCGGACTTCCGTGCCAGCAAGGAATACCGCCTGCTCAGCGCGCAGAACCTGCTGCGCAAATACTTCATCGAACTGCAAACGCCGCACATCGAGACCCGGGTGACCGCTTATGTCTAACCATCACGCCGTAGAGAAGACCCAGGCCGAACTGGCAGAGCTGTTCGCCAAGGACCTGACCACCGGTGTCGGCCGCAGCGTCAAGCACGACAGCGCCGCCAAGCATGTGTCCGGCGAAGCGCAGTACATCGACGACCGTCTGGAATTCCCCAACCAGTTGCACGTGTATGCGCGCCTCTCGGACCGCGCCCACGCGAAAGTCATCAGCATCGACACCACGCCCTGCTACGCCTTCGAGGGCGTGCGCATCGCCATCACCCACGAAGACGTGCCGGGCCTGAAGGACATCGGCCCGCTGCTGCCCGGCGACCCGTTGCTGGCCATCGACACCGTGCAATTCGTCGGTCAGCCGGTGGTGGCCGTGGCGGCCAAAGACCTGGAGACCGCGCGCAAGGCGGCGATGGCGGCGATCATCGAATACGACGACCTGGAACCGGTGCTCGACGTGGTCGAAGCCCTGCGCAAACGCCATTTCGTGCTCGACAGTCACACCCACCAGCGCGGCGATTCGGCAGGCGCATTGGCCACTGCCGAACACCGCATCCAGGGCACGCTGCACATCGGCGGCCAGGAACACTTCTACCTGGAAACCCAGATCTCGTCGGTGATGCCCACCGAAGACGGCGGCATGATCGTCTACTGCTCCACGCAGAACCCCACCGAAGTACAGAAGCTGGTGGCTGAAGTGCTCGACGTGTCGATGAACAAGATCGTCGTCGACATGCGCCGCATGGGCGGCGGTTTTGGCGGCAAGGAAACCCAGGCCGCGAGCCCGGCGTGCCTGTGCGCGGTGATTGCCCACCTCACCGGCCAGCCGACCAAGATGCGTTTGCCACGGGTCGAAGACATGCTGATGACCGGCAAGCGCCACCCGTTCTATGTCGAATATGACGTCGGCTTCGACAGCACCGGCCGCCTGCACGGCATCGCCCTGGAACTGGCCGGCAACTGCGGCTGCTCGCCGGACCTATCGGCGTCCATCGTCGACCGGGCGATGTTCCACTCCGACAACTCGTACTACCTGGGCGACGCCACCATCAATGGCCATCGCTGCAAGACCAACACCGCCTCGAACACCGCCTACCGGGGTTTCGGCGGCCCGCAGGGCATGGTTGCCATTGAGGAAGTGATGGACGCCATCGCCCGCCACCTGGCCCTCGACCCGCTGGCCGTGCGCAAGGCCAACTACTACGGCAAGACCGAGCGCAACGTCACCCATTACTACCAGACCGTCGAGCACAACATGCTCGAGGAAATGACCGCCGAGCTTGAACAAAGCAGTCAGTACGCCGAGCGTCGCGAAGCGATCCGCCGCTACAACGCCAACAGCCCGATCCTGAAAAAGGGCCTGGCGCTGACCCCGGTGAAATTCGGCATTTCCTTCACCGCCAGCTTCCTCAACCAGGCCGGCGCCCTGGTGCACGTCTACACCGACGGCAGCATCCACCTCAACCACGGCGGCACCGAGATGGGCCAGGGCTTGAACACCAAGGTGGCGCAGGTGGTCGCCGAAGTGTTCCAGGTGGAAATGGACCGCGTGCAGATCACCGCGACCAACACCGACAAGGTGCCCAACACCTCGCCGACCGCAGCCTCCAGCGGTGCCGACCTCAACGGCAAGGCCGCGCAGAACGCCGCCGAAACCATCAAGAAACGCCTGGTGGAATTCGCCGCGCGGCAATACAAGGTCAGCGAAGAAGACGTGGTTTTCCACAACGGCCACGTGCGCGTTCGCGATCACATCCTGACCTTCGAGGCGTTGATCCAGCAGGCGTATTTCGCCCAGGTGTCGCTGTCGAGCACCGGTTTCTACAAGACCCCGAAAATCTACTACGACCGCAGCCAGGCCCGTGGCCGGCCGTTCTACTACTTCGCCTTCGGTGCGGCATGCTGCGAAGTGCTGGTCGACACCCTGACCGGCGAATACAAGATGCTGCGCACCGACATCCTCCACGACGTCGGCGCCTCACTGAACCCGGCCATCGACATCGGCCAGGTCGAAGGCGGTTTCATCCAGGGCATGGGTTGGCTGACCATGGAAGAGCTGGTGTGGAACAACAAGGGCAAGCTGATGACCAACGGCCCGGCCAGCTACAAGATCCCGGCGGTGGCGGACATGCCGCTGGACCTTCGCGTGAAGCTGGTGGAAAACCGCAAGAACCCCGAAGACACGGTGTTCCACTCCAAGGCCGTGGGCGAACCGCCGTTCATGCTCGGCATCGCCGCGTGGTGCGCGATCAAGGATGCCGTGGCGAGCCTCGGTGATTACAAGCACCAGCCGAAGATTGATGCGCCGGCGACGCCGGAGCGGGTGTTGTGGGGGTGCGAGCAGATGCGGCAGTTGAAGGTGGCCAGGGCTGCCGAGGCTGAAACCGAGATGGCTTCGCTCTAGACCGAGGCGCGGCCATCGCGAGCAGGCTCGCTCCCACAGTCAATCTGTGGTGCTCACAAAATCACTGTGGGAGCGAGCCTGCTCGCGATGACGGACTGACAGACACACAGATGTCGAGGTGAACATGTACAACTGGATCGACGCCCTCGCCGACCTGCAAAACCGCGGCGAACCCTGCGTGCTGGTGACCATCATCGAAGAGCAGGGCTCGACCCCGCGCAATGCCGGCTCGAAGATGGTCATCAGCGCCCGCCAGGCCTTCGACACCATCGGTGGCGGGCACCTGGAATACAAGGCCATGCAGATCGCCCGCGAGATGCTTGTCAGCGGCAAGCAGGACACCCACCTGGAGCGCTTCAGCCTCGGTGCCAGCCTCGGCCAGTGCTGTGGCGGCGTTACCGTGCTGTTGTTCGAACCGATGGGCCAGGTCCAGGCGCAGATCGCCGTGTTCGGCGCCGGGCACGTCGGCCGCGCGCTGGTGCCGCTGCTGGCCAGCCTGCCCTGCCGGGTGCGCTGGATCGACTCGCGCGATGCCGAGTTCCCCGAGCAGATCCCCCATGGCGTGCGCAAGATCGTCAGCGAAGAACCGCTGGATGAAATCGACGACCTGCCCGCCGGCAGCTACTGCATCGTCATGACCCACAACCACCAGCTGGACCTGGAACTGACCGCCGCGATCCTCAAGCGCAACGACTTCACTTACTTCGGCCTGATCGGTTCGAAGACCAAGCGGGTGAAGTTCGAACACCGCCTGCGCGACCGTGGCTTCGACGCCGCCGTGCTGCAACGCATGCGCTGCCCGATGGGCATCGGCGAGGTCAAGGGCAAGCTGCCGGTGGAAATCGCCATCTCTATCGCCGGCGAGATCATCGCCACCTACAACGCCAATTTCGGCCAGCAGACATCCAGCGCCGAACCGATCGCCAAGCTGCTGCCGGTGTCACGCCGCAGCCAAACCGCACAATTGAAAGCCTCGAACTGAGAACCTTATGCCTCTGACTCGCAAAGCCTACCGCGCCGCCATCCTGCACAGCATCGCCGACCCCGCCGAAGTCGGGATCGAAGCGTCCTACGAGTATTTCGAGGACGGCTTGCTGGTGGTGGATAACGGCCAGATCAGCGCCCTCGGCCCTGCCGGCGACCTGCTGCCGACCCTGCCTGCCGATATCGAGATCAACCATTACCCGAATGCACTGATCACCCCCGGCTTCATCGACACCCACATCCACCTGCCGCAAACCGGCATGGTCGGTGCCTACGGCGAGCAACTGCTGGACTGGCTCAACACCTACACCTTCCCCTGCGAAAGCCAGTTCGCCGACAAGGCCCACGCCGACGAAGTCGCGGACATCTTCGTCAAGGAACTGCTGCGCAACGGCACCACCACCGCGCTGGTGTTCGGCAGCGTGCACCCGCAGTCGGTCAACTCGTTCTTCGAAGTTGCCGAGCGCCTGGACCTGCGCATGATCGCCGGCAAGGTGATGATGGACCGCAATGCCCCGGACTACCTGACCGACACCGCCGAATCCAGCTACGTGGAAAGCAAGGCACTGATCGAGCGCTGGCACGGCAAGGGCCGCCTGCACTACGCGGTCACCCCGCGTTTCGCCCCGACCAGTACACCCGAACAACTGACCCTCGCCGGCCAGTTGCTCGGCGAGTACCCGGACCTGTACATGCAGACCCACATCAGCGAGAACCTCAAGGAAATCGAGTGGGTCAAGGAGCTGTTCCCGGAGCGCAAGGGCTACCTCGACGTCTACGATCACTACCAGTTGCTGGGCGAGCGCTCGGTGTTCGCCCACGGCGTGCACCTGTGCGATGAAGAGTGCGCCCGCCTGGCTGAAACCGGCTCGGCGATCTCGTTCTGCCCGACCTCGAACTTCTTCCTCGGCAGCGGCCTGTTCAACCTGCCGATGGCCGAGAAGCACAAGGTGAACGTCGGCCTGGGCACCGATGTCGGTGGTGGCACCAGCTTCTCGCTGCTGCAAACCCTGAACGAGGCGTACAAGGTCATGCAGTTGCAGGGTGCGCGCCTGAGCCCGTTCAAATCGCTGTACCTGGCCACCCTCGGCGGCGCCCGCGCGCTGCGCCTGGAAGAGCGCATCGGCAACCTGCAACCGGGCAGCGACGCCGACTTCCTGGTGCTGGACTACAACGCCACGCCGCTGCTCAGCTATCGCCTGAAGCAGGCCAAGGACATTGCCGAGACGTTGTTTGTGCTGATGACGCTGGGGGATGACCGGACGGTGGCGCAGACGTATGCGGCGGGGAATCTGGTGCATCAGCGGGATTGATCTGGCGCCTGTGAGGGCGCTATCGCGAGCAGGCTCGCTCCCACACTGGATCTGTGGTGTTTACACATCCCTTGTGGGAGCGAGCCTGCTCGCGATGAAAGCGACGCGATGCCAGATCAGATCTTGGCCGGCGACCGCCCCGCCTTCTTGGTCTGCAGCAGATGCGAGAACACCGCATGCAAGTCGTCCGAGGCGCTTTCCTCGTCGAGGTTGAGCTTGCTGTCGATGTGATTCATGTGGTGCATCATCAGCTCCACCGCAAGCTCGGTGTTGCGCGCTTCGATGGCGTCGATCAGTTGCGTGTGTTCGTCGTAGGAACAGTGCGAACGGTTGCCGCTTTCGTACTGGGCGATGATCAGCGAGGTCTGCGACACCAGGCTGCGCTGGAAGCTGATCAACGGCGCGTTCTTCGCCGCCTCGGCCAGTTTCAGGTGGAACTCGCCCGACAGACGGATCCCCGCACCGCGGTCGCCACGGGAAAAGCTGTCGCGCTCGTCGTTGACCATCTGCCGCAACTCGGCAATCTGCTCGGCTCCCGCGTGTTGCACCGCCAGTTCAGTGATCGCACGCTCTACCAGGCGGCGGGCGAAGAACACCTGACGCGCCTCCTCGACGCTCGGGCTGGCGACCACGGCGCCACGATTGGGCCGCAACAGCACGACGCTTTCGTGGGCCAGGCGCGACAGCGCGCGGCGAATGATGGTGCGGCTGACCCCGAAAATTTCCCCCAGCGCTTCTTCGCTCAACTTGGTGCCGGGCGCCAGGCGCTGTTCGAGGATGGCCTCGAAGATATGCGCGTAGACGATATCGTCCTGGGTTCCGCTGCGGCCGGCTTTGCCTGCTCGCGGTTGTTTCTTGAGGGGCTGCAACTGTTCGTTCATGGGCACTCGGGTCGGGAGAACTGCGGCGAATTGACCGTGACTGTAATACGGCACAGCGGGTCGCTGGCAAGTATCGCGTAAAAAACACGGCGATTGTACACAATGGATGGTGGCAACACGACTGTACGGCTGTTTGTCACCCCGGCTGTATGGCAACGTCTGCTTACATTTGAGTTTAGTCTTTAAACCCCGCTTGACCCGGCCCCTGTAGGAGCGAGCTTGCTCGCGATTGCGGTACTTCTGATACATCAATGTTGAATGGCACGGCCTCATCGCGAGCAATCGAGCGTCGACTGGCTGCTCCTACAGGGATCGGGGATATGTCCATCTGAACCAGGAACACCGCTGTCATGAACGACGCCACACACACGCCCCTGCGCCCCTTGGCCGATACCTCGCCGTCGGCCATCGTCGCCGGTTTCATCGCGATGATGACCGGCTACACCAGTTCCCTGGTGCTGATGTTCCAGGCCGGGCAGGCGGCAGGGCTGACCAGCGGGCAGATTTCCTCGTGGATCTGGGCCATTTCCATCGGCATGGCGGTGTGTTCGATCGGCTTGTCCCTGCGCTATCGCACGCCCATCACCATTGCCTGGTCGACCCCCGGCGCCGCGTTGCTGATCACCAGCCTGGGTGGCGTGACCTACGGCGAGGCCATCGGCGCTTACGTGACCTGCGCGGTGCTGGTGACCATTTGCGGCCTGACCGGCAGTTTCGAGCGGCTGGTGAAGAAGATCCCGGCGTCCCTGGCCGCCGCCTTGCTGGCGGGGATCCTGTTCAAGATCGGCAGCGAGATCTTCGTCGCCGCCCAGCACCGCACCGCCCTGGTACTGGGGATGTTTTTCTCCTACCTCGTGGTCAAGCGCCTGTCGCCGCGCTACGCCGTCCTCGCCGCGCTGCTGATCGGCACGGCGCTGTCGGGCCTGATGGGCCTGCTGGATTTCAGCGCGTTCCACCTGGAGGTGGCGACGCCGGTCTGGACCACGCCGCACTTCTCCCTGGCCGCAACCATCAGCATCGGCATCCCGCTGTTCGTGGTGGCAATGACCTCGCAGAACATGCCCGGCATCGCCGTGCTGCGCGCCGACGGCTACCACGTACCGGCCTCGCCCTTGATCACCACCACCGGCATTGCCTCGCTGTTGCTGGCGCCGTTCGGCTCCCACGGCATCAACCTGGCGGCTATCAGCGCAGCCATCTGCACCGGCCCGCATGCCCATGAAGACCGTAACAAGCGCTACACGGCGGCGGTGTGGTGCGGGATTTTCTACGGCATCGCCGGGGTGTTCGGCGCGACGCTGGCGGCGCTGTTTGCCGCGTTGCCCAAGGAGCTGGTGTTGTCGATTGCCGCACTGGCGTTGTTCGGTTCGATCATCAACGGCCTGAGCATCGCCATGAGCGAAGCGAAGGAACGTGAAGCGGCGCTGATCACCTTCATGGTCACGGCGTCGGGGCTGACGCTGTTTTCCATCGGTTCGGCGTTCTGGGGGATTGTCGCGGGGGTGGTGACGCTGGTGATTCTCAACTGGCGCAAGGCCTGAACATCGCGCACAAAAAAACGGCGACCCTCGGGTCGCCGTTTTTCATGACATCAGGCTTTCGGATTGATCGGCTTTTCCGGGTACCAGACGTCGATCAGCGGGCTGACGGTCATTTCGGTCAGTTCGCTGCGGCCCTTGAGCCAGGCTTCCACAGCAGCACGCTGCTCTTCGGACACCGAGCCACGCTTCTGCAGGCAAACCAGACCGAAGTCGTCGCCGCCAACATAGCCCAGGCCGTTGGCTTCCATGGCTTCTTTGAGGAACGCGTCGAGGAAGGCATCAATGGCTTCTTCGGACAGGTCGTCCTTGAAATCCAGGTTCAGTTCGAAACCCAGCTCTTGAAATTCATCGACGCACAGTTTTTTGCGCAGACGCTGGGAACGGTTAGTTGCCATTGGAACAATCCTCATAAGTATTAACGGGCGGCACTTTAGCAGTTTAAGCGGCCAATTGCCCGGTTCTCTGGGTGCTGCGAGTGACCGTCGGTAAAAAAATAGCGGATCGAACGCCCCGAGCACGGCACAAGCCGCTACACCTTGGGGCATAATGCGGACACTTTCATGTCACTGAGGGACTTTATTTTCATGCCCTCGTCTTTTTCCCCCTCGGCTGTAGGGTTTTATTTCACATGATCAAATCTTTGCGTCCATTGCTGTTGGCCAGCCTTCTGCTCCCCCTGGCCCTCCCCGCTTCCGCCGCCGCTATCAACACCTCGCTGACCCCCAACGTCGAAAAGGCCCTGAAGGCCAGCAAGTTGCCGGACAACGCCCTGTCGCTGGTGATGATCCCGCTCACCGGCCCCGGCACTCCGACCGTGTTCAACGCCGACGTGTCGGTCAACCCGGCGTCCACCATGAAGCTGGTGACCACTTACGCGGCCCTGGAAATGCTCGGCCCCAACCACCAGTGGAAAACCGAGTTCTACACCGACGGCACCCTGAGTGGCGGCATCCTCAACGGCAACCTCTACCTCAAGGGTGGCGGCGATCCGAAGCTGAACATGGAAAAACTCTGGCTGCTGATGCGCGACCTGCGCGCCAACGGCGTGACCCAGGTCACCGGTAACCTGGTGCTCGACCGCGGTTTCTTCGTGCAACCGCAACTGCCCGAATTCAACGATGACGGCAACGACGAGAACAAACCGTTCCTGGTCAAGCCCGACGCGTTGCTGGTCAACCTCAAGGCCCTGCGCTTCGTCGCGCGTAACGACAATGGCCGTGTGCTGGTGTCGGTGGAGCCGCCGATTGCCAGCATCCGCATCGAAAATCAGGTCAAGGCCCTCAACTCCAAGCAATGCACCGGTGGCGTGCGCTACAACCCGGTGACCCAGCCCGATGGTTCGGTGACCGTGACCGTCGGTGGTCAGTTGGGCGACGGCTGCAGCTCGCAGACCTACCTGTCGCTGCTCGACCACGCCACCTACACCGCCGGCGCCGTGCGCGCCATCTGGAAAGAACTGGGCGGCAGCATCCAGGGCCAGGACGTGCTGGCACCGACGCCCAAAGACGCCAAGGTGGTGGCCCGCGCGTTTTCCCCGGACCTGGCGGAAATCATCCGCGACATCAACAAATACAGTAACAACACCATGGCCCAGCAGCTGTTCCTGAGCCTGGGCCAGAAATTCCGCACCGAGGCCGACGGCGATGACGCCCGGGCTGCCCAGCGCGTGGTGCGTCAGTGGCTGGCGAAGAAAGGCATCACCGCGCCGCATCTGGTGATGGAAAACGGTTCCGGCCTGTCGCGCTCCGAGCGGGTCAGCGCCCGGGAAATGGCGGCGATGCTGCAAGCTGCGTGGCACAGCCCGTATGCCGCCGAGTTCATCAGCTCGATGCCGATTGCCGGCACCGACGGCACCATGCGCAAACGCCTGAAGACCACGGCCATGCGCGGCGAAGCCCACGTCAAGACCGGCACCCTGAACACCGTCCGTGCGATTTCCGGCTTCAGCCGTGACGTCAACGGCAACACCTGGGCGGTGGTGGCGATCCTCAACGACAAGGCCCCGTTCGGTGCTTCGTCCGTACTGGACCAGGTGCTGCTGGACCTGTATCGCCAGCCGAAACTGCCGGAGACGGCTTCGGTTCTGTAACCGGCGCCCAGCCGATGCTCGCTTCCTCGTGGGAGCGAGCCCGCTCGCGATGGTCGTCAACGATAACGCGGGTTGCCTGACACCCCTATCGCGAGCAGGCTCGCTCCCACAAGAACACAACCGAACCTGTAGGAGCGAGCTTGCTCGCGATTGCGGTCAGTCATTCGACATCTCCATGACTGACACAACGCCATCGCGAGCAAGCTCGCTCCTACAGGAACGGCGGCAACCTAAATGATCTCGCTTTCCACCCGATCCCTTCCCGCCTGCTTCGCCGCGTAGACACCGGAGTCAGCGCGCAGCAACAGCGCGTCCGCGCCCTCGCCCGGCCGCCAGCTGGCAATGCCGAAACTCGCGGTGACGGTGCCGACTTCGTCGATCGGCGTACTGCGCAGCCCCTGCCACAACTCCAGCGCCAACAGACGAGCGCTTTCGCCGTCGATGTCCGGGCACAGCACCATGAATTCCTCGCCGCCCAGGCGACAGAACACGTCGGTACGGCGTAACCGATGGCCAATGCGTTCGCAGACCGCCTGCAGGACCCGGTCGCCCACCGCATGGCCATGCTGGTCATTGATGCGTTTGAAGTGGTCGATGTCGAGCATGATCACCGACAACTCACCACCGCCCCGCTCGACCCGGGCCATTTCGGTGGTCAGGCGCTCCTGGAAGTAGCGGCGGTTGTGGATCCCGGTCAGCGCGTCGGTGATGGACAGTGCCCGCAGCTCTTCCTCGACCCGTTTCAGGTCGGAGATGTCCGAGATGTAACCGTGCCACAGCACCCCGCCGCCCGGCAGTTCTTCCGGGGTCGCCTCGCCGCGCACCCAGCGCAGGCCACGGGTGGGCAGCAGCACGCGGTACTCTTCGCGCCAGGGGCTCAAGTTGTCCGCCGAGGCGCGGATCGAAGAGCGCACCCGCGAGGTGTCCTGGGGATGAATGCGGGTGAAGATCGACTCGGCGTTGAGTAGCAATACCTCGGGTTCGAGTTCGTAGATCTCGCGGATGCCATCGCTGGCGTAGATCACGCTGAAACGCCCGTCGAACTCCATCTTGAATTGATAGATGCCGCCGGGCAGATGGGCGCTGAGCTTTTTCAGCAGCAGGTCACGCGCCGCCAGCGCTTCATAGACGCGCTTGCGTTCGGTGACGTCGATGCAGACGGCCAGGTGGCCGACCCACAGCCCCTGGTCGTCGAGCACCGGGGTCGCCAGCATGTTCACCGTCAGGTGGCTGCCGTCATCGCGCACCAGGGTCCACTCCCGCGCCTCGTGCCCGCCCTGCTCGCCGCCCTCGACCAGCATCGCCTGGCAGGTCGGGATGGGTTTGCCGTAGCGCGCACTCAACTCAGCCGAACGCGCTTCCAGCTCCCGGGGCAGCAGGAGGTTTTCCAGGGTCATGCGCCCCACCACGCTGTAGCTGGAATAGCCGAGCATCTGCTCTGCCCCGGCGTTGAAGGTGCTGATGACGCCACGCAGGTCGGTGGCGATGATTGCCACCTGGGTCGCAGCATTCAACACGCCGCGCAATTGGCCATGGGTGCCGCGCAGCTCCAGTTCGCGGGCTCGCAGCTCCTCGGTGCGTTGCTCGACCATCTTCAACGCACGCTGGCGCTGGCTGACCAGCACGTAAAGCAGCGCACTGAGCAACAGGCTGAGCAGGCCACCGAGGATCACCAGGCTGTTCACCGAAGAATGGTTGGCACGCAGGAAGGCTTCGGAAGGCTGGATATCCACCTGATAGTCGTGGTCGGCGAGGCGCAGTTCCCGGGTCGCGGCCAGTTCGCTGTCGGCCGGTCCGCTGGGGGATTCGTAAAGCACTTCGTGCTGGTCATCGGTGGACAGGTCGAGGATACGCACCGACAGGTAATCACGGCTGGCTTCCGGCAAGTCTTCCGCCAGCAACTGGCGCATGCTGATCACCGCCATCACATAGCCGAAGGGTTTGCTGCCGGCACTGGCGTCGCGCAGGATCACCGGCGCGACCAGCAGCACACCCCGTGCATAGGCCGGTTCGATGCTGACCAGATGCATCGGCTGCGACACCGCCATCTGCCCGTGCTGGTCGGCGCGTTCGAGGGTGGCACGACGCAGGGGCTGGGCCAGCAGATCGTAGCCCAACGGCGAGCCGAGTTTGCTCTGGGTTTCGCTGAACAGCACCGGCACGTATTCGTCGCGCTCGGCGGCCAGTTGCAACTGTCCGTCGACGTTGAGTTCGCGAATGGTGAAGTCGCTGTAGCCTTCGGCCCGGACCCGGCGCTCGAACTCGGCGCGATCGGCACCGCTCACCCGCAGGGCGAACGAATAGGCCTGGGTGCGGTGCAGCAGGGGTTGGGTGTAGCCGTTGAATTCCTCGCGTTCGACCGCATCGGAATTGATGAAGAAGCGGCGCAAGCCATCGAGGCGCTGTTCCTGGTCTTCGAAACGTTCGGTGATGCGGCTGTAACGCTCACTGGCCAGCAATTGAAAGCGTTCGCGCAATTGCTGTTGAAACAGTTCCAGGGTCGACCAGGCCAGCATCCCGGTGAGAATCCCGCCGACGATCAATACCAGCAGCGCGACCAGCCAGGCCGAAGCGTCTTCACTGATAAAACCCAGAATCTTGGGGCGCACGGAGTGCAACGACATAAAGGCCACTCAAAACGCCAGGTGCTGGAAATGCGCATTGGCCATGTCTTGAGTTATAGCTATTAGCCATCAATTTGGCCAGTGTTCGCCGATGGGTGAAAAGGTCGGCCGGGCCAAAATTGAACCCGACCTGTGGGAGCGAGCCTGCTCGCGATGGACGTTAACGATAACGCGGAGTGTCAGGCACTCGGCAGCGTTTTCACGTTCATCGCGAGCAGGCTCGCTCCCACAGGGGGACAAACCCCACAGAGGTGGGGATTACCGCAGGGTGATCTTCCACGCCCGGTGAATCTTCGCATTACGGGCAAAATCCGGATCAATGGTCTGGGCCGTGATCTCTTCGACCGCATAGCGCTCGCTGAGGTTGGGCTCCAGTTCGAACTTGCGGAAGTTGTTGGAGAAGTACAGCACGCCTCCGGCGGCCAGGCGAGCCATGGCCAGGTCGATCAGTTGCACCTGGTCACGCTGCACGTCGAACACCCCTTCCATACGCTTGGAGTTGGAAAAGGTCGGCGGGTCGATGAAGATCAGGTCGTACTCGTCGCGGGCCGCTTCGAGCCAGGCCATCACGTCGCCCTGCTCCAGACGGTTCTTGTCGGAGAAACCGTTGAGCGACAGGTTGCGACGCGCCCAGTCGAGGTAGGTTTTCGACAGGTCGACGCTGGTGGTGCTGCGCGCGCCGCCCTTGGCCGCGTGCACACTGGCGGTGGCGGTGTAGCAGAACAGGTTGAGGAAACGCTTGCCGGCAGCCTCTTTCTGGATGCGAATGCGCATTGGCCGGTGATCGAGGAACAGCCCGGTGTCGAGGTAGTCGGTGAGGTTGACCAGCAGCTTGACGCCGCCTTCGTTGACCTCGACGAACTTGCCCTGCGCCGCCTGCCGCTCGTACTGCCGGGTACCGCTCTGCCGCTCGCGGCGCTTGACCACCACGCGGCTCTTGTCGATGTTCAAAGCCTGCGGGATCGCCGCCAGCGCGTCGAACATGCGTGCCGAGGCTTTTTCCGGGTCGATGGATTTCGGCGCGGCGTACTCCTGGACGTGCACCCAATCCTGGTACAGGTCGATGGCCATGGAGTATTCCGGCATGTCGGCATCGTAAACGCGGTAGCAGTCGATCCCTTCACGCTTGACCCACTTGCCCAGCGCCTTGAGGTTTTTCTGCAGGCGGTTGGCGAACATCTGCCCGCCTTCGCTCAAGCGCGGTTGCTCGATCACCACCGGAGCCGGTTTGATCGGGTTGCCGTTCTTGTTGTACTGGCGTTCCTGCGGCACGTCCGGGGTTTGCTCGTACGCGGCTTGCTCGCGCTCGATCTGGCGCTGTTCCGGGGTGCGTCGCTCGCCGGTGACGAACTGGTCAGGCTTGACCTTGATCAGCAGCAGTTTGCACGGCAACGCGCCGTTCCAGAACGAGTACTGCTTGTGGCTGCGGATGCCCATGCGCTTGCCCAGGTCCGGGGCACCGGTGAACACCGCCGCTTCCCAGTTCAGGCAGGCCTGGCGCAGGCGTTCGCCGAGGTTCTGGTAGAGGTAGAGCAGACTGGCTTCGTCGCCCAGGCGCTCGCCGTACGGTGGGTTGCAGATCACCAGGCCTTTCTGGTTCTGGTCCGGGCGCGGCTCGAAGGTGGCGACTTCGCCCTGGTAGATTTTGATCCACTCGCTCAGGCCCGCTCGCTCGACGTTGTTGCGCCCCGGCTGGATCAGGCGTGGGTCGGCTTCATAACCGCGAATCCACAGCGGCGGCTTGGCCAGGCCCGCGGCCGCGCGTTCGACGGCTTCTTCATGGAGTTTTTTCCACAGCGCCGGCACGTGACCGAGCCAGGCAGTGAAGCCCCATTGTTCACGGCGCAGGTTGGGCGCCATGTCGGTGGCGATCATCGCCGCCTCGACGAGGAAGGTGCCGACACCGCACATCGGGTCGGCCAGCGCGCCGCCTTCGGCGGCAATGCGCGGCCAGCCGGCACGGATCAGCACCGCTGCCGCGAGGTTTTCCTTGAGTGGCGCCGCGCCCTGCTGCAGGCGGTAGCCGCGCTGGTGCAGGCTGTGGCCGGAGAGGTCGAGGGACAGGATCGCTTCGCCACGGTCCAGGCGCAGGTGTACGCGCAGGTCCGGGTTGAGCTTGTCGATCGAGGGGCGATCGCCCTGCGGGGTGCGCAGCTTGTCGACGATGGCGTCCTTGACCTTCAACGCGCCGAAGTGCGTGTTGTCGATACCCGAACCGTGGCCGCTGAACTCGACGGCCAGGGTGCCGTCGCTGAGCATGTGGTCCTGCCAGTCGATGTCGAGCACGCCGTGGTACAGGTCATCGGCGTTTTTCATCGGGAAGCGCTTGAGCACCAGCAGCACGCGGTTGGCCAGGCGCGACCACAGGCACAGGCGATAGGCGGCTTCCATGGTGGCCATGCCACGCACGGCGGAGGTGTGTTCACGCGCTTCTTCAAGGCCAAGCCCGACGGCTTCCTCGATGAGCAGGCCTTCGAGGCCTTTGGGACAAGTGAGGAAGAGTTCGAAACGATCGGACATGGTGATTCGCGGCCTTTGGCAGAGTGGACCGACAACGCATTGCCGGCCCGGTTTTCAATCAGGCGCTTTTCTCAAAGAGCGCCCGCGTGGCACGAAGGTGTGCCGTCCCACCCGTGCTGCTCCGGGTTAGAAGAGCTTAGATGCACGGACAGAGAAAAAAGTTATGCAACAAAATGTCATAACGCGACCCTTCGTCGCATAGTGCCCGATTTAACACCGGGCGCTGGAGACTGAGGATTACCCCCATCATCTCGCGAAGGGCTGATCATACAGGGGTTTGAACCACAAATCGGCAATAAACATCGCGTTACTTATGGCCATAGCATCTTTATGGTTACGTCCTTATGACAAAACGATCATTCCCTCACTGTGACGCATTGGTTAGAAATCAACACAGGTTGACGCCACATCTGACGTCAACACCTTGGCTCGCCACGCCGGCAGCGAGCCCCAACGGCAGAAACTTCTGCCAGACCTCGATTGAGGTCAACGCGATAAAAACAGTCAACAAGTGAGGGCAACACCCTATGAGAAGACTTAAGCGTGATCCGTTGGAAAGAGCATTTTTGCGCGGATATCAATATGGCGTAGGTGGCAAATCCCGTGAGCTTTGCCCTTTTACTCTACCGTCAGTACGCCAAGCCTGGATCAACGGCTGGCGAGAAGGACGCGGCGACAACTGGGACGGTATGACCGGCACTGCGGGTATCCACAGACTCAACGAACTTCACGCCGTCGGCTGACACAAGGCACCTAATTCCGACACGACAACCTGAATTACATTTCGACTTACCACGCACGCCCCATCCGGGCGGCGGGCTTCGGCCCAGGGGCTCCTTCGAGGAGCCCTTTTTTATGCCTGACCGATCTGTAGCCTGTCCCCTGTCCCCTGTGGGAGCGAGCCTGCTCGCGATGGTCGTTAACGATAACGCGAGCTGTCTGATGCCCAGCGGTGCCTGGGCCACCATCGCGAGCAAGGCTCGCTCCCACAGGGGATCGCGTAACGCTTTTGATCTTCTGTGGGAGCGGGCTTGCTCGCGATGGTCGTTAACGATGACGCGGGCTGTCTGATGCCCAGCGGTGCCTGGACTACCATCGCGAGCAAGGCTCGCTCCCACAGGGGATCGCGCAACGCTTTTGATCTTCTGTGGGAGCGAGCCTGCTCGCGATGGTCGTTAACGATGACTTGGGCTGTCTGATGCTCAGCGGTGCCTGGTCTACCATCGCGAGCAAGGCTCGCTCCTACAGGACGGCGCCGATCAATTGTGGGAGCGGGCTTGTCGAGGCGTCGAACCGTCGCGATGGTCGTTAACGATGACGCGGGCTGTCTGATGCCCAGCGGTGCCTGTGCCACCATCGCGAGCAAGGCTCGCTCCTACAGGACGGCGCCGATCAATTGTGGGAGCGGGCTTGTCGAGGCGTCGAACCGTCGCGATGGTCGTTAACGATGACGCGGGCTGTCTGATGCCCGCGGTGCCTGGGCCACCATCGCGAGCAAGGCTCGCTCCCACAGGGGATCGCGTAACGCTTTTGATCTTCTGTGGGAGCAACTGTCTTACCCATACCGCTCATCACCGCCACTCTGTTCCGTCTCGCAGCATGGCGTTGAGTCTAATCAGCAGTATTCGCATGCAGGCGATGAGCGCGACTTTCGCGCTCTTGCCTCGCTCGCGTAAAGCCTCGTAGCGTGCCTTGAAGTCTGCCTGGTGGCGGATTACGACCCAGCAAGACATGTAGAGTGCACGGCGGACTCGGGCTCGTCCCCCGTAAATCTGGCGCTTCCCGCTGTGATTACCGCTGTCATCGTTGTATGGCGCGATGCCGGCCAACGCCGCGATCTCCCGACGATTCAGCTCACCAAGTTCGGGCAAGTAAACCAGCAAACTGGCGGCAGCCACTGTGCCTATGCCTTTAACAGCAATCAGCCGCTCGGTTTTCTCTGCATCCAGGTCGCGCATGCTTTGGTTGATGGCCTTGCCGAGTTGCCTGATCTGTATCTGCAAATAGCGAATGTGTTCCTCGATCATGCCGACAACCGCTGGCAGCTGGGCTTGTTGCAGCCGACGCTTGTTGTCGTCTCGCTGCTGAACCAAGTGTTCGCGTAGCTGAATCAGCTCGCGTAGAGCCTCTCGCTGGGGCGAGATTACTGGGTCGCAGGGAGCATGCAGAGCTTCGGCGAACGCGGCCAGGACAGCGGCGTCGATCGGATCGGTCTTGGCATTTTTGCCCATTGCCACAGCAAAGGCTCTGGCTCGCCGGGGATTGATCCTCAGCACGTTGAAGTGCGCGTTTTGCAAGGCGACCATGCTCTGGCGCTCATAACCGCCCGTAGCTTCCAGCAGAACCCGGCCAACTTCGTAACGGTTCAAGCGCTGGATCAGCTCAACGAAGCCTTCAGAACTGTTTGGAACATCAAAGCCGTCGTTCTGTGGTTGAACCCAGACAACGAGCTTTGATTTGGAGATATTGATGCCAACCCAGGAAATCATGACAAAACCCTCTTACACTCAGAAGTGAGAGTGCTCTGGCTTTGCCCACGCTTGTGATTCGAGTGGCGCTCGTCTAACTGTTCGGGCTTATGGGCCAGAGTGGAAAGGTGGATGGCAGCTCGGCTCCCACACGTGCTTCAAGCACCGCGGACTCACAGCTTGCCATCCACCCCTCTCACCTCTGATTTTATTCCCTGATCAAGACACAAGCGGGCTTGCTCGCGATGGTCGTCAACGATGACGCGAGCTGTCTGATGCCCCACGCTGCCTGGGCCACCATCGCGAGCAAGCTCGCTCCTACAGGGGATTGCGTAACGCTTTTGATCTTCTGTGGGAGCGAGCCTGCTCGCGATGGTCGTTAACGATGACGCGGGCTGTCTGATACCCCGCGATGCCTGGGCCACTACGGGGTTTCAAGGGTCAGGTCAGGGGCAACGGGTCAGCGCAACGCCGCAATCGCATCCACCGACTCGCGGATCAAGGCCGGGCCTTTGTAGATGAAGCCGGAGTAGATCTGCACCAGGCTCGCGCCGGCGGCGATTTTCTCGGCGGCGTGTTTGCCTTCGGTGATGCCGCCCACGGCGATGATCGGCAAGCGACCCGCCAGCTCGGCCGCCAGGACCTTCACGGTGTGGGTGCTCTTGTCGCGTACCGGTGCGCCGGACAGGCCGCCCGCCTCGTCGCCGTGCTCCATGCCTTCGACGCCGACACGGCTCAGGGTGGTGTTGGTGGCGATCACCGCGTCCATCCCGGTTTCGAGCAGCGCCTGGGCTACCTGAGCGGTTTCTTCATCCGACATGTCCGGGGCGATCTTGATCGCCAGCGGCACGTGCTTGCCGTGACGCAGCGCCAGTTCCGCCCGGCGCGTGGCCAGGTCGGCCAGCAATTGCTTGAGCGAATCACCAAATTGCAGGCTGCGCAGGCCCGGAGTATTGGGCGAGCTGACGTTGACGGTCACATAGCTGGCGTGGGCATAGACCTTGTCCAGGCAGATCAGGTAGTCATCGACCGCACGTTCGACCGGTGTGTCGAAGTTCTTGCCGATGTTGATGCCCAGCACACCCTTGTATTTGGCCGCGCTGACGCGGGCCAGCAGGTGATCGACGCCCAGGTTGTTGAAGCCCATGCGGTTGATGATCGCCTCGGCTTCCGGCAGGCGGAAGATCCGCGGTTTCGGGTTGCCCGGCTGCGGCCGCGGCGTGATGGTGCCGATTTCGACGAAGCCGAAACCCAGCTGGGAGAAACCGTCGATGGCCGCGCCGTTCTTGTCCAGGCCCGCCGCCAGGCCGACCGGGTTCGGGAAGTCCAGGCCCATGACATTCACCGGCAAGTGCGCCGGCGTCTTGCACAGCAAGCCGTTGAGGCCCAAACGTCCGCCCGCACCGATCAGGTCGAGGGACAGATCGTGGGAGGTTTCCGGGGAAAGTTTGAACAACAGCTGACGGGCCAGGGAGTACATGGGCTGATTTTGACTCTGGGCTATGAAAAGTGTCGGCGATTATAGCCGGGGTTGCCTGACTCAAGGAACCACAGTCTCCCGAGGCCGCATGGTCCCTGCCCTGAACGGCGTACAGGCAGTCGGACGGCATCACCATTGGTGTTTTTCCAGCGCCTCGTCATCCAGCGGCCGAAACACCTCGCGGGCATGGTCAGCGACAAACAGCGTCATGTTGAAAGCCAGGCCATTGGCGCCTTTGACTTCCCGGTAAAGCGACGAGTCTGCCAGTTCGTCGTCTTTCAATCGGAGCAGTAACTGCTGCGTCACGTTCATCAAGGCCTGCGCAGTGGGGTACATCGCCGTGCTGCGATCTTCACCGGGCAATGTCCTGAGGAACGCGTACAGCGCCTTGGCGCCCTGCCCCTTCATGTTCAGCAGCCGTCGATACACCCCTTCGAAGCCGGGGTCGGCAGGCGTGTCGATGTGGGTCGTCGTTTTGTTGGCTGCCGCCTGCAACAGCCGCGACTCCAGGGACTCGACCGCCGGCGTCGATGCCATACGGTGAGCGTTCATCAGTGTTTCGATCTTCATGCAGTCTTCTCCTTGCAGGGCGCAGCCCATTGCGAACACAACTCGCGCAACTGCCCGATCGAAGCCTCATCGAGGGTTCGAACCGCTTCGGGCAAATTCGCCAGCCGCGCCAGCAACAGGGGTTCCAGGCGCTGACAGGTCGCGCCGATATCGAATTCGAGCAACTGGTCGGCCAAACGAAACACGTAGCGTTCCTCAGGTGCATAGTCGAGGATCAACGCCCCTGACCACAGCCCCTGCAAACGCTGGCGCAACGCCGCTCCCTGGGGTTTGCAGCGCCCAGGCAGCAACACCTGCAACGGTGCCGCGCAATCGGCTCGCTGCGCCAACCAGCGTTCGAGCATTTCATCCAGCCATTCGGTACGCACCAGCACGTCGCTCAGCAACTGCCGGGCGGCGCGCACCAGGTCTTCGTGCAGTTGCAGCCCGAGCGTCCGTGATTCGAGCAAGCCGTTCGCCAGGTCTTGCGCGGCGCGGACCATGCCGCTGGCATAACCTTGCTGGAACGCCTGCGCGCGAATCGCTTCGGCTTCCGCCTGTGCCTGCCTGACACACGCCTTCGCCCCACGTCGGGCCTGTTGCTGCAACGCGCGACGCTGGCGCATGGCGGCCAGGTCTGGCGCCGCCACCCGCGCATCCTGCGATGCCGGCAGGTCACTGAGGGTTCGGATAGTGTCGAGCATGCTGCACCGCCAGAAAAAACAGAGTGGTATCGGCTGCCGCCAGCGGCCACTGCGCCTGCCGGTCGATCACATCCGCAGCGAATTGCAGGCGCAGCCGTTCCAGCAACGGCGACGAGACAAATCCGGACAAGCCCACCAGTACGTGGTAACCCGCGGCATCAACCAGTTGCAGTGGCGCGCAGGATCGCTCCAGCGGCAGGCAGGCGCGGGGCGCGGGACGGCATCCGGCGAATTGAAGCAATGAAGCCGGCAGGCGCTGCAAGGCCCCGCCGCGCGCCAGTTGTGGAAACAGCCGCCAGGCCCCCATGAGCCTGGCGATGTAAGGCAGTTGCCGCCATTGCCGGATCCACTGCTGCGCTACGCCATTGCACGGCCAGGGAGCAGACGGGTCCGACCCTTCCAGCAGAATTCGATTGAGCGCACACCGGACGCCAGGGTTGTCGAACCCGGGCGGCAGCTCCAGGCGCTGTGGGTGCAGATACTCCAGCGGTTCACCGAGAATCTGCCGCAGACGTTCAGCGCATGCCATTACACCGCCCGCCTTTTTTTCATTCGATAGCTCGCCAGGGCGCCGCCGGCCAACAGGACGAACAACGGCGCCGGCAGCCAGGCCCAGGGCGAATCCGCAGGCGTCGCCGGCATGGACGGCGCAACGTGCTGGGTAGGCGAGCGCGCCGACAGAACCACCGAGATGTTTTCGTATTCGACCGCGGCAAAACTGTTCTTGAGAAAACGCTTGATGTCGCCAATCAGCAACTGCGGCTCGACGTCGCGCTCATGCACAGCGACAACCGCCAGGTGGATGGGCGCGGCCTTGCGCCCGCCTTCGCCGGCATCCACGTCATAGCTGACATGCACCCGCGCCGAAACCACGCCTTCGAGCACGCCAACGGACTGTTCCAGGCGCTGCTCCAGTGCCGAGTAGAGCCGGGCTTTTTCCGCTCGGGGCGAGGCGACCAGTGCATCGGCGGGAAACATGTCGGCCACTTGCAGCCGTGGCCTGGAAGGCAACGAATAGAGGTTGAGCAAATCGACCGCGGCGGAAAAATCCACCTGATTGATCTTCACCGCATAGCCGGCCTTGCCCGAGTCGACTTTGGTCGCCGCGATGTTGTTGCGTTGCAGCACCGCCAGCACTTCATTGGCCTGCTGCTGGTCCAGCCCTTCCAACAGACTCGGCTGGCGGCAACCCAGCAACGCCACGCACAGCAATATCAGCAGCACACTCGCTTTCATGAGGCGCGCAACAGGGTTTCGGCCGTGCTCACCGCCTTACGCACCAGCACGTTGAGCAAATTGATGTCTACGTTGTATTGCCCCATCTGTTCCTGCAATTGCGCCAGCACTTCGGGGCTGGTGATTTCGGGGCTGTTGGTCAGTCGCTCGATCGCCCCGACATCCTGCGCGCTGTCCACCGAGGAACGGGCAAAGGCTTCGATCAGCCGCTGTTCGAGGGACACCACCGGGCCTTCCTGGGGGTTGCGCAACGGCGCCACAGCCACGGCGCTGGCCAGCGAAGGAGATACGCTCTGGATCGTCATGTCGTGTTCTCGTGAAAGTGGCCATCGCCGGATGGCGATGGCCGTGGGGACTCGATCATCGAGCAGCCTGGATGATCGCCATGTCGATGTCCTTGAAGCCCTTCACCGTGCTGGTCTGGGCGTTACGAAACACCGTGTAGGACGAGAAGGCCGCCTGGTACGCGGCCAGCTTTCCGGGATCGGACGCGTCATCGCCCAGGTCCTTCAAGGCCTTGTCCAGGGCCGTCTTGAGACTGGTCGCGCCGGTTTCGAACGCACGCCCTTGTCGGCCGAGAAAATCACCGACAAAACTGACTCCTATACCCACACCGGACATAGGTCACCTCCTATAGTTGCTTGGGAAAATGCCATGACGACGAGGTCGTCTTGATGTAGCCCCGAGGGCCGGTTTGAAATGACTTGCCCTTGAGCGCGTCATCCTTGAGCTCGACAGCGAAGTGCACGTAGCGATCACCCCACTGCCGATGAAACGCGTCGACATACTGGCGAGCCGTCGCCAGCTCGGCGTCCTGCAGATTGGCGCCGATGGCGAAGGTCACACTGTCGGCGTTGCCGACCCGGCTGTACGTCAGCGCGAGGCGACGCAAGCCCTGCTCGGCGAGGTCGGCGAGCAGGTTGTCATCCTGCACCTGCACCGCGACTTCGCGGGCATAGGGCGCCGCCTCGAGCACGGCGTCGAACAGTTGTGCCTGTCGTTGCGCAGTGAGCGGATGGCGCTGTGCACTGAGCAGCAACCGTGGCATCGCCGGGTCCTTGAGGTCCAGGGCGTGCCAGGCCAGTTGCGGGTCGTGGTCGACCAACAGGTTTTCCAGGCGTCGACGTTCCTGATCGAGCACCAGCACCCGGCCCTTCGCCTGATGGCGCATCAACACCTGCCGGCTCCACCCGGCGTCCCGCTCGGAGGCGACGAACACGTACAGCCTCTGATCTCGTCCCTGCACCACCGCGACAGTGTCCGGGCTATCGCCGATCAGTCTGCGGACATCCTGTTCCGGTACCGGCGCTGGCTGCGGCCAGAAGCCTGTGGACGCCACCAGCGCCACCACCATCAGCAATCCGGCGCCCACCCAGGCGAGCGGTTTGACCGGCCAGCGGTTTCGGCCTGTCACTTCGACCGGCGGCACATCGGGCAGGTCCAACAGCGGCGGCGCCCAGCACTGATCGGCGTAGCGCAGGGCAACCTGAAGGCCCCCGGCGTGCATCAGTTGCTGCAACGGGCAGTCGAGGGTTTGCGCAGGTTCGCCCAACAGACGCAAGGTCACACCGCCAGGGTCGTCGTCCAGTAACACTTCGAAGTTACGACCGCCCTGCTCCAGAGGCACGAAGATCGCGTCTTCGGGGATACTCATGGCCTGGGCTTGCGTACCCAGCAATTCCAGCGGCGCGACGATGAACAGAGTGCGTGCCTGGTCGAGCGCAAACTCGCAGCCCCGGAGCGGACCGTTGAATATGCGCAAGATGCAGGGTTGCAGGGGTCGCACTGAGGACTCTGTCACCGATCACGCTCCAGGCGTTGAATGAGCTTGCATGCTAGGAGCGTCGCGCCTGAAGTTCCTGATCGAAATCTGCCGATCGCCTTCGATCGACATCAGAATCGGCGCAGGGCGTTCATCGGCTTACGCCAGGCACCGGTCGCCGGCCACGGCCAGCGCATGTCCGATGTCCGGCGCGGCTCGATGCAGCGTCCTCCACAGCGGGCTGATCCGGTCCCCTTCGGGCAATGCTGATCCGCTGGAGGTGCAACGATGCCGGGCCAGTTGCAACCAATGGTCATATTGATCCCGGGCGGTTAACGGGTCGGCACCGAACACCACGTTCCAGGCAACCTGTCCCAGTTCACCGACCGCACTATCGCTCAGGCCGACCAGGTCCAGTTCGTGCCAGGCCTGCGCGTGCTGCTGGAAATAGGCCAGCACCACCGCATGCAGAATGACCAGCAACGGATGGCCACCGGCACCGTGCTGCAAGGTCTGGCGCGCCATCAGCATGGCGTCCTCCGGGTCACTCTCCAGGGCGATACGAACACGCAGCAATTTCGCTGCCACGCAGTTCGAGTCCTGGCGCAGGCACTGGTCGAGGCTTTGCACGGCCCGGCCATTGCGCTGCCAGAACCAGTGGTGCCACGCATGCAGGTAGTGCACATCGGCCTGATCGGCCGTCAACAGACAGCGGCGGAACAGCGCCTGCGCCGCTTCCTCACAACCTCGCAGGCTGGTCAGCAACGCGAGGCGTGCGATGGCCGGCGTATTACCGGGGTCGAGCGACAAGGCCCTGGCCACCGCCGCGTGCGCTTCATCGACCGCCTGCGCCGAATCACACAGGCCGAGCATCGCCTGCCCCAGCCAGACATCCACCAGGCCGCACCAGGCCGGCACATAACGATCATCCAGTTGCAGGCTGTGGCGAAATTGCACCTGGGCATCGCGCAGGCTTTGCGGGGTGTAGCGCTGCACGCTGCATAAACCGTTGAGGTACGCCACCAGCGCCGGGTAGGAAGCACAGCTGTTCGTGCCAGGGCGCAACCCCGGCAGGCGTTGCGCAACCAGGCAGGTCAAGGCCGCCAGGGCCTCCCCCGGATCAACGCCAGACAACACCTGGGTGTGCAGCAGCAGGTGATCGCTGCCGCGAATCAGTTCGACCGACCATTGCCGGTCCTGGTCCTGGTGGATATGTCGGCCAGCCAGATAAAAGTCCGGCATCAAGCGCTCGACCAGGCATTGCGCATCGAACGGCTGGGCATGGCCCGCCATCAGGCCCGCCGGGACAACCCGAAGGGTTTCGCCGAAGGCCGTGCTCAACTGACGGATCATGGCATCCTGCAAATCCAGCGCCTGGGGCTCGTCGACACCGCGAAACGGCAGGACGGCCAGCGACGACACCGTGACCGGTGCCTGCTCGGCGAGCCCGACCACCGGGCAGGTGAACCGGTAGCCCTGACCGTACACCGTGGTGATGAAATCCTTGTTGTCCTTGAGCAATTTGCGCAAGACGTAAATGCAACGGGTCAATGACTCTTCGGCCGCGTCGGCGTCGGCCCACACACTGTCGAGCAAATGATCCTTGCTGATCACCTTGCCGGCCGACGCCAGCAATATACGCAGCACACTCAACTCTTTGGGGGGAACATGGACTCCCTGTCCATCTCGCATCAGCGTTCCATCGCTTTGCAGCAGCCAGTGGTCAAAAACGAACGACCGTACCGGCGTTTTATCAGTTGCACTGTCCATACGTTGAAGCTTCTCTATAGAAAGTTACTGAGCGCAATCGAGCCCGTCGTCAGGCGGTCTCGAGATGACAAGCTGCGTGACTATAGGAAGTTGAGTCGGGGGATTCCGCAGGGCGATCACTCTTTTCGGAGGATGAAAACGCGCTTTGTTCTGTAGGACGAGAACAACAAAAAAACCATCGCCCCACACCGCTCCCGCACTTGAAAAAAACCGTGGCCGATCAGAAGTTCAGCATCGCCCGGAGCATGTCCGCGTACTGACTCAAGTGCGAAGACAGGATCTTGTTGAAGTTGTCGTGGTAGGCATTGGCATTGGAGTATTTCTGCGTGAAGGATTGCAGCATGTTCTTCAGGCGCTCTTCCTGGGCATTGAAACCGGTCTGCCAGGACTGGAATCGGGCGGTGTCCCATTTTTGCGCCGTCGATGGCAGTTGGTTGATCATGGTGTTCAAGGGGCCAAGGTCCATGACCACGCTGAAGCTGCCGTTGGCGTTGCGCTTGAGCGACTCGGGCGGCAGCCCCAGCGCCACTCGCCATTTGTCTGCCTGCTCTTTGCTGGCGGGTTCCATACCGGGGGCCGGATACAGGACAGCCGCGGGCTTGGGATGCGAGTACTTGTCGCGCAATGACCGCAGTGCAAAGCCGAGCTTGGCGGCATCCAGTTCGACTTCCTTGCCGTCGTTGACGCCCTTGATCCAGTCTTTCAGCTTTGCGGTAATCTGCTGATTGAAGTCGGCGAAAAATTGGGTGAAGCGGTCGATGATGTGCTGGTAGCCGGCCAGGTAACCGTTCTTGATCAAGTCGATGAGGTCCCGCAGTTTGTCGAAAAAGTCATTCGACGAACGACTGGCCTGATCGAATGCTCCGGCGATTTCCCCGGGCGGTGGCAAGTCTTGCGGCAGATCCGTCAGCACGCTGTGCTGAGCCGCGATCAGGCCCTGGCGTTGCTGGACGGGCAGCGTGTCCTGCACATGGGCCATCAGCGCACCGGACTGATTCAATTGCTGCGTCCACATCTGCGCGCGAACCTGGCGGGTCTGCACCTGCTCGTCAAACTCCGCCATTACGCCTTCCGGCGCCGCCCCCGCGAGCAAGCGCTCGGTGACTTTTTCTGCCGACGGCTGAACCTTGAGCAGGTTCTGCAGATGACGCCCCATACCGTTGTTCGAACGGTCCAGCAACTGCACCAGCGGCCGGTCGACCCGCGTCGAGCGGGGTTCCGGCGCCTGCGGTGGCTCGGTGGCCCGGTTGGAATCGGCGTTGGAAACATTCGCAGGCGGTGTGAAATCGCCAATTCTCATGCTGCACCCCCGTCAGGCCAATTTGCCGATCACTTCGATTCGCGATTGGAACAACTGCATCACGATGTCCATGAGCTTTTGCAGAAGCGCGGCATCCGCCGAGTCTTTTTGTCCGGTTTCATCCGCCAGGCTCTTCTGGGTGTTTTGCGCGCCCTGTTGCAGGACTTCCTTTTCCCGCGCAGCGTGCTCGCCGAGGCGCACCATGCTGGACACCACCTGACTCATGCTCATCGACATGGCATTGAGCGCACGACCGATTTCCAGGCGTTTTTCAACGCCCTTGCCGCTCATTTGACTCAACCAGTCCGACGTGCGGCCGACGTTCTGCGCCTTGCCGATTTCAGCGTTGAACCAGGCTTGCTCCTGGGCTGTCAGCGTCGAGCCCTGGGGTTTGAAGTCAACGGTTCGGGTTCGGCCAAAATCATCGAACACGGTGATTTTGTAGGGGGTATCCGGGCTCCAGTCATCGCGACTGCGGGCCTGCTGCAAGTCGCGCTCGATATTGCCGGCGTCCAGGGCGCTGCGCTTGTGCAGGTTGATGTCCGCCTGTTTGAGCCCCTGGCCCTGGAAGGTCTTGAACAGCGCGAAGCCGGCGATGGCACCGGAAACCACCGCCGCCGTGATGGCGCTGTACATCGCCGCCCTGCCCGACTCGACAATCGCCGCGCCCTGGGATTTGGCGGCGTCGGCCGCCATGACGCTGAAGTGCCCGCGCAATTGCGCATTGGCCACCCGTGCGACGTTCAACGCGATGATCGCGGCCACCAGCACATTGGCGTGTTTCTCCCAGGCGCCGGGATCGAAGAGCAGATCGTTGCGCACGTCGTCCTTGAGCATCAGCGTGGCGGCGAGCAGGTTGCGCTCGTCGGCTTCGCCGGGCTGATAGGCGTCGATCTGGCGTTGCAGGTCCGCCGCCAAGGCACCGGGCGCGGGCGATTTGTTCAGGATCTGACCCTGGCCGACAACGCCCTTCAAGGCCGAATCAGCGGGCGACAGCCATGGTTTGTCGGCGGTCACCGTCACCGGTGGCTGCACGACTGAAGCGAACGTGGAACTGGCAGGAGTAATCATATGAAAGTCCTTGCGTAGATGAATTCAAACGTTGCGGGCCATTTGCAGGCTGACCGAATGGCTGCGTTGCAGGTCGGCGAACACCTGTTCGATTTGCCGGCTGCGATCCTGCATCGCTTTGCCGTAGTCCTCGACCAGGCGCGTCAGGTAGGCGGTAATCTCTTCGCTGATGGCCATGCGCACCCGCACATCGGCCATGTGCCCGGCCGCCTGGGCCTGGTGTTCGCCGCTGCGGATGCCCATGACGCCTTGCGCGCCGACGCCACCGAACTCGGTAACGGCCTGGGCGATCTCGACCCTGGCGGCGTAACGCGCCAGCGAGACCGGATCGGCGCCGTTGCTGATGAACGTGCGCAACTGGCTGAGCATCTGGGTCAGGCTGTTGCCGACCGAGGAAGCGAGTTGTCTGGCGGCCTGCACGGCCGCCGGTGCGGCTTGCGCCACCACCGAGCCGATTTTCGACGCGACGGCGCTGAGCATCGGCCCGATCACCTTGATCCCGACCACGGCCACCAGGACGATGGCCGCCAGGGTCGCCGCGACGCCGGCGATCATGCCGGCGATCTGCCCGATGTCCCTGGCCGTTTCGGCATCGACGCCCAGCGCCAGCAGCGCCTTGGTGTACAGGTCGGTGAACAGCTTGACCGCTTCCTGCATCACCGCGGTCAACGGCTTCATCACGTCAGCCATGAACGATGTGCCCGTGAGTTGTTTGGTCACCTCATCGGCAATCATGATGGCGGCCCCGATCACCCCTACCGCGATCAGCACCGGGTTGACCGTCAGCACCCCTGCGACGATGGTGGCGATGGACACCAGCGCACCGACGATCTTGCCGACGCAGCCCATGGTCTTTTGCAAGGCTTCGGCTTTGCGCACTTCCTCCAGGTACTTCTGTGATTCGAGCTGCATTTTTTCCTGCAACTTGGCTTGCAGTTGCAGTAACACCTCCTGATTGAGTTCTTCCTTGGCCTGCGCGGCATCGCCCAACAGTTCGATGATCTTCAAGCGATTGAGCAGGGCCAGGGCGCTGCCGCTCAAGGCCTTTTCATCGGTTTGCCGGATCGGGTCCGCGCCGAGTCCCGCGTCCACGACCTTGACGGTCACCGCCAGCAGTTGCCGGGCGGCGCCATTGGCCGTCTCGACCCGTTTCAAGTGCTCATCGGTGGCCTTTTCGAAGGCTTTCGTCGCCACCGCCAGCTCACCCTTGAGCCGGTCTCGTCGAGCCGATTCTTGCGCATGCTCAGTCGACTCGGGTGCCAGCCCGGCCAGGCGGGTTTCGCTTTCACCGAGTTGACCTTGCAGGTGCTGAACGCGCTCGTGGCGTTTTTCCAGTTGTTCCTGACCGCGCCCCACCGCACCTTCGGCGGCTTCAACGGCGGCTGTCGCCGAAGAGTATTGAGCCGCGAGTTTTTCCTGCCCCTGCTGCTTGGCGCCAGCCAGGCTCTGCAGCGTCTGCAATCGGTTTTTCAGCTTGTTGACGTCGACTTCGCCGAGCAACTCGCTGATCATCGCCATCAGCAAAGTGAACAGATCACCGTCGGAGGCTTTGCCGGTCTCCTGCGTCTGGGGCGGGTGCAGTTGCGGCCGCCCGGAGAGTGCTGCGGGTTTGCCCGGCGCGGCGTCGAAGTTCACCGACAGCAGCCCCGCCAACGCTTGCTGGCCGGCCTTCTGATAGTCCACGGCGATGGCCGCCTTGCGCTCGGTTTCAACAGTCGCGGCGCGGATAAGCCCTGACGCAAAAGCCGGGCGAGATGTACTGCTGATTTCGCTCATGTTCAGTCCTCCGAACAGTCCTTTTCGATAATGACCAGCATGTCGAGATACACCTGGGCCTGTTGGCGCAGTTCCTCTTCCGTGGCCTGCTCGATGACACACTCGAAACACAACCGCGCCTTGCCGGTCTTGCCCAGGGCAAGCTGGCACTGGCCGGTGTACAACATCGGTCGGTAATCGTTGCGGCCCTGGGCAAAGGCGATGGCGTACAGGTCGATTGCCTTCTGATGGTTCAGCTTGAGCTGATGCACCGCCGCCAGTCCCATCCAGTAATGGCTGTTGTAGAAGTCGTAGATGCACAGGAAGTGAAAGAACTTCTCGGCATCGTCCAGCCGTCCCTGCTCATAGAACTTGAAGGCGAAGGCATACAGGCCGTCCATGTGCTCGTCGCTCAGGCCCTGCACCTGCTTGAGCGGTGCCCCGGCGAGAACGGCATCGACAATGCCCAGAGCCACCTGCTCGTCTTGTTGATTGTCACGACTCATCAGCCACCTCCTGAAAAAACGCCAGCACTGCCGACCCCCGCATTGAGCCAAAGCACCACCGGCCTCGCTGCCAAATTGCGCTCATTGCCCACCTGCCCCGTCATCGTTGACAACCATCCTGTAGGAGCGAGCTTGCTCGCGAAAAAAACCCAAGAGCGCCACGGGGCACCAGGTATCTCGCGTCATCGTTTACGACCATCGCGACGGTGCGACGATTCGCCAAGCTCGCTCCTACAGATTTTCATGCCTGCTCAACCTGCTCCAGCCAGATCAACAGGCGCAGGACTTCCTCGACCTCCTGCACCTGCAGAAAGCTGTAACGCTGGTGGGTCCTGTAAATCCGCCGGGCCAGGGCGACGTCATTGATCACCGGCACGCCGACCTCTCTGGCATAGGCGCGAACGGCCAGGGCGCGCTGGTTGGTTTCCATCAGGGAAATGAACGGCAGCACGGTGATTTCCGGCTGGAAGTACACGCCGATGGCGATGTGCGTGGGGTTGGCGATGATCATCCGCGAGTTGCGCACGTCGGATTTGATCTGCTCCGACAGCAGCTCACGGTGCAGTTCACGACGGCGCCCCTTGACCTGTGGGTCACCGTCCTGCTCCTTGTGTTCACGCTTGACCGAATCCTTGTCCATCATCTGGTCGCGCATGAACAACCCATACTCGCTCAGCGCATCGAGCACGACGATCAACAGCACGCAGACCAGAAACGTCAGCACCAGCACCAGCAGCAAATGGCCCCAGATCGCGAACAGATCGGGTACCTCGGCGAACAGTTGGGCAAACAACAATTGCCGCTGGGTGATCCAGACAATCCACAACGCCAGCGCGAAGCTGGCCAGGTACAACAGCGCTTTGACCGTGTCTTTCACGGTGCGCAGGCTGAACAGTTTTTTCAGGCCATTGATCGGGTTCAACGCACCGAAGTTGAGCTTCAAGGCTTCGCTGGCCATGGCGAAACCGCTTTGCAGCAAGGCCGGTACGGCACTGGTCAGGACGCACACCACCAGCAACGGCAACAATGCCTTGAGCCCCACGATCACCAGCGTTGCCGAATACTGCTGCAAGTCGGCGTCAAATCCCCTGGCGATGATGCGTCGATAGGCCTCCATGATGTCCATCAGAGAAGCGTTGAATACCATGTAGGTCATGCCGCACAGCGTCAGGCAGGTGACCACCAGATCCTTGGCCTTGAACGTCTGCCCCTTGCGTGACGCATCGCGCAGGCGCTTGGCCGTGGGCTTCTCAGTCTTCGAAGCGCTGGACGACATCGCCGGCCTCCCCATCGACATGCAGGCTGTGTTCCAGCGCCTGGGGCTTGCCGCCCAGACGCAGGACTTCGTCAGGCAAATGCACGCCGAAGTACAGCATCAGCACCACCAGTGCCACCAGACTCTTGACCGTCAGCGACACCGAAAACGCGTTCATCTGCGGCGCGTAGCGCGAGAGCAACCCCAACAAGGCCTCACTGATCAGCAACGTGGCCACCACCGGCGCGCTGATCACCAGCGTCTTGCTCACCAGCGCATCGAGCAGGCCCACCGCCGCCCACACGCTCACCTCGCAGGCGTTGCTCGGCGCGCACAGACGGTAGCTGTGGTCCACGGTTTCGAGCATCAACAGCATGCCGCCGCCTTCGAGATAGACCACGGCGGCGAACAGTTGCAGAAAGTTCGCCAGCTCCGAAGTATCGACACCATTGGCCGGGTCCACGGTACTGCTGAGCATCGCCCCGCGCTGGTTGTCGATCAGGTTGCCCATGGCGTGCAGTACCCAGAACGGCCAGCACAGCAGGCAACCCAGCAACACGCCGATCCCGGCTTCGCGCAGCAGCAAACCGAAGAACGCCAACCCGTCGAGACGCGGCAGCGGCATGCCGATACAACTCCAGAACCCCGCCGCCACCAGCAGGATCACCGCCTGTCGCGGGGCGCCGGTCAGGACACTGCTGTTGAGAAACGGCAGCATGAAAAAGATCGGAGCCAGCCGCGCAAACCCCAGGAGTGCGCCGGCGAACCAGGCATACAGCTCGAAAAACAGCGTCACCGACATCGGGCTAGACCAGCGCCAGGCGGATGACTTCACGACTGAAGTCCAGCAAAGTTTCGCCGTACCATCCCGACAGCAGAAACAGGCACCCCGCCACCGCTAGCAGCTTGAAACCGAACGGCAAGGTCTGCTCCTGCAACTGCGTCACGGTCTGGATCAGCCCCACCACCAGCCCGACCACCGTGGCCACGATAATCGGCCAGGCCACCATCAGCAGAATCAGGTACAGGGTCTTGTTGCCGGCATACACCAGATCATTCATCCGGGTCGCCTCACGCCAGCAGGGTCAGGTACTGCTTGACCAACCCGGTCGACAGCAGTGCCCAGCCATCCAGCGCGACGAACAACACCAGTTTGATCGGCACCGAAATGATCACCGGGCTCATCATCATCATGCCCAGCGCCAGCAGGATGCTGGAGATCACCAGATCGACGATCACGAACGGCAGGTACAGGTAAAAACCGATTTTGAACGCACTCTTGATTTCACTCAGCGCGTAGGCCGGCAACAGCGCAAACAACGACGGCGTCAGCGCCTCATCCTCGACCGCGTCGTGCCTGCCATCGACCTGCACCGCCTGGGCTCGTTCGAAGAACAGCGCCAGGTCGGGATCGGTGTACTTGCGCAGGTAATCCTTGTAACCGCCCAAGCCGTTTTCGGCGAAGGTCACCACCGATTCGATATCGGTGAACGCCACGGCCTCTTCCCGGTAATACCCGTAGCCTTGCTTCATCACCGGGGTCATGACGAAGATCGCCAGCATCAGGGCAACCGCATTGAGCGTCATGTTCGAGGGCACCTGCTGCAACCCCAGCGCGTTGCGCACGATGATGAACACAATGGAAAACTTGATGTAGCAGGTGCCGGCGGCCACCAGGAACGGCAACAGCGAGGCGAAGGCCAGCAGCGCGATCAGCGAGACATCGTTCATAGCGGCGGTTCCGACCGATACACCTCAAGCACCTCGACGCCCAACCCTTGCTCAAGCTGCACCAGCTCTCCCCGGGCGACGGGTTTGCCATTGGCGCGCACTTCGATGTGTTGTGCGGCATCGCTCGTCAGGGCGATCAACTGGCCCTCGATCATCTGCGCCAGCGTTCCCAGATCAGTGTCCTGGCGGGCCAGCAGGAACTCGAGGCGTAACGGCAATGTCGCCAGATCGGCCTGCGCCGGGGTCTCCTCAGTGTGCTGCTGAAGTGGCTCGGCAAGCGTAGATTGCATGTGTATTCCCTCTGGCGTGAACGTGAAATGGCCGATGCATTGACCGGCCAGCAGGCATTGATCGGTTCGATGCGTGATACGCAGGACATCGCCCACACCCAGCCGCGCCCGACTGTCCTGGCGCAAGTGGCTGACACCCAGCAACAATTCCAGGCGCAGCGGCAAACCCCGCAGCCACAACGGAGCGCTCACCGGGCGGCTGAGCGAGCGTGGCGCGGGCAATTGCGTCACCCACACCCTGCCCCGTGGCGTGTCGAGCCACGGCCAGTCGTGCACGGGCTGTGGCGCTGCCGTGATCAGTTCAATGTCGATCAGCTCGTGATAGCGCAACTCGTCAACGGGCAGCACCAGCGGTTGTGCCACGGCCTGGAACAACCGGACGATGCGGGTATCCGGACATGCATCGCTCAGCAATGCACGCAGGCCCGGTAGCGCGTGACTCAGCCAGTCCTGGGCGCCGGTCAGGCCACGCCACTCGCCCTCGCCGCCACGGGCAGCAAACCGCAGATAGCCGGATGACTGCTCCGGCCTGCCCAGGCCCGCACCATGACCGGCACGGCGCCAGCGTTGCAGCGCTTGCGCCCTGGCATGCGCCAACACCTCGACCCGGCGCAATCTCAAGTTGCTCATGTCGACGACTCCGACGGCTCGTCATCCGGTGACTGGCGCGAACCCTGACGCTGCTGCTCGCCACGCTGATCAGTCAGCCGCCAGGCGGGTTCGCGCAGTTGTTCGAGCGGTGCCTTGAGTTGTTCGAAGACTTGCGGGTTGCTTGGGCTGAGCAGCAACGGTCGCGCCGGTTCGTCGAACTCTCGGCTGATCGTCACCTGCCCGCTGGCCACCCCTTTGTTGAAGGGCACCTGCAACAGGCCCGGACTCGGGCCGGGGGGCACTTCAATGTTCACTTCGAGAGCGGCTCGGGGCAGCGGCGCCGACGGCAAAGGCACGGCAGGCGAGGTGATCACGGGGACGTTGCGTGGTGCTTGCAGGTTTACTTCGGGAACTGGCGCTTCACCCACGGGAACAGCCAGTGCCGGGGCAACGGCAGTTCGCTCGATCACCAGCGGCTCGACCCTGCCGGGCAGCGGTTCAGTCGCGGGTTGCGGCGAATCCGCTGCAAGGGTCGCGGCGAATGACGCCAGCCTGGCAGGCAAGTCGAATCGACGCTCCGGCACGGCCACCGGCAACGACAACGGCAACGACAACGACAACGGCAACGGCTTCGGGTCCGGCTCCGGCTCAGCGGCGGATGCAGGAGCATCGGCTGTCAGAGGTGCCGCCTGGCCAGCGGATGGCGGCGGAGGACGCACGACCAGCATCGCCAGCAAATCCAGCACGCCTTGCGGCAGCTCGTCCTGTTGCGCCGGTATCTGCGTTTCTAATGGCAGGTCCGTGCCAACCACGCGCGCGGGGTCGAGGGTGTAGATCCAACCTGCTGGAACAATGGGAAGCCCTTTCATCGCCGTACTCCACTCATGTCGTCCATTTCTCGTTCCTCACGGCGCAACTGTTCCTGGCGCTGCGCGCGCATCCCTTGCTGCACCGAACGTGCGCAGGTGTCGTGCCGACGCCGCGCCTCACGCAGGTGTTCGCGTTGCACCTGCAACGACTGTTCGAGCGCCCTGCACTGCCCGGCCACGTGGTCGTGCTCGACACGCAGCAGATCCAGCTGCCGGCGGATGACCGCCTGGGTCCGCAACAGCGCCAGCAGTTGCACACGCTCCAGCACGCAATCGGTGGCGCGATGGCTGGCCAGCAACTGCTGCAGCGATGCCTCTTGCCCGGCGAAACCGGCCAGTTCCGCGCGCAACGCCTGCAACTGCCGCTGGCTCTGGTGCAGCACCCGTTCAGCCCGCTGCTGACGCCACTGTTGCAACGCCAGCAGGCGCCGGCGCTCAGGCAAGGAGTTCATTGAGGCTGCGCAGGGTTTCGTCGGGCTGGCTCCGCTGCGACGTGGGTTGGCGCAACCACAGCGTCAACGCCTCGCGACGCTGCAACGCCTGGTCATTGGCGACGTCATTGCCCGGGGTGTACTCGCCCATGTCGAGGAAAATCTGCAACTGCTCCAGGCGTGCCAGGGTGTCCCGGGTCGAGGCCGCGGATTGCCGAACGTCGGCCGAGGTAATTTGCGTGGCCACACGGCTGACGCTGCGCAGCACATCAATCGCCGGGTAATGCCCCTTGGCCGCCAGGGCACGGCTGAGATAGACATGGCCGTCGAGAATGGAGCGGATCTCCTCGGCAATCGGATCCGGCTCGTCGTCACTTTCCAGCAGCACCGTGTACCAGGCCGTGATGCTTCCGGCGGCGGTCACACCGGGCCGCTCCAGCAGGCGTGGCAAGGCATCGAACACCGAGGCCGGGTAACCGCGACGGGCCGGCGCTTCGCCAGCGGCCAGCGCCAGGTCGCGGCGGGCACGGGCATAGCGGGTCAACGAGTCGAGCAGCAACAGCACATTGCGGCCCTGATCGCGAAAGTACTCGGCAATGGTCGTGGCCAGCAGCGCCGAGTTGCAGCGGTCCACCGACGAAAAGTCCGAGGTGGCAAATACCACCACGCACCGTGATCGCTGCGCCGACTGGCGCAACTGTTCAATGAATTCGGTCACCTCTCGGCCACGCTCGCCGATCAGGCCGATGACGAAGACATCCGCCTCGCTGTGGCTGATCAGCATGTTGATCAAGGTGGTCTTGCCCGAGCCCGCCGCGGCGAAAAGTCCCATGCGCTGGCCGACCCCGCAGGTGAGCAAGCCGTCAATGACGCGAATGCCGGTGTTCAGCACGTCGGCCACGGGCCGGCGCTGGTGGTACGCCGGCGGGTCGGCATCCACCGGATACGCTTGCGCCGCCACGGCGGTCGCAGGTGCCAGACGCTCGACGATCTGGCCCTGGGGGTCGACCACACTGCCCAGCAAGGCATCGCTGCACATCAGGCGCAGCGTCGAGCCGGTCGGCACGATCATCGACTGCCTGGACAGCCCCTTCGCGTCCCCGAGCAGACTGAGCAGCACCGCGTCGGGTTTGAAACCAATCACCTGAGCCCTGGCCGTCACCTGCGGCGAGCACCAGTGACGCCGCACGTCGCAGACTTCACCGATCACCACATCCTCCAACGCCGCTTCGAGCAACGGGCCGCTCAGGCGCAGCGGATGCGCCGCGCGCCGCTCCAGTCGCGTGCCTGTCGGTGCTGTTCGAGTCTCAGGTGCGGTCGGGTTCATGCCAGGGTCCTCAGAGCGTCTTGATGACATTGACCGAGACGGTCTCGGAGATTTCGCCGAACGACATCACGTCCAGCTCGCGGAATCGCACCTCGATCAGCTTCTTGACGTAGCGCCGCACATCCACCGAGCACAGCAGCACCATGTCCTTGTGCGCGATGTGCAGGCTGTCCAGGCCCACGCTCAGGCGGTCCATCAGCTCTTCCGAATCGGCCGGTTCGAGGTTGATGAAACTGCCGCCCGAGGTTTGCCGGATACCCTGGCGCACCACTTCTTCGAACTCCGGCGACAGCAGCAGCACGCGCAGGTCATTGCCGTGGGCGAACTTGTTGCTGATGTAGCGCGCCATCGTCCCGCGCACATGTTCGACCAGCACCAGGGCGTCCTTTTCCCGCGAAGCCCAGTGCGCCAGCGACTCCAGGATCAGCTTCATGTTGCGTACGGAAATCCGCTCGCCAATCAGGCGTTGCAGCACCTCGGCGATCTTCTGCACGGTGACGTGGCGGTACACTTCCTTGAGCAGATCGGGATAGCGGGTCTCCATTTCGTCGAGCAGCTGCTTGGTCTCCTGAACGCCAAAAAACTCGCTGATGTTGCGCGCCAGCAACGTCACCAGGCAGCGATAGCATTCCTCGTCGGCCGGGCGCAGTTGATAGCCCAGTTGCAGGATGCGCTCGCGGTCGCCCGCGTTGACCCACACGCCGGCCAGACGATTGCTGTCGTTGCCGCGTACCAGGGAAAATCCCAGGGGTTCCAGATCCGGCGAATAGTCGAGCAGGCGCCAGTGATCGAAGTGAATGTCGAACTGCTCGGCGCGCACTTCATTGATCAGCACTGCCACCTGATGCGCCGGCAGGCCATCGTTGCCACGCAGTTGCGGCTCGGGAATGCGCAGCCCGTAGTCGATGAAAAACTGGTTGCGAAACCGCCCCGGCCAACGCGCGTCGGTCAACGCTGTCAGTTGCGCGGTGGGCACCAACAGCATCAGGGCGACGGTTTCGGTGGCGACGTTGTCGATGTTGTCCAGCAGGCCCGAGCCGCCCGGCGGCGCGTCCTGCTCGCCGCCACTCGCATGCTTGTTGCCCGCAGTGACACCGGGGCGCTGGCGGACAAACACCACCAGCGCGAGCAACCCGGCGATGGGCACGAAGGTCAGCAGCGGGAACCCCGGCAACAGGCCAACCCCGACCGCCAGCAGCGCAGTCACGCCCATCACGAACGGATTACCGAGCATCTGCGCGAGCATGTTGCGCCCCAGGTTGCTGTCGTCCCCGTTGACGCGGGTCACGATGAAGCCGGCGCCGATGGCGATCAGCAACGCCGGGATCTGCGCGACCAGGCCATCGCCGATGGTCAGCAAGGTGTAGGTCGACAGCGCGGTGGAGGTATCCATGCCCAGTTGCCCGAGCCCGATGGCCATGCCACCGATGAAGTTGACGAAGATGATCACGATGCCGGCGATCGCATCGCCCTTGATGAACTTCATCGCCCCGTCGAAGGAGCCGTACAACTGGCTTTCACGCTCCAGCACGCTGCGTTTTTCCCTGGCCTCCTCGGCGCTGATGACGCCGGCCTTGAGGTCGCCATCAATGCTCATCTGCTTGCCGGGCATGCCGTCCAGCGAGAACCGCGCCGCGACCTCGGCGACCCGCTCCGAACCCTTGGTGATCACGATGAACTGGACAATGGTGACGATGGAAAAGATCACGAAGCCCACCACCAGGCTTTCGCCGATCACGAACTCTCCGAAGGAGGCGATGATCTCGCCGGCATCCGCCTGGCTGAGAATCAGACGGCTGGTGCTGATCGACAGCGCCAGGCGAAACAGCGTGGTCAGCAGCAGCAACGCCGGAAAGGTCGAAAAGGCGAGGATGCGTTCGATGTAGAACGAGCCCATGAACACCAGCAACGAAATGACGATGTTCAGGCCGATGAGAAAATCCACCAGCACCGTCGGCAAGGGAATGATCAACATGGCGATGATCATCACCATCAGGGTCAGGATCAGCAGCTCCGGGCGCGCGCCGGCGTGGCGCAAAAACACATTGAACATGGCGTCAGCTCCGGGCAGCGATCATGAGTCACCGCCGGGATGTCCCAGGGCCAGGCCTTCGTGGCGCCAGGCAAGGTCGGCCAGGCCCGAGAACTGTTGCGCCAGGCGCAGAGGTGCCTGGTCATCGGCGAACAGTACCAGCGGCAAGGCGAGGCTCAATCGCCGCAGCGTCTGCAGCAATGCCGAGCGCTCACGGTGCGGGCTCAACAGCAGCGCCTCACCGACCACGCCAAGCAGTAATTCATCGAGCTCATCCGGGCAGGTCAACAGGCCGAACAGGAACACCAGCCAGTCCGCCTCGTCGGGGTTGTGCCGACAGACCAGCGCATCCCCGAGCACGCCCGCGACGAACCGGGTTTCGGCTGAACGCAGGTGCTTGAGCTCGTTCAATCGCGCCAGCAGGCGGCCGAACTCCAGACGCGAACAGCTCGGGTCCTGGGCACTGATATCGGTCAACAATGCCGCTTCGACGAACGCCAGCACGTGCAGGCGTTGCGTCAGGCCATAGAGCGCGATCCAGTCCTGATAACAACCGACCGGCCCGTCATCGGACTCGAGAAAATCCCGGTACGTTTCGCGCAACAGCGCCGCGCGCACGGCCATCGCCGCACCGAACATCCTGGCCTTGAGTGCGGCGTTGATTCCGGCCTTCAATCGCTTCGGGCAAGCCTGGGCGACGACGGTGTGCAACAGGGTTTCGAGGCGCTGCCGGCTGACCTTGTCCAGCGTCCTGCGGCGCAACAGGGCGCGCAGCACGCAGGCCAGGTCGCTGTCGTCGGCGAACAATTTGCGCGCCATCTGCAGCAGCCACGCCACCGGCTGCGCGGCGAGTGGCGCCAGCCTGAGCAAGTGCTGAACCTTGGGCAGGATGTCGTCATCCAGCACGCGTTCGAAGCTGTCCGTCAGGCCATCGGACTTCTGCTCGAAATGCCGCCGGGCGCGAAACTGCGTGAGTGCCGCCGACATTTCATCGCTGATCTGCGCCAGGCGCTGGGCTACCGCCACGGCGGAGCCCTCCTCGGGTTCCGCTTCCGCCGTTGCCTGTGGCTGCGGATGCTCGGCGGCCTTGTCCGCGTTGAGTCGAGCCTGGGCCGCCCGTCCGGTGCTGGAAACCGCCGGCAGGATCATGGCGGCGTCCCCCGCAGATAGCTGCGGCGCACCCACTCGTGCTGTTGCGGGGTCAGCAAGCGCGCGGCCGGCTCGACGACATCGGGCTCCAGGGTGTCGCGAATTTCCCTGGGTTGAATCAGGAACACCCGCACGGTATTGGCCGAGCGGCTTTGCCGATAGCTGAACAGCCGCCCGACCCACGGGATCGAGCCAAGCACCGGTATCCGGCCGATCTGCTCGCTGTGATCATCGCGGGTGAAGCCGCCCACCAGCAGGCTCTTGCCCGGAGGCACGCGCGCCACGGTGCTGATGCGGGTCCGACCGACCGTTGGCAATGCACTCGGTTGTTCCCCCTGATCGGGGTCGTCGATCTGGTTGCCGTCTTCGATGGTGAGCGACATTTCAATTTCGTCGGTCTGGGCGAACCGCGGCAGCACGTTGACCAGCGTGCCGTAGGTCACGTGTTGCAGATCGACACTGCGCTCGCCCACCAGCGGCGCATAAAAGGTGCGGTTGTTATCGAAGATCGCCGGCACGTTTTCCTGGGTCAGAATCATCGGCCGCGACACCACATTCGCTCGTTGCGTACGCTCAAGGGCCAGAATGCGCGCGACGAACGACGCGCCATTGAGGGTGGTGGTCGAACCGGCATTGAGCGAGGTACCGAACCGCCCAGCGACCCTGGAACCGCCTTGCCAGTTGATGCCCAACTGATTGAGTTCATCCTTGTGCAGGTCGATGATCCACAGCGACAGTTCGACGTGGCGCTTGGGCGTGTCCAGCGCCGTCACCAGGTTCTCGATAAAGCGGACCTGCTCGGGCAAACCCTTGATCAACAGGCTGTTGGTGTCGGGATAGGCCACGACACGGATGTTGCCGGCGGCCATGTCACGCGCCAGGATGCGCGGTGCCGCCGGATCCTGCTCGGTCAGCGCACTCGCCAGCCCGGCCAGGGGAAACTCCGGCATCCCGGCCTGTCGCTGCGACGGGATCTGGGCCACGGTGGTCTCGACAGCATTGGGCTCGCCCCGCAGCAAGTCCTCGATCACGGTCGCCAGGCCCGGTACGGTGATCTTGTCGTCGCGCAGGTCGTATTGGCGATTGCCGACAAAGGTATTGCGCACCTGGATCACGCCGATCTGCTGCTTGCCGAGCATCAGTTCCGAGCGCTGGTTATCCATCATGCCCGCCGCCTGCATCACCAGGTCGACGTACATCGGCGGCCCGGACACATGGAACGTGCGCAGGCCGTCATGACGCAACGGATACCGCCGGTCATGCAAGCCGGAGCGCTCGAGGAACGCCTGCAACTTCGCCACCGTCAGGGTCTGCAACGACATCATCGAGCTTTTGAATTCGGCGGCGTCATACAGGTAGATCGCCTGACCGTCGCTGTACCAGATCAGGCCCATCTGTGCGCTGACACGCTCGAACGTCTGCTGTGGCTTACGCAGGTCAAAGGTGCCGGAGATGCGCTTGGCCGCCGCGGTCTTGCTGACCACGACCGGCTTGCCGAGGGGCCCGGACAGCTCACTGAAAAATGTCCGCACACTCTGCTCGCGGGCTTCGAAACTGTAGACATCGGCCTGGGCGCCTGAGGGCGCGAGCAGCCCTGCGAGGCACAGCCAGGTGGACAGAAAAGAGATGGCTGGACGGTTCATCATTCACTTGCCCGGCAGATACGTGATGTCACACAGGCTGCTGGGCGTGAACCCCACCAGCGTGCGGATTTCCCTGGAGAAATGCGAAGACGAGGCGAAGCCCAGTTCCAGGGCGACATCGGTCAGCGAACTGTCCTGCAGGCTCATGTTCAACAACGCCCGGGCCGTGCGCCAACCGCGTAACGCCGGCTTGGCTGCACTGCCCAGTGCCTGGTGGCATAAACGGCGGAAGTGCGAAACCGACACACCGTAGCGTTGCGCCAGGTCCGAAAGCTTTTCGCTGTGGGTGCCCTGCTCCAGCAGAAAGCGCACGAGGCCGTAACTTTCGCCATGACGCAGGACCCTGGCGAAGCTCTGGTAGGCCGCGCCACCGTCGAGTGCTTGCGCGATGTACCAGCGTTCCAGGGCGCCCTCGGAGCGGACGGTGTCGACATCCACCGCCAAGGTCGCCCACGGCGCAAGGCGTTGCCGTGGCTCGCTCAAGGCGGCGCTGAGGTCGATGAACACCTGCAACTTCACCAGCAACCCCTGCGCCAGCGGCATGACCTGCACGCCGTCGCCCTGGAGTTGCAGGGCTTCGCTGACAGCGACCAGGCCTTGCCAGCCGGCAGGCAGGCGCAGGTGCTGTGACGGCCCCAGCAACAGGGCCGATTCGCTGACCCGCAGATGCAACACGCGCTCGCCGCAGCGACCACCGGGGAATGTTGTGACGCAATGCGATTCGGTGAGCACGCCAATCTCCTTTGCGGCCTGACGATCAAGGGTTCGCAGGATGGAAGAGCGAGCCCGGCAAGTCCTGATGAAAACCTGATGAATGGCGCGCTGGCATATGCCTTGCACCCGCAGAGGTATCAGCACTCATGTCAACGGCGGGATGCGTGCAGGGACAATGGCGTCGTCACCCGGCCTTGCGCATGCAGGGACGCGGGGCGACGCTTTTTTTTGCAAGGTGAAGACGTAATGATCGAACCATCAATGGGCCCACTGGCCTGGGTCAACGGCAGCGATGCCCCGGAGAAAACCGAGATCAATCTCGGTTTCATGGCCTTGAGCGACTGTGCCTCGGTGGTGGTCGCCGCCACCCAGGGTTTCGCCCAGCCCTACGGGCTGACCCTGAACCTCAAGCGCCAGTCGTCCTGGGCCAACCTGCGCGACAAACTGGTCAGCGGCGAACTGGATGCCGCCCACAGCCTCTACGGCCTGATCTACGCGGTACACCTGGGCATCGGCGGCGTGGCCGGCACTGACATGGCGGTGTTGATGGGCCTGAATCAGAACGGCCAGAGCATCAACCTGTCCCACGGCTTGCAGGCGTTGGGCGTGACCGGTCCTGAGGCACTGGATCGGCACGTGCACCAAACTCGACCAAAACTTACGTTCGCCCAGACCTTCCCCACCGGCACCCACGCGATGTGGCTGTATTACTGGCTGGCGAGCCAGGGCATTCACCCGCTGCACGACGTCGACAGCGTGGTGGTGCCGCCGCCGCAAATGGTCGCGCACCTGCAAGCCGGGCGTATCGACGGTTTCTGCGTCGGCGAGCCGTGGTCCGCCAGCGCGGTGAAGCAGGACCTCGGCTTCACCCTGGCCACTTCCCAGGCCATCTGGCCCGACCATCCGGAAAAAGTCCTCGGTTGCACCCGCGCCTTCGTCGAGCAATACCCCAACACCGCGCGCGCCCTGGTGATGGCGATCCTGCAAGCCAGCCGTTTTATCGAAGACAGCCAGGAGAACCGCCGCAGTACGGCACAATTGTTGAGCGCCCCGCAGTACCTCGATGCACCACTCGATTGCATCGAGCCACGGTTGCTCGGCGATTACCTCGATGGCCTCGGCAATCGCTGGCAGGACCCGCACGCCCTGCGCTTTCATGCTGAGGGCGAGGTGAACGTGCCGTACCTGTCCGACGGCATGTGGTTCATGACCCAGTTCCGCCGCTGGGGGCTGTTGCGCGAAGACCCCGACTACCTCGCGGTGGCTCGTCAGGTCCAGCAACTTGAGCTGTACAACGCGGCGGCCAGCGCCGTCGGCATCGTCCCCTCGACCCGGGACATGCGCAGCAGCCAGTTGATCGACGGCAAGACCTGGGACGGTTCGGACCCGGCCGGCTACGCCCGCAGCTTCAAGCTGCACGCCATGAGCGACAGCTCGCCCCTACTCGCCAGCCGCTGACAGGAGACTGCGAACATGTTGCGTATCCTGCTGATCAATGACACCGCGAAAAAAGTCGGCCGGCTCAAGGCGGCCCTGACCGAAGCCGGCTTCGAAGTGATCGACGAGTCCGGCCTGACCATCGACCTGCCCGCACGCGTCGAAACGGTGCGTCCGGACGTGATCCTGATCGATACCGAGTCACCGGGCCGCGATGTGATGGAACAAGTGGTGCTGGTCAGTCGCGACCAGCCACGCCCGATCGTGATGTTCACCGACGAACACGACCCCGATGTGATGCGCCAGGCGATCAAGTCCGGGGTCAGCGCCTACATCGTCGAAGGCATTCACGCGCAACGCCTGCAACCGATCCTCGACGTCGCCATGGCCCGCTTCGAAAGCGACCAGGCCCTGCGCGCCCAGCTGCATGCCCGCGACCTGCAACTGGCCGAGCGCAAGCGCATCGAGCTGGCCAAGGGGCTGCTGATGAAGATGAAGGACTGCAACGAGGAAGAGGCCTACACCCTGATGCGCCGCCAGGCCATGAGCCGCCAGCAGAAGCTGATCCAGGTGGCGGAGCAGATCATTGCCATGAGTGAACTGTTGGGTTGAAGGACGCCATCGCGAGCAGGCTCGCTCCCACAGAGGATTTGTGTGCACCGCAGATCAACTGTGGGAGCGAGCCTGCTCGCGATGGGCCGTTACACGGTCCCACCTGTTGGCACAGATCTGGCAAAGCATTCCCTCACAGGTAACCAACGGCGGTTGCCCCACCTACGACAAAGACGTCGCTCACCTGATTGGCCCATGGCGAATCCGGTGGCGGCGTCTTTTTTGTTTTGGCCCCACAGCCCGGGGCCGGTGGTGCGGCCGTTGCGGCCTGCCACCCGCAAGCTCATGACTCCTTCTCGAGACGACTCACAGCTGAGGTGCGCGATGAATTCAAGCTTCTGGAAATCCGGCCATACCCCGACCCTGTTCGCGGCCTTTCTCTATTTCGACCTGAGCTTCATGGTCTGGTACCTACTGGGCCCACTGGCGGTGCAGATTGCCGGCGACCTGCACCTGACCACCCAGCAACGCGGCATGGTCGTGGCCACGCCGATCCTGGCCGGCGCCGTGCTGCGCTTCGTCATGGGCATGCTTGCCGATCGCCTGTCGCCCAAGACCGCCGGGCTGATCGGCCAGGTCATCGTCATCTGCGCACTGTTCGGTGCCTGGAAGCTGGGGATCCACAGCTACGAACAGGCGCTGCTGCTCGGCCTGTTCCTGGGCATGGCCGGCGCCTCCTTCGCCGTCGCCCTGCCGCTGGCGTCGCAATGGTATCCACCGCAGCACCAGGGCAAAGCCATGGGCATCGCCGGGGCCGGCAACTCGGGCACTGTGCTGGCGGCCCTGATCGCCCCGGTGCTGGCGGCCGCGTACGGCTGGAGCAACGTGTTCGGCTTCGCCGTGATCCCGCTGGTGCTGACCCTGATCGTCTTCGCTAGCCTTGCCAAAAACGCCCCTGAACGGCCCAAGGCCAAGGCAATGGCCGACTACTTCAAGGCCCTGGGCGACCGAGACAGCTGGTGGTTCATGTTCTTCTACTGCGTGACCTTCGGCGGCTTTATCGGCCTGGCCAGCGCCCTGCCCGGCTACTTCAACGACCAGTACGGCCTGAGCCCGGTGACGGCCGGTTATTACACCGCCGCCTGCGTGTTCGGCGGCAGCCTGATGCGCCCGCTGGGTGGCGCCCTGGCCGATCGCTTCGGCGGCATTCGCACCCTGCTCGGCATGTACACCGTGGCGGCGATCTGCATCGCGGCGGTGGGCTTCAACCTGCCCAGTTCCTACGCCGCACTGGCCCTGTTCGTCTGCACCATGCTCGGCCTGGGTGCGGGTAATGGCGCGGTGTTCCAGTTGGTGCCGCAGCGCTTTCGCCGCGAGATCGGCGTGATGACCGGGTTGATCGGCATGGCCGGCGGCATCGGCGGTTTTGCCCTGGCGGCCGGCATGGGGGCGATCAAGCAGAGCACCGGCAGCTACCAACTGGCGCTGTGGTTGTTCGCCAGCCTTGGCGTGCTGGCCTGGTTCGGCCTGCACGCGGTCAAGCGTCGCTGGAGAACCACCTGGGGCTCGGCCGCTGTCACCGCCGCACGGGTGTAAGCGTTGAATGAGCCTGCAACTGAGTTTCGCCGAAGCCAGCGCCATCGGCCCCCGCGAGGAAAACCAGGACGCCCTGCGCCTGGTCACGCCGGCGCCGGCATTGGCGGCGAGCAAGGGTTTCCTGTTCGCCATCGCCGACGGCGTCAGCCAGTGCGCCGATGGCGGGCTGGCCGCGCGCTCGACCTTGCAGGCGCTGGCCCTGGACTACTACGCCACCCCGGAAACCTGGGGCGTCGCCCAGGCGCTGGATCGCCTGCTGCTGGCACAGAATCGCTGGTTGCAGGCCAACGGCGGCGGGCAACCCTTGCTCACCACCGTCAGCGCACTGGTCATGCGCGGACGGCGGTTTACCCTGGCCCACGTCGGCGATTGCCGGGTGTATCGCTGGCACGCCGATCAACTGCAACGGATCAGCGAAGACCACGTCTGGGACCAGCCGGGCATGCAGCATGTGCTCAAGCGCGCGCTGGGTCTGGATCAGCACCTGGTGCTGGACTTCCTCGACGGCGAATTGCGCCTCGATGAAAGCTTCGTGCTGCTCAGCGACGGCATCTGGGCCGTGCTCGGTGACACCGCGATCGCGGCGATCCTGCGCGACCAGCCGGACCTGCACAGCGCCGCGCAAACCCTGGTGAGTGCCGCGCACCTGGCCGGCAGCCAGGACAACGCCAGTGCGCTGCTGGTGCGGGTCGACGCCCTGGGCGAGACCAGCATCGGCGATGCGCTGATTCATTTACAGCAATGGCCGTTGCCGCCGCCGCTGAAAGCCGGCCAGTCCTTCGAGGGCTGGCTCGTTGAAGGGGTTGTCGCACAGAGCCAGCAATCACTGCTCTATCGGGTGCGCGACGCCCAACAGCAATCCTGGCTGTTGAAAACCCTGCCCCCGGCCCTGCACGACGATCACCTGGCCGGGCAGGCATTGCTCAGCGAAGAATGGTTTCTCAAGCGGGTGGCCGGACGACACTTCCCCGAAGTGCACGCCGGCAGTCAACGCCAGCACCTGTATTACGCGATGCGCGAGTACCCTGGCTCGACCCTGGCGCAACTCACGCAAGGCGAGGCCACGCTGCCGCTGGGACAATGGCAGGACCTCGCCGAGCGTTTGCTGCGGGCGGTGGGCATGCTGCACCGCAGGCAGATCCTGCACCGCGACATCAAGCCGGAAAACCTGCTGCTGGGGGAGGACGGCGAACTGCGCCTGCTGGATTTCGGCCTCGCCTACTGCCCAGGCCTGTCCGAGGATCAGCCTTCGACGCTGCCCGGCACGCCGAGCTACATTGCCCCGGAGGCCTTTCGGGGTGACCCGCCGACGGCGCAACAGGACCTTTACTCGGTTGGCGTGACCTTGTATTTCCTGCTCACCGGGCATTATCCCTACGGCGAAATCGAAGCCTTCCAGCGCCCGCGGTTTGGCGCGCCGGTCAGCGCCAGTCGCTACCGGCCCGACGTGCCGGAATGGGTCGCGCAAAGCCTGGAGCGCGGCGTGGCGGCAGACCCGGGCCAGCGCTTCGAGACGGCTGAGGAATGGCTGCTGGTGCTGGAACAGGGCGAACGGCGCAGCCTCAGCGTTCGACCCAGACCCTTGCTGGAGCGCGAACCGCTGAAGGTGTGGCGGACGTTGGGGCTGGTGTCGTTGTTGGGGAATCTGGTGCTGCTGGTTTTGTTACTTCATGGGTAGACCGGGTCGCCGCCATCGCGAGCAGGCTCGCTCCCACACTGGATTTGCGAACACCCTGTGGGAGCGAGCCTGCTCGCGATAGCCGCACCTCGGTCCACGCTCCATTACCGGGCAACCCGCTTCGATTCGGTGCACCCCTCCCCCCAGCCAACCGCTCCACCCCCAATAAAACCAGCCCTCCGCCGACTTGGCACAACCGCTGCATTAGCCTTCCCATCAAACATAAAGCCCGACCTTCAACGATGAAGGCTGCGCTTCCCGAGAGAACGGGACCGGACAAAGGCGTCCTCGCAGGAAAACCTGCGGGACGCCTTTTTTGTTTGCGCGCCATTGGTCGAACACGCTGGAGAAGCTGATGAAAAAACTCAAACTGGTGATGATCGGCAATGGCATGGCCGGCGTGCGTACCCTCGAAGAGTTGCTCAAGCTGAGTAACGAGCTGTACGACATCACCGTCTTCGGCGCCGAGCCCCATGCCAACTACAACCGCATCCTGCTGTCGCCGGTACTGGCCGGCGAGCAGACCTTCGACGACATCGTGCTCAACGATCTGCACTGGTATCAGGAAAACGGTATCAAGCTGCTGCTCAATCGCAAGGTGGTACAGATCGACCGGATCAAGCGCCGGGCCATCGCCGAGGACGGCACCGAGGCCGAATACGACCGCCTGCTGATCGCCACCGGTTCGAAACCCTTCATCCTGCCGATCCCCGGCAACAACCTGCACGGCGTCATCGGCTACCGCGACATCGCCGACACCCAACTGATGATCGACACCGCCAGAACCCATCGTCACGCCGTGGTGATCGGCGGCGGCCTGCTCGGTCTGGAAGCGGCCAACGGCCTGATGCTGCGCGGCATGCACGTCACCGTGGTGCACAACGGCGAATGGCTGCTGGAGCGGCAACTGGACCACACCAGCGGGCGCATGCTGCAAACCGCTCTGGAAGAACGTGGCCTGCATTTCCGTCTGCGCGAACAGACCAAAGCCTTGCACGACTCAGGCAATGGCCGGGTCGGCTCGGTCGAATTCGGCAACGGCGACATCATCCCGGCGGACCTGGTGGTGATGGCCGCCGGCATCCGCCCGGCGATCGAACTCGCCCAAGACGCCGGCCTGCCCTGCCAGCGCGGGATTCTGGTCAACGATACGATGCAAACTTTCGACCCACGGGTCTATGCCATCGGCGAATGCGCCAGCCACCGTGGCACCGCCTATGGCCTGGTCGCACCGCTGTTCGAACAGGCCAAGGTCTGCGCCAACCACCTGGCCCGCCTGGGTTTTGCCACCTACAAGGGCTCGGTGACCTCGACCAAACTGAAAGTCACCGGCATCGACCTGTTTTCCGCCGGCGATTTCATGGGCGGCGAAGGCACCGAGACCATCACCCTCAGCGACCCGATCAGCGGCATCTACAAGAAGCTGGTGATCAAGGACGACGTGCTGGTGGGCGCCTGCCTGTACGGCGACACGGCGGATGGCGGGGATTACTTCCAGCAGATCCGCCAGAACCTGGACATCGCCGAGATCCGCGATCGGCTGATGTTCGGTGACCTGAGGGAAGCCAGCTGATGAACCGCCAGATCACCGCGTCTACCTGCTGCTACTGCGGGGTTGGCTGCGGCGTGCTGATCGAGCATGACGGCGAGCGCATCCTCGGCGTCAGCGGCGACCCGGCGCACCCGGCCAACTTCGGCAAGCTGTGCAGCAAAGGCTCGACCCTGCACCTGACCGGCGACCTTGCTGCCCGCGCGCTGTACCCGGAACTGCGCCTGGGCAAGGGCCTGGCACGCAGCCGCAGCGACTGGGACAGCGCCCTGGATCACGCCGCCAGCGTGTTTGCCAGCACCATTGCCGAACACGGCCCGGACAGCGTGGCGTTCTACATTTCCGGGCAGTTGCTGACCGAGGATTACTACAGCTTCAACAAACTGGCGCGGGCGCTGGTGGGCACCAACAACATCGACAGCAATTCGCGGCTATGCATGTCATCGGCAGTGGTTGGCTACAAGCGCAGCCTGGGCGCCGATGCGCCACCGTGCAGCTACGAGGACCTGGAATCGAGCGACTGCGTGATGATCGTCGGCAGCAACATGGCCTACGCCCACCCGGTGCTGTTTCGTCGCCTGGAGGAAGCCAAATCCCGCCGGCCACAGATGAAAGTCATCGTCATCGACCCGCGTCGTACCGACAGCTGCGACCTGGCTGACCTGCACCTGGCGATCCTGCCGGGCACCGACGTCGCGCTGTTCCATGGGATCCTGTACCTGTTGTTGTGGGAAGGCTGGATCGACCGCGACTTCATCGAGGCCCACACCGAAGGCCTGGCCGAACTCAAGGAACTGGTGCGCGATTACACCCCGCCGATGGTTTCGCAACTGTGCGGGATCGACGTCGAGCAACTGCAGGAATGCGCCCGCTGGGTGGGCACCTCGCCGAGTTTCCTGTCGCTGTGGTGCATGGGCCTGAACCAGTCCACCTCCGGCAGCGCGAAAAACAGTGCACTGATCAACCTGCACTTGGCCACCGGGCAGATCGGTCGTCCGGGCGCAGGACCGTTCTCCCTCACGGGTCAGCCGAATGCCATGGGCGGGCGGGAAACCGGTAGCCTGTCCAACCTGCTGCCCGGCCATCGCGACGCTGCCAATGCCGAGCATCGTGCTGAAGTGGCGGCCTACTGGGGCGTCGATCAGTTGCCCGAAAGCACTGGCCGGCCCGCCATCGAACTATTCGAGCAGGTACGCAACGGCACCATCAAGGCGCTGTGGATCGCCTGCACCAACCCGGCGCAATCCATGCCGGACCAGAACGCCGTGCGCGAGGCGTTGCAGGCCTGCCCGTTCGTGGTGTTGCAGGAAGCCTTCCGCACCACCGAAACCGCGGCCTTTGCCGACCTGTTGTTGCCCGCCGCCAGTTGGGGGGAGAAGGAAGGCTCGGTGACCAACTCGGAACGGCGGATTTCCCACGTGCGCCGGGCCATCGTCGCACCCGGTGAAGCGCGGCCCGACTGGGCGATCACCGTGGATTTCGCCCAGCGCCTGGAAAAACACCTGCGTCCCGGCCAGCCGAGTCTGTTTACCTTCGACACGCCGGCGCAGTTGTTCGACGAGTACAAGCAGCTGACCCGCGGGCGCGACCTCGACCTGTCGGGCATCAGCCATGCACTGATTGATCGCCTTGGGCCACAGCAATGGCCGTTTCCTGCTGGTGCCGATAAAGGCACGGCGCGCCTCTACACCGACGGGATTTTTCCCACCGCCAATGGCCGTGCGCGGTTCATTGCCGATCCCTACTGCGCCGCCAAGGAGCAACGCGACAATCAGTACCCTCTGACGCTGCTGACCGGCCGCCTGCGCGACCAGTGGCACGGCATGAGCCGCACCGGCACCGCTGCGCAGTTGTTCGGGCATGTCAGCGAAGCGGTGTTGAGCCTGCACCCGGATGATTTGCTGCGCCATGGCCTGAAAGCGGGTGAACTGGTCAGCCTGAAAAGCCGTCGCGGTGCGGTGATCGTCGCCGTCGGTGGCGACGACAGCGTGCGTCCCGGCCAGGCGTTCTTGCCCATGCATTGGGGCGATCGCTTTCTCAAGGGCGGGGTCAATGGCATCACTCAGCCGGCGTTCGACCCCTTGTCGAAACAACCGGAACTCAAGCACACCGGCGTGCGACTCGACCCCGTGGACCTGTCGTGGACGTTTTTCGCGCTGATCGAAGGCGATGTACAACGTCACTTCGAGACACTACGACCGCTGTGTGAGGCGTTTTCCTACGCCAGCCTCAGCCTGACCGGGCGGGAGCGTCCCGCGTTGCTGATACGCGCAGCCAACGCCACTGCGCCCGATGCGCAAGTGCTGCGCGACATCGACCGCTGCCTGGGGCTCGACGAGGGTCCGGTACTGGCCTACGACGATCCTCGGCGCGCCATCGGCAAACGGGTGCGCATCGACGGTGGCCGGATCACGGCGATTCGGCTGGCGGGCGAAACCCTGGCCCAGCATTGGTTGCAGGATCTGTGGTTACAGGGCCGCGTCGACCAGCAACTGCGCCGCTGGCTGCTCGCGCCACTGAGTGCTCCACCCGGCAACACCGACACAGCGGCGGCCGGTAGCAAAACCCTGTGCAACTGCAAAAACGTCAGCCAGGGCGCGGTGTGTGCCGGCATTCGTCGCGGCCTCGATCTGCAAGGTTTGAAACAGGAACTGGGTTGCGGCACGCAATGCGGTTCGTGCGTCCCGGAAATCAAGCGGTTGCTGGCGGCCACCGCGCAACCCGTCGCCGTCACCTCGTGAGGAAAACACTATGAACGCAAAAGTCTGGCTGGTGGGTGCGGGTCCCGGTGACCCGGAGTTGCTGACCCTCAAGGCTGTTCGCGCCTTGAACGAAGCGGATGTGGTGTTGATCGACGACCTGGTAAACCAGGCCGTGCTCGAGCATTGCCCAGGTGCCCGGATCATTGCCGTGGGCAAACGCGGTGGTTGCCGCTCCACGCCGCAGGCGTTCATTCATCGGCTGATGCTGCGTTACGCCCGCCAGGGCAAATGCGTGGTGCGGCTCAAGGGTGGCGACCCGTGCATTTTCGGCCGCGGTGGCGAAGAAGCACAGTGGCTGCGCGAGCGTGGGGTCGAGGTCGAGCTGGTCAACGGCATCACGGCCGGGTTGGCAGGCGCGACCCAGTGCGACATTCCGCTGACCTTGCGCGGCGTGGCGCGTGGCGTGACGCTGGTCACCGCCCACACCCAGGATGGCAGCCAATTGAACTGGCAGGCACTGGCCCAGGGCGGGACTACCCTGGTGGTGTACATGGGCGTGGCGAAACTGAGTGAAATCCGCGAACAGCTGCTGCAGGGCGGCATGGCGGCGGATACGCCGGTGGCAATGATCGAAAACGCCTCCCTGCCCCACCAGCGCGAGTGCCGCAGCGACCTGACCCGCATGGAAGAAGACGCCCGCGACTTCGAACTGAAAAGCCCGGCGATCCTCGTCATCGGTGCAGTGGCCGGCGTCGCCAATACCTGCACCGCAGAAATCCAGACAACCACCGCCATCCTGTAGGAGCGAGCCTTGCTCGCGATGGAGGCCCAGACACCGCGGGCATTCAGACAGCCCACGTCATCGTTAACGACCATCGCGGGCAAGCCCGCTCCCACAGTTGATCGGCGCGGTCCTGTAGGAGCGAGCCTTGCTCGCGATGAACGCCCAGACACCGCGGGCATTCAGACAGCCAGCGTTATCGTTAACGACCATCGCGAGCAGGCTCGCTCCTACAGTTTGATCGGCGCTGTCCTGTAGGAGCGAGCCTTGCTCGCGATGGAGGCACAGACACCGCGGGCATTCAGACAGCCCACGTCATCGTTGACGACCATCGCGAGCAAGGCTCGCTCCTACAGTTGATCGGCGCTGTCCTGTGGGAGCGAGCCTTGCTCGCGATGGAGGCACAGGCACCGCGGGCATTCAGACAGCCAACGTCATCGTTCACGACCATCGCGGGCAAGCCCGTTCCCACAGGTAACGAGGTGACGCGGTTAAATCACAGGCAAAAAAAAGCCCGGCCTAAGCCGGGCTTTTTTCGAGCGGTAGCTAATTACTTAGCTTGAGCTTCAACCTGCGCTTCTACGCGACGGTTAACAGCGCGACCAGCTTCAGTGGCGTTGTCAGCAACTGGGCGGGATTCGCCGTAGCCGACGGACTGAACGCGGGACGACTCAACACCGTACTGGTTGGTCAGAACTTGCTTAACGGCGTTTGCACGACGCTCAGACAGTTTCTGGTTGTAAGCGTCAGGACCGACGGAGTCAGTGTGACCTTCAACAGTAGTGGTGGTGGATGGGTACTGCTTCATGAAGTCAGCCAGGTTTTTGATGTCGCCGTAGCTGTTTGGCTTGACGACCGACTTGTCGAAGTCGAATTTCACGTCCAGCTCTACACGTACGACTTCAGCAACTGCCGGGCAGCCATCAGCGTCAACGGTAACGTTGGCTGGGGTGTCTGGGCACTTGTCGACGTTGTCGCACACGCCATCGTTGTCGCTGTCGGAGCAGACTTCAGCTGGTGCTGGAACTGGAGCAGCAGCAGGCTTGGAGCCGCCACCGAAGTTCACACCGATACCGACGCTAGGAGCCCACTCGGTGTCGCCCTTGTCGATGTTGTACTGAGCTTCAACGCCGGCACGGGCGTAGAAGTTGTCGGTGAAGTACAGCTTGGCACCGCCGCCAACGTTGGCGAAGGTGGAGCCGTCACGACCACCGCGATCGTTCTGGCCGATGCTCTGGTCGGAGAAACCAGCGGAGACGTACGGACGCAGCATGTCGCCTGGGTTGTTGAAGTGGTACAGAGCGTCCAGGGCAGTGTTGGAGCCCTTGATGTTCTTGCCAGAATCGCTACGCACGTTGTGCACTTCGTCGTAGCCCAGACGCAGTTCAACGTCGTCGGTCAGGAAGTAACCAACCGAACCACCGAACAGGTTGCCGTCGTTTTTGAAATCGCGTTGGCTGTCGTAGTACTCTTTCTTCGCGAAACCTTCGATTTCAACTGCGCCTTGGCCTTGTGCCAGTGCGCCGACCGAAGTGGCCGCAATCAGAGAACCAATGGCCAAGCCCAAGGTGTTTTTCAGTTTCATCCGTTAAATCCCCATCTGGTGATTGTGAATCAGTCCCGCAAACCGGGGGACAACTCGGCGGCAATTCTATCAGAACTTGCCTACACGTAAGAGATAATTTGCGCCGAACTAAGTTTCAGCAATGCCTGCAAATTTCTCACGCAATTTATCTAGAGCACGTTTGTAACGCATTTTTGTTGCACTCAAACCCATGTGCATGATGTCTGCGATCTCCTGAAACTCCAGCTCTGCGACAAATCGTAGCACCAGAATTTCCCGGTCAATCGGGTTCACATGCACCAACCAGCGATCAAGTCCACCTTTTTCCTCGGGTTTCGGCGCCTTTTCTTCGGACGCTTCTTCGAGGGGGTCCAGACTTAGAGCGTCCATCAAGCGACGCTTTCGCCGTTCCTTTCGATACTGCGTGATGCATTCGTTGTACGTGATGCTATATAGCCATGTCTTGAACTTCGATTTCCCTTCGAAATTCTTCAACCCATACAGCACCTTCAACATCACTTCCTGACAGACATCGTCTGCGTCGCGATCGTTCCCAAGATATCGTGCACAGACGTTAAATAATGTTCGCTGGTACCGGCGCATCAACTCTTCGTAGGCGCGCGTTACGTGAAACAGCTCGGTATGCGAGCGCGCGACCAACTCCTCATCAGAGAGCTCGCGGGGGTCATAGCGCGTGGAGAGCGGTTGAGCTTTATTCAAAACAAGTCGGGCCGACAGTCAGGTCAATGTCCACCGCAGCCCTTCAGGGCATTTTTGCGGCGGCATACATTAGCAGGGTTTGCCGGGTTAGCGGCTACTCACATGCTGCTCCAGGAGAATCCGATTGGAGAGTGAGACTAGCTCACCCTCATCGGTCAGCAATGTGGTTTTAACCGTGCCGATCTCCTCGATCTGGCCTTCGACCTCGCCAACACGCACTTGTTGCCCAACCTGATACAACTCACGCACATAGATTCCCGCGAGAATCTGACCGGCAATTTCCCGGCTTCCCAACCCCATGGCCAGCGCTACAGCCAGACCAACGGTAATCAAAACGATCACGATCACATGGTTGAGCAGGTCAGTCTTGACCTCCAACTGGCTGATCGCCACCGAAATACTGATGATAATCACCAGACCCTGGGCAATTCGCCCCAGGCCGGAGGCGTAATCCAGCCCTACGCCTTCCGCGGCGCCGCGCACGAGGCCATTGGCCAATTGCGCCAGCAACACACCGACCAGCAACACCAATGCTGCGCCGAAAACTTTCGGCAAATACAGCGCCAACATATCCAGCGTAGCTGAAACTCGCTCAAGCCCAAGGGATTCTGCTGCAGAAACCAGGAAAATCAGCAGAACGAACCAATAGACGATTTTGCCAATGAGGGTCGAGATCGGCACTTGCAGGCCGGCCCGGGACATCAATTTGGTCAGGCCGGTGCCGCCCATCAGGCGATCGAGGCCCAGCTTGGCGAGCAACTTCGACAGCAAAGTGTCGAGAAGTTTCGCCACGACGAAACCCAGCAGCAGCACAACCAGTGCGCCGAACAGGTTCGGAATGAAGTTCGCAACCTTGGTCCATAGTGCAGTCATTGCAGTGACGAGGCTCTGTGTCCAGAGATCAAGTTCCATATTCAATCAGCCTTATCAGCAGTGCGAGCAGTAGGTTTACGAAGACGGGAAACCGGCGAGACATGGGCCGAGCCGTTGTTCAGGGCGATCATCAGCGCGGGCAGCCAGCGGCCCAGCAGGCTGAACAGATCGCCGGCGCCAACCTGGCGGTTGGCTGTTTTGAGGACGCGGCCCAGGCATGCATCGTCGTCACGGGCGGACGGTTGAGCATTGAGCATGTCGCGCAAAGACTGTTCAAACGGATCGTGCATACGCACCTCTCGTGATGTCTGTGAAAGACGCGGTCAAATTTGCACGGGTCACATGGCGCATCGTTCAGACCCAGCGCAAACGTCTGAATAACCACCATTGCCCCAGCGCCACCAGGACCATCAACAGACACGCAACCATGAAGCCATAGGGGCTGGCAGAGAACGGAATGCCACCCACATTGATGCCCAACAGGCCGGTGAGAAAACTCATCGGCAGAAAGATCCCGGTGATGATGCCGAAGCGGTACATCGTGCGGTTCATGCGCTCGTTCAAACGCCGGTCTTCGGCCTCCAGGACAAGCCCCACGCGCTCTCGCGTCAGTTCCAGCTCTTCCAGGTAGCGGGTCAGGCTGTTGTTCAATTCGTTCCAGTAGTCCCCGTCATCTTCGACAAACCAGGGCAGCTTTATCCGTGTCAGCTGACCGAAAATATCCCGTTGCGGCGCCAGAAAACGTTTAAGCCCGGCCGCCCTGCGACGGATCTGCAAAACAGTGCCATGTTCCGGGGTATACCGTTCGTCGGCATCCAGCTTTTCTTCTTCCTCATCGACGACTTCCGAGAGGCAACTGACCAGATCCTGCACCTTGTTGGTGAGGTTCTGGGCCATATAAAGGATGAGCTCGGAAGCGGTTTTCGGCCCCTTGCCTTCCGCCAGCTGCACCAATAATTCATCGGTGGCACGCAGTGGCCGCAAACGCAGGGAGATCACCCGTTGCGCCGAACCGAAGATCCGCACCGAAACCATGTCTTCCGGCTCGGCCCCCGGATTGAGGTTCACCCCACGCAAAAATAACAGCAGTTCGCTGTCAGTCAGCTGTAAAAGACGCGGACGGGTGTTTTCTTCGAGCAACAGGTCGCAGTTGAATTCGCTCAGGCCACTGGATTTGCGCAGCCAGGTCTGGGTTTGCGGATGACTGCGGTCCCAGTGCAGCCACAGGCTTTCATGCGCCTTGAGCTGCAAGTCATCGAGTTCAGTCCGGGCTATCGAACGCGCACCGCCTTTACCATCCAGCACCAGGGCATGCACCAGCCCCCACTGCGCGTTGTCTTCCTCGAACATCCGCATTCCTTCGGTCAAGGGTTATTCAGGCATCTTCAGCGGGCTCGGCGAGATGATCACGCCGTTATTGTCCGCATAGAGGTAGTGGCCCGGATGGAAGGTGACGCCGGCGAAGGTCACCGCGACGTTGAGGTCGCCGATGCCGCGCTTGTCGGTCTTCATCGGATGGCTGGCCAGGGCCTGGACGCCCAGGTCGGTTTGCGCAATGACGTCGACGTCGCGGATGCAGCCGTAGATCACCAGCCCTTCCCAACCGTTTTTCGCCGCTTTCTCGGCCAGCATGTCGCCCAGCAATGCGCGACGCAGCGAGCCGCCACCGTCGACCACCAGCACCTTGCCATTGCCCTTGAGTTCGACCTGCTCCTTGACCAGCGAGTTGTCTTCGAAACACTTGATGGTCACGATTTCGCCGCCGAAGGAATCACGGCCACCGAAATTGCTGAACATCGGTTCCAGCACCTGCACCAGTTCCGGATAGGCGTCGCACAGGTCGGGCGTAAGGTAATGGTTCATCGAGAAGCTCCTGAAAAGAGGACAATCGAGGATGTCGCAAAGTGACCGAAAAAGCGCAATGCGTCATATCTTAGCCGCAAGCCGGTCCGAGCGAAATGCCCTTGATAGAGCATCCGGCTCAGACTGCCGCGGCCAAATCCGCTGCCTCGCCCAACAGCGGCGTGTGCTGATCGTTCAGCCAGCGCACCACCAACGGCCAGACCTCGGCCTGGGCGGCTTTGCTGACAAGCATCTCTATATGGCCAAAATTGTCGCCAAAACCCTGCTCGCGTCCCAGGTTAATGAACTGCTTGTGCTCCGAGCCTAGCTGATCGAACAGTTTGCGGCAGGCCCATTCCGGGTCCTGGTGATCGCCCGCCGCGCTGACCGCCAGCACCGGCAACTGGACGTTGGCCAGACCGGCCCACCAATCCTTGTCGCGATCGCCAAAGCGGCCGAACAGGCCGTACCAGCGCATGCTTTCCAGGGCCAGGCCAATCGGCTCGTCCTCCGGGCCGCGCTTGAGCCGTGAACCTGAAAGCTGGGCAAAACGCTTGAGAATGAAGCGACCGCCCCACTCCACCGGTGGAATCTTCAATGGCCAATAGGTGCGACTGACCTGTGTGCCGAAGAACGCCGCCGAAGCCACCACCGGCTCGCCGATGTATTCACCACCCAGCGCGGCGGCCAGGGTAATGCCGCCGAGGGAATGCCCGATCCAGTGTGGAATCTGCGCGCTTTGTTCGCGCACGAACGCACCGATGGCCGGCAAATCGTAGCGTGCGTAGTCGGCGACGCGGTTCTTGCGGTAATCCTGGTTACGCTGGGACAGGCCGTGGCCGCGCATTTCCGCGATCCACACGTCGAATCCCAGGCGTGCCAGGGTTGCCCCCAGTCCGACGCCCTTTGGCGAGAACCAGAAACGGCGGTTGGAAAAACTGCCGTGCAACAGGATCACCGGCACGCCGCGTACGGCGGGCTCGTCCGCGAGCCCCAGGCGCGTGACCGCCAGTTCGACGGTGTTGTCCGGGCTGTTGCCGGGTTTCAAACGATAAACATCTTCGCTCAGATCGCCGCGCCGCTCGGCGCTGATCAGGGCGACAGGAAATAGGTTGCTGCTGCTTTGCATAATGCTCTTGCACAAAAAAGGGCGGCATCCGTGGAGCCCGCCCTGATTGAATCGTGAAACTGTAGGAGCGAGCATGTCGAGGCGTCGAACCGTCGCTATGGTCGCCAACGATGACGCGGGGCATCAGGTGCCCCGCGGTGTTGCAGAATCCATCGCGAGCAAGCTCGCTCCTACAGGTACAGGGTTGCTTGTCAGGCCGAAGCTTGACCTTCCGCCAGGAAGAACCAGGTTTCCAGTACGGAGTCCGGGTTCAACGAGACGCTTTCGATGCCCTGCTCCATCAGCCACTTGGCCAGGTCTGGGTGGTCCGAAGGGCCCTGGCCGCAGATGCCGATGTACTTGCCGGCCTTGTTGCACGCGGCAATGGCGTTGGCCAGCAGCTTCTTGACCGCCGGGTTCCGCTCGTCGAACAGGTGCGCGATGATCCCGGAGTCGCGGTCCAGGCCCAGGGTGAGCTGGGTCAGGTCGTTGGAACCGATGGAGAAACCGTCGAAATACTCGAGGAACTCTTCGGCCAGGATCGCGTTGGACGGCAGCTCGCACATCATGATGATGCGCAGGCCGTTGTCGCCACGGGCCAGGCCCTTCTCGGCCAGCAGGTCGACCACCTGGCTCGCTTCGCCCAGGGTACGGACGAACGGCACCATGATCTCGACGTTGGTCAGGCCCATCTCGTTGCGCACGCGCTTGAGGGCGCGGCATTCGAGTTCGAAGCAGTCACGGAACGATTCGCTGATGTAACGCGAAGCGCCACGGAAGCCCAGCATCGGGTTTTCTTCTTCCGGCTCGTACAGCTTGCCGCCGATCAGGTTGGCGTATTCGTTTGACTTGAAGTCCGACAGGCGCACGATGACCTTTTTCGGCCAGAACGCGGCGGCCAGGGTGCTGATGCCCTCGACCAGTTTCTCGACGTAGAAGCCGACCGGATCGTTGTAGCCGGCGATGCGCTTGTCGACGCTGTCCTTGATGTCCTGTGGCAGGCCGTCGTAGTTCAGCAGCGCCTTAGGGTGCACGCCGATCATGCGGTTGATGATGAACTCCAGGCGGGCCAGGCCCACACCGGCGTTCGGCAACTGCGCGAAATCGAAGGCGCGGTCCGGGTTGCCGACGTTCATCATGATCTTGAACGGCAGCTCCGGCATGGCGTCCACGGAGTTTTTCTTGATGTCGAAGCCCAGCTCGCCTTCGAAGATGTAGCCGGTGTCGCCTTCGGCGCAGGACACGGTCACGCCCTGGCCTTCCTTCAGCAACTCGGTGGCGTTGCCGCAACCGACCACGGCTGGAATGCCCAGCTCACGGGCGATGATCGCCGCGTGGCAGGTACGACCGCCACGGTTGGTGACGATGGCGCTGGCGCGCTTCATGACCGGTTCCCAGTCCGGGTCGGTCATGTCGGATACCAGTACGTCGCCGACCTGGACCTTGTCCATCTCGGACACGTCCTTGATCACGCGGACCTTGCCGGCGCCGATACGCTGGCCGATGGCGCGACCTTCGACCAGCACGGTGCCGGTTTCCTTCAACAGGTAACGTTCCATGACGTTGGCCTGGGTGCGGCTCTTCACGGTTTCCGGACGGGCCTGCACGATGTACAGCTTGCCGTCGTCACCGTCCTTGGCCCATTCGATGTCCATCGGGCACTGGTAGTGCTTCTCGATGATCATCGCCTGCTTGGCCAGCTCGCTGACCTCGGCGTCGGACAGGCAGAAACGAGCGCGATCGGCCTTGTCGACGTCGACGGTCTTGACCGAACGACCGGCCTTGGCCTCGTCGCCGTAGATCATCTTGATGGCCTTGCTGCCCAGGTTGCGGCGCAGGATCGCCGGGCGACCGGCGGTCAGGGTGTCCTTGTGGACGTAGAACTCGTCCGGGTTCACCGCGCCTTGTACGACGGTTTCACCCAGGCCGTAGGCGCCGGTGATGAACACCACGTCACGGAAGCCCGATTCGGTATCGAGGGTGAACATCACGCCGGCGGTGCCGGTTTCGGAGCGGACCATGCGCTGCACGCCAGCCGACAGGGCGACCAGCTTGTGATCGAAGCCCTGGTGCACGCGGTAGGAAATCGCCCGGTCGTTGAACAGGGAGGCGAACACTTCCTTGGCGGCGCGGATGACGTTGTCGACACCACGGATGTTCAGGAAGGTTTCCTGCTGACCGGCGAAGGAAGCGTCCGGCAGGTCTTCGGCGGTCGCGGAAGAACGCACGGCCACGGCAATGTCAGGGTTGCCGGCCGACAGCGCGGCGAACGCGGTGCGGATCTCGGTGTTCAGTTTTTCCGGGAACTCGGCTTCCATGATCCATTGGCGGATCTGTGCGCCGGTCTTGGCCAGGGCATTCACGTCGTCGACATCCAGGGCATCGAGGGCGTCGTGAATCTGCTGGTTCAGGCCGCTCAGTTCGAGGAAATCACGATAAGCCTGGGCGGTTGTGGCGAAGCCACCAGGTACCGATACACCGGCACCGGCGAGGTTGCTGATCATCTCGCCCAGGGATGCGTTCTTGCCCCCCACATGCTCAACATCGTGTTTGCCGAGCTTATCGAGGGAAACTACGTACTCTACCAAGGTGATCTCTCCACTAACTGTGTTGGAAAAGCTCAAAACCGGCGCTCTATATGGAGCATTTGCCAGCTATATGGCCTGGACCTGGAAAATAAGTGAGAATGCGGGCCATTGGCGGCCGGCAAATCGCGCCTATCATATCCAAGAATCGTCACTAGCTTAAGGCCCAAGGTGCAAATGAAACGATCTGCTTTCTTTATCTCCGATGGTACCGGCATCACTGCCGAAACCCTGGGTCAAAGCCTCCTGGCGCAGTTCGAAAACATTACCTTCAGCAAATTCACCCGGCCGTACATCGACAGCGCGGATAAAGCGCGGGCCATGGTACAACAAATCAACAAGGCCGCCGAAAACGACGGCTTCCGGCCGATCATCTTCGACACCATCGTCAATCAGGACATCCGTGAGATCCTCGCAACGTCCAATGGTTTCATGATCGACATTTTCTCGACCTTCCTGGCACCGCTTGAACAGGAACTGACCGAGCATTCTTCCTATACCGTCGGCAAGTCCCACTCCATTGGTACCAACTCCAACTACATGGAGCGCATCGAGGCGGTGAACTTCGCCCTCGACAACGACGACGGCGCCCGTACGCATTATTACGACAAGGCCGACCTGATCCTGGTCGGCGTGTCGCGCTGCGGTAAAACCCCGACCTGCCTGTACATGGCCATGCAATTCGGTATTCGTGCGGCCAACTACCCGCTGACCGAAGACGACATGGAACGCCTGACCCTGCCAAACGCCCTGCGCTCGCACCAGCACAAGCTGTTCGGCCTGACCATCGACCCCGACCGCCTCACCGCCATCCGCAACGAGCGCAAGCCCAACAGCCGCTATTCGAGCTACGCACAATGCGAGTTCGAAGTGCGCGAGGTGGAAAACCTGTTCCGGCGCGAGAACATTCCGCACATCAATTCCACGCATTTTTCCGTTGAAGAGATCTCGGCGAAGATTCTTGTGGAGAAAGGGGTGGAGCGGCGGTTCAAGTAGTTTTGTAGCGCCTGTTTGGCCGCCATCGCGAGCAGGCTCGCTCCCACAGTGGATTGGTGAACACTGCAAATCCGGTGTGGGAGCGAGCCTGCTCGCGATGAACGATAACGCGATCTCCTAGATAACAAACAAATCCACAAACCGATTGACCGGCGTCAGCTCAAGCCGCACCTGGTCCTTGCACAACGCAAAAATCTCCTCGCAACGCTGCCCGGCAAACCGGGTCGCCAGGTTCGCCCGGAACTTGTCCTCCAGCAATGGAATGCCCTCGGCACGCCGGCGGCGATGGCCGATCGGGTACTCCACCACCACATTTTCAGTGCTAGTACCGTCCTTGAAGAACACCTGCACGGCATTGGCGATGGAGCGCTTGTCGGCTTCCAGGTATTCGCGGGTGTAGCGCGGCTCTTCGACTATGACCATTCTCTCGCGCAGCACGTCGATGATCGGGTGCGCCTTGTGGAAATCGTCTTCGTATTGCTCGGCCACCAGGTTGCCAAACGCCAGCGGCACGGCGGTCATGTACTGGATGCAGTGATCGCGATCCGCCGCGTTGGCCAGCGGGCCGACCTTGGAAATGATGCGAATCGCCGACTCGTGGGTGGTGATGACGATCCGGTCGATTTCGTGCAGGCGATTGCGCACCTGCGGGTGCAGGGTCACGGCGGCTTCGCAGGCGGTCTGCGCATGAAACTCCGCCGGGAAGCTGATCTTGAACAACACGTTTTCCATCACGTAGCTGCCGTAGGGCCGGGACAGGCTGAATGCACGCTTGTCCTCGGGCTTGAGCGCCAGGTTGCTGTTGGTGTGGCTGAACAGCACGTCGTAGAAGCCCCACTGCCGCGCGCCCAGCACGCCGGGAATGCCCATCTCGCCGCGCAGGGCGATATCCGCCAGGCGCACGCCGCGGCTGGAGGCATCACCCGCCGCCCAGGATTTGCGCGAGCCGGCGTTCGGTGCATGGCGATAGGTGCGCAACGCCTGCCCGTCCGCGAAGGCATGGGACAGCGCAGACAACAGCTGCTCGCGATTGGCCCCCATCAGCTTGGCGGTGACCGCCGTCGAGGCAACCTTGACCAGGATGACGTGGTCGAGGCCTACCCGGTTGAAGGAGTTTTCCAGCGCGATAACGCCCTGGATCTCGTGGGCCATGATCATCGCTTCGAGCACCGCGCGCATGGTCAGCGGGGCTTCGCCATTGGCCTGGCGTTTTTGCGACAGGTGGTCGGCGACCGCGAGAATCCCGCCGAGATTATCCGACGGATGACCCCACTCGGCCGCAAGCCAGGTGTCGTTGTAGTCGAGCCAGCGCACGATGCAGCCGATGTCCCACGCCGCCTTGACCGGGTCGAGGCGAAACGAGGTGCCCGGCACGCGCGCGCCGTGGGGCACCAGCGTGCCCTCGACCAACGGCCCCAGGTGCTTGGTGCACTCGGGAAAACGCAAGGCCAGCAGGCCGCAGCCCAGGGTGTCCATCAGGCAGTTGCGGGCGGTGTCCAGGGCTTGCGCAGACTGGATCCGGAAATTGAGGACGTAATCGGCAATGTCCTGCAGGACCTGGTCGTAGTCCGGGCGATTGTTCAGGTCAACGTTGGCGCTCATGTTCGATTCACTCGTGAAGTGGTTCGTTGATGGGACCTCGGTTCAGGTCAATCGCGGTGGGCTTACACCCTTCTCATTGTCAGAAAAACACAACTCCATTGTGGGAGCGAGCCTGCTCGCGATAGCGGTTTTTCAGTGTCATTGATGCTGACTGACACTGCCTTATCGCGAGCAGGCTCGCTCCCACAGGTGTTATGCAGGGAGGGGTTAGAAACAATCCCCCGGCACCCGCACAAACCCTTCCATCAACACCCGCGCGCTGCGGCTCATGATGGCTTTTTTCACGGTCCACTCGCCGTTGACCTGACTCGCTTCGGCGCCCACGCGCAGGGTGCCTGACGGATGACCGAAGCGCACCGCGTTGCGTTTGATGCCGCCCGCCGCGAGGTTGACCAGGGTTCCGGAAATGGCCGCCGCCGTGCCGATGGCCACCGCAGCGGTACCCATCATCGCGTGGTGCAGCTTGCCCATGGACAGCGCACGCACCAGCAGGTCGACGTCGCCTGGCAGCAATCGCCTTGCCGCTGGAAGCCACGTAGTCCGCCGGCTTGGCGACGAACGCCACCTTCGGCGTGTGCTGACGCTTGGCCGCTTCGTCGACGTTGGCGATCAAGCCCATGCGCACGGCACCGTAGGCGCGGATGGTCTCGAACATCTGCAACGCTTTCGGGTCGCCGTTGATCGCGCCCTGCAGCTCGGTGCCGGTGTAGCCGATGTCCGCCGCATTGACGAAAATCGTCGGGATGCCAGCGTTGATCAGGGTCGCCTTGAAGGTGCCGACACCCGGGACTTCGAGGTCATCGACCAGGTTGCCGGTGGGGAACATCGAGCCGCTTGCGCCCTCTTCTTCCGCCGCCGGATCGAGGAACTCGACCTGCACTTCCGCCGCCGGGAAGGTCACGCCGTCGAGTTCGAAATCGCCGGTTTCCTGCACTTCACCGTTGGTGATCGGCACATGGGCGATGATGGTCTTGCCGATGTTGGCCTGCCACACGCGCACCACGGCCACGCCGTTGTGCGGAATACGGCTGGCGTCCACCAGGCCATTGCTGATGGCGAACGAACCGACCGCCGCCGTCAGGTTGCCGCAGTTGCCGCTCCAGTCGACGAAAGGCTTGTCGATGGAGACCTGACCGAACAAGTAGTCGACGTCGTGATCGGCCTTGATGCTCTTGGACAGGATCACGGTCTTGCTGGTGCTGGATGTCGCGCCGCCCATGCCGTCGATCTGCTTGTCGTACGGGTCGGGACTGCCGATCACTCGCAACAACAACGCATCGCGGGCCGGGCCGGGGACCTGCGCCGCTTCAGGCAGGTCCTGCAGGCTGAAAAACACGCCCTTGCTGGTGCCGCCGCGCATGTAGGTGGCGGGAATCTTGATCTGAGCTGGGTGAGCCATGGGCCTTCTTACTCCTGAACTTGAACCAGGCAGGGGTCTTGAAATCCCCTGCCCGTGCATCGTGTTTTAGACCGCGACCGCCGACTCTTCGAGGAAGTCCTGGGCGAAGCGTTGCAACACGCCGCCGGCCTCGTAGATCGACACTTCCTCGGCGGTATCAAGGCGGCAGGTCACCGGCACTTCGACACGCTCGCCGTTGTGGCGATGGATCACCAGCGTCAGCTCGGCACGTGGGGTACGCTCGCCGATCACGTCGTAGACTTCGGTACCGTCGATGGCCAGGGTGTTGCGGTTGGTGCCCGGCTTGAACTCCAGCGGCAACACGCCCATGCCCACCAGGTTGGTGCGGTGGATACGCTCGAACCCTTCAGCGGCAATCGCTTCCACACCGGCCAGGCGTACGCCCTTGGCCGCCCAATCGCGGGACGAGCCCTGGCCGTAGTCGGCACCGGCGATGATGATCAGCGGCTGCTTGCGGTCCATGTAGGTCTCGATGGCTTCCCACATGCGCATCACCTGGCCTTCCGGCTCGACACGGGCCAGCGAGCCCTGCTTGACCTTGCCGTTTTCCTTGACCATTTCGTTGAACAGTTTCGGGTTGGCGAAGGTCGCGCGTTGCGCGGTCAGGTGGTCGCCGCGGTGCGTCGCGTAAGAGTTGAAGTCCTCTTCCGGCAGGCCCATTTTCGCCAGGTATTCGCCGGCGGCACTGTCCAGCATGATCGCGTTGGACGGCGACAGGTGGTCAGTGGTGATGTTGTCCGGCAGGACCGCCAGCGGGCGCATGCCCTTGAGCGGACGCGCACCAGCGAGGGCGCCTTCCCAGTACGGCGGACGGCGGATGTAGGTGCTCATTTCGCGCCAGTCGTACAGCGGCGCAACTTTCGGGCCGGTGTCTTCGTGGATGGCGAACATCGGGATGTAGACCTGGCGGAACTGCTCGGGCTTCACCGAGGCCTTCACCACCGCGTCGACTTCTTCGTCGCTTGGCCAGATGTCCTTCAGGCGGATTTCCTTGCCATCGACCACACCGAGCACGTCTTTTTCGATGTCGAAGCGGATGGTCCCGGCAATGGCGTAGGCGACCACCAGCGGTGGCGAGGCGAGGAACGCCTGCTTGGCGTACGGGTGAATCCGCCCGTCGAAGTTGCGGTTGCCCGACAGCACGGCGGTGGCGTACAGGTCGCGGTCGATGATTTCCTGCTGGATCACCGGGTCCAGTGCGCCGGACATGCCGTTGCAGGTGGTGCAGGCGAATGCCACCACGCCGAATCCGAGCTGCTCCAGCTCATCGGTCAGGCCGGCTTCGTCCAGGTACAGCGCCACGGTTTTCGAACCCGGGGCCAGGGACGACTTGACCCATGGCTTGCGGGTCAGGCCCAGCTTGTTGGCGTTGCGCGCCAGCAGGCCGGCGGCGATCACGTTGCGCGGGTTGCTGGTGTTGGTGCAACTGGTGATGGCGGCGATGATCACCGCGCCGTCCGGCATTTGGCCCGGCACGTCTTCCCACTGACCGGAAATGCCCTTGGCGGCCAGGTCAGCCACCGCGACACGGGCGTGCGGGTTGCTTGGGCCGGCCATGTTGCGCACGACCGAGGACAGGTCGAAGGTCAGGCCGCGCTCGTATTGCGCGCCCTTGAGGCTGTCGGCCCACAGGCCGATCTGCTTGGCGTAGTTCTCCACCAGCTCCACCTGCTCGTCTTCACGGCCGGTGAGCTTGAGGTAGTCGATGGTCTGCTGGTCAATGTAGAACATCGCCGCGGTGGCGCCGTACTCCGGGGCCATGTTGGAAATGGTGGCACGGTCGCCCAGGGTCAGGGCCGACGCGCCTTCGCCGAAGAACTCCAGCCAGGCACCGACGACCTTCTGCTTGCGCAGGAACTCGGTCAGGGCCAGCACCATGTCGGTGGCGGTGATGCCCGGTTGCAGTTTGCCGGTCAGTTCGACGCCGACGCTTTCCGGCAGGCGCATCCAGGAGGCACGGCCGAGCATCACGCTCTCCGCTTCCAGGCCACCGACACCGATGGCGATCACGCCCAGCGCATCGACGTGCGGGGTATGGCTGTCGGTGCCGACGCAGGTGTCGGGGAATGCTACACCGTCGCGGACCTGGATCACCGGGGACATTTTCTCCAGGTTGATCTGGTGCATGATGCCGTTGCCCGGCGGGATCACATCGACGTTTTTGAACGCCTTCTTGGTCCAGTTGATGAAGTGGAAACGGTCTTCATTGCGACGGTCTTCGATGGCGCGGTTCTTCTCGAACGCCTCGGGATCGAAACCACCGCGCTCGACGGCCAGGGAGTGGTCGACGATCAGTTGGGTCGGCACCACCGGGTTCACCTGCGCCGGGTCACCACCCTGCTGGGCGATGGCGTCACGCAGGCCGGCGAGGTCCACCAGCGCGGTCTGGCCGAGGATGTCGTGACACACCACGCGCGCCGGGAACCAGGGGAAATCGAGGTCGCGCTTGCGCTCGATGAATTGCTTGAGGGATTCGGTCAGCGTGGCCGGGTCGCAGCGACGCACCAGGTTCTCCGCCAGCACGCGGGAGGTGTACGGCAGGGTGTCGTAGGCGCCGGGCTGAATGGCCTCGACCGCCGCGCGGACATCGAAGTAATCCAGGTTGCTGCCAGGCAGCGGTTTACGGAATTCTGTGTTCATCGTCAGGACTCGGTCACGGTAAATACAAAAGGCGGGGCCGGCTATTGCCCCTGTAGGAGCGAGCTTGCTCGCGATTGCGGTGTGTCAGGTCAACCGCTATCGCGAGCAAGCTCGCTCCTACAGGGGGATGGTGTGTTCAGTACCAGCCCCCACCATTCAGCGTTGTTCGATTGGCACGAACTTGCGCTGTTCGACGCCGGTGTATTCGGCGCTCGGGCGGATGATGCGGTTGTTGGCGCGTTGTTCGAACACGTGGGCTGCCCAGCCGGTCAGGCGCGAGCAGACGAAGATCGGGGTGAACAACTTGGTCGGGATGCCCATGAAGTGGTACGCCGAGGCATGGTAGAAGTCGGCGTTCGGGAACAGTTTTTTCTGCTCCCACATGGTCTTGTCGATGGCTTCGGACACCGGGAACAGCACCTTGTCGCCCACTTCGTCAGCGAGCTTTTTCGACCAGCCCTTGATCACTTCGTTACGCGGATCGCTGTCTTTGTAGATCGCGTGGCCGAAGCCCATGATCTTGTCCTTGCGCTCGAGCATGCCGAGGGTGCCCTTGATCGCCTCTTCCGGCGACGAGAAGCGCTCGATCATTTCCATCGCCGCTTCGTTGGCACCGCCATGCAGCGGGCCGCGCAGCGAGCCGATGGCGGCGGTGACGCAGGAGAACAGATCGGACAGCGTCGAGGCGCAGACGCGGGCGGTGAAGGTCGAGGCGTTGAACTCGTGTTCGGCGTAGAGGATCAGCGAAACGTTCATCACCTTGACGTGCAGCTCGCTCGGCTTCTTGCCGTGCAGCAGGTGCAGGAAGTGACCACCAATGGACGGCTCGTCGCTCACGCACTCGATGCGTTTGCCTTCGTGGCTGAAGCGATACCAGTAGGTCATGATCGCCGGGAAGGCGGCCAGCAGGCGGTCGGTCTTGTCGCGCTGCTCGGAGAAATCGTTCTCCGGCTCGATGTTGCCCAGGAACGAGCAACCGGTGCGCATCACGTCCATCGGGTGGGCGTCAGCCGGAATGCGTTCGAGCACTTCCTTCAGGGCTTGCGGCAGGTCGCGCAGCTTGCTGAGCTTGGTGATGTAGGCCGCCAGTTGCGCCTTGCTCGGCAGTTCGCCGTACAGCAGCAGGTAAGCGACTTCTTCGAATTGTGCGTCAGCCGCCAGTTCGCGAACGTCGTAGCCGCGATAGGTCAGGCCAGCACCTGCCTGGCCCACGGTGGACAGGGCGGTTTGCCCGGCAACCTGGCCACGGAGCCCGGCGCCACTGAGTACTTTTGCTTCGGCCATTTGCTGTCTCCAGTTTTCTTGAATTTGTCAGAGATTCTTTTCGCTTTTCTGTAGGAGCGAGCTTGCTCGCGATTGCGACTTATCAGTAATGGATGAGTGTCTGACCCACCGCCATCGCGAGCAAGCTCGCTCCTACAGGTACCGATTACTTCTTGGAAGCAAACAACGCATCAAGCTTCTGCTCGAAGGTGTGGTAGTCGATGCGATCGTAAAGCTCCATGCGGGTCTGCATGGTGTCGATCACGTTCTGCTGGGTGCCGTCGCGGCGAATGGCGGTGTAGACGTTTTCCGCCGCCTTGTTCATCGCCCGGAAAGCCGACAGCGGGTACAGCACCAGCGATACATCCGCGCCGGCCAGTTGCTCGGTGGTGTACAGCGGGGTGGCGCCGAATTCGGTGATGTTGGCCAGGATCGGCGCTTTCACACGGTTGGCGAACAGCTTGTACATTTCAAGTTCAGTGATGGCTTCCGGGAACACCATGTCGGCGCCGGCCTCGATGCACGCGGCAGCGCGATCCAGGGCAGACTCCAGGCCTTCAACCGCCAGGGCGTCGGTACGCGCCATGATCACGAAGCTGTCATCGGTACGGGCATCGACAGCCGCCTTGATGCGGTCGACCATTTCCTGCTGCGAGACGATTTCCTTGTTCGGACGGTGGCCGCAACGCTTGGCGCCGACCTGGTCTTCGATGTGGATCGCCGCGGCGCCGAACTTGATCATCGACTTGACGGTGCGGGCGACGTTGAACGCCGACGAACCGAAACCGGTGTCCACGTCCACCAGCAGCGGCAGGTCGCAGACGTCGGTGATGCGACGCACGTCGGTCAGCACGTCATCCAGCCCGGTGATACCGAGGTCCGGTACGCCGAGGGAGCCGGCAGCGACGCCGCCACCGGACAGGTAAATGGCTTTGAAACCGGCACGCTTGGCCAACAGCGCGTGGTTGGCGTTGATCGTGCCGACCACCTGCAATGGATGCTCGCTGGCGACCGCATCGCGGAAACGCTGGCCTGGAGTGCTCTTGTTGGAACTCATGACTCACCTCGTTTGGCTGTCGGGTTGGCGCCGTCCTGGTAATGACGGGCGATGTTGCGTTTGGAAGCGCCGATGTGACGACGCATCAACAACTCGGCCAGTTCACCGTCACGGTCGGCGATGGCATCGAGAATTCGGTGGTGTTCGGCAAAGGCCTGGTGCGGGCGGTTGGGCGTGGTGGAGAACTGGATGCGGTACATGCGCACCAGTTGATACAGCTCGCCGCAGAGCATTTGCGTGAGGGTGCGGTTACCGCTGCCCTGGATGATCCGGTAGTGGAAGTCGAAATCGCCTTCCTGCTGGTAGTAACCGACACCGGCCTGGAACGCGGCATCGCGCTCGTGGGTTTCGAGGACCTGGCGCAGTTCGTCGATTTCTTCGTGGGTCATGCGTTCGGCTGCCAGGCGGCAGGCCATGCCTTCCAGGGATTCGCGGATTTCATAGAGTTCCACCAGCTCGGCGTGACTCAGCGACACCACCCGCGCCCCGACATGCGGCACTCGCACCAGCAGGCGCTGACCTTCCAGGCGGTGGATGGCTTCGCGCAGCGGGCCACGGCTGATGCCATAGGTGCGCGCCAGCTCCGGCTCGGAGATTTTGCTGCCGGGGGCAATTTCGCCCTTGACGATGGCGGCCTGAATACGCCGGAAGACGTTCTCGGACAATGTTTCCGAATCGTCCTGGGCAATGGCAGGGGGATCGAGTTGATCCAACATATTGTCGACACCTTGAAAGCTGATGCGGCAAAAAGTAGCGAATCAAGCCGTAGCAGTCAAAGGATAATTAGATATTGTCGACAATCGTCTAATAACCGCCTGCACCATAACCAAGCACTCCTTCTGTTTATAGCCACCTTGCGGCGCTGGCGCCACATGACCACCGTGCTAGAATGCCGCCCGCATTTGTCTGCGACATCTACACTAATTGTCATAAATAATTGATAGGCATACGAAGGAGCTTGCGCAGCGATGCCAGGGCCTTGGATCTAAACACGGACCGCTGTGCACCAGGATTTATGAGACTCAAGCCCTTCCCCACCTTCCTTTATCTGCTCTGCCTGCCCGGTGTCGCCGCGGCGGGGGAAAAGACCGTTTACGGCCTCAACGAGTACGCCTCGCTGGACGGCATCAACCTGAAGGTTGCGGCCAAACTGGACACCGGAGCGAAAACCGCCTCCCTCAGTGCCCGCGACATCAAACGTTTCAAACGCAATGGCGAGTCCTGGGTGCGCTTTTATCTGGCCATCGACGCCGCGCACTCGCACCCGATCGAACGGCCCCTGGCCCGCGTCAGCAAGATCAAACGGCGCGCCGGCGACTATGATCCTGAGGAGGGCAAGAAATACACCGCCCGCCCTGTGATCGAGCTGGATATCTGCATGGGCTCGGCTTTACGCAGCATCGAAGTGAACTTGACTGACCGAAGTGCGTTCCAATACCCGCTTCTGATTGGCTCCGAAGCGCTGAAACGCTTCGATGCACTGGTCGACCCCAGTCTTAAATACGCCGCTGGCAAACCCGCCTGCGCCACCGACGTACATACCGCAGAGTAATTCCAATGCGCGCTCTTACCCTTCATCTGAAAATGCTGATCGCCATCCTGGTGGTGCTGGGCATTTCAGTTACGGCCTACCAGATCTTCGTGCTCGGCATTCCGGTGACCGAGGACGCCACCGACGACTTGTGGAACATCGACGCCAAGGTCGAGTTCGTCGCCAACGCCAAGGACCCGGTCAAGATCCAGATGTTCGTGCCGCCCCTGAGCCGCGACTACGTCAGCCTCAATGAAAGCTTCATCTCCAACAATTACGGCGTGGCGGTGAACCGCGTCGACGGCAACCGCAAGGTGACCTGGTCGGCGCGTCGGGCCAAGGGCAACCAGACCCTGTATTACCGCCTGGTGCTGACCAAGCGCTACAGCGCGGAAAAAACCAAGATCAAAGGCCCGACCTTCCGCGACAGCATCGTGGTAGAAGGCCCTGAAAAGATTGCTGCCGAGGCGCTGCTCGCGCCGATCCGCCAACACTCAGCTGACGTCGAGACGTTCATTGGCGAGGCGATCAAGCGTGTCAACAATGTCAATGACGACAACGTCAAACTGCTGCTGGCGGGCGACCCGTCCAGTGGGCACAAGGCCAAGATCGTCGAACTGGTGCTGTCCATCGCCCACGTGCCGGTGGAAAAGGTCCACACCATCCGCCTGGTGGCCGACCAGCCGCAGACACCTGAACTGTGGCTGCGCAGCTTCAACGGCACCGACTGGCTGTATTTCAACCCGGAAACCGGCGAACAGGGCCTGCCCACCGATCGCCTGCTGTGGTGGACCGGTGACGAAAACCTGATCACCGTCGATGGCGGCAAGAAAGCCAACGTGACGTTCAGCCTGAACAACAGCGAAATGAACGCCATTCGCCTGGCCAAGCTGACCGACGAGAACACCGACGCCAACTTCCTCGAATACTCTCTGTACGGCCTGCCACTGCAAACCCAGCAGACCTTCATGATCATGGTGATGATCCCGATCGGCGTGCTGGTGATCCTGATCCTGCGCAACCTGATCGGCCTGCAGACCCTCGGCACCTTTACCCCAGTGCTGATCGCCCTGGCTTTCCGCGAAACGCAGTTGGGCTTCGGTATCGTGCTGTTCACCGTGATTACCGCACTGGGGCTGTCGCTGCGCTCCTACCTTGAGCACCTCAAGCTGCAAATGCTGCCGAGACTGTCGGTGGTGCTGACCTTCGTCGTGGTGTTGATCGCGGCAATCAGCCTGTTCAGTCACAAACTCGGCCTGGAGCGCGGTTTGTCCGTGGCACTGTTCCCGATGGTGATCCTGACCATGACCATCGAACGCCTGTCGATCACCTGGGAAGAGCGGGGTTCGGGGCATGCCATGAAAGTGGCGATCGGCACCCTGTTCGCCGCTTCCCTGGCACACCTGATCATGAGCGTGCCGGAGCTGGTGTACTTCGTCTTCACCTTCCCGGCGATCCTGCTGATCCTGGTGGGCTTCATGTTGGCCATGGGTCGTTATCGCGGCTACCGCCTGACCGAACTGGTGCGTTTCAAGGCGTTCCTGAAGAAGGCTGACGCCTGATGTTCGGATTCTGGAAGACCTGGAAAGCCCTGGAAGCCCGGGGCATCATGGGGATCAATCGGCGCAACGCGGACTACGTGCTCAAGTACAACAAGCGCAGCCTGTACCCGATCGTCGACGACAAGATCCTCACCAAGGAGCGCGCGATTGCCGCCGGCATCCATGTGCCGGAGCTGTACGGCATCATTTCCACCGAAAAGGAAATCGATAACCTCGACAGCATCATCGGCGGGCGCAACGACTTCGTGATCAAGCCTGCCCAGGGCGCGGGCGGTGACGGCATCATCGTCATCGCCGACCGCTTCGAGGGCCGCTATCGCACGGTGTCCGGCAAGATCATCAGCCACGAGGAAATCGAGCACCACGTCTCCAGCATCCTCACCGGTCTCTACTCACTGGGTGGACACCGCGACCGGGCGCTGATCGAGTACCGGGTGACCCCCGACCAGATCTTCAAGAGCATCAGCTACGAAGGCGTGCCGGACATCCGCATCATCGTGCTGATGGGCTATCCGGTAATGGCGATGCTGCGCCTGCCAACGCGTCAGTCCGGCGGCAAGGCCAACCTGCACCAGGGCGCCATCGGCGTCGGTGTCGATCTCGCCACCGGCCTGACCCTGCGCGGCACCTGGCTGAACAACATCATCACCAAACACCCGGACACCACCAACGCGGTGGATGGCGTGCAGCTGCCCTACTGGGACGGCTTCATGAAGCTCGCCGCCGGCTGCTACGAGCTGTGCGGGCTGGGTTACATCGGTGTCGACATGGTGCTGGACCAGGAAAAAGGCCCGCTGATCCTGGAACTCAACGCCCGCCCCGGCTTGAACATCCAGATCGCCAACGACTGCGGCCTGACCCTGCGCACCCATGCCGTCGAAGCGCGCCTGGAAGAACTGAAGGCCCGCGGCGTCACGGAAACCGTCGAAGAGCGCATGGCGTTCGTCCAGGAAATGTTCGGCCATATTCCGCCGGTCGAAGGTTAAGCATCCATCATGCTGACCTGTGCCGTACACCCGCTGCCCTATCGCGCCAACCCTGCCGATTACTTCGCGGCGATTCGCCATGCTCCCGGTGCCGTGCTGCTCGACAGCGGCCGCCCGAGTGCCGAGCGCGGACGCTTCGACCTGTTCAGCGCCTGGCCACTGGAGCAACTGACGGTTGCGCCTGACGAAAGCGGCAGCGATTTCCTGCACCGCCTGCGCCTCAATCTGCAACGACTGGGCGAAGCCAGCGTCCCGTTCGACCTGCCCTTCGCGGGCGGCCTGATCGGTTACCTGAGTTACGACTTCGGTCGGCATCTGGAGCATCTGCCCAGCCTGGCGCAGGACGACCTGCAACTGCCGGATGCGCACCTGGGCCTGTACGACTGGGCACTGATCAGCGATCACCAGCGCCAGACCAGTCAACTGGTGTTTCACCCCACGCTGGTCGACAGCGAACGCCAGCGCCTGATCACGCTGTTCAGCCAGCCATCGGCCGCGCCGATCGAGGCCTTCAAGCTCAAGGCGCCCATGCAGCCCGACCTCAGCGCCGACGACTATCGCCAGGCCCTGGAACGCATCCAGCAGTACATCCAGGCGGGTGACTGTTATCAGGTCAACTTCGCCCAGCGCTTTCGCGCCGAATGCGCCGGTGATCCGTGGGCAGCCTACGCTGCGCTGCGGGCGGCCTGCCCTACCCCGTTTTCCGGTTTCCAGAGCCTGCCGGATGGCGGCACGGTGCTGAGCCTGTCGCCGGAACGGTTCATCAAGGTCAGCCAGCGCCACGTCGAAACGCGCCCGATCAAGGGCACCCGCCCTCGCGGCCTGAACGCCGACGACGATGCGGCGAATGCCGCCGAACTGCTGGCCAGCCCCAAGGACCGTGCGGAAAACCTGATGATCGTCGACCTGCTGCGCAACGACCTCGGGCGCACCTGCCGCGTCGGCTCGGTTCGGGTGCCGGAGCTGTTCAGCCTGGAAAGCTATCCCAACGTGCATCACCTGGTGAGCAGCGTGACCGGAGAATTGGCGGATGACCGAGATGCCCTCGACCTGATCGCCGGCAGCTTCCCGGGTGGCTCGATCACCGGGGCGCCGAAGATTCGCGCCATGCAGATCATCGACGAACTGGAGCCCACCCGGCGCGGCCTGTATTGCGGTTCACTGCTGTACCTGGACGTGCGCGGCGAGATGGACAGCTCCATCGCCATTCGCAGCCTGCTGGTCAAGGATGAGCAGGTGTGTTGCTGGGGTGGTGGCGGGATCGTCGCCGACTCGCAGTGGCAGGCGGAGTATCAGGAGTCGATTACCAAGGTGAAGGTTTTGCTGGAAACGTTGCAGGGTCTTTGACCCTGCACCTGAACCTGTAGGAGCGAGCTTGCTCGCGATGGCGCGGGGTATCTGACACTCCGCGGTGTGGCGACTACCATCGCGAGCAAGCTCGCTCCTACAAAAGCCGGGTTACAGGGACAGGGTGCGGTTGGACGCCTTGATGAATTCCTGCTTGAGGTCTTCGAAGCTGTGCACCGCCGGGAATTGCGGGAACTCGCGAATCACGTTCTCCGGCGCATGGAACAGAATCCCGGCATCCGCCTCGCCCAGCATCGTGGTGTCGTTGTAGGAATCCCCGGCGGCGATCACCCGGTAGTAGAGGCTCTTGAAGGCCAATACCGACTGACGCTTGGGATCTTTCTGACGCAACTGATAGCTGGTCACTCGTCCGGTTTCGTCGGTGATCAGGCGGTGGCACAGCAACGTCGGGAAGCCCAGCTGGCGCATCAACGGTTGCGAGAACTCATAGAAGGTGTCCGACAGGATCACCACCTGGAAGCGTTCGCGCAGCCAGTTGACGAACTCGATGGCGCCATCCAGCGGCTTGAGCGTGGCGATCACTTCCTGGATGTCAGCCAGTTTCAGGCCATGCTCGTCGAGAATGCGCAGGCGCTGCTTCATCAACACGTCATAGTCGGGAATGTCCCGGGTGGTGGCCCTGAGGGATTCGATCCCGGTTTTTTTGGCGAAGGCGATCCAGATTTCCGGGACCAGTACACCTTCAAGATCCAGACAGGCAATTTCCACAAGACACCCCATTTGTATTGATTATTGAGTCGAGCGAGCAAAAAGCCCGCCGAACTCTAGCCGCTCGCAGGGGCCTGCGCAACGCACAGGGCGCGCCAGCCGTGGCAGGATTTTGTTACCATCAGGCCCATATAGAGCGCCCAGCGCCACCGACCTGTAGGAAACCGCCCTGATGAGCCCAACGTTCGACGTCGTGGAACTCGCCACGACCTATGCCAACAAATCCGCCCAGGACATCCTGAAACTCGCGTTTGCCGAGTTCGGCGATGAGCTGTGGATATCTTTCAGCGGCGCCGAAGACGTGGTGCTGGTGGACATGGCCTGGAAGCTGAACAAAAACGTCAAGGTGTTCAGCCTCGACACCGGCCGCCTGCACCCCGAGACCTACCGCTTCATCGACCAGGTACGCGAGCACTACAAGATCGACATCGAACTGGTATCGCCGGACTACACGAAACTTGAACCCTTCGTGAAGGAAAAAGGCCTGTTCAGCTTCTACAAGGATGGCCATGGCGAATGCTGCGGCATCCGCAAGATCGAGCCGCTGCGGCGCAAGCTGTCCGGCGTCAAGGCCTGGGCCACCGGTCAACGCCGCGACCAGAGCCCTGGGACCCGTAGCGCTGTTGCGGTCATGGAAATCGACACTGCGTTCTCCACCCCGGAGCGCACCCTGTACAAGTTCAACCCGCTGGCGCAAATGACCAGCGAAGAGATCTGGGGCTACATCCGCATGCTCGAACTGCCTTACAACAGCCTGCATGAGCGCGGCTTCATCAGCATCGGCTGCGAACCCTGCACCCGCCCGGTACTGCCGAACCAGCACGAACGCGAAGGCCGCTGGTGGTGGGAAGAATCCACGCAGAAAGAATGCGGGCTGCACGCCGGGAACATCATCAGCAAGACTAAGGCGTAAGTTTTCCCCTGTAGGAGCGAGCTTGCTCGCGATGGCGGCGGGTCAGTCGACATGTTTTCGACTGATACACCGCCATCGCGAGCAAGCTCGCTCCTACAGGGGGGGGGTAAACCACTTTCAACTTCCGGTTGAAACAGAACACCGAAGTCACCGGCTACTCAGCCCGTCACCCGCATTCGATACTACGCTCCATCAGCCGAGACATTTCGCCTCGGGACTTTGGAGATCGACATGACTACTCAGAACCTCAGCGGTAAAGTGGCCTTGATCCAGGGCGGGTCCCGTGGCATCGGTGCCGCCATCGTCAAGCGCCTGGCTGCTGAAGGCGCGTCCGTTGCCTTCACCTACGTCAGCTCCACGGCCAAAGCCGAAGAACTGCAGAACAGCATCACCAGCAACGGCGGCAAAGCACTGGCCATCAAGGCCGACAGTGGCGACGCCGAAGCCATTCGCCACGCGGTCGCTGCCACCGTCCAGGCCTTCGGTCGTCTCGATATCCTGGTCAACAATGCGGGCGTGCTGGCCGTCGCCCCGCTGGATGATTTCAAGCTGGAAGACTTCGACCAGACGCTGGCGATCAACGTCCGCAGCGTGTTCGTCGCCACCCAGGCTGCCGCGAAACACATGACCGAAGGCGGTCGCATCATCAACATCGGCAGCACCAACGCCGATCGCATGCCCTTCGCCGGTGGTGGCCCGTACGCCATGAGCAAGGCGGCGCTGGTCGGCCTGACCAAAGGCCTGTCCCGCGACCTCGGCCCACGCGGCATCACCATCAACAACGTACAACCGGGCCCGGTCGACACCGACATGAACCCGGCCAGTGGCGACTTCGCCGAAAGCCTGATCCCGCTGATGGCCGTGGGCCGTTACGGACATGCCGAGGAAATCGCCAGCTTCGTCGCCTACCTGGCCGGCCCCGAGGCGGGCTACATCACCGGCGCAAGCCTGACCATCGACGGTGGTTTTGGCGCGTAACCCAGCCCCCCCGCCCCTGTAGGAGCGAGCTTGCTCGCGATGGACGCCAACGATGACGCTGGGCACCTGACATCCCGCGTTGTTCATGCGTCCATCGCGAGCAAGCTCGCTCCTACACCTACAGTACGGGTAGTCCGTAATCACTGGGCATGAACGCCTTAAGCGAACGCAGAATGCCATCGGCGTGCGCATACTTCTCATCCGCCATCGCCGCATCCGGAATCGCAATCGCCGTCATGCCCGCCGCCTTCGCCGCCGTCACACCGAACGGCGAATCCTCGAACACCAGACAGTCCTCAGGCGCCACGCCCAGCCGCCGCGCTGCGGTCAGAAAGATGTCCGGCGCCGGCTTGGCTGCACCCACCTCCGGGTCATCGGCCGTGACAATGAAGTCGAACAGCGCAAACCAGTCGCGGTGCAAAGTGGTTTTCTGCCCGAACGACTGACGCGAAGAACTGGTGCCCACCGCGATCGGCACATTGTTGGCCTTCAGGTGCCGCACCAGCTTCTCGGCGCCTGGCATTGCCTGGGCCGTCGGGAACCGCTCGCGCATCAGCGGCTCGCGGATCACCAGAAACTCCTCGGCGGTGATCGGCAAATCCAGCGCCTGGACCACATAACGCGCCAGATCCCCGGCGCCGCGACCGATGATGTTCTGCTTGACGCTCCAGTCGAAGGTACGGCCATAGCGCCCGGCAATGATCGAGGTGACTTCGGTGTAAATGCCCTCGGTGTCCAGCAGCAAGCCGTCCATGTCGAAAATCACGGCTTTGATCGGGCCGAACTCTTTGCGCGGTGCATTCATCGCATCTGATCCGTTTTTAATGACATCCGGACCGACGCAGACGAGGCCGGCCCTGGATTGGATTAAAGGTTTCAGCAGCATAACGAGCGCGGCCGCTATTGAGCAACGGACAATCTCCCCACGGTTGAAAAGCCCGGGCTGAAGCATGACCCGGCATTTAGCGATTCCCCCTACACCAAACACCTCCTTTCCCGACTTCTTTCCCCAGTGATCCCCCGCAAAGTCTCGCGATCCAATTCGATCAGCGCGAGGGACTGCGAATGTTCAACCCTGACAAGGTCCTGGCCTTGAACAACGCCATCGGGCTGCTCGTGGTCGCCGCCATGAACCCCGAACAACCGGATTTCGAAACGCTGATCAGCGAGTTCCGCCTCTGCCTCAATGACTACGACGCCTGGGCAGAGAACTTCTGGACCGGTGGGGCGCTGGACGTCGAACAGGTCTTCAAGGTTGGCAATGACATACGCCTGAGCGCACCGCGCGACACACCCGTCAGTTCGACGGTGGCGACCTGTCCGGCGAGCGGCCCCCTGACGCTGGTACACATGTTCGAGGCCGCGCGCTTCGTGCCGATCGGTGATACGCCGGTGATGCTCGAGCCCCTGCTGACTGAAGACAGTGGCGTACAGACGTTTGGCGAGCCGGTCCACAAGGTCATCGGCCCCGACGGCATTCTCGAAATCCCGGATTGCTGGCGGGGCCATCGTTATCGGATCACCTTCTTTCCCAACGTTTCCACCGCCCACGTCAAAGCGCTTTACGCCTCATATCAACACGAGATCGACGAGCTCGAACGCTGGCTGCGCGAGGAATGGGCAGCCGAGTTCCAGGGCATGTGGACCGGGTTCTCCAGGGCGACCTTCAGCGAACGCTACGGCCTGTTGCAACAGGCCGACTGGCGAGGCCTGGAAAATTCGCTGCAGGGTTTATGGGATGACGTAAAGCAGGTCTTCGCCCTGGTGGCGGACCTGCAGGCCAACAGTGAAAAACTCCTCGAATACCTGACTGAACTCGAGCTGCAAACGCTGCTGAGCGTGCCAGCCGAAGCGATTGCCAATCTGCTGCTGTTGCTGAGCGACGAGCCACTGCTGTTCATTCATCTCGCGGCGTTCACCACCTGGCTGCGCCTGTTACCGCCGCAGTATGCCGCCGAAGTCGTGGCGCAGATCCGCACGGACACCCTGATCGGTTTCCTGCTTGCACGTTTCATGGGGCCTGCCGGCTTGAGCGGCGGGATTAGCGTCCGGGTGCTGGGCAAGATCAAGTCCGAGCGTGCCCGCCAATGGCTGGCTGCTGCGAGCGCAAGGCTGGGCGAACTCTCCGGACGCGCCGACCTGACCTCACACGTGCGTGCGCTCAAACCACTAATGGTCAATGCCAGCAACTCGTTGCTCAAGCCGACACCGGCGGTGGCGATGCACATCGCTACAGCGGAATCGGCGGTCAAGCAGGTCAGCAACCCTCTGGCCATCGCACGGAACAAGTCCAAAGCCAGGACCCGCCTGAACCGCGAGGAGCATCGCGATGACGCCCCCGCTCCGGCGAAAAATCCCAACGGTGACAGCGTCGACTCGGCGGACAAAACCGCAACCAACGGTTGCCCGGTGTCGATGGTCACCGGCGAGGAACTGCTGACCCTGACCGACGGTTCGCTGGATGGATTGCTGCCCTTCGAATTTACCCGCGTGTACCGCACCAGTGCCGTCGAAATCGACAGCGGCCTTGGCTTCGGCTGGAGCCATTCGCTGGCCCATCGACTGGAAATCAGCGGCGAAAACGTCACCTGGGTCGATCACGAAAACCGTCGCACGCCCCTGCCGCTGCCCAACAGCAAGAGGCCGGCCATCCACAACAGCGTGGCGCGGGCAGCGATTTTCCTGGGGGACGCGCCGGAAGAACTGGTCCTGGCACCCGCAGGCCGGAACACCTGCTTTTACCACTTCATCAAGGGACAGCTGGCGGCCATCAGCGATGCCTATGGCAATCGGCTGACGGTGCAGCGCGACCGATCCGACAGGATCATGCGCCTCGACAACGGTGCCGGTCGCTCGCTGCGCCTGCGCTACGAACGCCGCCACCTGGCCGCCGTCGAGTACCAGAGTTTTCATCCCGCCGACACGCTGGAAGAGGCCTGGCGCACCGAGCAGACACTGGTCGTCTACCGCTACGACGCTTGCCACCGCCTGATTGAAGCGTCCAACGCCCTTGGCGAAAGCGAACGCTACGACTACGACGACCAGCACGTCATCCTGCAGCGACAACTGGCTGGCGGCGCGAGTTTTTTCTGGGAGTGGGAAAACTCCGGCAAGGCTGTGCGCTGCATTCGGCACTGGGCATCGTTTGCACAGATGGACACGCGCTATGCCTGGGATGACCGCGGCAGTGTGCAGGTTAAAAGCATCGACGGCAGCGAAGCGACTTACCAACACGATCATCAGGCGCGACTGGTACGTCGTGTCGAGCCGGACGGCGCGCAATACCTCAATTCCTACGACGACAATGGCCGGCTGATTGCGGAACAGAATCCGCTGGGGGCAATCACCCGATACGGCTACGACGAAATCGGCCGACTGATTGTCCTGATTCCTCCAGAGGGTGAGCCAACTTCCTACGAGTACCGAAACGGCTTTCTGTACTCGCAGTCCCGTGGCAAAGCGCGCTGGACCTATCAGCGCAACCCCCAGGGTGATGTCACCGAAGTCACCGATCCCGACGGGCATGTCACCCGTCATTACTACGATGTAAAAGGCCGACTGCTGTCGACCCGTCATCCTGATCACAGTCGCCACGTGTATGTGCGCAATGCCCTCGGACAGCTGCTCGAAGAAACGCTGCCGAACGGCGGCCAACGCAGTTACTCCTACGACGTATTGGGCCGACGGACAGCCCGGCAGGACGAGCACGGGGCCGTCACCCGCTACACTTGGGATGCCGCTGGACGACTGCTCCAGACGATTTATTCCACCGGCGCAAACCGCACCTTCAGCTACAACGCCTACGGCAAGGTCACCGCTGAACGCGATGAACTGGGCCGCGTGACCCGCTACGAATATCTCGATGATCTGCACCTGGTCAGTTCACGGACCAACCCCGACGGCACCCGACTGCGTTATCACTACGACAACGCGCGCCTGCAGCTCACGGAAATCGAAAATGAAGCCGGCGAACGATATCGACTGGACTACACCCCTGGCGGGCGGATCCGCGAGGAAACCGGATTCGATGGCCGCCGCACCGCGTATGCCTATGACCTCAACGGTCATCTGCTGGAAAAAACCGAGTTCGGTGATGACAACTCGACACTGGTCACCGCCTATCAGCGCGACTCGAGCGGACGGTTGCTGGTCAAGACCTTGCCGGACGGCGTCACCGTCGAGTATCGCTACGACGGCCTTGGCCGGCTGGTCAGCGTCGACGACGGTAACGATCACCCGCTGGAATTCGAGTACGACCAGCAGGATCGGTTGATCACCGAACATCAGGGCTGGGGCACGCTGCGTTATGGCTATGACGCCTGTGGACAGCTCGATCGCGTGCGCCTGCCCGATGACAGCAAGCTGCACTACCACCGTGCACGGGGTGGTGTGCTCACGGCCATCGACCTCAATGGTTCGCGACTGACGGCACACACCTTTTTCGCCGACCGTGAGCAAACCCGCCGGCAGGGCCTGTTACTCAGCGAGTACCAGTTTGATGATCAGGGCCGCCTGAAAACCCACGCCATCAAGCAGCGACAATCGCTGTACCGACGAGATTACGCCTACAGCGCAAATGGCAATCTCGACAGCATCAGCGACACTCGCCACGGCCAGCGCAACTATCAATATGACGCGCAAGACCGCCTGATCCGGGTTCGCCACTCTCGCGATCAGCAACCGGAAAGCTTTGCCCATGATCCGGCCGGCAATCTGCTGATGCAGGACCGCCCCGGCATCGCCAAGGTCCAGGGCAACCGTCTGCTGGTACAGGGTGACCGGCATTACGACTACGACGCCTTCGGCAACCTCATCCGCGAGCGACGGGGCAACGGGCAAAAACTCGTTACCGAATACCGCTACGACTGCCAGCATCGACTGATCGGCGCCACCCTGCCCAATGGCAGCCAGGCCACTTATCGCTACGACGCCTTCGGTCGTCGCATCAGCAAAACCGTCGATGACAAAACTACCGAGTTTTTCTGGCAAGGCGACCGCCTCATCGCCGAGAGCAGCCGCGAACACTATCGCAGCTACGTTTACGAACCCGGCACTTTCCGGCCATTGGCCCTGGTGGACGGCAAAGGCGCGCTCAAGGCCTGCCCGTTTTACTACCAACTCGACCACCTCGGCACGCCCCAGGAACTCACCGACTACAGCGGCGACATCATCTGGGCCGCCCGCTACACCGCCTACGGCCGCCTGACCCGCCTTACCCGCGACAGCCATCAGGTCATCGACCAGCCACTGCGCTTCCAGGGTCAGTACTTCGACTCCGAAACCGGCCTGCACTACAACCGGCATCGGTACTACCAGCCGGATCTCGGCCGCTACCTCACGCCCGACCCGAGCAAGCTGGCCGGGGGATTGAACCCGTATCGGTATACGCGCAGCCCGACGGGGTGGGTGGATCCGTTGGGGTTGAATGAGTGTCCGGGAGAGGGGAAGTGCAAACGACAAGAAAGTACTGACGACCCTGAGATTCAGGTGAAAGAAGGTGAACCACTGCCCCCTTCCTCCGATACAGGAAGCGAATATCTCTATCGTGGGGATTTACGTCGACCGGACGTGATTTTTGCGACTGGGTTCCAAAGTCTTGGGACGAGCAAAGACTTGTTATTGCATGCTCTGGATAACAAAAATCCACCTAGCAATTTCGTTAGTACCTCGACGGACCATGAGGTTGGAATCGATTTTGGTACCAAATTCAGAACCATCAAGGGCTATTTGTATACGTTGAAGAAAATACCCGGCCGTGACATCAACAAAGAACTGAATCCGAATGACGTTCCGTATAGCTACGAAGACGAGATCGCCATTCCTGACCGAATCAAAAGCGAGGATATTGTGGGTGCTACCCCCCTTAAAAAAGACGGCAGTTATGTTGGGTACTCAATACCCAACCCGAGGAGGAAGTGACCAATGGAGAAGAGAAGAATCTCAGCCTTGATCGACCAAAAGCTGACATCCGCAGACCTAGAGTACGAAGAGCATCCGCCATCTATACGCCTAACCCTTGAGAACGGTTGGACGCAGGAGTTCACAGGCGCAGACGTTTATCAGTGCTTCGGGAAAATCTTGGAAGCACTGCCCCAGGTCAATTTTCTCTGTAAAGGTGCAAAGGTGAACGTGAGGCCTTCTTCAATGTCCTCTCAAATGACATCGGGAATTATGGCGTATGAACACCAGCTAGGAACGCGGGTGACTCGAAAAGACGTCGTTCATATTTTTGACTTCGACGATCAAGACATCGTCAATGATCCGCAACTACAGCAGGCTTTCTTTTACCGTTGGTTAGAATCAATTAAGCAATCGTAATCAATGGCCCATGCTTGTTCGATTCCCCTACTCACTCGACGCGCGCTCAACATCCTCCTCATCCGGCGGCCGCTGATCACGCCTCAGTGAATCCGTCGGCGAAGGCAGTGGGTACTCCGGCGTCTCGTCATCAATGTCCGCGTCGTCCTCTTCCATCAGCGGCACCGTCGCATCATCCATCAGCGACCCTGGGTCTTCATTACCCGGATCATTGATGAACGGCAGCCCACTGGGCCCTTTTTCTTCCTTGCCTTGGGTTTTGGGCGTCATGACAGACCTCGGCTATTCAGGCATGTATCAATTGAGAGGCAGCCTGACGTGAAATGTTCCGACGCGTACAAACGAAAAAGCCCGGCATCGAGCCGGGCTTTTTCAGCGGGTATTCAAGATCAGTGACGTTTCTTGCCCAGGTTGCTGCCTACGCCGCCGCCGATGGCACCGCCCAGGCCTGCACCGATGGTCGAGCCTGTCTTGCCGCCCAGGCTGTTGCCGATCACCGAACCGCCAGCAGCACCGACGCCGCCACCGATGGCCGCTTTGGTGCGGCTGCCCTTGCGTGCTGCCACGGCACTGCCGGCTGCGCCCGCAACGCCTGCACCGATCGCTGCGCCAGTGCTGCCGCCCATGCTTTGGCCGACTACGTTACCCAGCGCGCCGCCCAGACCGCCGCCCAGCGCAGCCGTGCCGTCGCCAGCAGCCATTGCACCTTGAGCAACCAGAAGGCCCAGAACTAGAGCCGGCAGAGTTAAACGCATGACAAGAACCTCAAAAATAGGGGGAAATCAAAAAGGGTCGAGATTGAAAGCTGTAACGACGAGAAAGTCCAGCCACGCGGACGCAACCTCGCCATTGGCGACGGTTGGACAGCGTTTTTGGAAAAGGTTTTATGGCAGGCAAAAAAAAGCCCGCTGGGGAGACGGGCCAGGTGTTGCTTTCTAACGGATGAGTTGAGCCTACGTAAGGTGTTGTGAAAACTTTGTGAAAAACCCCAAGACCGCAATACGTCGTTAAACAATCCGGTTAACACCCTTAATGGCGGGGCCCATGAACCACCTGCTCCCTCTTGGCGGGAGCCGCTACCCTGGGCATGAATTTGGCTTTCGGCCCCAGAGGCAGCGTGGCCTTCATCCTGTCGAGCTTGACCTCTTCGTCGCCGAACCCCACCAGATAGTCGGTCTGGCCGCACTGCACGCAGTTATTGATCGGAAACTCGGCACCATCGTCTTCGATATATGGATCAGCCATTTCATCACCCCTCTCAAAAACGGGGTCGACACCGGCAAACCCTTTGCCTGAAACATATCGACCGCCAAGCGATTGAGACTAGCCGGTCATTTACGGACTTGTGGTTCTTCGCTCATGACGCCCGACGAATGGGCCACGCTGCCGCCTGCAGGCATCACCTCAGTTTGACGGCGGTCCCGGTGACGAAAACCACGACCATCCCGCCCTTCCCGGCCGGCATGCTGATCTCGAAGTCGAGCGCCACCACGGCATCAGCCTGAAGTGCGCGCGCCCGCTCCTTGATCTCCTCGGTCGCCTGGATCCGCGCTTCCTTCAACGCACGCTCCAGAGTCTGAGAGCGGCCACCAAAAAAATCGCGCATGCCGGCGAACATGTCCCGAATCACGTTGACCCCCTGCACCGACTCGGCGCTGACGACATCCAGGTAAGCGGTGATCTGTCGGCCTTCGATGGCCTGGGTAGTGGTGGCAATCATGGGATGTCCCTTTCGTGGCTTTGATTGAAGAGCTGATAACAAATGTGGAGGGTTTAAAGCAGCTTGAGCAGCACCGCCGTCACGGTGGCGACCGTGCCAATCATGCCTATCGCGATAGTAACGGGATACCAGAAAACCTCGCAGGTCATCTTCCCGGCCTCAGCATTCAACTTGCGTTGTTCTGCTATCAGCTTGACGATCTCCACGTGAAGCTTTTCCAGTTCAGCCTGCTTGGGGGTAAATTCCTGCATAACGTGCCTGCGTCCATTGCGGTCTTATGAAGGGTTGCGTCATCAACGCCATCCGTTAGCCCATTCTGGACGCTGGACACCCTCAATGAACACCCCCTCCTGGAAACCGCAATTTTTGCGCTGAACCCCGTCAAACCCCTTATCTAAAGCGGTTGCCGACACTGCGTCCCACACGAGTGTCACACGTCCTACGTCATTTTCAGAAGGACCTTCATCGAGCGGATGGGACAAGGCCCTGAAGAAATTCAGGCGCCCTAAACCACAAAACCCCTGACTTCTTTCGAAATCAGGGGTTTTGCTTACATCGAATTTGGCGGTGAAGGAGAGATTCTAATTTCGCACGACTTTTGACCAGCAACCCCCGTATTCAGGGGCTTTCAGCGTGCATAGTAGTACAAACGAGTAGTACAATCCGCCGTATTCTCCCCCATCTCAACGGCGATGCAATGGCAGACAACCTGATCCAGAAGAAAGGCGAATCCACATGGTATGTCCGGCTGGCCGTTCCCGTGGATGTGCAAAAAGTCCTTCGCTGCAAGGTACTGATTCAGTCGCTGAAGACGGGGCTTCGTAAGGAAGCAATGGATGCCCGCCTCCCCTACTTAGCCCAGTGGAAAGCAGAGATCGCAGCAGCCAGACTCCAACTGCAGGACGAGAACAAGCACTGGAGAACACATGTTGCCTTGATGGGGACCGCCATACAGAAACTAACTCATTTGAAGTTGAAGCGGCTAATGGATGGACCTCCTGCTGACCTACCAGCAGGCGTCGTCGACTTTAATGCGAAGCGTGAACGTGGCTTCGTTGATAGTGCACGCAAGGCAGCAGAAAGATATGGCCTCAGACCTCTGGAGGCTGTAGAAGCGGAAACGCTCCTAAAAAACCCAGCCACTTACATTGATCCCAATCCAGATAACGCGAAGCGGAACTCGCCAATCACTCTGGCCCGCCTCAAAGCGTACCGAGAATTCCGGGAGACCCGTGGCGGCGCACCGAAACACGTTGATCAGCAGGTGGGCAAGATGCAGCGCCTGGCGGAGTTCCTCCAAAAAGAAAATTTGGCGATCAACTTCGACGCGGTCGATGCATGGTTGAAATCAATGGATCGCGCACCAGCCACCTTGAGCCAGTACCTCATGGCCGGCACTTCGTTTTGGAAGTGGGCGATGAAGTATGACTCCAGCTGGCGTGAACGGTACAAAGACAAGGTGAACCCCTTCACTGGCCACGATTTGCCGAGGGGCGGAGGTTCCGAGACAGCGGGCCAAGACAGGGAAATTTATACGCGGGCAGACGCCCTCAAACTGCATCAAGCAGCACTGGACAACAAAGATAAACCCCTCGCGGACCTCATCGTACTGGGCTGGTATACCGGGGCAAGAATCGAGGAATTATGCCGCCTCACCAAAGACAGCGTAATAACTGTTGATGGCATACGGTGCTTAGACTTCCCACGGAGCAAAAGCAAAGCGAGCAAACGTATGGTGCCGATCCATCCGAACTTGTTGCGGACCATTGACCGACTCTGCGAAGACTCAACCAACAACTTCCTCATCCCCACGGAATCCGCCGACAAATATGGCAAACGCTCGCATGCAATATCGAAAGCGTTCGGCAGATTGCGAAGAACAGCAGGCTTCAGCAAGCTCCACGTTTTCCACAGCTTCCGACATACGGTGGTCACCGGACTGGTCAGGGCTGATGTGCCAGATGCCTTGGCGAAAGAACTGGTCGGGCATGAAACAGGATCAGTGACGCACGACGTTTACTCAAAGGGCGCTTCCGCTGCACAAAAGTTCGCCGCCATATCTACGCTGCCCAGCATCGAACAGTAAAACGTCGCTCACCAGACCAGAAGCGGTTAACCGTGTTTGGCAGATGTTTTCGGATTCGTGATTTGTGTTCGCCAAACGAACGCGAATGAAAACGAACGAATACCAATGAAACGTCGATTGGTACCCAGATGCCTTACGAGGGCCTCAATAGGCCCTAGGCAGCGACACAAGCAAATGCAAGGGATCACTAGGGGGCTGGTGCCACCATCGCCTCAGGAGGCCTGTAGAAGCCCGGCGAAAAATAAATTTCATCGAAAACGACAGACGGTATAGCCCTTACAGGCTGCGGCCTACAGGGGCTATAGGCACTTACCCACAACACTTATCCACAGGTTATGAACAACTGTATGCTTGCACACTTAAAACGAGGCGATTATCGTAGGCAGCACAAACGCAAAAACTCCCATTGAAGGGAGTTCTGCTGAAAAATGCATGCAAGTAGCCGCGCTACGTTTGGCGACAGAAACGTGACTACCTGCACCCTCTGACGCACGCATTTGTAAATGCACGTATCTAGAGAAGGACGCTATTTAGCCCACTGCTGACAAAATCGTCAACAGGGAACTGATTGGTGGTCATTTTAGATAGGTGCGCCAATATCGCAAATATCGAGATCATTCCAATGGCTAAAAACACAAAGCAATCCTCCGCGAAGGTGGCCAAGCTGGCCTCTGAAACCCTCCGCGACCCTCACGCATCTGCAATTGCCAAAAGTCTCGCTGCTTCCACGTTAGCCCAAGCCAACACTGGCAAGCAAACGAGTGCTGAGATGGAAGCGAAAGCAGGTCGGGTGCTTCAGAGTGAGAAGTACAGCGAAGAGACAAAGACCCTTGCTGGTTCGGTTGTCTCTCAAGCCAACAAAGCGCGAGGGGAATGAATCATGACCATTTTCGTAACCTTAACGGTGGACTTGAACGGTAACGTAACCCAGACAGCGAGAGCGAAGTTTTACGAGTACCTCAAGGGTCAAAACTATACGAAGCACAAGCTCACTACCTTGTGGACCGCATGGTTCAATCCCGGCAGTACGATAGACAGTGCCGTCAGTTACACGAAGGCGACTGTAGCGGCTGCGGCACGCGTTGCGGGAATCTCGAATTATGAGGCATTGGTAATGCCGGGAGAGCAGCAACCTACGGAGTGGCGCCAGTAATAGCCCGAAAGTTTTGACGTGATGCAAAACCCCGCTTCGGCGGGGTTTTTGTATTGCGGTATCTGATTCAGCCTGAATGACGACTTCGACGCAGCTTTTCTATGGCTATGGTGATCGCATCTGCATTCAAATCTAATGTTCCAAGTGCGGTAATGATGTTGTCCTGCGTATCCAAAGCGCCGCGAGCCTCGATCCATAAGGCAACTTCCTCAAGGCCGGCAGCGATCGCATGCTGGTTGAGCAAAAGCAATTCCAACACGTCGGCTACGACTTCGTTTCTTTCGCCCATTGGGTTATCAGACATCATTGGCATCCCCGAGTGATGTAGCGGGAAGCCTAGACCAACTCACCGCTGGCGGGAGCCAATTTTCCCAAACCACTGACACTCGAAACTTTTCAAAGAGACACTGGCCCTGGATCGTACCCAGCCGTGAATGTGCCTACGAAATATCGTGACAGGGTATCAGGCAGAACGTCGGGCGCTATATTCTGGAGACCGGTCCTTAACGCCTTTGCGGTGCCGCCTCGCTGCTGGCAACTACGAGTTTGAAATATCGTGTCCCAAAGAAAAGCCCCGCACTTGGCGTGGTTTGCTCAGTGGACTAGGCCTTGTTCCAGTGACGTTTGACGGTAGCAATACCGATCTTCAGCTCACCAGCTACCTGAGACTGAGTCATATCCCTTGCCTTGAGTCGCTGCACTGCCGCCGTGGTATTCGTTGCCTCTGGACGGCCCAACTTCTTGCCTTCGCTCTTGGCACGCTTCAACCCCGACTGGGTGCGTTCGATCAGTAGGTCACGCTCAAACTCTGCAACGGCACCCAGTACTTGCATGGTCATCTTGCCTGCCGCACTGGTGAGATCCACACCGCCAAGAGCGAGGCAGTGAACGCGTATGCCAGCAGTGGCCAAGTGTTCGACCGTCTGACGGACATCCATCGCGTTACGCCCGAGGCGATCCAGCTTCGTCACAATCAGCACGTCTCCCGCCTCCATCTTGCCCAGCAGGGCCTGGAAGCCCTTACGCTCGCTGGCGAGGATGCTTCCCGAGATGGTTTCTTCAACGACGCGATTGCCCTGCACATCGAAACCAGCGGCTTTCACCTCTTGCACCTGGTTCTCCGTGAACTGGGTCGAGGTGCTTACGCGGCAGTAAAGGAAGGTACGGGACATGGCAGCCGATTCCACTAGGATCATTTAAGGTGGTATCAGTATAAAAGCATCATAAAGACTAGTAAACCCTATTTAGATGATACCGTAGACCACCCGTCGCGAAGGTATCGTTTAACGGAGGTTTGATGATGCCGTGGAAATAGCTCGTCCAGATGAGCTAGGGATAGCTCACCAGACACCTGTTAACAGCCAACCCTGAACGGCATTCATGGGACGTGGGGGGCACGTCCGCACTCTGTGAGAGTACGTTTTCAGGCAATGTACCCTCGGACGGGGTACGTCTCTGCTGGTCCAGATAACGGCGCGTACTCCGAGGGAAAGTACGTTCCGTAACGCCTGTATTCGATTCCGTACTGCCGAACAGAGTACAAAAGGAATTCCGGCTTAACTCCAGCAACGGAAGAGCCCCGAAAACAGGGAACTTGTCAGCCGTGATGATGGTGTAGGGCTGTAAGGGACGCGTGGCGTAATTGGTTACGCGATTAGCTCTGCGTTGGATATCAACCGGAACGCAGTAGTACCTCACATGCCAGCAAACAGGTCAGAGATGCTTACACCCAACGCATCGGCCAATACCTTGATGGCGTTGATCGACGGATTTGCTCCACCCGTTTCGATTCTGGACATGTAGGTTCTCGCGAATCCGCACTTGTCCGCAAATGCTTCCTGACTTACACCCATAGCAAGCCGCATCTCACGGACGCGGAGACCGAATTGACATTGGAGTGCTGGAGATGGTGGCGGTGCTGGCATCCCCCCATGGTCCGGGGATATCCTTCACGGATACACACACTAATCGTGACATGCTCGGGAGCCGATCAATGACTGACAAAGACGAAAATCTGCATCACGCCCGCGAAGAGGCAGAGGAAGTCGATCAACTTGACCCAGAATCCTTGCTGAAGTTGGCGGTGTTAACTCGTGAGAATCCCACCGCTGCATCAGTGTTCCTCACCCTCTTGGCAAAAGTAGGTGATGAGTATGCACTGGTTGTCAGCCTCGCAACGCTGGCCAAGCTATGTAGCTTGACGATCCCCGATGTAGAGCACGCGATTGAAGTTTTAGAAGATCAGGATTGGATAGGAAGAATTATTATTGGCGCCAGTCCAGAGTCATCTGTGGCTTACGTTATTACGTCGAGGGTTAACTTCGACGGGAAGTGCGATTCTGGCTTCACGCACTTCCACGCACGCATACTCATCTCGGTAGAAGATAACGAGAACCTGAGGAGAACCGCTTAGCGCCTTGAGTCGAAGAGAAAGTCCCCGTCACCCTTGCGATACTGCGGGGTTCTAATCAGCTATGACTTCAGCTGACTGCGGTGATGGTCGAATCGAATGCCGTCGGCTCGACCGCCACTGGGGGGTACTCCAAATGCACTGGGTAACGCTTGGCCCACTTGTTGTACGCCAAGCTGCTGAAGTCACTGCGGGCTTGCTCCACTGAAGCCACCAGTCTGTGAATGACGGCATCTTGTGCATCAAGCATCTCTGCCTCGCTGCAAAAACCAACGTCCGTCAACGCCTTCCATGTCGGCTGGAGCGAGGTGTACAGGTTGTTGATGTAGTCGAGCCAGTTCGACCCGTTGGCCTCCCAGCTCCACTCATCGGGGGCGGAGACTTTCGGCACCAGTGATTGCAGATGCAGGCGCCTCAGAACTCGGGCCTTCAACATGTCCGCCGGTACATCCAACCCCTGCAACGCATCCTGTGCCGCCTCGGTGATTGATGTAATCAGCATCTTGCGATCCGCATCTAACATCCGGGCCGATGTCTTCCAGGGATTCGAAGGGCAGAAGTATTGCAGCGGTGCCCAAGTTGCGTTCGGAAAGTCGAAGCGACCTCTGGCCTTGCCTTGTGCATCCTTGATCTGGGCAAGGTAACTTCCAAGTACCCGCACCATCGACAACATGAACCGGCAGTTGTCCTTATGCTGCCCGTCCGGCAGCACGTCAGAGAATCGCAACAGTTCATCATGGAGCACGCCCAGCTTAGAGTCGGGTGGACAGTTGCTGACGGTGAACGACACGATGCTCGACCGACCATTCTGGATGGCGTCCAAAGCCTGTAGCTCGCCGAACTCCAACGCTTCAAGGTCCGACAAGGTGTAGCGGCTGCCCAGTGGTAAGTAGAGCTCGTTAGTCTGTCGCCTGTAGATCGACCTGGCCAGCCGCAGTCGTGCAGTCCGCTGGGGCATCTTGTCCAGCTCATCAAGAAACTTGTCCAGCTCGGGGCCGAGATAAGCGGAGATCCGCTCCAGCACTTGGTCCCGCGTCATATCGTCCGTGACACACCACTTCCGCTTACGGGCAGTTGCAGGAAGCGTGGCACCGGCCCAGGAATTCACAGGCTTGTTACCGTGCCGCTGGTTCAGCTCCGCAATGCCGGTGAACAGGTTTTCTGGGGTAGTCAGGCCAGTGGAGCCATCACGCCCCTTCAGCGGTTGGACGTGGCATTGTTGGAATACATCTTTGCCATGACCGCTATCGACCCACCCGTAACGCTTCTTGCGGTAGTTATGCATTTCGTAGAGCAGGTGAAGACCAGTAGCATCAATACCGTGGTAGGTCTGAACCGTACCTGCCCGTCTGGCCTGCTCGATGAACCAGTAACCGAAGGCGCACTCCAGAAGTCGCTCCTTTCGGCGAGCAATCTTCTTGTCCTTGGCGGTAAGTTGGGATGCTGCTGCCGCCACCCGCTGCCGCTTCTTCTTGCACGATGCCTTACAAGTGGCACGACCTCCGGGCCGACGCTTGAACATCGTTCCGCAGCTGGTGCAGGCAACTTCAATCTGACTGTTTGCTTTCTCGGCTACTGCCATTGGTGTCCGCGCCTGTTGGGATCAAGTTTGTTAAGGTGGCTTCCGTGATCAACACGTTCAGGCCATGGGTTACGTTGTGAATGCCACGCACGTGCATGAACGTCAGCAGGCGTTGTTTCGTGTCATCGTTGAGGGAAATCCTCATGTCGGTTACTCCAGAGATGTGCGTTCTTACGCACGTTGAAATCGCTGACCCCGCGTGGCGTAAGGGCTGTAGGCCGAAACGGGGACAAATATGTACCTACCTGCAACTTGCATGCGCCATTCGCAAGACGACCCAAAACCCAGTAGTCAGTCGGCGCTATCCGCTTGGCTACTCGGAAGTTGTATTAAGAAAGGCGTGAGCGAGGTGCAGTCTTTACTTAGCTGCGGAAGACTTCTTCGGCGAATACGCAGCGAGAAGATCGGCTAGTGCAAACTCTTCTTCCGATTGCTGATGGGCTGCTGCAACTTTGGCGGCCTCTGCTGCCGCTTCCCGTGCCCGTTTTGCAATTGTGATTTCCATCTGGCGACGCGTCTCTGTAAAGTTGCGAGCGTACCGGCTGGCTGCGTATTCGACCTTGGCCTGCTCTGCAATTGTAAGAAGGTCGTCATCGACCAGTTTCTGCGGCTTCCGTAGATTGACGCTGAGGTGCAAAGGCTGGCTTACGGAAGTTGCAACGGTGTAGCCGTCGATCAGCCACGCTGCCAGTTCGTTCAGAGCCTGGGTTAACGGCTTCTCACTTAGCCAGGCAACATTCACGCCTAGTTGTGGATAGGCCGGTGAAGTACAGTGCCGGAAGTAGGCAGTCTCTTTGTCTTTGGTAAGCATCTGAAGCTCTTCGTCAGAGTGCTTGAAGAACTCGACAAGGTCGTGGCCGTATTTGTGTTGCACGTTGGTTTCGTTCATTGTTTGGTCTGCATTAAGTTGATCGTTACTTACGTTTGTTCGCCCAGTGCTGCCTCATCTGCTTGAGCACAGCGGCTTTGACTTCGGAGGTGGCAGCGTTGGGGGCGGGTTTGTTGATGGGTCCCGAGTGTTTCGTGGAGACGTTGCTCCTTGCTGCTTTCGCTGTCCTTACTCGCTCTCGGTGTGCCTCCAAGTCCTCTAGTGTTGCAACAGTTCCTGGGGCGAACACCGCTTCCTCGAGGGCATTCAGAAAGATAAGCTCGTCCTGGGTGGCTTCGATGTAGTCGAACTTACTGGAAAAGCTTGTAGGCGGTTGAAGATAGTAGGACATAATCGCCCGGTTAACCTTGTCAACTTCGAGCCAGATTTTTTCGGTCATTGCGTTGTTTCCTGTATATTAAGTTGTTCTGCATGCTGATCCATGAACTCTTGCTCCTTCTCAGCGTTAGTTTGTTTTAGGAGTGAACGGTAGTTGCGGGTCTGGCAATTTCCGCCACACCAGCGACTTCGGTGCGAGCGACTGTAATACATCGCCCCGCAGTGGTCGCAATACTTCCGTTTTAACGGGTATCGTTTCTGCATTGATGTATCTCTTGGGTAGATTGTAGCTTTGGACAGACGAACGAAACCCGCGACTCTCGCAAAAGCTTCGGCTGATTCGGTCATCCAGTAGTGCACTGATTAGTGCAAAGAATACTTGCTGCATCGCAACAAGTTAAACAGTTGACCGCCTTCTGTTGCATCCGGCGGTCGGGACGTGCATGAACGTCAGCAGGGAATGCCTGTACCCTACTGCCGCTATGGCAACTTCACTCAAAGGAAAGATGTCGATCTTCTGCACTTGGATCGACAACAAGTTGTACAACATAGTCCGGAAAGGATCAGACCTGACCATATTGTCGAGCAGACGGGAGACTTGGGGGGGGAATAACTGAAGTTCTATCTAATCAAGCACACAGTCTACCACACTTCCCGACCCTGTCAAGGCAAGGATCACAAATAAACCGATTACACAAGATTTATTTTACACAATCAGACGAGCGGCGAACCCGTCAAGATTATGAGCCGGCATGACGCTGCGGCCCTTTAGACGGGCAAAGCCCGCTGAGCGTGGCAGATTTGGCGTAGGAACGCCTATGGCGAGGCCGGGAAAGATGAAAACTAATACACGGAGCGAGTGAGGACTGGGTGCCGGACGGCCAGAGGGTCACGAGTAGTACAATTGAGTAGTACAATCGGAAATTAAAAAGCCCCGCAAACCATTGATTTGCGGGGCTTTTCAGAATGTGGCGGTGAAGGAGAGATTCGAACTCTCGATACAATTTCTTGTATACACACTTTCCAGGCGTGCTCCTTAAGCCACTCGGACACTTCACCGTATCTCTTCAAACATGTTCTGTCTGTCGAGGCGCGCTAATGTAGTCGAAAGCATTTCCGATGGCAAATTATTTTTGCAGAATTTTCATGTGGTTAGCGATTTAGACCTTCCGCTCGCCTGCGGGCAGGGCAAACCTGCCAATCTTCGGCTCGGCGGCGCCCTTCTGCCGATGGAGCAAGGCGCGGTGGCCGTGAGGCAGAGGGCCCGGCAGGCGGTAAAACGGTGACCGGTGAGTCAGTCACAGCGCTTTACCTCGCCTACGGCGGTGGGTAACGTCTGCCTCAACTTTCATACAAGGAATAGCGTCATGAGTGAGTTGATTTCCTACCACCTCGAAGACGGTATCGCGACCCTGACCTTGAGCAACGGCAAGGTCAATGCCATTTCGCCAGACGTGATCGCCGCGTTCAATACGGCGCTGGATCAGGCAGTGGCCGATCGCGCAGTGGTGATCATTACCGGTACGCCGGGAATTCTGTCGGGCGGGTATGACTTGAAGGTGATGACCGCCGGGCCGAAAGAAGCCGTGGCGCTGGTGACATCCGGTTCGACCCTGGCCCGTCGCCTGCTGTCGCATCCGTTCCCGGTGATCGTCGCCTGCCCTGGGCATGCGGTGGCCAAGGGGGCATTCCTGCTGTTGTCGGCCGACTACCGCATTGGTGTCGATGGCCCGTTCAGCATCGGCCTGAACGAAGTGCAGATCGGCATGACCATGCACCACGCCGGTATCGAACTGGCCCGTGATCGCCTGAGCAAAGCGGCCTTCCACCGCTCGGTGATCAATGGCGAGATGTTCAACCCGCAAAGCGCCGTGGATGCCGGGTTCCTCGATGTCGTTGTCGCGCCCGAAGCGTTGCAGGAAACCGCATTGGCGGCGGCGCGCCAGTTGAAGAAGATCAATATGAGCGCACACAAGAACACCAAGCTGAAGGTGCGCAAGGCGCTGCTGGAGACGCTGGATAACGCGATCATCGCCGATCAGGAGCATCTGGTCTAAGGCAACCATTAAAGGATGTTCATCCTGAGAGCCTGTGTCAGCGTAGAGATCTATCGCGAGCAGGCTCGCTCCCACAGTTTTCCGATCCGCAAACTGAAAAACCCTACAACCGCTCTAGAACACATCTGACCAACGAGTCGGAAACTTTTACTTAAACATCGCCTATCTCCTACCTCTACCGGGGTAATTGCCGAAAACAGTGCACATCCGTACACTGCGCCACCTTTTGTCCCGGTGGGGCCTGCAAAATGCTGTTTGTGTTTCGTATGTTGTTGATGGGGCTGCACTTTATTCTCGCCGGCGTCCTGGGGGTGATCCTCGGGTTGTGTCGGCCATTCAATCCGGATAACAGCCGTCTGTGCGCGCGTTTATACGCCTGGCCGGCGATGTGTATCCTGCGTCTGCGGGTCAAGGCGGATGTCGGTCCGCTGATGAATAAACCGCAAAGCTGCGTGATCGTCGCCAACCACCAGTCCAACTACGACCTGTTCGTGTTCGGCAACGTGGTGCCTCCGCGTACCGTGTGCATCGGCAAGAAGAGCCTGAAGTGGGTGCCGCTGTTCGGCCAGTTGTTCTGGCTGGCGGGCAATGTGCTGATCGACCGTGGCAATGCGCACAAGGCACGCCGCTCGATGCTGACCACGACCCACACCTTGCAGCACAAGGACACCTCGATCTGGGTCTTCCCTGAAGGCACGCGCAACCTCGGCGAAGAACTGCTGCCCTTCAAGAAGGGGGCGTTCCAGATGGCCATCGCGGCCGGCGTGCCAATTGTCCCGGTGTGCGTCAGCAGTTACGTCAAGCACATGCGATTGAATCGCTGGCGCAGTGGGAAAATTCTCATCCGTTCGCTGCCGGCGATTCCGACTGCTGGCTTGAGCCTGGACGACATGCCGCAACTGATCGACCAATGTCGCGAGCAGATGCGCGAATGCATCGCCTCGATGGATCGGCAACTGCAAGCCGCGTAAAACGAAACCCGCCCAGTGCGGGTTTTCTTTTGCCAGCCATTCATGAACTGCGCAGATTTCACTGACTCTCAAGCAACAGACAAGGCTAAGCTGAAGACTGCCTGCCACCTACAAAAAAGAAGTGAAATCCAATCATGGGTCGAGTTGTTGCTGCCGCGGTTTACAGCGCCGGTAAGAGAGTCACCAATATCACCCTGGACGAAGGCGCCGCCTGGGCTGCCAAGCCTGGCCACTTTGTCTGGATCGGCCTCGAAGAGCCGGATGCGCAGGAGCTGGCCAACCTGCAACGCCAGTTCAACCTGCACGAACTGGCCATCGAGGACGCCCTGGAAAAACACAGCCGGCCGAAGCTGGAAACCTTCGGCGATGCGCTGTTCATCGTCACCTACTCACCGATTCGCCATGACGGCGTTTTGCAGTTCATCGAAACGCATATCTTCGCCGGCAACGGCTACATCATCACGGCACGCAATGGGCACTCGGCGTCCTACGCCCATGTCCGACAGCGTTGTGAGGCGCGTCCGCTTTTGCTTGAGCACGGCGAAGACTTCGTTCTCTACGCCCTCCTCGATTTCGTCATTGAAAACTACCAGCCGGTGGGCGAAGCCATTCACGCCGAGATCGACGAACTGGAGCGCAACGTGTTGTGCAGCGCGCTGAACGAGCACGACATCCAGAAACTGCATGGCCTGCGCCGCGACGTGGTGCGCCTGCGCCGTTACGCGGCACCGATGGTGGAAATCAGCGAGGAGTTGCAGAAGCTCAGCTTCCCGTTCATCGACAAGAACATGCGCCCGTACTTTCGTGACGTGCAGATCCACGTGACCCGGCAAATGGAAGACCTGACGACCCTGGCGGAGATCGCCAGCCAGACCATCGAGATCGGGGTGTTGCTGGAAGCGTCACGCCAGAGCGTGGTGCAGCGCAAGTTTGCCGCGTGGGCGGCGATCCTGGCGTTCCCGACGGCGATTGCCGGTATCTACGGGATGAACTTCCAGAACATGCCGGAGTTGACCTGGCACTACGGCTATTTCGCGGTACTGGGGTTCATTGCGGTGGGGTGTGCGGGGTTGTGGGGGAGTTTCAAAAGGTCGGGGTGGTTATAAAAAGCTCGCGAGCAGGCTCGCTCCCACAGGGGGCCTGAATTCCTTCAAGCCAATGTGGGAGCGAGCCTGCTCGCGATGCTTTTTAGACAGCTTGCGGCTTGTGCGCCACGAACCGCATCATCCACTCGGCCACGGTAGTGCCGTGATGTTCCTGCTCAAGGCTGCTGATGCCCTTGGTGTAAATCTGCTCGCCCAACGCTTCCTGGCGGATGTCCAGCAAGGCGCGCGAATAATCGTGGATGAATTCCGGATGCCCCTGGAAGCACAGCACCTGGTCGTTGATGTGGTAGGCGGCATACGGGCAGAAATCGCTGGAAGCGATGACGGTGGCGTTTTCCGGTAGCGTGGTCACCTGGTCCTGGTGGCTGATCAGCAGGGTCAGCTCTTCGCGCACCGGGCTCATCCACGGCGCCTTGGCAGCCAGTTTGTAGTTGTGCGTGCCGACGCCCCAGCCCTGGGTCGCGCGCTCGCTCTTGCCGCCCAGCAGCAGCGCCAGCAGTTGGTGGCCGAAGCACACGCCCAGCAGTTTGTCGCCGCGCTGATAGCGGGTCAGCAGGTACGCCTTGAGGGTTTCGATCCAGGGGTCGGTACCGAAGGAGTCGGCCTTGCTGCCGGTGACGAGGTAGGCATCGAAGCTCTGGTCATCACTCGGGTACTCGCCCTGCATCACGTTGTACACGGTGAACTCGGCGGCGATGGGCTGCTGCGAAAACAGGCGCTGGAACATCTGCCCGTAACCCTGATATTGATCGACCAGTTCCGGACGCAGGATGTCGGTTTCCAGAATGCAGATGCGTAACGACATAAAAAATACCTGACACGTGATGGGAATAATGCACACCCCAGAGCCTGCCTCGAAACACCGTGGCAGGCAAGCCCTGAAGTGCGTCATTCTCCCCCTGAAAAGCGCCCTTAGAAAGCCTCCCCCCTGGCCGCCTTCTCCAGCAACAGGGCCGGTGGCAGGAACCGTTCGCCATACTGCTCGGCCAGGTACTGGGCGCGGGCGACGAAGTCCTTCACGCCATACTGATTGATGAATTGCAGCGCGCCGCCGGTCCAGGCCGCAAAGCCGATGCCGAAGATCGAGCCGACGTTGGCGTCTGCGGTCGAGGTCAGCACGCCCTCCTCCACACAACGCACGGTCTCGATGGCTTGCACGAACAACAGGCGATCACGCACGTCTTTCGGCGAGATCTGCCCGTCGGCTTGCTCGAAGCGGGTTTTCAGCTGCGGCCACAAGTGCTTCTGGCCACCGGCCGGGTACTCGTAGAAACCACCACCGGCGGCTTTGCCCGCCCGCTTGTATTCGTTGAGCAGCAGGTCGATCACCGCGAACGCCGGATGCTCGACCAGCGGTTTGCCCTCCGCTTGCAGGTCTTTCGCCGTTTGCTGACGGATATGGCTCATCAGGCTGAGGGAAACTTCGTCAGAGATCGCCAGCGGTCCGATGGGCATGCCGGCCTTGCGCGCCTCGGTCTCGATCATCGCCGCACTCACGCCCTCGCCGAGCATGGCGATGCCTTCATTGGTGAAGGTGCCGAACACCCGTGAGGTGAAGAAGCCGCGGCTGTCGTTGACCACGATCGGCGTCTTCCTGATTTGCAGGACGAAATCGAAACCGCGAGCCAGGGTTTCGTCGCTGGTGCGCGCGCCCTTGATGATTTCCACCAGCGGCATTTTGTCCACAGGGCTGAAGAAGTGCAGGCCGATGAACTTGCCCGGATCCGGCACCGCCGTGGCCAGGCCGGTGATCGGCAAGGTCGAGGTATTGGAGGCGATTACCGCGTCCGCCCCGACGATCTGTTGTGCGGCGGCGGAGACCCGGGCCTTGAGCTCACGGTCTTCGAACACGGCTTCGATGATCAGGTCGCAACCGGCGAGGTCGGCATCGCTGGCGGTGGGCTGGATGCGCGCCAGAATCGCCTCGCGCTGTTCGGCGGTCATGTGGCCGCGGGCGACCTTCTTGTCCAGCAGCGCCGCCGAGTGCGCCTTACCCTTCTCGGCCGCGGCGGTGTCGATGTCCTTGAGCACCACCTCGATACCGGCCACGGCGCTGACGTAGGCAATGCCCGCGCCCATCATCCCGGCGCCGAGTACGCCGACCCGCCGCGTCACGTAAGGGGCAAACCCTTGGGGGCGCGAGCCGCCGGCGTTGATTTCATTGAGCTGGAACCAGAAGGTGCCGATCAGGTTTTTCGAGATCTGCCCGGTGGTCAGCTCGGTGAAATAACGGGTTTCGATCAGATGCGCCGTGTCGAAATCCACCTGCGCCCCTTCCACCGCCGCGCACAGGATCTTCTCCGGTGCGGGCAGGCAGCCCTGGGTCTTGGTGCGCAGGATCGACGGCGCAATCGCCAGCATCTGCGCGACCTTGGGATGCGATGGCGTGCCACCCGGAATCTGGTAGCCCTTCACATCCCAGCGCTGCACCGCCGCCGGATTGGCCAGGATCCAGGCCCGCGCCTTGGCCAGCAGTTCGTCGCCGTCCGCCGCCAGTTCGTCGATCAGACCGGCCTGCAACGCTTGCTGCGGGCGGACTTTCTTGCCTTCGAGCAGGTACGGCAAGGCCTTTTCCAGGCCGAGCATGCGCACCATGCGCACCACCCCGCCACCGCCGGGTAGCAAGCCCAGGGTCACTTCCGGCAGGCCGAGTTGCACCGCCGGGTTGTCCAGCGCGACCCGGTGATGGCAGGCCAGGCAGATTTCCCAACCGCCCCCCAACGCCGCGCCATTGATCGCGGCGACCACCGGTTTACCCAGGGTTTCCAGGCTGCGCAACTGGCTCTTGAGCGTCAGCACCATGTCGTAAAACGCTTTGGCTTCAGGCCTGCCGACCTTGATCAGTTCATTGAGGTCGCCTCCGGCGAAGAAGGTTTTCTTCGCCGAGGTGATGATCACGCCAGCGAGGTTGTCCTTCTCTGCCAACAGGCGTGCGACACAGGCGGCCATGGCCTCGCGATAGATCGCGTTCATGGTGTTGGCGCTCTGGCCCGGCATGTCGATGGTCAGGACGACGATACGGTCCTGGCCCTGTTCGTAACGAATGGCTTGATTCATGAAGAGGCTTCCTTGAAAGGCTCAAAGGCGTTCGATGATGGTGGCAATGCCCATGCCGCCGCCGACACACAGGGTCGCCAGGCCAAAACGCAGGCTTCGGGCTTCCAGTTCATCGAGCAAGGTGCCGAGGATCGCGCAACCGGTGGCTCCCAGCGGATGACCCATGGCGATGGAGCCGCCGTTGACGTTGACCTTGTCCGGGTCGATGGCCATGTCCTTGATGAACTTGAGCACCACCGAGGCGAAGGCTTCGTTGACCTCGAACAGGTCGATGTCCTCGACCCGCAACCCGGCCTTGGCCAGCGCCTTGCGCGTGGCGGGTGCGGGGCCGGTGAGCATGATGGTCGGGTCGGTACTGGTCACCGCCGTGGCGACGATTCGCGCCCGTGGCTGCAGGCCCAGTTCACGTCCCTTGGCTTCGGAGCCGATCAACATCAGCGCTGCGCCATCGACGATCCCGGAGCTGTTGCCCGGCGTGTGCACGTGGTTGATTCGCTCGACATGGCTGTAGACCCGCAACGCGGTGGCGTCGAACCCCATCTGCCCCATCATCTCGAAACTCGGCTTGAGCTTGCCCAGGCCTTCGAGGGTGGAATCGGCGCGGATGAACTCATCGTGATCGAGCAGGAGGATGCCGTTCTGGTCGCGCACCGGCACCAGCGACTTGCTGAACGCACCTTCGGCCCGGGCACGGGCGGCCTTGTGCTGGGAGTGCAGTGCAAAAGCATCGACGTCCTCGCGGCTGAACCCTTCCAGGGTGGCGATCAGGTCGGCACCGACGCCCTGCGGCGTGAAGTGGCTGTGCAGGTTGGTTTCCGGGTCCAGCGCCCACGCGCCGCCATCACTGCCCATCGGCACCCGCGACATCGACTCGACGCCACCGACCACCACCAGTTCTTCGAAGCCGGAACGCACTTTCATCGCCCCGAGGTTGACCGCCTCCAGTCCCGACGCGCAGAAGCGGTTGATCTGCACACCGGCCACGCTGATGTCCCAATCGGCCACCTGCACCGCCGTCTTGGCGATGTCGGCACCCTGGTCGCCCACCGGCGTCACGCAACCGAGCACGACGTCATCGACCTGACGGGTGTCCAGCGAGGTGCGTTCGGCCAGCGCGGTGAGCAAGCCAGCCACCAGGTTCACCGGTTTGACGCTGTGCAGCGCACCATCAGCCTTGCCTTTGCCACGGGGCGTACGTAACGCATCGAAAATCAGAGCTTGGGTCATGACGTCCTCGAATCTGACGATGAAAATATCGAGCCTCCACCTTATGCCGAGCCACCGCCGATTCAATGACCGCAATGCTCACCGACGTTGACGGACACGCTCAGACGGACGGTAGTGGCCTACCGAATCAATCGCTTCACGACAGCAAGCTGTCTAGCAAAAGGCCGGCAAAGAAGCTGGCAATAGGCCTCATGCCTTTTTTAACACCTTTCTCAAGGTCTCCATATGAAATGGATCTAAGCCGCGGCTGACGCGGGCCGCAACGGGCCCTAAGGTGAAGATGTACGAAGTTGTCGTCGGGTTTTGCCGAGCGCTCGTCATACAGGAAGTGCACCGCTCTGCCGTCATGGAGAAATGCAGGCAGGCATCAGGAAATAACAATAAAGGCGGTCAAGCCATGTTCAAACATTCGAAAGTACGTCAAGCCGGGCTCATTCTTTTTGCCACCACGCTGTTGTTGATTGTGCCGAACCTGACCAAGGTCATTGGCTGAATCTGTATTGGAAGTACAGCGTCACCGTTTTTCATCGCCCCCGTTAAAAATATGACTGGCCCGCTACCCGGGCCAGCATGGGTGTGCCAACCTTTGCGGCACTTCCACGACATGGACGGCGATCCTTTGAAAATGCTTTTCCTGCTCGGGGCCCTGCTGTTCGGCTCGCCCCTGTATGCCGCACAGCTGAACCTGGAGCTGGGCGCGAACCAGCGCACCTGGCAGACCGAGGATTTGCTCAAGCACCCTCAGGCTCAGACCATCACCATCAGTGACGACGTCTCCTATAAAAAGACCATGAGTTATCGCGCCGTGCCCCTGGCGGCGCTGCTCACCGGCATCAAGCCCGGCGATCACCTGCAAGCGGTGGCACTGGATGGTTTTGCCGCCGAACTGGCCGCCGGGCCCTTGCTCGGTACCCAGGGATCGCGAGCGTGGCTGGCCATCGAGGATCCGGCCAAACCCTGGCCGGCACTGTCCGCCGGCAAGCCGAGCGCCGGGCCGTTTTATCTGGTCTGGACCGATCCACAGGCAGGACACATCAGCCCGGAGCAATGGCCGTTTCAGGTGGCTGCGATCAAGCGCCTGGCACCGGTGGCCGAACGGTTCCCGGCCCTGCTGCCCGATCCGAAGCTGAAGGCGGACGACCCGGTGAACCAGGGTTTTGCGCTGTTTCAGAAGAACTGCCTGGCGTGTCATCGCCTCAATGGCGCGGGTGACGCGCAGGTCGGACCGGACCTGAATATTCCGTTCAACCCGACCGAGTATTTCGGCGCGGATTTCCTCAGGCGCTACATCCGCGACCCGCAGAGCCTGCGCCAATGGCCGCAGGCGAAGATGCCGGGGTTCGCCGCATCGGTGTTGCCGGATACGGAGCTGGAGATGCTGGTGGGGTATTTGCAGCATATGGCTGGGCGTAAGGTGAAGCCCTGATCACCACTATTCCCTGTAGGAGCGAGCTTGCTCGCGATGGTCGTCAACGATAACGCGGGCATCCTGATGCTTCGCGGTGTCCCGGCTACCATCGCGAGCAAGCTCGCTCCTACAGGGGGGGTGAGGTTATTGCTGCACCACTGAAATCACCGGCGTAGGTGAAACCAGCACTTTCGCATGCATCTGCTCGCAGCCACCGCCACGACGCATGCCGCGCACCGGGCAGGCATCCAGATAGTCCAGGCCCACCGCCAGCTTGAGGTGGCGCTCGGGACGAGCCAGTTGGTTGGTCACGTCAAAGCTGTACCAGGCGTCGTCCAGCCAGGCTTCCGCCCAGGCGTGACTGGCCAGGTGTTCGCTGTTCTCGCTGTACAGATAACCCGACACATACCGCGAAGGGATACCCAGGCTGCGGGCGCAGGCCAGGAACGCATGGGTGTGGTCCTGGCACACCCCGGAGCGCCCGGCGAAGGCCTGCGCCGCGCTGGTATCCACTTCGGTGGAGCCCGGCGTGTAGGTCATGCAGGCATTCAGTTCGTGCATCAGGTCGATCAGCGCGGTGCGATCCCGGCGGCTCTTGCAAGTCTTTTCGGCAAACCCGCGCAGGGCTTCGTCGGCTTCGGTCAGACGCGTGAAACGCAGGAACGGCAGCGCCGACTGGCTCTCGTGCTCGGCTTCACGCAGCTCGTCGATTTCGACCTGGCCACGGGCCCCGATGATGATCGCCTCATGGGGCTCGTCCAGGGTCAGCACGTGCAGGATGTTGCCGAACGGATCGAGCTGCGCACGCACCGGCCGCGGCAAATCGAGTTGCCAACTGAGCACGTGCTGCCGCTCGCTGTCGTGGGGCGTCAGGCGCAGATACTGGATGCTGGCGCGCACCTGATCTTCGTAGTGATAGCTGGTTTCGTGGCTAATGGAGAGTCTCATGCAGCCTCCAGGTAGGAACTGTGAATGGCGTTACCCAACTGGCGCACCAGCGGGATGAATTCGGTCAGCCAGGCGTGCAGGCCTTCGTCGAGGATTTCGCCGATGCCGGTGTAGCGCAGGCGCGCGTCCATTTCTGCCGCAAGGCGTTGCGCCGGGAGGCCGTTGGCGCCGGGTAGTTGCGCGAGGATCTGGTCGATTTCTTCGGTGCAGGCGCGCAGCGAGCGTGGCACGTCGGCGCGCAGCAACAGCAGCTCCGCGACATGCCGGGCGCCGGGGGCATCGCGGTAGATTTCGGTGTACGCCTCGAACGATGACAACGCCCGCAACAATGCACTCCACTGGTAGTAGGCGTGGGCCGTGCCGTCGCTGACCGCCTCGGCCTGATCGCCGGCCATCTCGTAGCGGGCATCGAGCAGGCGCAGGGTGTTGTCGGCGCGTTCGATGAAGGTGCCCAGACGAATGAAGCGGAACGCGTCATTGCGCATGATCGTGCCGTAGGAAGCACCACGAAACAGGTGCGAGCGCTCCTTGATCCACTCGCAGAAACGGCTCATGCCATAGCGACTCAGGCCCTGATCGGCGATGCCGCGAATTTCCAGCCAGGTGGCGTTGATGTTTTCCCACATGTCGGCGGTAATTCGCCCACGCACCGCATGGGCACTGGCCCGCGCGGCGCCGAGGCAGCTGTAGATGCTCGCCGGGTTGGCGGCGTCCAGCGCGAAAAAATGCAGCAGGCGCTCGGCATGCAGCTCGCCGTGACGCTCCAGGTAATCGTCCAGCGTGCCGGTGATCAGCAGCGGCATCGCCAGTTCATGCAGGCCATCACCGCGACCGTCCTGCGGCATCAGTGACAGCGAATAACTGATGTCGAGCATCCGCGCGAGGTTTTCCGCGCGCTCCAGGTAACGCGACATCCAATACAAATCCGAGGCAGTTCTACTTAACATGGCAGGCTTCCTTCAATCCTCGACCACCCAGGTGTCCTTGGTTCCGCCGCCCTGGGAGGAATTCACCACCAGGGAGCCTTCGCGCAGGGCGACACGGGTCAAACCGCCCGGCACGACCCGGGTTTCGCGCCCGGACAGGACAAATGGGCGCAGGTCGATATGGCGCGGGGCGATGCCGCTTTCGACAAAGGTCGGGCAGGTCGACAGCGATAACGTCGGCTGCGCGATATACGCATGGGGCTTGGCCTTGATGCGCGCGCGGAACGACTCGATTTCCGCCGCCGACGCCGCCGGCCCCACCAGCATGCCGTAACCGCCGGAGCCCTGGGTTTCCTTGACCACCAGATCCGCCAGGTTGGCGAGCACGTGGGACAACTCCGAAGGATTGCGGCACTGGTAGGTCGGTACGTTCTTCAGGATCGGCTCTTCGTCCAGGTAGAAGCGGATCATGTCGGTGACGAAGGGGTACACCGACTTGTCGTCGGCCACGCCGGTGCCGATGGCATTGGCCAGCACCACGTTGCCCGAGCGGTAGGACGACAAGAGGCCTGGCACCCCCAGCATCGAGTCCGGATTGAATGCCAGCGGATCGAGGAAGGTGTCGTCGAGCCGGCGGTAGATCACATCGACAGGTTTGGGCCCGCCCGTGGTGCGCATGAACACTTTGTCATCGCGCACGAACAGGTCCGCGCCCTCCACCAGTTCGACGCCCATTTCCCGGGCGAGGAACGCGTGCTCGAAAAAAGCACTGTTGAAGCGCCCCGGCGTCAGCACCACCACGCTCGGATTGTCGAGGGGGCTTGAGCTTTTCAGGGTGTCGAGCAGCAGGTTCGGATAGTGGTCGATGGGCGCGATGCGCTGGGTCGAAAACAACTCGGGGAACAGGCGCATCATCATCTTGCGGTCTTCGAGCATGTAGCTGACACCGCTGGGCGTGCGCAGGTTGTCTTCGAGCACGTAGTAGGTGCCGTCGCCATCGCGCACCAGGTCGACCCCGGAGATGTGCGAGTAGATATCCCGGTGCAGATCCAGCCCCTGCATCGCCAACTGATATTGCTCGTTGGCCAGCACCTGCTCGGCCGGAATGACGCCGGCCTTGATGATGCGCTGCTCATGGTAAAGGTCGGCGAGGAACATGTTCAGCGCCTTGACCCGCTGGATGCAGCCGCGCTCGACGATCCGCCATTCGCTGGCCGGGATGCTGCGCGGGATGGTGTCGAAGGGAATCAGGCGCTCGGTGCCCTGCTCGTCCCCGTAGAGCGTGAAAGTAATTCCGGCGCGATGGAACAGCAGATCGGCCTCACGTCGCCGTTGAGCCAGCAGCTCGTCAGGTGTTTCAGCCAGCCAACGGGCAAATTCCCGGTAATGCGGGCGGACCTGGCCGCCGGCATCGTACATCTCATCGTAATAGGTGCGGATCATGCCGTACTCCTTGTCACCCGGACCAACAGGCCTTCGCAAGGCCCGTGCCATCGGCATAAACGCTTTCATATCAATCGGTTGGATATTGGAGCTGCAGGCACCGCACCATTCCTGTGCGATAAATGCGCCAACCTGATCACCCCCGCTTCATTGCAAAGCAATGCTGTCGTCTATCAGCAGCATAGCCAGAGTTGATTTCACTGCCTGGCAGCTCGCAGGGATAATCCACCCATTCGCTGGAAATGCTCACCGAACTTCCCTTTTAGCCGCCTGCTCAGGCGGCTTTTTTTTATTCCGCATTCTTGTTTCTGAATTTTGCCGAGAGGGCTTTCCGGTACGCGCAAACGAAAACGGCCGACCCGAAGGTCAGCCGTCATGCTGTGATGCCGTTCATGGTGTCAGGCGAGTCGCCCGCGGACCTCCTGCTTGACGCCCCATCCTTCGATAATGCCGCCCAATGGTTCGACCACCGCCTCGAAATCCTGCTCGAAGTCGCCGATACCGTCGTAGGTCGCGTACATCACCTTGCTCAGCTCCAGGGACCAGGCGCCGTCATCACGGGCACTGACCTGTGCGTTCAAGGATTCACCCGAATAATGTCCTGCCGCCCTGCGTGCCCGCTCCTCGTCCGGGAAAATGGCGTAGAACTCGATGGGATGGAAACGTGAAAAATCGAAACCGCCTTCTTTCATGCGGCGCAGCACCGAGCTGCTGATGTCTTCTTGATAGGCTTCTGTGCTCATGAAACGTCCTCCTGAAACCGATGGATAGACTTTCCGTACTCCCGACGCCCGCACAGACACTGCGGGCACTGCGATGGGAAACAAGCATGTAGCTGACAAGACCAGACCTTAGCGATCCATTCGCTGATCTCGCTTGCAGATTAGCCCCTTGCAAGCGGCGCTGCCAAGGCCTGGTTGTGTTGCGGGTGCGCTTTGAGGTGAATCAGACGGGAGTGATGCCGAGGATTTGTATGCTGTTCTGGGTCTTGAGGTTTTTTACGCTCGCGTCGCTGGTTCGCCCTTCCAGATCGTTCAGATCCAGTTCGGCGGCGACGGGCAGGAGCCGGGCCTTGATGAGCTTGGCGGCGTGCTCGTTATCCGGGCACTCGTCGCACTCAAAGACTTCATCGACTGTTTCGCCGTGATCATCCACGAAAGTGATCTTCCACTTTTGCATCAAAGCCTCCTCGTACAAACCCGCAAATGGGTTCACATCCATCTGGACTTTGGGCTTGAGGGATCGTTCACATGGATTGCAATGTGGGGATACAAATAACTTGTAGGAGCGGGCTTGCCCGCGATGGCGGTGTGTCAGACATAAAATTGTCGACTGAAACACCGTCATCGCGAGCAAGCTCGCTCCTACAGAAAATGTGATTAAGCCTTTAGTCGTTGCTTGGCTTGTTCACGGCTTGCAGGACGTATTGCGGCAAGGCAAACGCGCCCAGGTGAATTTCCGGGTTGTAGTAGCGGGTGACGATGCCGCTGCCGGCGAAGCGCTGCTGCAGGGTTTCGCGGGACAGTTTGCGGTAGGCCGTGTTGGTCGCGCCCCAGGCGAAGGTCATGGAGCCGCCGATGTAGGTCGGCACCGCGGCCTGGTAGAAATGCCAGTCGGCAAACAGGCTGCGCAGGCGTCCGGCGGTGGTCTTCACCTCTTCGATCTGCATGAACGGCGTGCCGTTCTGGGTCACCAGGATGCCGCCCTCGTTCAGGCAGCGGTGGCAAGCCTGGTAGAAGTTCTCCGAGAACAGCACTTCGCCCGGGCCGATCGGGTCAGTGGAGTCGGAGATGATCACGTCGAATTTTTCCGTGGTGGTGGCGACGAAACGCATGCCGTCGTCGATCACCAGGTTCAGGCGTGGGTCTTCGTACGCGCCCTTGGAGTGGTTCGGCAGGAACTCCTTGCACATGTCGACCACGGTGCCGTCGATCTCGACCATGGTGATGTGCTCGACGCTGCGATGCTTGGTCACTTCACGCAGCATGCCGCCGTCGCCGCCGCCGATGATCAGCACGCGCTTGGCGTTGCCGTGCGCCAGGATCGGCACATGGGTGAGCATTTCGTGGTAGATGAATTCGTCGGCTTCGGTGGTCTGGATCACGCCGTCCAGCGCCATCACCCGGCCCATGCGCGGGTTTTCGAAGATCACCAGGTGTTGGTGTTCGGTGCGCACTTCGTGCAGCAGTTTTTCCATGCGAAAACGCTGGCCGTAGCCCTCGTAAAGGGTTTCCAGGTAGTCGCCGGCAGGGGTGATGCTCATGGGAAGTGCTCCGATGAATGCGGATAACAACGGAGGGTTACCCGTCCGTAATGGAAAGGCGCGCATTCTACGTTGCGCAAGATGACAGGTCGAACCTTCATCTTCGAACGGTAGGCAAACCAACTGCCTACTGTAGGAGCGAGCTTGCTCGCGATGGCGGTGTATCTGTCACTGAGCATTCGACGGGCATACCGCCATCGCGAGTAAGCCCGCTTGTGTCTTGATCAGGGAATAAAATCAGAGGTGAGAGGGGTGGATGGCAAGCTGTGAGTCCGCGGTGCTTGAAGCACGTGTGGGAGCCGAGCTGCCATCCACCTTTCCACTCTGGCCCATAAGCCCGAACAGTTAGACGAGCGCCACTCGAATCACAAGCGTGGGCAAAGCCAGAGCACTCTCACTTCTGAGTGTAAGAGGGTTTTGTCATGATTTCCTGGGTTGGCATCAATATCTCCAAATCAAAGCTCGTTGTCTGGGTTCAACCACAGAACGACGGCTTTGATGTTCCAAACAGTTCTGAAGGCTTCGTTGAGCTGATCCAGCGCTTGAACCGTTACGAAGTTGGCCGGGTTCTGCTGGAAGCTACGGGCGGTTATGAGCGCCAGAGCATGGTCGCCTTGCAAAACGCGCACTTCAACGTGCTGAGGATCAATCCCCGGCGAGCCAGAGCCTTTGCTGTGGCAATGGGCAAAAATGCCAAGACCGATCCGATCGACGCCGCTGTCCTGGCCGCGTTCGCCGAAGCTCTGCATGCTCCCTGCGACCCAGTAATCTCGCCCCAGCGAGAGGCTCTACGCGAGCTGATTCAGCTACGCGAACACTTGGTTCAGCAGCGAGACGACAACAAGCGTCGGCTGCAACAAGCCCAGCTGCCAGCGGTTGTCGGCATGATCGAGGAACACATTCGCTATTTGCAGATACAGATCAGGCAACTCGGCAAGGCCATCAACCAAAGCATGCGCGACCTGGATGCAGAGAAAACCGAGCGGCTGATTGCTGTTAAAGGCATAGGCACAGTGGCTGCCGCCAGTTTGCTGGTTTACTTGCCCGAACTTGGTGAGCTGAATCGTCGGGAGATCGCGGCGTTGGCCGGCATCGCGCCATACAACGATGACAGCGGTAATCACAGCGGGAAGCGCCAGATTTACGGGGGACGAGCCCGAGTCCGCCGTGCACTCTACATGTCTTGCTGGGTCGTAATCCGCCACCAGGCAGACTTCAAGGCACGCTACGAGGCTTTACGCGAGCGAGGCAAGAGCGCGAAAGTCGCGCTCTTGCCTGCATGCGAATACTGCTGATTAGACTCAACGCCATGCTGCGAGACGGAACAGAGTGGCGGTGATGAGCGGTATGGGTAAGACAGTTGCTCCCACAGGTTAGGTGGTGTTGTCAGAAACGGGTCAGATCCGCACGTTGCCCCGTGGTCCGGCGATGGCCCAGATGATCAGGCCCAGCACCGGCAGGAGCAGGATCAGCAGCACCCAGACGATTTTCATCCCGGTGCTCGCGCCACTTTTGAGCACGTTGATGATTGCCCAGATGTCCAGCGCAAGAATGATCAGGCCGATCAGGCCATTGAACGTGGAACCCATGGTGTCGCTCCTAAAAGTGGTGTGCCCTCTTAGAATAGTCGCCCATTGCCAGGGTTCCGTTTTATTCGCTTAAACGTGAATGGCCACTTTCAGGGCTTCCAGGGCCGGCGCGGCGGCGATGCCGACCTCGGCGCACAATTCCAGCACCCGCGGCACGTCGTTGCCGAACACCAGCACCACTTGCAGCTCATCATCAAGCAACTGGCTGAAGTTCATCAGCGTGTAGCCACCGTTTTCCTTGTTCATGCTGTCCATCTGCACCTGGATGCGGTTGAGCGCGGTCAATGCCTCGGTCTTGGCCAGTTGCTTGGGCTTCATGTTGAACGCCACGTCCGGGCCGAATGAGGCGACGATCTGCGCGAACAGGTCCATGTAGGTGTCAGCCTGGAACAGCACGGTGTCCGACAGGCTGCCGACCACCACCCACTCGCCCAATGGGATCGGGAAGCTGTCGTCGTAGTTGATGTCCGGATTGGCCGTCAGAAAAGCTTGAGGGTCGGCGTAAGCCTGTGCCGCCTCTTCAGCGACCTTGTGGATTTCGTCTTCGCCCATGCACCCGGAGCTGATTTTGCTGATGAGTTCGACGAGTGCGGCTTTCATGGGGCGGAGTCCTGTAGCGAGGGAGTTTTGAAGGCGCGCAGGATAACGCATTACGCCATTCGTCGCTGCGCCCCTGCGACGACGGGAAGGTTGACGCATATCAACATCCGCGGCACCGTATGCGGCACAATGCTGGCACCTTGCCAATGCTGTTTCCGCTATCAGAGAAAACCTCCATGGGTGCCTGGATTAGCAATATCTCGCTGAAATATAAATTTTGGGCGGTCAACGCGGTCGCCTTCGTTACAACCTTGCTGCTGGTGCTGTACGCCGTACACCTGGAGCAGCAGTCTCGCAGCCACGCCTCCCAGGCGTCCGCCCAGGCGCAAGCGCGCTTGATTGGCGCCTGGCCTACCGGCCAAGCGCTGCCCAAGGACGACAACCTGCTGTCCTTCAGTCGTGGCCAGGCGCCGGTGCTGAACGGGCAACCCGTCCAGGAGCTGACGGGCGCCGACGGATGGGTCGAATTCCAGTCGATGCCGCTGTTTGGCGAAAACCCGTTGCTGGGTGCGCAAGTACTGACTCGCACCGACGGACAGCGCGTCGCCGTGATCGCCCATGGGCCAAGCCTGGCTCAGGTGTTCAGCGAACGCTTCGTCAATTACGCGGTGGCGGTGTTCATCCTGATGCTGGCGATGCTCGGCGCCTCGCAGTTGCTGATCCGCTTCCTGCTCAGCCAGCTCAATACGTTGAAAGACGTGATGCTGCACGTGGAAAAAACCGGCGACCTGGCGGCCCGTGTGCCGCTGTCCTGCGCCGATGAAGTCGGGCAGATGGCCGGTGCGTTCAACGCCATGCAGGCCGGTTATCAGCGGGTGGTCAACACCGTGGCCAACACGGCCCGGCAACTGGATGTGGGCGCGGCGCGCCTGGCGTCGAGCATGAACGAGGTGCAACACGGCATGCTCGGCCAGCAGAGTGAAACCGATCAGGCGGCCACGGCGATCAATGAAATGACCGCCACCGTGCATCACATCGCCCAGCACGCCGGCGCGACCCGCGACCTCTCGCAATCGGCCGATACCCTGGCCGGCAGTGGCCAGGAAGTGGTGATACGCGTGCAGAAGTCGATCGCCGGCCTGTCCACCGGGGTGCAGCAGACCGCCGAGATGATCCAGCGCCTGGCCGAAGACAGCCAGAAGATCAACGGCGTGGTCAACGTGATCCACAGCATCGCCGAGCAAACCAACCTGCTGGCGTTGAACGCAGCCATCGAAGCGGCGCGCGCCGGGGAGATGGGACGTGGCTTTGCCGTGGTGGCCGATGAAGTGCGCAACCTGGCCAAGCGCGTACAGATTTCCACCGACGAGATCACCCTGATGGTCTCGGCGTTGCAAGCCGGAACCCGCGACGCCGTGGATTTCATGCAGGAAAGTTCGTACAAGGCCGACGACTGCGTGCAACAGGCACAGGAAGCCGGCGCCGCCCTGGCGGAGATCACCGGCGCCGTGGCGCAGATGCGCGAAAGCAATACCCAGATTGCGGTGGCCGCAGAGCAACAAAGCCAGGTCGCCGAAGAGATGAACCGCGCGGTGGTGGGGATTCGCGACGTGACCGAGAACACCGTGCAGCAGACGGTGGATTCAGCGACCACCAGTAATGAGCTGGCGGCGTTGGCGGGGGAATTGAGCAAGGCGATTGGGCAACTGAAACTTTGAGATCGCATCGCGAGCAAGCTCGCTCCTACAGTGATTGGTGGCGTTCACAAATTTTGTGTTTCACATCCCCCCTGTAGGAGCGAGCTTGCTCGCGATGGCGTCAACCCGGTCAACACTCATCCGAAACACAACCACCTATCACCCCTATAGCCATCCTTGATTCGCCCCCCGCCTCCCCCACGCCTATTCTTCAACCATGTTCAACATGGATAGAGGATTTGGCATCATGGGCAAACGTCACCCCAACCTTCCCGCCTGGCAATGGCGCGCCTACCCGGGCAACCACCAGCACCCGACCAACCTGGTCCTGCACCTGATTGCCGTGCCGCTGTTCATCGTGGCGTTTCTGCTGATGGTGTCCGGGGTGTTCAGCCTCAGCTTCGCCAATTTCGCCATTGGCGTCGTCGGCCTGCTGGCGGCACTGGGCCTGCAACGTCATGGGCACAGCCTGGAGGCGCAAGCCTCCGAGCCGTTCAGTGATCGTAAGGACGCGGTGTCGCGTCTGCTGGTCGAACAGTTTTTGACCTTTCCACGGTTTTTCCTCAGCGGCGGCTGGTGGCGCGCCTGGCGTGAACGCCACCGTCGGCACTGATCAGGCGAAGATCGTCACAGTCTGCCGGCTCATGGCAATCAACTGACCGTCGGCGCTCCACAGCTTCGCCGCTGCGTGGCCGTAGCCATCCGCGCCATGCTCGATTTCCACCAGGTATTTGCACCAGTCCAGCGTGCTCAGTGCCAGCACGGGCTGGACGAACTCGATGGTCCAGGTCAGCGTGCTGCCCATCGCCGGTCGGTTCAGGTGTGGCAACAGCGACGGCGGCCAGGCATCCACCAGCGCCAGGATATGCGACTCGGTCACTGGCTCTTCCTTCACGTCCCCACGCAAGCGCACCCAGCCGCCCATCTCGCGGGATTTGTTGCCGGAGAACGGCAGCCCGCCGACGCTCCAGCGCATCGCCAGATGGCGCATGAACTCCGGCGTCGCGCCTTTCACGTAAGGCAGTTCCTGGCAGTCGTCCCAATGCTTCATGGCGGGAGCGGGCAAGGCCGCCACCGCCACTTCGGACGGCCGCGAGGCGCCGAAGCTGCCCTGGATCAAGGTCACCACCTGGCCGTTCTGCACGGCACGCCCCAGCACCTGACTGACCGCCTTGCCCTCGCGCAGCACCTCGACTTCAAAATTGACCGGGACTTCAGGCTCGGCCGGGCCGACAAAGGTGATCGCCAGCGAACGCACCAGGCGATCGGCCGGCACCTGGGCGCGCATGGCTTCGTACTGCAACGCCGCGACCAACCCGCCAAAACTGGCGCGGCCCTGCGCCCATTCGGCCGGAATGGACAACTCCCGAGGCTGGCGGCGGACGGCGTCGAGCAGATCGGAAAAGCGCATGAAAACCTCGGGGCGGGAAAAGGATGTGGGGATATTAGCGAGCGCCGGGGGCTGGCACAGGGTTTATTCCGGACAAAATCACTGACAGATGGGCCGTGATTTCGATGCAGGTGATCCCCCTGTAGGAGCGAGCTTGCTCGCGATGACGGTGCATCAGTCGACATTGATGTTGAATGTCAGTCCGCATTCGCGAGCAAGTCGAATCGTCGCACCGCCGCTCCCACAGTTGGGGGCGGTGTTGGGCTCAGGACTTGAAGCAGGCCTTGCTGAGCTTGTCGAGCACCTTGTCGGCGCGGCCTTCCGCCTCGGCCAGGGTGGTTTTCCACACGGCCACGCAGGGTTGCAGATCCGCTTCTTCCTCGGCGCGAGCCAGCCATTGCCAGGCATCGTGCCAGTCTCCCAGGGCCGACTGTGCCGACTTGAGTCTCGGCAAGGCCGGCTTCGGCAGGCGATCGAGTTCCGGATAGGCTTCGATGCCGTAGCGCACTCGTTTGATCAGCAGGCGCAGGCGGTGACGGTCATGGGCGGGATCGTGCAATGCCTCATCGAGTTTCTTCCATTGCTTGGCCAGACGCTTCTCGATGTGCTTGCGCAATCCCTTGAGCAAGCCCTGATGTTGGGCCGCCCGCAAAAACCGCGGAAAGGCGTCGAGGATGATCAGCAACTGTGACAGCTCGGTACTCGCAGCCACCGCCGGATAAGCCTCTTTCATCATTGCCATGCGCCGTTGCGCCGCTTCGGGCTGGTTGTGCTTGAGCAGATACGCCGCCAGCACTTCACGGTCACGCAGCGGCGTGGTCAGTTCGCCAACCTTCGACGCCGCCTCCTCCAGTTGCTCGACGCCGGGCAAACCGCGCAAGGGTCGCAACAGGCTGCGCAAGCGGCGCACCGTGGTGCGCAGGTCGTGCAAGGCCTCCGGGTCCGTATTGGCCTGCAACCGTGCCTGGCAGGCCAACACGCGCACTTCGATACCCAGGACGTGGGCAACCAACCGATCAACCAAAGCGGACATCTTCTACTCCCCGATTTGAATGGCTACTGCCTGCATCATGCCTCAACGGCCAGCCCGGGACTCACGAATATAGAAACGTGCCTTTTCCGCCTTGCTGGTGCAGCCCTCGTAGGCTTCGAACTGCTGCTGGGTCTTGGCGCCGGTCAGCAGCGACAAGGCCTTGGAATAGCTGACGGTACCGGCAAAACCCTCGGCCTTGGCCAGGTCCAGCTCATGCCACGCGGCATCAATCTGGCTGCCGCAGCTTTCACGATAGGCGGTTTTGCCGGCACAACCGGCCAGTGCCAGGGCAATCATCGGCACACAGATCCAGGCTTTCATCATTTACACCTCAATGTTGGAAAACAGTCGTGCTGTTAAGACGGTGTGGCACGTGAAAAGTGCCTTGGCCCACAGCCGAAACTATAGTGCTGGGAAGAATACCCATCTGCCCTCCTGGAGTGTCGAAAAAACGACGCCTTCAGCCTGGGCAGCGACTCCGGCGATTGAACCCCGCCCCTCGTTGGGTGCATTGTTGAACCTGGTCAGACGAGGGCGATTCATGAAAAAGCGCGTCGCGCTGGTACTGGGCTCGGGTGGAGCGCGGGGTTACGCGCATATCGGGGTGATCGAGGAGATCGAGCGTCGTGGCTATGACATCGCCTGCATCGCCGGCTGCTCGATGGGCGCGGTGATCGGCGGGATCTATTCCGCCGGCAAACTGGACGAGTACCGCAACTGGATCGAGAGCCTGGACTACCTCGATGTATTGCGCCTGGTGGACGTCAGTTTTCGCCTTGGCGCGATACGCGGGGAAAAGGTGTTCGGGCAGATCCGCAAGATCGTCGGCGAGATCAATATCGAAGACCTGCGCATCCCCTACACGGCGGTGGCTGCCGACCTGACCAACCAGCAGGAAATCTGGTTCCAGGAAGGTTGCCTGCACCAGGCGATGCGCGCTTCGGCGGCCATCCCCAGCCTGTTCACCCCGGTCATGCAGGGCAACCGCATGCTGGTGGACGGCGGCATTCTCAACCCGCTGCCCATCGTGCCGGTGGTGTCGAGCCACTGCGACCTGATCATCGCGGTCAACCTCAACTCGACCAACCAGCGCCACTATCAACTGCCAGTGATCCAGCGCCCGGCAGCGTTCAGGACCCGCTTCGACAGCCTGATCAGTTCGGTCGGTTCCAAGCTGCCGTTCCGCCGCAAACAGGCGGAAAAACTGCTGCAACTGGAGAAGGAAGCGCTGATCGCGGAAGCCGCCGAGATCAACCCATGGATCGACTCCGCCGAGCCGGACGCCCAGCAACCGGCCGCCGCTCCGGAGCGCGCCGGCGCGCCGAAATCGGCGACGGGGTCGTTCATCGTCGACAACGTCGGGCCGGCGTCCCTGCTGGACCTGATCAACCAGAGTTTCGAGGTGATGCAGACGTCGCTGGCGCAGTACAAGATCGCCGGGTATCCGCCGGACATCCTGATCAACGTGCCGAAGCGGGTGTGCCGGTTTTTCGAGTTCTACAAGGCACCGGAGTTGATCGCGCTGGGGCGCGAGATTGCGCGCGATACGTTGGATCGGTATGAGAGTGAGCGGGAGGCCTGAGGAGCTGGGGTGATATTTCCGGCCCAATCGCGAGCAGGCTCGCTCCCACATTGGGCCTGTGTACACCGGACCACTGTGGGAGCGAGCCTGCTCGCGATTGGCCGGATCAGACAACACACCTGTTGAAAACTACCCCTGCCCCAACAACCGATACCCCACCCCCGCCTCGGTCACGATGAACCTCGGCCGGGTCGGATCGTCCGCCAGCTTCTGGCGCAGATGCCCGACCACGATTCGCAGGTAATGGCTGTCCTCGGTGTGGGTCGGCCCCCAGATGTCCTTGAGCAACTGCTGCTGGGTGATCACCCGACCGGGGTGCCGCGCCAGTTGCGCCAGCACCGCGTATTCCTTGCGGGTCAACGCCACTTCGGCGCCATCGAGCAACACCCGGCGATAGGCCAGGTCCACGGTCAGCGGGCCGAACTCCAGCGCCGCCTGCTGGACCTCGCCCACCGGTGACTGGCGCAGTAACGCGCGCACCCGGGCGAGAAATTCCTGGATGCCGAACGGCTTGGTCACGTAGTCGTTGGCACCGCCGTCCAGCGCTTCGACCTTCTGCCCTTCGCTGGCACGCACCGACAGTACCAGCACCGGCACGGTCGACCATTCGCGAAACTCGCGCAGCACCTGCTGGCCGTCCATGTCGGGCAGGCCGAGGTCGAGCACCAGCAGGTCGGGCTTGCTCAGTGCGGCTTGCGCCAGGCCTTCAGTGCCGGTGCCGGCTTCCAGCACCTTGTAGCCCTGGGAAGCGAGGCTGATGCGCAGGAACTTGCGGATCTGCGGTTCATCGTCGATGACCAGGATGGTCGAGGTCTGGCTCATGGCTGGCGGTCGTGGCATGGGAAGATCCAAAGGGTATCAGGCTTCACGGCTTATCCTTCGATTTCATCGTCGGGCTGCTCCTGCAACGGCAGGTGCAGGGTGATGCAGGTGCCGCGCCCTTCGATGCCGTCGGCGACGCTGATCCGCCCGCCATGGGCGCCGACCATGCCCTGACAGATCGCCAGCCCGAGCCCGGTGCCCTGCCCGCCGCGGTCCCCGCGCGCAGCGGTGTAGAACATGTCGAAGATCTTCGCCCGCTCCGCCTCGGGAATCCCCGGCCCTTCATCGCTGACCGAGAAAAACAGCTCGTCGCCCGCAGCCCCGGCGTGCAATTGCAGACGCCCGTGCAGGGGCGAAAAACGCGCGGCGTTTTCCAGCACGTTGACCAGCGCCTGCTCGATCAGCGCCGCGTGAACGTACAGCAGCGGCAACTGCGTCGGCACATCGACGCTGACTTCGAGCGGCGCCAGCACCGCCCGCAGGCGATTGAGCGAACTGCCGACGATGTCGGCCGGTGCCACCCAGTCCCGCGCCAGCTTCAGCGCGCCGTGGCCCAGGCGGGTCATGTCCAGCAGGTTCTGGATGTAGCGATCCAGGCGCTCGGCTTCATCGCGGGTGCCTTCGAGCAGCTCGCGGCGATCCTCGAGCGGGATCGCCTCGCCCAGCGCCAGCAGGCTGTCGATGCTGCCCCGCATGGCAGTCAGCGGCGTGCGCAGGTCGTGGGACACCGAAGCGAGTAAGGCGCTGCGCAGTTGTTCGGTTTCACCGTGCAGCCGCGCCGCCTCCAGGTCTTGCGCCAGTTGTGCACGTGCCAGGGCCTGGGCCAGCGGCTGGCTCAATGCGGTCAGCAAACGTCGGCGCTGCCCGCTCAGGGTCTGGCCCTCCCTGGCGCACACCCCCAGCAATGCCAATGGCCCATCGTCCACGGACAACGGCCACCACCACCAGCGACCGAACGGCAAGGTGCCAGTGCCGGCGCCGGCGGGCTGGTCGTGTTGCCAGGCCCAGTCGGCGGCGGCGCGTTCGGCTTCGGTGAATTGCAGCGGGCCACCTGTTTCGACTTTCCAGCCGGCCGCGCCATCACGATTGAGCAGGCACACCTGCAATTCGCTCCAGCCGTCGAGGTGTTGCGCGGCGGCGCTGACCACGGCCTGACGGTCGGTGGCAGCGGTGAGTTTGCGCGACAGGTCGAGCAGTTCGCTGGTTTCTTCCTGGGTGTCGCGCAGCGCCTGCAACTGTTGACGCTGACGCGCCGCCAGGTTGCCGGTGAGCGCCGCCATCAGCAGGAAAAACAGCAGGGTCAGCACGTCTTCTTCGCGCTGGATGCTCAAGGAGAAATTCGGCGGAATGAACAGGAAGTCATAGGTCAGGAACGACAGCGCGGCGCAGACCAGCGCCGGGCCGAGGCTGCTGCGCACCGCCACCAGCAGCACGGCAGCGAGGAACACCAGCGAGATGTTCGGCAGCGGCAAAACACTCGCCACCGCCCAGGCCAACGCACTGGCGAGCAACGTCGCAATCACCGCCAGCGCATAGTCGAACCATACCAGCGCCCGCGGCAAACGCTGGCGCGGTTGATCCTGTGAGTGATCGCTGTCGAGGACGTTGATTTCCAGCCCACGTGCATCGCGCAACAAGCGGGACGCCAGGCCGCCGCCGAACACCCGGCGACGCCAGCGCTGCCGGGACTGGCCGACCAGCACCAGGCTGGCACGCCGCTCGGCCGCATGCTGGATCAGGGTCTTGGCCACTTCCCCGGCGCGCAGCAACACCACTTCGCCGCCCAGGCGTTCCGCCAGTTGCTGGGCACTTTGCAGGCGCAGCCGCGATTGCTCGTCGGCCATGCGGCCGTTGTCCACGTGCACCAGGCTCCACGGCAGGTGTCGGCGCTGGGCCACCCGGCTGGCATGGCGCACCAGGCGCTCGGCCTGGTCATCGCCATCGACGCCCACCAGCAGGCGACCGCGCACGGTGGGCGCGGCCTGGCCGAGCTGGCGATAGCCCTGGGTCAGGTCGTTGTCGACCTGGGCGGCGGCGGTTTGCATCGCCAGTTCCCGCAGGGCGGTGAGGTTGGTCTGGGTGAAGAACGCATCGATCGCCGCCCTCGCCTGCTCCGGCACATAGACCTTGCCGTCGCGCAGGCGCTCGAGCAGTTCACGCGGTGGCAGGTCGATCAGCAGCAGCTCGTAGGCCTCCTGCAACACCCAGTCGGGCAGGGTTTCGCGAACCTGCACGCCGGTGATGCCGCGCACCTGATCGTTGAGACTTTCCAGGTGCTGGACGTTGACGGTGGTGAACACGTCGATGCCGGCGGCGAGCAGTTCCTGGATGTCTTGCCAACGCTTGGCGTGACGACTGCCGGGGGCGTTGCTGTGGGCCAGTTCGTCGACCAGTACCAGTTTCGGCCTGGCCGCGAGCAGGCCGTCGAGGTCCATTTCCTCGAGCATCACGCCACGGTACTCCGAGCGCACCAGCGGCTGCTGCGGCAGGCCGCCGAGCAATGCCTCGGTCTCGGCGCGACCGTGGGTTTCGACGACACCGGCGATAACCTTGACCCCCTGGCGCAGTTGGCTGTGCGCGGCTTGCAGCATGGCGTAGGTCTTGCCAACGCCGGGCGCGGCGCCGAGAAACACCTTGAGCCGGCCACGGCCGTCGCGGGGCAGGTCTGCTAGGAGGGCGTCGGCGCGGCCGGAGTTGCTCATGCTGGGGGTCTCGTTTTTCTGATGTTGATGAGGTGTTTGTCGGGCCGCCATCGCGAGCAGGCTCGCTCCCACATTGGTCCTGTGTACGCCGAACCACTGTGGGAGCGAGCCTGCTCGCGATTGGCCGTTACGCCGATCTACAGCTTTTCCAACGCCATGTTCAGCGCCAGCACATTCACCACCGGCGGTCCCACCAGCGGCTGTTCGATGTGCGCCTCGAGCAACTGCTGCAAGGTCGACACCGGCAGGTTGCGCGCCTGGGCGACACGCGCCAGTTGATAGGCAATCGCCGCCGGTGGCAAGTGCGGATCGAGGCCGCTGCCCGACGTGGTCAACAGCGCCAACGGTACCGGGCCCTGCCCTGGCACCAACTGCTTGTTGGCATCGTCGATCACCCGAGTGGCCAGCGCCGGGTTGCTCGGCGACAGGTTGCTCGCGCTGCTCGACACCGTGGCGAATGCACCGGCGGATGGCCGTGGGTGGAACCAGGCGTCACCGACGAAATCCTGGGCGATCAGCGCCGAACCGCGCACCTTGCCCTCGGCGTCGCGCACCAGGCTGCCGTTGGCCTGGTCGGGGAAGGCAACCTGGGCGACACCGGTGACGACCAGGGGGTAGGCGACGCCGGTGATTAGGGTCATCAGCACCAGCAGGCTCAGGGCTGGACGTATCATTGTGGACATTTCTAATTCCTCTAAATCAGAGAACAAACCTGTGGGGATTCAACCTGCTCGCGATGGGCTCGGGGTCACCGCTGGGTGTCAGGCATCCAGCGTTATCGTTGACGACCATCGCGAGCAAGCTCGCTCCTACAGGGTGGGTGTGTTGGTCAGACCAGGTGCAACGCCGTGAGCAGCATGTCGATCGCCTTGATGCCCACGAACGGCACCAGGATCCCGCCCAGGCCATAGATCAGCAGGTTGCGTCGCAGCAGCGCCGCCGCGTTCGCCGCCTGCACGCGTACGCCGCGCAGGGCCAGCGGGATCAACACCACGATGATCAGGGCGTTGAACACGATGGCCGACAAGATCGCGCTCTGCGGGCTGCTCAGGTGCATGATGTTGAGCACCCCCAGTTGCGGGTAGATCGAGGCGAACAGCGCCGGCAGGATCGCGAAGTACTTGGCCACGTCGTTGGCGATGGAAAAGGTGGTCAACGCCCCGCGGGTGACCAGCAGTTCCTTGCCGATCTGCACCACGTCCAGCAACTTGGTCGGGTCGCTGTCGAGGTCGACCATGTTCGCCGCTTCGCGCGCCGCCTGGGTGCCGTCGTTCATCGCCATGCCGACGTCCGCCTGGGCCAGGGCCGGGGCATCGTTGGCGCCGTCGCCGCACATGGCGACCAGTCGACCGTCGTTCTGTTCATGGCGAATGCGCGCCAGTTTTTTCTCCGGGGTGGCTTCGGCCAGCACGTCGTCGACGCCCGCTTCGGCGGCAATTGCCGCAGCGGTCAGCGGGTTGTCGCCGGTGACCATGACCGTGCGAATGCCCAGTTTGCGCAGCTCGGCGAAACGCTCGCGAATGCCGGGCTTGACCACGTCCTTGAGGTGGATCGCACCGAGCAGCTTGCCATCGACGCAGACCAGCAACGGCGTGCCGCCACTCTGGGCGATCTTGTCGATCTCGCGGGACAAGGCCGGGGCCAGCTCGGCACGTTTCAGGCCGACGAATGCCAGCAGCGAATCCACGGCGCCCTTGCGGTAGACACGGCCCTGGTAATCGACGCCGGACAAGCGGGTCTCTGCGCTGAACGGCACGGCGGTCAGCACTTCGCTGGCCGGCTCGGGTTGCGGGTGCAGGCCACGCAGGTATTCGACGATGGATTTGCCTTCCGCCGTTTCATCCGCCAGGGAGGCGAACAGCGCACCTTCGGCCAGCTCCTTGGCCGTCACGCCGGGCGCTGCATAGATTGCCGCGCAACGACGGTTACCGAAGGTGATGGTGCCGGTCTTGTCCAGCAGCAGGACATGCACGTCCCCCGCCGCTTCCACGGCGCGACCGGACTTGGCGATCACGTTCAGGCGCACCAGGCGATCCATGCCGGCGATGCCGATGGCCGACAGCAGACCGCCGATGGTGGTCGGGATCAGCGTGACCAATAACGCGACCAAAAACACCAGCGGCAAGCTGCCATTGGCGAAGTGGGCGAACGGTTGCAGGGTCACCACCACCAGCAGGAAGATCAGGGTCAGGCCGATCAGCAGGATGTCGAGCGCCACTTCGTTTGGGGTCTTCTGGCGCTTGGCGCCTTCGACCAGGGCGATCATGCGGTCCAGGGTCGACTCGCCGGGGTTGGCGGTGATGCGCACCAGCAGCCAGTCGGACACAAGCCGCGTGTTGCCGGTGACGGCCGAGCGGTCGCCGCCGGACTCGCGGATCACCGGCGCGGATTCACCGGTGATCGCCGCTTCGTTGACCGCTGCGATCCCTTCGATGACCTCGCCGTCACCGGGGATCATCTCCCCGGCCTCGACCCGCACCACGTCGCCCTTGCGCAAACGGGCGGCGGGGATCACTTCGAAGCTGCCATTGGCATTCTTGCGGCGGGCACTCAGGCCTTCGCTGCCGGCCTTGAGGCTGTCAGCGCGGGCCTTGCCGCGCCCTTCAGCCAGGGCTTCGGCGAAGTTGGCGAAGAGCACGGTGAACCACAGCCACAGGGCGATCTGCGCGGCGACGAAGGTCGGCACGACGCTGTCGGGAATGAAGCACAGCACGGTGGTCAGCACGGCGGTCAACTCGACCACCAGCATCACCGGTGCGCGCTGCAACTGGCGCGGGTCGAGCTTGACGAAGGCTTGCACCAGTGCCGGGCGCCACAGGGCAGAGATGGCGGTTTTTGCTTGTTCCGGCGCCTTGGCAGCGACGGGTTTTACGGCAGGCATATTCATGATCCAGCTCCTAAATAGAGAGGCTTAGAAGCCCATACTCAAGTGTTCAGCGATCGGACCCAGCGCCAGGGTTGGCAGGAAGGTCAGGCCGCCCACCAGCAAAATGGTCACGGTCAGCAGGGTCACGAACAGCGCGCCATGGGTCGGGAAGCTGTTCTGGCCGATCGGTGCGGTCTTCTTCATCGCCAGGCTGCCGGCCAGGGCCAGTACCGGGAGGATGTAGCCAAAGCGGCCGATCAGCATGCCCAGGCCGAGCATCAGGTTGTGGAACGCGGTGTTGGCACCAAAGCCGCCGAACGCCGAGCCGTTGTTGGCACTGGCCGAGGTGTAGGCGTACAGCAACTGGCTGAAACCGTGCGCGCCGGGGTTGCTCACCGAGGCAATCGGCCCGGGCAGGCTTGCGGCAATCGCGCCGAGCACCAGCACGCCCACCGGCATCACCAGCAGGGTCACCACCAGCAGTTGCACTTCCCTGGCTTGCAGCTTCTTGCCGAGGTACTCCGGGGTGCGGCCGATCATCAGGCCAGCGAGGAACACTGCGATCAGCACGTTGAGCAACATGCCGTAGAGCCCGGCGCCGACGCCGCCGAAGATCACTTCGCCGACCATCATGTTGACCAGCGCGACCATGCCGCTGAGCGGGTTGAGGCTGTCATGCATGGCGTTGACCGAGCCGTTGGAGGCCGCAGTCGTGGTCACCGACCACAGCACCGTGGCCGTGGTGCCGAAGCGCGCTTCCTTGCCTTCCAGCGGCGCGGTCTGTTCGACGGCGACGTTGTTCAGGCTCGGGTTGGGCTGATACTCGGCCCACAGCGACGTCGCCCCGCCGATCAGGAACAGCGCGAGCATGCAGGCAATGATTGCGCGGCTCTGGCGCAGGTCCTTGACGTAGTGGCCGAACGTGAACACCAGGGCCACCGGGATCAGGATGATCGAGGCGACCTCGAACAGGTTGCTCCACGCCGTCGGGTTTTCGAACGGGTGCGCCGAGTTGACGCCGAAGAAGCCACCACCGTTGGTGCCCAGTTGCTTGATCGCAATCTGGCTGGCCGCGGGGCCGAGCGGGATGACCTGATCGACACCCTGCATCGTCACTGCATTGACGTACTGCGCGAAGGTTTGCGGCACGCCCTGCCACACCAGGTACAGCGCCAGCAGCAGGCACAGCGGCAGCAGGCCGTAGAGGGTGGCGCGGGTCATGTCGACCCAGAAGTTGCCCAGGGTTTGCGCCGATTTGCGCCCGATACCGCGGCACAGCGCAACCAGCACAGCCAGGCCGGTGGCGGCGCTGACGAAGTTCTGCACGGTGAGGCCGGCCATCTGGCTGAGGTAGCTCAGCGACGCCTCGCCGCTGTAGGCCTGCCAGTTGGTGTTGGTCATGAAACTGATGGCGGTGTTGAAGGCCAGCGTCCACTCCTGCCCCGCCAGATTCTGCGGGTTGAGTGGCAGGTGGTCCTGGAACAACAGGATGAAGAACAACAGCAAAAAACCCGCAAGGTTGAAGGCGAGCAAGGCCAGCGTGTATTTCTGCCAGCTCTGTTCGGCCTGCGGATCGACCCCGGCGACGCGATAGCAGCCACGCTCCACCGGACCGAGGATTGGGCTCAGCCAGGTGCGCTGCCCTTCCATGACCTTGTAATAGAAACGCCCCAGGAACGGTGCCGGTATCAGCACCACGGCGAAGAAGGCCAGGATCAGCCAATAGTCATAACTGTGCATAGCCGCTCCTAGTTCCGGTCCGCGCGCAACAGCGCAACCAACAGATAAATGAACAGCCCCACTGCCAGCAGCAGTGACACCCCGTCCAGAACGCTCATGGAAGTTCTCCGTGTAACGGCGTATTGCCGCGTGTGCAGTCATTGTCGGGAGGGAGGCTGTAAAGGAACGAGATCGAGGGGGTGGGCGGGGCATAAAGAAAGTGTAAAGAGTGCGTTTATACCGGGGGTTACAGCGGTGTCTGGGGGGTCGCCATCGCGAGCAGGCTCGCTCCCACAATGGATTGATGTTCGCAGTCCCTGTGGGAGCGAGCCTGCTCGCGATAGCGGCATCCCAGACCAGCACGCCCCCAACTGATGCACAAAAACCAGCCATCGAGCGGCGAACATCCCCGATACGACAGCTTTCCACGCTTTACGACGCGCTTTTGCAAAATGGCACGCCCACTGCACACGCCCTCCCTCGAGCTTTCCAACCGTTCAGGGAGAAATGCATGAACACACAACTCAAACCTACGCTGGGCACCCTGCACCTGTGGGGCATTGCGGTCGGGCTGGTGATTTCCGGGGAGTACTTCGGCTGGAGTTACGGCTGGGGCGTGGCGGGTACGCTCGGCTTTCTGCTGACCTCGTTGCTGGTCGCCACCATGTACACCTGCTTCATTTTCAGTTTCACCGAACTGACCACCGCGATTCCCCATGCCGGCGGCCCGTTTGCCTACAGCCGCCGGGCCTTCGGCGAGAAAGGCGGCTTGATCGCCGGGCTGGCGACACTGATCGAATTCGTCTTCGCCCCGCCGGCCATCGCGTTGGCCATCGGCGCCTACCTGAACGTACAGTTTCCGGCCCTTGACCCGAAACACGCGGCGGTCGGCGCCTACCTCGTGTTCATGACCTTGAACATTCTCGGAGTCAAGCTGGCCGCCACCTTCGAACTGGTGGTGTGCGTCCTCGCCGTGGCGGAATTGCTGGTGTTCATGGGCGTGGTCGCGCCGGCCTTCAGCTTCAGCAATTTCGCCCTCAACGGCTGGGCCGGGTCCGATGTGTTCGGCGCACCAGCGATTGCCGGCATGTTTGCGGCGATCCCGTTCGCGATCTGGTTCTTCCTCGCCATCGAAGGCGCCGCCATGGCCGCCGAGGAAGCCAAGGACCCGAAGCGCACGATTCCCAAGGCGTACATCAGCGGCATCCTGACCTTGGTGCTGCTGGCCATGGGCGTGATGTTCTTCGCCGGCGGCGTCGGTGACTGGCGCACCCTGTCGAACATCAACGACCCGCTGCCACAGGCGATGAAAACCGTGGTCGGCGACAACTCCGGCTGGTTGCACATGCTGGTGTGGATCGGCCTGTTCGGCCTGGTGGCGAGCTTCCACGGGATCATCCTCGGCTACTCGCGCCAGTTCTTCGCCCTCGCCCGCGCCGGTTACCTGCCGGCGTCCCTGGCCAAGCTGTCACGCTTCCAGACGCCGCACCGGGCAATCATCGCCGGTGGCGTGGTCGGCATCGCCGCCATCTACAGCGACGGCCTGATCAACCTCGGCGGCATGACGCTGACCGCCGCGATGATCACCATGGCGGTATTCGGCGCCATCGTGATGTACATCATGAGCATGCTCAGCCTGTTCAAACTGCGCAAAACCGAACCCAACCTGGAACGCACCTTCCGCGCGCCGTGCTACCCGCTGCTGCCGAGCATTGCCCTGGTACTGGCGGTGGTGTGCCTGGTGGCGATGGCCTGGTTCAACGCGCTGATCGGGTTGATCTTCCTGGGCTTCATGGCCGTGGGCTTCGTGTATTTCATGCTGACGGCGCAACTGCGTGCGAATGCGCCGGCGGACGGGATGTTGACTGGTTTGTAAAAGGCAGAAGCGGATAAAGCGGGCCCGAAAACAGGTCGCTTTTATCCACGATGCCCAACACTGATCACCCAATTGCTCCCCACGTCATCTTGACGTTGGGGAGCAATCTTACTGAAACGCTACGGCTGCCATTGCTTCAGTTTTGCGGTTCCATCCGCGAATTGTTTGACGCTGAGAACGCCGGAGTTGCCAGGCAAGGCTCCGTCCTCGAAGACGGAAGGATAAGCACGCTGCAATGATTGAAGCCCGTTACCAACGAATACGTAATGGTAATTACCCAACGCTCGAACGAACTCTTCCTCAGACCAGTTACACGTTGTCGTGTCACCCGCGTACTGAGGGGGGCCAAAGGAGAAACAGCCACCAGCCTGAGTGGTTCGCGGAGTCAACTCATAGCGCAAGATCCAGTATTCCAGTCCGACGTAAGAAGGCTTGTCGGCCTGCCAGACCACGAGTACGCTGACTCGCGGATAGGTTTTATCGACAAAAGGATGGACCAGCGGCGTTACCAGTTCATCCCTTGTGGGGAAATACTCAGGACCACCCGACCACAGGTAAGGCTGAATACTGGTGCGTCCCAGCACCAGACTGGGAACGATCAATGCTGCGAACAGGGCAATACCAGACATCTTCCGAACTCTGGAATCAAACGGAAGCGTCGCGGCCCCCGCCAGCAGCAGGAACGCCATACCCAAGGCATAGGAGCCAAAGTAGCGCTCCAGCGATGTCAGTACTCGCCCCTCGTAATCACTGAACCCATACAGGTAATACAACAGCATCAGGCAGCAATATAAAATTCCGCCGGCGGCTACCCCGATTACCAATAACCCGTAACTGTTTCGGTCCACCTTGTTTGGCTGCATCACGCATATGACGAGCCCCACCAGCAAGAGTGCGAGAACCAGCTTTCCAGGAGCATCCCAGCGTGTTTTCAAGATTTTATCGAGTGAATTAGTGCCGGCTGCACTTCCATGCAGACTGCCGTGCTCCATGCCAAGCATGCGCTCCGCGAAACCGGAAAGAATTGCCTGCTCTCTTTCCGTTGCGCAACAGTGGGTGGCCTGTTTGAGCATGCTGGTAATTGACATACCGGCGAGCGATCGGTCCAGCGCTTGAGATTTGACATGCCCCGCCCACGACTGACTGATGACAATGGGCACGACAATACAAACCAGAAGTGTTTTCCAGAGACCACGCACAGGGGCGACTTCGCGAGCAGCCGTACGCATCCTGTACCAATGCGACACCACGATGAGCGCTATCGCAGCGACCGTGAAGCTGGCTCCGGAATCCTTGGCCAGGACCAGAAAACCAAAAACCGGTGGCAACGCCCACCAGGCTTTTGGGTTGTTGCGGGTCACCCAGTAGATGGAAAGCGCCGAACCAAACAGCACGCCCACTATCTGGTCGATCAAGATACTCGACCACCCCTGCCCCATCAGGAGGATGACTATAAAAGTCATGATCACCAGTAGCAGCCCATGCAGCCGGAATGACATGTTCGATGCCGCAATGGCCGGCATGGCAGCAAACATCAACAAAATGGCGTGCGAAAAAATCGCTACGTTTTCATGGAAACCGGTAAACCGTACAAAGAAGTAGCCCAGGTAAGCCGTACCAGGTGGGTAGTCCTGAAAGTAAAGCCTATAGCCCTGATTTTTCAGATCCAGTGCCGTATTGGTGAATTCGGTCAACTTTATGATCGTTCCCCAATGGGAGAACATATCCCAGCTGACGAACTGAGCATTGCTGTTGTAGTCGACGAGAAGCGCAGTCGCCAGGCCAACAGCTGCGCACCCCCAAACGAAACCGGACGGCGCACGATACCCGTTGAGTTTTACGTAACGGCTGCCTTCCGCAAAGAGCAGTCCAACGCCCGCCAACGTCAGGCAAAGGCTCACCGGACGCAGCAGCGAGAGAAAATCCGACAGAAAAAGTATCAGGACTATCGAGCTGATAACCGATATCGGAGCAATGCTCCACCCGATGAGGTTGCGCCGGACCAGCGCTGCCGAATAACCCAGAATGGAAGCGAGGGGCAGTAGAACCAACCACGACATCACGTCAAATCCTTTTGTTTACCGACGATGTGCGATGCAACCCTGGAACGATGCACGAGAGCGGGATGAACCGCCTGTTTGGGAACTGCCAGCATGTCATAGTTAAAGAACGCCAACAGAAACTGCAGGCCTGCGAGCAGTGGCAATGCCGCCAGCATGACCCCACCTGCGGAAACCGGAATACCTCCCTGCGCCGATTCATACCAGCGCGTAGCCCCGTAAATGCCGCCAAACAGGATCAGCATCATGCCCACCAGGAATTCGAGGGTGGCCAGGGAAAAGTCTCGCAGGATATAGCGATAGAAGAACCGTTTGCCGGCATTGCGACAATGCTTTAACAGAAATTCAGGAATGACCGACTTGATGTTCAGGTTACTTTCTTCGTCCGCATAATGGGCGGTCATCGGCAGGTCATAGACCACCGCGCCCTGAAGCCCCAACCGGAACAGGACATCGGTTTCAAAAAAATAGCGCTGGCTGATTTTGTGGAAATGCAGGTGTTTGGCAACTTCGGAATGAATGGCGGTGTAGCCGTTGGTTGGATCGAACAGATGCCAGTAGCCGGTAGACAACTTGGTAAAAAATGACAATACCGCATTGCCAAACAAACGGATAAAAGGCATGCCGACCAACGACTCGGGGTCAAAAAACCGGTTGCCTTTCACGTAGTCCGCGTCTCCGGCGATGATGGGAGAGACGAAACTTGGAATCAACGCCGGGTCCATTTGCCCATCGCCGTCGATTTTTACAAATATGTCGCACTCATCGCTGATCGCGGCACTGTAACCCGCCATGACGGCACCACCGACGCCACGGTTGACGCTGTTGTAAACGACCTTGACGCGCGGATCATCACACTCGGCTTCCACGTAGTGCCCAGTGCCCTCGGGACAGCAATCATCCACCACGTAGATTGCACAGACCTCTGCACCTATTCGGCTGAGCAGATCCAGAATGTGTTTTTTGGTTTTATAGCAGGGGATTACGACCGCGATTCTAGCCGCCATCTTTTCACTATTAAGCATGAGCAGACCTAAACATCAAAATTCGGTGATTGGGTTGTAGCAATGTGGACATCATCCCTTTTGCGGCCAGACATACTTGAAGATCTCGTAATTTGGAGTCGCGGCTGGAAGCTCCAGATTCTTGAAGTATGCATTGCCCAACGTCACATGGGCGCCGGTCCGCTTCGCATGCAGCGCAAACTCACTGAACAATGGTATGGATGTATCGGCAATCTCGAGCAGGGTGGCTGAATCCGCACCGCCCCAGTATGCGAACTGGTAAAACAATCGAGTCGGTTGCCGCTCATCTATTTCAATGGCGAAAGCTGGCGAACCGGCAACACGGGCCTGGCGTAGGCATTCAGCGGCACGCAAGCACGCCTCCGGGGTCGCAAAAAATGCGTGGCCATCGTTGGTCATGCATTGTTCGACGCGCGTCGGCTGCAAACCAATACGCTGTAAAAACCCGAGAGGATTGATCTGCCGGTAGCAATAAAAAGCGTCCTGGCTGACATTTTTCTGTGTAAAGGCGTTGAGTACGAGTACCCGCTGGTTTTCATTCTCCGCCAGCAGCATGCCCAGAATTCGATTCAGAAACGAAAAAACAGCGCGAGAGCCGTCATCAATTTCATTCACATTTTTCCAGTCATGATGCTGGAAGTGAGCAATGAGATTGAGGAAGATGAAACAGACGTCGGGGTTGTGCTTTTTCCTCAACTTCAGAAAGAGTCGAGTCGATAACAGCTCGAATGCGCCGAACAAAAAGCAGGTATTGAGCCGAGACCCGCGAACCTGACCGAGCAAGAACATCAGGTCTTTCCAGAGTGTCCCCAGTGGCAGTTGCCTGAACGTAGTGGCCAGCGTGCGCAGTGCCGCTTTCGCTGCCTGCACGTACGATAAGTCCATGTAGTTTTTTGAGTAGTACACGGGCAGGGCGAAGAAGCCAGCAATGGATTCGGGATAAGGGCTTTCCGTAAAATTCCATGGGTCTGTCGTGAAGAAACGATTGAGTGGGGCGCCATTGCGTCTCGCGTTCATCACGCCCCATACGCCGGTGCTGATCCCCTCTTCCCCCAGCCGCTCCCAGATCTGCGAATGTTGCAGCTTGTCGACGTCCCCCAGGCGGATGACCTTGTGAGTCGCCGAGGGTTTTTCGGTGTGTATCGAGACCCACTGACACCAGGGATCGAGCCCCTCGTGTTCTTTGTCATGGTCGGCTTGCGTCTCACAATGGGACCAATTCAGGACCGTCTTTACATGCTCCAGCCCAAAACGCTCGCTGGCCTGTTGTAAAAGCCCGACATTAAACTCGTTAAGCTCAATCACCAATGTAGGTTTCATCGTAATAACCCTTGATCCTTAAGAGACACCGTGCCGCGCTATCGAAGCCAGGGATATGCCTGCCATTATCAATATCGAGGAGGCGACATTAATCCAATCGAATTTTTCCGAAAAAAATATTGCACTGGCGATCGGAACCAACAGAAAAGTGATCGACATAAAAGGATAAGCTTGGGAAAGAGGGACATTGCGCAATACGTAGATCCACACCAGCGACGATAGTCCATAGACCGAAAACGCAAAGAACAACCAGGATAACGTCTTGACAGTTAACAGCCCGGAGTCATTCCAGGAGCTACTCGCCACTTTCATCAGTACCTGCCCGGAAGCGACTGCAAAAGCGCAACCCAGACAAATCAATATATTGGCTTTATTTATATCCGGCATTAAGTACCCAATCCCTTAAACACTACGAAACCCTGGGGGTTTCTCTCCAGCAACAAGCAAAAAACCAATAATAGAATCTTGCCCCTCGGTAAAATGCACGCTCGCTGCTACAGCAACCTTTTTATCAACATGTATTAGAATTAAGATTTTAAGCTGTCATCACGGCATCAAAACAATCGCAAATGGCCATGCTAATCTTTTTTTCAAATTGAAACCATCCCTGCTGGCCTTATCCGGCCTTTGTTAGCGACTCAATTTACACAAGGTCGGATCGCCTCCGAGCACACAGGCTTCGGCCAGCGACAGGCTTGTCGCACAACGGAACCACCGCGAAAATGCATCACTCAAAGTCGTATGTACCATCGGCTGGCGACATTCGCCATCCGCTGCCTTCAAGGAGAGTCTTATGCCCTGGTATGCCTGGTTGATTCTGGTCGTTGCAATCGGCTCGATCGTTGGCGGGTTGATGATGCTGCGCGACACCGCCAACAAGGTCGAACTGACCGATGAACAGCGCAAACGCGTAGCTGAGCGCAATGCTGAAGCGGACGCAAAGGATGCGCACGATCGTTGATACTTTGTATCTCCTGTAGGAGCGAGCTTGCTCGCGATGGTCGCCAACGACGACGCGGGCTGCCTGAACGCCTTCGGTGTCTGGGCCACCATCGCGAGCAAGCTCGCTCCTACAGGGAGAAGGGGCGGGTTATTTCTCCCAATCCGGTTTGGCGATCTGCAAGCCATGGAGTCCGTTGTACGCCGCACGCTCCGGCTGACTCCATCCCTCGAGCAACGACTCCTCCAAGCGATAAATCTCCACACCAAGGGGGCGACAGACACTGAGCGGATCCTGCGCATCCGGCCCCCACATGGCGACTGAAAGGTCACCGCCCGGGCAGGTCGACAGCGCGCACAACAGATCTATCTCGGCAAAAAATTCCAGGTAGTCGCCCTTCTGCGCCGGACAAGCCTTCATGAAGTACATATCGTCATGATTCAGCCCGGTGCACTGAAAAATGTTCAACACATCATGGACATCGAACTCGGTCAGGCCATGGGGCAGCACCGCGCGCGTCAGGTTGGAATGGCAGTGATGATGGAAATCCTCGCCGGTGAGCATTTTGTTCACATAGGGATCGCAACGGGTACCCAGCAGGTCGTGCAAACGACCGCCGTGCTCGTCGATACCGTATGCGGCCAGGCTGTCATCAGTAATTGTCACCAACGGCCGTAGAAAAGGCAGGTTGGACCAGAGTCGGTCATGGGTGCTGACGTGCGCCCCCTGCAACTGCCGGGTTCTCGCAGCCCACAGGCGCTCGCGCGGATCATTGGCGTTCCAGACGTTGAAATCCCCGACCTGCGGCCCCACTGGCGTGGTGATCCGGAACACGTGACCGGCAGGGACCTTCCAGGCACGACCGGTGCGGATCGGTACTTCGAACTGCCCGATCAGCGTGCGCCCCTCCTTCGCCTGACGAATTCGCTCGTAAAAGTCTTTATCCACCTGCAAGGCGGAACCTTTGCTGACTTGATAGGCCGCTGGATAATCTTTGTACATCGCACGCATCCTCGATCAGTGATGGGATAACAGCCGAAACTGGAGAGTAATCACTATCCGTGCCAGTTCAATCAGTGCACTGCAACGGAGTTGGACGCATCTGCATGCTTTTTAGAAGTAGAAGTACAGTCACCATCTTATTTTCATTGGTTAATATGGTTCATTGTTGCGGAGATCACAGATGCGTTACTCGCAGGACCATAAAGCCCAGACTCACCAACGCATTATCAAGGAAGCCTCAGCACGATTTCGTCGTGACGGAATTGGTGCAACCGGCCTGCAACCCCTGATGAAGGCGCTGGGTCTGACTCACGGGGGTTTTTACTCGCACTTCAAGTCCAAGGATGAACTGGTGGAAGAGGCGCTGCAGGCGGCGTGCGAGCAGGTGGAAGGTCTTTGTGCCGAACTGTTCGCCCAGGAGCGCCCGCTCGACGCATTTATCGACACCTACCTGTCCGAATGGCATCAGACATCACCCCATGAGGGCTGTCCTTTGCCGACCATGTCCTCGGAGCTTGGACTGCGTGGCCGCCCGAGCCCGAGTTCCGATCTCGTGCTCAGGGGACGGCTCGAGCAGATCGAAAACACGCTTGAAGGAGACGACGCCGCCGACCAGAGCATCTTTATCATGTCTACCCTGGTCGGGGCATTATTGCTGTCGCGTAGTGTCGAGTGCCCTGAACTGGCTCAGCGTATCCTCGATGTCACCCGTGACCTGCTCAAGCAATACAAGGGCTAACCCTGCCAGCGCTTGAACAGTACGCTGGCATTCACGCCGCCGAAGCCAAAGCCGTTGGACAGCGCGTACTCGATCGTCATCGGTCGCGCTTGCCCGTGAACGATGTCCACGCCCTGCGCTGCCGGGTCCGGGTTATCAAAGTTGAGGGTGGCCGGCACGATCTGGTCGCGAATGGCCAGCAACGTGAAAATCGCCTCGATTCCCCCTGCCGCTCCCAGTAAATGCCCGGTCGCTGACTTGGTCGAAGTGACTGCGATGTTGCCCTGTGTACCAAACAACGACTTGATCGCCGCCAACTCCCCGAGATCCCCGACCGGCGTAGACGTGGCATGAGCGTTCAGGTGCTGCACCTGCCTAGCTTCTATTCCGGCCTGAGCCAAAGCCAGCGACATGGCTCGCCGCGCCCCGCTGCCATCTTCGGGACCGGCGGTCAGGTGATAGGCATCTGCGCTGGTGCCGTAGCCCACCAATTCTGCCAGCGGTTGCGCGCCCCGGGCCAAGGCATGCTCCAGTGACTCGATGACCAGGAGGCCTGCGCCCTCGCCCATGACAAAGCCGTCGCGATCGCGGTCGAATGGGCGCGAGGCCCGCTCCGGCGTGTCATTGAAGCCACTGGACAAAGCCCGGGCAGCCGCGAACCCGGCCAGGCTGACACGATCAATCGCCGCTTCTGCGCCGCCGCACAAGGCAATATCCGCCTCACCCGCACGGATCAAGCGTGCCGCATCGCCGATCGCCTGCACCCCGGCAGCACACGCCGTTACCGGAGCACCCAGCGGTCCCTTGAAACCGTGCTGGATCGACACATGGCCGGCGGCAAGATTGACCAGAAAAGACGGGATAGTGAATGGCGACAAACGCCGCGGCCCTCGACTGTCCGTGGTGCGTACCGCATCGGCAATCGCACCAAAACCGCCAACCCCTGACCCAATGATCGTCGCCGTGCGTTCCTGGTCATGAGCGGCTTGCGGTTGCCAAGCGGCCTGTTGAATAGCCTGACGTGCAGCCTCCATGGCGAACATGATGAAACGGTCCATCTTCTTCTGTTCTTTAGGTGGCGTCGCGAGGTCTGGATCGAAACCCGCTTCGGCGTCATCGGTCTGAGTCGGCACCGAACCGCCAACTTTAGCCGGCAGATCGACCACCACCTCATCGGGTAAATGCCTGATTCCGGAACGCCCGGCCAACAATCTCGACCAGACCGCCTCGACACCGCTACCCAGCGGCGAAACCAATCCCATGCCTGTCACTACCACTCGACGGTCATTCATACCGCAACGTCCTCCACTTTAGGGTGCATTACTTATAACGCGTCGCCGCTTGGCTCTTGGACAAATTGGGCGCCATCACATGACGGGCAGCAACAAAGGCGCTCCACTCGCTCGCGTCCGGCAGCGAAGGAATGGTGACCAGTTCCCCCTGATCCAGCCCCGACAACGCGGCATCGACCATTACGCCTGCCTCCATGACCATCTCTGCCGGAATCTGGCTGGCGTCAATACCGGAACGCTCCCAGATTTCCGTTCGAGTGACGCCAGGCAGTACCGCCTGCACCTTGACCCCGGTGCCGTCCAGCTCGGCGTTCAACGACTGGGTCAGGCTCAACACATAGGCCTTGCTCGCGCTGTAGGTGGCATTGAAACGCTCGGGGAACAACGCCACGACCGAAGCAATGTTGATGATGATGCCGCGGCCAGCCTTGGCAAAGCCGGCGGCGGCCGCCGAGGCCAGGCGTGTAACCGTGATTACATTCAGTTGAATCAGGCGCTCCAACTGGTCCAGATCGGCATTAGCCAGCAACCCATCGGCCGCCACACCGGCATTGTTCAACAGCAGGCTGATACTGGAATCGCTGCGAAGGCGCTGCTCGAGCTTCAGGACATCGTCTTTTTCAGTCAGGTCTGCCTTCAGTACCTCAACTTGAACGCCGTGCTGGGCACGCAACTGGCTGGCCGCGATCTCCAGCCGATCCTGATCGCGAGCGACCAATAACAAATCAAAACCGCGCGCGGCCAGGCGGTCTGCGTAGATGGCGCCAATTCCGGAAGAAGCACCGGTGACTAGGGCGGTGCCTTGGGTCTGGACAGAATTCATTTCAGTGCTCCGTGGATGAATGAAGACGAACCCCCAGTGCTCAGGTGAGCCCTGGGGCGCAAAAATTATATACATAATCTATAAAAATATTACACACATAATTTTTCATGGCGACAGATGGCGCTTTCACCTTGGCCCCATCAAGGGACAACGTCGAGGGTTGTGCCACTGGCTTTTGCAGGAAGAACCTATTCGAATAACAAAAATTAACAATAGCCGTTTATTGGATGCCCGCGCTCGATAGAAGTGGATTGATCTCTCGCCTGTGAGGTCGGCAACAATTCTCCCCCAACCGCAAATGTATGACGGGCGGCCTTAAACAGGCACCAAGGCGTCTATCTCGGTGGGTTCGAACACTTTTACACTTGCGGTTTAATACTCGATCGGCAAAAATGAAATGTGTAACAAAACTGAAACTGCTACCTCAGGAATTTTTAACCCGGTCTGGCAATAAATCCGGACACTTCTGGACCGTTGCCGACAATATTTGAGTGAGAAATGAACACTCCAGCCAAAATAGTGTATGACAATAACCTCGACAAAATTGAAATAAGGGAGATAGTACAAAGCATCTGGAAGCAGCGAGCAATTGTTTTACTATTTACTGGAATTGGTTTTGCCGCCGCCCTTACCTACGCATCACTGGTAACGCCAGTCTATGAAACCAGCACATCTCTCAGACCCGTGGGCGTTACGGCCCTTGACGAACTGAATGGCACAGGCCTCTATAAAATAAGCCCTCTGGAGTCGTTACACCGGATTGGCGCAGCCATGGAGTCGTACGACGTTCGCTTGAAATTTTTCACCGCCTACCCGCAATACCTGATACCTGCGGGCAGCACTTCCGGCAAAACAATCGAGCAAGCATTCGAAGCGTTTAACGGCAGCGCCTTTTCATTGAAGCAAGTTGACTCGACGAAAAGTGCAAGCCTCTCGGATTCCATCGAGCTCACGTTGAGATACCCCAACGGGATCGATGGCGTCGGAATCGTCCGCGACTTCACGGCGTTTGTAGTCAAGAGTGAAAAAAACAAGATTGAATCCAACCTGAAGACGCTGACCGCCAACAGAATCGAGAAAATTGAAAACGACCTGTATTCCCACAGAGTTTCTTATGAGGTGAATACCAGTTCAGATATTGCAAAACTTCTTGAGCAGGATGAAATCAAGAAGCAGAATCTTCTGGACGAGCTGAACGCACTTCGCCAACAACTCCATACTCGGCGGCAGAATCGCATCAAGGAGTTGGATGAGGCCATAGGCATCGCCAAGCAGTTGGGCATATCCAAGCCCTCTACCCCCTCCTCCCTGGCTGAAGTGGATAATCAACGGGAAGGCAACACTATTCGTACCGAAGTAAACAACCAGCAAATCCCGCTGTATTTCATGGGCCAACTGGCGCTTGAAGCAGAACGTGCGACTCTAGCTTCTCGCCGCTCGGATGATTTTACCGAGCCTCGGATCGACCAGATTCAAAAAGAACTGAGCCTCCTGGCGAGCAACCGTGAAGTAGCAGCGCTGAAAGATCGAGCCAACCCGGAACTGTTCATCAAGGGTTATGGCGATAGCCGAGCTGACTTGGCAAGGTTGAAAAACCTGGCAATCAATTTTGATCAATTGCGATTGGTTCAAATAGATAAGCCAGCGTCGGAGCCTCACTCCCCTATCAGACCGCTGAAGACCTTGATTGCCGGTTTCGGTCTGTTGTTCGGCTTCGCCTTGGGTGTAGCGCTTGTATTGAGTCGGCGTATTTTTCGATTGGCATGAAACTCGCCTTGATAGAGGGCTGGATAACTCCAGCTCTCTATCGTTCTTGCTGACTTAATGAACTTCGATTTTCTCGCGATTCTTATCCAGTATCGCCTTGCCGATACCTTTTACTTCCAGCAACTCATCTACCGACGCAAACGGCCCATTACTTTCTCGGTAAGCCACGATGGCCTTGGCTTTCGCCTCCCCCACTCCCGACAACTCGCGCTGCAGCGTCGATGCATCAGCCATGTTCAAGTCGATTTTTTCGGACTGAGCCTGGGGCGCGAGCTCCAGGACAAGCGGCGCGCTGGCAGCCTCTGATTTGACCGTGGGCGCAGCGTTCAAGGCGAGGGAGGTCGTGGTAAGAAGGGTAAAAACCAGGGAGTAGAAGTAACCAGTACGCATGATGTTGCTCCATGATATCGAGTGGGAAGCAGCTTTTCCGAAGCTGCCTCCCAAACTTAGGCGATGTATGGAGCCTGTCAAAAATGTGTCAGTTACAGGATGTGAAGCAATCAGGGTTCAAGGCGACGCTGCTGGTAGATCCAGTCGACTATCTCGCCGTCAGGGGTGTAACCACTGACCGTCTCGCGCAGAACCTGGCGCACGCGGGCGTAATCGTCATGCTCAACGGCTTTCACCAAATCATTCAAGCGAACTTTCAGCACTTCCCAAGGCAAGTGATCTTCGTTGGCACTCATGATCATCGGGTGTTGGGTCGCCTCGACATTCTCGCCAATCAACAATTCTTCATACAACTTTTCACCGGGACGCAAACCGGTAAATTCGATCGATATATCGCCCTGTGGATTTTTCTCCGAGCGGATACTCAACCCCGACAGGTGAATCATTTTCTCCGCCAGCTCGACGATCCGTACCGGTTCGCCCATGTCGAGGACAAACACGTCGCCGCCACGCCCCATGGAACCAGCCTGTATGACCAGTTGTGCCGCTTCAGGGATGGTCATGAAATAGCGGGTGATTTTCGGGTGAGTGACGGTCAGGGGTCCGCCCGACTTGATCTGTTTATGAAAGAGGGGAATGACTGAACCTGACGACCCCAGGACATTGCCGAAACGCACCATGGTGAAACGGGTTTTGTTCAATCGGGAAATGTTGGCAGTGTCGCCAAAAAACACCGGGGCGACTTCGCGACTCAATGCCTGCAACGTCAACTCGGCAAGACGCTTGGTACTGCCCATGACATTAGTCGGTCGAACGGCCTTATCCGTGGAAATCAACACAAAATTCGCCACGCCAACCTGCAACGCCGCCTGTGCGGTACTCAACGTACCGATCACATTGTTCAACACGCCCTCGGCAATATTATGCTCGACCATGGGAACATGCTTGTAAGCCGCCGCGTGGTAAACCGTATCGACGCTCCAGGTCTTCATGGTATCCAGCAGCTTTGGCTGATTTCGCACGGAACCCAGAATTGGCAAAAGACGCGTAGAGAGGGACTCTCTCTGAACGCGCTGTTCAAGCTCCGAGAGGATCGAGTACAAATTGAACTCGCTGTGCTCGAACAGGAGCAAGGATGTGGGTTTCAACGAAAGGATCTGACGGCACAGTTCCGAACCGATTGATCCGCCCGCCCCCGTGACCAATACATTTTTCCCGGTAATACAATGCTCCAGCAGATCCGCCTGCGCCGGCACTGCGTCCCGACCCAGGAGATCCGCGATATCGACCTCCTGAATATCATCGACTTTCACCCGCCCGCTCGCCAGGTCCATGAACCCCGGGACACTGCGTACGTGTAATGGGAACTGCTCCAGGAAACCCAGAATCTCACGTCGGCGCCCCCGATTGGAGGAAGGAATCGCCAACAGGACTTCTTCGGCGCCGGTAGCGTCAATCATTTCCTGAATGTGCTTGGGTTTGTAGACCTGCAACCCGGCGATGACACGATCGGCAATGTTGCTGTCATCGTCGATGAACGCAACCGGGCGCATGACTCGCCCCATTCGCAAGGCCGCGACCAGCTGGTTACCCGCTGCACCGGCACCATAAATGGCGACGCGGGGAAGACCGTTGTCACGGTTATAGAAGGGTACGTGCAAGGACGCGGCGAACCAGTCACCCAGAAAATACTGGCGCATGATCAGCCGCAGGCCACCAATCATGATCAGGCTCAACCACCAATAGTTGAAGACTATCGAACGGGGAACCACGACCGTATGGTTGCTATACCAGAAAACGACCAGGGCAAGCAGCAATGATGAAAGGCTGACCGCTTTGGAAATTGCAATCAGCGCATCATTGCCAAAGTAGCGCATGACCGCACGGTACATGCCAAAACGAATAAAAATCGGGATGGCGACTATGGGCGCAGCGATAAACAGCCAAAAATGCGTTTCGACCGGCCCGGCAGCATCCTCGATGCCCAAACGAACCAGAAAGGCCAACCATAGGGCGAGCCAGACCAAGACCACATCGGTGACGACCTGAATGGCGCGCTTGTAGCGCCTCGGCAGTCCCAACATGTTTGCTCTCAGCTTATCCATAAACCCTGTTTGCACTGCGGCAACTCCTAAACATATTCCATTGCAAGAGTGTACAGCAGCGTCACTCTACGCTCGAGAAAACAACGGCCAAATGAGGTCGTTCCAACCTTGGATCAAGTTTTCTCTAGCTCTCCGGCGTGAAATCTGACCGCCAGCACGATCAGGGGAATGTAAGCCACTATCAATCCCAGCAAGCCATTCAATTGCCACCAGACAACACACGCAGCGACCGGAAGCAACCAGAGCAAATTGATGGCCACTACGGACAGGGTTACCGGCAAATGACGCCCATATAACCGCGAGGCGTATTGATACGCATGGCTTCGATGCGCCTCATAGACCTTATCCCCGCGCAATAAACGCCGCCCTAGCGTGAAAGTGGCATCCACGATGAAAACGCCTAGCAGAATCAACCAGACCCAAAGCAGACCTGGGTCGACCCACGCGGCCTGCAACGACAGAACGGCAAGAATCAATCCCAGAAAACCACTGCCCGCGTCGCCCATGAAGATCCGTGCAGGCGGGAAATTCCAGTAGAGAAAGCCCACAACCGCGACAACCAGCAAAAGCGGCGCGACCATCAGCCCGGAGTGCCCCGTCAACCCGTACACAAGACAAGCGCCGAGACATGCGCATACCGCTTCAACGCTTGCGATACCGTCAATGCCATCCATGAAGTTGTAGAGGTTGAGCATCCAGACCAGGTAGAAGGCAGCCAGGATATGCCCAAGCCAGCTCAGGTCGAACGCGGTCCCGGCCAATTGGACCGGCGGCATGCCCCCAATCCAGGCCAATGCCCAACCTGCTGCGGTAAAATGCGCCAATAATCGCCAACGAGCCGCGATGTGCCCGTGATCATCGAGGAAGCCTACGCCCGCCACCAACGCTCCCGCCCCCAGAAGCGCCCATGTATCCGACCATTCGACCGCCCCCCAGAACGCCAGAACCGGCAGCGTCAGCAGGAAACTCAAAACGATCGCCACCCCGCCACCGCGCGGCGTCGGAACAGAATGGGAACTGCGCATGTTGGGCATGTCCATCAGACTGCTGGCAATCGCATAACGACGCAGCAACCACGTCATCAGGAAAGAAGCTCCGGCTACCACGACAAAAAGCCACAAGATTGTTATCAACGATTTTATTCCTGAAGCAAAAAGGGCATTACCAACCAGTCAGTCACCCCTGCCTCACGGGACTACCCTGCCAATTGGTCCACTACGAAAAACTCGTTGCTCGCGAAACTAGCCAGCACTCTTCAAAAAGTGCCGGGCGGCGAGTGCCAGGGATTGTTCGACGCTATTAGGAGGAACCCAGCCAAGGAGTTCGCGATTCTTGGTGATATCGACCTGAAGCGACCCACACAGTCTTTGCGATAGATCTTTTTTCCCAAGCATTGATGCCCCCATTTCCAGCATCCAGCTCGGAACCGGAATCAATCGGGAGGGCACCCCCAACGCTGCCCCCATCCTGCGCAAGAGTTCGGACGTCGAGAGATCCTCGCCATCACTGACCAGGAAGGTCTGCCCTGCGGCACCCGGGTGACGGATACAAAGCACAATCAAGTCGACCAGATTGTCCAGTGCGACCAGGCTACGTCGGTTATTGATCGACCCAAAGGGCAAGGGAATACCCTTTTTCAGCCACTTCATCATGTTAAGAAAGTTAGCTTTAACGCCAGGCCCGTAGACCAATGGAGGGCGTACGATCACGACCTCGATCCCGGTTTGATCGGCGAGCTTCAGCAACGCCTGCTCTGCTTCCATTTTCGAGATCCCGTAGGGATCGACAGGCGCCGGTACGGCATCAGCGAAGAATGGTGAGCCGGGCATGGTCCCTTCGCCATTGACCTTGATCGAACTGATAAAAATGAAACGCCGCACTCCAGCGTCGACAGCCTGTCGCGCAAGATTGAGCGTCCCGGCGACGTTGACCTTGCGAAACTCCTCCAGGGGATTCTCCGAGTTGTCGCTCATCACGTGCACACGGGCCGCACTGTGAATCACAGTATCGACGCCATTCAACGCTTCGGCCCAGTCAGTCTGCGCATCTATGGCAGCGATGAGTACCTGCCTTGTCGAGTCGGGTAACGCAGGCATCGACTGTCGCAGAGCGACCGTAAGGGCACCGACTCCTTCCATGACGAGGCGCTCGTGGATAGCCCCACCGACGAAACCGGACACTCCAGTCAATAGTATCCCGTTCATCGTTTCTCCTTCCTTCTCAAAGTAGCGGTACGAAACAGTGTCTCCAGGCGATCAAACAATCTGTCCTTGGAAAAGTTCGATGTATAGAACGCTTTGCCTGCTGCCCCCATTTCCTCTCGCCGGGCAGGGTCAAGCTTCGCCATGGTCCTGACGATATCGGCCAATGCCACCGAGTCTCCCGAACTGCACGCCATCCCGGCTCCGGACTCGCTGACCACCCTGGCCGCTTCACCGTCGATCATCGCAATGACGGGCCTGCCTGAGGCGAGGTAGGCCTGCACCTTGCCAGGGATGGTTTTCTCGAAGACTTCGTTGGTCTTCAGCGAAACCAGCAAAGCGTCAGCCTTGGCGAACAATGGCGGCATCTTCTCCAGGGAGTGACGCCCGAGAAGAAGGATATTGGTCAACCCGCGCGCAGCGACTTCATCGCGCAGCCATTCACTCATCCGCCCGTCGCCCACAATGACCCAACGCACCGGAACATCGTTGCCGACAATTTCTGCGGCTTTGAGGATGGCGGGAAAGTCCTGCGCCTCACCGATGTTTCCGGCAAAGACCACGGTAAACACCGAGTCGTCGGCCTCGATCAGATCAGATGCCTCATTTGCACCGGCCGAAAAGTCATCCTCGGCCCAGCTTGGAAAATAGACCAGCCGCTCATCCGAGACAGGTTTCGTGCAGTACTTTCTGACGTTGTCATCAAAAGACCTGGATTGCATCAACAAATAGTCGGTACGGTTGTAAATGAATGACACCATTGTGCCGACCAGTGATAACAATCTCGGATTTCTGATGATTCCCACCGCGCTCAGGGTCTCCGGCCAGAGATCAAGCACCCAGACAAAAACAGGGGACTTCTTCAACCAGCCAAGCACCAATGCCGGAATCGCCGCCATGATCGGCGAAACCGCATACACGAAAATCGAGTCGAATTTCTTTCCTCGTAATAGCCAGGGGCCGATGACTGAGGCGCTGACGAAAAACGAAAGATAGTTAAGCGCCAACGAGAGGCTGTTCTTTCCGCGTGCAAGCATCGGCACACGAATGATTTCAGCCCCACAATACTCGGAGAATTTTTCCGGATCGTTTTTATAATCCGCGAATTTTTTGCCTTCGGGATAATTCGGGAAACCTGTGAGCACCGTCACGTCGTGGCCTTTTGCAACAAAGCCTTCGACCAGGTTATTGATTCGCATGTTTTCCGGCCAAAAATACTGACTGACCACCAAAACTCTCAATGGCTTACTCATCGAATCCTACGCCCACTCAGTAGTGCCGCCATACAGTACGCATCACATAATCGCGATAACTATGGATGATCCGCACAACTTTCTCGGCAACATTGGGCATGCTGTAGTCAGCAACAAGTCTTAACGTACGATCAGCACCACGGCACTGGGTCTCGAGGATCTGCAAGCCTTGGAGAACCCGTTCGACCTCCAGCCCGACCATCATCACTGCCGCCTCTTCCATACCTTCCGGACGCTCATGCGCCTCACGAATGTTGAGGGCCGGGAAATTGAGGATCAATGACTCCTCATTGATCGTTCCGCTGTCGGACAGGACCGCTTTGGACGCGAGTTGCAGCTTGTTGTAATCCTTGAATCCCAGCGGCTTCAGGAGCTGTACATTCTTGTGAAAAGTGACGCCCATGGCGTCCACGCGTTTTTGCGTGCGTGGATGAGTGGACACGATGATCGGCAAGTCGTAGGTAGCCGCCACGGTATTGAGCACGTCGACCAGTTTCAGGAAGTTTTTGTCAGAGTCGATATTCTCTTCCCGATGTGCACTGACCACAAAAAACTGACCAGCCTCGAGGCCCAGACGACTTAGAACATCCGATTGCTCGATACCTTCCAGATAATGATGGAGCACCTCAAACATCGGGCTTCCGGTTTTGATCACCATGTCGGGGGACAGGCCTTCCCTCAGCAGATAGTCACGGGCGATGCTGCTGTAGGTCAGGTTGATGTCAGCGGTGTGGTCAACGATTCTACGGTTGATCTCCTCCGGCACGCGCATGTCAAAACAGCGGTTGCCAGCCTCCATATGAAATGTCGGGATTTTTCGACGCTTGGCCGGAATCACGGCCATGCAGCTATTGGTGTCACCGAGCACCAGCAACGCTTCGGGCTTCTCTTCTCCCAGGACACGATCCACGGCAATGATCACATTACCGATGGTCTCGGCGCCTGTCTGGCCGGCAGCATTAAGAAAGTGATCCGGTTTGCGAATGCCGAGATCCTGGAAAAAAATCTCGTTCAACTCGTAATCGTAGTTCTGCCCGGTATGAACCAGAACATGATCACATACCTGATCAAGCTTGGAGATGACACGAGACAAACGAATAATCTCAGGGCGCGTACCCACTACCGTCAATACTTTTAATTTTTTCATGATTACGCTCTATTCAACTTCGGCCCAACCGAGGAAGGCCAGATAAAATGATGACCGATAATAAATCAGGTAGAGAAAAATCCCGAAAAACAATCAGGCTTCAACGCCAACGGCTTTGGCATAAGTGTCAGGATGGGCCCTGTCAAATATCTCATTTGCCCACAACATGACAATCAGTTCATCATCTCCGATATTGGTAATATCGTGAGTCCAGCCCGGAACCGTTTCAACGATCACCGGCTTTTCGCCCAGAGTGACCAGCTCGTAGAACTCATGAGATACGATATGACGAAAGCGGAAGCACGCCTTGCCTTTTATGACCAGAAACTTCTCGGTTTTTGAATGATGGTAGTGACCACCACGGGTCACGCCAGGATGGGCAGTAAAATAGGAGAACTGTCCACTGTCCTGTGTTTTAAGCATTTCGACAAAGACCCCTCGCGGGTCTTCATGCTTGGGGACTTCATAGGTGAACTGCTCGGTAGATAGATAACTCACATACGTTGAATACAAGGCTCGAACCAGCCCTTCGCCAACCGGTTGCGTCACAAGATCAACTCGACTTTCAGCGAAGGCATTCAGTTGATCAGCCAGTGCACCTACGCTGATCGTATAACTGGGTTCGACTTCAACAAACGAATCATCGGCGCTTGCGTGATCCATCACCTTGATGAACTTAGCAACCACATCATCAATGTAAACAAGATTGATCAGCGCATCCGGATCATTAATTTTGATCGGCAGATCGTTGATGATGTTATGGCAGAAAGTCGCTACTGCAGAGTTGTAATTAGGCCGCGCCCACTTCCCGAAGACATTGGGCAGGCGAAAGAGATAAACTTTCGATCCTGGCTCTTTCTTCAACTCAAGCAACGCCTGTTCCGCACCTCGCTTGCTCACACCGTACGGATTGTCCAGCTCAGCCTGAATGGATGAGGTATACACGACAGGAATCGCTTTACCAGAGACCCTGATCGCATCACAGAGCGCTTGGGTCAGGTCCGTATTTCCACTTTTGAATTCGCTCTCCACTTGAGGCCGGTTAACACCGGCCAAATGGAAAACGAAATCCACTGCAGAAACCCGTTGCGGTAACTGGCCAATATCATCGCCTCTATTGAACGTGGCGACCTCGATATCCTTGCGCTCGCTCAAATGAGCAACGAGGTTTTTCCCGAGGAAGCCGTTAGCCCCGGTGATCAAGACTTTCATCTCAACTCACTCCTCTGGTACGGCGTGCTCGCCACGCTTGATAGCCTGCATGAACTCAAGCTTCAGCAACAAAGCCTGCATCCCCTGAATATCCAATCGCTGAGTGTTATGAGAATTATAATCCTCAGTGCGGGAGATTTTTTCCTCGCCCTCCTCGACGAACTTCGAATAGTTCAGATCACGCAAGTCCGGTGGAACGCGATAGTAATCACCTTTGTCCTCGGCGCAGGCCATTTCCTCTCGACTCAAAAGTGCTTCATACAGTTTTTCACCGTGACGGGTACCGATCACCTGGATAGGGTGCTCTGGCTTTCCAAGCATCTGCGTCAACGCTTTTGCCAGTGTATCGACCGTCGCTGCAGGCGCTTTCTGCACAAACAGATCGCCGTTCTTGCCATGCTCGAAGGCGTACAACACGAGGTCGACCGCGTCCGCGAGGGTCATCATGAACCGGGTCATGTTCGGATCGGTCAGCGTCAATGCCTTGTCCGCGCGAATTTGTTCGATGAACAGCGGAATTACCGACCCGCGGGATGCCATGACGTTGCCGTAGCGGGTGCCGCAAATGATCGTCTTTTGCTCATCAACGTTGCGAGACTTCGCAATCATTACCTTCTCCATCATTGCCTTGGAAATCCCCATGGCATTGATCGGATAGACCGCCTTGTCAGTACTCAGGCAAACCACACGTTTGACCTGGTTCTGAATGGCTGCCTCGAGCACGTTCTCGGTACCGATGACATTCGTTTTCACGGCCTCCATCGGATGGAACTCACAGGAAGGCACCTGCTTCAATGCGGCTGCGTGGAAAATGTAGTCAACCCCGCGAGTCGCATTCAAAATGCTCTGGTAATCACGTACATCACCAATGTAGAACTTCAGTTTGGAATTGGCGTACTGCTTGCGCATGTCGTCCTGCTTCTTCTCGTCACGACTGAAGATGCGGATTTCAGCGATGTCACTGTCCAGGAAGCGTTTAAGAACTGCATTCCCGAAAGAGCCAGTACCACCCGTGATGAGGAGCGTTTTTCCGCCAAACATATAAGTCCCTAGAGTAATGCACGTAACACGATGATTATTTTACAGATTTCAACGCCGAGTGAATCAGCTCGTCCTTTTGTGAGGTATCAGGGTAGCTGATCAAAACCGCCCTGTAAGTCCCCTTGAACACAAAAAGGCTACCGGCGGCTACACCGACGACACCGCAGGCCTCGATGACCTTGCCAATGTCAGCCAGCGAACCGGCACCACCCAGTATGGTGATCGGAATCCGAACGCTTTGACGGAGTTTGACTGCCAGCGCGATATCGTAGCCTTTCATCCGGCCATCGTTATCAATGGAATTGATGACAATTTCACCAGCCCCAAGTTTTTCAACTTCAGCGGCGACTTCGAAGACGTCACGCTTGGAATTACGCGTTCCGTTGCGGGTCCAGACATCATAGCTGCGGGTCAGAAGCCGCTGTTTGACGTCAAGCACAACGACAATGCTCTGCCTGCCGATCTCTTGCGCGATCTCGGAAATGAGATTGGGGTTATCAATCGCCGCAGAGCTGATCGCTACCTTTTCCACGCCCAGGGAAATGATCTTCTGAGCCTGCTCGGCAGATCGTATCCCACCGCCATAGCACAACGGCATGCGGCACTCGGAAGCCAGATGAGCGATGCGTCGATAATCCGGTTCGCGACCTTGAACGGTCGCATCAATGTCGAGGACGACAAGTTCATCAGCTTCCTTTTCGTTGAAAATCTTCACCGCATTGATCGGATCACCAACATACTTCGGATCTTTAAAACGAACGGTTTTTACCAATCCGCCGTCCTGAATCAAAAGACAGGGAATGATTCTTGGCCTCAACATTTCACAACTCCGCAAAATTCTTCAGAAGTGCCACGCCATAATGGTGACTTTTCTCCGGGTGGAACTGCACGCCGAAGACGTTACCTATTGACACCGCGCAGCTGAAATCCAGGCCATAGGAGGCCGTGGCAGCGACGTTTTCCTGTTGATAACATTCGAAATAATAGGAATGAAGAAAATAGAATCGGGGGCTGTCTTCAAAGTCAGCGAACAGAGGGCAACCCGGTACCGGGGAAACGTCATTCCACCCCATGTGCGGAAGCGGTAGATCAACAAGATTCTCGGTCGCGCTGAAGCCGCGCACCCGCCCCGGAATCCAACCAAGCCCAGGCAACTGGCCTTCATCACTGGACTCGGCCAGCATCTGCATGCCGACACAAATACCGATGACAGGAACGCCTTTTTTCAGAACCAGATCATCCAGTGCCTGGCGCATCCCCGAATCATTCAGGCGTTGCATGGCATGATCGAAGGCGCCCACCCCGGGCAGAATCAGCTTGGTTGCACCCGTCAACTCTTCAGCGTTTTTGGCAACTGTTACTGGAATGTGCAAACGTTTATAGACGTTGACGAAAGCCTGAATGTTGCCCAATCCGTAATCAATGATCGTAATCATCTGAACAGCCTTCTTTCCAGCCCAAGCGCACTCATCACCCGGGATCCAATCCCGATCATGAAGCGCTTATTCTTGTAATCCAGGCACTTTTTATTCGCTCCTTCAAAAATCTCCTGCAACTCTTGAACGGTCAGGTCGAGCTTGTTGGCCACGTATTCGAATTCAGACTTGAGAAACTGCTCATCCAACTCAGGTTTCGCGATGCGCTCAAGTGCCGCTTCGCGCGTCATCTGTCCAGTCATGATCAAACTGGAGAAGTGGGCGCGACGCTTCTCGTAACCAAACTTTCGTGGCATCCAGTAATCTTCGTAGAAACGAGTAAACCTGGACTCATGATGTTTGTGCTGGAACTTTTTCCAACCGAAAAGCCTGCCCAGCGTTTCCTCGGCGTCAGCTTTCACATAAGGAACCAGATTCAAAGGTTTTACCACCTGCATGCCCAGCACATAGCGGTAATACAACTTGTACGAAAGTATGTCTACGATCGGAAAGCTTTTAAGTTTTCTTTTACCAAAACTGGAATGGATATCCTTGATCAACATCTTGTCAATCCCCGGATAGCCGCCCCACTCTTCCGGCTCTCGGCAGCATTCAGTCGAGTAGTTGCCGCCGGTCAACACATACTTGATCTTGTGTGCCTTGGCAAACTTATAGAGTGCGGAAAAAAATGCAGTGTCCTGAGGTAGATCCTGATCCGACACCTGAGACTTCAGAAAGGCCACCTGAAGGTCTTTCATTTCCTCCCAATTGATGACTTCGGTGTACAGATCCAGGCCCAGACCATCGACCAGCTTCTCGATGTTTCCAACCGCCTGGTCCGTGTTCCATCCAGCGTCTACGTGAAACAGCAGAGGCCGCAGGCCCATTTTTTCTTTCGCGATGTAACTCACGTAAGAGCTGTCAAGACCACCACTGAGGCCAATGATGCAATCGAATTCTCGCCCTTTGCCATCCGCTTTGATTTTCTCGGCGAGCTTCATCAACTCGCTCTCACCACGCTGATCGACGTGCCAATTTGGAGCGATAACGGATTCAAAGTTCTGGCAATAATCGCAGTGCCCGCGATCATCGAAGCTCACATTAGGATCAGACGTATCCATAATGCAGCAGCTGCATATTTTGTATTCTTTAGTCATGAGCAAATCCATCCAATGAAACAAATCCCATAGCGCCGCGGACCATCAATGATCCCTTTTCGCGGCCAGGAGACCTGAATAAACCTTTAAAACCCGGGTGGCATTTTTTTCCGGATCGAAATTGTCTTCGGCAAGATTCTTCGCATTGTCGCCCATTCGCTTTATTTCTGAGCGATTCTGAGAGAAATAAGTAATTGCATCAGCCAACTTCACTGGATTTTTAGGCGGCACCGCTATGCCTGTCTCGTAATCCACCAATGTATCAGGGCGAGGCTTGCTGACTGCGGCGATACACGGCACACCCGAAAATGCCGCCTCGAAAACCGGCCTGCCAGGTGCGTCGAAGTGGGACGGGAAGCAAAGGACATCAATCCGTTCGTAAACGCTATGGATATCAATTGTCGGGCCATACATATGGAAGACCGACTGCAGCGAATATTGGGAAATCAACGAATGAAGCTCCGCCTCCACGTCCTGGGCAAATCCTGCTTTTTTGATCATCCAGGATTTCAGACCGCCCTCCGTACGCGTGGAGCCGCCAATGATCACGAACTGGACCTTTTCGCCTCTCTCGATGACCAGACGGGCGGCTTCGATCAAATCGAACAGCCCTTTGGAATGATGCAGATTGCCGACAAAGCCAATTTTTATGGCGTCACTCTGGAGTTGATCCAGTTTGGAAATCACACTTTCATCACGCACGCTCGCGCTCGAAGGAGTGAACGAGTTCTGGATAACTGTCACATCGAAATCGGAAGGCAGGGTGGAACGCACATTTTCGTCAATGGCGATGATTGCGTTCACACGAATCCTGAGCTTTTCAAAGAGCCACTGACAACGTCGTGACTTTTGGTCCGCCCAGGTGAGCGATCGCACATGAACGACGACGGGGACCCTGAACAGGATCCGGGCCAGTAACAAAGGAAATATTTCCGTCAACTCATTCACGTGAATGAGTTCGATGTCCTTCCAACGCCGCCTCGCCTGCAGCAGCGAAAAAAAAGTGAACGGCAGGTACGATAGCTCCCGCAACAGAATCAGCCAGCGACTTCCTCGGTAATGCCCATACAAAGTGTTATCGAAGCGGGTCAAGCCAACCGTTGCTATATGGTCTTTTGCTACTTTCTGATAAAAATTCAGAGCGGTGCCGCGCACACATACAAAGTATGGTTCGACTCCCCGAGAAGACAACGTCCTTACAAGCTCAAAAAGGCTTCTGGAAGCCCCACCAAATGGCCCTACTCCATCAATGTAAAGAACCTTCATCCTGAAAAACTCTGTGACAACTTTAGAAGAAAACCTGATAACAACATATCGTCCTCGGCTCAACCAGTTTGACAAACATATCTGATCTGCGTTGTTGGCGGCCGGCAGGAACCATTTTCATGCCTGTAAACTTACGTTGTAAAAAATGTCAGGCGATGTACATCGAGCGACAGGATACCTGAAACAGCAGAGCTTTCGTAGACGCTGAAGGCATCCTTCCAGCTCCTGCCACCACCCGCTGACTTGACCTGCGCCCCACGGCCCTGGCGCCGCCTGGGCCAAATTGCCTGTCCATGCCGCACTGCATTCAAGTCAGATTTCCGGGAGCGGTCGCTCCTGGCTCGTCGTCACTCGCGTCAATGGCTGATGGCACTGCTGCGGGCCTCGACAGCACCAGACACAACAGGAAAAAAACCGGGTAGAAATAGCGCGGTGCATAAATGGGGCTCAAGACGAAGACCGCACAATACATGACCGATATGAACACTAGGTCATCACTTAAACGCAGTTTCCCCCTTAGTATTACCAGGCAAAAAACCAGGAAAGCTGCAACACAGTGAAGCGTCACAACAAAATCATTGTAAAAGTCCACCGGCGACAACAGGTGATCGGCCTTGAAAATCAGACCATACATCGCATGTAATGCTTTGGGCACGAAAATCAGGAAGTACAACCCCTCATTCTGCAGCCTGATGAACTGGGTATACAAACCAGTCCCCTCGTTTTGCATGCCGCCCATTTCAGCAATATCCGTGATCCCGGAAAAATACCCCAGCATCAGTTTGTATACCACCGACAGAGAGACTAAAAGTATCGCCAGGTACCAGCCTCGACGATAGCGAAGAAAGTTCAGAGGGGAAAAGGATATAAACACCAACAACACGAAAACAGTAAATTGCCAGCGAACAAAAAAAGAACACAGCAAGCAGAGCACGACGTACCCAAGCCCTCTTCTTCTCACCCACGCGACCATGAAGGCCATGGCCAGCATTGAAATGATTTCCTTATTGATTGAAATCAAACTGAAAAAAGTTATTGGACTAAGAAACAACAGAAAAACCATTGTCCCGAGACGGGCATCGTCCCCCTTACCAATCAGTCGTATCGACCAGAACAAAATAAGAATATTGACAAACAGAACCAGGATCCGACTCCCTCCTACTGCCTCCAGCAGCAGCAACGGCCCTAGATAGTTATTACCCACGGAAACCATGTCGGAGACGGAGGAAAAACTGCTTTCAAGATAGGCTTTTTCATACGTCAGGGAGTCTGCGTAAAACTGAAAGTCAATAACTCCATCCAGTGCATCTCGACCAGCAACGAAGTAGAACATCACAGCCAGGGCAGCATATAAAAAAACGTAGATAGTTGATTTTCTTATATAAATTTTCACATCAACGTCCCTTTTCACCTTGAATAGTGGATACCCATAATGCTCGAACAGCGTATTGACCTATCTGTTCGAGCTATTAAGAACATTTTCTACCCATGACTCTGCAGTATGATCACCAGCGTCTACTGCGGGGACTGCCTTTCCTGCCTTCAGCTTTTCTTCAATCCATGACTGTATGGATTCTACTTCTTGCGGGACGATCGTAGCGATGCCTGTTTCCCGCTCATACTCATACAAACTGTCGATACACCCGCCCTTGTTCAAAAAAGGATTTAGCAACGCTGACGAGATACCAAACCAGGATGCCTCGATCACCACTGTACTCATATCAGTAATGTGCAGGTCAACCTGTGACAGCAGAAGCGGCAATGGCATCATGCTCGCCTTGCGCCACTCCACCGCCATCCCGGAAAACTGTGCAGACAGATACTGCTCACACTCAGCCCCTTCCTCTCCCCTCAATTGAACGGGGTGAAGGCGCAACAGCCAGTTGTATTTGTCGCTGCTTGATTTGATCACCGATTCCAAGGCGTTACACATCACCTTGTTGAAGCTCTCTTCGGGGTAGTAGTGAATATGCAACCCCCACTGGAGCGCCACCAGGATTACAGGCTTGTCATCATGAAAAATATGCCCATGCTCGTTTCTCGCCGCCTGGACCAACGAGTCCCCTGCCCTTGCATTGCTGAAACGCTGAAACCAGGGGTGACCGACAACGGATACGGTACAGCCTCTACCTGGAGCCCAGGCCCGCAATACATTCGCACTGGCCTGATCCCAACATAAAAAGCCATCAGGCAAGTCCGACAAGGCGACGGACTTGGCCAGTAACTCTCCATACCACGGGTCTTCCTTGTCCAAAACACCGTGCTGGTAGTCATAAACAGGCACAGCCATCATCTTGCATGCTCGACACAGAGCAGGCTCGGGTTGAATACCGACTACCAGTCCTGGCTTGACTGTCCGAAGAACTTTCAACCATACAGCCGTTCTTTTTTTGGCGATCCAATCGGCGCTTTTTTTACTGCCCGCCAGCTTTGCAAGAACTCGCCCAAGAAGCGCGATCCAGATAAATGAACGATTAAAAGCAACAGGAGAGTTGTACGCCTGCTCACCCACCAACTTACTATAGGGCGTAGCAATTGATTGCGCGCTTAAACCTCGAGAAACACAAATATCCACCAGCGTATCAATTATTGGAGAATAGGCTTTCCCACTGTAACTGTATCCGCAATTGGCGTCATGCCGAACAACGAGAACTTCGGAAGCCTTCAAATCGCCCCATCCACTTTTGGAGAACAGGGCAGATAACAATGTACGTACGTTCGAAAGCAATCTCATTTAACCCGCTCAGCCATAAGCGCTTCACATATTTTGAAGTCGATGCGGTTATCAATATCTATAGACTGTTCCGCTGCCATGACATAGGCAACGCTATTGGCCATGAAAAATCCTTTTTCGCGCACGAAATCTTCCGTTTTTGCCAGGTAAATCGAGCCATTCAGTCGATAATAATCAGGCAAGTCCTGGCTCCGCCGATTGAGCAACTCCGGGCGTAAAAAGTCGGCCATGCTGCCGCCGGCGCCCAACACATTACTCCACAACGGAGAGTGCTCACACAGACAGACGCTGATCACACTGGAGGCTTGTGAGTCCTCCATCAACTGAACCGCTTCGCGAATGCCTACTGCTTCACGCAAAGGTGAAGTGGGTTGAAGAAGCATCAGTTTTTTCGGCCTGACACCTTCTTCTGCAAGCGTATCCAGCACATGGATCAGCACATCGAAAGTCGATGCCGTATCTGTCGCCAGAAGTGCAGGACGCTTCAGGGTTCTGACGCCTGAACGCGCTCCTTCCGCGAGGATCGCATCATCGTCGCTGGTCACGACGATCAACTCGCTGACCTGACTGTCGAGCGCCGCCTCAAGCGTCCAGCGAATCAGCGGCTTACCCTGCATCTGCATGAGATTTTTCCCGGGCAGACGCTTGCTTCCGCCACGGGCTGGTACGACGATCAGCAGGTCCGGGTTGTTATCCATTGAAGAGCCCGGAGATGTCGGATTGCGCACGCTGAAAATCTTCCATTCGGCCAATGTCCAACCAGTACTCGTGGACAGGGAACATGTTCACATCACTCCCCTTGTCGATCTGCTGGCCCAACAGCGTTGGCATGTCTATACGCGTTCCAGGCTTGACGCTTTTCACCAGTTCCGGCGAAAGCAGGTAGATACCGGCATTGATAAAATATCGGTGCACGGGCTTCTCGACCATCGACACGATTCGATGGCCCTCGCTCTGAATGACACCGTACGGAATGCACTGTTCGTACTCGCGAACACACATGGTGGCCACGCCGGTGTTTTCCTGGTGAAACTCAAGCAGGTTCTGAAAATTGAGAGTCGTCAGCAGGTCGCCATTCATCATGAATGTCGGCAGGTTGATTTCGTCATGGGGCAACAGTCCGAGTGCGCCGCCCGTACCCAGAGGCTCCTCTTCGTGCACATAGCGAATACTGACCCCCCAACGGCTGCCGTCCCCGAAATATTCGCGAATCATTTCCGGCATGTAATGCGTAGAGACGAAAAACCGGTGGAAACCTGCGCTGATAAAGCTTTCCAGGATGAGCTCGAGAATCGGTTTGTCGCCCACCTTGAGCAAGGGCTTGGGGCAATTTTGAGTCAATGGTCGCAGCCGTGAACCGAAGCCACCCGCCATCAGGAAGACCGGGTTGTCATATTGTTCCTTGTGCAGAATGCCATGGAGGGTTTCCAGGCCGACCACACGACGCGAAGCATCCACAACAGGCAACTGCAGCAGTTGATGCTTTTCCATTACGGCCAGGATGCGCTCCTTGCTCCACCCCCGCTCGACAGTCTGCGGCGAAGCACACATGACATCACGCACCTTGATGTCCAGCGGTAGATGCTTGAGCAAGCTGCGTCGCACATCGCCATCCGTAAGGGTACCCAGCAGGCGGCGGTCATCATCTACAACCAGAACAATACGCAAGCCTTCACGATCAAGCGTCGCGACCGCATCCTCAAGGGATGTTTCCGGGCTTACGAGGACTGATTCCCATTGCAGCATAAAATACTCCTAGTCTTCCTTCGGGGCGTCTTTCTTGCGCCCCGCAGGACCTAACAAAACGTGTCGAGCTTCGAGATTTCTGGTCAGGGTAGCACCAGCTCCGACAACTGCTTCCATTCCAACATTCAGCCCCTGGATAACAGTGGCGCCGCTTCCAATGAATGCCCTGTCTGCGACCCGCACACTACCGCATAGCGTGGCGCCTGGCGCAACGTGGACATCGACACCCAACCTGCAATCATGATCGACTCCGGCACGGGTGTTGATGATTGAATTGGCGCCGATAACCACATCCGCTTGAATGACTGCGCCCGCCATCACCTGGACGCCTTCCTGGAGAGTGGCGCTCGAGTCTACCCAGGCGGTTGGATGCACGAGAACCGGAAAACGAAACCCCTGCAACTTCAAACGTTGAAAGAGGTTCGCTCTGCCAGCACTGCCAACCAGTTGCCCAAGTCCATTGACCAGCTCCACCGAGTCAGGGTCCAGAGCCTCGAGCGCTGCATCACCGCCCAGGACCGCAATACCGCGCCACAGCCCGGCCCCCTGTTCAGCCAACACCGGATCACACACACCCAGCACATCCAGACCGAGCGATTGCACAAGCGCCAGAAGCACTTTGGCGTGCCCCCCCGCTCCCAGGATCACCAAGGGTTTATGAGCGTTCAAGGTTCCAGGTTCTCACCGGGGGCATAAGCCCTTGACGCACGCGAGCCTACCAACCCCCACAACGCTGTCGGTGCCAGGCCCTGCCCACTCCTCGCGGTCGTCAAATGATCACGGGTCAGGATCTGGCCCTGTTCGATCGCACAAGCCGCCACAACTTGCTGACGAGCGGCCCTGCGGGTGTCCCACTCGCTTTCCTGCGGTGCCTTCGCACCGTCACCGAGAGCCTGTTGCAGAGCACGGATGTCCGACACCATGGCCTTGAGCTCTTCGGGCTCCAGGGATGCCTGGTGATCCGGACCGGGCATGGACCTGTCCAGGGTAAAGTGTTTTTCGATGACACGCGCACCGCGCGCTACAGCAGCAATGGATATCAGCCCACCCTCGGTGTGATCCGAATACCCGACCTCCAGGCCAAATGCCGAGGCCAGCGTATCCATGGCCCTGAGGTTCACTTCCGCCCAGGGCGTCGGGTACTGGGAGGTGCAGTGAAGCAATGTCACATGTCCTGCCAGCTTCTTGCGCGCATCACGGTTGCCCCAGCAGCGCCAGACTTCGTCGATGTTCCTGGGCTCCTCATTGAATGTCAGCGCGTGAGTCACGATTGCCAGCGCCTGCTCCACTTCGGCAAGGGTCGCCATACCGGTAGAAAGGATCAGCTTCTTCCCCGTGCGCGCAAACTTCCACAACAAGGGAGCATTTGTCAGCTCACCTGATGGAACCTTGAAAAGCGGCATTCCTAGCGTGTCAAGAAAGTCGAGGCTGTCGGTGTCGAATGCCGTGGATAGAAAGTCGATCCCCTTCTGATGGGCATGACGTTGCAAGTCCGCATGCCATTCCCGAGGCAATTCGAGTTTCTTCAGCATCGAGAGCTGGCTTTCCGCTTCGTCTGTGCTTTTTTTCTGATAAGCCGCTTTGGCGACGTTGCCGGAAGCCAGCTTCGAGGCATCGAATGTCTGGAACTTGACTGCATCTGCGCCGGCTTCGGCAGCTGCATCTACCAGTGCAAATGCCAAAGCCCGGTCACCATTATGATTAACGCCGGCTTCAGCGATGATGTAAACCGTATCTGTGTCAGTCTGCTTCATGGATCAGCTCAAATCATGGAATGATTTATGGGACGCCCCATCGTAATTGCTCAATACCGCCATGATTGCCTCACAGGCGTTCCCCTTTCCGTAAGGGTTGGCCGTTGTTCTGCAGGCAACGGCAAATTCGGGCGTGAGCGCGGTACGCAGGGCATGCTCGATGGAATCGCGATTCGGTTCGCAATGTAATACGGAGTCGGCAGCCAATCTGCCTTTCTGACGCACTCCAATATCCACCGTCGGAATACCAAAAGCCGGGACCTCGATAATCCCGCTCGAAGAATTACCCACCACTGCAGACGCCGTGGAGATCGCCGACAGATAACGCCTGAAACCCAACGAAGGTATCGCCAATACCCGCTCGGGCTGCCGCTGGGCATAGGCTTCAAGCAAGGGAATGATGGCGCGCCCGCCGTTATCGGCGTTGGGATAGGTGAAAATGACCTGGTGATCCGCGAAACTGTCCAACGCCTCCGTAAGCGCTGTAAAGGTTTGCTCGGGACTTTCGTCCATCCCGGTTACCGGATGATAAGTGACCACCAGATAAGGCGAGCGCAAGGCAAATCCGAGGCTCTCGCGAAGTGCCTCCATGCTCATTTTCGGCGAGCGCAACAAATGATCAATGCCAACGGCACCGACATTGAAGACGCGCTCAGGAGACTCTCCCATCTGGATGACACGCTCGCGATAGGGTTCGGTCGCTACGAAGTGCAGGTAAGACATCTTGGTAATCGCATGTCGAATTGCATCGTCATAAGCTCCCTCGGTGATCTCGCCACCATGAAGATGGGCAATGGGAATACGCATCACCAATGCTGCCTGGGCGATTGCCAGGGCCTCGAAACGATCCCCGAGAATGACCAGCAGATCCGGACGCAGACGATCCAGGGCATCGGCAAACCCCAAGGTACCCAGGCCCATCGACTTGGCGACGCCCACAGCGGAGTCCGATGAAAGCAACATCTCGACCTTGGCATCAATGGTGAAACCGTCTTCTTCGACCTGGCGCCAGGTTTCTCCGAACTCGGGAGAAAGATGCATTCCACTGACGATAACCTGCAACTGAAACTCGTCGCTGGCCTGAAGATCCTTCATCAGCCAATACAGCAATCCGTACTCTGCCCTCGAGCCGGTGAAAACAGCGACGGTACGTTTCACGCGTGTGTCTCCGGCACGACGCTGCTTGGCAGATTGACGATGCGTGCAGAAAGCCATTCGGAATGGGTCAGGTCACCCTGCAGGCACCGTGCATAAAGCGGCAAATGATTCATCAGCTTCCAGATGGGTCGCGTCATCACACCGTTGTCGTTCGTTGCCTTGAGCAACTCGTCTCTTTGCGCAGTGCTGTCACAGATAACCGCATTGAGCCAATAGTTCGACCGGCAGCCCTCAGGTTCCTTGACGAACTGCAAGTCGCTACCTTCCAGCAACTGCGCATAGTTCGACGCCAGTTCCCGTTTCGAGGCGATGAAACGCTCCAGTTGTTCGAGCTGCGCGCACCCCAGGGCCGCATTGAGATTCGGCAGACGATAGTTGTAACCGAGCTCGTCATGCACATACTCATAGGGGTGGGGCTTCTTGGCTGTTGTCGTCAGGTGTTTGGCCTGGGTACCCAACTCTTCGTTGGCCAGAATCATCCCGCCGCCGCCGGTGGTAATGATCTTGTTTCCATTGAAGCTCAGTGTACCCAGACGCCCGAAGCAACCGGTGTGGCGCCCTTTGTACAAACTACCGAGGGACTCGGCGGCATCCTCGACCAACACCAGGCCCCAGCGATTGCAGACATCCACCAGGCCATCCAGCTCAGCCGGATGCCCGAAAGTGTGCATAGGCAAGCAGGCACGCACAATCTGCCCGGTCGCCTTATGCCGGCACAGACCATCGGTCCCCTTTTGCACATTGTCTTCCAGCCAGGTTTCCAGGGCGCCAGGCGACATGCCGAGAGTGTGGCGATCGACATCGACAAACACCGGTTCCGCACCGCAATAGGCAATTGCGTTGCAAGTGGCCACGAACGTCAATGCCTGAGTCACAACCAGATCGCCAGTCTTGACCCCGGCCAACATCAGAGCCACGTGAAGCGCCGCCGTGCCGTTCACCGTCGCCACTGCGCGAGGGCTACCGGTGTAGGCAGCCATGTCCCGCTCGAAGCGATCAACGAAGGCACCCACACTTGAGACAAACGTCGACTCGATGGTTTCCACCACATAATCACGCTCCTGCCCCAGAAAGACCGGCGCGTGAAGTGGAATGAAATCATTCGTACGATACTGCGCGCGCACGAACTGGATTAGAGAGTCGAACATAGGAGCGCCTCAAACGTTGTAAATATCGGCTTTGTACTTGGCCAGGTTCTCGGGGAGCAGCAACCAGTCAATCGTCTTTTGAAGACCTTGTCGAATGTCATGCTGCGGTTCGAAACCTGTCAGTGCGCGGATTTTCGTGTTGTCACACCACAAGCGGAACACTTCCGATTTTTCCGGGCGGATTCGCTGCTGATCGGTCAGGAACTCCACATCACTTCCCATCAACTCGCGAATGAGGTTCAGTGTGTCGCCCACCGAGATTTCATAGTTGGAGCCGATATTCACTGTCTCCCCTACGGCCGCCTCGCAACGCGCCAGTTCGAGAAAACCACGGCATGTGTCGGCGACGTAGTTGAAGTCACGTGTCGGGGTGGTATCGCCCAACTGAATCTGCTTCTTACCACTGGCAATCTGAGTAATGATCGTCGGAATGACAGCCCTGGCGGATTGCCGTGGGCCGTACGTGTTGAATGGACGAGCAATAGTCAGAGGCAGGTCGAAGGCGTTGTAGAAACTCATCGCCATCGCATCCGCGCCAATTTTCGATGCGCTATAGGGCGACTGCGCCTGCAGCGGGTGCTTTTCATCAATGGGAACGTACTGAGCGGTGCCATATACCTCACTGGTAGAGGTATGAATTACCCGCTGAACGCCATTTTCGAGGGCGGCCTGACAAATATTCAAAGTCCCTTTGATATTCGTATCGACGTAGCTATCAGGCGCCACATACGAATAAGGAATGGCAATCAGTGCTGCAAGATTGAAAACTACATCAACGCCTTTCGTGATGTGCTTGCAATAATGCGGATCGCGCACATCACCGCTCAAGACTTCAATATTCGACAAGCAGTCAACACTTTCCAGCCAACCCCAGTAATTGAAAGAATTATACTGGGACAACGCTTTTACCTCGTACCCTTCGCGTACGAGCAACTCGGTCAGGTGAGAACCGATAAAACCATCAGCACCTGTAATTAATGCCTTCACTTCATACTCCTTCAGCCAAAGCTGCTCATGCTTTCCAGATAGGTTTTTTCAGTTCCCATCCAGTGGCCGTCTTATCCCAGAGATGAGGCGTTCTGAACTCTTCGATGACTTCTGCAAAGCGCTCTGCAGAGATACCCATGTATTCAAGGCACTGCTTTTGATAGATTTCCGGGAACTCGCCGTCAAAACGCTTGATCAACGAAATACCCTCATCACGAGTGATATCGCCGTTACGAATTTCCTGCGCAGCATCGTAAGTTGCACGACCAATACCAAACTTGGTGTATGTCGTATAGTAATGCAACCAGTCGATCATGTCGTCCAGGGAGCTATACTTGCTGAAGCTGCCTTCGGTCCGGTGATCATTCGGCATGAAATCGGAGTTTTCGACAGAGAAATAGTACGTCTCTTGAGGGTGCCATTTCATGTAGTAGCCAAGATAATGAACCTCAGTACCTACACTCTGAATCTTGTAAGGATCCACTGGCAAGTAAGCCTCGAGATCCGCCATCGAGTACTTATACTCCTCCATCAACTGGCTGGCACTGACACCCCCCAGGTACAGATCGCTCAACTGGTTCTCTGCTGTGTAGTACTTCGGATCACGGGTCGGTTTGTCATTATCGAGAATGGCGTTACCGTACTCAGCTTCGTTTTCACCAAAGACAACCAGTGGAATGTCCAGCATCACCGACATTTTCGGTGCCAGGTTCTTTTGCCCAAGAATAAAAGGCTGGAAGGGATGGCAGAGTTTTTCAAAGGCCAGCCGCGTCAGGGTGCGGTGGACTTTTTTATTCTGGTTGTAGGTGTAGTTGGCAAAACCGGAGTTCAGCCAGGCATCGAAGTTACGCCGACCAATGTCGGTGTAAATCGCAGGCGGCCACGTCACCAGAATAGGGTTCATGTTGTATTTGAACTTGAGGACGTGCGCAGCCATCACGCTATCCTTGCCGCCACTGCCCGGAACGACGACATCATAACGGCCGTCACTGCGGCGATGACGATCGCACAGCTCTCTCAGCTCGCGCTCACGCTCCTGCCAGTTGATCAGCTTTTTCTTTTCAGCGAAATTACAGGCGTCACACACACCATGCTCATCGAAGAAAATCGCTTTCTTGATCTCGCCTGGCTTGTTCTTGAACTCGACAGTCGACGAAGGCCGCTGGTTGTTCATGGCGCATTTTTTGCAAAACTGGATATTTAACGGAAGACCGTAGCGTCCAAACGACTCTTGATTATTCATTTCGGACTCACAAAGCTAAGAAGTTTTCAAAAACACGAATACCGGCTTGGCGACTTTTCTCGGGATGGAACTGCAAGCCAAAAATATTCCCACGTTGTACGCCAGAAACAAACTGATGCCCCGCGTATGTCGTCAGGGAGATCACATCAGTATATTTCTGCACTTCGTAAGAGTGCATGAAATAGAACAGATCCGACGCAGTGACACCCTTCAGCAGGGGACTGTCAGCCACAATGGAGAGGCTGTTGAAGCCCATGTGCGGCACAACACCCTTGCACTGCATTTGTCGGACTTCGCCAAGCATCAGATCAAGCCCGCGAGTTTCGCCGTACTCAAAACCAACCGAACTGAGCACTTGCATGCCCAGGCAAATGCCGAGCAATGGACGATCAGTTGCCGCATAGGCGACGATCGCCTCAGACATGCCAGATTCATTCAATTCGCGCATGCCGTCCACGAAGCTGCCAACGCCGGGCATGACCAGCTTATCGACACCGACCAGATCCTGGCTGTGCTTGACCACCTTGACCTTGGCGCCCGCACATTCAAGTGCCCTGGCAATACTGAACACGTTGCCCGCGGCACCGTAGTCAACTACACCGATCTGCTGACTCATACTGCCACCTCCACACCATGCTCGATCAGGAAACGTTTGACGTCACCGATCGTGGTTTTATCGTAATGAAGCACTGACGCGAGTGCTATGCCGCTCGGCGCGGCCTGTTGCGCAACATTCAGGATATCCTGAAGTGTTCCGGCGCCACTGGATGCAACGACAGGGATGTTCACAGCACCCACCACCGCCTTGACCAGCTCGATATCGAACCCGCGTTGGCGACCGTCGCAATCCACCGACTGCAATAGAATTTCGCCGGCACCGCGCGCCTCCACCTCCTTGGCCCAAAGCACAACATCGCGACCGGATGGAATACGACCGCAATCGGTATAGCACTCCCAGCCGTTTTCACGGACCTGTTTCGCTTCGATATTTACAACGACCGACTGCCCGCCGAAGATTTTCGCCGCCGCATCAATGCGCGACGGATCTTCATGCGCCCCGGTGTTCATGACAACCTTGTCCGCACCGTGGTGAAACAGTCTGGAAAAGTCATCGGTGGTGTGGACCCCACCACCCACGGCGAAAGGAACGAGAATCCTCTTGGCGGTGTCCGAAATCAGATCAAAGAGAATTTCGCGTCGATATAAGCTAGACACGATATCGATATAGAATATCTCATCAGCTCCCTGCTCATAGTATTTATAAGCGAGGTCGCCTGGAGCACCGATTTTCCTCAGCCCCTCAAAGTGAACTGGTTTCACTACTTGTGGAGGCTTAACATCCAGCTTGGCAATTATTCGCATATCTCACTCTCAAATATAGTCGGCTTTTAAGAACCGAAATTCATTATAAGACCGCATCATTCGCGATGTTTTTTCGTCTGATAAGTTTCGCCGGAACGCCACCCCAGATTTCGTCCGACGGAATATCCTTGGTAACAACGGAATTCGCCCCTATGACGGCGTTTCTTCCGACAGTTACGCCTGGATTGATGAACACGTTCGCACCAATCCAGCAGTAATCCCCAATAACAATGTCACCCTGCTTCTCAGGAGGGTTGGCGCAGGAAAAATCGGCGTCGGCATCGGCAGACTGTGTGTACATTCTCACGTTGTGTGAGATGCGACAGCCAGCACCGATGGTCACGCTACACCCTGATACTGCCTGGACGGTGGACAGGCCTCCGATGTAGCTTCCCTCTCCGGCGCGGATTTCACCTTCCCCGTAGAACTGAATGTAGGCACCATTAAAAGCGAAATTGCGGTGCAGGTCATATTCATGCCGATAATTTGAATATGTAATTTTCCATCCCGCACTTCGAATGAACTCCAGGAGCTTCGAAGCAACACGTAAAATTGAACGGCTCATTTCGAAAAGCCTCGGTTCGCAATAAGGGATATAGACGAAACCACGTCGGACCAAGGCATTTTGTGTATGCGCTGCGACAGCAGCCACGCAAACAGAAAAAGCACCCCCTCGGAAAGGGCGTAAGCCATGGCTGCTCCCTGCAATCCCAGAAGCTTCACAAAAATGATAGTGACTGCAACGGAAAACAGACCGGTGCAGACAGTCACTACCGACACGCTGCTCGTTCGCGACGAGAAAAAGAAAAAGCCAGCCACCGAGAGGTACATGCCTTTAAAGGTTTGCCCCAGAAAAAACCAGAAGATGATGTCCTTGGCGGCGGCAAAGTCCTTGCCCACGACGGCGGAGAAAAACAGTTCGCAAAATCCGACCGCCACAAGAGCCAAAGCGAGGAAGACCAACCATACCAGATAGGTGACTCCCACCACCTCCCGGCGTGCTTCATCGGTGTTTTCCTTCAATTTTGCATACAGCCAGGGGCCGTAAACCTTGATGAACGCATCCGCGATCAACCCCATGATCATGCCGATCTGAAGCGCCAGGGTATAAATCCCCACCGCTTGAACATCGAGCATATTGGCGATGATAAACCGATCTGCCACGACCATTACCAAACCGCCGATCACATGAGGAATGAGCGGCACACCGAACTTCAGAGCGTCCGATACGTGACCCTCAGCGGCTTTGGGGCGGCTCAACTCACTGCCCAGGAACAGCCCGACCAACGCCAGAACGCCAAAAACACTCGTTGCGATGACCTGTCCCAGTACCCGGCCTTCCCATGCCATCAGGAAACCGAAAATGAAAATCAGCGAGACAGCGGCGTTGAGTAACCCCTGGGATACCTGAAAGATCCCATACCGCTTTGCGATGCCCCCCACCTGCCAAAGCGTGAGTTTGATATTTATCAGAAACTGCAAACCGGAAATGAGAACGGCAACCAGCAACCACTCATAGGGCAGGCTCGTTGGCTCCTCCAGCCATTTTCCGAATAAAGCCACGAGCGCAAATATTATGGCAGTGCTGACAATCAGAATGCTGACGCAAGCACCGACGTATCTCGCCAGAACACTTTTTTCCAGTTCAAAGTAACGAACACCAATGGCTCCATGCACGCTCAGACCTGTCAGCGTGCCAAAAATATTGACCATGATGCCAAACATGGCCACTACCCCGTAATCGGCGGGCGTAAGCGCACGCGTCAAGAACGGCAGGAGCAGAAAAGGAATTCCAGCGTTGATTATGTTCGCGCCCAGGAATATCCCGGCATTCCCGAAGAATCGCTTATTCATTCACGGCTCATGCTCAGGGCTGTGCGCAGGCCCGACATAACCGGCTCAAAGACAGACCCTACGTCCGCACTCATCGGCAGGCTCATGACCTGTCGAGCAACAGAATGAGAGATCGGAGTGTCCGAAGACGAACCGTAGCAACGGTAAACAGGTTGCTCGTTCAAAGGGACCGGATAGTGGACCGCCGTCGGTATGCCCTGCTGCTTGAGGGACGCCTGAACCTGCTCACGATCCTCCACCAGAATCGTATATTGAGCAAACATGCTGGTGCGGTCAGCCTTTTGTTGCACGCGCTTTACACCCAGCTCATCCATCGCACGATTGTAACGGGCCCCCGCTTCTATTCGTTGCTCAACCTCCCACTCGAAGCGCTCAAGCTTGGCCAGCACGATGGCACACTGAAGCGTGTCCATCCGACCGCCGAGCCCGACACGGGTATGCCAGTACCGCTGACTTTGACCGTGAACACGAATTTCTCTACATGCTTGCGCAAAGGCGTCGTCGGACGTGAATATCGCACCACCATCGCCATAACAGCCCAAGGGCTTGCTGGGGAAAAAGCTCGTGCAACCGACAGTAGACAGGTTGCAGCTCTTACGCCCCTTGTAGTCAGCACCAAAACTCTGGGCCGCATCTTCGATTACTGGAATGTTGCCATGGCGAGCAGCGATTGCATTGATTTCATCCATGTCCGAAGGCTGACCGTATAGGCTCACGGGCATGATGGCCTTCGTCCTGGACGTTATCGCGCCCTCCACTTTCGCTGCATCAATATTGCAGGTGAGTGGGTCGATATCGACAAAGACTGGTTTCGCGCCCAGGAGGACGATGACTTCCGCCGTCGCTGCAAAGGTGAATGGCGTGGTGATGACTTCGTCATCTCGCCCCACACCCAGCGCCATCAGGCTGATCAGCAGTGCGTCAGTACCACTGGAAACGGTAATGCAGTGCCTGGCACCGGTGTAGGTGCAAAGACGATCCTCAAGCTCGGCAACTTCAGGCCCCATAATGTATTGGCCATGCTCGAGTACATTATTGATACGGAGCTGAATTTCCGATTTCAAAGCTTCGTACTGAGTTCTCAAATCGACGAAAGGAATATTCATTCGCCAAGGCACTCCAGTTTATCGCCCACTAACTTGTATCGTTGCGCTGTGTGAGGGCAGGTGAACTCACCCTCGCCCTTCAGCGAAAGGGGAATACGCTCGCCCTGCTGGCTCATCCAGCCTATCTGTTTAGCTGGAACGCCCGCCATCAGTGCGTACGGTTTGACATCACGATTAACTACAGCACCCGCACCAATGAAAGCGTACTCACCAATGGTCACGCCGCACACCACAGTGCAGTTCGCTCCCAAAGTGGCGCCTTTTCTGACAGTAGTGTCGCGATACTCGTCTTTGCGCGACACTGCGCTACGAGGGTTATAGACGTTGGTAAACACCATGCTGGGGCCGCAAAAAACATCATCTTCAAGAGTAACGTTATCATACACAGAGACGTTGTTCTGTATCTTCACGTTGTTTCCGATAACGACGCGGTTACCCACAAATACATTCTGACCCAACGAACAGCGTTCGCCGATAACAGCGTCAGCGCAGACATGTACAAAATGCCATACGCGAGATCCGCTTCCAATCTGCGCACCGTCGTCTACGATTGCGGAGGGATGTACCTGATAGTTCATAAGTGTTTCATCGACTCAGGGTTTGAAGAAAAGGATGGCCTTCATCATCACGTGCGCTGCTGATCGCAGTTGAGCGAATGACTTCGACAGTCTCAACACAGTGACGTGCATCCTCCAGCCCGTATCCACGACCAGCCAGTATCTCCTGGTAGCTGATCGTATGAAGATCGGTGAAGCCCTCTGAAAACTCCATCTCCTCGCCATCAACGGTAATCGAGCGATAAGTCGGTTTTTTGCCCTTCACCGCTTCTGGCAAATCATTGGCATCAATAGACAGGAACCAGCGCACCCGGGCCTTTTCATACTCCAGGTAGCCAGCGGCCTTGTATTCATTTGCGAAATGGACGACGTTGCGCTGAAGTTTACCGAAGATAAAATGCAGCATGTCGTAAAAGTGCACGCCAATATTGGTGGCCACACCGAATGACTTGCGCGGATCGCCTTTCCAGCTCTCCATATACCACTTCCCGCGAGAGGTGATATAGGTGAGCTCGACATCATATTTCTGATCACGAGATTCGCGCGCAACTTTTTCCTTCAGACCGAGAATGGCCTGATGATGACGAAGTTGCAGAATGTTATACACCCGTTTGCCGGTTTCCTGCTCGACCAGGGCGAGATCCTCCAGGATCGCAACCGTCGGGACCAGCGGTTTCTCGCAAATAACATCGCAGCCCAAGCGTAAGCCAGCGGCGATATGCGAGGCGTGCAGATAATTTGGAGAGCACACCGAAACATAATTCAACGCACTGGCAGGGTCGCGCTTCAACCGCCAGGCGTGCTCCTGGAATCGCTCGAACTCAGTAAAGAACTCACTCTGCGGAGAGATACTGTCGATAATACCAACCGAGTCATTAATATCATAAGCCGACACCAACTCGTTTCCGGTGTCTTTTATAGCGCGCATATGGCGAGGTGCAATATAACCAGCCGCACCGATCAGGGCAAAACGTTTCAAGAGAATAACTCCATCAATCAGGCTTTAATGATATGGGCTTCTGGCGCGCGATACTTTCCGCGCGTATCGACCAACAACTTGGAGTGCCGACCAATCAGTTCATAATCAAATTTGTCATGATCCGTTGCCAGAACCACTGCATCGAAAGAAGAAATATTAGCTGCGGACAATTCTTCACTGACAAGATCAAAGTGGTGTTCGCGCATTTTCGGAAAAACCGGGACATGTGGGTCGCTGTAAGCAACCACTGCACCTTTAGACTCAATCAATTCCATGATCTCGACGGAAGGTGACTCACGCATATCGTCAACGTTTTTCTTGTAGGCGATTCCAAGCACCAGCACTTTACTACCTTTCAGTGCTTTCCCGCTCTGGTTAAGACCATCCATCAGCTTGCCCAGAACGTACTCTGGCATGGCTTTGTTTACCTCACCGGACAACTCGATGAAGCGCGTGTGCAAGCCATACTCCCGAGCCTTCCAGGTCAGGTAGAAAGGGTCGATCGGGATGCAGTGACCACCCAGCCCAGGCCCCGGATAATAAGCGGTGAAACCAAAAGGCTTTGTCGCGGCAGCGTCGACGACTTCAAAGATGTCGATCCCCATTCGATCGGCAACGACTTTCATTTCGTTCACCAGGCCGATATTCACCGCCCGGTGAATATTCTCCAGGAGCTTGGTCATTTCGGCAGCCTTGGTCGAACTGACGGTGACGACCTTGTCTATCGCATGCTCATAAAGAGCGACCCCCACCTCAAGACAGGCGGCCGTATGACCACCGATCACCTTGGGAATGGTGCGGGTTTCAAAATTGGGGTTGCCCGGATCTTCCCGCTCCGGGGAATAAACGAGAAAAATATCCTCACCGGCTCGCAGTCCGCCTTCCTGGATTCGAGGAAGCAGTTCCTCTTCCGTCGTCCCTGGATAGGTCGTACTTTCCAGGGAAACGACCTGGCCAGCGCGCAAATATGGCTTGATGGCATCAGTGGTATTAACCACAAAACTCATATCGGGTTCTCGATACTTGTTCAGTGGCGTGGGAACACACAGTATCAGCGCATCGCACTCGGCAACGCGCTCGAAATCAGTCGTTGCCTCAAAACCGCTGTCGCGGGCACGTGCTATTTTCTCGCCAGAAATATGCTCGATGTAGCTCTTGCCCGAATTCAACGCGTCGACTTTAAAGATGTCGATATCAATACCCAGAACCTTGAAGCCGATCGCATTGTAACGCAGCATCAAAGGCAGACCCACGTAGCCGAGGCCAACAATACCGATGACGGCCTCTTTTTTCTTGAACTTAGCGACGCTCGCCTGCTTTAAGCCTGACATCAAACACAACTCCTTTAAATTCATCTTATTCAGCAATTATGTACACACATGGGACGGAATCACCGCCCTGGAATTGCTTCCAACCTGACCGTTTGAGACCTACGAACGGGCGAAATCACCAGCACTTCACCATCCAATTATCCATTTCGGCACACTCGTCACTAGCGTCGCGTACAGGCTCCCCCTCCAGGAACAAGGGACCCTCGAAACCTTCAACTCGCGCATGTAATTGCCAAACCAGATCTTCGCCGACAGCCGCCGACCTTTCGCCAAAGCTGACTATCCGACTGACACCAAGCATTGAGCGCAACGGCACCCGACTACAATCGGGGCCGGGCTGGATGAACACACAACCGGGGGAAAAAGAGTTGGTACTCTCGTGCAAATGCCCGTTCACTAGCGACTGTTGAATGCACATTGGGCGTACACCGATGTACCCGTGACGAGTCAGATGCTCTTCGGCCCTCTCGTCTTGCCTTGGCTTACACTGGGCCAGGTACCAGTCTCGGGCCCCTGGTAGTTGCGCCCCGACAGCAGAGACTGATCGTTCAAACCCTTGCTCTCCATTCATTCAGCGACCCACCCTGATGTGTCCGCAATGAATTCGGCCCAGGCAACGATGGCACTTAATGCCTTCCCTGTGCGACGGCAGGCCGAGGCCCTCGTTTGCTCCATGCACCCTCCTGATGCGCCATTGATACGGACGAGGCCAATGCGATTACGCCCCGCGATCCTGCAGAGCCACATTATGCCTGCTCTCGACGGGGATGGCTTTCAGATATTTACACTCGTGCATCAAACCACTTTTTCGACACACCCAGAAACACCTGCTTCGAGTATCCGACAAACCGCCACCCAGATGCTCAGAAGGTCCTTCTTCGTGGCAACACTCAACCGAAAGACACTTCACGCGAACACCTAGAGAACACCCAATGAAAAAGCCCCGCCGACACATCAACGATGCATACCGGCAGGGCCCGATATCAAGTAAAATACAATAACTAAGGCAGAGACTTCCTCTAGCCTTCATCCAGAACAGGATTTCTCGACTCTGGAGGCCGCAGTAAGAAAATACGTACCAATGCCAAAAAAACACCCAGTAACAAACCGGCGATCAGACCTGCCAACATTATAAGGTTCTTCTTGGTCTTGAGTGGGGTGCTCGGTACCTCGACCTCACCATCCTGACGACTGACGGAGACCTTTGCGGGGTCCACGCTCAATCGACTCAACTCCTCATACTTGCCTTGCAGTTTTCGCAGCTCCGGCACAAATGCATCGTCCGAGGATCGAGACTGCAAAACTTCAATTTCTGCCGCCAGCGCCTTGCTGCCACGCCGATAGGCCAACGACTCGTTCACGCCCCCCTTCACGGTGACCGATGCACTGGATGGCAACTGCGGCTCCACCAGACCAATAGCCTTGGCAATGCTCAATGCCTCACGCAATTGCGAGATACGGTCCTCACGCTTGAGAAGAGCCGACTCACGCAAACTTGCAATTCTTGACTGGAGATCATCCGCCCTGACCAGGGCCTCCTGCTTTATATTCAGAATGATTTCCGCCTTCGCCGCCTCAGCCGCACGATCAAGATAGGCCTCCCCCCAGCTGGCAGCCTGTTTTGAGTCCTGACTCTGGACGGTGACGGAATAACGGTCCGGAACGCCCTTATCTGCACTGACGACCAGTTGCTCAGAGAAAGTTTTATATAACTGGTCTACCGAGTTCTCACGCGAAGCTTGCGGGAGAGAGGGTAAATAGACTTCTTTGAAAAAATCCTGGCGAAGCGTCTCCCCGACAAGATTCTGGGTAAAGACGGCATAGACTTCTTTTACTGTAAAAGGCTTCAAACCTTCGTCATTGGCACTGCGCCCGACATTAAAAGCAGCGACCCCACTTTGTGCAGGAGGCAAGACGTAAATTTTTGCTTCATATACCGGAGGGGATTTGGATAGAGAGACGTAGGCATACGCCAAAGCGACCCCCAGCACCGTAAAACCAAAAATCAAAAGCTTTTGAGTCCATAACTCCTTGACCAGAGCAACCAGGTCGACTTCATCCTCATTTTTTATCCCAGATCGAGCTTTCAACATAACTACACTCTTTCTTCAATAAAGCGGACCATACAACATAACAGATCTACCCTATAGGGGCATTGTTACAAAGTTAAGACTACCCGCATAAAACACGCAAGTTTTTCGATAATAAAAATCATCTCGGAAAGTTCTGACAGAGCTTTCACTCTTTACCCTGGATTCATCCGGCCAATCATTTACTTAGAGCGACCAGCTGTTCGCCCCAACCTGACCTTGAACCAGACTAACAACGGACTAACTGCCATCCCCGACAGCAGCGCAATGATCAACAGGGCGGATATCGGTAACTCGGGTGCAGCCCACCCAAGAAACAGCACAGAAGTTGTCTGCCGGTTTTCGAGCAAAAACAACACGACCGTAAGCCCCAAAACCAACAAGAACGCCGCATAGAGTATTCGCCTGAAACCCCTCACGGCGATACTCCCCTACCCCTACAGCTCATCATGCACTTCTTCCTCCTCATTGACTCGATCTCGCAACTCTTTCCCCGGCTTGAAATGAGGAACGAATTTTCCGTCCAGACTGACCGATTGGCCGGTTTTCGGATTACGCCCGACTCGCGGCGCGCGATAATGCAAGGAAAAGCTACCAAACCCCCTGATCTCGATTCGATCGCCGGTGGCCAGGCATTGGGACATCTGCTCAAGCATGGTCTTGATTGCCAACTCCACATCCTTGGATGAGAGCAGGCCTTGATGGGTGACAATTCGTTCGATCAACTCCGACTTCGTCATATTTTTCCCTTCTTTTTCAAGCAGCTAGGAAAAGCGCTTCGAAGGTTTTAGCATGTCGAAAGCAATTTGAACAGCCCAAATCACCACTTATCTTCTCCATATAATCCGCCCGATTTTAGTGCGCCACGGTCACACGACAGCATTTCATCTGCAGATAACCAACATGGTACGAGTCAGATAGCCGGCCGGATTGAAGCCGAAGGGATACTCACCATCATCTTTCACCTCATCGGAGCGCGCGACGACCTTGTAGCTACCACCCTTGCACTCCTTGGCAGCTCTCTTTCGGCACTTCTCCCAACCCGAGCCCAAACCCGAACAATCAACCTCGATGCCACTCACCCCGTGCACTGCATGGGTCTTTGCACCCGTGGAGCACCCCACCAGCGCCAACAACAGCACCATCGCAACAACCATGAGCCTGTTCATTCAATTCCTTATGCCTGAGGCCTCATCCGACTGCAGTCAACTTGAGATCAAGACTAGCTGCAGTTAAACGATTGATCCCATTAAAAACAGACAACTCCACAAGCTTGTTGGTTTCATTACAGATTTCACCGCAGGCAGTTTCTCGACAGAGCAAATCCCAGGCACAAAAAAGGGCGACCGAAGTCGCCCTTTTTCTACAGAAAGTCAGAACTTAGTTCTGCTTTTCCGCTTGTGCAGCACGCAGCAGGTCACCCAGGGTGGTGGCTACTGGAGCATCCGAAGCTACTGGCTTGTCGCGCAGGCTCTGGATGGCTTCTTTCTCGTCTTCAACGTCTTTCGACTTGATCGAGAGCTGGATTACGCGGCTCTTGCGGTCAACGCTGATGATCTTGGCTTCTACTTCTTCGCCTTCTTTCAGAACGTTGCGCGCGTCTTCAACGCGGTCACGGCTGATTTCGGAGGCTTTCAGAGTCGCTTCGATATCGTCGGCCAGAACGATGATGGCGCCTTTGGCGTCAACTTCTTTCACAGTGCCTTTAACGATGGCGCCTTTGTCGTTAACCGAGACGTACTCGGAGAACGGATCGCTTTCCAGTTGCTTGATACCCAGGGAGATACGCTCGCGCTCTGGGTCAACCGACAGGATAACGGTGTCCAGCTCGTCGCCCTTCTTGAAGCGGCGAACGGCTTCTTCGCCCACTTCGTTCCAGGAGATGTCGGACAGGTGAACCAGACCGTCGATGCCGCCGTCCAGACCAATGAAGATACCGAAATCGGTGATCGACTTGATGGTGCCGGAGATTTTATCGCCCTTGTTGAACTGGCCAGAGAAGTCTTCCCATGGGTTGGACTTGCACTGCTTGATGCCGAGGGAGATACGACGACGCTCTTCGTCGATGTCCAGAACCATGACTTCCACTTCGTCGCCGACTTGTACGACTTTCGAAGGGTGGATGTTCTTGTTGGTCCAGTCCATTTCCGAAACGTGTACCAGACCTTCAACGCCTTCTTCCAGCTCAGCGAAGCAGCCGTAGTCGGTCAGGTTGGTTACACGAGCGGTAACGCGAGTGCTTTCTGGGTAACGGGCTTTGATAGCAACCCATGGATCTTCGCCCAGTTGCTTCAGGCCCAGGGAAACACGATTGCGCTCGCGATCGTACTTCAGAACCTTGACATCGATCTCGTCGCCAACGTTGACGATTTCGGAAGGATGCTTGATGCGTTTCCAAGCCATGTCGGTAATGTGCAGCAGGCCATCGACGCCACCCAGATCGACGAATGCGCCGTAATCGGTGAGGTTCTTGACGATACCTTTGACTTGTTGGCCTTCCTGCAGGGATTCCAGCAGAGCTTCACGCTCGGCGGAGTTCTCGGCTTCGAGGACGCTGCGACGGGAAACGACAACGTTGTTGCGCTTCTGGTCGAGTTTGATGACCTTGAATTCCAGCTCTTTGCCTTCCAGGTGCGTGGTATCGCGCACTGGACGGACGTCAACCAGAGAACCTGGCAGGAACGCACGGATGCCGTTAACGTCGACAGTGAAGCCGCCTTTAACCTTACCGTTGATAACGCCCTTGACCACTTCTTCGGCTGCGAAGGCTGCTTCCAGAACAATCCAGCATTCAGCGCGCTTGGCTTTTTCACGGGACAGCTTGGTTTCACCAAAGCCGTCTTCAACCGAGTCCAGAGCAACGTGAACTTCGTCACCGACGTTGATGTTCAGATCGCCAGCGTCGTTGTAGAACTGCTCAAGCGGGATGAGTGCTTCAGACTTCAGGCCAGCGTGAACGGTTACCCAGCGAGCTTGGTAGTCGATATCAACGATAACACCGGTGATGATGGAGCCAGCCTGAAGGTTCAGGGTTTTTAGGCTTTCTTCAAAGAGTTCCGCAAAGCTTTCGCTCATTTTAATTCCTGTAGATAAGGGCGAAGAATACGCCCATTTCCACATCCCAGACGATGTGGGTTGGTTTCATTTAAAAGAAGCACCACAGGACTATGACTGGTCCCCTGCGGCCTTCTTGGTCACCCGGCGATATCGCGAATGGCGATTTCGCTCATGATGCGTTCCAGCACCTGGTCGATGGATAATTCCGTGGAATCCAGCTGGATGGCGTCAGCCGCCGGCTTGAGCGGGGCTACCGCTCGCTGGGTGTCACGCTCATCGCGTGCACGTATCTCATCTAGCAGACTCGACAGACTAACACCTTCGACTTTCCCCTTCAACTGCAAGTAACGACGGCGCGCGCGCTCCTCGGCACTGGCAGTGAGGAAAATCTTCAAGGGCGCGTCCGGGAACACCACCGTTCCCATGTCGCGACCATCGGCGACCAGGCCCGGCGCCTCCTGAAAGGCACGCTGGCGCTGCAGCAGCGCCTCGCGTACGGCAGGCAGTGCAGCCACCTGGGAAGCACCCGAGCCGACGCTTTCCGTACGGATCACGTCGCTGACCTCGTCACCTTCAAGGATGATGCGCTGCAGCTGACCTTCGGTCGCCGCAATGAATTGCACATCCAGATGAGCGGCAAGCTTTTTCAGCAGCTCTTCGTTGGTCAGGTCGACGCCATGGTTATGCGCGGCAAAGGCCAGCAGGCGGTACAGCGCACCGGAATCCAGCAGGTTCCAGCCCAGGCGCCTGGCCAGGATCCCGGCAACCGTGCCCTTTCCGGAGCCGCTTGGCCCGTCAATGGTGATGACCGGTGCGATGTTCTTCACGACTGAGCCTCTTGTGCAACACGGATACCGACCTGGGCGCACAGCGCCAGGAAATTCGGGAACGAAGTCGCGACGTTGGCGCAGTCATGGATGCGGATCGGCGCAGTGGCGCGCAGGGAAGCGACGCTGAACGCCATGGCGATGCGGTGATCGCCGTGACCGTGCACTTCGCCACCACCGATCGAACCACCGTCGATGATGATGCCGTCCGGGGTCGGTTCGCATTTGACGCCCAGTGCCAGCAAGCCATCAGCCATCACTTGAATGCGGTCCGATTCCTTCACGCGCAGCTCTTCGGCACCGCGCAGCACGGTGCGCCCTTCGGCACAGGCGGCAGCCACGAACAGCACGGGGAATTCGTCGATGGCCAACGGCACCAGCTCTTCAGGGATCTCGATCCCCTTGAGTTTAGCCGCACGTACGCGCAGGTCAGCTACCGGCTCGCCGCCCACTTCACGCTGGTTTTCCAGGGTGATGTCGGCCCCCATCAGGCGCAGGATGTCGATCACGCCGGTACGGGTCGGGTTGATGCCGACGTGCTCGAGCACCAGTTCGGAACCTTCGGCGATCGACGCCGCCACCAGGAAGAACGCCGACGAGGAAATGTCACCCGGCACTTCGATGTGGGTAGCGGTCAGCTTGTGCCCGGACTCCACCGACGCGGTAGCGCCATCGACACTGACCGGGTAGCCGAAGCCACGCAGCATGCGCTCGGTATGGTCGCGCGTCGGCGCCGGTTCGGTGACAGTGGTCTTGCCTTCGGCGTACAGCCCAGCCAGCAACAGGCAGGATTTAACCTGGGCACTGGCCATCGGCATGGTGTAGGTCAGGCCCTTGAGGGCGTGGCCGCCACGAATGGTCATCGGCGGACGACCGTCGGCTGCGGTTTCGATCACCGCACCCATTTCACGCAGCGGATTGGCCACGCGGTTCATCGGGCGCTTGGACAGCGATGCGTCACCGGTCAGGGTGCTGTCGAAGTTCTGCGCGGCCAGCAGGCCCGACAGCAGACGCATCGACGTACCGGAGTTACCCAGATAGATCGGGCCCGGCGCAGGTTTGAGGCCATGCAGGCCGACGCCGTGGATGGTCACGCGACCATGGTGCGGACCTTCGATCACGACGCCCATGTCACGGAAGGCCTGCAGGGTGGCGAGGGCATCTTCGCCCTCGAGGAAGCCTTCGACTTCGGTAACGCCTTCAGCCAAAGAGCCCAGCATGATCGAACGGTGGGAAATCGATTTGTCACCCGGTACACGAATCCGCCCAGTCAGGCGGCCACCCGGTTGTCCCAGGAAAATCAGGTCGTTGGAGTTCATAGCGTCCACATAAGCCCGGCGGGCCAGGATTTTACTGAAATGTTCGCGAGCAACCCGGGCGCGCGTGAAGACGCCCAACAACTGGTGCCCATCCCCTGCATCGACCGCGTCGCGCAAGGCGTCGAGGTCGCTGCGAAATGTATCAAGTGTGCGCAGGACAGCTTCGCGGTTGGCGAGGAAGATGTCGTGCCACATGACCGGATCACTCCCCGCGATTCTCGTGAAATCGCGGAAACCGCCGGCAGCGTAACGGAAGATCTCAAGGTTTTCATTGCGCTTGGCCAACGAATCGACCAGGCCGAACGCCAGCAGGTGCGGCAAATGGCTGGTCGCCGCCAACACTTCATCGTGGCGCTCGACCTGCATGTGCTCGACATCGGCGCCCAGCTCACGCCACAAACGGTCGACCACCGCCAGCGCCGCCGGATCGGTCTGCGCAAGCGGTGTCAGAATCACTTTATGACGACGGAACAGCTCGGCATTGGAGGCTTCCACCCCACTCTGCTCGGAACCGGCAATCGGGTGGCCCGGCACGAAGTTCGCCGGCATGCCGCCAAACACTTCGGTGGCGGCGCGCACGACATTGCCCTTGGCGCTGCCGACGTCGGTGAGAATCGCCTGGCCCAGATTCATGCCGGCCAGACGGCCGAGCAGTTTTTCCATGGCCAGGATCGGCACGGCCAACTGAATCACGTCAGCGCCCTGGCACGCCTTCACCAGGTCGTCTTCGCAACGATCGACCACGCCCAGCTCGACCGCGAGCTTGCGCGACTGCGGGTCGAGATCGACGCCGACCACTTCGCGGCACAGGCCGCTTTCACGCAAACCCTTGGCAAACGAACCACCGATCAGACCCAGACCGACCACCACCAGGCGACCGATCATAGGCTCAGCAGATTGCGGTGCAGTGACATCAACCACGAGCCAGGACCTTGCTCAGCGCCTCGAGGAGGCGGCTGTTTTCCGCCGGCAGGCCGATGGTGATGCGCAAGTGGTTCGGCATGCCATAGTTGGCCACCGGGCGCACGATCACGCCTTCGCGCAGCAAGCCCTGGAATACCGGCGCGGCAACACGCCCCAGGTCGACGCAAATGAAGTTGCCCTTGGACGGAATCCAGCTCAGGCCCAGCTCACGGAACCCTGTTTCCAGCTGCTGCATGCCGGCCTCGTTCAGGCGACGGCTCTCGGGCAGGTACTCTTCGTCCTTCAGGGCGGCGCACGCGGCAGCCAAGGCCAGGCTGTTGACGTTGAACGGCTGGCGAACGCGGTTCAGCACGTCGGCGACCACGGCGGTGGACAAGCCATAACCCACGCGCAGCGACGCCAGGCCATAGGCCTTGGAGAAGGTGCGCGATACCAGCAGGTTCGGATAAGCCGCGAGGAAATCCAGGCCGTCCGGCAGGTCGCTGCCCTCGGCGTACTCGATGTAGGCCTCGTCCAGCACCACCAGCACGTGCTCCGGCACATCCTGGAGGAATTCGTCCAGCGCCTCGGCATCGAACCAGGTCCCGGTCGGGTTGTTCGGGTTGGCGATGAAGACGACGCGGGTATTGGCGTCGATGGCCGCCAGCATGGCCGGCAGGTCATGCCCCCACTCCTTGGCCGGCACCACTTTGGCGGTGGCACCCACCGCCTGGGTGGCGATCGGGTAAACGGCAAAGGCATGCTCACTGAACACGGCATTCAGGCCAGGCGCCAGGTAAGCACGGGCGACCAGTTCCAGAATGTCGTTGGAGCCATTGCCCAGCGTCACCTGATTGAGCTCGACGCGGCACTGTTCTGCCAGCAGCGTCTTGAGCGCGAAACCATTGCCGTCCGGATAACGGGTCAGCTCGGCCAGCTCTTCACGAATCGCCGCCAGCGCCTTGGGACTGGCGCCCAGCGGATTTTCGTTGCTCGCCAGCTTGACGATGTTCGCCGGGTCGATATTCAGTTCACGCGCCAGTTCATCCACGGGCTTGCCCGGAACGTAAGGCGACAGTTGTTGCACGCCCGGCTGCGCCAGGGCGAGGAAGTTGCCACTCATTTGCTACCCCTTAGAGAACGGCTTTCGGGTAGGAACCCAACACTTTAAGTGCCACTGCTTCCTGACTGATTTTTTCCAGCACGCCCTTGACCAGCGGATCGCGGTGGTGACCGACGAAGTCGATGAAGAACACGTAGGTCCATTTACCACTGCGCGAAGGACGAGTCTCGATGCGAGTCAGGTCGATGCCGTTGTCGTGGAACGGCACCAGCAACTCGTGAAGCGCACCGGGCTTGTTGCTCATGGAGACGATGATTGAAGTCTTGTCGTCGCCGGTCGGCGGTACTTCCTGGTTACCGATCATCAAAAAGCGCGTGGAGTTATCCGGACGATCTTCGATTTTCTCGGCAAGTCGGGTCAAACCATACAGACCAGCGGCCATGTCGCCGGCAATCGCCGCCGAGTTCCACTCTCCCTTGACCCGCTTGGCCGCTTCGGCGTTGCTGGAAACCGCCACGCGCTCGACATTCGGGTAGTGTGCATCCAGCCACTTGCGGCACTGGGCCAGCGACTGGGCGTGGGAGTAGATGCGGCTGATGCTGTCGGTCTTGGTATTTTCACCGACCAGCAGATGGTGGTGAATTCGCAGCTCGACTTCGCCACAGATGACCATGTCGTGCTCGAGGAAGCTGTCGAGGGTGTGGTTGACTGCGCCCTCGGTGGAGTTTTCCACCGGGACCACGCCAAAATTCACCGCGCCGGCCGCCACTTCACGGAACACTTCGTCGATCGCCGCCATCGGCTTGCTAATCACGGCGTGGCCGAAGTGCTTCATCGCTGCAGCTTGTGTGAAGGTCCCTTCCGGGCCGAGGTAAGCCACTTTCAGCGGCTGCTCGAGAGCCAGGCACGAGGACATGATTTCGCGGAACAACCGCGCCATCTCTTCGTTGCCCAGCGGGCCCTGGTTACGCTCCATCACGCGCTTGAGCACCTGAGCTTCACGCTCGGGACGATAGAACACCGGCACTTCGCCTTCAGCCAGTGAAGCCATCTTTACTCGCGCAACTTCCTGGGCGCAGCGTGCCCGCTCACTGATCAACTCCAGGACCTTGGTGTCCAGGGCGTCGATACGAACGCGCAGTGCCTTGAGTTCTTGCTCAGACATCAGCCGTGTTCCTTCTCGAACTCTGCCATGTACGAAACCAGTGCGTTGATCGCAACGATATCGACGGCGTTGTAGATGGAGGCGCGCATGCCGCCCACGGAGCGGTGGCCCTTGAGGTTCAGCAGGCCATGTTCTTCGGCACCGGCCAGGAACGGTTTGTCGAGGCGATCGTCGGCCAGGCGGAATGGCACGTTCATCCACGAGCGGTCGGACTTGTTGATCGGGTTGTTGTACAGGCCGCTGGCGTCGATGAAGTCGTACAGCGTGCGCTGCTTCACGTCGTTGAGTTTGCCGATGGCTTCGACGCCACCCTGCTCTTTCAGCCACTCGAACACCAGACCGGACAGGTACCAGGCCAGGGTTGGCGGGGTGTTGTACATCGAGCCGTTATCAGCCGCGACTTTGTAGTCGAGCATGGTCGGGCACAGTGCGCGGGCCTTGCCCAGCAAGTCCTCGCGAACGATGTTGACGACGATACCGCTCGGGCCGATGTTTTTCTGCGCGCCAGCGTAGATCATGCCAAAACGCGAAACATCGACAGGGCGCGAGAGAATGTCGGAGGACATGTCGGCGACCAGCGGCACGTCACCGGTCTCGGGGATCCACTGGAATTCCAGGCCACCGATGGTTTCGTTTGGCGCGTAGTGAACGTAGGCCGCGTCCTTGGACAACTTCCACTCGTTCTGGCCAGGGATGGCGAAATAGTCGTATGGCTTGGCGGTAGCCGCGACATTGACATGACCGTAGCGCGAAGCCTCTTCAATGGCTTTCTGCGACCAGATACCGGTGTCGATGTAGTCGGCAGTGCCGCCTTCGGGCAACAGGTTCAGCGGGATCTGAGCGAACTGCTGGCTCGCGCCACCTTGCAGGAACAGCACTTTATAGTTCGAAGGGATATTCAGCAGGTCACGCAGATCCTGCTCGGCCTTGGTCGCGATGGACACGAACTCATCGCTGCGATGGCTCATTTCCATGACGGACAGGCCCTTGCCGTGCCAATCCAGGAGTTCTTCCTGGGCGCGCTTCAGGACCGCTTCGGGCAGTGCCGCAGGACCGGCACAGAAGTTAAAGGCTCTCTTGCTCACATCCAATCTCGCTCTGATTTGGTGATATCACGCAATAAAAACACTAACTGGCGACACCAGGGGCCCTGCTGAAACAGAGCTGTTGTGGGAGCGAGCCTGCTCGCGATAGATCTCAACAGCGTCAAGAGGTACCGCGGCGCCTGCAATCGCGAGCAGGCTCGCTCCCACAAGGGATCTCAATTGGTGCCGATTTTTTCATAAGGGATAAACAACAAGGGGGCGAATTTTCATCCGCCCCCTGCATGTACGCTTATTCCTGTGGTTCTTCGTCAGCGGCGGCGTCGAGTTGCTGGTCTTCGGCAGCGTCGTCTATCACGACTTCACCGTCGAACTCTGCACCTTCTTCACCTTCGAACTCTTCGCCCTCGACTTCCGAAGGCTCCTGCACCCGCTCCAGGCCCACCAGCGTTTCATCGTTGGCCAGCTTGATCAGGGTCACACCCTGGGTGTTACGACCCAGGCTGGACACTTCGTCGACACGGGTACGAACCAGGGTGCCCTGGTCGGAAATCAGCATGATTTCCTCACCGTCCAGCACCTGGACCGCACCGACCAGTCGGCCGTTACGATCATTGCTGACCATGGCGATCACGCCCTGGCCGCCACGCTTGTACTCAGGGAACTCGGTGATCGCGGTACGCTTGCCATAACCACGCTCGGAAGCGGTGAGGATCTGGCTGCCTTCTTCCGGGATCAGCATGGAAATCAGCTTCTGGCCTTCCGGCAGGCGCATGCCGCGCACACCGCGAGCGGTACGGCCCATGGCGCGAACGTCGGTTTCCTTGAAGCGAGTTACCTTGCCACCGTCGGAGAACAGCATGACTTCACGCTCGCCGTCGGTGATGGCGGCCGAGATCAGCACGTCGCCTTCGTCCAGTTCCAGGGCGATCAGGCCGACGCTGCGCTGGCGGCTGAAGGACTCCAGCGGGGTCTTCTTCACGGTGCCGTTGGCGGTGGCCATGAAGATGAAGTGACCTTCGGTGTATTCCTCGACCGGCAGCATGGTGGTGATGTACTCACCGTCATCGAGCGGCAGCAGGTTGACCAGCGGACGACCACGGGCGGCGCGGGACGCTTCCGGAATCTCGTAGGTCTTGAGCCAGTACACCTTGCCCTTGCTGGAGAACAGCAGCAGCGTGGTGTGGCTGTTGGCGACCAGCAGGTGAGCGATGTAGTCCTCATCCTTGACGCCGGTAGCCGACTTGCCTTTACCGCCACGACGCTGGGCCTGGTACGCAGCCAGCGGCTGGGTCTTGGCATAGCCGCCGTGGGAGATGGTCACGACGCGCTCTTCTTCCGGGATCATGTCGCCCAGGGTCAGGTCGAGACGGGCATCGAGGATCTCGGTGCGACGCACATCGCCGTACTCGGCGCGGATCACTTCCAGCTCTTCGCGGATCACTTCCATCAGGCGCGCGGCGCTGTTGAGGATGCGGATCAGCTCGCCGATCTGGTTGAGGATCTCCTGGTACTCGGCCAGCAGCTTCTCGTGCTCCAGGCCGGTCAGGCGGTGCAGGCGCAGTTCCAGGATGGCCTGGGCCTGTTCCGGCGACAGGAAGTACTTGCCGTCGCGCAGGCCGTATTGCGGATCGAGGTTTTCCGGACGGCACGAATCGGCGCCGGCACGCTCCACCATCGCCACCACCGCAGTGGATTCCCAAGGGGTGCTGACCAGCGCTTCCTTGGCTTCCGACGGGGTTGGCGAGGCCTTGATCAGGGCGATGACCGGGTCGATGTTCGACAGGGCGACCGCTTGACCTTCAAGGATGTGACCACGCTCGCGCGCCTTGCGCAGTTCGAACACGGTACGGCGGGTGACGACTTCGCGACGGTGGCGAACGAAGGCTTCCAGCAGGTCCTTGAGGTTGAGGATCCGTGGGCGGCCGTCGATCAGCGCAACGATGTTGATGCCGAACACGCTCTGCAACTGGGTCTGGGCGTAAAGGTTGTTGAGGATCACCTCAGGCACTTCGCCACGACGCAGCTCGATCACCACGCGCATACCGTCCTTGTCGGACTCGTCGCGCAGCTCGGTGATGCCTTCGAGTTTCTTCTCCTTGACCAGCTCGGCGATCTTCTCGATCAGGCGCGCCTTGTTCAGCTGGTAAGGCAGTTCGGTGATGACGATCTGCTGGCGGCCACCGACCTTGTCGATGTCTTCGATGATCGAGCGGGCGCGCATGTAAATGCGGCCACGGCCGGTGCGGTAGGCTTCGATGATGCCGGCGCGACCGTTGATGATCGCGGCGGTCGGGAAGTCCGGACCTGGGATGTATTGCATCAGGTCATCGACACTCAGTTCCGGGTTGTCGATGAGCGCCAGGCAACCGTCGATGACTTCACCGAGGTTGTGCGGCGGGATGTTGGTCGCCATGCCCACGGCGATACCGCTGGAGCCGTTGACCAGCAGGTTGGGAATACGGGTCGGCATGACCGCCGGGATCAGTTCGGTGCCGTCGTAGTTCGGCACCCAGTCCACGGTTTCCTTGTGCAGGTCGGCCAGCAGCTCGTGCGCCAGCTTGGTCATGCGCACTTCGGTGTATCGCATGGCCGCGGCGTTGTCGCCGTCCACCGAACCGAAGTTGCCCTGGCCGTCGACCAGCAGGTAACGCAGCGAGAACGGCTGCGCCATACGAACGATGGTGTCGTACACCGCGGTATCACCGTGCGGGTGATACTTACCGATCACGTCACCGACGACACGGGCAGATTTCTTGTACGGCTTGTTGAAGTCGTTGCCCAGCTCGCTCATCGCGAACAGCACGCGCCGGTGCACGGGCTTCAAGCCATCGCGCGCATCCGGCAGTGCCCGCCCGACAATTACGCTCATTGCGTAGTCGAGGTAGGACTGCTTCAGCTCGTCTTCGATATTGACCGGGAGGATTTCTTTGGCCAGTTCGCCCATGAGAAGCCTGATTCCTTTTTCTGGTGAAACTTCGTCAGGACCAACGAAGCTCGCCGATGCAGGTGGATAGCCCTTGCACCGACTTACGACAAATCAACGAGTTATGCCATGGATCTGCGCAGTAGAGGCAGCCCCATCGGGCTACCCTGGAAACCGCCGGATGTTATCACAAGAGCCGCCACGCACCTATCCCCCAGATGCGCATGGAGTGTAGTTAGATGAGCGGTGATTGGCTTGACGGGGTTCTGAGGGGCTTAGAGCCCTGTTGAATGGTGAAATCGGGGCTGGATCGGGTTCATTTGTAGGCTTTACTGGCCTCATCGCGAGCAAGCTCGCTCCTACAGGGTTGGAGGGTGTACATAAAATTTGTGGACACCTTTGTAACCTGTGGGAGCGGGCTTGCCCGCGATGGGGCCCGCAAAAACACCCAATACCTTTAATGCAGCCGCTTACGGCACATCAACTGCGCCATCTTCGCCGTATCCGGACGCTCGACGATGCCCTTTTCCGTCACGATCGCGTCGATCAGGTCCGCCGGGGTCACATCGAACACCGGGTTGAACGCCTCGACATCCGCGCCGATCCGCTTGCCGCCCACATCCAGCAATTCGCGGCCGTCGCGCTCTTCGATCGGAATGTCATCGCCACTGGCCAGGTTCATGTCGATGGTCGAGCTTGGCGCCACCACCATGAAGCGCACGCCGTGGTGCATGGCGTTGACCGCCAGTTGGTAGGTCCCGATCTTGTTCGCCACGTCGCCATTGGCCGTGATGCGGTCGGCGCCGACAATGACCCAGGTGATGCCCTTGGTCTTCATGATGTGGGCGGCGGCCGAGTCGGCGTTGAGCGTCACCGGAATGCCTTCGTTGACCAGCTCCCAGGCCGTCAGGCGTGAGCCCTGCAGCCATGGGCGGGTTTCGTCGGCGTACACGCGCTCGACCATGCCCTCGATGAAGGCGCCGCGAATCACCCCCAGCGCCGTACCGAAGCCGCCAGTGGCCAGCGCGCCGGTGTTGCAATGGGTCAGGATCGCCTGGGCATTGCCCTGGTGCTTGCGGATCAGGTCCACGCCCAGTTGCGCCATAGTCAGGTTGGCTTCGCGATCACTTTCATGAATGGCGATGGCCTCGGCTTCCAGCGCAGCCAGCGGATCGTCATGCTCTTTCAGGCGATCGAGCCGATCGTGCATGCGGTTGAGCGCCCAGAACAGGTTGACGGCGGTGGGACGGGAATCGGCCAGCAGGGCGAAATCCTCTTCCAGCGCGGCGTACCAGTCGCCGCCTTGGGCAATTCGTTCGCGGGCCGCGAGCACGATGCCGTACGCGGCGCTGATGCCGATGGCCGGCGCACCGCGCACCACCATCGAACGAATAGCCTCGGCCACGCCAGCGGCGCTGGTGTAGGCGAGCCAGGTTTCCTCGAGCGGCAAAATACGCTGATCGAGCAGATACAGGGCACCATCACGCCAATCGATGGCCTTAACTTTCTCCGCCGCCAACAGTCGATCGCGCATCCCTCACCCCGCACTCATGAACAAAAGCCGCCGATTATAGCGATCCCCCCGCGAAGACGCTCGGGTATACTTCGCCATCTTTTACAAAAGTACTGGAACCGACCCTCGATGCCGAACACTGCCGCTGCGCTCGACCTGCTGTTGCTGCCGACCTGGCTGGTACCCGTCGAACCCGCTGGCGTTGTCCTCAAGGAGCATGCCCTGGGCATCCGCGACGGGCGTATCGTCTTTATCGGCCCCCGCGCCGCGGCGCTGAAACTCCAAGCCCGCGAAGTCCGTGAATTGCCGGACATGCTGCTCAGCCCGGGCCTGATCAATGCCCACGGGCATGCGGCGATGACCCTGTTCCGCGGCCTGGCCGATGACCTGCCGCTGATGACCTGGCTGGAAAACCACATCTGGCCGGCCGAGGCCAAATGGGTCGATGAAGCCTTTGTACGCGATGGCACCGACCTTGCCATCGCCGAACAGATCAAAGGTGGCATCACCTGTTTCTCTGACATGTATTTCTTCCCGAAGGTTGCCAGCGAACGCGTACATAACAGCGGCATTCGCGCGCAGATCGCCATTCCGATCCTCGACTTCCCCATTCCAGGGGCGAGCAACGCCGATGAAGCCATTCGTCAGGGCGTCGAACTGTTCAACGATCTCAAGCACCACGACCGCATCAAAGTCACCTTCGGCCCGCACGCGCCCTATACCGTGGGCGACGAAAACCTCGAGAAAATCCGGGTAATCGCCGAAGAACTGGACGCCTCGATTCACATGCACGTGCACGAAACCGCCTTCGAAGTGCAGCAGGCCGTGGAGCAGCGCGGCGAACGCCCGCTGGCCCGATTGGCGCGACTGGGTCTGCTGGGGCCGCGTTTTCAGGCCGTGCACATGACTCAGATCAGCGATGAAGACCTGGAGATGCTGGTAGAAAGCAACACCACGGTGGTGCATTGCCCGGAATCGAACCTGAAGCTGGCCAGTGGTTTCTGCCCGGTGGAGCGGTTGTGGCAGGCTGGCGTCAATGTGGCGGTGGGCACCGATGGCGCCGCCAGCAACAATGACCTGGACCTGCTCGGCGAAACCCGCACCGCCGCCCTGCTCGCCAAGGCCGTTGCCGGCTCGGCCACCGCGCTCGACGCCCACCGCGCCCTGCGCATGGCCACGCTGAACGGTGCCCGCGCCCTGGGCATCGAAGCGGACGTGGGCTCGCTGGAAATCGGCAAGATGGCCGACCTGGTCGCGTTCGACCTGTCTGGCCTGGCGCAGCAACCGGTCTATGACCCGGTGTCGCAGCTTATATATGCCACCGGCCGCGACTGCGTGAAGCACCTGTGGGTGGCCGGCAAGCCATTGCTCGAAGACCGCCGACTGACGCGCCTCGATGAAGCGCAACTGGCCGCCACCGCCAGGGCCTGGGGCCAGCGCATCAGCGGTCACAACGAATCGTAAGTCCCCCGGCCAGTGCCGGGGCAACAGGATTTTTCAAGTTTCAGAGGATCAACCATGAGTAACGTCGACTACGCCGAAATCGCCAAATTCGAAGCCCTGGCCCATCGCTGGTGGGACCGCGAAAGCGAGTTCAAACCGCTGCACGACATCAACCCGCTGCGGGTCAACTGGATTGACGAGCGGGTCAACCTGGCCGGCAAGAAGGTGCTCGACGTCGGTTGCGGCGGCGGCATCCTCAGCGAAGCCATGGCCCAGCGCGGCGCCACCGTGACCGGTATCGACATGGGCGAAGCGCCGTTGGCCGTTGCGCAACTGCATCAGCTGGAATCTGGCGTACAGGTCGAATACCGGCAGATCACCGCCGAAGCCCTGGCCGAAGAAATGCCCGGGCAGTTCGACGTGGTGACCTGCCTGGAAATGCTCGAGCACGTACCGGACCCTTCGTCGGTCATTCGCGCCTGCTTCAAGATGGTCAAACCGGGCGGCCAGGTGTTCTTCTCCACCATCAACCGCAACCCGAAGGCGTACCTGTTCGCCATCGTCGGCGCCGAATACATCATGAAGCTGCTGCCGCGCGGCACCCACGACTTCAAGAAATTCATTCGCCCTTCCGAACTGGGTGCCTGGAGCCGCATGGCCGGCCTGACCGTCAAGGACATCATCGGCCTGACGTACAACCCGCTGACCAAGCACTACAAACTGGCGCCCGACGTGGACGTCAACTACATGATCCAGACCCTGCGCGAGGAGTAAACCGATGCGTATCAGAGCAGTCCTTTTCGACATGGACGGCACCCTGCTCGACACCGCCCCGGACTTCATCGCGATCTGTCAGGCCATGCGCGCCGATCGCGGCTTGCCGCCGATCAATGACAAGCACATTCGCGACGAGATCTCCGGTGGCGCCAAGGCCATGGTCGCCGTGACGTTCTCCATGGACCCGGAATCACCAGGCTTCGAAGAACTGCGCCAGGAATTCCTCGAGCGCTACCTCAAAGGCTGCGCGGTTCACAGCAAGCTGTTCGACGGCATGCCCGAAGTGCTGGCCGATATCGAGAAAGCCAACCTGATCTGGGGCGTGGTCACCAACAAGCCGGTGCGATTCGCCGAGCCGATCATGCAGCAACTGGGCCTGGCCGAGCGTTCGGCGCTGCTGATCTGCCCGGATCACGTGAAGAACAGCAAGCCTGACCCCGAGCCGCTGATCCTGGCGTGCAAGATGCTCGACCTGGACCCGGCCAGCGTACTGTTCGTCGGCGATGACCTACGCGACATCGAGTCCGGCCGCGATGCCGGCACCCGCACGGTGGCGGTGACCTATGGCTACATTCACCCGGACGACAACCCGCGGCATTGGGGTGCGGACGTGGTCATTGACCATCCGTTGGAGCTGCGCAAGGTGCTTGATAGTGCGTTGTGTGGGTGCTGAACAGCGCAGTAACAATGTGGGAGCGAGCCTGCTCGCGATGGGGCCATGCCAGTCACAATTTTTTTGTCGGGTCATATCTCCTTTCGCGAGCAGGCTCGCTCCCACAGGGATAGCCGCGCCCTGAAGACTTTTTGTTGAGGTTCTTTATGTTTGATTACTCCGCCCGCCCCGATCTGCTTCAGGGCCGCATCATCCTGGTGACCGGTGCCGGTCGTGGCATCGGTGCCGCCGCCGCCAAGGCCTACGCTGCCCATGGCGCCACCGTACTGTTGCTGGGCAAGACCGAGGCCAACCTGACCCAGGTCTATGACGACATCGAAGCGGCCGGGCATCCACAGCCCGCCGTGATCCCGTTCAACCTGGAAACCGCCCAGCCCCATCAATACGATGAGTTGGCGGCGATGATCGAAAGCGAATTCGGCCGTCTCGACGGCTTGCTGCACAACGCCTCGATCATTGGCCCGCGCACGCCGATCGAGCAGTTGTCCGGCGAGAACTTCATGCGCGTCATGCAGGTCAACGTCAACGCCATGTTCATGCTCACCAGCACCCTGCTGCCGCTGCTCAAGCTGTCGCAGGACGCCTCGGTGGTGTTCACCTCCAGCAGCGTCGGGCGCAAGGGCCGCGCGTACTGGGGCGCCTACGGCGTGTCGAAGTTCGCCACCGAAGGGCTGATGCAAACCCTCGCGGACGAAGTCGATACCGTGGCGCCGGTGCGCTCCAACAGCATCAACCCGGGTGCCACCCGCACCAGCATGCGCGCTCAGGCCTACCCAGGGGAAAACCCGCTGAACAACCCGACACCCGAGGAGATCATGCCGGTCTACCTCTATCTGATGGGCCCGGACAGCACCGGCATCAACGGTCAGGCGTTCAACGCCCAATAACCGTGCGTCGCTTTTGTGCCGTGGCGAATTCCCGTCACGGCACTCGACCTACTAAACTTGTGCGAAATGTCCTACGGGACTGATGGATCAGTACGACGCGCAGCCCCAAGCCGCCCTCACCCAGCTTGTAAGACAGCCTTACTGCTCAAGGGCGCACGCCATATGAAATCACCCTCCCAGACCAACGCAATTGACTTCGACACCGCCAAATTGCAACGCCTGGGCTTTGGTCAACAACCGCCGCTTCTCAAGCGACCGCTCAGCCTCGCGCAAGTACGCCACCAGCTGAATCAGCAGTTGCAGACCAGTCTTGAGCCGCAACGCATTCTCGATACGTTTTTCCGCGAAGTTCATCGGCTCGTGCCGCTGGATGCCTTGAGCTATGAGCACAAGGCCAGCGACCTGCGCCTGGAATTCGGCCTGCGCGGCCACCATTCGATCAGCTACAGCCTCAGCCATGAAGGCGAGCACCTGGGCGAACTGGTGTTCCGCCGCAATCAGCGCTTCAGCGAGCAGGAGCTGGGCAACCTCGAGTCGTTGCTCTCCGCTCTGCTGTACCCGATGCGCAATGCCCTGCTCTATCGTGCGGCCACCCAAAGCGCCCTGCGCGATCCACTGACGGACACCGGCAACCGGATTGCCATGGACCAGACGCTGCAACGGGAAATCGACATGTCCCGCCGGCACTTGCAGCCCTTGTCGCTGCTGATGCTCGACATCGACCATTTCAAGCAGATCAATGACACCCACGGCCACAGTGCCGGCGATGACGTACTGCGCGCCGTGGCTGCGGCGATCAAGAGCCAGTTGCGCAACGTCGACATGGTGTTCCGCTTCGGTGGCGAAGAGTTTCTGATCCTGCTGTCCAACACCGGTCGCGAGGCGGCCGCCCTGGTGGGTGAACGACTGCGGGTATGCGCGCAGAACCAGGATTTTATCGCCGACGGCCACCTGATCGAGCTGACGGTCAGCCTCGGCTGTTCGACCCTTCTGCCGGGCGAGTCAGCCGAAAGCCTGCTGCGACGGGCTGACAGCGCGCTGTATGTGGCCAAGCGCGAAGGCCGCAACCGACTGACAATGGCCGGCTGAACCGGGCTGGCCGCCATCGGCGCCAGCCCTGGCAAGCATCAGCGCAGCGTACCGCGCAACTCGCCGACCAAACCGCGCAGGCTGTCAGGCTGTGCCGCTTCGACCGCCACCGCCGGTCCGGCCACCAGCGTCACCCGCGACCACAGGCGCCGGAAAATGCCCTTGGCCGGATCGCGACTGAAGAAACTCCCCCACAACCCCTGCAATGCCAATGGAATCACCGGCACGGGCGTTTCTTCGAGAATCCGCGTCAGGCCACCCTTGAACTCGTTGATTTCGCCATCGGCGGTCAGTTTTCCTTCAGGGAAAATGCACACCAGCTCGCCGTCTTTCAGGTATTGCGCGATACGCGTGAAGGCCTTTTCGTAGATCTGGATGTCTTCGTGGCGCCCAGCGATCGGAATGGTCCCGGCGGTGCGGAAGATGAAATTCAGCACGGGCAAGTTGTAGATCTTGTAGTACATCACAAAGCGAATCGGCCGACGCACCGCGCCGCCGATCAGCAACGCATCGACGAACGACACGTGGTTGCACACCAGCAACGCCGCGCCTTCTTCGGGGATCGCCTCGAGGTTGCGGTGCTCCACCCGGTACATGGAGTGGCTGAGCAGCCAGATCATGAAACGCATGGTGAACTCGGGCACGATCTTGAATATGTAGGCATTGACGCCAATGTTCAGCAGCGAGACCACCAGGAACAGGTGCGGGATCGACAGCTTGGCCAGGCTCAGCAAGACGATCGAGACAATCGCCGAGACCACCATGAACAGCGCATTGAGAATGTTGTTGGCGGCAATCACCCGCGCCCGCTCGTGCTCCGGAGTGCGCGACTGGATCAGCGCATACAGCGGCACAATGTAGAAACCGCCGAAAATCCCCAGGCCGAGAATGTCGGTCAGCACCAGCCAGGTGTGGGTGAAGCCGAGGATCTCGATCCAGCCATGGCCGCTGGCGCTCTCGGGGATCCCGCCGGAATGCCACCACAGCAGCAGGCCGAACACGGTCAGGCCGAACGAGCCGAAAGGCACCAGGCCGATCTCGACCTTGCGCCCGGAGAGCTTCTCGCACAGCAGCGAACCGAGGGCGATACCGACCGAGAACACGGTGAGGATCAGCGTCACCACGGTTTCGTCGCCGTGCATCCACTCCTTGGCGTAGGCCGGGATTTGCGTCAGGTAAATGGCTCCGACGAACCAGAACCACGAGTTGCCGACAATCGAGCGCGACACCGCCGGCGTTTGTCCCAGGCCGAGTTTCAGGGTGGCCCAGGACTGGCTGAAAATGTTCCAGTTCAGGCGCATCTCGGGTGACGAGGCCGCGGCCCGCGGGATGCCGCGACTGGCCAGGTAACCCAGCACCGCGATGCCGATGATCGCCGTGGACACGATGGGCGCGTAGTGGGCGGACGACATCATGATCCCGGCGCCGATGGTTCCGGCGAGAATCGCCAGGAAAGTGCCCATCTCCACCAGGCCGTTGCCGCCCACCAGCTCTTCTTCGTGCAGGGCCTGGGGCAGGATCGAGTATTTGACCGGACCGAACAGCGCCGAATGGGTGCCCATGGCGAACAAGGCCACCAGCATCAGCGCCAGATGATCGAAGACGAAGCCCACCGCCCCCACGACCATGATCGCGATTTCCCCGAGCTTGATCAGACGGATCAAGGCGTCCTTGGCGAACTTCTCGCCAAACTGCCCGGCCAACGCCGAGAACAGAAAGAACGGCAGGATGAACAGCAGCGCGCACAGGTTGACCCAGATCGAACGGTCACCCTCGATGGTCAACTTGTACAGGATGGCGAGGATCAACGACTGTTTGAACACGTTGTCGTTGAATGCCCCGAGGGACTGGGTCAGGAAAAACGGCAGGAAACGCCGTGTACGCAGCAAGGTGAACTGTGAGGGGTGACTCATCTTCCGTGTATCCCTGGTTTAGGTAGCGAGTGGCCTGGATTTCATTATTGGAATGCCGAACGTCGATCCAGGCCACACCTTACCTAATCCTGGCCGGTTATTTCTTCAAACCTGCAATGCAGGGCGAGACAAACAGCTCGCCACGCCATGCGCCCTGCACGGTGCGCTTGGACACAATCAGCCACATCACCGCCAGCAAGGCCACCAACGCACAGCCAAAGACACTGAAGAACATCAGGTCCAGATGGCTGGCCAGTTTCAACGTGGCCAGCGAATACACACCCAGTGGAAAGGTGAAGCCCCACCAGCCCAGGTTGAACGGAATGCCCGAGCTCAAGTAACGGCAGGTGATCAGGAAGGCGATGAGCATCCACCACAACCCGAAGCCCCACAGCGTAATGCCCGCCACCAACCCCAGGCCTGCGGCGATTTCACCGACGCCCGGCATGCCGTTGGCGGCGAAGATGGCCGGCGCGTCATTGCCCAGCACCAGCATGCCCAGCGCCCCGGTGCCGATCGGACCGAGCGCCAGCCAGCTCGACGCGGCCATGTTCTCGTGGGGCAGTTTGTGCAGGGCCATGCGCAGCAGCAGGATCGTCAGGATGCTCAGGGCGACCGGCAGGGAAAACGCCCACAGTACGTAACTGGTCACCAGCACCACCAGTTGCCCATGGGCGCCGGTCAGGTGTGGCGCCAACAGGCCACCACTGGCCGCGGCCACCTCGGCGGCCACTACCGGCAACAGCCAGACCGCGGTCATCTGGTCGATGCTGTGTTCCTGGCGGGTGAACATCATGTAAGGAATCAGCACACCACAGGCCACGGACATCGCCACGTCCAGCCACCACAGCAAGCCGGCGACCTCGATCATGCCGTCGCCCCAGCGCGGCAAACCGAACACCAGGCAACCGTTGATGATGGTCGCCAGCCCCATGGGGATGGTGCCGAAAAACATCGAGACGGTGGAATGGCCGAAGATTCGCCGCGCCTCGTCGAAAAACAATACCCAGCGCGCGGCGTAGAGCACCGTGAACAGGGTGAACAGAAAAATGTTCAACAGCCAGAGGGCTTCGGCGAGTGAGTGCAGGCCCGGCACGGCAACGGGCAGTTGCGCCAGCGCCAGGGCCAGGACACCGGTGCCCATGGTGGCGGCGAACCAGTTCGGGGTGAAATGGCGAATCACGTCGCGGGGGTGCTGCAAATGACTGAAAGGTTTGAAGCCGGGGGTGACGGCGTTGGGGCAAGTCATGGCGAACTCCTGTCCTCTGATGAGGTGGAGCCCATGGTAGATCCAAATCGAATATCTATATAACGGGTAATATCTCTAACTGTTATCGAGTTTGCCGATATAGCGCTAGACACTGCCTTCCGACTCGATCACCAGCACCCTGGCGACACCCAGCGGGCGCGCCACGTGCTCTGTCCCCACCGACGCATAAAAGATATCGCCCACCTCCAGCAACACCGTTTTCTCCAGGCCGTCTTCGCGATAGCGCATCTGCACCTGGCCATCGAGCACGACAAACACTTCCTGGCCGTCGTTCACGTGCCATTTGTACGGCTGGTCTGTCCAGTGCAGGCGCGTGGTGATGCCATTCATGTTGGCGATGTCCAGCGCGCCCCAGGGACGATCGGCGGTGAAGCTTTTGCTGCGAATGATGTTCATGGGCGGTCCGTCGAATGAATGGCGCCGCCAAGACTAACCTGATCCGCTGCCGGGCTGCGCAGCCCGGCTGCAAAATACTCACGGGTGCCCGGCAGCGCTGCACGCCTGGGCAGGTCGCTGGCGCAGCAACGCCAGCAGCGCACCCACCGCCAGAATGATCAACACCGCCGCATAGCCATCGGTGGTGCTGACCAGGCCGAAGGTACGCGTCAGGTTCCCCGCCAGCAGCGAAGGCAGGCAGAACGCCAGGTAGCTGAGGGCATAGTAGGCGGACATCAACCCGGCGCGCTCATGGGGCAACGCCAAAGGCACCACGGTGCGCAGCGTGCCGAGAAAACTGGCACCGAACCCACAACCGGCAATCAGCGTACCGATGAAAAACAGCGGCAGGCTGGCGCTGTGCACGCCCAGCAATATGGCCGCCACGCCGACAGGCAGCACGCTGGCACCGAGCCGCAAGACCTTGTCGGCAGGACGATTGCGCAAGGTGAAGATCATCACCGCCCCGGTCACGGTCAAGGCGGCAACCGTCGCACCGCCAATCAGATTGGAGGTCGAGCCGGTGGCGGTGCGGACCAGCGAAGGCGCGAGGGAGGCGAAGAATCCACCCAGCGCCCAGGCCGCCGTGTTGATGGGCAACACCAGGTACAAGGTGCGCCGGGCCTGGACCGGCACATGCAGGGTGGGCGCCAGCGACGCCAACGCTCCGGGCTGCCGACTGACGCTTTCCGGAAGGCGCCAGACATACAGCGCCTGCCATGCGAAGAGCCCCAGCAGCACCCAGAATGTCAGTTGCAACGGCAGCGGGGCGAACTCGGCCAGCAAGCCACAGCCCATGGCCCCGGCCGCCATCCCCAACAGCGGCGCCACGCTGTTGACCAGCGGGCCCTGTTGTTTATCGGTGTCCAGCAATGCCGCGCCCAGGGACGCCGTCGCCATGCCGGTGGCAAAGCCCTGGAGCACGCGAGCACTGATCAGCCATGCCACGCTGTCGGCGCTGATGAACAGCAGCATGGCCAGCATGTTGAGCAACACCGCCGTGAAAATCACCGGCTTGCGCCCCAGGTAATCCGAGAGCGAACCCACCGTCAGCAGTGCCACCAGAAGGCTCATGGCGTACACACCAAAAATCAGGGTCAGGGTCGCCGCGGAAAACTGCAATTGCTCCTGGTACAAGTGATACAAGGGCGTCGGCGCCGTGGAAGCGGCGAGAAAACTGAGTAAAGTGATCGCCAGAAAACCCAGGCTCGAGCGTTTGGAAATTGAGTTCGACATGTGCACACTCCGCAAAAGCTAATTTTTTGCTTTTGCGGAGTGTGCTACTCGATGCAGCTTAAAGCAAATTCTTTGTGTTAAGGTCCGATGCATGGCTATTAAAGAAGGTTTACGCCCGGGTGGACGCAGTGCCCGGGTCCAGGAGTCGATCCATTCGGCGGTGCGCGCGCTCCTGACCGAGCAGGATCGCGCCAGCGTCACCGTGCCGCAGATCGCCACGCGCGCAGGGGTGACGCCGTCGACCATCTACCGCCGCTGGGGTGATCTGGCGGCGTTGCTGGCGGACGTCGCCCTGGCCCGCATGCAGCCCGACAGCGAACCGGCCAGCACCGGCAGTCTGCACAGCGACGTGCAGGCATGGGCGGAGCAGTACCTGGATGAAATGAGCTCGGAACCGGGCCGCAACATGCTGCGCGACATACAGGCCAGCCCGACGCCCGGCTGCTGCGCGACCATCATCGCCGGGCAGTTGCAGGCGATCCTCGACCGCTACCCCGATCAGCCCAAACCCGGCGTGGATCACTTGATCAACCTGGTGGTGGCGCCTTCGGTGTTCCGTATCCTGTTTTGCGCGACGCCGCTGGAGGTTGGGGAGTTGCAGGGGTTGGTCGAGATCGCGTTGAGTCAGTAACACCGCCATCGCGAGCAGGCTCGCTCCCACACTGGATCTTCAGTGTTCACAAAATCCCTGTGGGAGCGAGCCTGCTCGCGAAGAGGCCAGCTCAGCCACCGCAAATCCAGCTGAAAACCCATGCGACACCCCGCCACGCCACGACCTTGGTCGACACTGACTAACGCAGACGGTCGTGCGAGACTGTCTGTCCGGGCACAAGCCCCGGGTGTCTTTTGTCTGGAGTTTCCATGTCGTTGTCCAGCGGGCTGATTGCCGCCGTTGCCCTGGCCTATATGGCCATCATGTTCGCTATCGCCTTCTACGGTGACCGACGCAGTACGCCGCTGCCGCCGCGGGTGCGCGCCTGGGTGTACAGCCTGTCGCTGGCGGTGTATTGCACCAGCTGGACCTTCTTCGGCGCCGTTGGCCAGGCGGCCGAACAACTCTGGTCGTTCCTGCCGATCTACCTGGGCCCCATCCTGCTGCTGGTCTGCGCGCCGTGGGTCCTGCAGAAGATGGTGATGATCAGCAAACAGGAAAACATCACCTCGATCGCCGACTTCATCGCCGCCCGCTACGGCAAATCCCAGTCACTGGCGATTGTCATCGCGCTGATCTGCCTGGTGGGCGTGCTGCCCTACATCGCCTTGCAGCTCAAGGGCATCGTGCTCGGCGTGAACCTGCTGATCGGTGCCGGCGCCGACGCCCAGGGCACCCGCGCCCAGGACACCGCCCTGATCGTCTCGCTGGTGCTGGCGCTGTTCACCATTGTGTTCGGTACCCGCAACCTCGACGCCACAGAGCACCACCGCGGCATGGTGCTGGCGATTGCCTTCGAGTCGCTGGTCAAGCTGTTCGCCTTTCTCGCCGTCGGTGCGTTCGTGACCTACGGGCTGTACGACGGTTTCGACGATCTGTTCGACCAGGCCATGCTCGCCCCGCGCCTGGAGGAATACTGGAAGGAAACCATCAACTGGCCGTCGATGGTGGTGCAGACCGGCGTGGCGATGATGGCGATCATCTGCCTGCCACGGCAATTCCACGTGACCGTGGTGGAGAACATCGACCCTCAGGACCTGCGCCTGGCCAAGTGGGTATTTCCGACCTACCTGGCGCTGGCCGCCTTGTTCGTCGTACCCATTGCACTCGCCGGCCAGATGATGCTGCCCAGCTCGGTGATACCGGACTCGTTCGTCATCAGCCTGCCGCTGGCCCAGGCCCATCCTGCGCTGGCGATGCTGGCCTTCATCGGTGGCGCTTCGGCGGCGACCGGCATGGTGATCGTCGCCAGCGTGGCGCTATCGACCATGGTGTCCAACGACATGCTGTTGCCATGGCTGCTGCGCCGCAACAACGCCGAGCGGCCGTTCGAAGTGTTCCGTCAGTGGATGCTCTCGGTACGGCGCGTCAGCATCGTGGTGATTCTGCTGCTGGCCTACGTCAGCTACCGCCTGCTGGGCTCCACCGCAAGCCTGGCGACCATCGGCCAGATCGCCTTCGCCGCCGTGACCCAACTGGCTCCCGCCATGCTCGGCGCGTTGTACTGGAAACAGGCGAACCGCCGGGGCGTATTCGCCGGCCTCGCCGCCGGTACATTCCTGTGGTTCTACACGTTGATCCTGCCGATTGCCGCCCACAGCCTGGGTTTGTCGCTGAACAGCTTCCCGGGCCTGGCCTGGCTGCACAGCAACCCGCTGAACCTGCCGATCACCCCCCTAACCCAAGGCGTGGTGCTGTCGCTGGCCGGTAACTTCACCCTGTTTGCCTGGGTCTCGGTGCTGTCGCGGACACGGGTTTCGGAGCACTGGCAGGCAGGTCGTTTCATCGGCCAGGAAATCAGTGCCCGGCCCAGCGCCCGCTCGATGCTGGCGGTGCAAATCGACGACCTGCTGCAACTGGCGGCCCGCTTTGTCGGTGAGGAGCGCGCCCGTCAGAGTTTCATTCGTTTCGCCTACCGCCAGGGCAAGGGGTTCAACCCGAACCAGAACGCCGACGGCGAATGGATCGCCCACACCGAACGCCTGCTGGCCGGCGTGCTGGGCGCCTCTTCGACGCGGGCGGTGGTCAAAGCCGCCATCGAAGGTCGGGAAATGCAGCTCGAGGATGTCGTGCGGATCGCCGACGAAGCCTCCGAAGTGCTGCAATTCAACCGCGCCCTGCTGCAAGGCGCCATCGAGAACATCACCCAGGGCATCAGCGTGGTCGACCAGTCGTTGCGCCTGGTGGCGTGGAACCGGCGCTATCTGGAGCTGTTCAACTACCCGGACGGCCTGATCAGCGTCGGCCGACCGATCGCCGACATCATCCGCTACAACGCCGAGCGCGGTCTGTGCGGCCCCGGTGAAGCGGAAGTGCACGTCGCCCGTCGTCTGCACTGGATGCGCCAGGGCCGTGCCCACACCTCCGAGCGGCTGTTCCCCAACGGCCGGGTGATCGAGCTGATCGGCAATCCGATGCCGGGCGGTGGCTTCGTCATGAGTTTCACCGACATCACCGCGTTCCGCGAAGCCGAGCAGGCCCTGACCGAAGCCAACGAAGGCCTGGAGCGCCGCGTGACAGAGCGGACCCACGAGCTGTCGCAGCTCAACGTCGCCCTGACCGAAGCGAAGGGCACCGCCGAGTCGGCCAACCAGTCGAAAACCCGCTTCCTCGCGGCGGTCAGCCACGACCTGATGCAGCCGCTGAACGCCGCACGACTGTTCTCCGCCGCCCTCTCCCACCAGGAAGACGGGCTGTCCAGCGAAGCGCAGAAACTGGTGCAGCACCTGGATTCGTCGCTGCGTTCGGCCGAAGACCTGATCAGCGACCTGCTGGACATTTCCCGCCTGGAAAACGGCAAGATCAACCCGGACCCCAAGCCGTTCGTGCTCAATGAGCTGTTCGACATCCTCGGTGCCGAATTCAAGGCGCTGGCACGCGATCAAGGGCTCAAGTTCCGGGTGCGCGGCAGCGACCTGCGGGTCGACAGCGACATCAAACTGTTGCGCCGGATCCTGCAGAACTTCCTCACCAATGCCTTCCGCTACGCCAGAGGCCCGGTGTTGCTGGGGGTTCGCCGCCGCAACGGCGAGCTGTGCCTGGAAGTCTGGGACCGCGGGCCGGGGATTGCCGAAGACAAGCTGAAAGTGATCTTCGAAGAGTTCAAACGCCTCGACAGCCACCAGACCCGCGCGGAAAAAGGTCTGGGCCTGGGCCTGGCGATTGCCGACGGCTTGTGCCGGGTGCTTGGCCATACGCTGCAAGTGCGCTCCTGGCTGGGGCGCGGCAGTGTGTTCAGTGTCAGCGTGCCGCTGGCCAAGGCGCCGGTGGTTGCGCCGGTCAATGCCAGCGAACTCAACGGCAAGCACCTGAGCGGCGCACAGGTGCTGTGCGTGGACAACGAAGACAGCATCCTGATCGGCATGAACAGCCTGTTGACCCGTTGGGGTTGCCAGGTCTGGACCGCACGCAACCGCGACGAATGCACGGCGCTGCTGGTCAGCGGCATACGCCCGCAACTGGCGCTGGTGGATTACCACCTGGACGATGGCGAGACCGGGACCGACTTGATGGCCTGGTTGCGTACCCGCCTGGGCGAACCGGTGCCAGGCGTGGTGATCAGCGCCGACGGCCACCCGGAGACGGTGGCGCAGGTGCATGCGGCGGGCCTGGATTACCTGGCCAAACCGGTCAAACCGGCGGCGCTGCGCGCCTTGTTGAGCCGGCATTTACCCCTGTGACTTCGATCCTGTAGGAGCGAGCTTGCTCGCGATGGGCGCAGGTCAGTCGATAACGGTGTCGCCTGATCCACCGTCATCGCGAGCGAGCTCGCTCCTACAGGGACAGTGTTTATTCCGGCAACTCGACCAACCCATCGACATCCGTCATCGCCCGCTCCAGCAGATCCGCCGGCAGGCTTTTGCTTGCCCGCGCCCCGAGCAACTTGAGTTGCTCGCTGCGACTGACCAGATTGCCGCGACCTTCTGTCAGCTTGTTGCGCGCTGAACTGTAGGCCTTGTCCAACTGCTGCAGACGGTTGCCAACCTCATCCAGATCCTGGATGAACAGCACGAACTTGTCGTACAGCCACCCTGCCCGCTCGGCGATTTCCCGGGCGTTCTGGCTCTGGCGCTCCTGCTTCCACAGGCTGTCGATGACCCGCAGGGTCGCCAGCAAGGTGGTCGGGCTGACGATCACGATGTTGCGGTCGAACGCCTCCTGGAACAGGCTCGGCTCGGCTTGCAGCGCGGCGGAAAACGCCGCTTCGATGGGCACGAACAACAAGACGAAATCCAGGCTGTGCAAGCCATCCAGACGCTTGTAGTCCTTGCCGGCCAGGCCTTTGACGTGGCTGCGCAGCGACTGCACGTGCGATTTGATGGCGATCTGGGCGATGCCATCGTCTTCAGCCGCGACGAACTGCTGATAGGCGGTGAGACTGACCTTGGAATCGACCACCACCTGCTTGTCGCCGGGCAGGTAGATGATCACGTCCGGCTGGAAACGCTCGCCGTCAGGCCCCTTGAGGTTGACCTGGGTCTGGTACTCGCGGCCCTTCTCCAGGCCTGCGTGTTCAAGCACCCGCTCAAGAATCAGCTCACCCCAGTTGCCCTGGGTCTTCTGCCCCTTGAGGGCACGGGTCAGGTTGGTGGCTTCGTCACTCAGGCGCAGGTTCAACTGTTGCAGCCGCTCCAGCTCCTTGGCCAGGGAAAAACGCTCGCGGGCTTCCGCCTGATAGCTTTCCTCGACGCGCTTTTCAAACGACTGGATGCGCTCCTTCAACGGGTCGAGCAACTGCCCCAGGCGTTGCTGGCTGGACTCGGCAAAGCGCTGCTCGCGTTCATCGAAGATCTTGCCGGCCAGCTCGGCGAACTGCGCACGCAATTCGTCCCGCGAGCCTTGCAGATCGGTGAGGCGTTGCTGATGGCTTTCCTGTTGCTCGCGCAACTCGGCGGTCAGGGAGGCGGCCTGGGCGTCCAGGCGCCGCAGCTCGGCCTCTTTGCCGGCGCGTTCGATGTTCCAGGCATGGGCGGCGTCACGGGCGTCGTCCCGCTCGATTTGCAGCAGTTCGACTTCACGGCGCAGCGCGGCGAGGTCGGCTTGCCGGGCCGTGTTGGCCTGCCCCAGATCGGCGATTTCGTCGCGACAGTTTTCGAGCTGGGCATTCAGGCCGTTCTGGGCCAGTTGCGCCATGGCCAGCCGTTCTTCAAGCAGGGCGACGTCCGACTGCGAATGACTCGCTCGACGCTGTAGTTGCCAGGCCAGTGCCATCAACGGCAACGCCGCCCCTGCCAGCCCCAGCAACACGCTGGTCACGTCCATCGCCATTCCCATTCCTGCCCACTCGATAAAAACTGAAGGTTAACCAAGGCCTGTGGTCTTGGACAGCTCAGTCTTCGATCAGCCCCAGTTCCTTCTGAGCGCGGCGATCACCGGCCCGGGCTGCCTGGCGCAGGAGATCCTGGCCGATACGCCGATCCCTGGCATTGCCGCACTCGCGGCACATCAGTTGGCCGAGACGGCTCTGCGCGGCGACCACGCCCTCGCGGGCCGGTTGCTTGAGCAAGCGCCCGGCAAAATGTTTGACGTTGGTGTTTTCACCCAGGCGAGGGCTGTCGAGCAACCATTCGGCCACACGCATCGAGAAGCGCTTGGGCGGGGTAACACTGGAGGGATTTGAGGTGACAGAAACTGATACGGAGCGAAACTTCATAAAGCACTGTGGGGCAAATCGGAGGCGCGCCACTCTACTCTCTTTTTCTTACAGGTAAAGTCTAAAAAATCCCGGCACGCCCGTCCTAGAGCAAGCGCTCGGGACAATCCACAGAAGCTGTGGATAACTCAGTGGACAACCGCCCCTGAACTCGCGCAAAGCCTTGTAGGACGGGGCCCGCAGTCAAACTGACGATTTTTTCACCAGTAAAAAAAAGCGATGTTTTTCATTGACTTAAATTTTTCCTGCAGGCAGCCATTGCGCTTGAAGGTGATGTGACAGAGAGGTGACAGCTTGCGCAACTTATGTGCACAAGTACCTCCGAGGCGGTTATATGGATGCGCTTTTTCGGCGCATTTTGTTACCCAACCTGGGGATAAGCCGCGCTAACCCCTGATTTGAGCCCCCCTTGACCCGACGAACGTGACTGACCGATCGTCGGATTTTGAGCCATTTCGGGGCGAGCGCGCTGCGCAGCAGACGCAGGGGAGCGTGACGATTGTCGTCTCGACGCGTTTTTTTGGGTGGAGCCCCTTCCCTTTCACCACGGCATCCATTAGTATCCGCGCCGTTAGTACCAAGCTGAAAGTCAATTCTGGTCGAACAAATCCCCCCGGTCTGCCCTTTCCCAAGGAAAGCTCAACCGAACAAGCGGGATCGACCACCTCGATGGTTTCCAGGTAATTCTTGCGTCAACACGGCCTTTGCACAGAAGACAAAGGATGTTGCGCAGCTCCATTACTCTGACCGAACCAACCTGCAAATTGATCAGGATCTTCACCCAGGGCCCAGAACCTTTGCCCTTGATGTGTTGCCTGCCCTCCTAAGTACCTACCTGCCAGCCCAAGCGCGCCAAATTAATCAGCGCTTCAAACTGGCTGCTTTGTTCCAGTCGGGTTCTTCGTTCGACCAATGGTGGTCGTCGTTACTGGAACGTTTTAATTTTGCACGGTTCTTATCCGTGTCGCTTGCAGGAACACCTTTAATGACTACTCAAATCCACGCACAAGATGCTATTCGCACCCTGACCAACGCTTTTGCCCCTATGAACTGCCTGATCATGGCCGCTCGCAAAGGCTGCTTCAGCTTCACCCTGGTCAATGAGCACGGTATCGCTCGTCACAGCGAACGCCTGTACCCCGATCAATACTCCAGCGCCGAGCCGCTGCAGGCCGTGATCGAGCGTACCCGTCAGGCCCTGGTCGCCTGACACGCCCGCACCTGCAGGAGCGAGCTTGCTCGCGATGATACAGGCCCAGACGCCGCGCAAGTCAGCTCGCGCGCGCCATCGTTCACGACCATCGCGAGCGAGCTCGCTCCTACAGTGATCAGCAAAAGCCCCGCCCCAAAAGCGGGGCTTTTTATTGCCCGGTGTTTCTCCGCACGTAAGTACCATTCGGTATAACGGTTATAACTGCCGTTCGGAAATATTTTAAAAACAGTCCTTTACAACGCGAATATGACACTAGACTTCAACTCAAGCGGCTTGATCCGCTTCCGGCGAGCCTGAGTCTCGATCCACCGCTGCCAACGCTAACCCCCTCAGGACTCGCCGACCACTTCCATGTTCCGAGGGTGTTATGGGTATCGCTGCCAGCGAACTGTGCCGTTATGTGATCCGTCCGACCTTGCTCTACCTTGGGCGCCATAGCGCAACCGCCGAATCCCTGCTGCTGGGCGTCGCCGCCAGCCAGTCTGCCCTTGGTTCCGCCCTGCATGACCGCCGTGGCCACGGCCTATATCGAATCGCCGAACCCCGCCACCAGGCGCTCTGGGACCATTACCTGGCCCTGGATCCGGAGCGTGCCAGCCTGGTTCGCGGCCTGGCCAGCCAACACGCTTTCCTCAGTGGCCCGCACCTGGAATTGACCGTCAACCTTCGTTACGCCACCGCCATCGCGTGGCTGTTGATCGAAGAACAAAACACCCCGCTTCCCGAAGCCAATGATCTGTTGGGAATGGCGCGCATCTGGCGTCAGACCTTTCAGCCGCAAGGACGCCTCAGAGACTTCACCTATGCCTGGCAAACCTGTGTTTCACCGCTGAATCAGGTCGCCTGCTGATCTACCCCGCCCCGAAAGATCGCGCAACATGTCGTGAATCTGGTTGGATTGTCCTACAAAACCGCTCTAACTCAAGCGTTACAGCCTATAGCGCCGGGACGAAAATGTTGGTAATTTCCGCCCCGGTGATCATCAGGAGTTCTAATAATGAAAAAAGTCATGCTCAAAACCACCCTTAGCCTCGCCGTAACCCTCGCATCCACCCAGATCTTTGCGAGCGGCTTTGCTCTCAACGAACAAAGCATCAGCGGGATGGGGACAGGTTTTGCCGGGCGCTCTTCTTCTGCCGACGACGCATCCACCGTATTCGGCAACCCTGCCGGCATGGCGCGCATCAAGCGCGAACAAGTTACCGGCGGTGTTGCATTCATCGACGCCCACACCGACATCAGCGACGCCAGCTCCAGCCCGAACCGCGGCACCAACAAAGGTGACATGGTTCCGTTCATGGGCGTACCAATGGGCTACTACGTCAAGCCAATCGACGACCATTGGGCATTCGGCCTGGGCGTTTACGCGCCGTTCGGCCTGGTAACCGATTACGAGAACGGTTTTGCCGGCAAGTACTTCGGCAGCAAGAGCGAAGTCAAAATCGTCACCGTCCAGCCAACCATCAGCTACGCCTTCAACGACAAGGTGTCGATCGGTTTCGGCCCGACCATCAACCGTATCGACGGCAAGCTGGAATCGAACCTGTCGCTGGACCCTCGCTTTGCCGACGGCACTGTCAAAATCAAGGGTGACGACACCGCGCTGGGCTTCAACGTCGGCGTTCTGGTTCAAGCCACCGACAGCACTCGCGTCGGCCTGACCTACCACTCGAAAGTGAAGTACAAGCTCGACGGTGATACCAAGGTCAGCTACCCGCTGCTGGCAGGACTGGGCCAGAACCCGAACCAGAAGTTCGACGCGTCCCTGGACCTGGACACGCCTGAGTCGATCGACTTCTCCGTGACCCATCAGCTCGATGACAAATGGACTCTCTACGCGGGCAGCACCTGGACTCGCTGGAGCCGCCTGAAAGAAATCACCGTCGAGAACAGCGGCGTACCGGCAGCACTGGCCGCACGTGGCCTGGGTACCATCACTGAAGAGCAGGACTGGCACGACACCTGGGCTCACGCCATCGGTGCTTCCTACCAGCTGAACAAGGAATGGGTACTGCGTACCGGCCTGTCCTTCGACCAGTCGCCGACCAACAACGAACACCGCTCCCCACGCATCCCGACTGGCGACCGTACGATCTTCAGCCTGGGCGCCGGCTGGAGCCCGACCGACGACCTGACCATCGACGTGGCGTACTCGTACCTGCGCGAAGAATCGGTCAAGATCAACAACAGCAACGGTGCGCCGCGCAACCAGTCCTACAGCTCCAAGTATGAAAACTGGGCTAACGGTTTTGGTGTAGGTGCTACTTACCGCTTCTGATGGTCGACGCTTGAACCTGTAATGGTCGTCAACGATAACGCTGGGTGCCTGACATCCAGCGGTGTCTGAGCCACCATCGCGACGGTTCGACGCCTCGACATGCTCGCTCCTACAGGGACAAAAAAAGCCCCGCTCTCCTTACGAAGGCGGGGCTTTTTTATGCGTGACGATCAGGGCTGCGAGGCCAGGGCCTTCTCCACGGCGCTGATGAAGGCCGGATCATCCGGCTTGGTCAGGCTGGAGAAATTGGCGATCACCTTGCCTTTGCGATCGACCACGTATTTGTAGAAATTCCACTTCGGCGCGCTGCTCTGCGCCGCCAGCACCTTGAACAGATGCGTCGCGTCATCCCCTCGCACCGGCTGCGGCTCGGTCATGGTGAAGGTCACGCCGTAGTTGACGTAACACACCTTGGCGGTTTCCTCGCCATCCTTGGACTCCTGCTTGAAGTCGTTGGAAGGGACGCCAATCACCTCCAGCCCTTGGCTCTTGTATTGCTGGTTCAGCGCTTCAAGGCCTTTGAACTGCGGAGCGAAGCCACAAAAACTCGCGGTATTGACCACCACCAGCGGTTTGCCGGCGAAACTCTGGCACAGGTCAATGGACTCCTTGGCGCGCAATTTGGGCAGCGAGCCCTGCAACAGCTCCGGACATTCAGCGGCGTGCGCCAGTCCGGTAAAGGCAATCAGTAAAGCGGGAACGGCAAGCCAGCGCGTCAACATGTCCAGGCATCCTTCAAAGTCTTCTGAAACGAACTTACTCGCCCTCGCGGCGTGCTAGCAAGCGCCCATGCCCAATTGCATCAGAGCCAGCCCGCCCTGCTGCCAGCCCCACCACACCAGGGCCAGCAACAGAATGCCTGCCGCGATCACGGCAAGCCGCGGCCAGAGGCTGTTCATGTTGCGCTCATCTGCGTTTGCAGACGCGCCACCGGGCGCTCGCGCACCGGCCAGTTCAGCGCGGCGGCCATCAGGCTCAAGAGAATCGCTACCTGCCAGATCAAGTCGTAGCTCCCGGTTCGGTCATACACCACCCCGCCCAACCAGCCGCCCAGGAACGAACCCAGCTGATGGAACAGGAACACGATGCCACCGAGCATGGACAGATTTCGTACGCCAAACAAGGTCGCCACGGTGCCGTTGGTCAATGGCACGGTCGACAGCCACAAAAAGCCCATCGCCATGCCAAACAGGTAGGCCGTGGTGGTCGTCACCGGCGCCCACAGGAACAGCACGATCACCACCGCGCGCAGCAGGTACAGACCGGTGAGCAAGCGCGGCTTGGACATGCGCCCGCCGAGCCAGCCTGCGGTGTAGGTGCCGAAAATATTGAACAGGCCGATCAGCGCCAGCACCGTGGTGCCGACCGTCGCAGGCAGATGCTGATCCACCAGGTACGCCGGCAAATGCACGCCGATGAATACCACCTGGAATCCGCAGACGAAAAAACCGAACGCCAGAAGCCAGAACCCCGAATGCGAACAGGCTTCGCGCAGCGCTTCGGAGAGCGTCTGTTCGTGGCCGACCACCGGTAACGGCTTGTCCTTGAGCATGCTCACCAGCGGCACGATCAGCGCCACCAGCAGGCCCAGCACCAGCAAGGCCGCCGACCAGCCCAGCCAGCCGATCAAGCCCAGCGTGCCGGGCAACATGGCGAACTGGCCGAAGGAGCCGGCGGCACTGGCGATCCCCATGCCCATGCTGCGTTTCTCCGGCGGCACGGCGCGCCCGACCACGCCGAGGATCACCGAGAACGAGGTGCCCGACAGGCCGATGCCGATCAACAGGCCGGCACTGAGCGACAGGGTCAGGGCGGAATCCGACAGGCCCATCAACGCCAGGCCCGCTGCGTAGAGCACACCCCCGATGAGCACCACTTTGGCCGCGCCGAAACGGTCGGCCAGCGCGCCGGTGAAGGGTTGCGCCAGGCCCCAGATCAGGTTCTGCAAGGCAATGGCAAAGGCAAAGGTTTCCCGGCCCCAGCCGAATTCGGCACTCATCGGCGCCAGGAACAGCCCGAAGCCATGCCGCACGCCCAGGGACAACGCGAGAATGATCGCACTCCCCAGCAGGACCCATCCGCAAGTACGCCACATCGATGTCATTTTCTTATTCTCCGGTCACGGGTATATACCCGCTTAAAGTCGGAAAAACCGGCCTCAGGCCAGTTCGTCCAGCAGCTTGAGCAAGGTTTCTCGTTTTTCGGCACCCAGGCGATCAACCAATCGTTGTTGCGCCGCTTCCCAGGCTGGCAAGGCCGCGACCAGGCGCTGTGCACCGGTCTCGGTGAGCTTGACGATGCGATTGCGCATGTCCTCGCCCTCGACCAGCGTGACCAGCCCTTCGCCCTCCAGCACCCGCAGATTACGCCCCAGGGTACTGCGATCCAGACCCATGGCTTCCGCCAGGACCGATATGCTCGGCTGATCCAGGCGCTGCAGATTGCACAGCAAAGAATACTGGGCGACGTTGATGCCGAAGCCATCCAGAGCGCCGTCGTAATGCCTGCTGACGCCACGGGCGGCGCGACGCAGGTTGATGCATAAACATTGGGAGTCGAGCATGGTGCGTGTATATACCCGCGACTGAGTTAAATCAAGTTACAAGTGTCCGGCAGAGCGCGATTCTGGGCAAGTCCGCAGTGCGCCCATCGCGAGCAGGCTCGCTCCCACAATTGTTCTGTGTACAGCGGCCCCCTGTGGGAGCGAGCCTGCTCGCGATGGGTTATCTCACCCACCCCAAACCTCTCAAACCAACACAACCCCCACCAACACCACCACCTCCAGCAACTCCAGCAACGCCCCCGCCGTATCCCCCGTCGTGCCCCCCAGCCGCCGCAGCATCACCCGCCGCAACCAGACAAACACCAACGCCGCCAACACCACGGCAAACGCCCCACTGAACCCGCCAATCAACACACAAGCCAATGCGCTGACAGCCAACACCTGCTTGCCGGCCAACCGCGGCAGATGATCCGCCAACGCCTGGCCCAAACCACCCGCCCGCACATAGGGCGTCGTCAAAAACAGCCCCAACAACGCACTGCGACCGATCAACGGCACGATGATCAGCAGCACCATCTGTTGCTGCTCGATCAGCGCCACCAACGCACAGAACTTGAGCAACAGCACCAGTACCAGCGTCACCACCGCAATCGGGCCGCTGCGCGGGTCTTTCATGATCGTCAGCGTACGCTCGCGATCGCCGAAACCGCCCAGCCAGGCATCGGCGCTGTCCGCCAGGCCGTCGAGGTGCAGGGCGCCGCTGAGCAGCACCCACGCCGTCAGCAACAACGCCGCATGCAGCAGCAAGGGCGCACCGAGCAACACTCCGTTCAGCGCCCACAGGATCACGCCGAACAACAGGCCCACCAGCGGATAGAACAACAGCGAACGCCCCGATTCCTGCGGCGTCGGCATGCCGGGCAGGCGAATCGGCAGGCTGCTGAGAAATTGCAGGGCGATCCAGAACGGCAACATGCTCAGCTCGCTTCCTTGAGGATGACGCCGGTCTCGACGTGCAGGGAAAACAGCGCTCCGTGACCGACCTCGACGTTGAGCAACTGCTCACGGGGCAATCCGCGTGCCTGCGCCAGCAACAGGCGCATGACCCCACCATGACTGATCAGCAGCACCCGCTCGCCGGCATGGCCGGCGTGCAGCCGGGCAACAGCGGCCAACACCCGCGCGGAGAAGTCCGCGACCGCCTCCCCTTGCGGCGGCGTGAACGAATACGGGTCTGCCCAGAACAAGCCCAGCCCCTCGGCATCGGTCTGCATCAGCGCCGCTGCACTCTGCCCTTCCCAGGCACCGAAGTGCAGCTCTTGCAGGTCGCTGTCCAGTTGCACCGGCAAGCCGAGCCTTGCACCCAGTTCCTCGGCAAAGCGCGCACAGCGCTGCAACGGCGAGCTGACCAGCCGATCCCACGGCCCCTGCTCGATCACCGCCGCGCGCATCTGCGCCCAGCCGGCGTCGGTCAACGCATCGTCGAGGCTGCCGCGCAGGCCGCCGCCCAGTTCGGTCTCGCCGTGGCGCAGCAGGTCCAGGCGCAGGGTCATGCCGGACGATCCGCCACGGCCGCTTCGGTGAACGTCGCCATTTGCCCGTGAAGCTCGCACGCCAGGCGCAACAGCGGCACCGCCAGCGCGGCACCACTGCCCTCGCCCAGGCGCAGGCCGAGTTCCAGCACCGGCTCGGCTTCAAGGGTTTCGAGCACGTGACGATGGCCCGGCTCGGCACCACGATGACCGAACAACAGCCACGGGCGTACCTGCGGATTCAGGCGCACGGCCAGCAACGCGGCGACGCTGCAAATGAAGCCGTCCACCAGCACCGCAACGCCCTCCTGGGCACAGGCCAGGTAGGCGCCGACCAGCGCGGCGATCTCGAAACCGCCGAGGTTGAACAGGGTGTGCAGGGCATCGCCACGCTGCGCTGCGTGCAGGGCCAGCGCCCGCTCGATGACCTGCGCCTTGTGGCTGACCCCCGCCGCATCCAGGCCGGTGCCAGGACCGGTCAGGTGCGCCACCGGGCAATCGAGCAAGGCGCAGGCCAGCGCACTGGCTGCCGTGGTGTTGCCAATGCCCATCTCACCGCCGATGAACAATTGCGCGCCGCTCGCCAGGGCACGCAGCGCGCTGTCACGACCGGCCTGCAACGCCTGCTCGCCCTGGGCCTGGGTCATCGCCGGGCCCTGGGCGAAATTCGCCGTGCCGGCGCCGATGTGCAAATGGCGCACGCCCGGCAGGTCCAAGGTCGATGTGACAGTGCCCAGGTCGACCACTTCCAGCGAAGCGCCAAGCTGACGCGCCAGCACGCTGATCGCCGCGCCGCCGTTGACGAAATTGAGCAGCATCTGCCCGGTGACTTCCTGGGGAAACGCCGAAACGCCCTCCGCCACCACCCCGTGGTCACCGGCGAAAATGGCGATCCACACCTGAGCCAGGCTCGGCTTGACCTGTCCCTGCAGGCCGGCCAATTGCACCGCCAGCGACTCCAGCCGACCGAGGGAGCCGGCCGGTTTGGTCAACTGCTGTTGGCGCTCTTGCGCCCGTTCGACGCACAGGCCGTCGATCCGCTTGCACGGGTTCAGCCACCAGGATTGGGTCATAACGCAGTTCCTTTCAAAGTCAGGGGCAAGCCGGCGACGGTCAGCACCACACGCTGACAACGTTCAGCCAGCGCTTGATGCAGCCAACCGGCTTCATCGACATAACGGCGGGTCAGCTCGCCCAGCGGCACGACACCCATGCCGGTCTCGTTGCTGACAAAAATGATTTCACCCGGCAGCTCTGCCAGGCAGTCGAGCAGCGCCTGGCGTTCTTGCGTCAGGCGCTGGGGGTCGTCGAGCATCAGCAGATTGGTCATCCACAGGGTCAGGCAATCCACCAGCAGGCAATAATCGGCCCGGGCGCTTTCACGCAGGACGCGGGCAAGCTCAACCGGCTCTTCGATCAGTGCCCATTCGGCCGGGCGCCGGGCGCGGTGGTGGGCGACCCGCTCGTTCATCTCGCCATCCAGGGGTTGGCTGGTGGCGATGTAGGTCACGGCCAGGGCACTGTCGGCGGCGAGTTTTTCGGCCAGGCGGCTTTTGCCGGAGCGGGCGCCGCCGAGGATTAGTTGGAGCATTGAGACATCCTGAAAAATAGGTGGTGAAGCTACCGACCTCATCGCGGGCAAGCCCGCTCCTACAGGGGTCGACTGCCCTTCTGTAGGAGCGAGCTTGCTCGCGATGAGGCCAGCCCAGGCAACTCAAATCCCACAAAGCTTACGCAACAGCCCGGTATCCAGATGCTTCTCCACCAGGTCCGCCAACCGCTCGATATCCCGCTCGCGCAACCCGTGGTAATCGACTTCCTGCACATCGCGCAAACCCGCCCAGCGCAACAACGCGCCGCAGGCCGCCGGCGACTCGAACAGGCCATGCAGGTAGGTGCCGAACACCTGCCCGTCGGCACTCTGTGCACCATCGCAACGGCCGTCCTCGAGGAACACCGCCGCCTGCTCAAGCGCCGGCCCGGTGGTCACGCCGGCGTGGATTTCATAACCACAGACCTGCGCATCCTCCAGCGCCAGGCGGCCACGCACATTGCGCAACTGCTTGTCGGCTTCGAGCTGGGTCTGGAACGCCAGCAAGCCCAGCCCGGCACTGGAGCCCGGTGCACCTTCAAGGCCCAGCGGGTCGTGCACCTGCTCACCGAGCATTTGCAGGCCACCGCAGATGCCCAGCAGCTTGCCGCCGTAACGCAGATGGCGGGCGATGGCGCTGTCCCAACCATTGGCACGCAGGTACGCAAGGTCGCTGCGCACGCTTTTCGAACCGGGCAAGATGATCAGGTCGGCCGGCGGAATCGCCTGGCCTGGGCCAACGAATTGCAGGTCCACCTGCGGGTGCAGGCGCAGCGGGTCGAAATCGGTGTGGTTGCTGATGCGCGGCAACACTGGCACCACGACCTTGAGCACCTGGTCGGCCTTGTCGGCTTGGCGTTGGTCAATGCCATCCTCGGCTTCCAGATGCAGGTCCAGCACATAGGGCAACACACCGATCACCGGTTTGCCGGTACGTTGCTCCAGCCAGTCGAGGCCCGGTTGCAGCAAGGCAATGTCGCCGCGAAAACGGTTGATGATGAAGCCCTTGACCCGCGCCTGTTCACTGGGCGACAGCAATTCCAGAGTGCCGACCAGATGCGCGAACACGCCACCCCGGTTGATATCGGCGATCAGCACCACCGGGCAATCCACCGCTTCGGCGAAACCCATGTTGGCGATGTCACCGGCGCGCAGGTTGATCTCGGCCGGCGAGCCCGCGCCCTCAACCATGACCAGCGGATACGCCGCACTCAGGCGCTGGTGCGAGGCCAGCACTGCCTGCATGGCGATGGCCTTGTAGTCGTGGTAGGCGACCGCGTTCATCGTCGTGACCGCGCGCCCGTGAATGATCACCTGGGCGCCGGTGTCGCTGTTGGGCTTGAGCAGCACCGGGTTCATGTCGGTGTGCGGGTCGAGGTAAGCCGCCTGGGCCTGCACGGCTTGCGCGCGACCGATCTCGCCACCGTCGGCGGTCACCGCACTGTTGAGCGCCATGTTCTGCGGTTTGAACGGTACGACACCCACACCCTGGCGCGTCGCCCAACGGCACAACGCCGTCACCAGGGTGCTTTTGCCGGCGTCGGACGTGGTGCCCTGCACCATTAACGTGGTCATCGGGTTTCTCTGTTGAAGGCTTCCAGCGCCTGGTCGAGCCGCAGCCAGTCGGCTTCTTCGCCGGGCAGGCCGAACCGCAGGCTGCTGGTGTTGGAAAACAGGCGCAGCAGAATGCCGCGCAGGGCCATGAACTCATGCAGCGCTTCGGCGTGTTCGGTGCTCAGCCATTGAAACAGGGCACAACCGCCCTGGGGTTTGAAGCCGTGTTTTTCCAGCAACACCACCAGGCGCTCGCTCGCCGCGGCGGCGCGTACGCGTTGACGGGCGTGTGCCTGGCTATCCAGCAGACAGGCCTGCCCGAGCACCCGCGTCGGCCCGCTGACGGCCCAGGGACCGACCTGTTCAGCGAGCAGCTTGAGCAACTTGCGCTCGGCCAGGACAAAGCCCAGACGCACGCCGGCCAGGCCAAAAAACTTGCCGAAGGAACGCAGGATCACCAGGCCGACCAGATGGGAAAACGGCGCCAGGCTCAACTGTGGCGTGTTGTCCATGAACGCTTCGTCCACCACCAGCCAGCCGCCACGCTGGGCCAGGCGCGAATGCCACTCCAGCAGGCGGGTGGGCGTCAGGCACAGGCCGGTCGGATTGTTCGGATTGACCACCACCAGCACATCGAGGTTGTCGATGAAAAAATCGACTTCCTGCTCCACCACCTCGCGCACGACATAGCCATTGCGGCGCCAGGCCTCGGCGTGCTCGGCGTAACAAGGCGACAACACACCGACCTTGCCGGCCCGGCGCAAGCGCGGCAGCAACTGGATGGCCATTTGCGAACCGGCCACCGGCAACACCTGCGCGGCACCGTAATACTCGCAGGCCGCCTGCTCCAGGCCGTCATCGGTTTCCGGCAGGCGCGCCCAGGCGCGCAGGGGAATCTCCGGGACCGCGAATGGCCACGGCGCGAGGCCGCTGGACAGGTCGAGCCAATCGGCTTCGGCAATGCCGTATTCGAGCGCCGCCTTGCGCAACCGTCCACCGTGTTCAAGCATAGAATTCAGCCCCCGCACACAGAATCAGCAGCCATAACCATACCCCGCGCTGGACCAATTGCCAGCCTCGATCAATCGAGTCGGCGTCCGCCGGTGCACCTTCGCCCAGTTGCGGGCGTTGATGCAATTGCCCGTGATAAATCGCCGCCCCGCCCAACTCGACACCGAGCGCCCCGGCGCCTGCGGCCATGACCGGGCCGGCGTTCGGGCTGTCCCAGGTCGGGCCCTGTGTGCGCCAGCACTTGAGGGCGAGTCGGGTTTTGCCCAGCAGTGCGTAGGTCAAGGCCACCAACCGGGCAGGAATGTAGTTGAGCACGTCGTCGATCTTGGCCGCCGCCCAGCCGAATCGCTCGAAGCGTTCGTTGCGATAGCCCCACATCGCATCCAGCGTGTTGCTCAAGCGATAGAGCACCACGCCGGGCGCGCCGGCCACGGCAAACCAGAACAGCGCGGCAAACACCGCATCGCTGCCGTTTTCCAGGACCGACTCGGTGGCAGCGCGTGCCACTTCGGTCGGGTCCAGTTCGCTGGTCTGCCGGCTGACCAGGTAACCGACACGCTCGCGCGCCTGGTCCAGATCGTCACTGCGCAAGGCCTTGGCGACCGGCTCGACGTGCTCGCCGAGACTGCGCAGGCCGAGGGCGCAATACAGCGCCAGAATCTCGAATATCCAGCCCACATAGGGCGCCCAGGAAAACGCCGTGGCGAGCAGCGTCAGTGGCACCACGGCAATCACCCAGGCCGTCACGCCATGGCTGCGCCAACCGCGCCCGCCGCCATTGAAACGTTGTTCGATTCGATCGGCAAAACGACCGAACGCCACCAGCGGATGCCAGCGTTTGGGTTCACCCAGCAGCGCATCCAGCGCAACCGCGGCGACACTCAACAACGCCACACTCATTGACTCACTCCCCAATAATTTTCGTACAGCAATTCGTTGAGCGGACGCTCCTGCGCCCACCCTTCGAGCACCAGCATCGGCGCCGGATAGAATTCCTTGACCGGCCCCAGGCACAACACGGCCAGCGGCTTGGCCCCGGCGGGCAGGCCCAGCAGGTCGGCCAGGGCCAGGGGCTCGAACAACGACACCCAGCCCATGCCGAGCCCTTCGGCACGGGACGCCAGCCACAGGTTCTGGATCGCGCAGGACAATGACGCCATGTCCATTTCCGGCAAGGTGCGACGCCCGAAAATATGCCGCTCACGGTCGTCCATCAACGCCGCGACCAGAACCTCGGCGCAATCGTTGATACCTTCGACTTTCAACTTCATGAACTCGTCACTGCGCTCGCCGAGGGCCTCGGCCGTGCGCATGCGTTCTTCCTCGACCAGCGCCTGGATCTGCCCGCGCAGGCGGCGGTCGCTGATGCGGATGAACCGCCAGGGCTGCATCAGGCCGACGCTCGGCGCCTGGTGCGCGGCTTCGAGCAGGCGCCGCAGTTGCTCGGGCTCGACGGTGCCGCCAGTGAAGTGGCGCATGTCGCGGCGTTCGGCGATGGCACGGTACACCGCTGCGCGTTCGGCCTCGGAGAAGGCGTTGTCGGTCATGGCCCTATCGCGGGCAAGCCCGCTCCCACACCAGAACACTCACCCCCTGTAGGAGCGAGCTTGCTCGCGATAGCGTCCTCAAGGTCTGGCGCAAACAAAGCAGCAATCGCCACCGGATTCGACGGAAAATAAAAATGCACATAAGAAGCCGTCATCCGCCCCTGCCGATAAACCGCCTCCGCGCCGCGCCCACCGTTCGGGCTCAGGCCACGGGCAATCGGGGTCAGTTCGGTGGTGGTCAGCGAATGGTGATAGGTGTGCCCACGCAGTGAGCCTTCCGGCAATTCAACCGCCTGCAACGCCAGCGCCGCCAGGCGTTTTTGCATCACCGCATCCCCCGCCAGCAGCCCCACCAGGTCGGCGCGAGTGCCCTCGACGTCGGTCAGCGAATCGAGCAGGTAGAGCATGCCGCCGCACTCGGCCAGCAAGGGTTTGCCGGCGGCATGGTGAGCACGGATCGCTTCGAGCATCGACGTGTTCTGCGCCAGCGCCACGTGATGCAGTTCCGGGTAACCGCCCGGCAGATACAGGCTGTCGGCTGGCGGCAGTTGCGAATCGCGAATCGGCGAGAAGAATGCCAGCTCGGCGCCCATCGCCCGCAACAGGTCGAGGCTGGCGCCATAGGTGAACGCGAAGGCTTCGTCGCGCGCCACGGCAATACGTACGCCGCTCAGCAAAGGCTCGACGGCAATCACCTCGGGTGCAGCAAATGTCACGGCCGGTGGCAGCGCGACTTCGCAACTGCTGGCCAGGGCATCGGCCGCGGCATCGAGACGCAGGTCCAGATCGTTCAATTCGCTGGCCTGGACCAGGCCCAGGTGGCGGCTCGGCAACTCGATCGCGGTTTCCCGGGACAACGCGCCATACCAGCGCAAACCTTCGGTCAGGCTGCCTTCGAGCAATTGGGCATGGCGCAGGGTGCCGACACGGTTGGCCAGGACACCGGCGAACGGCAAGTCCGGTTGGTAACGGGCCAGACCCAGCGCCAGGGCACCAAAAGTCTGCGCCATGGCCGTGCCGTCAATCACCCCGAGCACCGGCACACCGAAGTGCCGCGCCAGGTCAGCGCTGGACGGTGTGCCGTCGAACAGGCCCATGACCCCTTCGATGAGAATCAGGTCCGCTTCGGCAGCGGCTTCCCACAACAGGCGTCGACTTTCCTGCTCGCCGACCATCCACATGTCCAACTGATACACCGGCGCGCCGCTGGCGCGCTCGAGGATCATCGGATCGAGAAAATCAGGACCGCACTTGAAGACGCGCACCTTGCGCCCCTGGTTGCGGTGCAACCTGGCCAGGGCGGCGGTGACGGTGGTCTTGCCCTGACCGGAGGCCGGCGCGGCAATCAATACCGCCGGGCAATGACGTGGCTCACTCACAGTTCGACGCCCTTCTGCGCTTTGATACCGGCCTGGAAGGCGTGCTTGACCATGCCCATTTCGGTAACGGTGTCGGCCAGCTCGATCATTTCCGGCTTGGCGCCACGGCCGGTCACCACCACGTGCTGCATCGGCGGGCGCGCCTGCAAATCGCTGAGCACTTGATCGAGGTCGAGGTAGCCGTGCTTGAGGGCGATGTTCAACTCGTCCAGCACCACCAGACCGATCGAAGGATCGCTGAGCAGTTCACGGGACACCGCCCATGCCGCTTCGGCAGCCGCGATGTCGCGCTGGCGGTCCTGGGTTTCCCAGGTGAAGCCCTCGCCCATCACGTGGAAACGCACCTGCTCCGGGAAACGGCGGAAGAACAATTCTTCACCGGTGCTGTTGCGCCCCTTGATGAACTGCACCACGCCGCACTGCATGCCGTGGCCCATGGAGCGGGCAAGCATGCCGAAAGCCGAGCTGCTTTTGCCTTTGCCATTGCCGGTCAGCACCAGCAGCAGGCCGCATTCGTTGGGCGAGTTGGCGATGCGTTCGTCGATCACGGCCTTTTTGCGCTGCATGCGCGCTAGATGGCGGTCGTCACGATCAGGGGAATCAGTCATGGGGGAGCTCTCCGTTGAAGCTGAAAAACGGCGGGCAGGCACAAGAATAGAAGGCAGGAAGCCCGGCATCGCCCACCGTGATGCCGCTGGATTGAATCAGGCCGGTCTCCGGGCTCATGAGCGGCCTCACGCCTGGCTGCGCACCTTCCCATGTCGGTTGCGACACAGTGGCTCAAAACACAGCTTTCACTCATTTACCGTTGCGGGGGCAGCGCCGGGATCGTGCACGCACTCACCGGCTTCCCTGTTTCACTCTGTCGACCGCGGTCACAGAGCACCTGAAACAAGCCGCGAAGGTTAGAGGGTTGGGGGTGGAGCGTCAATTAAAGCCGGGGGCGCCAACAGACGAATCACTGCCGTCGATCAATAAAATGACGCCAATCTTGTGCCACACTTTCAACAGTGATATCAAAGAGCCATAAACCCAACATCACAAGAACAAGGGTGAGTCCCATGCAAGGCATGAACATCAGCAATCCGCGACTGGAATTCCTGCGCCCGCTGCTGGAACGCTGGTTTGACTGTATCGACCGCTACAACGCCGTGCGTGGCGATAACGACACGCCTTACTGGCACGACGAAAAAGCCAACCTGGGCCTGCTCGCGGCCGCCGCCTGGATGGCCGAGATGGTCACCCTGCAAGACACCCAGACCCGCAAGCAAATCGAAGAAGGCGAACGCAACGCGCGCGCCGACCTGTTCATCGCCTCCAGCGAAACACGCGTCTACCTGCAAGCGACCCAGCGCTGGCCGCGGGTCAACAGCCTGAACCTGACCCAGGCGCTGGCGGAGATCACCAGCGATGCCAAGCGCATCAGCTACACCAGCGACCTGAAACTGGGCTGCCTGTTCGTCGCACCGCAAAAGGCCCAGCACGGCGCCACGCCGGAAGAGTTGCAGGACATGGTCGATGACCTGCAAAAGGAACACTCCTGTGCCGTGGCCTGGTACTTCCCCTACGCCTACCGCAAGTTGCGCAACGAAGCCGGCAACTACCATCCCGGCATCGCCGTGCTGTTCAAGGAAGCCCGCGGCTGACCGGTTGAACCATCGCGGGCTTGCGCTTCTCTACTGATCAGGTGCCTTCACAGGAAGATCAGCATGCGCAAGCTCCCGCCCGTTCTTGTCATCGCCTTCGCCGCAGGGCTCGCCGCCTGCGGTGAAACCTCCACCCTGCAAGTCTCCGACGGCACCGGCCCGGCGCCGCAATTGCCGCCACCGAACAAAACCCTGTTCCCGACGATGAACATCGCCCCGGCCATCGGCTGGCCGGCCGGTGCCAGGCCCACGGCGGCGCCCGGCACCCAGGTGGCCGCGTTCGCCGATGGTCTCGATCATCCGCGCTGGCTGTACGTGCTGCCCAATGGCGATGTGCTGGTCGCCGAAACCAACGCACCGCCCAAGCCTGACGACAGCAAGGGTATCAAGGGCTGGATCACCAAGAAGGTCATGGGCCGCGCCGGCGCCGGCGTACCCAGCGCGAACCGCATCACCCTGCTGCGCGACAAGGACCACGATGGCGTCGCCGAAACCCGCACGGTGTTCCTGGAAAACCTCAACTCACCGTTTGGCATGACCCTGGTCGGCAATGATCTGTACGTCGCCGACACCGACAGCCTGCTGCGCTTTCACTACAAGGAGGGCGACACGACGATCAAGTCAGCGCCCACCAAAGTCCTGGATCTGCCCGGCGGCACCCTGAACCACCACTGGACCAAGAACGTCATTGCAAGCCCGGACGGCAGCAAGCTGTACGTCACGGTGGGCTCCAACAGCAACGTCGCCGAAAACGGCATGGACAAGGAACAGGGCCGCGCGGCGATCTGGGAAGTGGACCGCGCCAGCGGCAGTCACCGGATCTTCGCCTCAGGCCTGCGCAACCCCAACGGCCTGGCGTGGGAGCCAAACAGCGGCGCCCTGTGGACCGCGGTCAATGAGCGCGATGAAATCGGCAGCGACCTGGTGCCGGACTACATCACCTCGGTCAAGGATGGCGGTTTTTATGGCTGGCCGTTCAGTTACTACGGCCAACACATCGACGTACGCGTCGAGCCGCAAAACCCCGACCTGGTCGCCAGGGCCATCGCCCCGGATTACGCAGTGGGCCCGCACACCGCCTCACTGGGCCTGACCTTCGCCGAGGGCAACACGTTGCCGGCGCAATTCAAGGAAGGCGCGTTCATCGGCCAGCACGGCTCGTGGAACCGCAAGCCACACAGCGGCTACAAGGTGATCTTCGTGCCCTTCAGCGCCGGCAAGCCCAATGGCGCACCGGTCGATGTGCTCACCGGTTTCCTCAATGACGAGGAGAAAGCCATGGGCCGGCCGGTAGGCGTGGTGATCGACCGCCAGGGCGACCTGCTGGTGGCTGATGATGTGGGGAATAAGGTTTGGCGGGTGTCTGCCCTCAAGTGACCGCTACACAATCCTTCCCTGTGGGAGCGAGCCTGCTCGCGATGACGTCGGTGCATTCACCACCGCAATCGCGAGCAGGCTCGCTCCCACAGAGGCAATCCACACAGACAGTGATTTAACGCTTACGACAAAGCGTCAACCCATCCCCCAGCGGCAACAGCGACAGATCCACCCGTGCATCACTCTTCAACGCACGGTTAAGCGCCTGGATGGCGCGGGTGTCTGCGCTCTCGGGGGCCTGTTCGAGCACCCGCCCGCTCCACAAGGTGTTGTCGAACACCGCCAGGCCGCCCACGCGCAACAAGCGCAAGGCGTGCTCCAGGTAGTGGGGGTAATTGGCCTTGTCGGCATCGATGAAGATCAGGTCGAACTGCCCGGGCTCGTCCAGTTGCGCCAGGGTTTGCAGCGCAGGCGCCAGGCGCAGGTCGATGCGCTCAGCCAGCCCCGCCTCCTGCCAGTAACGGCGTGCGGTGGCGTTGTAGTCGCCGGGCACATCACAGCAGATCAATTCGCCGTCATCCGGCAAAGCGGCCGCCATGCACAAGGCGCTGTAGCCGGTGAAGGTGCCGATTTCCAGGAGTCGTCTGGCACCCGTGAGTTTGACCAGCAAGGCGAGAAACTGCCCCTGCTCCGGTGCCACCTGCCAGCGCGCCATCGGCAGCGCCTGGGTTTCGTCGCGCAGGCGCTTGAGCAGCGGCGTTTCGCGCATGGACACGTCGAGCAGGTACTGGTACAGCGCGTCATCGAGATTGAGCGTGCGAGCGGTCATGACAACCTCTGCAGGACTATGGATTGCGCGCCAGATGCTCGGGTTGCAGAACACGCTTGGCGCTCAGGTAGGCTTTCTGCCAATACGCCTTGGACAAGCTGTCGAGCTTGACCGTGCCACCGGTGGCCGGCGCATGGACGAAACGACCTTCGCCGACATAGATGCCGGCATGGCTGACCTGGGAGCCGCCATTGGTGGCGAAGAACACCAGGTCACCGCTTTGCAGGCCTTCCTTGCCCACATCGGCGGCCTGCATGGTGATCATCTCGCGGGTGGTACGCGGCAGGGAAATGCCGGCAGCGTCGCGGTAAACATAGCCGATCAGACCGCTGCAATCGAAACCGGAATCCGGCGTGTTGCCACCCCAGCGATACGGCGTGCCGACCAGGCCCAACGCGCGAAACAGCACGTCTTCGGCTTCCGGCGAAGCCGCTTGCGGAGAACCAAAGACAATGGGCGCGCGAACCACCGGAGCGGGCGGCGTACGGCTGGCGCAGGCGCTGAGCAGCGCGGCGAAGAGTATGAGCGTGAAGCGGGCCGACATCGTCATAAGCAGAACATCCTGATCCGGTCGGGGCGTTTTTTTTCTGCCCGGGAGACAGAAAAGAAAACCGCCTGCGCAGGGTGCAGGCGGTTTGCCATCAATCATGGATAAGAATTCTAGCGCTTATAGGGCAAACTTCAAGTAAGACTTTAAGTTCACCCTGTAACCGGTGCGGTTACTGGCTGGCCCTGGCCGCCACGGACATGGCGCCGGGCCGGAGAATCACTTGCGAGCGGTAACCACGGTCGGCGCCATCGCGAGTGCGCGCTTGGCTTCGATGAAGGTCTTGCTCCAGTAGCTGTCACCCAGGCTATCGACCCGAACACCACCGCTTTTGCGGCTGCTGGAGTGGATGAACTGGTTGTCGCCCAGGTAGATCCCGGCGTGACTGACACGACCGCGACGACCATTGGTGGCGAAGAACAGCAGATCGCCTGGTTTGAGCGCGCTGCGCGAAACCAGCGGCGCATCGACGTTGATCATTTCGCGGGTGGAGCGTGGCAGGTTCATGCCCGCTTCTTCACGGAACAGGTAGCCGATGAAACCGCTGCAATCGAAGCCGGCTTCAGAGGTGCCGCCGAAACGGTAGCGGGTACCGATCAGGGACATGCCGCGTTCGAGAATGCTGTCAGCCAGAACTGGAAGCTGGTACGACTTGCCTTCGGCGAAGTTGGCCAGTTCCTTGTCGGTTTCCAGTTCTTGCTGGAAACGCTCGGACGACGATTGAGCAGTAACGGAATTGTTGTTGCTGACCTGTTGTTGAGGCGCCTGCTCCGACACTGGAGTGTGGGCGGCACAACCGAACAACAGGGTAACGAGTGCGAGAGGCACGAGGGGTGCGAAGCGCTTTAGCATGGGCACGACCGTGGCTGATAGTTGTAAAGAAGCCGAGACTATGCCCGCTATCAACCTCATTTGCAAATTCAATCGAAACTTTTGTGACTTTTCGTTTTCGCGTTTACATCTAAGCGCTTAAGCCCCATTTAGACCCTCGCGCAGCCTGCACCCTGTAGGAAAGCGGGTTTACTGGCGCCTGAAATATGCCGGAAGCCGCGAAAAACGCGGCCTTTACCAGCCCAGGGTTTCTTTCAAAAACGGGATGGTCAACTTGCGCTGCGCTTGAAGGGAGGCCTGATCGAGCTGCTCCAGCAGGTCGAACAGCGCGCTCATGCTACGGGTGCCGCGAGTCAGGATAAAGTGCCCCACTTCGTCCGTCAGGTGCAGGCCGCGACGGGAAGCACGCAATTGCAGGGCACGCAATTTGTCTTCGTCGGACAACGGGCGCATCTGAAAGATCAGCGCCAGGGTCAGGCGGGATTTGAGGTCGGCGAGTTTCACCGGCAGCTCACGCGGCGAAGTCGATGCGGCGATCAACAGGCGCCGCCCACTGTCGCGCAGGCGGTTGAACAGGTGGAACATCGCCTCTTCCCAATCCGCACGCCCGGCGATGACCTGCAGGTCATCCAGGCACACCAGCTCGTATTGTTCGAGGTGATCGAGAATTTCCACACCGCGGTCCAGCAGCTCGGCCAGCGGCAGGTACACCGCCGGTTCTCCCATCTGTTCGAAGCGCAGGCAGGCCGCCTGCAACAGATGCGTACGCCCTACCCCATGTTTGCCCCAGAGGTAAATCAGGCTTTCGGTCCAGCCGGCATCGGCTTCGCAAAGCCGCTCGACATAGCCGAGTGCAGCGGCATTGGCGCCTGGGTAGTAATTGATAAAGGTGGCGTCATCACGCAGACGCACACCTAGGGGCAGCTGAATCGGTTTCATGCTGACTGAACAGTTCCAAATGAACCGTTAGTGGCCTCTGTGTAAAGTTTGCGAAGTTTATACCCGTGACGCTGGCCGCACAATCCGACAGACCACAAGCAAAATCAAAGGTTTGCGTCAGTGGACCGCTTTCCCGGGCGTTTTGCTGACGGCGTATGTGACAGCCGTGGACCGGCCTGACGACGAATCAGGCCGGTATCCACGACGAACATCAGAGTTCAGGATCATCGGCACCGCTGTAGATATCCGAATCCTTGTACAGATCGTGGACATGACGCACCAGCACCATGATCACCGCCGCCACCGGTAGCGCCAGCAGCACGCCGGTAAAACCGAACAGCTCGCCGCCGGCCAGGATCGCGAAGATCACCGCCACCGGGTGCAGGCCGATCCGGTCACCCACCAGCAGAGGCGTCAGTACCATGCCTTCCAGCGCCTGTCCGACCATGAACACCGCGACAATACCGATCATGGGGTACAGATCACCGCCGAACTGGAACAGGCCGGCAATCAGTGCCGCACCAATCCCGATGACGAAACCCATGTACGGCACGATCGCCGCCAGGCCGGCAATCAGACCGATCAACAGCCCCAGCTCCAGCCCGACCAGCATCAGCCCCGCCGCATAAATCACGCCCAGCGCGACCATCACCAGCAACTGCCCGCGCACGAATGCGCCCAGCACTTCGTGACACTCCCCCGCCAGGCTCACGACGCGCTCTTCGCGGTCACGGGGCAACAGGCTGCGGATCTTGGCCATCATCAGGTCCCAATCCCGCAGCAGGTAGAAGCTCACCACGGGGATCAGCACCAGGTTGGCCAGCCAGCCGATCAACGCCAGGCTGGAGGCGGTCGCCTGGCTCAACACCACGCCGACAATGTCGGTGGTCTGGCCCATGTGCTCACTGATCGCCGCCTTTACCTTGTCGAACTTCCAGAAACCATCCGACAAACCGAACTTCGACTGCGCCCACGGCAGCGCGGTGTGCTGCAACCAGTCGAGCATCTGCGGCGCCAGCTCATACAGGCGAATCAGCTGCTTGGCGAGCATCGGTACCAGTACCAGCAACAACGCCGTGAACACCAGCGTGAACAATGCGAACACCGCCACCACGCCCCAGGTTCGGGACAACCCGGCCTTCTCCAGACGATCCACCAGCGGGTCGAACAGATAAGCCAACAACAACGCCACCAGGAACGGCGACAGAATCGGGTGCAACAGCCAGATAAACGCGCAGAGCAGAATCACCCCACCCAACCAGAACCAACGCCGCGTATCGGCCATGTACCACTCCATTCGCATCTATATAAAGAAAGAAAACCTTACCAACGGAAACGCAATTGCGGCGCAGGGGCTGGCGTGGGCGCCGCGGCCGGTGCCGCACCGGCGACCACGGGCTGCACCGGTGCCGCAGGGGCCGGCGCTTCGCCAGCCGGGACTTCCTGCAATTTCGCCAGCGACAACTGCGAGCGCAACTGCTCGGCGCTGCCATTGACCCGGTAAAGAATGCGGTCGGCATCGACACTCACCGGCCGCGCATTGAACGGTTCCAGCAAACGCCCCAGCGTCGCGTAGCGCTCCAGGTTCATGCCCTGCACTTCCAGCAATTGCTCACCCGACGCGCCCGGCTTGACCACAAAGCGCGGTGCCAGCCGCTGGTTGACCGCCAGCATCACCGCGTCGGCGACAGCGGCCTGATCCGCGCCCTGGACGCTGCCCGCTTCCTTCTGATCGCCCAGCCACAGGTGCCATTTGGCCTGCCATTGCCCACCTTCCTCGCGGGCATGCACGGCCAGCAAGGCATCGGCGTTGTAACGCTCCGAGGCATCGTGCAAGGGGGCAGGATCCGTCCCTTCGAGGGTCGGCGCGGTGGCAACCAGTTGCTCGCTCAGGTCTGCCAGCGGCAGGCGCAGGGGCAACCCACGGTGCTGCGCGGCACGGCGCAGCGGCTCGGCGCTGGCCTGGCCATCACCGACCAGGCTCGAACCTTCGGTGGAATCGTTCAGCCACCAGGCCAGGATCGAGGGACGATTGGCCCCCCACAGCGACAGCCCGGCGCGGCGCAACGCCTGCCCGGTGCTGGCCGGATCGAAATCGACCTTCAAGACTTCCGGCGGGCCCGCCTCAAAACCGTACTGGCTGATGATCTGTTGCGGGTCCTTGCGAATATCTGCCAGCCCCGGATTTTGCGCGGCCTTGGGATCGCCGGTCAGACGCATCACCAGGGTATCGAGCGCACGCTGGGTGGCCTGGTCCCGCTCCTCGGGCGCCTGGCTGGTTACGGGTTCACGCACCTGATACAGGCTTTTGACGGTTTCGGCATGGCTCGCCAGGCTGACAAGGGACAAACAACCCAAGAACAACGATCTGATAAAACGCATGGAAGATTCCTGACGACAAGCGCGGCTGGAACTGACCGCATGAAGACAACCGAGCAAGGCTGTGACCATCGCCCGACGCAAAACATTCACCCGTCCCGGTTATGTTTTTCGCACTGCCTTAACGATAGACGGTTAATCGCCCTACCTTATAGAGCCAGGCACGCCGGCAATAGTGGTTTTTTTCTCTGGATATGCCCCTGCGGTCGGCCTGAGGATGGCCGCTGCTGCTCAAGCCTGATAAAATCGCGCGCCTTCGCAGACCGGCAACAGCCGGGCCCCCTGAAATGTGCGCATGGCATTTGCCCTTCGTTTTTCGGCGGTCCCACTGGACTCGGTCGTTACCCCAGAAATTCCCCCTAAAGGCCTGGATCATGAGCAAGCAACCCTCCCTGAGCTACAAGGACGCCGGTGTAGACATCGACGCCGGTGAAGCATTGGTCGAACGCATCAAGAGCGTCGCCAAGCGCACTGCGCGCCCGGAAGTCATGGGCGGCCTGGGCGGTTTTGGCGCCCTCTGCGAAATCCCGGCCGGCTACAAACAGCCTGTGCTGGTTTCCGGCACCGACGGTGTGGGCACCAAGCTGCGCCTGGCACTGAACCTGAACAAACACGACAGCATCGGCATCGACCTGGTTGCCATGTGCGTCAATGACCTGGTGGTCTGCGGTGCCGAGCCGCTGTTCTTCCTCGACTACTACGCCACCGGCAAACTGAACGTCGACACCGCCGCCCAGGTCGTGACCGGCATCGGCGCTGGCTGCGAACTGTCCGGCTGCTCCCTGGTCGGCGGTGAAACCGCTGAAATGCCAGGCATGTACGAAGGCGAAGACTACGACCTGGCCGGCTTCTGCGTTGGCGTCGTGGAAAAAGCCGAAATCATCGACGGCTCGAAAGTCGCCGCTGGCGATGCCCTGCTCGCCCTGCCATCGTCCGGCCCGCACTCCAACGGCTACTCGCTGATCCGCAAGATCATCGAAGTGTCCGGTGCCGACATCGAAAACACCCAGCTCGACGGCAAGCCGCTGACCGACCTGCTGATGGCCCCGACCCGCATCTATGTGAAGCAGTTGCTCAAGCTGATCAAGGAAACCGGCGCGGTCAAGGCCATGGCCCACATCACCGGTGGCGGCCTGCTGGACAACATCCCGCGCGTGCTGCCAAAAGGCGCACAAGCGGTGGTCGATGTCGCGAGCTGGACCCGCCCTGCCGTGTTCGACTGGCTGCAAGAGAAAGGCAACGTCGACGAGCACGAAATGCACCGCGTCCTCAACTGCGGCGTTGGCATGGTGATCTGCGTGGCCCAGGAGCACGTCGAAGCCGCGCTGAACGTCCTGCGTGAAGCCGGCGAGCAGCCATGGGTCATCGGTCAGATCGCCACCGCTGCCGAAGGCGCGGCCCAGGTTGAACTGAAGAACCTCAAGGCGCACTGATGCCTGCCACCTGTGATGTCGTGGTGCTGCTGTCCGGCACCGGCAGTAACTTGCAGGCCCTGATCGACAGCACGCGGACCGGCGACAGCCCGGTCCGCATCGCTGCGGTGATTTCCAACCGCGCCGACGCCTACGGCCTGCAACGCGCCAGGGACGCGGGTATTGCCACCCGCTCCCTGGATCACAAGGGCTACGAAGGCCGCGAGGCCTTCGACGCCGCCCTGATCGAACTGATCGACACTTTCAAGCCCAAACTGGTCGTCCTGGCCGGTTTCATGCGTATCCTCAGTGCTGACTTCGTGCGCCACTATGCGGGCCGCCTGCTCAACATCCATCCCTCGCTGCTACCCAAATACAAAGGGTTACACACTCATCAGCGCGCGCTGGAGGCCGGCGACACGGAGCATGGCTGTTCCGTGCACTTCGTCACCGAGGAACTCGATGGCGGACCACTGGTCGTACAGGCAGTATTACCGGTAGAGTTGCACGACTCACCGCAGAGTCTGGCCCAACGAGTCCACACCCAGGAACACCTGATCTACCCGATGGCCGTACTCTGGTTCGCCGAAGGGCGTCTAGCGCTGGGTGACCAGGGTGCTTTACTGGATGGCAAGTTACTCGCGGCCACTGGCCACTTGATTCGAACCTAGGAGATTTTATGCGTCGCGCCCTGCTCCTCGCCTGCGCTCTGCTGACCCTGCCCTTTGCGCAGGCGGCAGACCTTCAACCTTTCTCCGCCAGCTACACCGCCGACTGGAAGCAACTGCCCATGAGCGGCACCGCCGAGCGCAGCCTGACCAAGGAAGCCAACGGCGTCTGGAAACTCAGCTTCAAGGCGTCGATGATGATCGCCAGCCTGTCCGAGGAAAGCACCCTGACCCTGGACAAGGACACCCTGCTGCCTCAGTCCTACCACTTTGAACGTGGTGGCCTGGGCAAAGCCAAGAAGGCTGACCTGGATTTCGACTGGACCGCCAAGAAAGTCACCGGTACCGACCGTGGCGATGCCGTCAACATCCCGCTCAACCGTGGCATGGTCGACAAATCCACTTACCAGCTGGCCCTGCAACATGACGTGGCCGCCGGCAAGAAGAGCATGAGCTACCAGGTCGTGGACGATGGCGAAGTCGATACCTATGACTTCCGCGTACTGGGCTCGGAAAAGGTCGACACCAAGGCCGGCCAGATCGACGCAGTCAAGGTCGAGCGCGTGCGCGACCCGACACAAAGCAAGCGCACCACCGTGCTGTGGTTCGCCAAGGACTGGGATTACCTGCTGGTTCGCCTGCAACAGGTCGAGACCGACGGCAAGGAGTACAACATCATGCTCCTGGACGGCAAGGTCAACGGCAAGACCGTCAAAGGCAACTGATCACGAAAATGCCCCGCCAATGCGGGGCATTTTTTTGTCCGGGTTTTATCGCTGAACCGTCCGCGGCAGGATCGCCAGGAAGTTATCCCGAGCGACTTTTCTCGCCACCTCCTCCGGCAACGCATCCAGAAATGGATCGAAGCTGCGCAGCTCCTTTCCAAGCTTGTTGAAACGTCCTACCACGTCCGAGCCGATCATGAAGCGCTCGGGAAAACGCTCCACCAGCCGCAACCATTCCTCACGCGGCCTGCCCTGCTCATCCAGCAGATAGGGGGTCAGCACGCTCCAGGACAGATCGACGAACAGATTGGGGTAGGCTTCCAGCATCCGCGTCAGGGTGGGTAGCAGGAAATCCAGCCGGGTCTGATGCCGATGAATCTCCGCGCTGGTACCGGCGTGCGCCCAGATGAAGCGGGTGTGCGGATGGTTGCGCAGCGGCTCCTCGACTTCCGCCAGGTACAGCGGATTCTTCTCGCGCTTGGAGGTGATGTTCGAATGCAGCATCACCGGCAGGTCGTTCTCGGCGGCGAGGTGATAAATGCGCGTCATCGCTTCGTTGTTCGCCCGAGGCGTATCGCCGGAGGTCAGCGCCGTCAGGTCGTCATGCCGGGTGAAGACTTCGCCAATGCCCTGCCACAGGCCGGGATTGAGATCGAGCATGCGCTGGATATGCGCCGCGGAGTTCTTGTCGTTGGGGTTGAAGCCCGACAGAAACGGATGGAAATGCCTACGCTGCTCGGCGGTCAGCCCGTTCACCGCCGCCGCGACGAGGGTGTCGGTGGCACTGTACCAATAGGCGTCGGCGTCATCGCCGGCGTAATAGCGCGGACGCTTCGGCTCGTCTTCATGCCACTTCTTGGCCACCGGGATGCCGGAAATCATCACGTGTTCGATGCGATTGTCCGCCATGGCCTTGAGCAATTTCGGCATGCCTGCGCTTTCCTGGAAAAAATCCACGTAATGCAGGTGCGCGTCGCTGTAGGCATATTCGCGAGCTTCGGCGCACGCGCTGCAAAGTACCGACAACCAGGCGAGGCTCAAGCGGTTCAGGGGCACAGGTGATCTCCAGGGTGTCAAACAGCGTAGACCGCAGCATGCGAGACAGGGTTCAGCGGCAAGAAAGTGGAACGCGTATCCACCGGAATGCTCTATAACAGCAGGGTCATTTTTCAACGTACGACTTTTCCGACTTGCGAGGTATCCCATGACCGTTACCGTCAATACCGTTTCCGCTGAAGGTTTTCGCCACGCCATCGAAATCGATGAGCACGAACTGTTTGCCGATGTGCCGCCTTCCGCTGGCGGCGAAGGTTCTGCACCCGAGCCGCACGACTACTTCGACGCCGCCCTCGGTGCGTGCAAGGCACTGACGCTCAAGCTGTATGCAAAGAAGAAAAACATCCCGCTCACCGGCGTCACGGTCGAGGTCAAACGCGACAACAGCGAAGAACTCAAAGGCAAATACGCCCTGCACGTCAAACTGACCCTCAAGGGTGTGCTCACCGACGCCCAGCGCGATGAACTGCACCGCGTGGCCGACCGCTGCCCGATCCACAAGCTGATGACCACCACCGACGTCAGCATCGAAACCCATCTGTCCGAAGGAGCCTTCAGCCAATAGCGGCAATGGCCGGGCAAGCGGGTTATGCTCCACGCGTCACCCGCTCAGCCTGGAATGCACCATGAACACTCCGCTTGTGATCCGCCCCCGCGCCGAAGATGTCGAAGGTCAGCCGATTCTTCGCCCGTTGCCGTCAGCCAAATGCCGCAGCGTCGGGCCTTTCGTGTTTTTCGACCACATGCTCGAAACCCGCTATCCGGCAGGTAAAGGCATGAATATCCGTCAGCATCCGCACATTGGTCTGTCGACCCTGACCTACCTGTTCGAGGGTGCGGTGCAGCACAAGGACAGCCTTGGCTCCGACCAGGTGGTGAACGCCGGTGACGTCAGCTGGATGACGGCGGGCAGCGCCATTGCCCACGTCGAGCGCACGCCCGAGGCGTTGAAAGCCAGCGGGTTCACCCTGCATGGCCTGCAGATCTGGCTGGCTTCGCCCAAGGACCATGAGCAGGGGCCGGGGCACTACAGCCATCACCCGGCGGCGACCTTGCCGGTCAGCGATAACCTCGGAGTGAAGATCCGCATGATTGCCGGGTCGGGCTTTTGCCTGGAATCCCCGGTGCCGGTGCTTTCTCCTACGTTGTATGCCGAATTGCACCTGCAAACCGCGACGACGCTGCTGATCCCTACCGAACACGAAGAGCGCGCGCTGTATGTGCTCGATGGCGCCGTACAGCTCGATGGCGAACTGATCGAACCCCATGCCCTGGTGGTGTTGCCCCCAGGGCAGGAAATGACCCTGTTCGCCGAGAGCGACGCACACGCCGTAGTATTCGGTGGCGCCCCACTGGACGGACCGCGACGCATCAACTGGAACTTCGTCGCGAGTGATCCGGCGGCCATCGATGAGGCACGCCGTCGATGGGCAGCCGGAGACTGGCCGACCGTACCCGGAGAAGCCGAGCGCATCGAATTGCCCTGAGCCCCTGTAGGAGCGAGCTTGCTCGCGATGGCGGTGTATCAGGTGCCGATGATGCTGGATGTGCCGGCCTCATCGCGAGCAAGGCTCGCTCCTACAGTGAATCTCAGCAGCCTCGCAATGTGTGCCCGACACTGATCCCCTGTAGGAGCGAGCTTGCTCGCGATAGCGGTGTGTCAGGCGCCAATGACGTTGGATGTGCCGGCCTCATCGCGAGCAAGGCTCGCTCCTACAGTGAATCTCAGCAGCCTCGCAATGTGTGCCCGACACTGATCCCCTGTAGGAGCGAGCTTGCTCGCGATAGCGGTGTGTCAGGCGCCAATGACGTTGGATGTGCCGGCCTCATCGCGAGCAAGGCTCGCTCCTACAGGGGAATCTCGATGTCACCGATGAGCCCTTGTGGGAGCGAGCCTGCTCGCGATGACGATGTGTCAGCCTGCGAAGATGCTGGATGTGCCGACCTCATCGCGAGCAGGCTCGCTCCCACAGGAGAAACACAGGCATAAAAAAACCCGCCGAAGCGGGTTTTTTCTTGCAGCTCGGTTAAGCCGACAGTTCAACCAGCAGCTTGTTGAGACGGCGCACGTACGCGGCCGGGTCTTTCAGGCTGTCGCCTGCCGCCAGGGCGGCTTGGTCGAAGAGGATGTGCGACAGGTCGCCAAAACGTTCGTCGCTCTGCTCGTTGTCGAGCTTTTCGATCAGCGGGTGAGCCGGGTTGAATTCGAAGATCGGCTTCGAGTCCGGCACCTTCTGCCCGCTGGCTTCGAGGATCTGGCGCATTTGCAGGCCCAGGTCCTGTTCGCCGATGGCCAGGATCGCCGGCGAGTCGGTCAGGCGATGGGACACCCGCACTTCGGCAACAGCGTCACCCAAGGCAGTTTTCAGACGCTCGACCAGGCCCTCTTTGGACTTGGCGACTTCTTCCGCAGCCTTCTTGTCTTCCTCGGAGTCCAGGTTGCCCAGGTCCAGGTCGCCACGCGCCACGTCGACAAAGCTCTTGCCGTCGAATTCGCTGAGGTAGCTCATCAGCCACTCGTCGATACGGTCGGTCAGCAGCAGCACTTCGATGCCTTTCTTGCGGAAGACTTCCAGGTGCGGGCTGTTCTTGACGGCCGCGTAGGACTCACCGGTGAGGAAGTAGATCTTGTCCTGACCTTCCTTGGCGCGCGCCAGGTACTCGGCCAGACCAACGCTCTGCTCTTCATCAGCGCCTTGGGTCGACGCGAATCGCAGCAGACCGGCGATTTTTTCCTTGTTGGCGAAGTCTTCTGCCGGGCCCTCCTTCATGACCTGGCCAAAGTTCTTCCAGAAGCCCTTGTATTGCTCAGGCTCGTTCTTCGCCAGTTTTTCCAGCATGTCCAGCACACGCTTGGTCAGCGCCGACTTCATCGAGTCGATGATCGGGTCTTTCTGCAGGATTTCCCGCGACACGTTCAGCGACAGGTCGTTGGAATCGACCACGCCCTTGATGAAGCGCAGGTACAGCGGCAGGAACGACTCGGCCTGATCCATGACGAACACGCGCTGCACGTACAGCTTCAGGCCTTTTGGCGCTTCACGCTGGTACAGGTCGAACGGAGCACGGGCCGGGACGTAAAGCAGCGAGCTGTACTCGAGCTTGCCTTCGACCTTGTTGTGGCTCCAGCTCAGCGGGTTCTCGAAATCGTGAGCGATGTGCTTGTAGAACTCCTGGTATTCCTCGTCCTTGATCTCGGTGCGAGGACGGGTCCACAGAGCGCTGGCACGGTTGACGGTTTCCCATTCGGCGGCCGGTTGCTCTTCGCCTTCGGCGGCAGCCACTTCTTTTGGCAGCTCGATCGGCAAGGCGATGTGGTCGGAGTACTTCTTGATGATGTTGCGCAGGCGCCAGCCGTCGGCGAACTCTTCTTCACCGGACTTGAGGTGCAACACGATGCGAGTGCCACGCTCGGCTTTCTCGACGGTCGCCACTTCGAAGTCACCCTCGCCCTTGGACGACCAGTGCACGCCTTCGCTGGTGGCCGCGCCGGCACGACGGCTGAACACGTCGACTTTATCGGCGACGATGAACGCCGAGTAGAAACCGACACCGAACTGACCGATCAGGTGCGAATCCTTCTTCTGGTCGCCCGACAGGTTTTTCATGAAGTCGGCAGTGCCGGACTTGGCGATGGTCCCCAGGTGGGTGATTACATCTTCACGGCTCATGCCGATACCGTTGTCTTCGAGGGTGACGGTCTTGGCGTCCTTGTCGAAGCTCACACGGATTTTCAGTTCGCCGCCACCTTCCAGCAACTCAGGCTTGGACAGGGCTTCGAAGCGCAATTTGTCGACAGCGTCAGAGGCGTTCGAGATCAATTCGCGAAGGAAGATTTCCTTGTTGGAATACAGCGAATGGATCATGAGGTGCAGCAGCTGCTTCACCTCGGTCTGGAAGCCCAGGGTTTCCTTTTGAGTTTCCACACTCATGGTCATCAAACTCCAATCAGATGGCAGTGGCCGCGACCTCAAGGTCGGCGGCGGGTTGTCATCAAAGTTGGGGACGGTGCTCAGGATTTCAAGGGCTCATCGACTTTGAAATGCGCGCGGGCCGTGGCGATGGGCTCTGCCTCGGTGCTTTGCCAGGCCGTCACGGCGACGTTTGCCACCCGACGGCCCTGGCGGCAAACCTGGCAACGCGCCCAGGTATCGCGGAACTGCCCGGCACGCAGGTAATCCAGCGAAAAGTCGATGATTTTCGGCACATCCGGGGACCCGGTGAAGATCAACAGATGCAGGGCCGCCGACAGCTCCATGAACCCGGCGATCACCCCGCCATGAATCGCCGGCAGTAAAGGGTTACCAATGTTGTCCTTGTTCGCCGGCAGACGGAACAGCAGGTCATCGCCAACCCGTGAGCACTCGACACCGATCAGTTGGGCGTAGGGAATCAGTTGCAGCAACGCGGCGTAGTCACCCTTCTCGTGGGCCCGCTGCAGTTGTTCGTTTAGGTTGTCGATCATGGCGTCGCTCCCGCGATGGCACCGCCAAAACCCTTGGTACCTTTGACACCCTTGCCCATGCGCATGAACGTGCCCACGACATGGGCGATAGGTTGCTCAGGGTCGTCCTGGTAGGCGAACCCACGGGCAAAGATCACGTCCGTGGTGACCCGATAGCAGTGGGCGAAGCCGTACACATCCTTGTGCGGTTCGGCGGCGTGCATGTAGTCGATACGCAGGTCCAGGGTCGGACACACTTCGAATTCGGGCAGTACGCACAGTGTGGACATGCCACAGGCGGTGTCCATCAACGAAGTCAGTGCGCCGCCGTGGATGACTCCGGTTTGCGGATTGCCGACGATTTGCTGGCTGTACGGCAGGATCACCGTCAGTCCGTCACTGCTGGCACTGTGCACGCGCAGCCCCAGGACCTGACAGTGTCGCAGGGCCGACAAGAATCTCGTCGCACGCTCAAAAACGGGGTTTTCCGCCATTTGATAAGAACTCTTATTAATAATCAGAGATGGCACTAGGCGCATTCAGTAAAAGTTCCCCGCCGTATCAAACTTATATATCTGAACGATTCAAGGAACTTAACCATCAAGGCCACGCTCGAAAGGGCAAGTAGATGATTTCCATAAGGAGAAACACCCCATGCGTAAGACTTTAGCTATTGCCTTGATGTTGACCGCTTCCCTCGGTCTCGCCGCCTGCGATAAAAAATCCGAGGACAAAGCTCAAGATGCCAACCAACACGCCGAGCAAGCTCAGGAAAAAATGAATGAGGCTCAGGATAAAGTGAACGACGCAGCGAAAGAAAATGCCGAAGCTGCCAAAGATCAGGCTGAATCGAACAAAGCCGCTGCCGAAGAAGCACCTAAAAACTGAAAATGAGTTTTTAGTGTGAAAAAGAAAACCCGCCAGATGCGGGTTTTCTTTTGTCCGTCATTTGCTCGCTTAGAGCAAAATAGTTCTAAAAGTCGGACTAATCATCAACAACAGTGAAGCCACTAGCCCGACCAGCCAGAGCATACTTCTTTGCCAGGCAAGATCACGCCAATAGCACAACAAGTACAACACACGGGCAATCACGAAGATAATTGCCAGCGAATCAATCAGCCATCCCGCCGTCTGCGTGGTATGCGCCATCAACACCCCCACCGCAAACAGAATGAACGCCTCGATACTGTTCTGGTGCGCCGCCAGCGCTCTGGCACCGAACCCGGTGAGTTGCGCCTGTTGCTGGCGCGGCAGATGGTTGTCGTAACCGCCCTGCTCTTTCATGGCCTTGGTCACCGGCATGCGGGCGATGTAGATCAGCAAGGCACTGATAAACACACACCAGAACGGAATACTCATCAAGCAGCCTCTTTAGTCGCTTCGGGCAATGGCGCCTCTGTAGGGGTATAGACCATCACGTCGAGCACGTCGGAATGAAATTCCCGGCGATAGAGCACCAGCACCACCCCGGCACTCATCAGCATGAACAGCCACGGGCTGATGAACCAGGCGAGCATGGTCATGCCGAAATAGTAGGAACGCAGGCCGAAGTTGAACTGGTTGGCGGCCATGGAGATCACCCGCGCCGCCCGGGCCGCAAAGGCCTTGCGCTCCTGTTCGGAGACATGGCGCTCACCGATCATCGGCGCCGAGCCCACCAGGATGGCGGCAAAGTTGTATTGGCGCATGCACCAGCTGAACGTGAAGAAGGCATAGACAAACACCAACGCCAGGCACAGCAGCTTGATTTCCGACATGCCCTGGGAGGCCTGCTGCACCATGGGGATATCCGCCAGCAACGACACCGCCCTGTCCGAAGCCCCCAGCACCGTGAGAATGCCGGCCAGGATAATCAGCGTACTGGAGGCGAAGAACGACGCGTTGCGCTCCAGGTTGCCGATCACGCTGGCATCGGCGATGCGGTTGTCGCGCAGCAACATCCGGCGCATCCAGTCTTCACGGTACAGGTGCAGCACACTGGCCAGGCACGCGGTGTCGCGCCCCTTCCACGTCGCATAACGGGTGTAGCCACCCCAGCAGATGACGAACCAGGCGGCGGCGATGATGTGAATGAGGTTGGCTTGGATGAACGACATGCAGGTCCTTGTGATGGAATGGCAAGACACGAAATCCTGTGGGAGCGAGCCTGCTCGCGATGGCGATGCAGCCGTTACAGCATCGCGAGCAAGCTAGCTCCCACAGGAAAATTGCAATGTTTCGACGTTAGCTCAAGGAAAAAGACACTGCCTGATGCGCATAAAAAATGCCCCGTATCTTTCGATACGGGGCATTTCGGTTGAGCAGTGAAGCTTACGCCAGCGCTTCGGCGCGCTTGCCGAGCAAGCGGTCGCACACCACCGCGACCACCAGGGTCATGACCGATGGCACCAGCCACGCCAAGCCTTGCTCGCTCAGTGGCAGGTGAGCCAGCTGGGCCGGCATCCAGTCCGCCAGACCGGCACCCTTGAGGGCATCAACCACACCGAACAGGAACGACACCAGCATCACCGGGCCGACGATACGCCCCTGCTCATGCCAGAAGTCCTTGCAGAAGCTCAGGGCAACCAGGGCGATGCACGGCGGGTAGATCGCGGTCAGCACCGGGATGGAGAACGCAATCAGCTTGGTCAGGCCCAGGTTGGACACCAGCAGCGAGAATGCCGCCAGGATCACCACCAGCGTCTTGTAGGACAGCGGCAGTACACGGCTGAAGTATTCGGCGCAGGCACAGGTCAGGCCAACCGCCGTCACCAGGCAGGCCAGCGAGATCAGCACCGCGAGGAAACCGCTGCCCAGCGAGCCGAAGGTGTGCTGGACGTACGCATGCAGCACGGCCGCACCGTTGGTGGCACCGGCCGCCACTTCATGGCTGCCCGAACCGAGACGGAACAGGCTGACGTACACCAGCGCCAGGCCCACACCGGCGATCAGCCCGGCGATCACCGCGTAACGGGTGATCAACGCCGGCGACTCGACGCCACGGGAGCGGATGGCATTGACGATGACGATACCGAACACCAGAGCACCCAGGGTATCCATGGTCAGGTAACCATTGATGAACCCCTGGGAGAACGGCGCGGCGACGTATTCGGGCGTGGCGACGCCAATGTCACCGGCCGGCAGGGCGAACGCGGCGATACCGAGCACGGCCAGGGCGATGATCTTCAGGGGCGCGAGGAAGCGGCCTACGGTGTCCAACAGGCGGCCCGGGTAGAGCGAGATGAAGAACACCAGCAGGAAATACACGGCGCTGTAGAGGAACAGTGCCAGCGGGCTCTCGCCGGTCAATGGCGCCAGGCCGACTTCGAACGACACGGTCGCGGTGCGCGGCGTCGCGAACAGAGGGCCCACGGCGAGGTAGCAGGCAGCCGCCAGCAAGCCACCGGCGATCTTGCCGATCGGGCTGCTGAGGGAGTCCATGGCACCGCCGACCTTGGCCAGGGCGACGACGGTGATGACCGGCAGGCCGACCGCGGTGATCAGGAAGCCCAGTGCCGCCATCCAGACATGAGGCCCGGACTGCAAACCGACGATAGGCGGGAAGATGATGTTACCGGCCCCGACAAACAGGGCAAATGTCATGAAACCAAGCGCCAGGATGTCCTGACCTTTCAACACTTTCATTAAGGAAATACCACACTACTGAATCGGAATTTAGAGAGGGATTTCCCTATGGGTGAGGGAAATGCTGTCGATCCGTTTAGGGCCGACCCGTTCGGCGTGAGCATGCCTTGTGGGCTTCACGCGAAAAAATCGCGGCTAGACTAACGAATCTGGCAGAAAAACGCACTGTTAGAGGGCAAACATTCCGATCTGCGACATCTTTGTGTCGCGTTTTAGTATGAAATTGTGTTTCGACAGAGAGGTCCCCATCGCGGGCAAGCCCGCTCCTACAGGTTTTGTATGCACCACAACACTGTAGGAGCGAGCTTGCTCGCGATGGGGCTCGCAAAAACAACACACATGCCGGGAACGACAAAGGCCACCCGAAGGTGGCCTTTGTTTGGTAAAGCGTCAGTTAAGCACGAGGCTTACTTGACAGCCCAACCAGTCAGCTCGGCCAGGGCCTTGCCGATGTCTGCCAGCGAACGCACGGTTTTTACGCCTGCGTCTTGCAGAGCAGCGAATTTCTCGTCTGCAGTGCCTTTGCCGCCAGAGATGATTGCGCCAGCATGGCCCATGCGCTTGCCCGGAGGAGCAGTCACACCAGCGATGTAGGAAACAACCGGCTTGGTCACGTTTGCCTTGATGTAGGCAGCCGCTTCTTCTTCAGCCGAACCGCCGATCTCACCGATCATCACGATCGCTTCGGTCTTCGGGTCTTCCTGGAACAGTTTCAGGATGTCGATGAAGTTCGAGCCCGGGATCGGGTCACCGCCGATGCCGACGCAAGTCGACTGACCGAAACCGGCGTCAGTGGTCTGCTTCACAGCTTCGTAGGTCAGGGTGCCGGAACGGGAAACGATACCGACCTTGCCTGGCAAGTGAATGTGACCTGGCATGATGCCGATCTTGCATTCGCCTGGGGTGATCACGCCTGGGCAGTTAGGGCCGATCAGGGTAACACCCAGCTCGTCGCACTTAACTTTCGCGTCCAGCATGTCCAGGGTAGGAATGCCTTCGGTGATGCAGACGATCAGCTTGATGCCGCCGAAAGCAGCTTCCAGGATCGAGTCCTTGCAGAAAGGAGCCGGAACGTAGATCACGCTGGCGGTGGCGCCAGTGGCTGCTACGGCGTCTTTCACGGTGTTGAACACTGGCAGACCCAAGTGCTCGGTGCCGCCTTTGCCTGGAGTTACGCCACCCACCATCTGAGTACCGTACTCGATGGCTTGTTGGGTGTGGAAGCTACCTTGCGAACCGGTAATACCCTGGCAGATAACTTTGGTGTCTTTATTGATCAGGACGCTCATTACTTGCCCTCCGCAGCTTTAACGACTTGTTGAGCAGCGTCGGTCAGGCTGGTAGCAGCGATGATGTTCAAACCGCTTTCTGCCAGTACTTTAGCGCCCAGTTCAGCGTTGTTGCCTTCAAGACGAACAACAACCGGGATTTTCACGCCGACTTCTTTCACTGCACCGATGATGCCTTCGGCAATCATGTCGCAACGAACGATGCCGCCGAAGATGTTAACCAGTACTGCAGCGACGTTGGTGTCGGACAGAATGATCTTGAATGCTTCGGTAACGCGTTCTTTGGTAGCACCGCCGCCCACGTCGAGGAAGTTGGCTGGCTTGCCGCCGTGCAGGTTGACGATGTCCATGGTACCCATGGCCAGGCCAGCACCGTTGACCATGCAACCGATGTTGCCTTCCAGTGCTACGTAGTTCAGTTCGAACTTGGCAGCGTGCGCTTCGCGCGGATCGTCCTGGGACGGATCGTGGAAAGTCTTCAGCTTAGGCTGACGGTACATGGCGTTGGCGTCGATGTTGATCTTGGCGTCCAGGCAGTGCAGATCGCCGTCAGCCTTGATCACCAGCGGGTTCACTTCCAGCAGGGCCAGATCGTGATCCTGGAACAGTTTGGCCAGACCTACGAAGATCTTGGCGAACTGGGCAACTTGCTTGCCTTCCAGGCCCAGTTGGAACGCCAGCTCGCGACCCTGGAATGGCTGAGCGCCAACCAGTGGATCGATAGTGGCCTTCAGAATTTTTTCTGGAGTGTCGTGAGCGATTTTCTCGATGTCCACGCCACCTTCGGTGGAAGCCATGAACACGATGCGACGGCTCGAACGGTCAACGACAGCGCCCAGGTACAGCTCTTTAGCGATATCAGTGCACGATTCAACCAGGATCTTGGTGACAGGCTGACCATTGGCGTCAGTCTGGTAGGTCACCAGACGCTTGCCCAGCCACTGCTGTGCGAAGGCTTTGGCGTCTTCTTTGTTGCGAACCAGCTTGACGCCGCCCGCTTTACCGCGACCACCGGCGTGGACCTGGGCTTTGACAACCCACTCGCTGCCGCCGATTTTGTCGCAAGCTTCTGCTGCTGCTTCCGGGGTGTCTACCGCGTAACCGGTGGATACTGGCAGGCCGTACTCAGCGAACAGCTGCTTACCCTGATACTCGTGAAGATTCATGCTTATTACCGTCTTCGTTAGGTACTGCGCATTCGGTGCTGCACTCATTGAAGTGCCGCACCACCTGTGACTGCTGCTTGCGTAGCCTGGGCTACGCAAGACTGCGTCCAGCGGATATTCCGCGGTGAGTCTTGCACGCAAGGCTCACGACGGGCCAAACCGCCGTGGTTTCTTATTGTCTTAACGCTTCTTGCGGTTGGCGATGTGGATGGCGCCGCCATTCACAGCCAAAGCTGCTTCGTGCAAGGCTTCGGACAGGGTCGGATGGGAGAAAACCATCATGCCCAGGTCTTCAGCGCTGGTGCCGAATTCCATCGCGATCGCGCCTTGCTGAACCAGTTCTGCAGCGCTCGGGCCAATCACGTGGACGCCCAATACACGGTCAGTCTTGGCATCGGCGATGACCTTGACGAAACCACCGGTATCGTTGGCGGCCATGGCACGGCCGGATGCTGCGAACGGGAAGCTGCCGACGTTAACTTCTACGCCTTCAGCTTTCAAGGCCTGTTCGGTTTTACCGACCCACGCGATTTCCGGGTGAGTATAAATAACCGAAGGGATCAGGTCATAGTTCATCTGGGCTTTGTGGCCCTTGATGCGCTCGACGACCATGATGCCCTCTTCCGACGCCTTGTGCGCCAGCATCATGCCGCGAACCACGTCACCGATGGCGTAGACGCCCGGTACGCTGGTGGCGCAGTGGTCGTCAACGAACACGAAACCACGCTCGTCGATGGTCACGCCGCTGTCGGCAGCCAGCAGATCAGTGGTCACTGGACGGCGACCAACGGCTACGATCAGCTTGTCGAAAGTGATGGTCTGTTCGCCGTTGGCATCGGTGTAGTTAACCACGACTTCGTCGCCGTTGACTTTCGAACCGGTCACGCGAGCGCCCAGTTTGATGTCCAGGCCCTGTTTGGTCAGGGTTTTCAGCGCTTCCTTGGAAACGGCGGTGTCAGCAGCCATCAGGAAGGTGTCCAGGGCTTCCAGGACAGTCACTTCTGCACCCAGACGCGACCATACCGAACCCAGTTCCAGGCCGATCACGCCGGCGCCGATCACGCCCAGACGCTTAGGCACGGTCTGGAATTCCAGGGCGCCAGTGGAGTCAACGATGACTTTCTGGTCGACTGGAGCAGGCGGGATGTCGATCGGACGCGAGCCGGAGGCCAGGATCACGTTCTCGGCATCGATGACTTCAACCGAACCGTCAGGCTTGGTGACTTCGACTTTCTTGCCGGCCAGCAGCTTGCCGTGGCCCTGGATCGAAGTAACGCCGTTGGCCTTGAACAGGGTGGCAACACCGCCGGTCAGGTTCTTGACGATGCCAGCCTTGCGGCCAACCATCGCAGCGACGTCCATTTTGACTTCGCCAGTGGAGATGCCGTGGACGTTGAAGCTTTCTTTCGCTTCCTTGTACTTCCACGAGCTGTCCAGCAGCGCCTTGGATGGAATGCAGCCGACGTTCAGGCAGGTGCCGCCCAGGGCCAGTTTGCCCTCGCCATCGGTGTATTTCTCGATGCAAGCAACGGAAAAGCCCAATTGTGCGGCCTTGATGGCGGCCACGTAGCCGCCAGGGCCCGCGCCGATCACTACTACGTCAAATTTCTGCGACATTCAAAAAATCCTCTTTAGCGAAAAGCTTCAAGCCGCAAGCTGCAAGCCAGGCCGCCCTCTCAGGCGGCTTGAAGCTTGCAGCTCATGGCTGCTTCTATCAGATATCCAGCAACAGACGAGCCGGATCTTCCAGCAGGTTCTTGATGGTCACCAGGAAGGTTACAGCTTCTTTGCCATCGATCAGACGGTGATCGTAGGACAGTGCCAGGTACATCATCGGACGGATAACGACCTGGCCGTTGATTGCCATAGGACGCTGGATGATGTTGTGCATGCCCAGAATAGCAGCCTGCGGCGGGTTGACGATCGGGGTCGACATCATCGAACCGAAGGTACCGCCGTTGGTAATGGTGAAGGTGCCACCGGTCATTTCGTCCATCGACAGCTTGCCGTCGCGGGCTTTCTTGCCGAAAGTCGCGATGCCGCCTTCGATTTCAGCCAGGCTCATCAGCTCGGCGTTACGCAGGACCGGCACCACCAGACCACGGTCGCTGGACACGGCAACACCGATGTCGGCGTAGCCGTGGTAAACGATGTCGCCACCGTCGATCGACGCGTTGACAGCCGGGAAGCGTTTCAGCGCTTCGGTGGCCGCTTTCACGAAGAACGACATGAAGCCCAGGCGTACGCCGTTGTGGGACTTCTCGAACAGGTCCTTGTACTTCGAACGCAGGGCCATGACTTCGGTCATGTCGACTTCGTTGAAAGTGGTCAGCATGGCCATGTTCGATTGTGCTTCTACCAGGCGCTTGGCCACGGTTGCACGAACGCGGGTCATCGGTACGCGCTTCTCGATGCGGTCGCCAGCAGCGAACACAGGAGCGGCAGCGGCCGGTGCGGCAGCCTTGGCAGGTGCTGCGGCTGGAGCAGCTTTCTTGGCGGCTACGGCTGCAACCACGTCTTCCTTGGTCACGCGACCGCCTTTGCCGGTGCCGGCAACGGAAGCGATGTTGATGCCGTTTTCTTCAGCCAGCTTGCGAGCGGCCGGGGCGGCGACTGGATCGTCTTCGCCTTCGGCAGCAGGAGCAGCAGCCTGGGCAGCGGCCGGAGCAGCAGCGGCAGCCGGAGCGGCGGCAGCAGCGCCACCTTCAACGATCGAGCCCAGCACTTCGTCGGACAGAACGGTGTCGCCTTCGTTCTTGACGATTGCGCCCAGCACGCCGTCAGCAGTGGCCAGCACTTCCAGTACGACTTTGTCGGTTTCGATGTCGACGATCAGCTCGTCGCGCTTGACCGCGTCGCCCGGTTGTTTGTGCCAGGTGGCAACGGTGCCATCGGCAACCGATTCCGGGAAAGTGGGGGCTTTGATCTCGATAGCCATTGTCTGTGGTTCCTTAAATTCGGTTTCAGGTGCGCGAAGGCGTTAAACAGTAAAGGCGTCTTGCAGCAGTTTTTCCTGCTGCTCGGCGTGCATCAATGCGTAACCACATGCAGGTGCAGCAGAAGCCTCACGGCCCGCGTACTCCAGTACGAGAGACTTGTTGAGGTTCGCAATGCTGCGACGCAGGTGGTGTTGGCTGCAGTACCAGGCACCCTGGTTCATCGGCTCTTCCTGGCACCAGACGGCATGTTTGGCGTTGGTGTAAGGAGCCAGGACTTCCTTCAGGTCGTCCTCAGGGAATGGGTACAGCTGCTCGATACGCACGATGGCAATATCGTCACGGCCTTCGGCACGGCGTTTTTCCAGCAGGTCGTAGTAGACCTTGCCGCTACACAGAACAACGCGCTCGACCTTGGTCGGGTCCAGGGCATCGATTTCCGGGATAACGGTCTGGAACGAACCTTCGGCCAGGTCTTCCAGGGTCGAGATGGCCAGCTTGTGACGCAGCAGCGACTTCGGAGTCAACACGATCAACGGCTTGCGCAGCGGACGGATCACCTGACGACGCAGCAAGTGGTAGATCTGAGCCGGGGTAGTCGGTACAGCCACCTGAATGTTGTGCTCGGCACACAATTGCAGGTAACGCTCCAGACGCGCCGAAGAGTGCTCCGGCCCCTGACCTTCATAACCGTGCGGCAGCAGCATGGTCAGACCGCACAGACGGCCCCACTTGTGCTCGCCACTGGTGATGAACTGGTCGATAACCACCTGGGCACCGTTGGCGAAATCGCCGAACTGGGCTTCCCAGATCACCAGCGCATCCGGCGTGGTGGTCGAGTAACCGTATTCGAATGCCAGTACCGCTTCTTCCGACAGGTACGAGTCGTACATCTCGAAACGCGGCTGACCGTCGTACAGGTTCTTCAGCGGTACGTAGGTGCTGGCATCTTTCTGGTTGTGCAGAACAGCGTGACGGTGCGAGAACGTACCGCGGCCGATATCCTGACCGGTCATGCGAATCGGGTGACCTTCGAACAGCAGGGTCGCGTACGCCATGGTCTCGGCGAAGCCCCAGTTGATCGGCAGGCCACCGGCTTGCATCTTCTGACGGTCTTCGTAGATCTTGGCAACCTGACGCTGCACGACGAGGCCTTCCGGAGTTTCCAGCAGCTTGGCGGACAGCTCCTGCAAGGTCTTCAGATCGAAGCGAGTGTCGTGACGCGCGGTCCAGGCGTGGCCCAGATACGGACGCCAGTCCACGAACAGCTCTTTGTTCGGCTCTTTGACCAGGCTTTTTACTACATGCAGACCGTTGTCCAGCGCATTGCGGTATTCGTCGACTTTCGCCTGAACACGCTCTGCATCCAGCACGCCAGCCTGAGTCAGGCTGTCGGCATACAGCTCACGGGTGGTGCGCTGCTTGGTGATCTGCTGGTACATCAGAGGCTGGGTGCCGCTTGGTTCGTCGGCTTCGTTGTGGCCACGACGACGGTAGCAGACCAGGTCGATCACCACGTCACGCTTGAACTGCATGCGATAGTCGATGGCCAGCTGGGTCACGAACAGAACGGCTTCCGGATCATCACCATTCACATGGAGGATCGGCGCCTGGATCATTTTCGCAACGTCGGTCGCGTACTCGGTGGAGCGCGAGTCCAGCGGGTTGCTGATGGTGAAACCAACCTGGTTGTTGATCACGATGTGCACGGTACCGCCGGTCTTGAAACCGCGGGTCTGCGACATCTGGAAGGTTTCCATGACCACGCCCTGACCGGCGAATGCCGCGTCACCGTGGATGGAGATCGGCAGAACCTTCTCACCGGTTGCATCGTTGCGGCGATCCTGACGGGCGCGAACCGAACCCTCGACCACTGGCGAAACGATTTCCAGGTGGGACGGGTTGAACGCCATCGCCAGGTGAACTTCACCGCCGGTGGTCATCACGTTGGACGAGAAGCCCTGGTGATACTTAACGTCACCGGAACCCAGCTCGACCTTCTTCTTGCCTTCGAACTCGTCGAACAGCTCGCGCGGGTTCTTGCCGAAGGTGTTGACCAGTACGTTCAGACGGCCACGGTGGGCCATGCCGATGACGATTTCCTTGGTGCCGTAGGAACCGGAACGCTGGATCAGCTCGTCGAGCATTGGAATCAGGCTCTCGCCGCCTTCCAGGCCGAAACGCTTGGTGCCCGGGTATTTGGTGCCCAGGTATTTTTCCAGGCCTTCACCGGCGGTTACGCGCTCGAGCAAGTGGCTCTTGATGTCCGCGGAATACGCAGGACGGCCACGCACGCTTTCCAGACGCTGCTGGAACCACTGGCGCTGCTCGGAATCGGTGATGTGCGTAAATTCAGCGCCGATGGTGCGGCAATATGTCTGCTGCAACGCTTCGTGAATTTCGCGTAGGCTCGCCTCCTCTTTGCCGATGAACAGGTCGCCGGCACGGAAGGTCGTATCAAGATCGGCATTGGTCAAGCCGTAGTGATTGATCGACAGGTCTGCTGGTGCAGGACGCTGCCACAGCCCAAGCGGGTCAAGCTTGGCTGCCTGATGGCCACGCATACGGTAGGCCTGGATCAATCGCAGCACTTCAACTTGCTTCTTCTCGTGCTCACTGCTCACGCTCCCGGCGGAAACCGGTTGGGCGCGGCGCTGGTTCTTTGCCAGCAAGACGAAATGATCGCGAATTGTCGAGTGCGAAACATCGGTGGCAGAGTTGCCTTCGGTCGGCAACTTCTGAAAGTAGGTGCGCCACTCTTCTGGCACAGCGTTAGGGTCGTGCAGGTAGAGCTCATAAAGCTCTTCCACATAGGCAGCGTTACCTCCGGAAAGGTAGGCGCTGTTCCACATGCGCTGCATCACGCTTTCTTGCATGCTTGGTCACCCTCGGTTAGGGGAACACCACCGGCGTCGACACCGAGCAAACTTGCAGAAGTCCGAATGCAGCGACCAAAACAAGCCACCTAGGATCACGCTGATAGTCCGGGTACCAGCCCGGATGCCCCTGCTTGTCTCATTTCTTCAAAATAAGAGCCGCAGCTTCATCAGCTGCTGCTCAGGTTAAAACTACGGCGCCGGTTGAAGCCTGCGCCGTAGCATCTACGGGTACAGCGGTACTACATTTACAGCAGCTGAATCACACGCCGCTCTGCAGCAGCATGTTACGTACGTGACCGATGGCCTTAGTCGGGTTCAGGCCTTTCGGACAGACGTTGACGCAGTTCATGATCCCGCGGCAGCGGAATACGCTGAACGGGTCATCCAGCGAAGCCAGACGCTCGGCAGTCTTGGTGTCGCGGCTGTCTGCCAGGAAGCGGTACGCTTGCAGCAGGGCAGCTGGGCCCAGGAACTTGTCCGGGTTCCACCAGAAGGACGGGCAAGAGGTCGAGCAGCAGGCGCACAGGATGCACTCGTACAGACCGTCGAGCTTTTCACGCTCTTCCGGGGACTGCAGACGCTCGATGGCCGGGGCCGGCGTGTCGTTCTGCAGGTATGGCTTCACCTTCTCGTATTGCTTGTAGAAGATGCTCATATCGACGACCAGGTCACGGATCACCGGCAAACCTGGCAGAGGACGAACGATCAACTTGTTACCTTTTACAACAGCGGACAGCGGCGTGATGCACGCCAGGCCATTCTTGCCGTTGATGTTCATGCCGTCGGAGCCGCAAACGCCTTCACGGCAGGAACGACGGTAGGAGAAACCCTCGTCCTGCTCTTTGATCAGCGCGAGCACGTCCAGCACCATCAGGTCCTTACCACCGGTATCGACCTGGAATTCCTGCATGAACGGCGCAGCGTCCTGATCAGGGTTGTAACGATAAACACTGACTTGCAACATGGCGGTCACCCTTAATAAGTCCGGACTTTAGGTTCGAAAGTCGGAACAGTCTTCGGCGAGAAGTTCACGGCACGCTTGGCAACGCGTTTCTCACCCGGGAAGTACAGGGTGTGGCACAGCCAGTTTTCGTCGTCACGATCTTCGAAGTCTTCACGGGCGTGAGCACCGCGGGACTCTTTACGTACTTCGGCAGCGATGGCAGTAGCTTCAGCCACTTCCAGCAGGTTTTGCAGTTCCAGAGCCTCGATACGAGCCGTGTTGAACGCTTGCGACTTGTCGTTGATCTTGACGTTGGCAATACGTGCGCGCAGTTCGGCCAGCTGGGCAATACCCTTCTGCATGTATTCGCCGGTACGGAATACACCGAAGTAGTTCTGCATGCAGCTTTGCAGCTCGCGACGCAGGGTAGCCACGTCTTCGCCATCGGTACGCTCGTTCAGGGCGGACAGACGGGCCAGGGCGGCGTTGATGTTGGCTTCGGTGGCGTCGTCGTATTCGATACCGTCGGTCAGCGCCTTTTCCAGGTGCAGGCCGGCAGCACGGCCGAAGACCACCAGGTCGAGCAGCGAGTTGCCGCCCAGGCGGTTGGCACCGTGAACCGATACGCAAGCCACTTCGCCTACGGCGAACAGGCCTGGGATGATGGTGTCCACGCCTTCGGCGTTCTGGGTGATCGCCTGGCCATGAATGTTGGTGGCAACGCCGCCCATCATGTAGTGGCAGGTTGGAACGACCGGAACCGGAGCAACGACCGGGTCAACGTGAGCAAACGTTTTCGACAGTTCGCAAATGCCCGGCAGACGGCTGTGCAGCACTTCCTCGCCCAGGTGGTCGAGTTTGAGCATTACGTGGTCGCCGTTAGGACCGCAACCGTTACCCGCGATGATTTCCTTAACCATCGAGCGAGCAACCACGTCACGACCTGCCAGGTCTTTGGCGTTCGGAGCATAACGCTCCATGAAACGCTCGCCGTGTTTGTTGATCAGGTAACCACCTTCACCACGGCAACCTTCGGTTACCAGTACACCGGCGCCGGCGATGCCGGTCGGGTGGAACTGCCACATTTCGATGTCTTGTACCGGTACGCCTGCACGCAGGGCCATGCCGACACCGTCACCGGTGTTGATCAGGGCGTTGGTGGTCGAAGCGTAGATACGGCCAGCACCGCCGGTCGCCAGCACGGTGGCTTTCGAACGGATGTAGGTGGTTTCGCCGGTTTCGATGCAGATGGCGATAACGCCGACGAAATCGCCAGCATCGTTTTTCACCAGGTCAACAGCGTAGTACTCGTTCAGGAACGTGGTACCGGCTTTCAGGTTGCCTTGGTAAAGGGTATGCAGCAGGGCGTGACCGGTACGGTCGGATGCCGCGCAGGTACGTGCAGCCTGGCCGCCTTTGCCGTAGTCCTTGGACTGGCCACCGAATGGACGCTGGTAGATGCGGCCTTGTTCGGTACGGGAGAATGGCAGACCCATGTGGTCCAGCTCGAAAACGGCAGCCGGGCCTTCCTGACACATGTATTCGATAGCGTCCTGGTCACCGATGTAGTCGGAACCCTTGACGGTATCGTACATGTGCCAGCGCCAGTCATCGTTCGGATCCGCAGAGGCGATGGCGCAGGTGATGCCGCCTTGAGCCGATACGGTGTGCGAACGGGTCGGGAACACCTTGGTGATCACGGCAGTCTTGTGACCGCCCTGTGCCAGCTGCAGCGCTGCGCGCATGCCGGCGCCGCCACCACCAATGATGATGGCGTCGAAAGAAATCGTTGGAATGTTAGCCATGACTCAGATACCCCAGAGAATCTGCACACCCCAGACGAAGTAAGCGAACATCGCGACGCCGCATACTGCCTGGAAAAGGAAACGAATTGCAGTCGCGGACTTGCCGAACGCCATTGGCGTCAGGTAGTCGGTCGCGATGGTCCACATGCCGACCCAGGCGTGAGCGCCGAGGGCAACAAGGGCCAGGAGACTGAAAATTCGCATCCAGTTGCTGGCGAACAGTTCATGCCATTGGGCGTAGCTGATGCCAGGGTGGGCAACGACGTAGCCGATCAGGAAAATGAAATAAGCCGCGAGAACGACCGCCGACACGCGTTGCGCCATCCAGTCATAGAGGCCCGAACGCGAGAGGTTCGTGACGTTAGTTACCATATCCAAACTCCTGCCAGAACGATTACCACCACGGAAACGGCGATAACGATTTTCGAGCCCAGCTTGCCGCCTTCCAGCGTCTCACCGATGCCCATGTCCATGATCAAATGGCGCACACCGGCTACCAGGTGATACAGCAGAGCGGACAGGATGCCCCAAATCACTAGCTTGGCCAGCGGACTGGTCAGACACGCTTTCACCTCGCCGAAGCCTTCCTCGGAGCTCAGCGACTTGTCCAATGCGTAAAGCATGATGGCAAGGCACACGAAGAGGATGACACCGGAAATACGGTGAAGAATGGACGTGTAAGCAGTGACAGGGAGTTTGATGGTCCTTAGGTCTAGGTTTACAGGTCGTTGGCTTTTCACGGCTTTTTTTTCACACTGAAGAGCCCCTAACAATCAGGGCAAAGTTGTTGGGGAGTGCACTGGTCAGGTAACCACCACCCAGGGAGGCGACCCCCAATAACGCAAGCCCAAAAGCCCTTGGCGGTCGGCTGCCGAGTATAGACAGTTAGGCTACTAATGACAACGCGTTCACCTTCCCCTAATAGCGGATTGCGCAAGTTGGATAAAAGGCGTAAATGGCAGGCAATTTCGAGAAAAAAGTAGGGTTAAAGCCTTCTGGAGCAAGACTTTAGGCAAATTGACATTCGAATTTATCTCACTATAGTGGTGCGGGCCCTGCGTGGGGGGTCTGTCTGATGATTTCAAGCATAAATAGGAGGCCACATGGCTGACAAAAAAGCGCAGTTGATCATCGAGGGCGCAGCCCCCGTCGAGCTGCCCATTTTAACCGGCACCGTTGGTCCCGATGTTATCGACGTACGGGGCCTGACGGCCACGGGCCGTTTCACCTTTGACCCTGGTTTCATGTCGACCGCCTCCTGCGAGTCGAAGATCACCTACATCGACGGCGACAACGGCATCCTGCTGCATCGCGGCTACCCGATCGAGCAACTGGCCGAGAAGTCGGACTACCTGGAAACCTGCTACCTGCTGCTCAACGGCGAACTGCCGACCGCAGAACAGAAGGCCCAGTTCGTCAGCACCGTCAAGAACCACACCATGGTTCACGAACAGTTGAAGACCTTCTTCAACGGTTTCCGTCGCGACGCCCACCCGATGGCTGTCATGTGCGGCGTAGTCGGCGCCCTCTCCGCCTTCTACCACGACTCCCTGGACATCAATAACCCGCAGCATCGCGAAATCTCCGCGATCCGCCTGGTTGCCAAGATGCCAACCCTGGCAGCGATGGTTTACAAGTACTCCATGGGCCAACCCATGATGTACCCGCGCAACGACCTGTCGTACGCGGAAAACTTCCTGCACATGATGTTCAACACCCCGTGCGAGATCAAACCGATCAGCCCGGTACTCGCCAAGGCCATGGACCGGATCTTCATCCTCCACGCCGACCACGAGCAGAACGCCTCGACGTCGACCGTACGTCTGGCCGGTTCGTCGGGTGCCAACCCGTTCGCCTGTATCGCCGCCGGTATCGCCGCACTGTGGGGCCCTGCCCACGGCGGTGCGAACGAAGCCGTACTGACCATGCTCGATGAAATCGGCGATGTCTCGAACATCGACAAGTTCATCGCCAAGGCCAAGGACAAGAACGATCCGTTCAAGTTGATGGGCTTCGGTCACCGCGTCTACAAGAACCGCGACCCGCGCGCTACCGTCATGAAGCAGACCTGTGACGAAGTGCTGAAGGAACTGGGCATCAAGAACGATCCGCAACTCGAACTGGCCATGCGCCTGGAAGAGATCGCCCTGACCGACCCGTACTTCATCGAACGCTCGCTGTACCCGAACGTCGACTTCTACTCGGGGATCATCCTCAAGGCGATCGGCATTCCAACCAGCATGTTCACTGTGATCTTCGCGCTGGCACGTACTGTCGGCTGGATCTCGCACTGGAAGGAAATGCTCTCCAGCCCGTACAAGATCGGCCGCCCGCGCCAGTTGTACACCGGCTACGAGTCGCGTGATATCACCAAGCTGGAAGACCGCAAGTAAGATCTGTCTTGCTCTAGCGTGTTGAGCTGTACCGGAAACGGCCTCTATCTATATAGAGGCCGTTTTTGTTTGTGGCAGGTCGTGCCCCTCCCCCCTCCCCTGTGGGAGCGGGCCTGCCCGCGATGGCGGCCTTCCGGTGTACATATCCATTTCTGCGGGTGCGGCCGCTTAAGGTTCCGCCCCTACGGCGGGTGACTTTGGGGCCCTGTAGGAGCGAGCTTGCTCGCGATGGCGGCCTTACAGGTGTACATATCCATTTCTGCGGTAACGGCCCGCTTTCGGTTCCGCCCTTACGGCGGGTGACTTTGGGGCCCTGTAGGAGCGAGCTTGCTCGCGATGGCGGCCTTACAGGCGTACATGTCCGTTTCTGCGGTAACGGCCGCTTTTGGTTCCGCCTTTACGGCGGGTGACTTTGGAGCGCCAAAGTCACCAAAACGCCCGGCCCCTGACGTACGGCCCTTCGCTGGCGCTCCGGGTTCCCTCGCTCCGGTCCTGCTCCGTGGGCGCGCCGCCATCGGCCATCCTTGGCCGAGGGCGGCTAACCCGGCATCCATGCCGGGTTGCCCACTGCTCAGAACCTCCACTCGGCCTGCCGACGGGGCAATCTGTGGCGCCTATAAAATCGCGCGCTTTACCCTGTAGGAGCGAGCTTGCTCGCGATGGTGGTTCAGGCAACGCTGGGTGTCAGATAGTCAGCGTCATCGTTAACGACCATCGCGAGCAAGCTCGCTCCTACAGTGGGGTGGGGAAGTCGGGGACTGGCGGGCAAAAAAATACCCCGGTCTCTCGACCGGGGTAATTTTTTCAAGCGTGGTTATCTATATAAAAGCATCACGCCTTAGTGCGAAACCGCTCCACTTGCGCCCAGACCGGTCTGCGAGCGTACGAATTGCGGGAAGAACAGCGCCCGCTCTTTGTCGGCTGCGGTCGACTTGTCGGTGATCGAGAAGAACCAAATACCGACGAACGCAATGATCATCGAGAACAGCGCTGGGTACTCGTACGGGAAGATGGCCTTCTCGTGGTGCAGGATCTGCACCCAGATGGTCGGGCCGAGGATCATCAGGCCAACGGCACTGAGCAGGCCCAGCCAGCCGCCGATCATCGCACCGCGGGTGGTCAGCTTTTTCCAGTACATGGAGAGCAGCAGTACCGGGAAGTTGCAGCTCGCGGCGATGGAGAACGCCAGGCCCACCATGAACGCGATGTTCTGGCTTTCGAACAGGATGCCCAGGCCGATCGCCAGCACCGCCAGGGTGATGGTGGTGATTTTCGAAACGCGGATCTCGTCCTTCTCGTTGGCCTTGCCTTTCTTGATCACGCTGGCATACAGGTCGTGGGACACCGCCGAAGCACCGGCCAGGGTCAGACCGGCAACCACTGCCAGGATGGTCGCGAACGCTACTGCCGAGATGAAGCCCAGGAAGATACTGCCGCCCACTGCGTCTGCCAGGTGCACCGCCGCCATGTTGTTACCGCCCAACAGCGCGCCAGCCGCATCCTTGAACGCCGGGTTGGTGCTGACCAGCAGGATCGCGCCAAAACCGATGATGAAGGTCAGGATGTAGAAGTAGCCGATGAAACCGGTTGCGTACAGCACGCTCTTGCGCGCTTCCTTGGCGTCGCTCACGGTGAAGAAGCGCATCAGGATGTGCGGCAGGCCAGCGGTACCGAACATCAGTGCCAGGCCCAGGGAGAACGCGGAGATAGGATCTTTCACCAGGCCGCCCGGGCTCATGATCGCTTCACCTTTAGGGTGAACCTTGACCGCCTCGGAGAATAGCATGCTGAAGTCGAAGTTAACGTGCTTCATCACCATCAGTGCCATGAAGGAAGCACCGGACAGCAGCAGCACAGCCTTGATGATCTGTACCCAGGTGGTTGCCAGCATGCCGCCGAACAGCACATAGGCGCACATCAGGATACCGACCAGGATCACGGCCACATGGTAGTCGAGACCGAACAGCAGCTGGATCAGCTTGCCGGCACCCACCATTTGCGCGATCAGGTAAAACGCTACCACCACCAGCGAACCGCAGGCAGACAGCGAACGGATCTGGGTTTGCCCGAGGCGGTAGGACGCCACGTCGGCAAAGGTGTATTTACCCAGGTTACGCAGACGCTCGGCGATCAGGAACAGAATGATCGGCCAGCCCACCAGGAAGCCGATCGAATAGATCAGGCCATCGTAGCCGGAGGTGAACACCAGCGCGGAAATCCCCAGGAAGGACGCCGCGGACATGTAGTCACCGGCAATTGCCAGACCGTTCTGGAAACCGGTGATCTTGCCGCCTGCCGCGTAGTAGTCGGCAGCCGATTTGTTACGCTTGGAGGCCCAGTAGGTGATGCACAGGGTCGCGCCGACAAACGCGACGAACATCACGATGGCGGACACGTTGAGGGGTTGTTTCTGCACGGCACCGGTCAGGGCGTCAGCCGCCCAGGCTGCCGGTGCAAAGGCTGCAATACTCAGAAGAGCCAGTAGACGCCGGATCATTGCTGAGCCTCCTTGAGAATCGCATTGTTCAGGTCGTCGAACTCGCCGTTGGCGCGTCGCACGTAGATCCCGGTCAGGATGAAGGCCGAAACGATCAGGCCGACACCAATCGGAATACCCCAGGTAATGGACGACTCAGGGCTGATTTTTGCCCCCAGCACCTGCGGCCCGTAAGCGATCAGAAGGATGAATGCGGAGTAAAGCCCAAGCATGATCGCCGAAAGAATCCAGGCGAACCTTTCTCGCTTGCTAACCAGCTCCTTGAAACGGGGGCTGTTTTGAATCGAGAGGTAAATGCTGTCGTTCATTGTTTTTATCCTCGCAGCACAGATTATTGTTGTAACGGTATCCACTTTATTCGGCTGCGAGCCGGGTTCCAGACGACCTTAGTCTTAGAGCTACGTGACAGAATCGCCAATTTCAAGCATTGGCAAATAAAAGTGGGAGCGAGCCTGCTCGCGATGGCGGCCTGACAGTCACCCGTTCGGTGTCTGCAATGCCATCATCGCGAGCAGGCTCGCTCCCACAGGGGACAGTGCGCCTGATTAAATCAACCGCTTACTTGGTCCACTCCGCCACGCGATCCGGGTGTTTGGCGACCCAGTCCTTCGCGGCAGCGTCCGGCTTGGCGCCTTCCTGGATGGCCAGCATGACTTCGCCGATTTCGTCTTTCGAAGCCCACTGGAAGTTCTTCAGGAACTTGGCCACTTCCGGTGCCTTGGCATCCAGTTCCTTGCTGCCGATGCTGTTCACGGTTTCAGCCGCGCCATACACGCCTTTCGGGTCTTCGAGGAAGCGCAGTTTCCACTTGGCGAACATCCAGTGCGGCACCCAACCGGTCACGGCAATGGATTCGTTCTTCTTCTCGGCGCGAGTCAGCTCGGCAATCATGCCGGCGCCGGAACTGGCCTTGAGTTGATAGCCGGTCAGGTCGTAGTCCTTGATCGCCTGTTCGGTCTTGAGCATCACGCCGGAACCGGCGTCGATGCCGACGATGCGTTTCTTGAAGCTGTCATCGGTCTTCAGGTCTTCCAGCGACTTGGCCTTGACGTACTCCGGCACGATCAGGCCGATTTTCGCGTCCTTGAAGTTCGGACCGTAGTCGACGACCTGATCCTTGTTCTTCGCCCAGTAATCACCATGGGTCACCGGCAGCCAGGCCGACAGCATGGCGTCCAGTTTGCCGGTGGCCACGCCCTGCCACATGATCCCGGTGGCGACGGCTTGCAGCTTCACGTCATAACCGAGTTTCTGCTTGATCACTTCTGCTGCCACGTGAGTCGTCGCGACGCTGTCGGACCAGCCGTCAACGTAACCGATGCTCAGGGTCTGTTTTTCTGCGTTGGCGAATGTCGAGCCCATCGCAAGTACCAGAGCGGCACCTGCGCCTAAAAGTCGTCGCATCTTCATCGTTACTTCCCCGAAAGTGCTGCGCTCGACGGGTGCCGAGCCGCGTCAACGTATTGTTATGGTGCGCGGCGCCCCCATCACGCCTCACCGCAAACTCGTTCGAACATCAGCGGAGTACTGACGCTTCGATCATCAACCTGACGCCAACCGGAACCTGTGCTGCCTGCGACCTCAAGGCATCGAGAAACGACATCAGAACGCCATTAACCACGCGCCATATAAATGCCTCGGGCAATCTGCCTGAACTTTGCATGTCAAAATCGTGCAGGCCACCAAGCACAGGGCAAATGCAGGTAACATGCGCCGCTTTGCTCCCGGACGGCTGACCATGCCCGTGACACCCCGCTTTCCTTTTTTGGCCTATCTGTTCGCCTGCCTGCTGGGCCTGTTTGCCCTGGGCGGTTTCTGGTACGGGATCGGCCAACCGGTGATTCTGCCGGACGTGGCCAGCGCCACCCATAAATTGCAATGCGCCTCCTACACGCCGTTCGACAAGGACCAATCGCCGTTCGACCAGCCCTTCAAGCTGCGCCCGGAGCGCATGGACGCTGACCTCGCGTTGTTGTCTACCCGCTTCGAATGCATCCGCACCTACTCGATGACCGGCCTTGACGCGCTGCCGGACCTGGCGCGTAAACACGGCCTGAAGCTGATGATCGGCGCCTGGGTCAACAGCAACCCGGTGGACACCGAGAAAGAGGTCGACCTGCTGATCGCTTCGGCCAACGCCAACCCGGACGTGGTCAGCGCGGTGATCGTCGGCAACGAAGCACTGCTGCGCAAAGAGGTCACCGGCCCGCAACTGGCCAGGCTGATCACCAAGGTCAAAAGCCAGGTCAAGCAACCCGTCACTTACGCCGACGTCTGGGAGTTCTGGCTCAAACACCCGGAAATCGCTCCGGCAGTGGACTTCCTGACCATCCATCTGCTGCCGTACTGGGAAGACGATCCTTCCAACATCGACGCGGCCCTGCAGCATGTCGCCGAAGTGCGCCAGCTGTTCGGCAACAAGTTCGCGCCCAAGGACGTGATGATTGGCGAAACCGGCTGGCCAAGCGAAGGCCGTCAGCGGGAAACGGCCCTGCCCAGCCGGGTCAACGAGGCCAAGTTCATCCGTGGTTTTGTCGCCATGGCCGAACAGCAGGGCTGGCATTACAACCTGATCGAAGCGTTCGACCAGCCATGGAAACGTGCCAGTGAAGGTGCAGTCGGCGGTTACTGGGGGCTGTTCGATGCTGATCGCCAGGACAAGGGCGTACTGGCCGGCCCCGTCACGAATGTGCCGTACTGGTCGCAATGGCTGATGGTCGGCGGCGTGATCTTCCTGGGCACGCTGATCCTCGGCGGTCGTGTGCGCGATACCCGGGCAGCGTTGGTGTTGCCGCTGCTGGGTGCGCTGGCGGCTTGTTCACTGGGAGCCTGGGGGGATCTGGCCCGGGTGACCACGCGCTTCACCAGCGAGTGGTTGTGGGTGGGCTTGCTGACGGTGTTGAACCTGGCGGCGCTGGCCCATGCGGCCCTGGCCTTGAGCCCGCGCACCGGTTGGCGCGGACGAGGCTTCAATGTGCTGGAGCGGCGCGCGGGCCTGTTGTTGGCATTGATCGGGTTCGCGGCGGCGGTGTCGATGCTCGAACTGGTGTTCGACCCACGCTATCGCAGCTTCCCGAGCGTGGCGTTCATCGTGCCGGCGTTGGTCTACCTGTGCCGCCCGGTCAGCGTGCCGCGTCGGGAGATTGCCCTACTGACATTCATTGTCGGCGCCGGCATTGCACCGCAATTGTTCCGTGAAGGGCTGCAGAATCAGCAGGCGTGGGGTTGGGCGCTGGTGAGCGGGTTGATGGTGGTGGCGTTGTGGCGGTCGTTGCGGGTGCGCAAGGCTTGAATCTTCGCTGAATTCACTGACCTCATCGCGGGCAAGCCCGCTCCTACAGAGGTTTTCGCCCCTCACTGTAGGAGCGGGCTTGCCCGCGATGGCGATCTATCAGGCGCCGCGAACCAACCGCAACCCTGCAATCACCACCGCAAACACCGCCAGCGTGGTGTTGTACAACGCCAGCGCCGGAAACCCGAGTGCCAGCGCCAGCACCGCCAGCCACCACCCTGCCCGGCCCGGCAGCACAAAGCCGAGCACCGCGGCGGCCAATGCGCCCCAGCCCAGCACCTTGAAATGAATCATCAAGCCCAGGTTCGAACGGACCTGGCATTCCCAGCGACTCGCCTCATCGACGCAGATGCCCACCCACTGCGCATCTTCCATGAAGCCGTAACGCGCGCCATAGCTGGCGGCCAGCCATAACGGCAGCAGAACGAGCAGAAATATCACGGGCAAGCGGCGGGACATGAAGCGCTCCAATCATCGAAAACGGCGGCCAGCTTAATCGCAGGGCTGCGTTAAGCAAAACGCTAACAACTGTTAACTGGCCATCCAATCGCTGCAAAGTGTATCGTCCAGCTACTATTACTCCGAAATCAGGCCTGTTTGGTGCCGATGCGTGGCACTTTGGCGCAAATCCCGTGGTCATAGCCTGCGAACTTCATTCGGCACCTTTTCTTAAGGGATTCAGTCATGCTCCGTTCCTTGCGCTTCGCCGCCCTGTTTAGCGGCCTTATCTTGAGTGCGTCCGCACTGGCGGCAGATGTCGACCCCGCCAGTTATGGCTACCCCTTGACCAACCCGTTTGAAGCGACCATCGCCACGACGCCTCCGGACTTGCGCCCGGAATTGCCGCTGGACGACGACATCGACCAATCGGACCACACCCTCACCCTGCGTCCGGAGCGCGAGTTCCAGTTGCCGGACAACTTCTGGCCGGTCAAGAAGCTCACCTATCGCATCGCCACCCAGGACAAAGCCGCGCCGCTGATATTCCTGATCGCCGGCACCGGTGCGCGTTATGACAGCACCCTGAACGAATACCTGAAGAAGCTTTACTACAAGGCCGGCTACCACGTGGTGCAGCTGTCGTCGCCGACCAGCTTCGACTTCATCAGCGCCGCCTCGCGCTTCGCCACCCCCGGTATCACCAAGGACGACGCCGAGGACATGTACCGGGTAATGCAGGCCGTGCGCGCGCAGAACCCGAAACTGCCGGTCACCGATTACTACCTGTCGGGCTACAGCCTGGGTGCGCTGGACGCGGCGTTCATCGCCCACCTGGACGAAACCCGGCGCAGCTTCAACTTCAAGAAAGTCCTGCTGCTCAACCCGCCGGTCAACCTCTACACCTCGATCACCAACCTCGACAAGCTGGTACAGACCGAGGTCAAGGGCATCAACAACACCACCACCTTCTATGAGCTGGTGCTGAACAAGCTGACCCGCTACTTCCAGCAGAAGGGCTACATCGACCTCAACGACGCCCTGCTCTACGACTTCCAGCAGTCCAAGCAGCACCTGAGCAACGAACAGATGGCCATGCTGATCGGCACCTCGTTCCGCTTCTCGGCTGCCGACATCGCCTTCACCTCGGACCTGATCAACCGTCGCGGCCTGATCACCCCGCCGAAGACCCCGATCACCGAAGGCACCAGCCTTACGCCGTACCTCAAGCGGGCCTTGCAGTGCGACTTCGACTGCTACATCACCGAACAGGTGATCCCGATGTGGCGTGCGCGCACCGACGGCGGCAGCCTGCTGCAACTGATCGACCAGGTGAGCATGTACGCGCTGGAGGACTACCTGCGCAAGAGCCCGAAAATCGCCGTGATGCACAACGCCGACGACGTGATCCTGGGCCCTGGGGACCTCGGTTTCCTGCGCCGTACCTTCGGCGATCGCCTGACCGTTTACCCACTGGGCGGCCACTGCGGCAACCTTAACTACCGCGTCAACAGCGACGCCATGCTGGAGTTCTTCCGTGGCTAAATACCTCCTGCTTATCGCCGCGCTACTCTGTGCAACCACCGCCAATGCCGACAACAGCAAGGCCAACGCGCCCGTGGTCATCGACAGCGATGGCTTCAAGGAACCGCTGAGCAAACTCAAGTTCAACCCGGGCCTGGACCAGCGCGAGTTCGAACGCTCGACGCTGAGCGCACTGAACGTCTATGACCCGCTGGAGGAGTGGAACCGCCGCGTCTACCACTTCAACTACCGCTTCGATGAGTGGGTGTTCCTGCCGGTGGTCGATGGTTATCGCTACATCACCCCGAGCTTCGTGCGCACCGGGGTCAGCAACTTCTTCAACAACATCGGCGACGTACCGAACCTGCTCAACAGCCTGTTGCAGTTCAAGGGCCAACGCTCGATGGAAATCACCGGGCGCCTGCTGCTCAACACCACCATCGGCATCGCCGGCCTGTGGGACCCGGCGACCGCCATGGGGCTCAAGCGCCAGAGCGAAGACTTCGGCCAGACCCTGGGCTTCTATGGTGTGCCGGCCGGCGCCTACTTCGTGCTGCCGATCCTCGGACCGTCGAACCTGCGCGATACCGGCGGGTTGCTGGTGGACTTCAGCGCCGAGAACGCAATCAACTTCCTCAACGTCGCCGAAGTCAGCTCCAACCATCCGGAAGTGTGGGCCTTGCGGGCCGTGGACAAGCGTTACCAGACCAGCTTCCGCTATGGCCAGCTGAACTCGCCGTTCGAGTATGAGAAGGTGCGCTACGTGTACACCGAGTCGCGCAAGTTGCAGATTGCCGAATAGGTCAAACAAAACCAAAACCTGTGGGAGCGGGCTTGCTCGCGAAAGCGGTGTGTCAGTCGACTTTGATGGTGACTGACACACCGCTTTCGCGAGCAAGCCCGCTTGTGTCTTGATCAGGGAATAAAATCAGAGGTGAGAGGGGTGGATGGCAAGCTGTGAGTCCGCGGTGCTTGAAGCACGTGGGGGAGCCGAGCTGCCATCCACCTTTCCACTCTGGCCCATAAGCCCGAACAGTTAGACGAGCGCCACTCGAATCACAAGCGTGGGCAAAGCCAGAGCACTCTCACTTCTGAGTGTAAGAGGGTTTTGTCATGATTTCCTGGGTTGGCATCAATATCTCCAAATCAAAGCTCGTTGTCTGGGTTCAACCACAGAACGACGGCTTTGATGTTCCAAACAGTTCTGAAGGCTTCGTTGAGCTGATCCAGCGCTTGAACCGTTACGAAGTTGGCCGGGTTCTGCTGGAAGCTACGGGCGGTTATGAGCGCCAGAGCATGGTCGCCTTGCAAAACGCGCACTTCAACGTGCTGAGGATCAATCCCCGGCGAGCCAGAGCCTTTGCTGTGGCAATGGGCAAAAATGCCAAGACCGATCCGATCGACGCCGCTGTCCTGGCCGCGTTCGCCGAAGCTCTGCATGCTCCCTGCGACCCAGTAATCTCGCCCCAGCGAGAGGCTCTACGCGAGCTGATTCAGCTACGCGAACACTTGGTTCAGCAACGAGACGACAACAAGCGTCGGCTTCAACAAGCCCAGTTGCCAGCAGTTGTCGGCATGATCGAAGAACACATTCGCTATTTGCAGGTACAGATCAGGCAACTCGGCAAAGCCATCAACCAAAGCATGCGCGACCTGGATGCAGAGAAAACCGAGCGGCTGATTGCTGTTAAAGGCATCGGCACAGTGGCTGCCGCCAGTTTGCTGGTTTACTTGCCCGAACTTGGTGAGCTGAATCGCCGGGAGATCGCGGCGTTGGCCGGCATCGCGCCGTACAACGATGACAGCGGCAATCACAGCGGGAAGCGCCAGATTTACGGGGGACGAGCTCGGGTCCGACGTGCGCTCTACATGTCCTGCTGGGTCGTAATCCGCCACCAGGCAGACTTCAAAACACGCTACGAGGCTTTACGCGAGCGAGGCAAGAGCGCAAAAGTCGCGCTCATCGCCTGCATGCGAATACTGCTGATCAGACTCAACGCCATGCTGCGAGACGGCACGGAGTGGCGGTGATGAGCGGTATGGGTAAGACAGTTGCTCCCACATTGGTTCAGTGTTTCATTCAGCCCTTCAGCAACTTCCACATTTTGCCAACCACCGTCACCACCGCCAGCACCACCGCCCCCGCCACTATCCCCACCGCGCCATTAAGCAACATCGACACGACAAACCCCGCCCCACCAGCCCCGGTGCTGACGCCCTCGACCCAGTGATGCACCACCGGCACACCATGGGTCAGGATGCCGCCGCCGACCAGGAACATCGCCGCCGTGCCGATCACCGACAGGCTCTTCATCATGTACGGCGCCGCGCGCAGAATCCCGTTGCCGATGCTTTTCGCCATTTGCCCGGGCTTTTGCGTCAGCCACAACCCCAGGTCATCGAGCTTGACGATCCCGGCCACCAGGCCATAGACGCCGATGGTCATGACGATGGCGATGCCCGACAGCACCAGCACCTGCTGGGTCAGCGCGGCGCCAGCCACGGTGCCCAGGGTGATGGCGATGATTTCCGCCGAGAGGATGAAGTCAGTGCGGATCGCGCCCTTGATCTTTTCCTTCTCGAACGCCACCAGGTCCACCGCCGGGTCCGCCACCGCCTCGACCAGTTCGGCGTGTTCCGCCTGGTCCTCGGCGTGGCTGTGGAGGAATTTGTGCGCCAGCTTTTCGAAGCCTTCGAAGCACAGGTAAGCGCCACCGACCATCAACAGGGGCGTAACCAGCCACGGGATGAATGCGCTGATGGCCAAGGCCGACGGCACCAGGATCAGCTTGTTGATGAACGAGCCCTTGGCCACCGCCCAGACCACGGGGATTTCCCGCTCGGCGCGCACGCCGCTGACCTGCTGGGCGTTGAGTGCCAGGTCATCACCCAGCACGCCAGCGGTTTTCTTGGCGGCCATCTTGGTCATCAACGCGACGTCGTCGAGCACCGCGGCAATGTCGTCGATCAGCACCAGCAAGCTGCTTCCTGCCATGAATCACGTTTCCTTCTTTGGGTGGATGCCAAGCAGCATAGCGCGGCGGCGCGGCGCACGGAGCATTCTTGAGCGCTGCCAAAGGCCGGTGCTACCATGCGCAACCGCCAGAACAGGCAAGGAACCCCCTGGTTTATGAGCACGATCCGCGAGCGCAACAAACAACTGATACTGCGTGCCGCCAGTGAAGAATTTGCCGACAAGGGCTTCGCTGCGACCAAGACCAGCGACATCGCCGCCAAGGCCGGATTGCCCAAGCCCAACGTCTACTACTACTTCAAGACCAAGGAAAACCTCTACCGCGAGGTGCTGGAAAGCATCATCGAGCCGATCCTGCAGGCCTCGACCCCCTTCAACCCCGAGGGCGAACCCCATGAGGTGCTCAGCGGCTACATCCGCTCGAAGATCCGCATCTCCCGCGACCTGCCCTACGCCTCGAAGGTGTTCGCCAGCGAAATCATGCACGGCGCCCCGCACCTGAGCAGCGACCTGATCGAACAGCTCAACAGCCAGGCCAAGCACAACATCGCCTGCATCCAGACCTGGATCGACCGCGGCCAGATCGCCCCCCTCGACCCCAACCACCTGATGTTCAGCATCTGGGCCGCCACCCAGACCTACGCCGACTTCGACTGGCAAATCACCGCCGTCACCGGCAAGGAAAAACTCGACGAAGCCGACTATGAAGCGGCGGCGCAGACGATCATCCGGTTGGTGCTCAAGGGGTGTGAGCTGGACTGAAATCTCATTGACCCTATCGCGGGCAAGCCCGCTCCCACAATGGATTTGTGAGCTCAAAAGATCCTGTGGGAGCGGGCTTGCCCGCGATGGGAACGACTCAGTTTCAGACGTCAAAGCCAAATCGCATCCCACAGCGGATAGTCGCCAAGACGCTCCACCAATCCAGCCCGCAACGGATTGGCGACAACATACCGCGCCATTTTCACCAGATCCTCTTCTCGCCTCAAAGCGCGATCGTGATAGCCCTGCTGCCAAAGCGGCCCGACTCTACTGCTGGCAAGGTTCACCTCTCGAGCAATCAACGATTTGGTTCTTCGCATCAAATTGCTAAGTGAACAATTGTCCAACTCGACTAACCAATGGAAGTGGTCCGGCATGACGACCCAAGCCAGCGAATTCGCCCACCCGAAATTCTGAGCCCGGCGAAATTGATGCACGACCAATCTGCCCAATCTGACATCTTTAAAAATGGGCTCCCGATCAATTGTATTGGTGGTTAACAAGTAGACCCGGTGGGGTTCGGCATACCGCCCCATTCGCAAGCGATGTGAAGCAGGCAAATCAGGCATTCCATTGCCCTCCTGATGAAGTACTGGGAAGGCTAGTTATGAAAATGCCTGGAGATGATTCAAACCTTTAGCTGGATGTGTCAGTTAGACAGCCATCGCGGGCAAGCCCGCTCCCACAGTGATTGATGCTGTACACAGATCATCTGCATACCCCTGAACAGTGTGGGAGCGGGCTTGCCCGCGATAGCGTCAGTTCAGGCCCTGCAAATCAAATCAAGCCACAACCCCCGCATCCGCCCGCAACCCCAGCGCCTCGATCGCGTTGATCGCGCACTGTTCGTCGACATCCGACAAATCCCCGCTGATCCCCACCGCTCCCAGCACATTGCCTTCCTGATCACGCACCAGCACGCCGCCGGGCGCGGGTACGACGCTGCCCTGGCCCAGGGTGTTCAGGGCGGCGATGAACGCCGGGCGTTGTTGGGCGTCCAGGGCCAGCAGGCGTGAGCCTTTGCCCAGGGCGATGGCGCCCCAGGCTTTGCCGATGGCGACCTGCGGGCGCAGCAGGCTCGCGCCGTCTTCGCGTTGCAGGGTGATCAGGTGTCCGCCGGTGTCGAGCACCGCGATGGTCAGGGGGGCGGCCGCAATGGCCCGCCCGGCGTTGATGGCCTCGTTGACCAGGTTGACTGCCACTTTCAAGGTTAAAGCGCTCATGGTGCCGTCCTCATTTTGTTATAGGGAAAGCGGTCGGGCTGCGCGTTTGTAGCGCAGCCGCATGCAACAAATAGAACACAATGAATTATATTTTTGTATACAATAAATCAACGAAAACGCCACATGCGACGAAACGCCACAGTAAATCGGCCTTCCGACGAATGAAACAGGCGCTTGAGAAAATGGATTGACCTGCGCAGCCAGTCGTGAATAAACTCGTCGCAAAGCCACTTGTATACAATTACAAAACGTAAAGAGGCACAAAACCATGAGCAAAATGAGAGCAATCGAAGCCGCCGTTCTGGTGATGCGCCGTGAAGGGGTTGAAACCGCCTTTGGCATTCCCGGTGCCGCGATCAACCCGTTGTACTCCGCCCTGAAGAAGGTCGGCGGCATCGATCACGTCCTCGCTCGCCACGTTGAAGGCGCCTCGCACATGGCCGAGGGCTACACCCGCACCAAGGCCGGTAACATCGGCGTGTGCATCGGCACCTCCGGCCCAGCCGGTACCGACATGGTCACCGGACTGTACAGCGCCTCGGCCGACTCGATCCCGATTCTGTGCATCACCGGTCAAGCTCCCCGTGCGCGCATGCACAAGGAAGACTTCCAGGCAGTCGACATCACCAGCATCGTCAAGCCGGTGACCAAGTGGGCGACCACGGTTCTGGAACCGGGCCAGGTACCGTATGCCTTCCAGAAAGCCTTTTATGAAATGCGCTCCGGCCGCCCTGGCCCGGTGCTGATCGACCTGCCGTTCGACGTGCAGATGGCCGAGATCGAATTCGACATCGACGCCTACCAACCGCTACCACTGGCCAAGCCAAGCGCCACCCGCGTGCAGGTGGAAAAAGCCCTCGCCCTGCTCGACCAGGCCGAACGTCCATTGCTGGTGGCCGGTGGCGGCATCATCAACGCCGACGCCAGCGATCTGCTGGTGGAATTCGCCGAGCTGACCGGCATCCCGGTCATCCCGACCCTGATGGGCTGGGGCACGATTCCCGACGATCACCCGCTGATGGTCGGCATGGTCGGCCTGCAAACCTCGCACCGCTACGGCAACGCGACAATGCTCAAGTCCGACGTGGTCCTGGGCATCGGCAACCGTTGGGCGAACCGCCACACCGGCTCGGTCGACGTGTACACCGAAGGCCGCAAGTTCATTCACGTTGACATCGAGGGCACGCAGATCGGTCGCGTGTTCACTCCGGACCTTGGCATCGTCTCCGACGCCGCCTCGGCGTTGACCGTGTTCATTGAGGTTGCGCGCGAGTGGCAAGCCGCCGGCAAGCTGAAAAACCGCAGCGCCTGGTTGCAGGACTGCCAGCAGCGCAAGGCCAGCCTGCAACGTAAGACACACTTCGACAACGTGCCGGTCAAGCCGCAGCGCGTCTACGAAGAGATGAACCAGGTATTCGGCAAGGACACCTGCTACGTCAGCACCATCGGCCTGTCGCAGATCGCCGGCGCGCAGTTCCTGCACGTCTACAAGCCGCGCCACTGGATCAACTGTGGCCAGGCAGGCCCGCTGGGCTGGACCATTCCGGCCGCATTGGGCGTGGTCAAGGCCGACCCGAGCCGCAAGGTCGTGGCGCTGTCGGGCGACTATGACTTCCAGTTCATGATCGAAGAGCTGGCGGTGGGCGCGCAGTTCAAGCTGCCGTACATCCACGTGGTGGTGAACAATTCGTACCTGGGGCTGATCCGCCAGGCCCAGCGCGGTTTCGAAATGGACTACTGCGTGCAGCTGTCCTTCGATAACCTGAACGCGCCAGAGCTCAACGGTTATGGCGTCGATCACATCGCGGTGGCCGAGGGCCTGGGCTGCAAGGCGCTGCGCGTGTTCGAACCGGCTGACATCGCCCCTGCCCTGCGCAAGGCCGAGGAGCTGATCGAAGAGTTCAAGGTGCCGGTGATCGTCGAGATTATCCTGGAGCGCGTGACCAACATTTCCATGGGTACCGAGATCAACGCCGTCAACGAATTCGAAGACCTGGCGCTGGTTGGCAACGACGCGCCGACGGCGATTGCGTTGCTTGACTGACTGTTCACTGTTCCCACTGTGGGAGCGAGCCTGCTCGCGATGAGGCCGGCACATTCAACATCAATGTTGACTGACACGCCGCTATCGCGAGCAGGCTCGCTCCCACAGTTGGGATCCTCACAAGATTCACAGGAGACCACCATGCCGCGTTTCGCAGCCAACCTGTCCATGCTGTTCACCGAGCAGGATTTTCTCGCCCGTTTCGAAGCGGCCGCCAAGGCCGGCTTCACGGGTGTCGAGTACCTGTTCCCCTATGACTTCAGCTCCGCCGAGATCAAGGCCCAACTCGATGCCAATGGCCTGACCCAGGTGCTGTTCAACCTGCCGGCCGGTGACTGGGCCAAGGGCGAGCGCGGCCTGGCCTGCCTGCCGGACCGCGTTGAAGAATTCCGCGCCGGGGTCGACCTGGCCATTGCCTATGTGCAGGTACTGGGCAACACCCAGGTCAACTGCCTGGCCGGCATTCGCCCGCAGGGCGTGGACGATGCCACCGTGGAGAAGACCTTCGTCGCCAACCTCAAGTACGCCGCCGACAAGCTGCAAGCGGCGGGCATCAAACTGGTGATGGAAGCGATCAACACCCGTGACATCCCCGGTTTCTACCTGAACAACACGGCGCAGGCCCTGTCGATTCGCGAGCAGGTGGGCAGCGCCAACCTGTTCCTGCAATACGACATCTACCACATGCAAATCATGGAGGGCGACCTGGCCCGCACCATGGCCGCGCACCTGGGCGAGATCAACCACATCCAGCTGGCCGACAACCCCGGGCGCAACGAGCCGGGTACCGGTGAAATCAACTACCGCTTCCTGTTCGAACACCTGGACCGCATCGGTTATCAGGGTTGGGTGGGTTGCGAATACAAGCCGCTGACCACCACCGAAGCAGGGCTTGGCTGGCTGAAAACCCATAACGCGATCTAACCCCCTCCCCTGTAGGAGCGAGCTTGCTCGCGATGGCGGTGGTTCAGTCACCCAGTGCATATCTGACACACCGCTATCGCGAGCAAGCTCGCTCCTACAGGGGGCGCGCGCGTTGCGACTTATTAAAACAAGAGGAATTTCTCATGGCTAAAATCGGATTCATCGGCACCGGCATCATGGGCCACCCAATGGCGGCGAACCTGCAGAAAGCCGGTCACAGCCTGTTCCTGTCGGCGCATCACGACGCCGCCCCGGCTGATCTGGTGGCCGCGGGGGCCATCGCCCTGGCCAACCCGAAGGAAGTCGCTCAGGAAGCCGAATTCATCATCGTCATGGTGCCGGACACCCCGCAGGTCGATGACGTGCTGTTCCGCGCCGACGGCGTGGCCGCCGGTGTTGGCAAGGGCAAGGTGGTGATCGACATGAGCTCGATCTCGCCGACCGCCACCAAGGCCTTCGCCGCCAAGATCAACGAAAAAGGTGCGCAGTACCTCGACGCACCGGTATCCGGCGGCGAAGTCGGCGCCAAGGCTGCGACCCTGAGCATCATGGTCGGCGGCGATGCCGACGCGTTCGAACGCGCCCTGCCGCTGTTCCAGGCCATGGGCAAGAACATCACCCTGGTCGGCGCCAACGGTGACGGGCAAACCGCGAAAGTGGCGAACCAGATCATCGTCGCGCTGAACATTCAGGCCGTGGCCGAAGCCCTGCTGTTCGCCTCGAAAAACGGTGCCGACCCGGCCAAGGTGCGTGAAGCCCTGATGGGTGGCTTCGCGTCGTCGAAGATCCTCGAAGTGCACGGCGAGCGCATGATCAAGGGCACCTTCGATCCGGGCTTCCGCATCAGCCTGCACCAGAAGGACCTCAACCTGGCCCTGCAAGGTGCCAAGGAGCTGAACATCAACCTGCCCAACACCGCCAACGCCCAGCAAGTGTTCAGCACCTGCGCGGCCATCGGTGGCAGCAACTGGGACCACTCGGCGCTGATCAAGGGCCTGGAGCACATGGCCAATTTCTCGATTCGCGATCAGAAGTAAGCCCCGCCTCACCCTCCCTGTGGGAGCGAGCCTGCTCGCGATGAAATCACTGCGCAGTACCTGAAACACCGCGGTGTTTTCATCGCGAGCAGGCTCGCTCCCACAGTAGTTCTGTGACAGGCCATCCGGTCTCCCTGACTTTTTGAACTGCCATGCCTGCCCATCACTTCAACACCCACTGCCCCGACTGGGCCGAAGCCCTGCTCAACGGCTTCAGCCAGATTTTCCTCCAGCGTCATCCACTGTGCGGCCTGCTGTGCCTGTGCGCCATTCTGTTCACCGCGCCGGCCCTGCTTGGCGGGGCGCTGCTGGGAGGCGTCGCCGGGTTGCTCACCGCGCAACGGCGCAACTACGCCAAGGCCGATCGCCAGGCCGGGTTGTTCAGCTACAACGGCGTGCTGCTCGGCCTGCTGCTGAGCCTGTATTTCCCCTGGTCGGCGATGATGCCGCTGCTGATCCTGGCCGCCGGCGGCCTGAGCGCGATGATCACCCAACAGTGGCTCAAGCGTGCGCGGGTCAATCGGTGCGTGCCGGCCTACACCGCGCCGTTCGTGGGCCTGGCCTGGTTGCTGCTGTGTTTCGCCGAACCGGCTGCCCCGGCAACGCCAGTGGACATGAACACGATGAACCTGCTGGCGGCATCCCTGAAGGGATTCGGCCAGGTGATGTTCCTCGACCACCCGCTGGCCGGTGCGATGATCGCCACCGGCCTGCTGATCGCCGATCGCCGGGCCTGCGCCTGGGCATTGACGGCTTCGCTGCTGGGCCTGGGCTCGAGCCTGCTGCACCACGAATCCGCGACGGCGCTGCAGGGCTTGGGCGGCTACAACGCGGTGCTGGCGGCCCTGGCCTTCAGCCCGCAGCGCCAGCAACCCTGGTTGCCACTACTGGGCATCGTCATGGCGTTGTTGCTCACGCCGCTGTTCGCCGCCATCGGCCTGGCCACGCTCACGGCACCGTTCATCCTCGCCTGCTGGCTGATCCGCGCCGGCATTCAAATGTTCGGCAAACCGTCGGTGGATAACGCGCCTTGCGCTCACGGGGACAATCAACCTAGGCTGCGCTGATCTTTGAGTCAGGCGTTATCCATGGACAGCAGCAAAAACTGGCGTGAACAGCTTTACGTCATGATTTTCCAGACCGACACCCGGGCCGGCAGGCGCTTCGACGGCATTCTGCTGTTGATCATCCTCACCAGCCTGGTGATCGTGATGCTCGACAGCATCGACACCGTGCACAAAAACTACGCCGATGTGCTGGCATACATCGAGTGGGGCTTCACCATCATCTTCCTCGGTGAATACATCCTGCGCCTGTACTGCTCGCCCAAGCCGTTGCGCTATGCCTTCAGTTTCTACGGGCTGGTGGATCTGCTGGCCATCGTACCCGGCATCCTCGCGCTGTATTACTCCGATGCCCAGTACCTGCTGATCATCCGGATCATCCGCATGTTGCGGATTTTCCGGGTGCTCAAGCTCAGCCCCTATCTCAAGCAGGCCAACTACCTGATGTCGGCGCTGCGCGGCAGCAAGCAGAAGATCGTGGTGTTCCTGGTCAGCGTCTGCACCCTGGTCACGGTGTTCGGCACCTTGATGTACGTGATCGAAGGCCCCGAACATGGTTTCACCAGCATTCCCAAGGGCATCTATTGGGCTATCGTGACCCTGACCACCGTGGGCTTCGGCGACATCGTGCCGAAGACGCCGCTGGGCCAGGTTATTTCGTCGCTGGTGATGATCACCGGTTACTCGATCATCGCCGTGCCCACCGGTATTTTCACCGCCGAACTGGCCAATGCCCTGCGCGGTGAGCAACTGCAACACGATTGCCCGGTGTGCAAAAAGAACAGCCACGAACATGGCGCGGCGTTCTGTTCGCGCTGTGGCAATGCGTTGTTCAAGAAACTGGAATAAGCAAAGTGCTTTTTAATCTTTAAAGGCCTATGCGGCGGCGGTTATAGTCGCTGGCACAATGCCTCACCTTTAACATCGAACAAGGAATGCGCAGTGAAAAAACTCTTTGGCGCCTCACTTCTGGCCGCTGGCCTGGCCCTGACCAGCGTGGCTCAGGCCGCACCGACCCTGCTCAACGTGTCCTACGACGTGATGCGCGATTTCTACAAGGACTACAACACTGCCTTCCAGAAACACTGGCAAGCCGAGCACAACGAAAACATCACCGTACAGATGTCTTTCGGCGGTTCCAGCAAACAGGCACGTTCGGTCATCGACGGCCTGCCGGCTGACGTGATCACCATGAACATGGCCACCGACATCAACGCCCTGGCGGACAACGGCAAACTGGTTCCGGACAACTGGGTCACCCGCCTGCCGAACAACAGCGCGCCGTTCACTTCGGCCACCGTGTTCATCGTGCGCAAGGGCAACCCGAAAGCCCTGAAAGACTGGCCAGACCTGCTCAAGGATGGCGTGCAAGTGGTCGTGCCCAACCCGAAAACCTCGGGCAACGGCCGCTACACCTACCTGTCCGCCTGGGGCTACGTGCTGAAAAACGGCGGCGACGAGAACAAGGCCAAGGAGTTCGTCGGCAAGCTGTTCAAGCAGGCGCCTGTGCTCGACACCGGCGGCCGCGCCGCGACAACGACCTTCATGACCAACCAGATCGGCGACGTGCTGGTGACCTTCGAGAACGAAGCGGAAATGATTGCCCGCGAGTTCGGTCGCGACCAGTTCGAAGTCATCTACCCAAGTGTCTCCGCCGAAGCCGAGCCGCCGGTGTCAGTGGTCGACAAGGTGGTCGAGAAGAAAGGCTCCCGCGCTGCGGCCGAGGAATACCTGAAGTTCCTGTGGTCGCCGCAAGGCCAGGAAATTGCCGCCGCCAACTACCTGCGTCCGCGTGACCCGGCCGTGCTGGCCAAGTACACCGACCGCTTCCCTAAAGTGGACTTCCTGTCGGTAGAGAAGACCTTCGGCGACTGGCGCACCGTGCAGAAAACCCACTTCAACGATGGCGGGGTTTTCGATCAGATCTACGCCCAGTAAGGGTTTTCTGGCCATGAAAAAGGCGACCGTGAAGGTCGCCTTTTTTTCGTCCGTGTATCGGGCGCCAGCGTTGTGGCCACCCGACCGTCTCAGTGCACAGGATTGATGTACGGGCCGCCCGTGAACTGGATGAACAAGCGACGATACTCTTCGTTCTCCGGGTTGATGATCAAGGCCTGACGCAAGAACTCCAGGCCTTCCTGGATGTTGTCCAACTGACAGTTGAGGGCAAACGCCAGGTACAGGAAGTGCGCATTGAAGAAGTCGAACGACAGGGCCACCTTGACCATGTGCAGCGCCTTGTCGAGCTCCTGGGCCGTCAGGTGCGCATTGAACACTTCATTGAACTGATTGATGTCCTTGTAAACAGAACCGGACAAGCCGAGCTGTTTTCGCAGAACCACCGTGTGGCCGTTGCCGACTTTGGTGTCTGTCTCTTCAATGCATTCGATCAGCCAGTGACCCAGGCCCACCGTGTTCATCATGTTGATTGCGCGCAGCATGCTCTGCAAAGAGAACACCAGGTAGTGACATCTCCACGTTTCCAGGTCCACGGAGTTCATGTCGACACGCTTTTCGTAGCTGTCGATCATCTGGTCCAGGGTGGTCAGCGCTCGCGGTCGATCGGTGGGCTCGGCATTCCTTTTCGGGAAGATGCAGAAGAACACGCCACCGTCCTTCACTACACGGGAAGACTCGATGTAAGCGGCGAACAGGTTGGGCACGTGTTCGATCACATGGGAGTTGATCAGGTAATCGAAATGGCCATCAGGAAACGGGATGGCCATGAAGTCACCCAGCGCATCGACCTTGGCGGACGCGACGTTGTAGTTCGCCTGTTCCTTTTTGTAGTGACCGTAGTCCACAAGATCCTGCGGATACAGGAAGGCTTCGCCATCGCTGGGCCCCAGGTTGATGCAATCGGGCAGGTAAAAGGAATTATGCGCAGCGGCACCGACCTCCAGACCCGAGCCCTGACAATACTTGCTGGCCAACGCCATACCCTGCACTTTCATATCAACTCCAAATCCCCGAGCCAGGCATCATCTGAAAAAAAAACGAGAAATCGTACCCACGCCCCCAGACTATCGGCAAGCGGAAAAAAATATTGAGCCAGAACCCGTTTGGCCCTATTTTTCCGGCCTGCGCGCATTCCATCTTGTCCAGCGAGAAACCTCATGACCCCTGTGAACCCGGTGCCCCAAGGTGCCGCGACAATGACCAAAGGCATGGTGCTGCTGTTTGCCTTCTGCTGCGGCGCCATTGTCGCCAACATCTATTACGCGCAACCGATCATCGAGCTGATCGCGCCGGACGTCGGCCTGAGCAGCACCCTGGCCAGCCTGATCGTGTCGCTGACCCAGATCGGTTACGCCCTGGGCCTGTTCTTCCTGGTGCCGTTGGGCGATCTGCTGGAGAACCGCCGGTTGATGATCCTCACCACGCTGGTGGCGATTGCCAGCCTGCTGGGCGCGGCCTTCACCGAGCAACCGAACGTGTTCCTGCTGATCTCGCTGCTGGTGGGCTTCAGCTCGGTGTCGGTGCAGATCCTGATCCCCCTCGCCGCCCACCTGGCACCCGAGGAAACCCGTGGACGGGTGGTCGGCGGCATCATGGGCGGCCTGTTGCTGGGCATTCTGCTGGCACGACCGGTGTCCAGCGTCGTCGCCGACCATTTTGGCTGGCGCGCGATGTTCATCATTGCCGCCGCGTTGATGGCGGCGATCAGCCTGGTGCTGGCCTTCACCATCTCCAAACGTCAACCTGACCACAGCGCCTCCTACGGCCAGTTGCTGGGATCGTTGTGGACGCTGCTACGCCAACAACCGGTCCTGCGCCAGCGGGCGTTTTACCAGGGCTGCATGTTCGCCACCTTCAGCCTGTTCTGGACGGCCGCGCCCCTCGAGTTGGCGCGTCATCATGGGCTGTCGCAGAGTCAGATCGCGATTTTCGCCCTGGTCGGCGCCATCGGTGCCATCGCCGCCCCCATTGCCGGACGGCTGGCTGATGCCGGGCACACACGCATCGCCTCGCTGCTGGCCCTGCTGTTCGCCAGCCTGAGCTTCCTGCCCGCGTTCATCCACCCGGCCTATAGCGTCATTGGCCTGGCGGTTACCGGGGTGGTGCTCGACTTCTGCGTGCAGATGAACATGGTCCTGGGCCAGCGCGCGGTCTACGCCCTCGACAGCAAAAGTCGCAGCCGCCTGAATGCGCTGTACATGACCAGCATCTTCATCGGCGGTGCATTCGGCTCGTCGGTGGCCAGCGCGGTCTACGAGCACGGTGGCTGGCTGTGGATCGTGATCGTCGGCAGCGCGTTTCCGCTGTTGGCATTGCTGCGCTTTTTGAGCGTTTCGCGGGAGCGTTCACTGGCGGCGGCATGAACCGCCAGTGTCCCGCTGATGTCATTGCCGGACCAGCTTCTCCAGCGCGGCATCGGCCAGGAAGGAAGAGCGGCTCTTCACGTTGTGCTCGCGCACGTAGCGGTCGATCCGCTGGATGACATAGCCGGGCAAGGTCACGTTGACCTTCTCGGTCTTGCCCATGTACGGCGCGATGTCCAGCTCGAGCATGCCCCAGCCCATGTCGGCGAAGTCCGGATTGCTGCGGTGGGCGGCGGCCGACGTCGGCATTGGAATCGCCTCGCCATCGGCGGCGATTTCCTGAAGCATGATGTGGGCAATCTCGATGGCCGCGTTGTAGGCGTCCTCGAAGGTGTCCCCGGCGGTGATGGCCCCCGGAATATCGGGGATCTGAATACCGATGGCGGTGTTCTCGTCGCCCCACTCGATACAGATGGGATATTGCATTATGGATCTCCTGCGTAACTGGCTGGCGGGCGGTGCAGAGCGGCGCGCCTTCGTATGCTCTTGACCGTTCCCGTTGGCAAATCCTTTTTCGGATGCGGCACCGGGACGGTGAACGGGCTGTAGGGGTGGATGAACAAATGATGACTGCCGGTGACGCGATCCAGCCTCCAGCCGGCCTCCTCCAGCTCCTTGATCAATAACCTGCTCTGCACCAACGCCTCCTTGCTTCGGCTTGATAAAAATAACTCCAGAGTTACCTTTACTCAAGCACAAAAACTGGAATCACGACGTCCGGTTGTGTTGCCGAGTGTGAAGCCCGCCCCACCCAGGCACAAAAAAGGCGACCCGAAGGTCGCCTTTTCCTACTGTCCGAATTGCCGTCCCAAACCACCCGGAACGCCCTGGATGTCGGTGTCTTCCCAGGGCCCATTGGGGCTGATCGAGCGGCTCCAGCCGTTGTTCCAGCGGTAATAGGTGCGCTGGCGATAGAAGGTGTTGGGCTGGTCATCCAGCACATACACGCCCATCTTCTGATCCCAGTGGCTGTTACCCCCCGGTGGCGGAGCGAAGCTGGCGGAGGTGCGTGGCACCGGCTTGGCTGGTTTGGCGGGCACGCTCGGTTTGCCGGGCGCCGGGCTTGTCGAAGGCGTCGGGCTGGGCTGCGAGGGCGGAATCGGCGGCAGCGGTGTCGGCTCGGGTCGCTGGACCGCACACGCGCTTAACCCCATTACCAGCGTGAGCAGGGTGATACGTGCGATAGCGGTCATGGCGGCGTTCCTGTTATTTGTCCGGGCTGTCGATGGTCAGTTTCTGCGCCGCGGTGGTGCTGCTGGCCAGAGGCTGGCTGCGACCGATCCACTCACCGGTCATCGGCTGACCGGCGCGGGAGATGCGTGCAACCAGTTGGACTTCAGGGAAGTTCGACAGTTTCAACTGCGGCATCATTGCATCGGCATCGCCCAGCTCGACGGTCGCCGGCAGGTCGGCCACGGTCAGGCGCTTGGCCGCCAGCGGTGCCGGTGGACCGGAAACCGCGCGAGCGAAGATAAACACGCTGTCGCCCGGCTGGACCTTGGCCTTGAGTTCCGGCGCCAGATCGACGCTGACCTTGAGCAACGCGGTCGCATGGGCCGCCGGCGCCTTGGCAGTGGATGCCGCAGCCACCGGAGCCTCGGCGACAGTGCCGCCGCTGGCCTTGAGTTTCTCGGTCGCCCGGTCGATGCCGCCCTGCAAGGCCGCACGGGAGTTATCTTCGGGCGGCAGTTGCGCGAGCAGGCGCGTCCAGTAGTCGATGGCATCCTGGTAGCGCGCGCCCTCGAAGGCGGCGATGCCCAGCAGGCCGAGGCTGGTGACTTCCTTCGGATCCGCCTTCAGGGCTTCGTCGGTCAGGGCCTGGAGTTTGTCCGACCACTGTTTGCCATCGGCGAAGTACTGGGCTTGCGCCCACTGGCCCAGCAACTCGGGCTGACGACCGGCCAGGTTCACCGCGCGCTCGAACATCCTGGCAGCGTCGGCCGGGCGATCCTGGGCCATGTAGGTACGGCCGAGGAAGTAGATGCCTTCCGCCGAATCCGGCTGTGCAGCCACCGCGCGTTCCAGACGCTGGGTCATTTCTTCCATCGACTGCGGTGCGTGGGAGAATTCCCGGGTCAGTTCGACCTTGTCGCTGGCACCAAAGTGCAGGTACAGCCCCAGCCCCAGCAACGGCACCAGGATCGCTGCCAGCAACGGCAGTGGTTTGCCCAGGCGCGAAACCCGCGAGCTGTCGGCGCCTTCGGTGTCGGCCAGCAGTTCACGGGCCGCTTCGGCGCGGCCGCTGTCCATTTGCGCGCTGTCGAGAACACCTTCCTGCTGTTGAGTCTGCAGTTCGGCCACGCGCTCCTGATACAGCGCGACGTTCAGCGCGGTGCGGTCCTCTTCGAGCTGGGCGCGGCGACCACGCAATACGGGAATCAGCAGGAAACTCAGGGCAACCAGTAGCAGCAGACCTGCTGCGAGCCAGAAATCAATCATTCTTGGTTTTATCCAACAGGTGGTCGAGACGCTCACGCTCATCAGAGGAAAGCTCGGCACGGTCCTCAACGCGTTGTACGCGACGGCGGCGGACGATCACGGCGATGATCACCACGCCGCCCAGCAACAGGCCGGCGGGGCCGAACCAGAGCAATGCGGTCTTGGCCGTCAGGGCGGGTTTGTAGCGAACGAAATCACCGTAGCGGTCGACCATGAAGTCGATGATCTGCTGATTGTCCTTGCCCTCGCCCAGCATGCGGAAAATCTCTTTGCGCAGGTCGGCAGCGATCGGTGCATTGGAGTCGGCGATGTCCTGGTTCTGGCACTTGGGGCAACGCAGTTCCTTGGTCAACTCGCGAAAGCGTTCGCGATCGGCTTCCTTGGCGAACTCGTAGGTGTCGATGGCGGCATGCGCCACACCCGCAATGCTCAAACCGAGGATGGCCGCGGCAATCCAGCGCTTCATGGCTTGGCCTCGTCCACCAGGGCCTGATATTTGGCCGCCAGTTTTTCTCGCCAGACCTGCTCGTCGATCACCCCGACGTACTTGTCGCGAATGATGCCCTTGGCGTCGATGAAGAAGGTTTCCGGCGCGCCGTACACGCCCAGGTTCAACCCCAGGGTGCCTTCGTCGTCACGGATGTCCAGTTGATACGGATTGTGGAACTCCGCCAGCCACTTCAAGGCGTCGGCGTTGACGTCCTTGTAGTTGATGCCGTAGATCACCACGCCCTTCTCGGCCAGCTTGTTCAGTACCGGGTGCTCGACCCGGCAGGAAATGCACCAGGTCCCCCAGACGTTGACCAGCGCCGGTTTACCGAGGATGTCGGCACGGCTCAGGGTCTTGTCGCCCTGCACCGCCGGCAGGGAAAACTCGGGGAACGGCTTGCCGATCATCGCCGAAGGCAACTCGGCCGGGTCCAGGTACAGACCGCGATACAGGAAAACAGCGACCACCAGAAAAATCGCCAGTGGCAACAGCATCAACCAACGTTTCATGCAGTGGCTCCGCTCATACCCAGTGCTTCACGCACGCGGCTTTTTACCTTGACCCGATAGCGTCGATCCAGCGCCGCCAGCAACCCGCCGAATGCGGTGAGCAGGCCGCCGAACCAGATCCAGCGCACGAACGGTTTGACGTGCACGCGCACGGCCCAGGCGCCATCACCCAGGGACTCGCCCAGGGCCACATAGAGGTCACGGGTGAAACCGGCGTCGATGCCGGCTTCGGTCATCATCGAGCCTTGCACGGTGTACAGGCGTTTTTCCGGGTGCAGCACGCTGATTTCGCGACCGTCGCGGATCACCCGCACGGTGCCCTTGTCGGAGGTGAAGTTCGGCCCTTCGAAGTGCTTGGCGCCTTCGAACACGAACTGATAGCCGCCCAGGTCCATGGACTCGCCCGGTGCCAGGCGCAAGTCGCGCTCGGCGCTGTTCTGGCTCGACAGCACCACGCCCAGCGCACACACGGCGATGCCCAGGTGCGCGACCTGCATGCCCCAGTAGCTGCGGGTCAGGGTCGGCAAGCCTTTGATCAGGCCCTTGTGGCGCGTCTTGTCGAAGATGTCACGCACGCCGGCCAGCAACACCCACGCCGCCAGCACGAAGGTCGCGATCACCGCCCAGTTGAAATCGCCATAGGCCACGCCTGCGATCACGGCCAGCGCGGCAGTGCCGAGCAGTACCGGGGTGAGCATGCTCACCAGCCATTTGACCGGGGTGTCTTTCCAGCGCACCAGCACGCCGATCGCCATCACCACCATCAACACCGCCATCAACGGAATGAACAGGGCGTTGAAGTACGGCGGGCCGACCGACAGCTTGGCGCCGCTCAAGGCATCGAGGACCAGCGGGTACAGGGTGCCCAGCAGGATCATCGAAGCCGCGACCACCAGTACCAGGTTGTTGCCCAGCAGCAGGGTTTCGCGCGACCACAGGTTGAAGCCGACCTGGCTCTTGACCACCGGTGCGCGCAGGGCGAACAGGGTCAGCGAACCACCGACCACCACCAGCAGGAACATCAGGATGAACACGCCGCGCTCCGGATCGGCAGCAAACGCGTGGACCGAGGTCAGCACACCGGAACGCACCAGGAATGTACCCAGCAGGCTCAAGGAGAATGCCGCGATGGCCAGCAACACGGTCCAGCTCTTGAATACGCCGCGTTTTTCCGTGACCGCCAGCGAGTGAATCAGCGCGGTGCCCACCAGCCATGGCATGAAGGACGCGTTTTCCACCGGGTCCCAGAACCACCAGCCACCCCAGCCGAGTTCGTAGTAGGCCCACCAGGAGCCGAGGGTGATACCGATACCGAGGAACGCCCAGGCGACGATTGTCCACGGACGCGACCAGCGTGCCCACGCGGCATCGAGGCGACCACCGAGCAAGGCGGCGATGGCAAAGGCGAACGCCACGGAGAAACCGACGTACCCCATGTACAGCATTGGCGGATGCACGATCAGGCCAATGTCCTGCAGCAACGGGTTGAGGTCACGACCATCGGCGGGAATCTGCGGCAGGATGCGCGAGAACGGGTTGGAGGTCAGGATCAGGAACATCAGGAAACCGCTGCTGATCATGCCCATCACCGCCAGCACCCGCGCCAGCATCACTTGCGGCAACTGACGGGAGAACACCGACACCGCGAAGGTCCAGCCGCCGAGGATCAACGCCCACAGCAGCAACGAACCTTCGTGGGCGCCCCACACGGCGCTGAACTTGTAGTACCACGGCAACGCGCTGTTGGAGTTGCTGGCGACGTAGGCGACGGAAAAATCGTCGGTCATGAACGCGTAGGTCAGGCAGCCGAAGGAGAACACCAGAAAGGCGAACTGGCCCCAGGCTGCCGGCTGCGCCAGGCTCATCCACAGGCGATCACCGCGCCAGGCGCCGAGCAACGGCACCACGGCCTGGAACAGCGCGAAACACAACGCCAGGATCATCGCCAGATGACCCAGCTCGGGAATAAACAGACCGGAAGTCATTCGATCAACCCTCCTTCGCGGGCGTTGGAGCCGATTGACCGCTTTCTTTCAGGGCCTTGGTCACTTCGGGCGGCATGTATTTTTCATCGTGCTTGGCCAGCACTTCATCGGCCACCACCACGCCGTCGGCGTTGAGTTTGCCCAGGGCGACGATGCCCTGCCCTTCACGGAACAGGTCCGGCAGGATGCCGCGATAAGTGACGGTGACGGATTTCTTGAAATCGGTGACGACGAATTTCACATCCAGCGAATCGCCGGAACGCTGCAGCGAGCCGGCCTCGACCATGCCGCCAGCGCGAATGCGCGTGTCCAGCGGTGCTTCGCCATTGGCGATCTGGGTGGGCGTGTAAAACAGGTTGATGTTCTGTTGCAGGGCGCTCAGGGCCAGGCCGACGGCAGCGCCGGCCCCGACCAGAATCGCCAGAATGATGATCAGACGCTTTTTGCGCAACGGATTCACTTGCCGCTCTCCCGGCGCAGACGACGCGCCTCTTGTTGCAGATACCGCTTGCGGGCCAGGACCGGCGCCGCCACGTTCAAAACCAGCACCGCCAGGCAAATGCCATAGGCCGACCAGACATACAGGCCATGATGGCCCATGGCGAGGAAATCGCCGAATGAAGCAAAACTCATCGAGCGGCCTCCAGGCTGTTCTGCACTTCTGCCTTGACCCAACTGGCGCGGGCCTCGCGCTTGAGCACTTCGAGGCGCATGCGCAGCAACAGCACGGCGCCAAAGAAGCAGTAGAAACCCAGCACCATCAGCAGCAGTGGCAGCCACATTTCCACCGGCATCGCCGGTTTTTCCGTGAGCGTGAAGGTCGCGCCCTGGTGCAAGGTGTTCCACCACTCCACCGAGTACTTGATGATCGGAATGTTGATCACGCCGACGATCGCCAGCACGGCGCAGGCCTTGGCCGCGCTGTCACGATTACTGATGGCGTTGCCCAGTGCAATAAGACCGAAGTACAGGAAAAGCAGGATCAGCATGGACGTCAGTCGTGCATCCCAGACCCACCATGAGCCCCAGGTCGGCTTGCCCCAGATTGCACCGGTGACCAGCGCCACGGCGGTCATCCAGGCACCGATGGGGGCCGCGCATTGCAGGGCGACATCGGCCAGCTTCATTTTCCACACCAGCCCGACGACCCCGCACACGGCGAGCATCACGTAGCAGGACTGGGCCAGCATGGCGGTGGGCACGTGGATGTAGATGATGCGAAAGCTGTTGCCTTGCTGATAGTCCGGTGGCGCGAAGGCCAGGCCCCAGACGGCGCCGATGCCGATCAGCAACACCGCGGCGATGCTCAGCCAGGGCAGCATTCTGCCGCTGATGCCATAGAACCACTTGGGTGAGCCGAGCTTATGAAACCAGGTCCAGTTCATTGCTGTTTCCATCACGGTTGCCGCACGTCAACGAGCGGCGTGGGTCATTCTTCGGTCAAAAGAAGTGATCAAATTTTGATCAGACCTCATTATTATTCGCCGACGCTGATCTTCAGGCCAGCGGCGATTGCAAACGGTGTCAGGGTTATCGCCAGGGCGGTCAGGCTGCCAAGCCACAAGAGATAACCGGTCGCCGGCATGCCCATCAGGGCTGCCTGCAAGGCGCCACTGCCGAGGATCAACACCGGGATGTACAGCGGCAGAATCAACAGTGCCAGCAACAGGCCACCGCGCTTCAAGCCCACTGTCAGCGCTGCGCCCACCGCACCGAGCAGGCTCAGCACCGGTGTACCCAGCAGCAGGGAAAGCAGCAACACCGGTAGACAGGCGGTTGGCAAACCGAGCATCAACGCCAGCAGTGGAGCGAGTAAAACCAGGGCCAGGCCAGAGAAGGCCCAGTGTGCCAGTACCTTGGCCAAAACCAGAAGAGGCAGGGGGTGCGACGAAAGGACCCACTGTTCGAGGGAACCGTCCTCGAAATCACTGCGGAAAAGCCCGTCCAGCGAGAGCAGGACCGACAAAAGGGCCGCTACCCAGACCAGTCCCGGAGACAAGGTTTGCAACAATTGAGACTCGGGACCGACCGCCAACGGGAACAGCGATACCACTATTGCAAAGAACACCAGCGGATTGGCCAATTCCGCGGGGCGGCGGAACAACAGACGGGCTTCACGGGCCACCAGCAGACCGAACACACTCATACGGCCCAATTCCCCAGATCAATGTCGCGATAGCTGGCCGGCTTGCGGGTCAGCGTGTGGTGAGTGGTCAACACCACCATGCCGCCGCGCTCGCAATGGCTGGCCAGGTGGGATTCGAGCTGCGCCACACCCTGCTTGTCGAGGGCGGTGAACGGTTCGTCGAGGATCCACAGCGGTGGACTGTCCAGGTACAAGCGTGCCAGCGCCACGCGACGTTGCTGGCCGGCGGACAGGGTGTGGCAGGGAACATCCTCGAAACCGCGCAGTCCGACCAGGGCGAGCGCGTCCTGGATCGCCTCAAGGCTGGCGGGGTGATGCAGCGCGCACAGCCAGCTGAGGTTTTCTTCCGGCGTGAGCAAATCCTTGATGCCGGCGGCATGGCCGATCCACAACAGGTTGCGCGCCAGTTCGCTGCGCTGTTCGTTGAGCGGCTGGTCATTGAGCAGGATCTGCCCGGCCGTCGGCTGCATCAGCCCGGACAACAGCCTGAGCAGGCTGGTCTTGCCGCTGCCGTTGGGGCCGCTGATTTGCACCATTTCGCCACTGGCCAGTCTCAAATCGAGATTTTCGAACAGCAGTCGAAGGTCTCGCTCACAGGCGAGTGCGACGGTTTGCAGGACAGGACTGGTCAAGAGATCACGGGCCTTTACGGTTCAAGTCGGCAGCACAGCGGCCGCTAAAGTGGTGCAGCATAGTCGCATTGGCGGCCTGTTCTAGAGAGCTGCGTCAAACAATTGCAATGTTTTTGCCACTCTCTGAAAGACGGGCGGCATTATACATGCGATGCCCTACTCTAATGAGGGCTATTTCCTCAGGTTGTGACCGCGTATGACAGGCGAAATGAACATCCTCCCGCTCCCGCAGCCCACCTCGGCGACCTCACGCCCGCTGGTGGTCAGTGGTGAACTGCTCAAGTTGCTGACGCCGATCGAAGGCCTGATCACAGCCGGGCAGTCGGCCAGGGCCGAAGTGCTGTCGCTCAAGCAGGCGGACCAGACCTTTCAGTTGCTGCTCAAGGTCACCCTTGAAAGTGGCCGGCAGACCACCGTCCAGGCCACCAGCAGCCAGCCCCTGCCCCAGGGGACGTACCTGGCGATCACCCAGCCCTCGGCGGGCAACCTGGCCGTCACGGTGCAGCAGGCGATCGCCTCCAGCGTGGCCGCCCTCACCCGCATCGACACGGCCCAATTGCCCGTGGGCACGCTGTTGCAGGGCAAGGTACTGACCGCCCAGGTGCTGCCGCAGGTGCCGGGTCAGCCGACGGTCTTCCGTTCACTGGTGAGCCTGCTCAACACCGCGTTGAGCGGCAAGACGCTGACCATCGACAGCCCGACGCCGTTGCGCATTGGCACGTTGCTCAGCGCCCAGGTGCAAGACAGCCAGACCCTGAAATTCGTCCCCCTGAGCAGCCGCCACGAACAACTGGCGGTCACCCAGCAGTTGGCCAGCCAACAGAGCCGCCAGGGCTCGCTGGACGGCTTGCTCAAACTGTTGCAGAACCTGCCGGCGTCCGACCAGACCTCCAGCGACTTGCGGGCCGCGGTGAACAAGCTGCTCGCCGGCCTGCCGGACGTGCAGCAGCTGAGTACGCCCAAAGGCCTGGCGCTGGCCCTGGCCGGCAGCGGTGCCTTCCTCGAATCGAAACTGCTGGGTGGCCAGAACCCGGCCCTGGCACCCGACATGAAAGGTGACCTGCTCCGGTTGATCGCACAGGTCAGCCAGGGGTTGCCGGCCAACACCAGCCTGGGCGCGATCATTGCCGCCAACACCCTGGCCCAGGCCATGCCGAGCTTCGTGCGCAATGCCCTGGGCATGCTCGGCCAGGTCAGCGCCAAGCCGTCGCCGACCAGTTTCCCCATCCCCGAACGCCTGTTGCAGAGCGCTGAAGGCGAAGGCGATCTGGAACATCTGCTGCGCCTGGCTGCCGCAGCGGTTTCGCGCCTGCAAAGCCATCAGTTGTCGAGCCTGGAGCAGACCGGCGTGACCAGCGATGGCCGCCTGATGAGCACCTGGCAGCTGGAAATCCCGATGCGCAACATGCAGGACATCGTGCCGTTGCAGGTCAAGTTTCAGCGCGAGGATGCGCCGGAGAAAGAACAACCCCAGGAACGTCGTGACGAACGCGAACCCAAACAGCAATTATGGCGCGTCGACCTGGCGTTCGACATGGAACCGCTGGGGCCGCTGCAAGTCCAGGCGCAACTGATTGCCGGCAGCCTGTCCAGCCAGCTTTGGGCCGAACGCCCGTATACCGCCAGCCTGATCGAAAGCAACCTGGCTGCGCTGCGCCAGCGCCTGCTGGACTCGGGCCTCAATGTCGGCGATTTCGATTGCCACCAGGGCACACCACCCCAAGGGCCGCAAACCCGTCTGGAACAACGCTGGGTCGATGAAACCGCATGAATGACACCACCACCCCACGCCAGGCCATCGCCCTCAAGTACGACGGCAGACAGGCCCCGACCCTGACCGCCAAGGGTGACGAAGAGCTGGCCGAAGAAATCCTGCGGATCGCCCGCGACTACGAAGTGCCGATCTACGAAAACGCCGAATTGGTGAGATTGCTGGCGCGCCTGGAACTGGGGGACAGCATTCCGGAAGAGCTGTACCGCACGATCGCCGAGATCATTGCGTTTGCGTGGAACCTGAAGGGCAAGTTCCCTGAGGGGCACGACCCGGAAGCGCCGATGGTCGAGAAGGATGTGACCGAGCGTGGGGATGATTACTGAGGTATTGCAGATTTCTGTGGGAGCGGGCTTGCTCGCGAAAGCGGTTCAACAGTCACACCCATGCTGGATGTGCCGACGCCTTCGCGAGCAAGCCCGCTCCCACATTTGATCTTCATCGCCTGATTGCAGGGGTGTGCCTGTAATCAGCTTCTGTGCAACTTGCTCATCAACTCCGCCTCAGCCTGGGTCAGGCCGCAGGACTGGGTGAGTTCGTCGACGCTCGCACCCATGCCCACCAGTCGTGCCGCCTGGGCGAACGACAGGCTTGAGGGGTCGCGCTGCTCGAGCTGGGCCAGTTTGTCCGGCAGGGGCGCGACGACCGCGCGCAGCTCATGCAGGTCTTCACCCATGCGCACGTTGCCGCTCTGGTAGTTCTCAACCAGCCTGGCCAGTTCCTTGATGCGCTGATCGCGCAGCGCATCGCCCTGGGCCTGTTGCGCGGCGATCTGCCGCTGACCACGAATGTACGCCAGGAACATTGCCAGCGTGCCTGCCCAGAAAAGGAACAGGACAATGACCGCAACCTCGAGAATCAATCAGATATTCTCCAGTTCCGACCATTCCTCTTCGCTCATCATCTTGTCCAGTTCGACCAGGATCAGCAGCTCGTTGTTCTTGTTGCACACGCCTTGAATGAACTTGGCGGATTCTTCGTTACCGACGTTCGGTGCGGTTTCGATCTCCGACTGACGCAGGTAAACCACTTCGGCCACGCTGTCGACCATGATGCCAACCACTTGCTTGTCGGCTTCGATGATGACGATCCGGGTGTTGTCGCTGATCTCGGCATTCATCAGGCCGAAGCGCTGACGGGTGTCGATCACGGTCACCACGTTGCCGCGCAGGTTGATGATGCCCAGCACGTAGCTTGGCGCACCCGGAACCGGGGCGATCTCGGTGTAACGCAGGACTTCCTGAACGCGCATCACGTTGATGCCGTAGGTTTCATTGTCCAGCTTGAAGGTTACCCATTGCAGGATCGGATCTTCGGAACCCTTTGCAGTCGACGCCTTATCATTCATACCCTGACCCCTCGAAAAACCGCCCTGGCGGTGTGTGTTCGGTGCGACGGCAACTTATTTGCCGTCGCGTGTTTTTATGTTGGTTTGTGCAGCCGGCTTGCTGGCGCCCATGTGTTTCGCTCCGCCACTGGCAATCAGCTCCGCCAGCGCGGCCACGTCGAGCAACGCACACATGTGTTCAATGACCGTGCCTGCCAGCCACGGCCGCTGGCCACGATGCGTGCGCCATTTGATTTCGTTCGGGTCCAGGCGCAACGAGCGACTGACCTGATGCACCGCCAGCCCCCACTCGTAGCCCTGCACCGAAATAACGTATTGCAGGCCCTGGCGGAAGTCGTCGCGATACCGGTCCGGCATGACCCAACGGGCGGTATCGAGCACTTTCAGGTTGCCCGCCTGGCTCGGCAGAATCCCGAGGAACCACTCCGGCTGGCCGAACAACGGCGTCAGCTCCTGGCCGGCCAATGAATAAATCGAACCCAGGCACACCAGCGGCACGGCCAGGGTCAACCCGGCGACATCGAACAACAGGCATTCGAACGGCTCGGCGGCCCAGGTGGGACGATCGTCGGTCTCCACCGGTGGCGGCGTATTGCTCGGCGGCAGATGCACTTCGACGACCGGCGGCACCAAGGCTTGCAGCAGGGGTGCGATGGTCGATACCGGAGCCAATACCGGGGCGGGCGCATCGGCCAGCGCCACCGGGGCTTTCACCACAGGGGCGGCGACCGGCGCAGCGACTGGTGTGGCGGCGGGTCGCTCGACTGCCTTGTGCGCGTCACGCGCCTGCTCTTCCAGCACCGCGGCCTGGAATTCGTCCAGGGCGGCCTCGACCTCGACCACCGTGGCAATCACTTCATCTTCTGCGGACAGCTCTTCTGTCGCGTCCATCAGCAGATTGTCCAGATAGGACTGCAGTGCCAGTTGCGGACGGGACGTCACTTTGACCGGGCGATTCATCTCACGCCACCTGCGCCACGGACTGCTGTGCCAGCAGTTGCTTGAGCAACGCACGGTAGGCCATGACGCCTCGGCTCTTGCCGTCGAATTGCGAAGGGGTGACGCCCGCACGGCTGGCATCGCGCAAGCGCGTATCGACCGGAATGTAGCCCTGCCAGATTTCGTCCGGGTACTTGTCACGCAAGACGCGCAAGGTGCCGAGGGACGCCTGGGTGCGCCGGTCGAACAGGGTCGGCACGATGTTGAAAGCCAGCGGCTGTTTGCGCGAGCGGTTGACCATCGCCAGGGTGTTGACCATCCGCTCCAGGCCTTTGACCGCCAGATGCTCGGTCTGTACCGGGATGACCAGTTGCTGACTGGCCGCCAGGGCATTGACCATCAGCACGCCGAGCAACGGCGGGCTGTCGATCACCGCGTAATCGAAGTCCTGCCACAGTTGCGCAAGGCTCTTGGCGATCACCAGGCCCAGGCCGCTCTGCCCCGGCGACTGGCGCTCCAGAGTGGCGAGCGCGGTGCTCGACGGCAACAGGGAAATGCTCGCGTGGCTGGTGGGTAACAGCAACTGACCGGGCAGGCCTTGCGGCACGCTGCCCTTGTGCAGGAACAGGTCGTAGCTGCTGTGCTCCAGGCTGTCCGGGTCGTAACCGAAATAGCTGGTCATCGAGCCGTGGGGGTCGAGGTCGACCACGACCACGCGCTTGCCCGCATCAGCCAGCAACCCGGCTAACGCGATGGAGGAAGTGGTTTTACCAACACCACCCTTTTGATTGGCAACTGCCCAGACTCTCATTCGAAATGTTCCTCCCGGCCGCACCGGTCGACCGAGAAATAGCTCAACGTGTTAATACGGGTGACGGAGAATTGACGGAGCTCTCACGTACCGGCGGTTTGACCGGTGCCGGTGCAGTTTGTGTGCCAGCACGCTTCAACGCTGCGTCCGGTTGCGCATTGGCGCTTCCGGTGCCGGTCAGGCTGCGGCGCACATCGAGATTACGTGACACCACCAGCACCACGCGGCGGTTACGCGCCCTGCCCTCTGCCGTGGCGTTGTTGGCCACAGGCTGGAATTCGCCATAACCCACCGAAGCCATCCGCCCCGGATTGACGCCCTGCATCGCCAGCATGCGCACAATGCTCGCCGAACGCGCCGAGGACAGCTCCCAGTTGGTCGGGTACTGCGCGGTACGGATCGGCTGGTCGTCGGTAAAGCCTTCGACGTGAATCGGGTTGTCGAACGGTTTCAGGATCGCCGCGACCTTGTCGATGATGTTGAACGCGACGTCGCTGGGCATCGCATCGCCACTGCCGAACAGCAGGCTGGAGTTGAGTTCGATCTCGACCCACAGCTCATTGCCGCGCACGGTCATCTGATTGGAACTGATCAGGTCGCCGAACGCCGCACTGATGTCATCGGCAATGCTTTTCAAAGGATCACTGGTGCCAGCGATCCCGGCGTCGACCTGGTCACTGTCCTTGACCAGCGGTTTGGCCGGGGTCACGGTCTTGGGACGCTCATCACCGATGGGGATCGGCTTGAGCGAACGATCCGCATCGGTGAACACGCCGACCAGCGCCTGCGAGATGATCTTGTACTTGCCTTCGTTGATCGAGGAAATCGAGTACATGACCACGAAAAAGGCGAACAGCAGGGTAATGAAGTCGGCGTAGGAAACCAGCCAACGTTCATGGTTCACATGCTCTTCATGTTGTCGGCGACGCGCCATGCTCCATTACCCCCATCAGTCCATGAAGCCCTGGAGCTTCAACTCGATAGAGCGAGGGTTTTCACCTTCGGCGATCGACAGAATGCCTTCCAGCAACATCTCGCGATAACGCGACTGACGCAGCGCAACGGATTTGAGTTTGGCGGCGATCGGCAGCAACACCAGGTTGGCGCTGGCCACCCCGTAGATGGTGGCGACGAACGCCACGGCGATGCCGCTACCCAGGTTCGCCGGATCTGCCAGGTTGCCCATGACGTGAATCAGGCCCATGACCGCGCCGATGATGCCGATGGTCGGCGCATAGCCGCCCATGCTTTCGAAAACCTTGGCGGCTTCGATGTCGCGGGCTTCCTGGGTGTAGAAATCCACTTCCAGGATGCTGCGGATCGCTTCCGGCTCGGCACCGTCGACCAGCAGTTGCAGGCCTTTGCGCGAGTAGCTGTCGGGTTCGGCGTCGGCCACCCCTTCTAGACCCAGCAGGCCTTCCTTGCGAGCGGTCAGGCTCCAGTTCACCACGCGATCAATGCCGCCGGCCAGGTCCACGCGCGGCGGGAACAGGATCCAGCCGAGAATCTGCATGGCGCGCTTGAAGGCGCTCATGGGCGACTGCAGCAGCGCCGCGCCGATGGTGCCACCGAGCACGATGAGTGCCGCTGGGCCGTTGGCCAGGGCGCCGAGGTGCCCGCCTTCGAGGAAGTTGCCGCCAATGATGGCGACAAACGCCATGATGATCCCGATCAGACTGAGAACGTCCATCAGACACACGCCTCGACCAGGTGCCGACCTATATCGTCGAGGCCATAGACCGCGTCGGCGAGTTCAGCTTTGACGATGGCCATCGGCATGCCGTAGATCACACAGCTGGCTTCATCCTGGGCCCAGATCGAACTGCCGCTCTGCTTGAGCAGGCGCGCGCCTTCACGACCGTCCGCGCCCATGCCGGTCAAGACCACCGCCAGAACTTTGTCACCGTAGGATTTGGCCGCCGAACCGAAGGTAATGTCCACGCACGGCTTGTAGTTCAGACGCTCGTCGCCCGGCAGGATTTTCACCGCGCCACGGCCGTCGATCATCATCTGCTTGCCACCCGGAGCCAGCAGCGCCAGGCCCGGACGCAGGATATCGCCATCCTCGGCTTCCTTGACGCTGATGCGGCACAGCTTGTCCAGGCGTTCGGCGAACGCCTTGGTGAAGGCCGCCGGCATGTGCTGGATCAGGACGATGGGGGCCGGGAAGTTGGCCGGCAGTTGGGTCAATACGCGCTGCAGGGCAACCGGGCCGCCCGTGGATGTACCGATGGCCACCAGTTTGTAGGATTTGCGTTTCGGCGCAGGCGAAGACGGCGCGTGAGCTGGCGCATGCGCCGGTGCGCGGGAAGGCGCGACGGCGGCACGGGCAGGCGCACTGCTGCCATGGCTGGCGCTGGCGGACGACGCGGACGTCGGGGCCGGCGACGGAGCCGGCGTACTGTAGGCGCTGACGCGACGATTGCTGCGCGAAATGCTGAGGATCTTCTCGCACAGCAGTTGCTTGACCTTCTCGGGGTTACGCGAGATGTCTTCGAAATTCTTTGGCAGGAAATCCACCGCGCCGGCATCCAGCGCATCCAGGGTCACCCGGGCGCCTTCGTGCGTCAGCGAAGAGAACATCAACACCGGAGTCGGGCAGCGCTGCATGATGTGCCGCACCGCCGTGATGCCGTCCATCATCGGCATCTCGTAGTCCATGGTGATCACGTCCGGCTTGAGGGCCAGGGCCTGATCAATCGCCTCTTTGCCGTTGGTCGCCGTACCGACGACCTGGATATTGGAATCCGCAGAAAGAATTTCCGAGACGCGGCGGCGGAAAAACCCCGAATCGTCCACCACCAGGACTTTGACTACCATAAACACTCCATTAGGCGGGAGCGAGGCGCTGTCGCCCCGCTCCCCCTGAATCAAATACGCCGTGCGGCGTAACGCTTGAGCATGCTCGGAACATCGAGAATCAGTGCGATGCGGCCGTCACCGGTGATGGTGGCGCCCGACATGCCCGGGGTTCCCTGGAGCATTTTGCCCAATGGCTTGATGACCACTTCTTCCTGGCCCACCAGTTGATCGACGACGAAGCCGATCCGCTGGGTGCCTACCGAGAGGATCACCACATGGCCTTCGCGCTGCTCTTCGTGAGCGGCGGAGCTGACCAGCCAGCGCTTGAGGTAGAACAATGGCAGCGCCTTGTCCCGCACGATCACCACTTCCTGGCCATCCACCACGTTGGTGGTCGACAGGTCGAGGTGGAAGATCTCGTTGACGTTCACCAGCGGGAACGCGAACGCCTGGTTGCCGAGCATGACCATCAGCGTCGGCATGATCGCCAGGGTCAACGGCACCTTGATGACGATCTTCGAGCCCTGGCCCTTGGTCGAGTAGATGTTGATCGAACCGTTGAGCTGGGAAATCTTGGTTTTCACCACGTCCATGCCCACGCCACGACCCGACACGTCGGAGATCTCGGTCTTGGTCGAGAACCCCGGGGCGAAAATCAGGTTGTAGCACTCGGTGTCGCTCAGGCGGTCAGCCGCATCCTTGTCCATCACCCCGCGTTTAACCGCGATGGCACGCAGGACGTTCGGGTCCATGCCCTTGCCGTCGTCGGAGATCGACAGCAGGATGTGGTCGCCTTCCTGCTCGGCGGCGAGGACGACCTTGCCACCACGGGCCTTGCCCGATGCTTCGCGTTCTTCCGGCGACTCGATACCGTGGTCGACGGCGTTGCGCACCAAGTGGACCAGCGGATCGGCCAGGGCTTCGACGAGGTTCTTGTCGAGGTCGGTCTCTTCACCGACCAGCTCCAGGTTGATCTCTTTCTTGAGCTGGCGAGCCAGGTCACGAACCAGGCGCGGGAAGCGCCCGAAGACTTTCTTGATCGGCTGCATCCGGGTCTTCATGACCGCGGTCTGCAAGTCGGCCGTCACCACGTCGAGGTTCGACACGGCCTTGGACATGGCTTCATCGGCGCTGTTGGCACCCAGGCGCACCAGGCGGTTACGCACCAGCACCAGTTCGCCGACCATGTTCATGATTTCGTCCAGGCGTGCGGTGTCGACCCGTACGGTGGTCTCCGCTTCGCTCGCCGGTTTTTCCGCAGGCGCGGCAGCCGGGGCACGGGCCGCAGCGGGTGCCGGTGCAGCGGCCGGTTTTGCGGCGGCGGCAGGCTTGGGCGTCTCGGCCTTGGCTTCCGGTGCCTTGGCAGCCGCAGCCGGAGCCTTGGCGACCGGCGCTGCAACCGAAGACACTACGGCACCGCTGTTCACATCGGTGAACTTGCCTTTGCCGTGCAGATCGTCGAGCAGCGATTCGAATTCGTGATCGGTGATCAGGTCGCTGCCCGCAGCGGCGGCGTCTGGCGCAACCGGGGTCGGAACCGACGCGATGGCCGATTCCAGTGCGTCGACGGCAAAGTTGCCCTTGCCGTGCAACTGATCGAGCAGTGCCTCGAATTCGTCGTCAGTGATATCGGAGCTGTCGCCCGGCTCTTTCGGTGCCGCAGCGGCCGCCGGTGCGGCTGGCGCTGCACCCACGGCGTCGGCAGCGAACTGCCCCTTGCCATGCAGTTGGTCGAGCAAGGACTCGAACTCGGCATCGGTGATTTCATCACTGGCCACGTCGGTCGCTTCGGAGGCGGCAGCCACTGGCGCCTCGGCCTCGGCCTTGACGGCGTTCAGCGAGTCCAGCAGTTGTTCGAATTCGTTGTCGGTAATGTCGCCCGACTCGGCTTCGGCGACCGGCGCTTGTGGTTCTTCCACCACTTGCGGCGCAGGCGCAGCTTCATCGGCCGATTGCGGCTCGGCCAGGCGGGCCAGGGCAGCGAGCAATTCGGGTGTGGCAGCCGTGATCGGGCTGCGGTCGCGGACTTCGCCGAACATGCTGTTCACCGAGTCCAGCGCTTCGAGAACCACGTCCATCAGTTCCGAGTCAACGCGACGCTCACCCTTGCGCAGGATGTCGAACACGTTCTCGGCGATGTGACAGCACTCCACCAGCTCATTGAGCTGGAGGAAGCCGGCGCCCCCTTTTACAGTGTGAAAACCGCGAAAAATTGCATTGAGCAAATCCGCATCATCAGGTCGGCTTTCCAGCTCGACCAGCTGCTCGGACAGTTGCTCTAGAATCTCGCCGGCCTCAACCAGGAAATCCTGAAGGATCTCTTCATCGGCGCCGAAGCTCATTAAGGGTGTGCTCCTAACAGGTCAAAAAACCCAAAAACCTAAAAACCTGAATATTTAGAAACCCAGGCTGGATAACAAATCGTCCACGTCGTCCTGGCCGGACACAACGTCTTCTCTTTTATCGGCATGAATCTGCGGACCTTCACCCTGAGAGAGATGTTTTTGTGGATCTTTTTCTGCAAGCATCGCTTCACGGTCATGTTCGATGCCCGCAAAGCGGTCCACCTGGCTGGCCATGAGTACGAGTTTGAGCAGGTTGGCTTCGACTTCCGTCACCAATTGCGTCACACGCTTGATCACCTGACCGGTCAGGTCCTGGTAATCCTGCGCGAGCAGGATGTCGTTGAGATTGCTCGACACTGCCCGGTTGTCCTTGCTGCTGCGTGCCAGAAAACCGTCGACACGCCGCGCCAGCTCGCGGAACTCTTCAGCCCCCACTTCGCGCCGCATGAACCGCCCCCAGTCGGTGCTCAGCGCCTGGGCTTCATCGCTCAGGCTGTTGACCAATGGTGTGGAGCTTTCGACCAGATCCATGGTGCGGTTGGCGGCAGCCTCTGTCAGCTTGACAACATAACCGAGGCGCTCGGTGGCATCCGTGATCTGGGACACCTCTTCGGCTTGCGGCATGTGCGGATCAATCTGGAAATTGACGATCGCGCTATGCAACTCGCGGGTGAGCTTGCCCACTTCCTGATACAGGCCACGGTCACGGGTCTGATTGAGCTCATGGATCAATTGCACCGCGTCGCCGAACTTGCCTTTTTCAAGGCTTTCGACCAGTTCGACCGCGTGTTTTTTCAGGGTCGACTCGAAGTCACCCAGTGAAGATTCTTTGTGGTCCATAGCTCCCCCGTGGCGCCGTGACTCAACCGATGCGTTCGAAAATCTTCTCGATTTTTTCTTTCAACGCCTGGGCCGTGAAGGGTTTGACCACATAGCCGTTTACACCGGCCTGGGCCGCTTCGATGATCTGCTCGCGCTTGGCTTCGGCGGTCACCATCAGCACCGGCAGGTGCTTGAGCTTTTCATCGGCGCGCACGTGGCGCAGCAGATCAATGCCGGTCATGCCAGGCATGTTCCAGTCGGTTACCAGAAAGTCGATGCTTCCGCTGTTGAGGACCGGAATGGCGGTGGTGCCATCGTCGGCCTCGACCGTGTTGGTGAACCCAAGGTCACGCAACAGGTTCTTAATGATCCGCCGCATCGTTGAGAAGTCATCAACGATGAGGATTTTCATGTTCTTGTCCAATTCGACCTCCAAGCAGTCTTAAACGCGCCCAGCACCTGGACGCGCCATTTCAATCAATTTGGCAAAGCACTCAATGACTGTCTGGAGCACAACAGATCGAGACCGGTGCGGTTCAACACCACACCAGCCACGTTCGCAGTGTCCCCACACTGCCTTCAGCGCGCTCGCCACTCCCCCAAACGCCCCCGCAAACGGGCTGCGCACTGGCTATGTAACTGGCTGACCCGAGATTCGCTGACTCCCAGGACCTCACCGATTTCCTTGAGATTCAACTCTTCGTCGTAGTACAGCGCCAACACCAGTCGCTCGCGCTCCGGCAAATTGGCAATCGCGTCCGCCAGCGCCGCCTGGAAGCGTTCATCTTCCAGATCGCGTGACGGCTCGAGATGAGCACTCGCGCCATCCTCGTGCAGACCTTCGTGTTCGCCGTCCTGCAAAAGATCGTCGAAACTGAATAACCGGCTGCCCAGGGTGTCGTTCAAAATCCCGTAATAATCATCGAGACTCAATTGGAGTTCGGCCGCAACTTCGTGATCTTTAGCGTCACGGCCGGTTTTAGCTTCAATCGAGCGAATTGCGTCGCTGACCATGCGGGTATTGCGGTGGACCGAACGTGGCGCCCAGTCCCCCTTGCGCACTTCATCGAGCATGGCGCCGCGGATGCGGATGCCCGCGTACGTCTCGAAACTCGCGCCCTTGCTGGCGTCGTATTTGGTCGACACTTCCAGCAGGCCGATCATCCCGGCCTGGATCAGGTCTTCGACCTGCACACTGGCAGGCAGACGCGCCAGCAAGTGGTAGGCAATGCGTTTGACCAGGGGCGCGTAACGCTCGATCAGCTCGTACTGCGCGTCACGCGCCGACTTCTTGTAGAGGTTGTAACCGCTGGCTGTCATAGCACCGGTCCTGCCGTTTGTTGCACGAGACGCTCGACGAAAAATTCCAGATGCCCACGCGGGTTGGCGGGCAGTGGCCAGGTATCGACCTTTTGCGCGATAGCCTTGAAGGCCAGGGAGCACTTGGAACGCGGGAAAGCTTCATACACGGCGCGTTGCTTCTGCACAGCCTTGCGCACGCTTTCGTCGTAAGGCACGGCGCCCACGTATTGTAGGGCGACGTCAAGGAAACGATCCGTGACCTTTGTCAACTTGGCGAACAGGTTGCGCCCTTCCTGCGGGCTCTGGGCCATGTTGGCCAGGACGCGGAAGCGGTTCATGCCGTAATCGCGGTTGAGCAGCTTGATCAGGGCATAGGCGTCTGTGATCGAGGTCGGCTCGTCGCAGACCACCAGCAGGACTTCCTGGGCGGCGCGGACAAAACTGACTACCGAGTCACCAATACCCGCAGCGGTGTCGATCACCAGCACATCGAGGTTGTCGCCGATATCGCTGAACGCCTGGATCAGGCCGGCATGCTGGGCCGGGCTCAGGTGCACCATGCTCTGGGTGCCGGAAGCCGCCGGAACGATACGGATACCGCCAGGCCCTTGCAGCAATACGTCGCGCAGCTCACAGCGGCCTTCGATCACGTCGGCCAGGGTACGTTTGGGCGTCAGCCCCAGCAGAACGTCGACGTTCGCCAGCCCCAGATCGGCGTCCAGCAGCATGACGCGCCGGCCGAGCTCAGCTAGAGCCAGGGACAAGTTCACTGACACGTTAGTCTTGCCGACGCCACCTTTGCCGCCGGTCACCGCGATCACCTGTACGGGATGCATGCTGCCCATGTTATTTCTTTACCTTGTCTTGCATAGACGGAGGCCACATTACTGGCTGCGCGTTCTCAAAAGGAACAATGCATGGCAGACCATCGATGTAGGTACAAAAACTATTCACCTCAGCCGACCTGCTTGGACGGACTGTGGTAGATATCAGCGAACATGTCAGCCATGGCTTCTTCGCTGGGTTCTTCCTGCATTTGCACGCTGACGGCGCGACTGACCAGTTGATGACGACGCGGCAGATGCAGGTCATCCGGAATCCGCGGTCCATCGGTCAGGTAAGCCACCGGCAATTCATGACTGATTGCCAGGCTCAACACTTCGCCAAGACTTGCCGTTTCATCCAGTTTAGTCAGGATGCAGCCAGCCAGCCCGCAACGCTTGTAACTGTGATAAGCGGCAGTTAGAACCTGTTTCTGGCTAGTGGTTGCCAATACCAGGTAATTTTTTGCCCGGATGCCACGTCCCGCCAGGCTTTCGAGCTGCATGCGCAGGGCCGGATCGCTGGCCTGGAGGCCCGCAGTGTCGATCAGCACCACGCGTTTGCGCAGCAGTGGCTCCAGCGCCTGCACCAGGGACTGGCCCGGATCGACGTGGGTCACCGACACATTGAGAATCCGCCCAAGGGTCTTGAGCTGCTCCTGGGCACCGATGCGGTAGCTGTCCATGCTGACCAGGGCGATGCTCTGCGCGCCGTACTTGAGTACGTAGCGGGCCGCCAGCTTGGCCAGGGTGGTGGTCTTGCCCATGCCGGCCGGGCCGACCATGGCAATCACGCCCCCCTCTTCGAGCGGCTCGACGTCCGGCGTGGCGATCATCCGCGCCAGGTGCGCCAGCAGCATGCGCCAGGCCTGGCGAGGCTCTTCGACGTCGCTGATCATTTCCAGCAGATCACGCGACAACGGACCGGACAAACCGATGCGCTGCAAGCGACGCCAGAGGTTGGCCTGGGCCGGTGCGTTACCCTGCATCTGGCTCCAGGCCAGCGAGCCGAGCTGAACTTCCATCAGTTCGCGCAGGCTGTTGAGCTCCGAACGCATCGAATCCAGGGTCCGCGGGTCGACACCGGCCGGCGCGGGAGCCGGGGCCGGTGCGGCACGACGCGGTTCGCTGTAGGTCGGTTCGATCAGCGGCTCGGCAGCGGTGAGCGGCAGGCCGGCGAACAACTGGCGATTGGTCGAATGATCGCTCTCGCCTTCGCTGCGCAGGCTCAACTCGGCCTGGGCGGTGACGATCCGCGACTGGGTCTTGCGCAGCTCGTCCTCGAGTTCCATGTTGGGAACACGCGGGGCCAGCGCCGACAGCTTGTAATCCAGGGCTGCCGTCAGCTCGACACCACCGGCGATCCGGCGGTTGCCAATGATGGCGGCCTCAGCGCCCAATTCATCACGAACCAGTTTCATGGCCTGACGCATATCGGCGGCGAAAAAACGCTTAACTTGCATGAATCACTACCTCAGCCGTTGGGCCCTACTGTCGCAACGATGGTCACTTGCTTGTTGTCAGGAATTTCCTGATAAGCCAACACATGAATACCCGGGACCGCCAACCGGCCAAATCGCGACAACATCGCGCGGACCGGACCAGCCACCAGGAGAATGACCGGTTGACCTTGCATTTCCTGGCGCTGCGCCGCTTCGATCAACGAACGCTGCAGCTTCTCGGCCATGCTCGGCTCCAGCAGAACGCCCTCTTCCGAGCCTTGTCCTGCCTTCTGCAGACTATTGAGCAATATTTGTTCCAACCTTGGCTCCAGGGTGATGACTGGTAGCTCAGACTCAGTACCTACAATGCTTTGGACGATTGCGCGGGATACGCCGACGCGCACGGCCGCCACCAGCGCGGCGGTATCTTGACTCTTGGCGGCATTGTTCGCGATCGCCTCGGCAATGCTGCGAATATCGCGCACCGGCACCTGTTCGGCCAGCAAAGCCTGGAGCACCTTGAGCAATTGCGACAACGAGACGACGCCCGGCACCAGCTCTTCGGCCAGTTTCGGCGAGCCCTTGGCCAGCAATTGCATGAGTTGCTGCACTTCCTCGTGACCGATCAGCTCGCTGGAGTGCTTGTACAGAATCTGGTTCAAGTGGGTTGCCACCACGGTACTCGCATCGACCACCGTGTAACCCAGCGATTGCGCCTGCGCGCGCTGGCTGATTTCGATCCAGACCGCCTCCAGCCCGAAAGCCGGATCTTTGGCGGTGATGCCGTTGAGCGAGCCATAGACCTGGCCGGGGTTGATCGCCAGCTCGCGGTCCGGGTAAATCTCCGCTTCCGCCAGGATCACGCCCATCAGGGTCAGGCGATAGGCACTCGGCGCCAGGTCGAGGTTGTCACGGATGTGCACGGTCGGCATCAGGAAGCCCAGGTCCTGGGAGAGCTTCTTGCGCACGCCCTTGATCCGCGCCAGCAACTGACCACCCTGGTTGCGGTCCACCAGCGGAATCAGACGGTAGCCGACTTCCAGGCCGATCATGTCGATCGGCGTCACGTCATCCCAGCCAAGTTCCTTGGTTTCCATGGCCCGGGCCGGCGATGGCAGCAGTTCCTGTTGGCGCTTGACCTCTTGCAGGGCCTGCACCTTGGCGACGTTCTGCTTCCTCCAGAACAGGTAGGCGCCACCGGCAGCCAGGGCGGCCATGCTCAGGAAAGAAACGTGCGGCATGCCCGGCACCAGCCCCATCACCGCCATCAGGCCGGCAGCCACGGCCAGGGCCTTGGGCGAGGAGAACATCTGGCGATTGATCTGTTTGCCCATGTCTTCCGAACCGGAAGCACGGGTCACCATGATCGCCGCTGCTGTAGATAACAACAGTGATGGCAATTGCGCCACCAAACCGTCACCGATGGTCAACAGGGCGTAAACACGACCGGCATCACCGAAGGTCATGCCGTGCTGGAAGATACCGACCGCCATGCCGCCGATCAGGTTGATGAACAGAATCAGCAGGCCGGCGATGGCGTCACCGCGCACGAACTTGCTGGCACCGTCCATGGAGCCGTAGAACTCGGCTTCCTGGGCGACTTCGGCACGGCGAGCCTTGGCCTGGTTCTGGTCGATCAGGCCGGCGTTGAGGTCGGCGTCGATCGCCATCTGCTTGCCGGGCATCGCGTCGAGGGTGAAACGCGCGCTCACCTCGGAAATCCGCCCGGCACCCTTGGTCACCACGACGAAGTTGATGATCATCAAGATGGCGAAAACCACGATACCGACCACGTAGTTACCGCCGATCACCACTTCACCGAAGGCCTGGATCACCTTGCCCGCGGCGGCGTGACCGTCCTGGCCGTGGAGCATCACCACGCGCGTGGAGGCCACGTTCAACGCCAGTCGCAACAGCGTCGCCACCAGCAGGATGGTCGGGAACACCGCGAAATCCAAAGGCCGCAGGGCGTAGACGCACACCAGCAGAACCACGATCGACAGCGCGATGTTGAACGTGAAGAACACGTCCAGCAGGAACGGTGGCACCGGCAGCATCATCATGGCCAGCATGATCAGCAGCAACAGCGGCACGCCCAGATTGCCCCGGCTGAGGTCTGCCATGTTCGTGCGGGCACTGCTGAGTAACTGAGAGCGATCCACCGGTTTTCCCCGTTCCTTTAAAGCAAACTTTTGACGCCAGATGCAGGCGTACGGCGGGTACTGCAAGAAGCTTTCCAACTTTTGCAGAGGGCGGGAATAGAGGGGTTGCTGATACCTGTAGGAGCGAGCTTGCTCGCGATGATGGCGTGCCGGTCAATACATACGTCGCCTGACACATCGCATCGCGAGCAAGCTCGCTCCTACAGAGAGGGGGGGGTCAGGTATCGCGGCGCAAATCCGGCGGAATCGGCAGGTCGTCCTTCAACGGATCCGGACGCTTGCCCTTGCCTGCCTTGAACTGGCGAATCTGGTAGACGTACGCCAGCACCTGGGCGACCGCGAGGTACAGGCCGCCAGGAATTTCCTGTTCCAGTTCGGTGGAGTAATAGATCGAACGTGCCAGCGCCGGCGACTCCAGCATCAACACCTGGTTGGCCACGGCAATTTCACGGATTTTCAGGGCCAGGAAGTCGCTGCCCTTGGCCAGCAGTACCGGCGCGCTGCCTTTGTCCGGGTCGTATTTGAGAGCGACCGCGTAGTGCGTCGGGTTGGTGATGACCACGTCGGCTTCGGGAATCGCCGCCATCATGCGCCGCTGGGAAACTTCACGCTGCAACTGGCGAATCCGCTGCTTGACCTCCGGCTTGCCCTCCGCGTCCTTGTGTTCGTCGCGCACTTCCTGCTTGGTCATCAACAGCTTCTTGTGGCTTTCCCACAGCTGCACCGGCACGTCCACGGCCGCGATGACGATCAAGCCGCAAGACATCCACAAAGTGCTCCAGCCCACCACTTGCAGGCAATGGATGATGGCCATTTCCAGGGGCTCATGGGCGATGCGCAGCAGGTCGTCGATATCCGCCGACAACACGGTCAGCGCCACGATCAGCACGATCAGGAACTTCGCGAAAGCTTTGAGCAGCTCCACCAGCGCCTTGGGCGAAAACATCCGCTTGAGGCCCGCCAGGGGGTTCATCCGACTGAATTTCGGCGCCAGCGAGCCGGCCGCGAACAGCCAGCCACCGAGGGAAATCGGGCCGATCAGCGCCGCCAGCACCAGGGTGATCATGATCGGCTGGATGGCCAGCAAGGCGCTCAGGCCCGAGCTCATCAGGTAGGTGCTCATGGAACGCTGGTCGAGGATGACTTCCCGCGTCAGCGTGAAGTTCTGCCGCATCAACTCCATCAGCTCCTGGGCCAGCGCCCCGCCGAAAATCAGCAGCGCACAGGAACCGGCCAGCATGATCGCCAGGGTGTTGAGTTCCTTGGAGCGAGCAATTTCGCCCTTCTCCCGGGCGTCCTTTTTCTTTTTCTCCGTGGGGTCTTCTGTTTTGTCCTGCCCGCTTTCGCTCTCAGCCATGACTCAGCGCGCCTGTGCCAGTTCGCGTAAAAACTGCAAGGCCTCGGAGGCCAGCGGTTGATACTGATTGAGAATGTCCGCCAGGCCGACCCAGACAATGAACAGGCCAAGCACCAGGGTCAGGGGAAAACCGATGGAGAAAATGTTCAGCTGTGGCGCCGCGCGGGTCATGATGCCAAACGCGATGTTGACCACCAGCAGCGCGGTGATCGCCGGCAGCACCAGCACTAGCGCTGCGGCCAGCACCCAGCCGAGCTTGCCGGCCAGTTCCCAGAAGTGATTGACCATCAACCCACTGCCGACCGGCAAGGTGGTGAAGCTCTCGGTAAGCACTTCGAACACCACCAGATGGCCATTCATGGCCAGGAACATCAGCGTCACCAACATGGTGAAAAACTGCCCGATCACGGCCACGGACACCCCGTTGGTCGGGTCGACCATGGCCGCGAACGCCATCCCCATCTGCACGGCGACGATCTGCCCCGCCACCACGAAAGCATGGAAAAACAGCTGCATGGCGAACCCCAGCACCGCACCGACGAGAATTTGCTCGGCAATCAGCAGCAGGCCGCTCAAATCCAGCGGGTTGACCGCCGGCATCGGTGGCAGGGCAGGAACAATCGCCACCGTAATGGCCACGGTGAGATACAGGCGAATCCGCCGGGGAAGCAGGGTCGTACCGAACACCGGCATGACCATCAGCAGCGCGCCGACGCGAAACAGGGGCAACATGAACGTCGCCACCCAGGTACTGATCTGGGTATCGGTCAGTTGCAGCAGCGACGACATGGCTTAACCGATGACCATCGGAATGTTGTGGTACAGCTGGATGATGTATTCCATGAAGGTCTGCACCAGCCATGGGCCGGCCACGATCAGGGTCACCAGCATCACCAGCAGACGCGGCAGGAAGCTCAGGGTCTGTTCGTTGATTTGCGTAGCGGCCTGGAACATGGCCACCAGCAGGCCGACCAGCAGACTGGGAATCACCAGCACTGCGACCATCATGGTGGTCAGCCACAGGGCTTCACGGAAGATATCGACCGCAACTTCCGGCGTCATGGCGAGACACCGCCGAAGCTGCTCGCCAGGGTCCCGATGATCAACGCCCAGCCATCCACCAGCACGAACAGCATGATCTTGAACGGCAGGGAAATGATCAGCGGCGAGAGCATCATCATACCCATGGCCATCAGCACACTGGCCACGACCATGTCGATGATCAGAAACGGAATGAAGATCATGAAACCGATCTGGAACGCGGTTTTCAGCTCAGATGTGACGAACGCCGGCACCAGGATGGTCAGCGGCGCCTGATCCGGCGTGGCGATGTCCGTGCGCTTGGACAGGCGCATGAACAATTCCAGGTCGCTGGTGCGGGTCTGGGCGAGCATGAAGTCCTTGATCGGCACCTGGGCCTTGGCCACCGCGTCCTGCGCCGTGAGCTTTTCCGCCAGGTACGGCTGCAAGGCATCCTGGTTCACCCGGTCGAACACCGGCGCCATGATGAACAGGGTCAGAAACAGCGCCAGGCCAGTGAGGATCTGGTTCGACGGCGTCTGCTGCAGGCCCAGGGCCTGGCGCAGGATCGAGAAGACAATGATGATCCGGGTAAAGCTGGTCATCAGCACGACGAACGCCGGGATGAAGCTCAGCGCAGTCATGATCAGCAGGATCTGCAGGCTGACCGAATACTCCTGCGCGCCCTCGGCATTGGTGCCCAGGGTGATGGCCGGAATCGACAACGGATCCGCGGCGAAGGCCAACGGTGCAGCCAGCATCAGAGCCAGCGTCAAGACGATGCGTAGCGCACCCATTACTTCTTATCCTTCTGATCCTTGCCCATCAGCTCCATCAGACGCTGGGCAAACTCCGGGGTGGCTTTCTCGGTGGTCGGCACCTGCACCGGCTCCTTGAGCACATGCAACGCCGTGATAGTGCCGGGGCTCAACCCGAGCAGAATCTGCTCGTTGCCGACCTGTACCAGCATCAGACGGTCACGCGGGCCGAGCGCGCGCGAGCCGATCAGCTCGATCACCTGCCCCTTGCCGGCCGGTCCGGCCTGCTGCACGCGGCGCAACAACCAGGCGAGGAAGAAAATCAGCCCCAGCACCAGCAGCAGACCCAGCACCAGTTGCGTCAACTGCCCCGCCACACCGCTGCCGACAGCCGGCGCCGCGGCAGCAGCGCTTGCCACCGGCTCAGCCGCCAGCGCGCCCGTGGAAAGCGCCAGCAACAACCAGGAACCCAGAACCTTTTTCACTCAGCGCAGCTTCTTGATGCGTTCGCTTGGGCTGATCACGTCAGTCAGGCGGATGCCGAACTTCTCGTTGACCACCACCACTTCGCCGTGGGCGATCAACGTGCCGTTGACCAGCACGTCCAGCGGCTCACCGGCCAGTCGATCGAGTTCGATCACCGAGCCCTGGTTGAGTTGCAGCAGGTTGCGGATGTTGATGTCGGTGCTGCCGACTTCCATGGAAATCGACACCGGGATGTCGAGGATCACGTCCAGGTTCGGACCTTCCAGGCTCACCGGGTCGGTGTTTTTCGGCACGCTGCCGAATTCTTCCATCGGCAGGCGGTTGGACGACGAAGTGGCAGCGTCGGCAGCCAGCAATGCATTGATATCGGCCTGCCCGCCTTCACCGGTCTCTTCCAGGGCCGCAGCCCACTCATCGGCCAGTGCCTGGTCGTCCTGGGTATTCATTTCGTCAGCCATCTTGTGTCCTCGGCGGGCAACCCTGGTGAGCTGCCGTCAGTTAATCGCGAATGGGTAGGAGCGCCGCTCAACGGCGCTCGATCGGCTCGATCACTTGCAACGCGAGGTTGCCCTTGTGCGAACCCATCTTGACCTTGAAGGCCGGCACGCCGTTGGCGCGCATGATCATGTCTTCAGGCATTTCCACCGGGATGATGTCCCCCGGCTGCATGTGCAGGATGTCGCGCAGCTTCAACTGGCGACGGGCGACCGTGGCACCGATCGGCACATCAACATCCAGCACGTCCTGGCGCAGGGCATTGACCCAGCGCTCGTCCTGGTCGTCGAGGTCCGACTGGAAGCCGGCGTCGAGCATTTCGCGCACCGGCTCGATCATCGAGTACGGCATGGTCACGTGCAGGTCGCCGCCACCGCCATCGAGTTCGATGTGGAAGGTCGAGACCACGATGGCCTCGCTCGGGCCGACGATGTTGGCCATGGCCGGGTTCACTTCCGAGTTGATGTACTCGAAGTTCACTTCCATGATCGCCTGCCAGGCTTCCTTCAAGTCGACGAAGGCCTGCTCCAGCACCATGCGCACCACGCGCAGCTCGGTCGGGGTGAATTCACGCCCTTCGATCTTGGCGTGACGGCCATCGCCGCCAAAAAAGTTGTCCACCAGCTTGAACACCAGCTTGGCGTCGAGAATGAACAGCGCCGTGCCGCGCAAAGGCTTGATCTTGACCAGGTTGAGGCTGGTGGGCACGTACAGCGAGTGCACGTATTCGCCGAACTTCATCACCTGCACGCCACCGACCGCCACGTCCGCGGAACGGCGCAGCATGTTGAACATGCTGATGCGCGTGTAGCGGGCAAAACGCTCGTTGATCATTTCCAGGGTCGGCATGCGTCCACGGACGATGCGATCCTGGCTGGTCAGGTCATAGCTTTTGACGCTGCCGGGCTCGGTAGCGGTATCGGTCTGTACCAGACCATCGTCGACGCCATGCAACAGCGCGTCGATCTCATCCTGGGACAGCAGGTCCTGCACGGCCATGTCGTGTTCCTACTGCAGTACGAAATTAGTGAAAAGCAACTGTTCAACGACTACTTTGCCGAGCTCTTTCTGCGCCACTTCCTGGACGCTGGCAGTGGCTTTCTGACGCAGCATTTCCTGACCGACCGGCGATGCCAGGGTGGCGAAATCCTGCGCGGAAAACAGCATGACCAGGTTGTTGCGGATCACTGGCATGTGAACTTTGAGGGCATCCAGGTCCGCCTGGTTGCGCGCCATCATGGTGATGCTCACCTGCATGTAGCGCTGACGGCCGTTCTGGTTGTAGTTGGCCACGAATGCGGGCAGCAGCGCCTCGAAAATCGCCGCCTGCTTGCCGACCGGAGCGGCTTCGACCGGGGCGGCAGGCTTGCTCTGGCTGCTGTGCATGAAGTACCAGGTGGCCCCTACCGACAAGCCGATCGCCAGCAGCAGCGCTATCACGCCTGCAATGATCAGCTTGAGTTTGCCTTTGGTTGCGGGGTCTTTTACTGCTGCAGCTTCGCTCTTCGCCATGCCAATAATCCGTCACTATTCGGGGGTAAACAGTTGCACGGATAGGGGAGAGCAAGTGTTATGCCAGAACCTTGTGCGGGGCACCACAAACCACTGTGGGAGCGAGCCTGCTCGCGATGCGGCCAGTCAGGCACCCATCGGTGACTGAAAATCGCATCGCGAGCAGGCTCGCTCCCACAAGTGACCTGCGTGAATAATCAGGCGTAGTAATCGACTGCACTGGTGCCGATCACGCTGGTGGCGGTAGCGGCTGCTTCGGCGATGCTGGTGGCGAGTTCGTCTTCCGGCGTGTCGATCCGACCGCCATTGGCAGTGGCGCGACCGCTCTGGCTCTGTTGCGCCTGCTCCTGGCCTTGCTGCGAACCGCGGGACTGGTCGGACACATTGACGTCGACCTGCCCCATGCCCTGCTGGGCAAACATGTCGCGCAGGCGGTGCATTTGTCCGTCCAGGGCTTCACGCACGCTTGGGTGGGCGCTCATGAACGTCACCTGGGTCTGCTGATCCGGCACCATGTTGACGCGAATATCCAGACGCCCCAGCTCCGCCGGTTGCAACTGGATGTCGGCCGCCTTGAGATTGGCGCTGGACAGGTACATGACCCGGTTCACCACCTCCTCGGTCCAGCCGTTCTGATGCATGGCGATCGGCTGGTTGACCGGCACCGCATTGGCGGTTTTCGGTGTGGCCGCCTGGGTCAGTGCGGCCAGGCGATTGGCGAAGTCATCGACACGGGTGTCGCTGCTGGCGGACTTCAAGTCCTTGAGGCCATCACTGATCAACCCGCTGAAGGCCTTTTCTCCACCCTGACTGGTGCTGTCCTTGTCAGCCTGGACGTCGAGCATGCTCGCCATGCCGGCGGCGAAGTTCTGTGCCGAAGTCGGTTCGCCGTCAGCCTGGGCCTGCGCAGGGGTTGGCGCGGCCTTGGGCTGGGCCTGACTGGCGGCGGAAATATGACCGCCCTGCTCCATCGCCATGCGCACGGCCGGCAAGGCATCGAGCGGATCGGCTTCAGGATCGAAATCGCTGTCAGCCGCCACGGCTGGCTGCGCCGCAACCACGGCGACGGCAACCGGGGCTTCAACCTGCGGCTGCACGACAGCGGCAACGGGAGGTGCTTGCGGCACCGGCTCGGTCACCACCGGTTGCAGCTCGGGCAGCAGCGCCGGGTCGAGGGCAGGATCAGTCGGCGTCGTGCCGGCGACCGGCGTCGCCGCCTCGTCCGCGGTATCGTCACTGGCAGTCTTGTCATCGGCGGACGCCGGTTTTTCGGCGGGCAAGGATTTGCCGCTATCGGCAACCGTCGGCTCGGGGGCGGCAGACTTGTTGTCGCTGACGTCCTTCTTGCCGGCGTTGTCCGCCGCCTTTTCCGGCACCTTGTCGCGGGTCGGCTTGACCGGCGCATCAGTGGCGGCGAAGGGCTTGTTCTGAGCCTGGTTGGCATAGACCTGAGCGAAGCTGGACGCCTTGTCCCCGGGCTCTGCGGTCAGCGCCGTTGAATTGGCGGAGGCGGCTTGAGTCTTGGCCTGCGCGGTGGCCTGAAGAAGAATATTGGGGGTAACGGGCATGAAGCGGTCTCCGCGCACTGGAATTCGTAAGTACAGTTGCGCAGATTACTGCAAGGGTTGAGCCAGCTTTGCCCAACCCCGGTTAAAAACGCTGAATGGTCTGGTTTTCAGCGAGAGAACGTCGGCGCTCCGCTTCGTACATAGGACGAACGATGGCGAACTCGCCATCAATGTCGGCGATCAGTTGCTCGATGCCTTGCAAGGGCGGTCGTTTGCTGCGCTGCTCCAGCTCATGGCAGAGCCGTGCGAGGCGCGTGGCGCCCATGTTGCTGCAACTGCCCTTGAAACTGTGCGCTGTGGCACCCAGCGTTTCGGCATCGCCAGCCTGATGCAGCACGCTCAATCGTTCGGTGCAGTCGATGAGAAAAGTATCGAGCAACGCCGGATACTCATCCTCCATGACCTCTTGCAACGCATTGAGCACGTCGCGGTCCAGATGTGTGTCAGCCACTTGCTCACTCCTTGATCAAGAATGCGTGGATTATGCCAGAGCCTCCCAGAAAAACTCCACGCGGGCGGTACGACCATCGTCAGACCAGTGGGCATTGTGGCCCAACTGGCGAATCAGGCTGACGCCACGACCCGACAGACGGATGCTGTCAACGGGGCGCGCCATGACCCTTTCGACATCAAAACCCTTGCCACTGTCTTCGACCTGAATCATCAGGCAGCCGCCGCCTTCCTTTGGCGCGACCCGCAAATGCACCCGTACGAAGCCCTCTTGCAGCTCCTCCAGACGCGCATTGCGCTGTTGATAGTAGCGGGTAAAACCCGAGGCATCACGCTTGAGGCTCGAGTCCAGCCCCAGCACGCCATGCTCCAGGGCATTGGAATACAACTCCGCGAGCACGCTGTACAGCGCCCCGCTCTGCGCGCGCAAACCATGCACTTCCAGCAGCAGTTGCAGCAGGTACGGCAGTGGGTTGAAGCGCTTGAGCGTCGCGGCGCGGAACTCGAAACTCACCGACCAGTCCAGCGGGCAGGACTGGCCGCTGTCGGAATAGACCAGTGCCGGCGGGCTCAGCTGAGCGGCTTCCACCAGGCTGACTTCGACCATGCTGACATCGTCGCGGGCTTCGCCACGGAAGTTGTGCAAGGCCTGCTCGATCTCTTCGAACAGCCGGTCCGGATCCTGGTTGGCCGCGAACACTTGCTGCAAGCGCTCGACGCCGAACAGGTGCTCGTTGGCGTCACAGGTGTCGATCACCCCGTCGGAGAGCAGGAAGACCCGATCGCCCACCGCCATGGGGTAGACCTCGGTACGGTCGTCGAAGGTCTGCGGGCTCAGCACGCCGAGCGGCAAATGCCGGGCCTTGAGCGCCGTACGCTCGCCGCTGGCTATGTTGTGCAGGTAACCGTCGGGCATGCCGCCATTCCACACCTCGACCGAGCGTCGCTGGAAACTCAGGCACAGCAGGGTCGCACAACAGAACATGTCCACCGGCAGGATGCGCTTGAGTTTGGCGTTCATCTCCCGCAGGGTTTCGCTCAGACCATAACCCTTGGCGGTCATGCCATAGAACACCTCGGCCAGCGGCATCGCCCCCACCGCCGCGGGCAAGCCGTGGCCGGTAAAGTCCCCCAGCAATACATGCATGTCGCCGGCCGGGGTGAACGCTGCCAGCAGCAAGTCCCCGTTGAACAGCGCATAGGGCGATTGCAGGTAACGGATATTGCGGGCATTCAGACAGCCGGAATGGGCGACCTTGTCGAACACCGCCTTGGCCACCCGCTGTTCGTTCAACAGGTAATCGTGGTGCCGGGCAATCTGGTCGCGTTGCTCGAGCACGGTGGCCTGCAACCGGCGCAAGCGATCCATCGCCTTGATTTTGGCGGTGAGGATCACCTGGTTGTACGGTTTTGCCAGAAAGTCGTCGCCTCCGGCCTCCAGGCAACGGGCCAGCGCCTCGCTCTCAGTGAGCGAGGTCAGGAAAATGATCGGCACCAGGGTTTCGCCGGCCAGCGCCTTGATCTGCCGCGCCGCTTCGAAGCCGTCCATGACGGGCATCATCGCGTCCATCAACACCAGTTGCGGCCGTTGCTGACGAAAGGCTTCGACCGCCTGCGCACCATTGGCCGCCGTGAGCACTTGATGCCCCTGGCGCCGGACGATACTCGACAGCAACATGCGATCGGCCGCACTGTCCTCGGCGATCAGTATCGTCAGCGTCTCCACCACCGGTTGCACGCTGTTCACACCACGTCGAAGATCTGTTCGAAGTTGGAAATGGCGAGGATCTTGCGCACATCGGCGTTGGCGTGGGTCAACCTGATCTCGGCATTCTCGCCACCGGCGTGATCACGCAACAACAGCAACATGCCGAGCGCCGAACTGTCGAGGTAGGTGGCGTCCTTGAGGTTCACTTCGAAAAAGTCTGGCTTTGGCTGGAGGTGTTCGTAAGATTCGCGAAAGGCTTGATGCTTGGCGAAATCAAAACGCCCCTTGATGGAAATCGTCAGCTTTTGCCCATTGGGAGAGACTTCTGTAACGACTGACATTGGACGGCTTCCTTGTCATTTTTGAACAATGTTGTACAAGGTTTAGCACTTGGTGAAGGTTGGGGCAAGGCTCAAGATGGTGGTGTCATCGAGGACGCCATCGCGAGCAGGCTCGCTCCCACAATCTGATTGACTGACTCAGTACGGATTCTCCCGCGGCAGCCGCTGGGACAACTCATCGAGCAGCTTCTGCTCGCGCTTGTCTTCCAGTTGCCGGGCTTCGTCGGCGTAGCGCTGCACCAGCTTGCGCAGGCCCTCGACCCGGGCGTACGCCTGCTGCCAGGTTTCCCGCGCCTTGTTCAGGTTATTCTGGTGCCAGACCAGGCTTTGGCGCTGCTGGTCGATCGCCACGCCCAACTGTGCGAGAAAGCCCTGATAGCCCAGCAGCCATTGGCCAGAAACGCCGCCACTGCCGCGAACGATCCACTGTTCCTGATAATCGAGACGGAACGCCTCCAGGTCGGCAAGCTTGCTTTCAGCCAGGCGCACCTGGCCCTGGAAATGACCGAGGCGCTGCACGGCGGTTTTCTCGGCCTTTTCGGCCATTTCCACCACCGGCGCAAGGCGCCCTGCCCGACTCTGGGCCATGACCGGTTACCCGCCGGCCGCCGGCGCGAAGATCGCGCCGAGATAGGCTTCGCTCTCGCCCAGGCTGATGCTGTCGTTGAGCCCCTGGCGCAGATACTTGACCAGTTGCGGCTGCAGGGAGATCGCCAGGTCGGTTTCCCGGTCGCCACCGGCGACGTAGGCGCCCACGCTGATCAGGTCGCGACTCTGTTGGTAGCGCGACCACAGCTGCTTGAAATACTGCGCACGGGTCATGTGCTCCGGCGACACCACCGCCGGCATCACCCGGCTGATGGACGCTTCGATATCAATCGCCGGGTAATGCCCTTCTTCAGCCAGGCGCCGGGACAGGACAATGTGCCCGTCGAGCACACCCCGCGCCGAGTCGGCAATCGGATCCTGCTGGTCATCGCCTTCGGACAGTACGGTGTAGAACGCGGTGATCGAACCACCACCCTTCTCGGCATTACCGGCGCGCTCCACCAGCTTCGGCAACTTGGCGAACACCGATGGCGGGTAACCCTTGGTCGCCGGCGGCTCGCCAATGGCCAGGGCGATTTCCCGCTGGGCCTGGGCGAAACGGGTCAGCGAGTCCATCAGCAACAGGACGTTCTTGCCCTTGTCGCGGAAGTATTCGGCGATGCGCGTGCAATACATCGCGGCGCGCATGCGCATCAGCGGCGCATCGTCCGCCGGGGACGCCACCACCACCGAACGCTTGAGGCCTTCTTCACCGAGAATGTGCTCGATGAATTCCTTCACCTCACGACCCCGCTCACCGATCAGGCCGACGACGATGATGTCGGCCTCGGTAAAGCGCGTCATCATGCCCAACAGCACACTCTTACCGACGCCGGTACCGGCGAACAGGCCGAGTCGCTGGCCCCGGCCGACGGTCAGCAAGCCGTTGATGGAGCGAATGCCGACGTCCAGTGGCTCACTGATCGGGTGACGCTTGAGGGGGTTGATCGTCGGGCCGTCCATCGGCACCCAGTCTTCGGCCTTCATCCCGCCCTTGCCGTCCAGCGCACGACCGGCGCCGTCCAGCACACGCCCGAGCATGCTCATCCCCATCGGCAAGCGGCCGGTGTCCGCCAACGGCACGACACGTGCGCCGGGGGCGATCCCCGCCACGCTGCCCACGGGCATCAGGAACACCTTGCTGCCGGAAAAGCCCATGACTTCGGCTTCGACCTGCACCGGGTGGTAACTGTCGTCGTTGATGACCATGCAGCGACTGCCCATGGCTGCGCGCAAGCCCTCAGCTTCGAGCGTCAGGCCGACCATGCGCAGCAAACGACCTTCGAGGATCGGTGCGCCGGCCAACTCCGTGGCCTCGGCGTAGCTGCCCAGGCGCTTGGCGAAGCTGGTGCGGTCAAGGCGCATCGGGGTCTTCCGGCTCTGGCTCGACAGCCGGTGCAGCAGCGACCGGCAGCTCCAGGCTCAGATCAGGCGCGGCCGGGTGCAGGGCCTGTTCATGCAATTGATCGAACAGTTTGTCCATGACTCGGGCCACCCGCGTTTCGATCGTGGCGTCGATACGGCTGTGCTCGGTCTCGACCCGGCAGCCGCCCGGCAACAGGGCTTCGTCCTCGACGATGCGCCAGGTTTCTTCGTGGCGCTCGCGCAAGGCTTTGACCTGCTCGAAATCCTGCGGGTTGATGTACAGGCGCACGTTGCCCACACCCAGCGGCAACAGCTTGAGGGCGTCGCGCATGACGTGTTCGATCTGCGTCGAGTCGATGGCCAGCTCGCGCTGAATCACCTGCCTGGTGATGTGCTGCACGAGGTCGACCAGCGACTTCTCGATTTGCGTGTCCTGTTCGGCGATAGGCTCGAACAGGTTGGCCATCAGTTGCTCCAGCGCAGCGACTTTCGGCGTGAGGGCGGCTTCGGCCTCCTGACGGACCTTGATCGTGGTGCTGTGAAAACCCTCTTTCTCGCCCGTGGCGAAGCCTTCGTTGTAGGCTTCCTGACGAATGGCTTCGAGTTCCTCGAGGGTCAGCGGCTGGACTTCCTCCAGCGGCACTTCCTCGATTTCCGGCAGCTCGGGTTCCGGCTCAGGCTCGGGCTCCGGCACATGCGGGTCGAAACTGGGCAGCGACCAGACATCAAAACCTCCGACATCCCTGGCGCGGATCAGGTCGGAGGGGGACTCATCATGTTTGGACGGCATAGTGAACTTAGATCATCTCTTCGCCGCCCTTCCCGCCGAGAACGATTTCTCCGGCTTCGGCCATACGGCGAGCGATGGTGAGGATTTCCTTCTGTGCGGTTTCCACGTCGCTGACGCGCACCGGGCCCTTGGCCTCGAGGTCGTCGCGCAACAGTTCGGCCGCCCGTTTGGACATGTTCTTGAAGATCTTCTCCTTGACGCCTTCGTCCGAACCCTTGAGGGCCAGGACCAGCACGTCGGAAGACACTTCGCGCAGCAGCGCCTGAATACCGCGGTCGTCGACATCGGCCAGGTTGTTGAACACGAACATGAGGTCTTCGATCTGACCGGACAGGTCTTCGTCGACTTCGCGGATCGAGTCCATGAGCTGACCTTCGATCGAGCTGTCGAGGAAGTTCATGATGTCGGCCGCACGCTTGATGCCACCCAGGGTGGTGCGCGAGGCATTCGAGTTGCCGGAGAACTGCTTCTCGAGAATCTGGTTGAGTTCCTTCAGGGCAGCCGGTTGCACGGTGTTCAACGAAGAAACCCGCAGGATGATGTCCAGGCGCACCTTATGGTCGAAGTTGCCCAGCACTTCACCGGCCTGATCGGGGTCGAGGTACGCCACGACGATCGCCTGGATCTGTGGGTGCTCGTAACGGATCACGTCGGCGACGGCGCGCGGCTCCATCCATTTCAGGCTGTCGAGGCCGCTGGTGTTGCCACCCAGCAGGATGCGGTCGATCAGGCCGTTGGCCTTGTCTTCGCCCAGGGCCTGGGTGAGCATTTTGCGCACGTAGTCATCGGAACCGACGCCCAGGCTGGTCTGATCGCCGACGATGTCGACGAACTCGCTCATGACCTGCTCGACCTGTTCGCGATGCACGTTACCCATCTGCGCCATGGCCACACCCACACGCTGGACCTCTTTGGGGCCCATGTGGCGCAACACCTGCGCAGCATCGGTAGACCCCAGGGACAGCAGCAGAATCGCGGCTTTGTCGACCCGGGTCAGTTTGGCGGCAACGGCTCGGTTATCACTCATCTGCGTTAATCCACTCTTTCACGACCTGGGCCACGCGACCCGGATCTTCTGCCACCAAACTCTTGATTGCGTTCAACTGTGCGTCATAGCCTTCGCTCGGGCTCGGCAACAGGATACTGGTCGGGCCACCGAGGCTGACGCGATCGTTGGCCAGTTCGCCGTCCAGGCCGCCCATGCCACCGAGTTCCACGTCGCTGCCAATGCCGGCCAGTTGCTTGCCCTTGCCGCCACCGGTGATGTTGTTGAGCACCGGACGCAGCACGCCGAACACCAGCACCAGGATGAACAACACACCCAGCACTTGCTTGACGATGTCCCAGAACCAGGGCTGGGAGTAGAACGGAATGTCGGCAATCACTTCACCGCGATCGGCCGAGAACGGCATGTTGATCACGCTGACGCTGTCGCCACGGCTGGCATCGAAGCCGACGGCGTCCTGCACCAGGCGGGTAAAGCGCGCCAATTCGTCGGCGCTCCATGGCGCACGGGTGGTTTCGCCGTTGGCCGGGTTGACCTTGACCTGATCGTCCACCACCACCGACACCGACAGGCGGTTCAAACGGCCCTGCTGCTGCTTGGTGTGGCTGATGGAACGGTCGAGTTCGAAGTTCTTGGTCGATTGCTGACGCTTGTCTGCCGGGTACGGTGCCAGCATGGGCTGACCGGTGGCCGGGTCCATGATTTGCTGGCCGTTGGCGTCCAGGAGCGGTTGGCCCGGCTGCACCATGCCAGCCTGCGCGGTCGCGCCGCCGGTGGTCTGTGGTGCGGAAGCCGGCGCTGGAGGCTGGTTGCTCAGGGCACCCGGCACGCCTTGCGGGCCGTTGCTGGCGGTACGTTGTTCGTTGACCGACTGCTCGCTGCGCAACGCCGGCTGATCCGGGTTGAATTGCTCGGAAGTCGATTCGACGGCGCTGAAGTCCACGTCGGCGGACACTTCGGCTTTATAACGGTCGTTACCCAGCACCGGCTGCAGGATATTGTGCACGCGCTGGGTCAGCATGCTTTCCATGCGGCGGCTGTAATCGAATTGCTTGCCGGCCATGGTCAGTTCGGAGTTTTCCGCCTGGTCCGAGAGCAGGTTGCCCTTCTGGTCGACGACGGTGATCTGCGATTTGCTCAGTTCGGGAACGCTGGTCGCCACCAGATTGACGATCGCCATCACCTGGCCTGGCTCCAGCGAACGACCGGAGTACAGCTCGACCAGAACCGAAGCGCTTGGCTTGCGCTCATCGCGCACGAATACCGAGCTTTTCGGGATGGCCAGGTGCACACGGGCACCCTTGACGTTGTTCAGGCTGGAAATGGTCCGCGCCAACTCACCTTCCAGGCCGCGACGATAACGGGTCGCTTCCATGAACTGGCTGGTGCCCAGACCCTGTTCCTTGTCGAGAATCTCGAAACCGATGTTGCCGTCACCGGTGGTCACGCCCGCCGCCGCGAGTTTCAGACGAGCACGGGAGACGTCATCGGCCTTGACCAGCAAGGCGCCGGAATTCGGTTCGACGGTATAGGGGATATCCGCGGAAGCCAGGGTGTCCATGACCTGCTTGGCGTCCATACCGGCGAGGCTGCCGTACAGAGGCCGGTAGTCCGGCTGCTGGGACCACAACACCACGGCAAAGCCAATCGCCACGCTCGCAGCCAGGCCGACCAACAGGCCCACCTGACGCAGCATGGTCATCTCGGAGAGGTTTTCCAGGAAGGACAGGCCGAACAACGGCGGTTTGCCGTCTATCGGGGTGGCCTTGGCCGGAACGTTATCGGCGACTGCTTCTGCCATGACTCAATCTCGTCCTTAAACCGGCATCTGCATGATGTCTTGATAGGCTTGAACCAGCTTGTTACGCACCTGGGTCAAGGCCTGGAAAGACACGCTGGCCTTTTGCGAGGCAATCATCACGTCCGTCAAATCGACGCCGCTCTTGCCGATCTCGAAAGCAGTGGCCAATTGGCTGGAGGCCTGCTGGGTATCGTTCACTTTGTTGACGGCCTGACCGAGCATGTCGGAAAAGCTGCTGCCCGCCACTTCAGGGACGGCAGTCGACTTCGGCGCAGACATGGCGTCCATTTGCATGGCACGCATATCCAGCATCAGTCGATTAAATTCAATACCTTGGCTCATGTTCTACTCTCAGTGGCGGCACGCGTTTTTTTGACACTCGCTCAGCGATACAAAGGTGTTAGCAACAAGGGTGCCAGCTCGGCTGGCGCGACCAACAATTCCCCAACCTGGATGGCTCGCTCCCACCGGCAGAAATCAGCTGGCGAACAGATAGGCCTCGACGTCCATGCCCGCATCACGCATTTGCGCCAGTTTGTAGCGCAGGGTGCGCGGGCTGATGCCCAGGCGCTCGGCGGCCTCCTTGCGGCGCCCGCGCTCGGAGCGCAGCGTGTCGATGATCATCTGGAACTCACGGCGGCGCAGGTCGTCTTCCAGCGCCCCCGCCGACTCCGCCTCGATCTCCACGGCACGCACCGGCAACGGCGAGGCCGCCGGCAAGGGCGCACAGGCGACCGGCCCGGCGAGACAGAAATCCTGTGGCTGGATCAAGCCGCCCTGCTGCAGGATCAGCGCTCGCTGAATCGCGTTGTCCAGCTCGCGCACGTTGCCTGGCCACGGGTAAGCGATCAGGCACGCCTGGGCCTCGGGCGACAGCCTTGCCGCCGCATGCTTCATTTTATTGACGTGCTTGAGCAGAAGACGCTCGGCCAGCGGCAGGATGTCGGCGGTACGCTCGCGCAGCGGGCGCCAGGCCAGCGGAAAGACCGACAGCCGATAATACAGGTCCTCACGGAACCGCCCCGCCGCCACTTCCCTGGCCAGATCACGGTTGGTGGTTGCGACCACGCGAATGTCCAGCGTGATCGGTTTGCGCGCGCCGACGCGTTCGACTTCGCGCTCCTGCAACACGCGCAGCAGCTTGGCCTGAAGCCCCAGGGGCATTTCGGAAATTTCATCGAGCAGGATGGTCCCGCCATCCGCCTGCTCGAACTTGCCGGCCTGGGCAGCAATGGCACCGGTAAACGAACCTTTCTCGTGACCGAACAACGTCGCTTCGAGCATGTTGTCGGGAATCGCCGCGCAGTTGATGGCGATGAACGGCTGACTGGCGCGATGCGAATGCTGATGAATGTAGCGTGCCAGGACCTCTTTGCCGGTACCCGACTCGCCGGAAATCAGCACCGTGGAATCACTGCGCGCGACCCTGCCCGCCAGCTCCAGCAATTGCGCACTGGCCGGCTCGACCGCCACAGGACCTTCACGATCGACTGCTCCCGCACTGCCCAGGGCATGACGCGCCACCAGGTCCAGCAGGGCCTTGGGCTCGAACGGCTTGACCAGATAATCCACCGCGCCCTGACGCATGGCGTCCACGGCTCGCTCGACCGCACCGTGGGCGGTCATCAGCAATACGGGCAGTTGCGGCTGACGGGTGCGCAGCAGGCCCAGCAACTGATGGCCGTCCATGCCCGGCATATTGACGTCGCTGAGCACCAGGCCGAAGGCTTCGCCCCCCACCGCTTCCAGCGCCTCTTCCGCCGAACCGACAGCCTTGTAGTCATACCCTGCGAGCAACAACGTGTCGGTCAGTGCCTCGCGTAGCGCGCGGTCATCCTCGACCAGTAAAACCTTGATTGCCATGTCCTTCACTCCGCTCCCTGAGCGCTGAGCCTTTCACCGGTGAACAGCGGCAGGACGACCTGCGCGCATGTGCCTCGACCGGGTCGCGAGCGCAACCGCAACTCTCCCTGATGTGCACGTGCCACGGCCTTGACCACGGTCAGGCCCAGACCGGTTCCGGTGGCCTTGGTGGTAAAAAACGGTTCGCCGAGACGCGCCAGCACCTTTTGATCAATGCCACTGCCGTTATCGCTGACCGAGACCCGCAGGTTGTTGTCGCGGGTGTAGAGATGGACTTTCAAGCGAACGTCACCCGCTCCGGCCTGGATGGCGTTCTCGATCAGGTTGAGAATGGACCCCACCAGAGTGTCGCGATTACACAGCACCTCGCCGGCATGGCTGTCGCACTGCCAACGAACCGGCAGGCCCTGGACATGGGTCGAGGCCGCCGATTGCAGCGACTGCAACAACATCTTCGGCGTGACGCGATCGGTCAGCGGCAATTCACCGCGCGCAAACACCAGCATGTCGCGCACCTGATGCTCCAACTCGTGCAGGCGCTCCTTCAGCCGTCCGGCAAAGCGCTGCTGCGTGTCGACCGGCAGTTCCTGCTCGGTCAGATGACTGGCGTACAGCAACGCAGCGGACAACGGCGTACGGATTTGATGGGCCAGCGAGGCGACCATCCGTCCAAGGGACGACAGACGCTCATGGCGCGCCAGTTGATCTTGCAGGTGGCGGGTCTCGGTCAGGTCGTTGAGCAGCACCAACTGGCCGGGCTCGGCGTCCAGCGAGCGCGTGGCGATCGACAGGCGCCGACCGTCCTTGAGCGAGATTTCATGGCCGTCGTCTTCGCGCGGAGCGAAACAGCGGGCAATCACGTGACGCCACAGCTCGCCTTCCAGGGGCAGGCCGAGCAGTTCGCAGGCCGCCGGGTTGGCTTCGCGCACAATGCCTTGAGCGTCGATGACGATCACGCCACCGGGCAACAGGTCGAGGAGGTTTTGCAGGCGATTGGCAAGCCGTTCTTTTTCCGCCAGTTCCTGCATGCGCTGGGCACTGACGACCGCCAGCTCACCCTTGAGCTCGGTGACCCGGGCTTCCAGCAGGCTGTAGGAGTCAGTCAATTGGCTGGACATCTGATTGAACAGCGCAAAGGCCTGCTCGAGGCCTTGCCGGCTCGCCTGCTCTACGGACGACGGGTGCCCCGAAGTGTCAGGGGCAGAAGACATCTGGGCGGCTTGGGGCATCGTGCTCTCTCGCGTGGCTGACCGTCAGTGAAACGGAACGTTGCGAGGGACTTAGCAATACCCGTGCCTAAAAAAAACCACCCGAAAATGAAGGACTTGAAAAACAGGCGTCAATCATCCGCCTGTTCATCACCTTCACGACGGCTCATGCCGTACTTGCGCATCTTCTCCACCAGGGTGGTGCGACGAATACGCAGACGCTCGGCCGCGCGCGCAACGATGCCATTGGCGTCGTCCAGCGCCTGCTGGATCAGCCCTTGTTCCAGGCCGCCCAGGTAATCCTTCAGATCCAGGCCTTCAGGCGGCAGCATGGCGCTGGCGGTGAAGTCCGGGGTATGACCATTGATGGCCACACGCTCTTCCAGATCATTGCGCAGGCTGTCGACCAACTGCTCGTCTTCGTCATCGACGTAGCGGAATTTCTTCGGCAGCTCGACCACGCCGATCACGCCGTACGGGTGCATGATCGCCATGCGCTCGACCAGGTTGGCCAGCTCCCGGACGTTGCCCGGCCAGCCATGGCGGCACAGCGACATGATCGCCGCGGAATTGAAACGGATCGAACCACGCTTCTCGTGCTCCATGCGCGAGATCAACTCGTTCATCAGCAACGGGATGTCTTCCACACGCTCTCGCAGCGGCGCCATTTCGATCGGGAATACGTTCAGGCGGTAATACAGGTCTTCGCGGAAGGAGCCCACCTCGATCATGCTTTCGAGGTTCTTGTGGGTCGCCGCAATGATGCGCACATCGACGCTCTGGGTCTTGTTGCTGCCCACGCGCTCGAAGGTGCGTTCCTGCAACACACGCAAAAGCTTGACCTGCATCGGCAACGGCATGTCGCCGATTTCATCGAGGAACAGCGTGCCGCCGTTGGCCAGCTCGAAACGCCCGGCGCGGCTGGTGATTGCCCCGGTGAAGGCGCCCTTCTCATGGCCGAACAGTTCGCTTTCCAGCAGCTCTGCCGGGATCGCCCCGCAATTGACTGGCACGAATGGCGCGTCGCGACGCTTGGAGTGGTAATGCAGATTACGTGCGACCACTTCCTTGCCGGTCCCGGACTCGCCGAGGATCAGTACGCTGGCATCGGTGTCGGCGACTTGCTGCATCATCTGGCGCACGTGCTGAATCGCCCGGCTGGTGCCGACAAGGCTGCGGAACAGGTTGGGTTCACGGTGACGACCGCGCTCGCGGGCCTGGTCGTACATCTCGCGATAGACCTGGGCACGGTGCAGCGAATCGAGCAGCTTGCTGTAGCTGGGCGGCATCTCGAGGGACGAAAGCACACGGCGGCGCTGGTCTTCGGGCAGGTCAATGGAAGAATTATCGCCCATTAACAAAACCGGAAGGAACTCATCCCAGGTTGCGAGTGTGCTTTAGCAAGCCCCCAAGCGCGCCAGGAGCATTGACCGTCCCGATGAGGACACAGATCACTTCACGACTTGATGACAAAGAGCCGACAGCCTGCTGCCAGTCATGGCTACCGCAGGGTAAATTTTCTTCGCCAAGAAAATTCAAGATCACCGCCAGGTCGCGGCGGCGGACGCTATCGTCATCGATCAGCAGAATTTTGGTTTCACGCCACATGCAATAGCAACTTCCCTAGTCAACTCAATGCCCGAAAATGAGGGGGCAAGCGTATAT